>NZ_KB906519.1:1575764-1622820 GCF_000381425.1 Thioalkalivibrio sp. ALRh
CACGGGGATCACGGGGATCACGGGGATCACGGGGATCACGGGGATCACGGGGATCACGGGGATCACGGAGATCACGGAGATCACGGAGATCACGGAGATCACGGAGATCACGGAGATCACGGAGATCACGGAGATCATGACCATGGCGATCACGGTGACCACGGCGACGACGGTCACGGAGGGCATCACTGATGAAACGGCGTAACTTCCTGCTGGCCGCCGGCGCGGCAATGCTGCCGGCAACCACCCTGACCCGGGTGATGGCCGAAACGGGTCACGAGCACCACAACGAGGGCGACGCCACGCCCGGCGAACGCACCGAACAGGGCTACATGCCGGTGCACACGCCGAACGGCTGGACCCTGCCGTACGAGATGAACAACGGCGTGAAGGAGTTCCATCTGGTCGCCGAGGAGATCGAGCACGAGTTCGCACCCGGTTCGGTGGCCAAGTGCTGGGGCTACAACGGCACCACCCCGGGGCCGACCATCGAGGCGGTGGAGGGCGACAAGGTCCGCATCTACGTGACCAACCGCCTGCCGGAATACACCTCGGTGCACTGGCACGGCATCCATCTGCCCTCGGGCATGGATGGGGTGAAGGGCGTGACCCAGCCGCCGATCCATCCGGGGGAGACCTTCGTCTACGAGTTCGAGCTGAACCAGCACGGCACGCACATGTACCACCCGCATGCCGACGAAATGGTGCAGATGGCGATGGGGATGATGGGGATGTTCATCATCCACCCGAAGGACGGCGAGATCGAACCGGTGGACCGTGACTACGCGATCCTGCTGCACAACTGGGGCCTGCATCCCGGTACCCGCACGCCCGATCCGTCGATCATGGTGGACTTCGATCTGTGGTCGATGAACTCCAAGGTCTTCCCGGCTATCGACTCGCTGGTGGCGAAGACTGGCGAGCGCGTGCGCATCCGCATGGGCAACCTGTCGATGTGGAACCACCCGATGCATGTGCACGGGGTGTCGTTCGAGGTGACCGGCTCCGATGGCGGGCGCTGGCCGCGCGAGCAGTGGCGCAAGGAGACCACCGAGATCGTGGCGGTCGGCCAGACCCGCGATATCGAGTTCACGGCACCGCCGGGGGACTGGGCCTTCCACTGCCACATGACGCATCACACCATGAATCCGATGGGGCATGGCATCGCCAACACCCTGGGCGTGGACCAGTCCGGTCTCGAGGAGGAGATCCGCACGTTGCTGCCGGGCTACATGGCCATGGGCGAGCACGGCATGGCGGATCACCAGGACCACACCGATGGCGGCCATATGCGCGGGCCGGAGAACACCCTGGCGATGGGCATGGGCCAGGGACCGTTCGGCAACATCGGCATGGGTGGCATGTTCACCCTGATCAAGGTGCGCGACGACCTGGAGCCCGGGGATTTCCGTGATCCGGGCTGGTACTGGCACCCGGACGGGGAGGTCGCCCGCCGTGTGAGCAGCGACCCCGACTTCGGTAGTCCGGTGCGCCGCGGCAAGGTCGCGGGTGCGGATTCCGACGGGCTCCCGACCCCCAGTCGCGATGCCCATGGCGGGCATGGAGGCCACGGGGGGCATGGAGGACACAACGGTCACGGAAGCCATAACCACTGAGTTTCCACCGGTGCGGGCACCGGGACCGCCGCAAGGCGGCCCCTGGTGGCCTGCGGCCGGCGGACTCTAAGACGACACGACTGCACTTAACAAAGAGGAAACTCAATCATGATGACGATTCGTACCCGTAATACCCTGCGTTCCGCCCTTGCGGCCCTGCTGCTGGCTGTCGCCGCGCCCCTGCTGGCTCACGAGGGCGAGATGGGGCATGTGCCCGAGGACGGCTCCAGGGTGCAGGGGACCCCGGAGGAGATCGGGATTCACTTCGATGGCGCGATGCGCATTACCCAGTTCGACGTGATCGGCCCGCGTGGCCGGGTCTCCCTGGAAGATCAGCCCGGCAATGACCCGACCGAGGAATACCATGTGCGCCCGGCCGGCGACCTGGAACCGGGTCGTTACGAGGTGCGCTGGCGCGGCCTGGCTCGTGACGGCCACATGATGTCCGGGACCTTCCGCTTTACGGTGGAGGACTGAGCCGTGGCCTGGCTGTCTGCGCTTGCCGGTGTGGATGCCTGGACGGTCGCCATGATCCTGGTGGCGGCCGGCTTCTATGCCGGTGCCTTGCTGGCGGCCGGGGCGGTGCTGTTTCGCCTGGCGTTTCCGGATCTGCCCGATCCGGAACGTCGGGCGGCCAGCCGCACGGGGGCGATCGCGGCCTGGGCCGCGATCGTGCTGGCCGTGATCGAGTGGCCGCTGCAGGCCGGGTATCTCGGGGGTGGCAATGGTGCCGCCGCAGTCGACCCCATGCTGCTCGGTATGGTATTCGAGGGCGCGCAGGGGACTCAGCTAATCCTCGCCGTGAGTGGCTTGCTGCTGGTGCAGGCGATCTTGCTGGATGCCCGGCGCCTGCCGGGGCTCGGGCATGGCTTGAGTCTCGGAGGCGTGTTGCTGGTCATGCTCGCCTTCGTCCAGGTCGGGCACACGGTCGACGAACCCCGCTGGTTGCTCGGCGGGCTGCTGGTGCTGCACCTGCTGGCGGCTGCATTCTGGATTGGTTCGTTATGGCCCCTGTATCGCCTGGCAGGACACCCAGCTGGCGGAGCGGATGCCGTACGCATCCTGGATCGCTTCGGTCGGGTGGCGGCGTTCGGGGTTGGCCTGCTGGTGCTCGCGGGCGTTGTTCTGGCTGCGCTTCTGCTCGGCGGGGTCACGCCACTGCTCACTACCGGCTACGGGCAGTTCCTGATCGGCAAGGTGCTGATTGTGGCCCTGCTCCTGCTGCTGGCGGCCTCCAACAAGTGGCGCCTGGTGCCCGCCTTCGAGCGGGGCGAGCCCCGGGCCCCGCAGCGCCTCCGGCGCAGTATCGCGATGGAGATCGGACTGGTGGGGCTGGTGTTGCTGGTCACGGCCATACTGACCACGGTCAGTTCCCCTGCCAACGGGTAGAGAAAGGGGCACCTCCCGGATATCCGGGAGGTGCCATTGGGTATCAGATCGGGCGCTGGGCGACAGTGGCCTCGAGCTCGACTTCCTCGCCGTCGCGCAGGAGTTTGATCGTCAGTTCGGCGCCCGGATCGGTCCGTGCAATGACATTCAGGGCCTCGCGCGGGCTGTTGACCGCGTCGTCATTGAGGTGGGTGATTACGTCGCCGATCTCGATGCCGGCCTCCTGGGCGGGGCCGTCACGCAGGATGCCGGCGACCAGGACCCCGCGTGGGGCATCCAGCCCGAAGGAGTCGGCCAGTTCGCGGTTCATCGCCTGGACTTCGATCCCCAGCCAGCCGCGGGAGACATAGCCTTGTTCGATGATCTCGGTCATTACGTCGCGGGCGAGGTCCACCGGGATCGCGAAGCCAATGCCATGGGACCCCCCGGAGCGCGAGAAGATCGCGGTATTGATGCCGATTACCTCGCCCTTGGCATTGATCAGTGCGCCACCGGAGTTGCCGGGGTTGATCGCCGCGTCGGTCTGAATGAAGTCCTCGAAGGTGTTGATCCCGAGCTGGTTGCGCCCGGTGGCGGAGACGATCCCCTGGGTCACGGTCTGCCCGACACCGAAGGGGTTGCCGATCGCGAGCACGACGTCACCGACCCGCAGCTCGCGGGAGTGGCCAACCGTGGCCACGGCCACGTCGTCGGTGCGGATGCGCAGGACGGCGAGGTCGGTATCGGGGTCGATGCCGATAATCTCGGCCGGATGGGCGTCGCCATTGGGCAGGACCACAGCGATCGCGTCGGCCTCCTCGATCACGTGGTGGTTGGTCAGGATATGGCCCCGATCGGTCATGATTACGCCGGAACCCAGGCTGGCCTGCTCGGTGTCGCCCGGGGGCACGGGCTGGCCAAAGAACTCGTGCAGGTCGAGGATGCCGGGGGTGTCGAGCACGCGCGAGGTCATGATGTTGACCACGGCCGGCGCGGCCCGCTCGACCCCGTCGGCGTAGCTGAGCGCGGCACTGCTGGTCGTGGAGAGCGGGGCGGCGACTTGCAGCTCCGCCTGCTCGCCCCGGTCGCGGTCAAGCACATGCGGAAAGAACACGGCGACGACCACGGCGATCGCCACGCCGGTCAGGGCCGCTTGCAGCAGGAAACGCGAGAAATTCACCATATAGTGAATATACCGAAATGGGATGGGCTGCACAGCCGCCGATCCCGGTCCAGCCGGAGAACCGATCGTGATCGAACGTGACGTATTAATGCAGGCCCTGAACGAGGAGCTTCAGCCGGAGCGCTTTCGCGACTATTGTCCGAACGGGTTGCAGGTAGAGGGGCGGGCCGAGGTGCGCCGCATCGTCAGCGGGGTGACGGCATCGCTGGCGCTGGTCGAGGCCGCGATCGAGGACGGGGCCGACACGATCCTGGTGCATCACGGCTATTTCTGGAAGGGCGAGCCAGAGGTGGTCACTGGCATGAAGCGTGAACGCCTGCGCCGGCTGCTGGAGCACGAGATCAATCTGGTGGCCTACCACCTGCCGCTGGATGCGCATCCGGAGCTGGGCAACAACACCCAACTGGCCAATCGCCTCGGATTCGCGATCGAGGGGGTGCTGCGCGAGGACGGCGTGGGCCAGTACGGTCGTTCTGCCGCCGAGGTGTCGGGGGCGGACCTGCGCGACCACATCTCCGCCGTGCTGGGGCGCGAGTGTCTGTGGGTGCCGGGCGGCGAGCGGCCGATTCGGCGCGTTGCCTGGTGCACTGGCGGGGCGCAGTCATTACTGATGGAGGCGGCGGCGCAGGGTGTGGATGCCTATATCAGTGGCGAGATTTCCGAGCAGACCACTCACGAGGCGCGCGAGAGCGGGGTGCACTACTTCGCCGCGGGGCATCATGCGACCGAGCGCTACGGGGCGCCTGCCCTGGGGGAATGGTGCGCCGAACGTTTCGGTCTGGAGCACCGGTTCATCGACATCGACAACCCTGCCTGACCGGCGCCCCGGCGAGCGCACATTCGCGGGGCAATCTGCTCTTGCCGGGGGCGCTGAAATCCCGCCTTTATCATGAATAACTTATGATCGATTGGGCGCGTCTGGCGACGCCGTCCGCCCGGTCTTAAGGCGTTCACCTACTTGACCTTATTAGCGTGTTCGGGAATTCTATCGGATTTTACTGGCCGCCCCGCGGTGGCCTGCCCGTTCGCCCGTGAGCGCGCCCAGGGCGGCGCGCTCACGGGGCAGTCTGCGGGCATCTCCGCACCCTCGTCCGCGTATCGAGTGGCTGCCGAGACACGATTTCAACACGTTGTTTGGAGAGACAAACATGGCAAACCAAGGCGTAAATCGAGGCCGTCGCCGGTTCCTCGTCGCCGCGACGACAGTCGTCGGCGGTGCCGGTGTCGCAGCGGTCGCGACCCCGTTCCTGGCGTCCTTGCAGCCCAGCGCTCGCGCTCAGGCAGCAGGGGCTCCGGTCGAGTTCGACGTGACCGAGGTCGAGGCCGGCCAGCGCGTCAGCATCGAGTGGCGTGGACAGCCGATCTGGATCGTGCGGCGTACCGACGAAATGCTGGATGGTTTGTCCCAGGTGACCGATCGCCTGCGCGATCCGGATTCCGAGAACGAGGCCCAGCAGCCGGAATACGCGCAGAACGAGCATCGCTCGATCAAGCCGGAAATCCTGGTGCTGATCGGGATCTGCACTCACCTCGGGTGCTCGCCGTCGTTCCGTCCGGAGATCGGCGATCCCGGCATGGGCTCCGACTGGCAGGGCGGCTGGCTGTGCGGTTGCCACGGTTCCCGCTTCGACATGGCCGGCCGCGTCTATCGCAACATGCCGGCGGTCGACAACCTCGAGGTGCCGCCGCACCACTACATCACGGACAACCTGCTGCTCGTGGGTGAAGATGAAGACGGAGGAGCTGTCTGATGGCCGGTAATCCCGCGGAAAAGTGGCAGGGTGGGCTGCTGGGCTGGGTTGACGCCCGCTTCCCCCTGTCCCAGATGTGGAACGAACATCTGGCTCAGTATTACACGCCGAAGAACTTCAACTTCTGGTATTTCTTCGGCTCCCTCGCCCTGCTGGTGCTGGTCATTCAGATCGTCTCCGGCATCTTCCTGACCATGTTCTACAAGCCTGATGCCGAGCTGGCCTTTGCGTCGGTCGAGTACATCATGCGCGACGTGGAATGGGGCTGGCTGATCCGCTACATGCACTCCACAGGCGCCTCGATGTTCTTCGTGGTGGTCTATCTGCACATGTTCCGGGCGCTCATGTACGGCTCCTACAAGAAGCCGCGCGAGCTGATCTGGATCTTCGGTGTGCTGATCTATCTGGTGCTGATGGCCGAAGCCTTCGCCGGCTACCTGCTGCCGTGGGGTCAGATGTCCTACTGGGGCGCGCAGGTGATCGTGAACCTGTTCCAGACCATCCCGTACATCGGGCCGGATCTGGTGACCTGGATTCGTGGTGACTTCCTGCTGTCCGATGCCACGCTGACGCGCTTCTTCGCGCTGCATGTGATTGCCCTGCCGCTGGTGCTGATCCTGCTGGTGGCCGCGCACATCATCGCGCTGCACGAAGTGGGTTCGAACAACCCCGATGGCGTCGAGATCAAGAAGAACAAGGACGAGAACGGCATCCCGAAGGATGGCATCCCGTTCCACCCGTACTACACCGTCAAGGACATCGTCGGCGTCGGCGTCTTCCTGATGGTGTTCGCCGTCATCATGTTCTTCTTCCCGATGGGCGGCGGTCTGTTCCTGAAGCCGGACAACATGATCCCGGCCGACCCGCTGGTTACACCCGAGCTGATTCCGCCGGTCTGGTACTTCACCTCGATGTACTCGGTGCTGCGTTCCGTGCCGGATCCGTTCCTCGGCGTGGTGGCTATGGGTGCCGCGGTGATGATGCTGTTCTTTATCCCCTGGCTGGACCGCAACCCGGTTCTGTCGATGCGCTATCGCTCGTTCGCAGCCAAGTTCAACCTGGCGGCGTTCGTGGTGGCTTTCGTGATCCTGGGCTGGCTGGGTCTGCAGCAGGCGACCACGATGATCAGCGAAATGAGCTTCCGCTGGTCGCTTGTGTACTTCGCGTTCTTCTTCCTGCTGTGGTTCCTCAGTCGGGAGCGCTCCGCGGCGGCCAGTCTGATTCTGTTCGCGGTGGTCGTGGGTATCTACACCCTCTACGACATCACGCGCTTCGATCCGAGTGACGCTAGCCTGATTATGTGGTCCTGGCTGATCCCGACCGTGCATCTGTTTGTCTGCATGGTGGTCCCGGTGTTTGCCCGGGGTCTGGGTCGTGATCGTGCCGTTCCGGAAAGGGTGACTTCGTAATGAAAACGTTTATCGCAACGACTGTTATGGCCCTGGCGGCCCTGTTCACCGTGCCGGCGGCCTCGGCTGCAAGCGCCAGCGGTGATCTGCAAAAAGCCAATGTGGACGTGACCAACCAGGCGTCGCTGCAACGCGGCGCCCGGCTGTACATGAACTACTGCATGGCCTGTCATTCCACCCAGTACATGCGTTACAACCGTGTGGGTCGCGACATCGGTCTGACCGAAGAGCAGGTCACCGAGAACTTCATCTTCATCACCGATGAGGATGGCGACCTGGTGAACCCGGGCTCGCTGATGAAGAACGCGATGTCCGACTCCTATGCCGACGAGGCCTTTGGTGTGACGCCGCCGGATCTGACCCTGGCGACCCGCATTCATGGCGAAGACTGGGTGTACACCTTCCTCAAGAGCTTCTACATCGACGAGGACCGCCCGCTGGGTGCCAACAACACGGTGTTCAGCAACGTCGGCATGCCGCATGTGCTGTGGGAGCTGCAGGGCTGGCAGGAGCTGGTCGAGGACGATGACGGAAACGAGCGGCTGGAGCTTGTACGCAATGGCTCGATGAGCCAGAGCGAGTACGATCGCGCAGTGCGTGACCTGGTCACCTACCTTTCGTACATGGGCGAACCGATGCAGCTCGACCGTCAGCGTATTGGCCTGTACGTCCTGATCTTCCTGGCCGTGTTTACCGTGCTGGCCTACTTCTTGAAAAAGGAGTACTGGAAAGACGTACACTAGGCGGCCTGAACCGTCGCTGGCGGGCGCTCACGGATGAGCGCCCGCCGGTGTTATTGACCGTCTGCCCGGCGCGGCGTGCCGCACGACCGGGGTAGGGAGAAAGTTATGGCGCTGGTCGCCAATCGTCGTTCCGTAATGACTCTGTTTTCTGCTCACGACTGCGTGCGCTGCCATCGCGTGCGTATCATCCTCGCCGAGAAGGACATCGCGGTGGATGTCGTCAACCTCGGGCCGGACGAGCTTCCCGAGGATCTCTCCGATCTCAACCCCTACAACGAGGTGCCGACCCTGGTGGATCGGGACCTGGCGCTGTACGGGACTCATGTGATCACCGAGTACCTGGACGAGCGTTTCCCGCATCCGCCGCTGATGCCGGTGGACCCGGTCTCCCGTGCGGCCGCGCGGCTGGCGCTTTATCGCGTCGAGCGCGACTGGTACGAGGGGTTGGATGCGGTGAAGAAGGCGTCCGGGGGCGGGCTGACCAAGGCGCGCAAGATCCTGCGCGAGAGCCTGATGAACTCGGCCGAGATCTTCGAGCTGAAGCCGTACTTCCTGAGTGACGAGTTCAGCATCGTGGATTGCGCGATCGCTCCGGTCATGTGGCGTCTGCCGTCACTGGGGATCGATCTCGATTCTCTGCCGACTGCGATTCAGGAATACGCGGATCGCGTCTGCAAGCGGGAATCCTTCCAGATCAGTCTCACCGAGGCCGAGCGCGAGCTGAGGCTGTGACCTCTTCGCGTCCCTATCTGCTCCGGGCTTTGTGGGAGTGGATCACGGATAACGGCTTTACGCCGCACATCCTGGTCGACGCCACGGTGGAGGGTGCGCTAGTGCCCGATGCCTTTGTCGAGCAGGGCAAGATCACGCTCAACATTGGCCCGTCTGCGGTGCAGGCGCTGAATATCGGGGACGAGGCGGTCGCCTTTTCCGCGCGTTTTGCCGGCAGCCCGATGGACGTCTACGTGCCCACGCAGGCGGTGCTCGCCGTCTATGCGCGCGAGAACGGGCAGGGGATGATGTTCGGCAGCGAGCCGGGACCAGGGCCGGAAGATGGCCCGGGCGGCGACGGACCAGACGACTCGGGTCCCGCGGGTTCGGATCAGGACGGGGACAAGCCGGCCGCCAAGCGCAAGGGTCCCGCCCTGAAGGTCGTCAAGTAAGCCCAGTGATGTCCGGCCCCGGCGCCTTGCCGGGGTTCAGGATGTTGTCGGGATCAAAGCTCTGTTTGATCCCGGCCATCAGGTTCAGCGCCACGGGATCGATCTCCCGGCCCACAAAGGCGCGTTTCACTAGCCCGATCCCGTGTTCGCCGGACAAGGTGCCACCGAGGCCCAGCACCAGGGTGAAGACCTCGTCCAGGCAGCGTTCGGCGGCGGCGAGCTCCTGCGGGTCGTCCGGGTTCACCAACAGATTCACGTGGATGTTGCCGTTACCGGCGTGACCAAAGTTCACGATCTTGATCGCGTGCGCCTGGGCGAGCCGGTCGAGGCCCGCGATCAGGTCGGGGATGCGCGAGACGGGTACGACCACATCCTCGTTGATCTTCTTCGGCGCGACGGTGCGCAGCGCCGGCGAGAGGGCCTTGCGCACGGCCCACAAGGCCTGGGCCTCTTCCGGGGTGTCCGCGCTGATGGTCTGCAGGCAACCCTCGCCATCGGCGGCGCCGCGGACGCCGCGCGTCGTCGCGTCGATCCCGGCCGCGGTGCCGTCCGTCTCGATCATCAGGATAGCCCCGGCGTCGCGGGGCAGTGGGCAGTCGGGGGCATAGTCACGAATCATTGCGATCGCCGAATGGTCCATGAACTCCAGGGCCGACGGGACCTCCGCGCGGCCCATCAGCCGCGATACGGCGGCGGCCGCGTCGCCCACGGTCCGATAAATGGCCTGAATCAGGCGTGTCGCCTCGGGTTTCGGTGTGAGGCGCAGCGTGGCTTCGGTGATCACGGCGAGGGTGCCTTCGGACCCGATGAGCAGCCGGGTGAGGTCATACCCGACGACGCCCTTGGTCGTGTGCACGCCCGTACGGAAGGCCTCGCCGGTGCCCGCGACCGCCGCAAGCCCCAGGGTGTTGTCTCGTGGCGTGCCGTACTTCACGGCATGGGGGCCCGCCGAGTTGTAGGCCAGATTGCCGCCGAGCGTGCAGTAGGCGCTGCTCGTGGGGTCCGGGGGCCAGAAAAACCCGTGGGCGCCTGCCGCTTCCTGCAACTCACCGTTGGTCACTCCGGGTTCCGCGATCAGCCAGCGGTTCGCCGGGTCGACCTCCAGGATCCGGTTCATGCGCTCGAACGACAGGACCAGTCCGCCATGATCAGGGACCGCCGCTCCTGTGGTGCCGGTGCCGCGTCCGCGGCAGGTCACAGGCGCCCCGAGGCGTCGGCAAAGTCGGACGAGTTCAGCGACCGTCTCGGCGTCGCGGGCGAAGGCGACGGCATCCGGCGGCGCGTGCAGCTTGGAGTTGTCCGCGCCATAGGCCCAGCAATCGGCCGGGTCCAGCAGGCGGTCTTCGGCGGGAAGGAGTTGCTCGATTTCGCGTGCCAGCGGTGTCATGACGGGTCCCCCTGAATCGCGTCGGGCAGCCATTCAATCGTGTCGTCGCCGTCCAGCAGCACGACATCGAAGCGCACGGGGCCTTGCCAGCGGCTCTCCTGCAGGTAGCCCTCGGCCGCCCGCAGCAGGCGTTTGCGCTTGCCGGAATCGATACTCTCGGCGCTGCCGCCAAAGCCGCGGTGGCTACGCTTGCGCACCTCGACCAGTACCAGCGTGTCGCCCTCGCGTGCGACCAGGTCCAGCTCGCCCCAGGGGCGGCGCACGTTGCGCGCCACCAGGGTGAGGCCTTGCCCGGTCAGGTAGTGCGCCGCACGGTCCTCGGCGGCCTGGCCGGTCACGCCCGGGCGGAACATCGGTCAGCTGCCTTCGCTGGTGGACCCCAGCTGGCGTGGTGCGCCGCTCTCGAAGCGCGCCCAGACCGGCTCGCGCACCCAGTCCCCGCTGATCGGGTTCAGTGACCAGGTGCCGGACCCGCCGACGATTTGATGGTGGCTGGCCTCGCGTACCGCGCGATCATGCAGGCTCAGCCGCATCGCATCCATGCCCAGCGCGACGAAGCGCGGGAGCTCGTCAGTCGCCCCTTCGGCCATTTCGCCGTTCAGCGGCTCGATGGTCGTAAACAGGTAGGGCGCGTCCGGGAAGACGATGCCGTTGAGATCGCGGTCGCGATTGGCATCCGGCTGTCCGGCGTAGATATGAGGCGTTGCCATGATCGGGAGTTGACGCGCGCCGTGGAAGTGCAGGTAGGGCACGAGCTGGCGCATCTGGCGCGAGGTTCCGGTCACGAACAGGTGATCGGCATCACCCCGAACCTGGGGGTCGCCTTCCAAGTTTAGCCCGGTACGGCGGGCGACGTCGCGAATGCGCGCCTCGCTCTGCTCAATCCCGAGCGCATTGCCCACGCGGGCATTGATGTCCTCGGCGTCCGGCCGCAGGCGCACGATATCGCGCGGCCGCAGGCCGTGGTCGGCGAGCGCATCCTGGTAGGCCTCGGCAATGCGGTCGCCGAACTCGCCCTCGGGCAGGATGACCAGCGGGTTGCGCCAGCCCGTACGTACCGCGCGATCCACCACGGCGTAGGCGTCCTCTTCCGGGTTCAGCGCCAGCGTGCCGAAGGCCCCGTTGCCGTCGAGCTGTGTGCGGTTGAGCAGCAGCGTCGGACGAGTCTCTTCGCTCGCAGCCACTGCGCGTACCGCATCGCGGTTGAGCGGCCCGATGATGCGGTTTACGCCGTCTTCGACGCCGCGCCTGTAGAGGTCTGCTGCCGTGTCAGGGTCGCCGCGTGTGTCGCGCACCACCAGGCGGCCGTGGCCCCCGGTCTCCGCGTAGTAGGCGCGCGTGATGCCGTCGAGGATTGCATTGCCGAGCTGGGCGAGATCACCGGACAGCGGCAGGAGGACCAGGATCGTTTCCGGCGCCTCGGGCTGGAGCGGGTGACTTGCGACCAGTTCCGGGAGCAGGCTGTTGGCCGGGTGCGACGGATAGCGCTCGCGCCACTGGCCAGCCACGCGGCGGGCGTCTTCTTCCGAATTGACACTGCGCAGTCCGCTGAACAGCCACACCCAGGGCTCGGCATCCGGGTGTTCGCCCGCCGCCAGGCGGTCACGCTGTGCGGGTCGAAGCGCCGAGAGCAGGCCCCAGATGCGTTCCTGGTTAACGGTCTGGTCATCGGGCTCCAGCAGGAGCAGCCCATCCAGGCGCAAACGGGCGTCCAGCGCCTGATACCATTCACGCTCATGCTCCAGCAGGCGTGCATGCAGGGCCAGACCCTCGCGGTAAACCTCGGGCGTACGGGTCTCGTCGTCCGGGTCATCGGCGCCGAGTCGCTCGCGCGCAGTCTCCCATTCGCCACGGGTGGCCGCCAGGCGGCCGCCACGCACACGGTCCGCCAGCGGTTCCCGGTGCTGGGCATCCAGGTCGCGCCACAGCGCGTCCGCGCGGTCGACCAGGTCGCCGTCGGGGTCGTCCAGGCTCAGGACCGCGTCGATCGCCGCGCGCACGTTGTCCGGCTGCGGGTCCGCCCAGGCCTCGCTGATCAGGATCGGCGCCTGCTGCTCGGCCGGCAGGTCAACGACCTCGGGTCGTTCCTCCTCCGGGTCCGGGGCGGGGGTTGGGTCCGGGCGCGGGGTCGCGCAGCCGGCGAGGATTGCGCCGGCGAGCAGGCTCAGGGCCAGACGGCCCCGGTAGCGCCCCCCGGCGGCTAGAGAGAGGTATAGGTTCACGATAGCGAGATGCTCAGCGTATTGGGGAGTCAGTATTGAAAGCGCATCAGGTTGTGTCAACGAATTGCGGCACGTTATGGGTGGTTGCCACCCCGATCGGCAATCTGGCCGATCTCAGCCCCCGTGCCCGTGACGTGCTGGCGCGCGTTTCGCGTATCGCTGCGGAGGATACGCGACACAGCGGCGGGCTGCTGGCGCATTTGGGGGTGCAGACCCCGCTGGTCAGTCTCCATGAGCATAACGAGCGCGACCGGATCCCCTCTTTATTGTCTGCGCTGGAGGCGGGCGACGATCTCGCGTTGATCTCGGATGCCGGTACGCCGCTGGTATCCGATCCCGGCTACCGGCTGGTACGAGCGGCCACGGAGGCGGGGCTGCCGGTGCGCGCGGTGCCCGGCGCCAGCGCCCCGCTCGCGGCGCTGGCCGTCGCCGGCCTGCCGTCCGATCGTTTCTGCTTCGAGGGTTTCCTGCCGCATGCTGGTGGGGCCCGCCGTCGCCGCCTGGAGACCTTGCTGGCCCAGCCGGTGACCACAATCCTGTTTGAGTCCTCGCATCGCGTACGCGCCGCTGCCGACGACCTGGCCGCACTGGAGCCGGAGCGGCTGGTGTTCCTGGGGCGCGAACTGACCAAGCAGTTCGAGGAACACTATAGAGGAGCCGCTGGCGGGCTCCCGACCTGGCTCGATGCCGATGCCAATCGGCTGCGGGGTGAGTTCGTTCTGATCCTCGCGCCGGCGCCGCAGGCGGCCGACCCGGAGTCCGAGGATGCCCCGCTGGCTGACGAATATGAGCGCCTGCTGGGGGCCTTGCTGGGGGAGCTCCCCTTGAAACGCGCGGTGCGGGTCCTTGCCGATGCCACCGGACTGCCGCGCAACCGTGTCTATGCCCGGGCCCTGCGGCTGAAGGACGAGGGTTGATGGGGTTTTTCCTTGCGTTGTTGCAGGTGCGGGCGTAAAAGGAGCGCGGGAGCTGGCCTGGCAGTCGCTGTATCCACTGGATGCGGAGGAAAGTCCGGGCTCCACAGGGCAGGACGCCAGGTAACGCCTGGGCGGCGCGAGCCGACGGAAAGTGCCGCAGAAAATATACCGCCGATGGCCTTCGGGCACAGGTAAGGTTGAAATGGTGCGGTAAGAGCGCACCGCACGGCTGGTAACAGTCCGTGGCAGGGTAAACCCCGTCCGGAGCAAGGCCAAATAGGGGTGCATGGTGTGGCCCGCATCGCACCCGGGTAGGCTGCTCGAGGCGTCCGGTGACGGACGTCCCAGATGAATGACTGTCCACGACAGAACCCGGCTTACGGCCGGCTCCCACTTTTTCCCACCTTTGCGGCCCCATCCGTGGGTCCGTGTCTCTCCGTGTCGGCGGTTCTTGCCGAAAAATAGTGAAGTAGTTTCTTAAGTGTGGCCCTCAAGACGCGGCTTTTGGGGTCTTATTTTCTGGCTGCACCGTCGCTGGGCAGGTGTTCGCTAAGTCTCTGTGATTCAACGCTTATTTTTGGTTTTTTCGGGTCAATTTTCTTGACTCCTGGAGATAGCCGTACCTATAGTGTCGAAAAGTGGGAAAAGGTGGGGAAAGGTGGGTGACCACCGCAACCGGTACCGGCCATGTTTCGAGGCGTAAGCCAACTCAATCTGGATGCCAAGGGCCGCTTGGCCATGCCTGCGCGCTATCGCGATACGCTGGCGGCATCCTGTGGCGGCCAGCTGGTGATTACCGTAGACCCCGACCGATGCCTGCTCCTGTACCCGTTCCCCGAGTGGGAGCGCATCGAGCAAAGTCTGATGTCCCGCCCCAACATGAATCCGAAGGTCCGTAACCTGCAGCGCCTCCTGGTCGGCCATGCGACCGAGTGCGAGCTGGACGGTAGCGGCCGTCTCCTGCTGCCGACGCCGCTGCGCCAGTACGCCAGCCTCGACAAGCGGGCGGTGCTGCTGGGGCAGGGCAACAAGTTCGAGATCTGGGATGCCGATTCCTGGGAGGCCCGTTGCGAGCAGGCGCTGGGGGGTGACGTGGATGACGACGCGCTCGAGTCCATTGCGTTGTGACCATGACGGAAAACGCCACTCATATCCCGGTGCTGCGCGACGCGGTGCTGGAGGGGCTGGCCGTGCGCGCTGACGGGTTCTATGTAGATGGGACCTTCGGGCGCGGCGGGCACAGTCGCGCGATTCTCGATCGCCTCGGCGCCGGCGGAAGCCTGCTGGCGATGGACCGGGACCCCGAGGCGGCTGCGGCCGCCTCTTCGTTTGCGGACGATCCACGCTTCTCCTTCGAGCCAGGCCCTTTCTCGGCGATGACCGATACCCTGCGCCGGCGCTTCCCCGGTCGTGCGCCGGATGGTGTGTTTCTGGATCTGGGGGTCTCCTCCCCGCAGCTGGATACCCCGGAGCGTGGTTTCAGTTTCCAGCACGACGGGCCGCTGGACATGCGCATGGACCCTGCGCAGGGCGAGAGCGCGGCGGACTGGCTGGCCCGCGCGGAGCAGGACGAGATTGCGGATGTGATCTACCACTATGGCGAGGAACGTCATTCCCGTCGCGTCGCCCGTGCGATCGTTGCGGCGCGCGCCGAGGCCCCGATCACGCGCACCGCGCAGCTGGCCGAGATCGTGCGCCGCGCGGTTCCTGGGCGCGAGCCAGGCAAGCATCCGGCGACGCGTACCTTCCAGGCCCTGCGCATCCATGTGAACCGGGAGCTAAAGGAGCTGGAGCAGTGGCTCGAGACGATCCCGGAGGTCCTGCACCCGGGCGCGCGGATGGTGGTGATCAGCTTTCATTCGCTTGAGGACCGCATGGTCAAGCAGGCGCTGCGTGGCCCGCGCCCGGACGCGCGCCTGCCGCGCGGGCTGCCGGTGATGCCCGAAACGCCCGAGCGCACGTGGCGCCCGATCGGCAAGCCCGTGCGTGCCGACGCCGAAGAGCAGCGCCGCAACCCGCGTGCACGCTCGGCGGTACTGCGCGTGGGGGAGCGCACCTGATGGTCTTTCGCGGCTTCATCCTGATCATCCTGGCGACCGGGGTCTTTGCCTCCGCCGTTGGGGTGGTGGCGGCCAAGCACGAGGCACGTCAGGCCTTTATCACGCATCAGTCGGAGCTTTCGGAGCGCGACGCGCTGAACCTGGAGTGGACGCAGCTGCAGATCGAGCAGTCGACCTGGGCGACGCAGGGCCGCATCGAACAGCAGGCGCTTGAGGAACTGGGCATGATCAAGCCCGAGCCGGATCGCATCGTGGTGATCGGGGGGCGCACATGGGAGCGCTGAAGCGCCAGGTCAGCCATGGCCGCCTGAAGGTGCTGCTGGTCGTCTCCGCGCTGGTGCTGGTGGCCCTGGTGCTGCGTGCAATCGATCTGCAGGTGCTCAGCCGCGACTTCCTGACGCAGCAGGGCGAGCAGCGTCAGGTGCGTACGCTGACCGAATCGGCCCATCGCGGCATGGTCACGGATCGCAATGGCGAGCCGCTGGCGATCTCCGCTCCGGTGCAGACCGCCTGGGCCAATCCCAAGGACTTGCTCGAGCAACGCGATCGCTGGCCCGAGCTGGCCGAGGCGCTGCAGGTCGACGCCGACTGGCTGGCCGAGCGCATCGAGGCGCGTGCCAGCCGGGAGTTCATGTACCTGCGTCGGCATATGCTGCCGGCCCAGGCGGAGCAGGTGACCGCCCTGCGTGTTCAGGGGCTTGGCCTGACGCGTGAGTTCCGGCGCTACTACCCGCATGGCGAGACGACCTCGCACATCCTTGGCTACACCGATATTGACGATCGCGGGCAGGAGGGCGTCGAACTTGCGTTCAACGACTGGCTGTCGGGCGCGCCGGGTGCCAAGCGTGTGCTGCGCGACCGCCACGGACGCACGATCCGCGATGTGGCCAGTATCCGCCCCGCACGCGACGGCCGCACGCTGCGCCTGACCATCGATCAGCGCCTGCAGTATCTGGCCTACCGCGAACTGAAGGCCGCGGTGGCGGAGCACGATGCCCAGGGCGGGTCGGCCGTGCTGCTGGATGCCCGTACGGGTGATGTCCTGGCCATGGTCAATCAGCCCAGCTTCAACCCGAACAATCGCGGTTCGATCCGCTCGGAACTCGCGCGCAACCGGTCGTTGACCGACAGCATGGAGCCGGGGTCCGTCATCAAGCCCTTCACCGTTGCGGCGGCCCTGGATGCGGGCATCATCGACCCCAATGTGACCCTGGACACCCGTCCCGGGACCATGCGTGTCGGGCGCCTGACCGTGCGCGACTTTCGTGACTATGGCGTGATCGACCTGACCACCCTGATCGCGCGTTCCAGTAATGTCGGCGCGACCAAACTGGCCCTGGACATGCCGCCGGACCGGTTCTGGCAGGTCCTGCACCAGGCCGGCTTCGGCCAGTCGACCGGGACCCACTTCCCGGGCGAGGTGAGCGGCCGCCTGCGCGACTTCCCGACCTGGCGCGAGGTCGAGCAAGCCACGATGGGGTATGGCTACGGCCTCTCCATTACCCCGCTGCAGATGGCTGCGGCCTATACCGCTTTCGCCAACGATGGCCAGCGCATCCCGGTGCGGCTGGTGCAGACTGCCGACGACCTGCGCGAGCCGGCGGGCGTGATGTCCCCGGAAACCGCCCAGCGCGTGCTCGCGATGATGGAGCACACGATCGGTTCCGAGGGTACCGCGCGTCAGGCAGCGATCGACGGCTACCGCATCGCGGGCAAGACCGGTACCAGCCGCAAGAGTGGCCCCGGGGGCTACACCGAGGACCGCTATATCTCCAGCTTCGTGGGCCTGGCGCCGGCCTCGGATCCGCGTTTCGTGATGGCCGTGGTGATCGACGAACCCAATGCCGGCACCTACTTCGGCGGCGCCGTGGCGGCGCCGGTATTCCGCAACGTGATCGGCTCGGCGCTGCGGATGTTCAACGTGCGCCCAGACGCGATGCCGGAGATCCCCATGCAGTTCGCCGCCGAACGCGAGGGCTCGACATGATGGCGGCGAATACGGTCCAGACCGTCACGACACTGGGCAGCCTGTGGCCCGCCGGGGCGCCGGCGCTGGCGCGCGAGGTCGCTGGGCAGCGTGTCACCGATCTCGTCCAGGACAGCCGCCGGGTGACCCCGGGGGCTGTCTTCGTGGCGCTGCGCGGGACGCAAGGCCACGGCCTTGCCTATGCGCAGACCGCGGCCGAGCAGGGAGCGGTGGCCATCCTGTGGGATGAAGCCGAGGCGGCCCCGGCCCTCGATGTTCCGGTGCTGCACCTCCGCGGTCTGCGCACCGCGCTGCCCGCGATCTGCGATGCCCTTTGGGGCGCCTGGCCGGCCGAATATCCCGTCGTCGCGGTGACGGGCACCGATGGCAAGACCTCGGTCAGCCAGCTGCTGGCTGGTGCCCTGGAGCAGATCGGTGTCCCCACGGGGGTCGTCGGGACGCTCGGTGTGGGACGCCTCGGAGCACTGGAAGACTGTGGTCATACCACTCCGGGTGTGATTGACCTGCGCCGGCACCTGGCGCAGCTGGCCGCCGACGGCTGCCGGGCGCTCTCGATCGAGGCCTCGTCCCACGGGCTCGAGCAGGACCGCATGGCCGGGCTGCCCGTGCGTGTCGCCGTGCTGACCCGGCTGGGCTCGGATCATCTGGATTTTCATGGCAGCCAGCAGGCATATGCCGACGCCAAGGCGCGGCTGTTCACCTGGCCGGGGCTGGAGACCGCGGTGCTCAATGCCGACGACGCCCTCGGGCAGCGCCTGATCCACGAAACCACGGCTGGGCGCACCCTCACCTACAGCGCCGTCGGGGCGCCCGCCGATCTGGTCGCGCGGGAGGTCGAGGCAGGCTCCGACGGCATTCGCTTCACGCTGGAGGCTGCGGGCGAGGCCTGGCCGGTGCAGGCGGGTCTGTTCGGGCTGTTCCAGGTCGGCAACCTGCTGGCGACGCTCGCCGCCCTGCGGGCGCTGGGTCATTCCTGGCAGGCCGCCGTCGATGCGGTGTCGCGTCTGCGCGGTGTCCCGGGGCGCATGGAGCGCTTCGAACTGCCCGGCGGGGCGTTGCTGGTCGTGGACTATGCCCACACCGAACAGGCCCTGGCGGCGGCGCTGGATGCCCTGCGCCCGCACACGGCCGGCCGACTGATCGTGGTCTTTGGCTGTGGCGGGGATCGCGATGTCACCAAGCGCCCGGCCATGGGGCGGGCCGCCAGTGCGCGCGCCGATCAGGTGATCGTGACCGACGACAACCCGCGTTCCGAAGACCCGGCCGCGATCCGCGCCGCCGTGTTGGCTGGCTGCGGTCGGCCCGAGGCCTGCCGCGAGCTGGGCGATCGGGAGGCGGCGGTGCGCGCGGCCGTGGCCGAGGCGGGCCCGGGTGACGTCATCGTGCTGGCGGGCAAGGGGCACGAAACCACCCAGCAGGTGGGTGCGCAGTTTTATCCGTTCAGTGATCGCGAGCTGGCGCGCCAGCTCGCCGCTCGGACGAACGCGGGAGACAGTGGGGGGGGTAGCCAATGATCCGGATGACCGGACAGGAACTGGCGGACGCCGTACGCGGCCGTCTGGAAAACGGCGACGGTGAGCGGGTCTTCGAGGGGGTGTTCACCGACACCCGGCAACCCCTCGAAGGGGGCCTGTTCGTGGCCCTGCGCGGCCCGCGCTTTGATGCCCACGAGCATGTCGCCGCCGATCTGCCGGCCGCCGTGCTGCTGGTGGAGCGCGTGCTGGATGTCCGGCATCCGCAGGTGGTGGTGGCCGATACCGGCGAGGCCCTGGGTCGGCTGGCCCAGCACTGGCGCCGCCGCAGCCGGGCGCGTGTGATTGCGCTGACCGGCTCCAATGGCAAGACCACGACCAAGGAGATGCTGCGCTGCATCCTCGAGGGCGTGGGCTCCGTGCATGCCACCCAGGGCAACCTGAATAACGAGATTGGGGTGCCGCTGACCCTGCTGGCCATGCCCGAGGACGCCGATTACGCGGTGATCGAGATGGGCGCCAACCATGCCGGCGAGATCGGACGCATGGCGCGCTGGACCGAGCCGATGGTCGCCATGATCACCAATGCCGGGCGGGCCCACCTGGAGGGCTTTGGCAGCCTCGAGGGCGTGGCCCACGCGAAGGCCGAGATCTACTCGGGGCTGCCCTCCCAGGGCGGCACGGCCGTGATCAATCTGGACGACCCGTTCGCCGACTACTGGCTGTCGCTGAACGAACACCACCATTGCCAGCGTTTCTCCCTGGAGGGCGGTGGCGAGATCGAGGGCATGTGGCAGGCCCCCGACCGCCTGCGCCTGACGATCCTGGGCGCCGGCCGCGACCTGCGCCTGGCCAGCCCGGGACGCCATGTCGCCGCCAATGCGGTCGCCGCGGCCGCCGCGGCGAATGCGGTGGGTGTGGCGATCGACGCGATCGCCAACGGCCTGGCGCGCTGGACGCCGGTGCAGGGTCGTCTGCAGGAGCTCTGGCATGCCAGCGGCGCGCGCCTCTGGGACGATACCTACAACGCCAATCCCGACTCGCTGCGCGCGGGTCTCGAGGTGCTGGCCGCGATGCCCGGCCGGCGCATCCTCGTGCTGGGTGCGATGGGCGAGCTGGGTGCCGAGACCCCGGCGCTGCACCGGGAGACCGGGGCGCTGGCCCGCGCGATGGGTGTGGACTACTGCCTGGCCCTGGGCGAGGCCGCGCGCGACAGCGCCGAGGCCTTTGGCGAGGGTGGCGAGTGGTTTGCCGACCATGACGCCCTGCGGACGCGCCTGGAGGAACTGCTGGAGGACGAGACCACGGTCCTGATCAAGGGCTCGCGCAGCCAGCACATGGAACGCATCATCGAGGGGCTGGAACTGGCCCCATCGGCGCGGGGGGCTGCGAATGCTGTACGCGCTGACTGAGTATCTCGCGCAGTTCTATAGCGGCTTCACGGTCTTTCAGTACCTGACCCTGCGCGCGATCCTGGGCGTGGTCACCGCACTGGCGATCGCGCTGCTGATTGGCCCGGCGATGATCCGTCGGCTGACGGTCGGCAACGTCGGCCAGCAGGTTCGTGACGACGGACCGGAGTCGCATCTGAGCAAGGCCGGTACGCCGACCATGGGTGGGGCGCTGATCCTGGTGGCGGTGGCAGTCGCCACGCTGCTGTGGAGCGACCTGACCAACCGCTTTGTCTGGATCGTGCTGTTGACCACGCTGGCCTTTGGTGCGGTTGGTGGCTGGGACGACTATCTGAAGCTGCGCTACGGCAACAGCAAGGGACTCTCGGCCAAGGCCAAGCTCCTGTGGCAGACGCTGTTCGCGCTGATCGCCGCCGGCGTGATCATGGCCACCGCGCAGAGCCCGGTGGAGACGAGCTTCTATCTCCCGATCTTCAAGGATTTCGAGCTGCACCTTGGCTGGCTGTTCATCCCGCTGGTCTGGCTGGTCGTGGTCGGGTCCTCCAACGCGGTCAACCTGACTGATGGCCTGGACGGTCTGGCGATTATGCCGGCGGTGCTGGTGGCCGGGGCCCTCGGGGTGTTCGCCTATGCAGCTGGCCACGCGGTGTTCGCGGATTACCTGCAGATCCCCGCAGTGCCGGGGGTGGGCGAGGTCGGCGTCTTCGCCGCCGCGCTGGTCGGGGCCGGGCTCGGTTTTTTGTGGTTCAACGCCTATCCCGCCCAGGTTTTTATGGGCGATGTCGGGGCTCTGGCCCTGGGCGCGGCGCTGGGCATGATGGCGATCCTGACCCGTCAGGAGATCGTGCTCCTGATCATGGGCGGCATCTTCGTGCTGGAGACGCTGTCGGTGATGCTGCAGGTCGCCTCGTTCAAGCTCACCGGGCGGCGCATCTTCCGCATGGCGCCGCTGCATCACCACTTCGAACTCAAGGGCTGGCCGGAGCCGCGCGTGATCGTGCGCTTCTGGATCCTGACCGTTGTATTCGTCCTGATTGGTCTTGCGACCCTGAAGATCCGCTAACGCCATGTCGAAGCCACAGCCGCACAATCTGATCGTGGGAACCGGAGCGACGGGGCAGTCCGTCGCCCGATTCCTGCGTGCGCGCGGCGAGGCCTTTGCGATCACCGACACGCGCCGCGACCCACCGGCCCTGGCGGCCGGGGCCGCCGCCGCGTGGCTGTCCGAGGCCTGGGCCGGACCGCTGGACGGTCTTGATACCTCCGGCTATGCCCGCCTGATCGTCTCGCCGGGGGTCCCGCTGGAACACCCGGCCGTCGAACAGGCCCGGGTCGCTGGCGCGGCGATCACCGGCGACATTGACCTGTTTGCGGCAGTGGCGCAGGCCCCGGTCATTGCGATCACCGGCTCCAACGGCAAGAGCACGGTCACCGCCCTGGTGGGCGAGATCCTGACAGCCGCAGGTCGCAAGGTCGCGATCGGCGGCAACTTCGGCACCCCGGCGCTGGACCTCCTGGACCCGGCGGTGGAGGTCTATGTCCTGGAGCTGTCCAGCTTCCAGCTCGAACGCAGCGAGCACCTGGTGCCGGATGGCGCCGCGATCCTGAATATCTCGCCCGACCATATGGATCGCTACCCGGATCTGGCCGCGTACATCCAGGCCAAGGCCCGCATCCTCGACCGTGCCGCTCGCGGTGTGCTCAATCGCGATGACCCCTGGCTGCGCGAGCTGCCCCTGCCGGCCGGTCTGCGCGTGGTCTCGTTCGGGCTGGATGCCCCGCTGGCCGCGACCGACTTCGGCGTGACGACGGGCGCGGCCGAGCCGGACCTGGTGCGTGGCGAGGAACGCCTGCTGTCCACCGCGCGCCTGCGTCTGCGCGGACAGCACAACTGGGCCAATGCCCTGGCCGCGCTGGCGCTGGCCTGGCCGTGGCTGGAATCAACGCAGGCGCGTAGCGAGGCGCTGGCTGCGCTGGCCGACTTCGCGGGCCTGCCGCACCGTTCGCAGTGGATCGCGCGGGTGGCCGAGGTCGACTACGTCAACGACTCCAAGGGCACCAACGTGGGCGCGACCCTGGCCGCGCTACGGGGTACGCCGGGGCCTCTGGTGCTGATCGCCGGTGGGCAGGGCAAGGGGCAGGATTTCTCGCCGCTGGCGGATTACGTGCCCGGCAAGGTCCGGGGCGTCGTGCTGCTCGGCGAGGATGCTCCGCTGATTGCCCGGGCCCTGGCCTCGGTGGTGCCGGTCCAGCGGGTGGACAACATGACCGCCGCCGTGGCACAGGCCGCGGCCTGGGCGCAGCCCGGAGACACCGTGCTGCTCTCGCCGGGCTGCGCGAGCCTCGACATGTACGAGAACTATCAGGCCCGCGGCAACGACTTCGCGCGGGCCGTGCGGGAGCGAGCGGCATGAGTACCGGATCGCTGCCCCTCGGACTGCCCTCGCGCGACTCGCTCGATGGACTGCGCAACAGCGTGGACCTGCCGCTGCTGGCCGCGGCCGCGTTGCTGCTGGGGCTCGGTCTGATCATGGTCGCCTCGGCCTCGATGGACCTGGGCGAGCGCTACTATGGCAACACCTGGCACTTCTTCCAGCGCCAGGTCCTGTTCGCCGCCATCGGTCTGGCGTTGGCGACCGTGATGTGGGCGATCCCGCTGGAGCGCTGGGAGCGCGCCGGTCCCTGGTTGCTGATCCTGGTCATGGTGCTGTTGATTGCGGTCCTGCTCCCGGGCGTGGGCCGAACCGTGAACGGCGCGACCCGCTGGATCCCGATCGGCATGTTCAACCTCCAGGTGGCCGAGCCGGTGAAACTGCTGGTGGTCATGTACCTGGCCGGCTACATCGTGCGTCATTACTCGACCCTGCGGTTGCACCTGCGCGGCTTTGTCCGCCCGCTGGTCGTGCTGGGCTTCGGGACAGTACTCCTGCTTCTGCAGCCTGACTTTGGTGGCGCGGCGATCATGCTGGCGATCGGTATGGGCATGCTGTTCCTGGCCGGCGCCAAGCTGTGGCAGTTCGCCGCGCTCGGCGCGACCATCGCGGTGGGTATGGCCTTCGTCGCAGTGGCTGCGCCCTACCGGGTCGCGCGCCTGACCGCATTCCTCGACCCCTGGCAGGACCCGTTCGCGACCGGGTTCCAGCTGACCCAGTCGCTGATCGCGATCGGGTCTGGCGGCTGGTTCGGTGCCGGTCTGGGCAACAGCGTGCAGAAGCTGTTCTACCTGCCGGAGGCCCATAACGACTTCCTGTTCGCGGTCTTCGCCGAGGAGTTTGGCTTTATCGGTGTGATCGCACTGATCGCGCTGTTTGCGGTCGTGGTCTGGCGCTGCGTGAAGATTGGGCTCTGGGCGGAGCGTGCCGGGCATGCATTTGGTTCGCACCTGGCCTTTGGTGTCGCGATCTGGCTGGCGCTGCAGAGTGCGCTCAATCTCGCGGTGAACATGGGGCTGCTGCCGACCAAGGGTATGACGCTGCCATTTCTCAGCTACGGCGGCAGTTCATTGATCGTCACGCTGATGGCGATCGGTTTGGTGATGCGGGTCTATCGCGAGGCGCAGATCCCGGCCCCGCGCCAGTCGACAGCGCCGCGGCGCAAGAGGGGGCGGGCATGAACAATCCCCTGCGCATCCTGATCATGGCCGGCGGTACCGGTGGACACGTCTTCCCGGGGCTGGCGGTCGCCGACGCCCTGCGCGCCCGTGGCGTCGAGGTCCTCTGGCTGGGCAGCGCGCGCGGGATCGAGACGCGTCTGGTGCCTGCGGCGGGCATCGAGCTGCACACCCTCCCGATCAGCGGCGTGCGCGGCAAGGGGTTGGCGGGACTGCTGCTGGCGCCCTGGCGCCTCGGGATCTCGCTGTGGGCGGCGCTGGCCCTGATTACCCGCTTGCGTCCGGCCGCGGTGATCGGCTTTGGCGGATTTGCGGCCGGCCCCGGCGGCCTGATGGCCGCTGCGTTGGGGCGCCCCCTGGCGATCCATGAGCAGAACGCCGTCGCCGGCCTGACCAACCGCTGGCTGGCGCGCATCGCGGACCGGGTCTATGCGGGCTTCGATCACGCCTTCCCGGAGCGTCACACCGTGACCGTGGTGGGCAATCCGGTCCGTGCGGAGATCGCCGCGTTGCCGGAGCCGGAGCAGCGCTTCGACGAGCGTTCGGGCCCGCTGCGGGTGCTGGTGTTGGGTGGCAGCCTTGGGGCGCGCTCGCTGAACCGCATGGTGCCGGCGGGGCTCGAGCAGGCCCGCGACGCGCAGCCGATGGTGATTCGCCACCAGGCCGGGGAGCGTACGTTGGATGAGGCCCGCGCGGCCTATGCCGAGACCGCGCTGGAATACGAGGTGACCCCGTTTATCGAAGACATGGCCGAGGCCTATGGCTGGGCGGATCTGGTGATTTGCCGGGCCGGGGCGCTGACTGTGGCCGAGGTCGCGGCGGCCGGTGTCCCGGCCCTGTTCGTGCCCTATCCGCATGCGGTTGATGATCACCAGACCGCCAATGCCCGTGCTCTGGTCGAGGCGGGTGCGGCCTGGCGCCTGGCCGATACCGATCTGACGCCAGAGCGGGTCGCCGAGATCGTACGTCCGCTGGGCCGCGAGGCCCTGCGCGAGCGCGCCCGGCTGGCCCGCGAACAGGCCTGCCCCGACACTGCCGAGCGTCTGGCCGAGGCCTGCCTGGAGATGGCCCATGCCCGGCGCGGGAGGAAGAACTCATGAATGCCCCGCGTCTGCCCCGCCACGCGATGCGCCGCATCCGCCGCATTCACTGTGTCGGGATCGGTGGCTCCGGCATGAGCGGGATCGCCGAGGTTCTGCATCAGCTGGGCTACGAGGTCTCCGGATCGGATCTCGGGCAGTCGGCGATGGTCGCGCGACTGACGGGCATGGGCATCCCGGTGTCACCCGCGCATACCGAAGAAAACGTCGCCGAGGCCGATGTGCTGGTCGTCTCCAGCGCAATCGATCCCTCCAACCCCGAGGTGCAGGCGGCCCGCCGCCGAGGGATCCCGATTGTGCGCCGCGCGGAGATGCTGGCGGAGCTGATGCGCTTTCGCTACGGCATTGCCGTGGCCGGTACCCACGGCAAGACCACCACGACCAGCCTGGTGGCCAGCGTGCTCGCCGAGGCCGGTATGGACCCCACCTTCGTGATCGGCGGGCGCCTGAACAGCACGGCCAGTCACTCGAATCTGGGGGCGGGCGACTATCTGGTGGCCGAGGCCGACGAGAGCGACGCCTCGTTCCTGCACCTGCAGCCGATGATCAGCATCGTGACCAATATCGATGCCGACCACCTCGGCACCTATGGCAACGACTTCGGCAACCTGCGCGCGACCTTCCTCGAGTTCCTGCATCACCTGCCGTTCTACGGCATCGCCGTGCTGTGCGCGGACGACCCGCAGGTGCGCGATCTCTATCCCGAACTGGAGCGCCCGCGCCTGACCTACGGCATCGAGGCGGAAGCCGATGTGCGCGCCCTGAACGTGCGCCAGGAAGGCGTGCGCATGTTCTTCGACCTGAAGCTGCCCGGGCAGGCCGCGTTCCCGGTCACGCTGAACCTCCCCGGGCGGCACAACGTGCTCAATGCCCTGGCAGCGGCGGCCGTCGCGCACGAACTGGAGGTTGCCCCTGCGGCGATCCAGGCGGCGCTCGAGCGCTTCCAGGGGATCGGGCGGCGCTTCCAGGTGCAGGAGCTCGAGACCGCGCAGGGCCCGCTGACCCTGGTCGACGACTACGGCCATCACCCGCGCGAGATCGAGGCGACCCAGGCCGCGGCGCGCGACGCCTGGCCCGACCGGCGGCGCATCACCGTGTTCCAGCCGCACCGGTACACCCGCACCCGCGACCTGTTCGAGGACTTCGCCGAGGCCCTGTCCGAGACCGATGTGCTGATCCTGCTGGAGGTCTATCCCGCCGGCGAGGAACCGATCCCCAGCGCCGATGGCCGCAGCCTCGCGCGGGCGATCCGTCTGCGCGGGCAGGTCGAGCCGGTGTTCGTCGAGCATGCGGCCGACGTCGCCGAGGTCCTGTCCGGGATGCTGAAGCCGAACGATGTCGTGATCACCCAGGGGGCCGGCGATATCGGTCGGCTGGCCAGCCTGCTGCCGGACCAGCTGGGAGCGATGAAACGCCCCGGGAGTACGACATGATGGCGGCGCGCGCGGTGGAACCGGTGAACGGCCCGTTCGCCCACGCCCCTCGGGGCGAGGTACGGCCCGATGCCCCGCTGGCGGGGCTGACCTCCTGGCGTGTGGGCGGTCCGGCCGACTGGCTGTTCCGGCCGGTGGACCGGGCCGATCTCGTGTCGGCGCTGGCGGATCACGCCCGTCATGCCCCCGCGATGCCGGTTACCTTCCTGGGCCTGGGCAGCAACGTGCTGATCCGCGACGGCGGCATCGAAGGCCTGGTGGTCCACCTGTCCGGGGTGCTCAACGAACGCGAGCGCCTGGAGGGCAACCGCGTGCGGCTCGGGGCAGGGCTCGCCTGCGCCCAGGCCGCCCGTTTCTGTGCGCGCCAGGGACTTGTGGGCGGTGAATTTCTGGCCGGCATACCGGGCACCCTGGGCGGTGCCTTGCGCATGAACGCGGGGGCCTGGGGCGGCGAGATCTGGCCGCTGGTCGAGTCGGTGTCCACCGTGGATGCCGACGGACAGGAGCACCAGCGTGAGCCGGGCGAGTACCGCATCGGCTATCGCAGCGTCGAGGGTCCGGAAGAGTGGTTTACCGGCTGCGTGCTGCAGCTGGAACCGGGCGATCCGGCCACCGGCACGGCGCGCATCAAGGAGCTGCTGCGTGAGCGCTCGCGCACGCAGCCGCTGGGTCTGCCGTCGTGCGGATCGGTGTTCCGCAATCCGCCTGGTGATCACGCTGCGCGCCTGATCGAGGAGGCGGGACTGAAGGGGCTGCGCCACGGTGGCGCGGAGATCTCCCCCAAGCACGCGAATTTCATTACCCACGATGGCGCGGCGCAGGCCGCCGACATCGAGTGGCTGCTGCACCACGCCCAAAGCGAGGTGGAGCGGCGCTTTGGTGTGTGCCTGGAGCCCGAGGTGCGGCTGCTGGGTCGACCGCGCCCCATGGACGAGACAATCGAGGGAAGGCAATGAGCAGGCGCAAACCGGAAGAATACGGGCGCGTGGCGGTCCTGATGGGCGGCTGGTCCGGCGAGCGGGACATCTCGCTCAAGAGTGGCAACGCTGTACTGGCGGCGCTGCGCCGCCAGGGCGTCGATGCCCATGCCGTTGACCTTACCCGCGAGACGGCGCGGTGCATGGCGCTGGAGGGCTACGACCGGGTGTTCATCGCACTGCATGGCGAGTGCGGCGAGGACGGGACGTTGCAGGGCTGTATGGACATGGCCGGCATGCCGTATACCGGGACTGGGGTCCTCGGTTCGGCGCTGGGTATGGACAAGCTGGCCTGCAAGCGCCTCTGGGCGGGCACGAACCTCCCGAGTGCGCCGTATCGCCTGCTGACACCGGGCTTCGATCCGGAGGCGGTGGCGGATGCCCTCGGCCTGCCGCTGATCGTCAAACCCGCGCGCGGTGGCTCCAGCCTGGGCATCACCCGGGTCGATCGTGCTGAAGACCTGCCGGCCGCCTTTGATGCGGCGCGCGTGCAGCCGGGCCAGGTGTTCGCCGAACAGTGGATCACCGGACGCGAGTACACGGTTGCGGTGCTCGGCAACGAGCCCCTGCCGGTGATCGAGATTCGCGCGGCGAGCGGTTTCTACGACTACCACGCGAAGTACGAGGCGGACGATACCGGCTACCTGTGCCCGCCCCCGGACCTGTCGCGCAGTGCGCAGCTGGAGCTGCAGTCGCTGGCCATCGCCGCCTTTGCTGCCCTCGAGGGCTGCGGTTGGGGCCGGGTGGACATCCTGCAGGACGAACACGGCGAGAACTTCCTGATCGAGGTCAACACCATCCCCGGCATGACCGACCACTCGCTGGTGCCGAAGGCCGCCGCGCAGGCGGGCATCGACTTCGACGAGCTGTGCCTGCGCATCCTCGATTCCAGCTTTGAATGCGGAGGGCTGCGTTGAACGCGCGACGTACAACGCGACCCGCGCGGCGGCCCTCTGGGCCGTCGCGGCTACAGGCTATGACCGGGCCGGGGCTACGCCTGCTCGCCGGCATGGGATTGGCCGGGGCGCTGGTGCTGGGCTTCAGCCTGTGGCTGCACTTCGACCCGGATCAGCATCTGCCGATCGGCTCCATCCAGATTACCGGCGAGCCGCGTCACGCCGACACGGACGTGATTCTCGAGCGGGTACGGGCGCATGCACCGGGTTTCGTGGGTACGGACCTCGAGGTGCTGCGCGGGGAGCTGCAGGCGATGCCCTGGGTGGACAGCGTACAACTGCGTCGGCGCTGGCCGGACACCCTGGAGATCCACGTGACCGAGCCGGTCCCGGTGGCCCAGTGGGGCGACGACCACCTGGTCGACCGCCATGGGCGCCTGTTCGGGCCGGTGGATCTCGCCGAATGGGATTTCCTGCCGGCACTGGCCGGCGAGGACGGCCGTCAGGTGGTGTTGATGCACCGCTACCTGGAGGTCTCCGCGCGCCTGGCCGACGCCGGTTTCGAGGTGGTGGGCGTGCACGAGGGCAAGCGGCATGACTGGACCATACACCTGTCCGACGGGGCCGAGGTCCTGATGGGCCGCGACGTGAATCTGAACCGGCTGGGCCAGCTGGTACGCGCGGCGCCGGCCCTGAGGGCGCGCGAGGACGCCCCGATTGCGCGAGTGGATCTGCGCTATCCGCACGGTCTGGCTGTGGCCTGGGCCGAAGAAGCGGACAACAACGGCGGCAACGCCCGATGACACGAACGACAGGACGCAGAAAGATGATGGCAAAGAAGTCGGAACCCGGACTGATCGTCGGCCTGGATGTCGGCACCTCGAAGATCGAGGCGATCGTCGGCGAGCTGACCGACGAGGGCGAGATCGAGATCATTGGCATCGGCTCCTCCCCGTCGCGCGGGCTGAAGAAGGGCGTGGTCGTGAACATCGAGTCCACCGTCCAGTCGATCCAGCGCGCGGTCGAGGAGGCCGAGCTGATGGCCGGCTGCGAGATCCATTCGGTCTACACCGGGATCGCCGGCTCTCACATCAAGAGCTACAACTCCACCGGCGTGGTCGCGATCAAGGACGGAGAGGTGGTCGCCGGCGACGTCGACCGGGTGATCGATGCTGCCCGCGCGATCGCGATCCCGGCCGATCAGCGCATCCTCCATGTGCTGCCGCAGGAATACATCATCGACGAGCAGGAGGGCATCCGCGAGCCGATCGGGATGTCCGGGGTACGCCTGGAGGCCAAGGTGCACCTGGTCACCGGCGCGGTCTCGGCGGCGCAGAACATCGTCAAGTGCGTGGAGCGCTGCGGGCTGCGGGTGGACGACATCATCCTCGAACAGCTCGCCTCCAGCTACTCGGTGCTCAGCGAGGACGAAAAGGATTTGGGGGTGTGCCTCGTCGACGTGGGCGGTGGCACCACCGACATCGCCGTCTTTGCCCACGGCGCGATTATGCACACGGCGGTCATCCCGATCGCTGGCGATCAGGTTACCAACGACATCGCGGTCGCCCTGCGCACGCCGACCCAGTACGCCGACGAACTCAAGATCAAGTACGCCTGCGCGTTGCGCACGCTGGCCGACCCGGGCGAGACCATCGAGGTCCCCGGTGTCGGCGATCGCGCTGCACGGCGGCTGTCGCGCCAGACGCTCGCCTCCGTGGTCGAGCCGCGCTACGAGGAGCTGCTGCAGCTGGTGCAGGCGGAACTGCGCCGCAGCGGTACCGAGGAAATGATTGCCGCCGGGGTGGTCCTCACCGGCGGTTCGTCCCGAATGGAAGGTGTGGTGGATCTCGCCGAAGAGGTTTTCCACATGCCCGTACGCCTGGGGGTGCCGCAGCGCGTCACCGGGCTCCTGGATGTGGTGAAAAACCCGATCCACGCGACGGGGGTGGGGCTTTTGCTCTACGCCCGCGAGTCGCGTGCGGAGCAGGAGGCCCGGCCCGTGAGTAGCGGCTTCCAGGGTGTATGGGCGCGCATGAAGCGCTGGTTTTCCGGGCAGCTCTGATGATCAGAGTGACCGGGTTTATGGGGGTCGGACCGCTCTCCGGCCATAGGCAAACAACTGACATGTACACACGAACCGAGAGGACGCAGCCATGACGTTCGAACTGATGGATACCTTTAGCCAGAACGCCACGATCAAGGTCGTTGGTGTTGGGGGTGGTGGCGGCAATGCCGTACAGCACATGGTTCACTCGCAACTCGACGGCGTGGACTTCATCTGCGCCAATACCGATGCCCAGGCCCTGAAGAGCCTGGACTCCAAGACGCTGCTGCAGCTGGGCGGCGACATCACCAAGGGCCTGGGTGCCGGGGCCGATCCGTCGGTCGGGCGCGAGGCGGCCCTGGAGGACCGCGAGCGCATCCAGGACCTGCTCCAGGGTGCGGACATGGTGTTCATTACCGCCGGTATGGGTGGCGGTACTGGCACTGGTGCGGCCCCGGTAGTCGCACAGATCGCCAAGGAGATGGGCATCCTGACGGTCGCGGTGGTCACCAAGCCGTTCCCGTTCGAGGGCAAGAAGCGCATGCAGGTGGCCGTGTCCGGGATCAAGGCGCTGACCGAGCAGGTCGATTCGCTGATCACCATCCCGAACGAGAAGCTGCTGACCGTGCTGGGCAAGAACACCACGCTGCTGGATGCCTTCAAGGCCGCCAACGACGTGCTGTTCGGTGCGGTGCAGGGGATCGCCGAGCTGATCACCCGTCCCGGCCTGATCAACGTCGACTTTGCCGACGTGCGCAACGTGATGCGCGAGATGGGTATGGCGATGATGGGTACCGGCACCGGTACCGGCGAAGACCGTGCGCGTCAGGCCGCCGAGGCCGCGATCGCCAGCCCGCTGCTGGAGGATGTCGATATCTCCGGTGCCCGCGGGATCCTGGTGAACGTCACCGGGGGCATGGATGTCGGAATCGGCGAGTTCGAGGAGGTCGGCGAGGCCGTGAAAGCCCTGGCGTCCGAGGATGCGACCGTGGTGGTCGGTACCGTGATCGACCCCGAGATGAGTGACGAACTGCGCGTGACCCTGGTGGCCACCGGCCTCGGTGCCCAGACGGCCCAGCAGGAACGCCCGCAGGTGCGTGTGGTCGATGCCCAGCCCAAGCGTGCGGTCGGCTCCGACGTCGAGGTGGACCTCGACCAGCCGACGGTGAAGCGTCGCGGCGGGGACAACCTCGCGGTCGACTACAACCAGCAGCAAGGCATTGATGTGCTGGATATCCCGGCCTTTCTGCGCAAACAAGCCGACTGAGCAGGGGGCCGCATGCAGGGAGGGCGGAAACTTGCAATAATGCGGTAATCGTTGTGTGCATGAGGAGCCCGGGAGGGCCCCGGGCTCCACTTTGCACCTGAAAAAGCAAGAGGTTATACGCGTTGATTCGACAAAGAACGCTCAAGAACAGCATCCGGGCCACAGGCGTGGGGCTGCATACCGGGGAAAAGGTCGTGCTTACGCTGCGACCGGCGCCGGTGAATACCGGGATCGTCTTCCACCGGAGCGATCTGGATCCCGTCGTCGAGATCCCGGCTCGGGCGGAGAACGTGGGCGACACGCGTTTGTCGACAACGCTGGTAAAGGGAGACGTGCGCGTCTCGACCGTGGAACACCTGCTCTCCGCGATCGCGGGGCTGGGCATCGACAACCTGCACGTGGATGTCAGTGCCGCCGAGGTCCCGATCATGGACGGCAGTGCCGGACCGTTTGTGTTCCTGTTGCAGTCCGCCGGGCTCAAGGAACAGGACGCCCCCAAGGAATTCATCCGGGTGAAGCGCAGCGTGGAAGTCCGCGAGGGCGACAAATGGGTGCGCTTCGACCCCTATGACGGGTTCAAGGTCGGTTTCTGCATCGACTTCGAACACCCGATGTTTACCGACGGAAGCCAGCGCGCCGAGCTGGACTTCTCGTCCACCTCCTTCGTGAAGGAGGTCTCGCGTGCCCGGACCTTCGGGTTCATGCGCGATATCGAGGCCCTGCGCGCCAACCAGCTGGCGCTGGGTGGCAGCCTGGACAACGCGGTGGTGCTCGATGACTACAAGATCCTGAACGAGAACGGCCTGCGCTACGACAACGAGCTGGTCAAACACAAGATCCTCGACGTGGTCGGTGATCTGTACCTGCTGGGGCACAGCCTGATCGGCGCGTTTACCGGGCACAAGTCCGGGCATGCGCTGAACAACCAGCTGATTCGCCAGCTCGCGGCGGACGAGACGGCCTGGGAAAAGGTCACCTTCGAGGACCCCTCGGAGCGCTTGCCGATCTCCTTCGGGCAGCTGGCGCCCACGATCGCTGGCAGTTAGGGCGGTCCTGTCCTGCGCTGCGGGGGCTAGCGCCCCTGCGGCGGTAGCGCCGCCAGGCGTTCCAGCGCCCCGGCCAACTCCGGGTCGCCGATCGAGCGCGCGGTCTGCATCAGTAGCGAGCGGGCCGACTCCGGGATCTCGCGTTGAACCGCGACCGGTTTGGATTGCGGTGCACGTGGCGTGCTGTCGAGTCGAATGCGCACCTCGGTGGTGCCTTCGATGCCGGCCGCCGCGAGCGTCTTGAGCAGCTCGCGCTGCTGGAAGCGGATCTCGGTCGCCAGTGGGCGATCGGCGCAGACCGCGATCAGGGTCTCTCCCTGCCGGGTCAGCGCCAGGCGTCCGCGCTGTAGCTCCTCCCCCACCAGTGGGGCGAGGGCGCGTTCCAGCTCCCGATCGCGGTCGCTGAGGACGCTCAGATTCGCCGCGACAAAGCGGTTCGCGGGGCGCGGCATCATCGACGTGCCTCCACGAAGCCCGACAGTACAAGAGTAATTGAGAAACGCATGCAACTGATCGTACTACGACCGGATGGCCTTTGTACCCGCCTCCCGTTTCGCATCACCCTTGTCCTTTCCGTAACCCTGCTCGCCCTGGTCGTGGCCGCAGTCGCCGCCGCCTACTGGGTGGGACAGCAGCAGCGCGAGGTCATCAAGGTACCGGTGGTACCGGGAAGCGACCAGGCGGTGATCGAGGCCGCCGAGCGCGAGGTTGCGCACGAGGGCCTGAAACACCTGGCCGAACGGGTGGTGGTCCTCGAACGCCAGCTCGCCCGCGTCGACCTGCGCATGCGCTCGGTGGGTGAGAGCCTTGACCTGGATTTGTCCGAGCTGATGCCCGCGATGGGGGGGCAGGGTGGCCCCGAACTGGAGGGCCCGGATTCACCCATTGCGATGGATGAGCGCCTCTACGCCCTGGAGCGCCTGCTCCATCGACACCAGGCTTCGGTGGCCCTGATCGACGACACACTGCGCGAGGATGCCTCGCGCGAGGCCCTGCGCCCGCAGTTGATGCCGGTCGACGACGAGGCCTGGATCAGCTCGGCCTTTGGGTACCGCAATGACCCGTTTACCGGCGCCCGGCGCTTCCATTCCGGCATGGACTTCGCCGGCAGCCATGGTTCGGATATCCGGGCCGCGGGTGGTGGAATCGTGGTGTTCTCGGGCAAGCGCGATGCCTACGGCAAGATGGTCGAGATCGATCACGGGGGTGGTCTGCGCACCCGCTACGCGCACAACTCGGAGTTGCTGGTGGAGCCGGGGCAGCGCGTGGATGCCGGCGACACCATTGCGCGCATGGGCCGCACGGGCCGTGCCACGGATACGCACCTGCACTACGAAGTCCTCAAGGCGGGCCAGGCCGTTAACCCCTACGACTTCCTGCCCAGCGACGACTGAATCCGAAACCCTCTCCGGCACCCGCCCCCCCGCGCAGGTGGTGGGCGGATGGTTTATCCTAGATAGGTTTCGGACAACGGCTGGCTCTTAATACAAGCCCCCTCAAGCGGATCCCTATGGTCAAGCAGCTCGTACAGAAGTTCTTCGGCAGTCGCAACGACCGCATCATCAAGCGCTATCGCAAGCAGGTCGAGCAGGTGAACGCCCTCGCGGAAGCCACCGAGGCCCTGCCGCGCCAGGAGCTGGAACACAAGACCACGGAGCTGCGCAAGCGCGCCCAGGACGGCGAGTCCATCGACAAGCTGCTGCCGGAGGCCTTTGCGGTCTGCCGAGCCATGAGTGTGCATGCCCTTGGCATGCGCCATTTTGACGTGCAGCTGATCGGTGGCATGGTGCTGAACGACGGGCGCATCGCCGAGATGCGTACCGGTGAAGGCAAGACCCTGGTCGCCACGCTCCCTACCTACCTCAACGCCCTGTCCGGCGATGGTGTGCACGTGGTCACGGTCAACGACTACCTGGCCCGCCGCGATGCCGCGTGGATGGGCCGGCTGTATCACGCCCTGGGGTTGAGCGTTGGCGTGGTCAACTCCTCCGGCGGGCTGGGCGTGGACAGCGCCTCGTATCTGTACGACCCCGAGTACAAGGCCGAAGAAGGCGGGATGGACCACCTGCGTCCGGTGACCCGCCGCGAGGCCTATGCCGCGGATATCACCTACGGCACCAACAACGAGTTCGGCTTCGACTACCTGCGCGACAACATGGCGTTCTCCGCCGACCAGCGGGTGCAGCGCGGTCTCAATTTCGCGGTGGTCGACGAGGTTGACTCGATCCTGATCGACGAGGCGCGGACCCCGCTGATCATCTCCGGTCCCAGTGGTGACAGCTCCGAACTGTACGAGCGGATGAACAAGCTCCCGCCCCAGCTCACTCGTCAGGAAGACGAGGAGAGCGAGGGCGACTACTACGTCGATGAGAAGGCCAAGCAGGTCTTTCTGAGCGAGGATGGGCACGAGAAGGCCGAGCAGTTGCTGCGCGAGGAGGGGTTGCTGGAAGAGCACCAGTCCCTGTATGACGCCGGCGCGATCCAGGTCCTGCATCACCTGAATGCCGCGCTGCGCGCCCACGCCCTGTTCCACCGCGACGTGGACTACCTGGTGCGTGACAACAAGGTCCAGATCATCGACGAATTCACCGGCCGCATCATGGGTGGTCGGCGCTGGTCCGAGGGTCTGCACCAGGCGATCGAGGCGAAGGAAGGCGTGCCAATCCAGCGCGAGAACCAGACCCTGGCCTCGATTACCTTCCAGAACTACTTCCGCCTGTACGAGAAACTGGCCGGCATGACCGGTACTGCGGACACCGAGGCCTACGAGTTCCAGACGATCTACGGCCTCGAGGTTGTCGTGGTGCCCGGCAACAAGCCGCTGGTGCGGGACGACATGCAGGATCTTGTCTACCTGACCCAGGAAGAGAAGTACGAGGCGATCATCAAGGAGATCCAGTGGTGCGTCGAACGGAAACAGCCGGTACTGGTGGGTACCGCTTCCGTGGAAAGCTCCGAGCGCCTGGCCCAGGCGCTGAAAAAGACCGGGATCAAGTTCGAGGTGCTCAACGCCAAGCAGCATGAGCGCGAGGCCGCGATCATTGCCCACGCCGGACGCCCGGGCGCGATCACGCTGGCCACCAACATGGCCGGCCGCGGGACTGACATCGTGCTGGGTGGGTCGCTGGACGCCGAGCTGGCCGAAGTGGACCTGGACGACACCGCGAAATGCGAGCAGATCAAGGCGGACTGGCAGAAGCGCCACGATGCCGTGCTCGAGTCCGGTGGTCTGCACATCATCGGCTCCGAGCGCCACGAGTCCCGCCGCATCGACAACCAGCTGCGCGGCCGTTCCGGGCGTCAGGGCGACCCGGGCTCCAGCCGTTTCTTCCTCTCGCTGGAAGACAACCTGATGCGGGTGTTCGCCTCCGAGCGCGTGCGCGGGCTGATGCAACGCCTGGGCATGAAGGAGGGCGAGGCGATCGAGAATGCCTGGGTTTCGCGCGCGATCGAGAATGCCCAGCGCAAGGTCGAGGCGCACAACTTCGACATCCGCAAGCAGCTGCTGGAGTACGACGACGTCGCCAACGACCAGCGGCGGGTGATCTACGAACAGCGCGCCGAGTTGCTGACCACCGAGGACATCAGCGACACGATCGAGGCCTTGCTCAATGACGTGGTCAATGCCCAGATCAGCGAGTACATCCCGCCCGGCTCCATCGAGGACGAGTGGGACGTCGAGGGTCTGGAGCAGGCACTCAACGGCGAATTCGGGATCGATCTGCCCGTGAAGCAGTGGCTGGAGGATGAGGACGACCTGCACGAAGAGCCGCTGCGCGAACGGATCATCGAGCACGCCCGCACGCTTCTTGCCGGCAAGCGCGAGCAGCTGGGCGAGACCACGATGAACCGGCTGCAGCGCGACATGATGCTGCAGGTGCTGGATACCCAGTGGAAGGAACATCTGGCCGCGATGGACTATCTGCGCCAGGGCATCGGGCTGCGAGGCTACGCCCAGCGCAACCCGAAGCAGGAATACAAGAAGGAAGCCTTCGCGATGTTCCAGTCCCTGCTGGAACGCATCAAGCACGACGTGATCAAGTATCTGCTGCGCATCCAGCTGCGCTCGCCCGAAGAGGTCGAGGCGCTGCAGCCGAAGAAAAAGGCCCCGGCCGAGTCCGACATGAACTTCCAGCACGAGAACCCGGACAGTGCGCTGGACGCCGGGGCGGAGGAGCGCGAGCCGGTGGCCAGTGGTGACACCCCCTATCGTCGCGAGGGCCCCAAGCTCGGCCGCAACGAGCCCTGCTGGTGCGGTTCGGGCAAGAAGTACAAGCAGTGCCACGGCAAGCTCTGAACGTATACGGGAGCACGTGAATATGGCCGTTGGGCTGCAACCACCGGACACATTGCTGCCGGTGCCCGGTATCCGTCTGGCGACTACCGCGGCGGGCATCCGCTATGCCGGGCGCGACGACCTGGTGCTGATCGATGCCGGCGCGGATGCCACCATTGCCGCGCTCTATACCACCAACGCCTTCTGCGCCGCCCCGGTCGTCGTGGCCCGTGAACACCAGTCCGCGCGCCCTGGCCGCTGGCTGTTGATTAACGCGGGCAACGCCAATGCGGGAACGGGGGAGCCGGGGCTGGCCGCTGCGCGGGCCTGCTGCGAGGCGGTCGCCGCAGTGGTCGGTGGTGATGTCCGCGCGGTGCTGCCCTTCTCCACCGGCGTGATCGGCGAGCCGCTACCGGTCGAGCGGATCACCAAGGCCCTGCCCACACTGCATGCGGCGCTGGTACCGAATGGCTGGATGCAGGCGGGCCGCGCGATCATGACCACCGATACCGTGCTCAAGGGCGGCAGTCGCCGTATCGAGCTCTCGGGCGGTACCGTGACGCTGACCGGGATCGCCAAGGGCTCCGGGATGATCCACCCGAACATGGCCACGATGCTCGGGTTCATCGGGACCGATCTCGCCATCACCGAAGCCGAACTGTTGCCTTTGCTGCGCGAAGCGAATGGGGCCAGCTTCAACGCCATTACGGTGGATGGCGACACCTCCACGAACGATGCGGTCGTCTGCATGGCCTCGGGCGCCAGTAGTGCGACGCTGGCAACGGCCGAGGACCGCGAGACCTTCATGCGCGCACTCGGAGATCTGTGCCTGGAGCTCGCGCAGGCGATCGTGCGCGACGGCGAGGGGGCGACCAAGTTCGTGACCGTGGCGGTGGAGTCGGCCCGTGACGAGGCCGAAGCCGCCCGGGTGGCCGAGACCGTGGCCCTGTCGCCGCTGGTCAAGACCGCCCTGTTCGCTTCCGACCCCAATTGGGGGCGCATCCTGGCCGCGGTCGGCCGCGCCAGCGTCGCGGACCTGGTGATCGAGCAGGTCGCCATCACCGTCAATGGCGTCGAGATTGTCCGCGGCGGCGGGCGTTCCCCGGACTACACCGAAGCGGCCGGGCAGCAGGCCTTTGCGCAGGACGAGATCGAAATCCGGATCGCGTTGGGCCGGGGACAGGCCGTGGCCCGCAAGTACACCTGCGACTTCTCCCACGAGTACGTCCGTATCAATGCCGAATACCGGTCCTGAGCCGGTCGGTACCACTCCGCCGCTGGAGGTTGCGGTGGGGCTGGTCCTCGATGCCGAGGGCCGCGTGCTGGTCAGCCGTCGTCTGGCCGGCCGGCACCTGGCTGGCTATTGGGAGTTTCCGGGCGGCAAGATCGATGCCGGCGAGAGCGCCTTTGCCGGGCTGGTGCGCGAGTTGCACGAAGAGCTGGGGATTGTCGTGCGCGCCGGGGTTCAGTGTCTGACTGTGCGCCATGACTTTGCCGAGTGTTCCGTGGCCCTGCGCGTGTTCCGGGTAACGGACTGGTCCGGCGAGGTGCATGGCCGCGAGGGGCAGGAATGGGCCTGGCGCGACCCGGCCACCCTGGACCCCGCGGATTTCCCCGCTGCCAATCACCCGATGTTCCAGGCCCTGGTCCTGCCGCAGCGCTACTTGATTACGCCATCCCCTGCGGTGCGGGCCGAGATCCCGGCCGTGGTTGAGCAGGTCCAGGCAGCGCTGGTGGATATGGACGGCGCGATGCTGCAGGTCCGGGCGCCGTCATTGGGGCGGGCGGACTACCGCGCCTTGGTCGAACCACTCCACAGATTTGCCCGCGCTCGCGGGATACCGCTGCTGGCCAACGCGCCCTGGGAGTGGGTCGCGGACCTGTCCGGTATCGGATGGCATCTCCCCGAGCGGCGCTGGCGTGCGCTGGACGAACGCCCTTCGGTTTCGGGTCTGGTTGCGGCTTCGGTGCATGACGCCGAAGGGCTGGCTGAGGCCGCCCGGCTGGGGCTGGATTTGGCTGTCCTGAGTCCGGTGCATTCCACGGTCTCCCACCCCGGCGTGCCGGGGATGGGGTGGGCGCAATTCGCCGCGCAGGTGCGCGAGGCCGGTGTCCCGGTTTATGCCCTGGGCGGGATGCGTGCGTCCGATCTGGATCAGGCGCGGACCTGTGGAGCCCAGGGGATCGCGGCCATCCGGGGGTTGCTGGGCATGGAGGCCGGTGAAGCGGCGGTTTGAGAAGTGAATCCGTTAAACTCGCTTACAGGGCACAGCAGCACAGCCGGAATTCGATGTCCTGCGCGGCGGGGATGGGGCGGCTGCGGAAATCCTCGGGCGAGAAAAAACGTACCGTGAAGCGCTGGCGTCCTGCGCTGATCTCCGGGTAGTACCCCAGATCGGGATCGACACTGACCCGGATCAGCTGCCATGCATGGCTCGTGTCCAGGCTGCGTTCGAAATAGCCGTCTTCGGCGATGGCGGACTCCGAGCGCCCGGAGCGGCGCATATAGGACAGGACCTGGATGGTCGCCTCGGCTACCGTGTTCAATGGCTCGAACCATTCCAGCAGTAGTGCGGTGCGCTCCGGGGAGCTTTGGGCCAGCCAGTGATGGTAGATCGGCAGGTCGAAATCGAAGGCCCCGCCGGGTAGCGCCATGCGCTGGCGCACGCTGTTGAAGAATTCGTTGCCACGCACCCGATGATCCAGCGCCCCGGCCTGTTCTTCCAGGGCGGAGTGCAGGCGTTTCTGCGCCTGCATGGTCTCGGTGAACCGCTCCGGGTCGACGCCCGGCTGGTGCGTGAGTCGGTTGAGGTTGGCAGTCTGGCGCTCGATCTCGCCCATCAGTTCGCGCTTGATGTCGACGCGGGTGACCAGGGCATAGATGTCGACCAGCGAGACCAGGGCCTCATGGTGGTCAAAAGGCCGGCCGGACTCCAGGGCATCCCCGAACCGCTGGGCCAGCGCCTCCAGACGCAACAGCAGTCGCACGCGTTCGTGCAGCGGTTGTTCGAAGGTGAGCAATTGGGTCACGGGCGGCCCGTCCGGCTTGGGTTCTCGGTGTTGCGGGGCAACACGACCTTGGCAGTATCCAGTATTCAGGGGGCGACTTTCCACCCGTCCTTGTCAGCAATCGGAGTCGGTGCGCAATCTCTCCCCTTATTGCGGCCCGGATGCATGTGGCTAGCCATGCCCCGTTACGGCTCGCAGCTCATCGTGCAGGCCGGACACCTGCTGGCGCAGATCCTCGTCCGTGGTCGTGCGGTCGTTCGTGATCACCCGGTCGCCGCGCTGGCGGCGCTCGTCCGGGCTCAACTGGCAGTCCATGATGGCCTGCACCTCGGCCGGGGTGCGGCCATCGCGATGGGTGACGCGCTCGAGCTGTTCCTCCGGCTTGCAGTCGACCACGATGACCGGGTCGAACTCGTGCTCCCACCCGGCCTCGAACAGCAGCGGCACCACGATCAGCGCATAGCCGTTGGTGTCTGGCAGATCACGCAGACGGCGTTCCAGTTCTGCGTGCACCGCGGGGTGGACCAGCGCCTCCAGCGCCTTGCGCTCGTCGGGTTGTGCGAAGACCCGTGTGCGCAGGGCCCCGCGATCCAGGCGTCCCCGCGCATCGAGTACCCCTGGTCCGAACTGTTGAACGATCGCGGCATGCAGGTCGTGTCCCGGCTCTTGCAGTTCGCGGGTGATCCGGTCGGCGTCGAGCACCGGTACCCCCAGGCTGGCAAACAACCCGGCGACGCGGCTCTTGCCGCAGCCAATCCCGCCTGTCAGTCCGACCCGCCGCATGACACTAGAGCCCCTGTGGGAAGTAGAACGCCACCAGCGTATCGCCCCAGATCAGTGCCAGCCACCCGGCGGCCGCGAGATACGGCCCGAACGGGATCGGGATGTTGCGGTCGCGCCCGCGCAGCAGGATTAGCAGGATGCCGACGATCGCCCCGACCAGGGAAGCCAGCAGAAGGATTACCGGCAGGGCCTGCCAGCCGAGCCATGCGCCCAGTGCGGCGAGCAGCTTGAAGTCGCCATACCCCATGCCCTCCTTCCCGGTGGCCAGGCGGAAGCCGTGAAAGATCAGCCAAAGCACCAGGTAACCGGCGGTCGCTCCGATCACGGCCGACTGCAGATCGGTGAAGGTGCCCGGGATATTGACCAGCAGCCCCAGCCAGAGCAACGGCAGGGTCAGCTGGTCCGGGAGCAGGGTGGTGCGCGCGTCGATCCCGGCGGCGGCGATCAGAACGCCGGTGAAGATCAGCGCCAGCAGCGCCGTCGTGTCGGCTCCGAAGTGCCAGATGGTAAGGGCAAACAGGACTGCGGTGAGGATCTCGACCAGCGGATACTGCCAGCTGATGCTCGTGCCGCAGCCAGGGCAGCGCCCGCGCAGCCAGAGGAAGCTGAGCACGGGGATGTTCTCGTACGAGCGGATCGGCCGCTCGCACTGGGGACAGCGCGAACGCGGGCGCAGCAGGTCGAACGGGGTGTCGTCCGCCGGGGGCTCCTGTTCCAGGATTGCGCGTGCCTCGGCGTTCCAGCCGCGCTCCAGCATCACCGGCAGCCGGGCGATGACCACGTTCAGAAAGCTGCCGATCAGCAGCCCGAATACCGCTGCGACCGCGATTGCCCAGGACAGGGGCAGGAGTTCTTCCGTGCCGAGCATCCTAGGGAAGCCCTGACCAATGTGCACGCTCGCGCTCGAGTCGCTTTTGCGTGCGAACAAGGCGCGGCGACTGCCGTGCAGTCATTCTGCACAAGGGAGCCGCAACGCCGTGCGCGCGCAAAAGCGGCCGAGCCCCTGCATTGAATGATTGGTGGGGTTGGAACCCCAGGTTCCCCGATCCTGCGTTGCGCCGCTTGCGGGTAGAACCACTACCCGCTGCACGGCGCGCCTTGTCTCGGAAAACCTGGGGTACCAACGCGAGTGTGTACATTGGTCAGGGCTTCCCTAGATGACTTGACCCATCTGGAAGATGGGCAGGTACATCGCGATCACCAGGCCGCCGACCAGTACGCCGAGTACGACCATGATCAGGGGCTCCAGCAGGCTCGAGAGGCTGTCCACGGCGTTGTCCACCTCGGCCTCGTAGAAGTCCGCGACCTTCGCCAGCATCGAGTCCAGCGAGCCGGATTCCTCGCCGATCGCGACCATCTGCACGACCATGTTGGGGAAGACCCCGGTATTGCGCATCGACCACTGCAGCTGTGCCCCGGCCGAGGTCTCGTCGCGCATGCGCAGCGTGGCCTCGCGATACAGCGCGTTGCCCGTGGCGCCGGAGACCGAGGTGAGGGCATCGACCAGCGGTACACCGGCCGAAAACATCGTGGACAGCGTCCGCGCGAAGCGGGCGATCGCGGCCTTGCGCAGGATCGGACCGAAGGCCGGGGCCTTCAGGATTGCGATATCGAGAAAACGCGCAAACCGGGGTGAGCGTTGCCGGGTCTGTACGAAGGCGAAGCCGATCGCGACCATGATCGCGAGGATCAGCCACCACCAGGACTGCACGAAATCCGAGAGGTCGACCACCATGCGGGTGAAGACCGGCAGGTCCGCACCAAAACCCTGGAACAGCGCCTCGAACTGCGGGACCACATAGATCAGCAGGATGGCCGTAACCACGATTGCGACCACAATGACCGCCGCCGGGTAGAACATGGCCTTGCGGATCTTGGCCTTCAGGGCCTCGGTCTTTTCCTTGTAGGTGGCGACCTTGTCCAGCAGGGTCTCGAGCGTCCCCGCCTGCTCGCCGGCCTCGACCAGGTTGACCACCAGATCATCGAAGTACTTGGGTTGCTTGGCCAGCGCGGCGGCAAAGGTCTCGCCGCCCTCGACGTCGGCCTTGAGCTTGAGCACGAGATCGCGCATCGCCGGCTTCTCGTTGCCGCGGCCGACGATCTCGAAGGCCTGTACCAGCGGCACGCCGGATTGCAGCATCGTGGTCATCTGCCGTAGGAAGTAGGCGATGTCCGCGGGGACGATCTTCTTCTTGCCCCCGGAGAGTAGCGACTTCGGCTTCTTGCGAATCTTGACGACATTGATGCCGTTCTTGCGCAGTTCGGAGCGTGCGACGGCTTCGCTGTCGGCCGGGGTCTCGCCCTTGACCCGGTCGCCGTTCTTGTTCAGTCCTTCCCAAGCGTAGATTGTCCCGGAATCGGCCATCTACTGTCCCCCTGTGTTGGTGACCCGAACCGGAGCCCTTCCGGCGTCTCCCTAGTCCTTGGTCACGCGGTTAACTTCCTCGAGGCTGGTCATCCCCGCCAGAACCTTTACCAGGCCGGCGCGGCGCAGATCCTCGACTCCTTCCTTTGCGGCCTGCTGAGCCAGCTGCATGGAGTTGTAGCCCTCCAGAATCCCGCGCTGCATCTCTTCGCTGATCGGCATGACCTGATAGATGCCGACCCGCCCCTTGTAGCCGTTGGTGCACTGATCGCAGCCCACCGCGCGATACGCCGTTACCCCGGCCTGGATGTCGGCGTCGGTGAAGCCCTCCTTGCGCAGGACCTCCTCCGGGAGATCCTCCGGTTCCTTGCAGTTCGTGCACAGTCGGCGCGCCAGGCGCTGCGCGATGATCAGCAGGATCGAGGAGGCGATGTTGTAGGGCGGTACCCCCATGTTCGCCAGTCGGGTCAGGGTCTGCGGGGCATCGTTGGTATGCAGCGTGGAGAGCACCAGGTGCCCTGTCTGCGCCGCCTTGATCGCGATCTCCGCGGTCTCGAGGTCGCGGATCTCGCCCACCATGATCACGTCCGGATCCTGACGCAGGAAGGCGCGCAGCGCGCTGGCGAAGGTCAGCCCGACCTTCGGGTTCACGTTGACCTGGTTGACCCCGGGCATGTTGATTTCCGAGGGGTCTTCCGCGGTGGAGATGTTGCGGTCGGCCGTGTTCAGGATCCCGAGGCCGGTGTACAGCGACACCGTTTTACCCGAGCCGGTCGGGCCGGTGACCAGGATCATCCCGTAGGGTCGCTTGAGCGCCTGGAGGTAGGCCTCCTTCTGGTGTTCCTCGTAGCCGAGCTGATCGATCCCGATCTGGGTGCTGCTCGGGTCGAGGATACGCATTACGATCTTTTCGCCGTACAGCGTGGGCAGTGTGCTGACACGAAAATCGATCGCGCGCGTGCGCGAGAGCTTCAGCTTGATGCGTCCATCCTGCGGGACCCGCCGCTCCGCGATGTCCATGCGTGACATGACCTTGACCCGCGCGGTGATGCGTGGCGCCAGGGTGTTCGGCGGGTGGGCGATCTCGTGCAGCACGCCGTCGATACGAAAGCGCACGCGGAAATCCTTCTCGAACGGTTCGAGGTGGATGTCCGACGCCTTGCGGTTGATGGCGTCCATCAGCACCTTGTTGACGAAGCGCACCACGGGTGCGTCGTCCACCGCGTCCCCGGCATCCGACGTGTCGCCGTCATCGCCGCCACCCGATTCGATGGCCAGGTTCTCCAGGTCGTCGTCGCCCAGATCGTCCATCAGCGACGAGGCAGCGCTCAGGGCGCTTTCGATCAGGCGGTCGAGCTTGTGCCCCTCGACCAGTACGGCCTCCACCGGCATCCCGGTAGCGAACTTGAATTCGTCGGTGGCCCCCAGGTTGGTGGGGTCGGAGACCGCGATATACAGGCGGTTGCCGCGCTGCATGATCGGCAGGGCGTGGTGTTTCTGGATCAGCTTCTCGTTCAGGTGATCCTTGGGCAGCAGGTCGGGATCAAAGCACGACAAATCCAGTACCGGGAGCCCGAACTCCTCGGCCGCGGCCTCGGCCAGGCGAGCCTCGGAGACCTGCCCCTTGCTGGCCAGCAGGGGCATCAAAGGGGTCTGCTGAGCGCGCGATTCCTCGGCGATCTGGGCAGCGATATCTTCCGCAATCAGGCCGGCGTCCACGAGACGCTTGGCCAGACCCGGCAGGCGGGGCGCCGTTGTCGTGTTGGGCATGGGCCTCTACGCGCGAATCTTCAAATCCTGAATAGGCACACTCTACGTGCGTCTGTCGTGGAATGGAAACCGTCAGGCGCACCGTATGACCGGAAATCATAGGCAGATAATGAGTGACACGCGCGCGTGTCCGCGTGATCTGCGAGCGGGATGCAATCCCTGCTTGACGCTGTGCTTCGCGCTGGTTCAGAATACGCGGCTTGATCGAGGAGGGATACCCAAGCGGTCAACGGGGGCAGACTGTAAATCTGCTGGCTCAGCCTTCGGAGGTTCGAATCCTCCTCCCTCCACCATCGGGTTTTCAAGCCAGCGGCCTGTAGCGGGCGGTGGTTCGGCAAGCCAGGGTTCTGCGGGTGTAGTTCAATGGTAGAACCTCAGCCTTCCAAGCTGATGATGTGGGTTCGATTCCCATCACCCGCTCCAGTTGATCCGAACGGTTCGGGTCCGGCCCTGGCCAGGTAAGTCAGGCTCATGTAGCTCAGTCGGTAGAGCACTTCCTTGGTAAGGAAGAGGTCACCGGTTCGAATCCGGTCATGAGCTCCAATTTTGTGTAAGTCAGCGTACAACCTGCGTCGCTTGTGAAAGCGTCACGATCCGGGGAAGCGAGAGATGTCCAAGGAAAAGTTCGAGCGTAAGAAGCCGCATGTGAATGTGGGGACGATTGGTCATGTGGACCATGGCAAGACCACGCTGACGGCGGCGATGACGGCGGTGCTGGGCAAGAAGTACGGCAGTGAAGCCCGTGCGTTTGACCAGATCGACAATGCGCCGGAAGAGAAGGCGCGCGGGATTACGATTGCCACGGCGCACGTGGAATACGAATCCGACATTCGTCACTACGCGCATGTGGATTGCCCTGGGCACGCGGACTACGTGAAGAACATGATCACGGGTGCGGCGCAGATGGACGGCGCGATTCTGGTGGTGTCCGCGGCCGATGGCCCGATGCCGCAGACCCGCGAGCACATCCTGCTGGCGCGTCAGGTTGGTGTGCCGTACATCGTGGTGTTCCTGAACAAGGCCGACATGGTCGACGACCCCGAGCTGCTCGAGCTGGTCGAGATGGAAGTGCGCGACCTGCTGTCTTCCTACGACTTCCCGGGCGACGACACCCCGGTGGTCACCGGTTCCGCGCTGAAGGCGCTGGAAGGTGACGAGAGCGAAGTGGGCGCGCCGGCGATCTACAAGCTGGTCGAAGCGATGGACACCTGGATTCCGGAGCCGGAACGCGCCGTGGACGGCGACTTCCTGATGCCGGTGGAGGACGTGTTCTCGATCTCCGGCCGCGGCACGGTGGTGACCGGTCGTATCGAGCGCGGTGTGGTCAAGGTGGGCGAGGAAATCGAGATTGTCGGTATCCGCGACACCCAGAAGACCACGGTCACCGGTGTCGAGATGTTCCGCAAGCTGCTGGACCAGGGCGAAGCGGGCGACAACGTGGGCATTCTGCTGCGTGGTACCAAGCGCGACGAAGTGCAGCGTGGTCAGGTGCTGTGCAAGCCGGGTTCGATCAACCCGCACACGCATTTCGAGGCCGAGGTGTACATCCTGGGCAAGGACGAGGGTGGTCGTCATACCCCGTTCTTCAATGGTTATCGCCCGCAGTTCTACTTCCGCACGACGGACGTGACGGGTTCGGTGGAGCTGCCGGAAGGCACCGAGATGGTGATGCCGGGTGACAACGTGAAGATGACCGTGTCGCTGATCAGCCCGATCGCGATGGAAGATGGTCTGCGCTTTGCGATTCGCGAAGGCGGCCGCACCGTCGGCGCCGGCGTCGTATCCAAGAT
>NZ_KB906520.1:0-217679 GCF_000381425.1 Thioalkalivibrio sp. ALRh
AACTGCTGGGACAATGCGGTGGCCGAACGCTTCTTCCTAAACCTGAAGATGGAGCGCGTCTGGCGACGGGACTATGCCAATCACGGCGAGGCCACCCGGGACATCACCGACTACATCGTCGGCTTCTACAACGAGCGCCGAAGGCACTCGACCCTGGGCTACCTGTCGCCCAACGCCTACGAGCGAAAATGGACAGCCGAAACACCGATCGAGGTGTCCGAAATCACTTGACCACTACATTCCGGCTTCTCTCAGACAGTCAGCGCCCCCGTTTCTATTTTGAATCGTCCGGCCCGAGGACCCTTCCGCAAGGGGCTTCATACGGGGGGATAAGGTCAAGACAACGGCTGGCCTGACGTTCGTGCCAATGGATGGAGGCAAGGTGTCCCGACATCCTGGGCACGCGCGGCCTGCGGCCCTGGCGTGCCGCGCCCGCCAGCGGGCGCCAGACCCCATCGTAGGATGTGATGAGCGCAGCGAATCGCATCAGGGTTGCCCCAACGTCGGAACGGTGCGTTTCGCTGCGCTCAACCGCACCCTACAGCGCGGGACTTTTGGCAGGCGCTGGAGCGCCTTCTGTTTTGACCTACCCTCCCGATATGAGCCCCTTGTGGAGGGCGTGACAGGCCGGACGATTCATAATAGACACGGGGCGCTGACTGTCTGAGCGCAGCGAGTTTCAGCGCCGCCGGCCTGGCGCGTCCGGAGCAAGGTTCCCGGGCGAATCCCGGGCGTGTTTCTTGGTTACTTCTTTGCACGAGCAAAGAAGCCCGTTTTTGATTAACAACGGGCGCGGCGCGCTCGCGAGTGAGCGCTTGGCGGGCGGCGGACCGAAACCACCGTAAACACTGAAAGACGAACCAGGCCCAGCCTGAACGGCGCAGGGCGCGACGAAGCGCGATCAGTCGTGGGCGGCGGCGGGCGGCAGCTGGATGAAGTGTTCGCGGTAGACGCGAAGTTCGTCGATGGAGTCGCGGATGTCCTGCAACGCCTGGTGCGAGGCGTTCTTCTGCAGCTTCGAGAGCACGTCGGGGGCCCAGCGTCGGGCCAGCTCCTTGAGCGTGGAGACGTCCAGGTTACGGTAGTGGAAATAGGCCTCCAGCTCCGGCATCAGGCGCGCCATGAAACGCCGATCCTGACAGATCGAGTTCCCGCACATCGGCGAGGCCCCTTTCGGCACATAGTCGGACAGGAAGTCGATCGTCTCGCGTTCGGCGGCGGCCGCGTCCGTACTGCTGTGGCGGATGCGCTCGATCAGGCCGGAGGCCCCGTGCGTGCGCCGATTCCATTCGTCCATCGCATCCAGCACGTCGGCGGGCTGGTAGATCGCGAGGACCGGGCCCTCCGCCAGGATGTTGAGTTCCTTGTCGGTGACGATGGTGGCCACCTCGATGATTCGGTCGTTCTGGGGATCCAGGCCGGTCATCTCGAGATCGATCCAGATCAGGTTTTCGGCGCTCGCTGCCATGCCCGCTCCTTTCCTGTGCGCTCAAAGTCTATCATCATGGTCCAGGATGACGTTGTCCGTTTTGCTCACCTGCAACGCGGCCAAGGTCTCGGGGGCCATACGGCCCCGCCGGATCCATTCCCCACAAAGGAGGGAATCATGCGACTGATCATCTCAAGCCTTGCGGCCCTGGGCCTCGGTTTTTCGCTGGGCACCGCCCAGGCCGACGACATCCAGAAGGGCAAGAACCTGCATCAGGACAACTGCATCAGCTGTCATGCCGACATGGTCGGTGGCGACGGTACGGACCTGTACACGCGCGACAACCGGATCGTTGGCGACTATGACCACCTGGTCCGGCAGGTGAACAACTGCAACGCACAACTGGGCACCAACTGGTTCGACGACGAGATCGAGGCGGTGGTGGCCTACCTGAACGCGGAGTACTACCAGTTCGATGAGTGACCTGAAGACCAAGCACTGCCAAGCCTGTGAAGGGTTCACCGAGCCGATGTCGCGCGCGGACGCCGAGCGCGGCCTCGGCCAGCTGGACAGCCACTGGGGCATCGACGAGGCGGGCCGCAGCATCCAGCGCGGCTTCAAATTCAAGAACTTTCACGAGACGATGGCGTTCGTGAACGCGGTGGCCTGGATCGCCCATGTCGAGGATCACCACCCGGACATGGCGGTCGGCTACAACCGTTGCTCGGTGCAATTCTCGACGCACGCGGTGGGTGGCCTGACGGAGAACGACTTGATCTGCGCCGCCCGCATCGATGCGCTCTTTGACTAACAGCGTGACCAGCACGGCACCGGCTGGTCCGACCTCTTGAGCCGGGTCGGCCGGGTTCACGCCCGCCACAACCAGATGGCCGACATCGCAGCGCCGGCGAACGCGGTGCCGCGCCGCATTCGGCTGCACCGCCGGGTGAAGGATCTCGCCTGCGGTGATCGCGTGGAGATGGATGCGACCGGCGAGCAGGTTCAGCGGCGCCTGGCCCGGGACAATACCTTGGTGCGCCAGGACGGCTTTGGCCGGCGCAAGGTCATCGCGGCCAACATCGACACCGTCTGGATCGTGATCGCGCCCTCCCCGATGCCGGCGCGGTACTTGATCGACCGTTTCCTGGTTGCGGTATACAACCTCCCCGCACAGCCACGGATCCTGGTGAACAAGCAGGACGCGGGACCCGCCAACACGGGGGACTGGCTGGCCCCTTACGCTCACCTGGACCTTGACCCCCTGCATGTCAGCGCCCGCAGTGGGTACGGGCTATCCGCCCTCGCCGAGGCCGCCCGGGGGCATACCAACATCCTGATCGGACAGTCCGGGGTGGGCAAATCCTCGCTGATCGCCGCGCTGCTGGAGCGCCACGGCAGCGGTGATATCAAGCTTCCGGAAACGGGAGATCTCGCGGTGTCCGGCGAGGGCCGCCACACGACGGTCACGGCACAGTGGTATTCATTGACAGGGGGTGGCGCCTGGATCGACTCGCCGGGCGTGCGCGACTTTACGCCGGAACTGGAATCCATCGATGCGCTGGTGCGCGGGTTTCCGGATATCGAAGCGCTTGCCGACAATTGCCGATTTCGCAATTGTCGGCACCAGTCCGAACCCGGCTGCGCGGCAAGGGAGGCCGTCGATCAAGGCACCCTGCCCGTGGCACGGCTCGAGGCCTGGACCGCCCTACTGGGGACGCTGGAGAAACGCTAGGGGAAGGCGACTAGAACGTCAGCCCCATCTCCACGCCGACCACCGACGACGAAGAGTCGCGGGTACTCTCGAAATCGAGGCGATCGGACATCCAGTCGCTTGAGGTGTTCAGCGAGTAGTCGTCGTAATACAGGCTCAGCGACAACTCGGACTGATTCTGCAGGCGCAGGCGACTGTCGAGGCTGAGATACCCCGCGCTGCGACCCAACTCGCGATGACGGCCCCCGTAGCCGAAGCCGAGGGCATCGTCTCCACTCGTCAGTGACTGGCGCACGCCGACACGGAACTGGCTGTCAAAGCGGCCAGACCCGGACGCAAAGGTGGGGCCGAAGCTGAGGTCGGTGAAATAGGCCGTGGATTCAGTCTCCGGGCCCAGGTCCGACCAGCCCGGACGAGTCTCCATACCAACCCCCAGGTTCAAGCCATAACCAAAACCCGCGCCCAGCTGCTGGTGGTAAGCCCCTTCCACCTCGAACAGGCGGCTGGAGAGGACGCCCATGCCGGTCTCGTCACCCGGAAGGCCACCAGTGGTCTCGGTGCGCAGCGTCAGTTGATAGCGCCAGTCGCGACTCGCCGAGGCGGGTTCCGGATCGGTCATCGGCAGGACGTTGGGCGCGGAGCGGGCAGAGCCACCGATCGGCTCCATGCCCACCGGGTCCACCACGGTCCCGCTCTCGGATTCGTACTCGGCTTCTTCATCGACGCGATCCGGCCCACCAAGCGTCGACTCGGTGCTGGTGGGGGTATACGTCAGGGAATAGCGATCGTCGGCATGAGCCACACTGGTGGCGGCCACTCCGAACAAGACGGCCAGTGCCAGCGCGACCGGCACACGCGCAGGCGCCAGCTGCGGGCTGTTGCCCCGCGCTGCTTGCCTGGCTTCACCGTGATGATTCCGTCGCGTCACGCCGCATCGTCCGTGTTGTGTTGTCTCGATCAGCCCGGGGGCCAGCTCAGCGCGCGACCGCCCAGTACGTGCATGTGTACATGGTAGACCGTTTGCCCGCCGTCTTGGTTGCAGTTCATCACGGTTCGATAACCGTTTTCCGCAAATCCGCGATCGCGTGCAATCTGTGCCGCCACGTGCGCCATGTGCCCAATCACCGGGGCCGTCTCGGCGGTCAGTTCGTTCAGGGTGGCGATGTGCTGTTTCGGGATCACCAGCACATGCGTCGGGGCCTGAGGATTCAGGTCTTCAAAGGCCAGGACCTGGTCGTCCTCGAACACGACCTTCGCCGGGATCTCCCCCGCGACGATCTTGCAAAAGATGCAGTCAGCCATCTTGTTCTCCTAAACGACGCGCGGGTTTATATCAGGAAACGGTAATGCATTCAATGCATCCCGAAAACCTGATCCCGATCAGTAATCGCGGCGCCCCGACAAGGCATGCGCCAGGGTCCCCGCATCGATGTACTCGAGCTCGCCCCCGGTCGGCACGCCCTGCGCGATGCGCGTAGCGCGAATGCCGTGGCGCGCCGCCATTTCAGCGAGGTAGTGCGCAGTGACCTCGCCCTCGACCGAGGTATTGGTCGCCAGGATCAGCTCGCGTACGCCCTCTTCCTGCAAGCGCGTCTCCAGCTGATCCAGCCCCAGCTCTTCGGGACCAATGCCATCCAGCGGCGACAACCGCCCGAGCAACACGTGGAAACGGCCGGCAAAGTCGGTCGCCGACTCGATGGCCATCACATCGCCCGGGCTCTCGACCACGCAGATCACGCCCGGGTCGCGCTCGGGATCCGCGCAGCGAGGACATACCTCTGCGGTAGTCAGCGTGCGGCACACTTGGCAGTGCCCGACGCGCTCGACCGCCTGATCGACGGCCCGTGCCAACCGGCGCGCACCGTCGCGGTCGCGCTCCAGCAGGTGCAGCGCCATACGCCGCGCGGACTTGGCACCGACACCCGGCAGGCAGCGCAGCGCCTGCACCAGTTCGTCGAGTTCAGCGTCCATCGCGCGCAGCGCCGGTTCCGACCCAGGGAGACGCGATCAGAACGGCAGCTTCATCCCGGCCGGCAGGCCCATACCTTCGGTCAGGCTGCCCATGCGCTCCTGGGTGGTGGACTCGACCTTCTGCACGGCGTCATTGATGGCCGCGGCCACCAGGTCCTCGATCATGTCGCGGTCGTCCTCCAGCAGGCTGGGGTCGATCTTGACCCGGCGCACCGCGTACTTGCCGGTCATGAGCACACTCACAAGACCGCCGCCTGCCTGGCCCTCGATCTCCATTTCGGCCAGCTCCGCCTGCATCTTCTGCATGTCTTCCTGCATCTTCTGGGCCTGCTTCATCAGGCCACCCATGCCACCTTTCATCATGATTTCGCTCTCCTGCCCTGCGCCTTGCGCAGGGGTTATCGTTCAATCGATTGCGACGCGGACGGCTCGTCACCCGCACGGTCCTCGCGAATGCGTACCGCGCCCAGCTCGGCCCCGAAGGCCTCGCCCAGGGCCTGTACCACCGGATCCTCGCGCATCGCCGTTTCGGCGCTAGCCTGACGTTCCGCTGCGTCTGCCGCAAGCCGTGCAGCGGGCGTGGCCTGCGAGGGCTGTGTCTGGTCGACAATCTCCAGCCGCACCGAGTGCCCGAGGCGTTTCTCCAGGGCCTCCTTCAGGCGCGTACGGGTTCGATCGGTATAGAGCGTACCCGGGGCTACGGCGATCACGACGCTTTCGTCATCCAGTTGCTGCAATTCGCCATGCAGCGCGAGTTCGCGCACCGTGCCGGTCGGCAGACCTTCGGCAAAGCGATGCCAGTCAAAGGGCCCGGAATCCGGCTCCGGGGGCATGACAGGCTTGGCATCCCGGGGTGGCGGCGCAGACTCGGCCGGCCCGGTATCCGGGCCGGGATCCGGCTCGCGCACCCGCTCCTGAACCCGCTCGCGCGGCGGCTCCGGGATGGGGGGCGGAGCCGACCGCGCCGTGGTGTCGGGCCGGGCCGGGGCCGAACCCGCACTCGGGCCAGCTTGCGGTGCGGCCGGGGCCCCGCCCTGGCGCTCGACGGGCACGGCCCCTTCGCCGGGCCCTTCCGGCCGAAAGGCCAGCAGACGCAACAGGGTCATCTCCACGCCCATCTGCGCATCCGGCGCCCAGGGCAGATCGCGGGCTCCATGGATCAGGATCTGGTAGGTCAGCTGCAGGGTTTCCGGATCCACCCGAGCTGCGGTCTCGCGCGCCCAGCGTTCGGCGGCATCGTCACCGTCCGCGCCGGCGGCACTGCGAACCAGCTGCTCCACGGCCACGCGATGCACCAGGGCCGCCAGCTCGTCCAGCAGGCGGGACCAGTCAGGCCCCAGCCCCGTAAGCTCCTGCAGACCCTGCATCAAGCCCGGACCATCACCGGAAAACGCCGCGTCCAGCAGGCCGGTCAGGCGGGTTCGCGGCAGCAGGCCCAGCATGTCGCAGGCATCGGACTCGGTCAGGCGATCGCCGCCGTAGGCGATGGCCTGGTCAGTCAGGCTCAGCGCGTCGCGCATGGAACCCTCGGCCGCCTCGCCCAGGCGCAGCAGCGCGCCCGGTTCGGCCTGCAAGCCTTCGGCCTCGAGGATGCGCGTCAGGTGCTCGGCGATCAGCGCCGGCGGCATCGGCTTGAGATTGAACTGCAGGCAGCGCGACAGCACGGTGACCGGCAGCTTCTGCGGATCAGTCGTGGCGAGCAGGAACTTCACATGATCCGGCGGCTCTTCCAGCGTCTTCAACAGGGCGTTGAAGCTCTTCTCGGAGAGCATGTGCACCTCGTCGATCAGGTACACCTTGAAGCGCCCCGCCGTCGGGGCATAGGAGACGTTATCCAGCAGCTCGCGGGTGTCGTCCACGCGGGTGCGGGACGCGGCATCGACCTCGATCAGGTCGAGATGCCGGCCCTCGGCGATCTCCACGCAGGAGCGACACTCACCGCAGGGGGTCGGGGTGACGCCCGTCTCGCAGTTCAGGCAGCGCGCGAGGATACGGGCGATCGTGGTCTTGCCCACGCCGCGCGTCCCGGCGAACAGGTAGGCATGGTGCAGACGATCCCCGCTCAGGGCATTGGCCAGAGCACGCACCACATGCGGTTGCCCGACCAGGTCCTCGAAACGACCGGGACGCCACTTGCGGGCCAGAACCTGGTGACTCATGCCTCCCCCGTCAGTGCAGTCTTTCGCGAGCCCGCGTGCGGGGCCATCACCGCAGGAGTCGGGGCCGCAGGGAAAAGGGTGGTGGCCCGCACCCGCCACACCCCGGCGCCCGACGCAGCTGCTACCGTTGCTCCCTTCCGGGCCTGGCGGGATTCACAACCTGTCGTCGCGAGGGGACTGATACGGACCACCATAACGCGGTCCTCGAATCGAGGCGAACTCGAATCGGGGTGGCAAGCTTCCGGGTTTGGCCGGGTGACGTCAAGCATACACAATAGTCGAAAACTAATGACACAATAGAAACACAAAACTGGATCAATCGATGGCCAGGCCTTACCTTAGGTCCCGTAGCCGGGAACTACCCCGGCCGAAAAGAAATCTTCATCCCTGACTGACAAGCAAGCGCCATTTAATAAGGAGAGTATTTATGGAACTCGAAAATCGCGAAGGCCAGCGCGTCCCGGAAGTCACCTTCCGCTGCCGCAAAGACAACGACTGGAACGACGTACGCTCGGAAGACCTGTTCAAGGGTCGCAACGTGGTCGTTTTCGCCCTGCCGGGCGCGTTCACCCCGACCTGCTCCTCGGCCCACGTGCCGCGCTACAACGAGCTGGCGCCGGTGCTCAAGAAGCACGGCATCGACGAGATCGTCTGCATCTCGGTCAATGACGGCTTCGTGATGGAGGCCTGGCAGGCTGACCAGCAGGCCGACCGCGTGACCTTCATCGCCGACGGCAACGGCGAGTTCACCGAGCAGATGGGCATGCTGGTCGACAAGAGCGACCTCGGCTTCGGCCACCGCTCCTGGCGCTACTCCATGCTGGTGCGTGACGGTGTGATCGAGAAGCAGTTCATCGAGCCGGACGAGCCGGGCGACCCCTTCGTGGTCTCCGACGCCGATACCATGCTCGCCCACGTCGCCCCGGATGCGGCCTGCCCCGAAGACGTGGTCGTCTTCACCAAGCCGGGCTGCCCGTACTGCGCCAGCGCCAAGGAGATGCTTGAGAACGCCGGTCTCGACTATGAAGAGATCGTGCTGGGCCGCGACGCCAGCCTGCGCAGCCTGCGCGCCGCCACCGGTGCGATGACCGTCCCGCAGGTGTTCGTGGGCGGCCACCGCATCGGCGGCTCGGAAGATCTCCAGGAGTGGATCTCCCGCGAGAAGAAGGCGGCATAAGTCGTCTCTGCCCCTCGGGGCGGGTTCTGTCCCGCCCCGGGTGGTCACCCGGAACATGGGTGGCCATCCGTGTCCGGATGCCCGCACAGGCGGACGTCCGGACACGGATGGCAGACCCTGGCGACCGCGCGGAACGCGGTCGTTATGTACCATTTTCACCGAACCCTTCGAGGAACCGACATGGAACACTACGACATCATCGTGATTGGCGGCGGCAGCGGCGGCTTGGCCGTGGCGGAACGCGCCGCCCCGCACGGCGCGCGCGTCGCCGTGTTCGACCCGAAACCGCTCGGCGGTACCTGTGTGAACGAAGGCTGCGTGCCGAAAAAGCTCACCTGGTATGCCGCCGAGCATGCTGCGCAGGCCCGTCAGGCGCACGAGTTCGGTGTCGATGTCGAGATCAAGGGCATCCGCTACACCGATCTGGCGAACCAGCGCCAGGCCATGCTGAAAGACCTGAACCAGTTCTGGGCCGGGCACCTGGAGAAGCTGGGCGTGACCCACATCCCGGAACGCGCTCGCCTGACCGACAGGAACAAGGTGATCAGCGACAGCGGCACCGAATACACCGCCGAGCGGATCGTGCTGGCGATGGGCGGTGCCCCGATCGTGCCGCCGCTGGAAGGGGCCGAACTGGGCGCGACCTCCGACGACTTCTTCGAGTGGACCGAACTGCCGGAATCCATCGCCGTGATCGGCGCCGGTTACATCGGCCTGGAGATGGCCGGCATGCTGCGCTCCATGGGCGTGAAGACCGACGTGGTTGCGATGGAGGACCGCGTGCTGGAGATGTTCGACCCGATGGTCTCGCAGGCGCTTGATCAACACATGGAGTACCAGGGCATCGACCGCCACCTGGGCGTGAAGGTCGCCGGCCTGGGCGGCAAACCCGGCGCCGTGACCGTCCAGCTCGAGGGCGGCCAGGAACTGGGCCCGTACGAGAAAGTGCTATGGGCCGTTGGCCGCAAGCCGGCCACCGCTGACATGGGGCTGGAAGACGCCGGTGTCAAACTGGCCCGCGATGGCACCGTCCCGGTGGATGAGTGGCAGGCGACCAGCGTCGACGGCATCTATGCCCTGGGCGACATCATAGGCAAGGGTCCGCTGACCCCGGTTGCCATCGCGGCCGGTCGCCGACTGGCAGATCACTGGTATGCCCCGGAGACGAACCCTGTGCCCGTGGACTACGACCAGATCCCGACGGTCACCTTTACCCACCCGACCGCCGGCATGGTCGGGCTGACCGAGCCGCAGGCCGTGGAGCGCTTCGGTGATTCAGTGCGCATCTACGAGACCCAGTTCGGCGGCCTGGACCGCGCCTTCGCCAAGGGCGAGGTGCCGCCCGTCGCGATGAAGCTGGTCTGCGCCGAAGAGAATGAAAAAGTCGTCGGCATCCACATGATTGGTGCCCATGTAGACGAGATGCTGCAGGGCTTTGCCGTGGCCGTGCGCATGGGCGCCACCAAACGCGACCTGGACCTGACCATTCCGCTGCACCCCACCAGCGCCGAGGAACTGGTGACCCTCAAGGAGGCCCGCCCGGGTCGCCAGCAGGGCCTGGCCAAGGCCAAGGCCGCTTGACAGGCAGCTGGTCGCAAACGGCAAAACGCCGCCCCTGTGCAAAGCGCCGGGGCGGCGTGCCTGTTTTGCCCAGGGCCATGGCGAAACGATCCGGCTAGCCGGATCGGCTTGCTCGCCGATACCCGTCAGGCTTTTTTAGCGTCCTTCACTCCCCTAGAAGCGCCAGCCCAGCGACGCGGTAAAGGCGTCCATCTTGTAGTCGCTGTCGAAGTCATAGCGCTCGTATTCCGCGCGAATCATGAACGCGTTCAGATTGACCTGCATGCCGACACCATAGACCGGATCGAAACCGTCCTGACTGCGCAGCGTACGGCCCTCGTCTCCCAGGTTGCCGCGCACGTCCGCATCCCACTTGGCCGCGCCGACCTTCGCGAAGGCCTCTACATAGGGGCCAATCGGCAACTTCCCGAGCACACTGGCACCGTAGGCCGTCGAGCGGACGCTCGAATGGGCACCGTCCTGGTCGCCCCGCAGGTGCACCTCGCCCAGATCGGTATAGAAGCCCTCGACCGCGAGATAGCGATTGAAGTTGTAACCGACAAAGCCGCGCCAGACATTGTCGTCATCGTCGATGCTGTAGTCCGACGTCCCGGACCCAATAAAATCCGCGACCTCGTCGCTGTCATTCTTCAATGAACTGAACCCCGTACCCAGACCCATATACAGGCCTGTGGTGCGGTCGCGCTCCTGCGTCGTACGGTCACGGTCCTGCTGTCCAAGCGCACTCTGGGAACCAAACAGGACGAGCGCCGATACTGCAACCCCGGCAGCCAGATAACGTTTCATCTTCATCTCCTTCTCATTTGCTAATCGTGCTTGAGGACGGCAAAGGAACGGAGATGATTCTTGATTCAATCCAGGCTACATGGAAGGCGCAATGGTTGAACCGATTCATAATTACACCGATATCTACATGCCCCGGCCATCAATCATTGACAAAGCGCACACCCACTTTGACTCAGGTTAAGGCGAAAGTCAGGGATCAATCTAAAACGACCCATAAAAACAAAAAGGCTGGGGCGCGGATGACCACCCGCTCGTGGCCACCCGCGCCCCAGCCTTCTGGTTCAAACGACTACGGACTAATCGAAACGAATAGGGTTTCCGTCCCGGTGCTCGTCATAGTACTCGTCTTCGTATTGCTCCTCGTTTTCTTCTTCCTCACGCTGGATTTCGTCTTCGCCCTCACGCTGATCTTCGATCCAGCCGCGTGCCTCATCGCCCGATTCTTCAACGGCATCCACGGCGTCTTCTACCGTTTCTTCGAACGTTTCACCGGCATCATCCGCCGTATCCGAATCGGAACAGGCCGACAAAAACAGCAGGCCTGCCGCAGCCAGCCCCATCGCCACCCAACGAACAGCCGGGGTCTCAGGAGTCTTCTTCATTACGCACCTCGTCCATCAGTTCGTTGATCTTAGCGGCAATCTTTTCCTGGCTATCACCGTATTTCTCGCGAACCCGCGCGGCCAGCTCGTCCATATTGCCCTCGGCCTCAACCACCTCGTCATCGGTCAGGCGGCCCCATTCCTGTTTCAGCCGCGCCTTGAATCGTTCACTACGCCCCAGCATCTGATCTTTGTTCATACAGTTTTCCTTTGTTGAATGCGTCTGCATCACGCGGGCGGTAAAGCCTGAACAGACCGGATAACGATGGCATTAACCTGAAGCAAAAAGCTCCCCGGAAACGGGAAAAATGAGAACCGAGACACCCTGCGGGCGCTGGACCGCGCAAAAGCGCGGACCATGCCCTACACTTCAGGCGCGATTACAGCCAAAAAAGGAGTGGACGATGCTGGGATGGGCACTGATGTTCTTGATCGTCGGAATCGTAGCCGGCGTGCTGGGCCTGAGCGGGATCGCGGGCGCAGCGACCAATATTGCATGGATTCTTTTCGTGGTGGGCCTGATCCTGGCGGTCATCTTCTTCATCACGGGACGACGCCCCCCGCTATAGGCGCCCCGCTATAGACGTCTTTCTGGCACTGCAATCGCCCGGCCTTGAGCCGGGCGATTGCTTTATGAGGCTTCCTCCGCGCAACCGAGGCTTGCGCTTTTCACCCAGTTGGCTTCGCAGTCCAGATAGGCCTGGTTGAATCCGGAGAAGCGGACCAGTCCGTCCATATCCTTGATTCGGATGGCTCCGTCTTCCGTGCTAATGAGGTCCCGCTTGCGCAGCTGGCTGAACGATCGACTCACATGCACCGCGGACATGCCCAGCGCATCCCCGAGCACGCTCTGATTCATCGGGAGCCGTACCTCCTCGGACGGACGCTGCAGGCGCACTTTCATCTCGAGGAGAAAATGCGCGAGGCGCTCGGCCGCGGGCCGGCGGCCGATGTTGATGATGCGCTCCACCAGCATCGACTGTTCGCGCGCCAGGATCAGAAAGAACAGTGAAGCCAGACGCGGGGCCTGCTCGAACACCTCGGTCAACTGACGGCGGGGAAACGGGCAGGCCTCGATGTCCGTCAGCGCGACGAAGTCCGAGCGCGCCTCGTTGAACCCCATCTCGCGCAAGCCCAGGATTTGCCCCGGCAGGAAGATGTCCAGGACCTGACGCCGCCCATCGGCCAGGTCGCGTACCGCACAGGCCCAACCAGAACGCAACGTGTAGAAACGCTCGGCCTCCTCGCCAGCCGCACACAGGCAGGTCTGGGCGGCGTAACGCTTCGGGTCCTTCTCCAGTTGCAACAACAGGGCCTTCTCCTCGGGCACGAGGTCTGCAAACTGGTCAATCTGCTCGAGGATGCAACCTTGCGATACAGGCATCGCGGGCTCCTTTGTCTTCGCAAAAAGCGTTCATGTCACGCATCGAAACACCAGCGTTACCTTGCGTAACACCCGCAAGAAAGTCGTACATCCAAACGACTGATTCCCAATACTGTCCACTTATGGCGTGCTTTTTGCAGGTTGAAGGCCATTCTGTGATCCCGTTCACCCAGGGGAATGCGCCACCGCCATGACCGACGCGCTCGACAGCACCCGCGAGTTCCTCAGCGCCCACGCCCCGTTCGATCAGCTCGAACCCGACGCGCTGGAGTTCCTCGTACCGCGTCTGGAGAGTCGCTTCTACGCGCGCGGGGCCCGCATCACGGATCCCGATGCCGGACCGGCGCGCCGCTTTCACATCATCCGCCAGGGGCGCATCCGTGGCGAGACCCCCAGCGAAGACGAGCAACTCTCGGGCAAGGCGTGGGAACTGATCCCCGGCGAGTGTTTTCCGATCGGCGCCCTGCTCGGTCGCCGGGCCGTTCATACGGTACACCGAGCGGCCGAGGACACGGTATGCCTGGAGCTGGACCTGGAGGACTTCGACCGGCTGCGCACGCGCTCCCGCGTCTTCAATGACTTCTGCACGCGACGGCTGGCCAACCTGCTGGACCGCCTGCAACAGGGCCTCGACACCCTGTCCAGCCGTGACGGCGGCGCAGCCGGGCAATTGAATACCCCGCTCGCGCTGCGCATTGCCCGCGTCCCGGTGACCTGCCGTCCCGACACACACCTGCGCGAGGTGCTGACCACCATGCGCGACGAGCGCGTGGGCTCCGTGGTCGCGGTGGACGCCGAACAACGACCGGTGGGCATCTTCACCCTGCGGGACCTGCTGGCACGGGTCGCCCTGAAGGATGTCGACCTCGACACCCCGCTGGACGCGGTGATGACGCCCGAACCGGTCGCCCTGGAGGAAAGCGCGCCGGGCTTCGAGGGCATCGAGGCGATGACCGAACACGGGATGACGCATCTGTGCGTGGTACGCGACGGCCGCCTGGTCGGCGTGCTCGGCGAACGCGACCTGCTCACCAGTCAGCCCCTGACCCTGGACGGCCTGGTGCGCGAGATTCGCCGCGCCGACAGCGTGGCGGCCATTGCCGAACGGCTGCGCCAGGTCCCGCGCCTGATCGAAGCGGTCGTCGGCCAGGGGGCCGAGGCGGATCAGGTGCTGCGCCTGATCACGCGCCTGAACGAGCACGCCACGCGCCGCGTGCTGGCCCTGCTGCGCCCCCAATACGAGGCGATCGAAGGGATCGACTTCACCTGGCTGGCCTTCGGCTCCCAGGCGCGCGAGGAACAGGCCCTGGTCACCGACCAGGACAACGGCATCCTGTTCGATGCCGAGGCCGGCGATGCCGATGCGGTCCGCGAGCGCCTGCTGCCCTACGCCCGGGCCGTGAACGAGGCACTCGCCGAGTGCGGCTTCATGCTGTGCCCCGGCAACATCATGGCGGGCAATCCGGAGTGCTGCCTGAGCGGCCCGGAGTGGGATCGGCGCTTTACCCGCTGGATCGAGCAGGGCACGCCCGATCACCTGCTCAAGAGCACCATCTTCTTCGACCTGCGCGCGGTGGATGGCGACCACGGCCCGGTAGAGGCCCTGCGCACCCAGCTGCTGCAAAAGACCGCCTACAACAGCCGCTTTCGCCGCCAGATGGCCGCCAACCAGCAGGCCTTCCGCCCGCCGCTGGGGCTGTTCGGCGAGATCAAGAGCGGTGCGGACGGCATCGACATCAAGAAGCAGGGGCTGACCCCGTTCGTGGACGCGGCGCGCGTGATCGCGCTGGCCGCCGAACTGCCGGCCACCCGCACCCACGAGCGTCTCGACCAGGCCGTCACCGCGGAGGTGATGCGCGAATCCGACGCGCGCGACTATCACGCCGCCCTGCGCTATCTGCAGATGCTGCGCCTGCGGGCCCAGCAAAAGGCGCTGCGAGAAGGACGCGACGACGACAACCGAATCCGGCCGGAGGAACTGGGCACTCTTGAGGGACGCATCCTCAAGGAGTCCTTCCGGCAGGCTCGCAAGCTGCAAGGCCAGCTTGAAGTGCAGTACCAGCTGTGACGAATCGCATAGACGAGTCACAGCGAACAATAAAACCTATGAGAGGAGCTACGTCATGTCACAAGAAGACCTGAGCCGGCAGGCCTACTGGCGCGAGCATCTGCGCCTGTTGGCAATCTGCCTTGCCGTCTGGTTTCTCGTGTCCTTCGGGCTGGGGATCATTCTGGCCGCACCGCTGAACGCGTTCTCGATCGGCGGGTATCCGCTGGGCTTCTGGTTCGCCCAGCAGGGCGCGATCTACACCTTCATCATCCTGATCTTCGTTTATGCCTGGCGCATGAACGTCCTGGATCGCAAGTACAACGTCCACGAGGAGTAAGCCTGTCATGGATCAACAGACTCTAAGCCTGCTCGTGGTCGGGGCGACCTTCGCCCTGTACATCGGCATCGCCATCTGGGCGCGCGCCGGTTCGACCAGCGAGTTCTATGTCGCCGGCCGCGGTGTCAATCCCATCGCCAACGGGATGGCCACCGCTGCGGACTGGATGTCCGCCGCGTCGTTCATCTCCATGGCCGGCCTGATCGCGTTCCTCGGCTTTACCGGGGGCGCCTACCTGATGGGCTGGACCGGCGGCTACGTGCTGATGGCCCTGCTGCTGGCCCCGTACCTGCGCAAGTTCGGCAAGTTCACGGTGCCGGAATTCATCGGTGACCGGTTCTACTCGAAGGTCGCGCGTGTGGTGGCAGTCATCTCGCTGCTCGCGATGTCCATCACCTACGTGATCGGGCAGATGCGTGGTGTGGGGATCGCGTTCTCCAACATCCTTGAAGTGCCGCTGGCCATTGGCCTGGTATCGGGCATGGCGGTGGTGTTCATCTACGCGGTGCTCGGCGGGATGAAGGGGATTACCTACACCCAGATCGCACAGTACGTGATCATGATCTTCGCCTACACGGTGCCCGCGGTCTTCATCTCGCTGACGCTCACCGGCCAGGTGTTCCCGCAGATCGGCCTGGGTTCCACCCTTCAGGGTCAGGACACCTACCTGCTGGAGGCCCTGGACCAGACGATGGTGGATCTTGGCTTCACCATGTACTCGGCCACCGAGGGCGGCATGAGCATGCTCAACATGTTCCTGCTGACGATGGCGCTGATGATCGGTACCGCCGGTCTGCCGCACGTGATCATCCGGTTCTTTACCGTGCCGCGTGTGCGCGATGCGCGTAAGTCCGCCGGCTGGGCGCTGGTCTTCATCGGCATCCTCTACACCACCGCCCCGGCGGTCGGTGCGATGGCGATCTGGAACCTCGTCAACACCGTGCATCCGGGCGAGATCGGCACCGAAGAAGGCCACCTGGCCTACGAGGACAAGCCGGCCTGGATGGAGCGCTGGGAACAGACCGGTCTGCTCGCGTTCGAGGACAAGAACGAAGACGGCCGCATCCAGTACTACAACGAGGACAACGAAGAGTTCGCCGCGATGGCGGAAGAGGAATACGGCTGGGAAGGCTCCGAGATCGTGACCCTCGACCGCGACATCATGGTGCTGGCCAACCCCGAGATCGCCGGTCTTCCGGGCTGGGTGATCGCGCTGGTGGCGGCCGGTGGTATCGCGGCGGCCCTGTCGACCGCGGCCGGGCTGTTGCTGGCCATCTCGTCGGCCATCTCGCATGACTTGCTGAAGGGCGTATTCATGCCTCGAATCAGCGAGAAAAACGAGCTGATGGCGGGACGTATCGCCATGGCAGGCGCAATCTTGTTCGCCGGATATCTGGGGTTGAATCCACCGGGCTTTGCGGCCGAGGTGGTAGCACTAGCCTTCGGTCTGGCCGCGGCCTCGCTGTTCCCGACCCTGATGATGGGCATCTTCATGAAGAAGATGAACAAGGAAGGCGCGATCGCCGGCATGCTGGTCGGTCTGGTGACCACCCTGCTGTACATCTTTACCTACAAGGGGTGGTTCTTCTTCTCCGGCACCGCCATGCTCCCGGATACCGAGGAGTACTGGCTGTTCGGCGTGAACCCGACCGGCTTCGGCGCCATTGGTGCGGTGTTCAACTTCGTCGCGGCCTACATCGTGATGAAGCTGACCAAGGAGCCGCCGCAGCATATCCAGGAGCTGGTGGAAAGCGTGCGTGTCCCGCGCACCGACAACCCGAGCTGATGTCGTGCCCGGTCATGCCACTGGCATGACCGGGCCTGTCGGCCCACCATGAATGGAATGCTTAACATTCATGCAAGAAAGGGGGACCACCATCTCCCTGAGGTCGGCCCGGCAGATGCCGGGTCGGCCTTTTTTCCTTCGGGACAAGCCTCCAGCGGCTGCATCGGCCGTTGCAGGCTTGCCCTGAGCACCACCCATCCCGCGATGACGGCTGTCCGGAACGCACATGAACGGTGAACTGGAAGAGATTCGCGAGTTCCTCGAACGCTGCCCGGAGCTCGCACGACTGCCGTCCGAAACCCGTACCAGCCTCGTTCGGCGCCTGACGCTGCGCTACCTGCGTGAAGACAGCCCGTTCCCGCCCGAAGATGCGCCCCCCGGCGAGCTGTGGATCGTGCGCACCGGGGCCGCCGAACTGTACGACGCCCAGGACCAGCTCCAGGACCGTCTGGGCGAGGGCGACCTGCTCAACACCGCCCACACCGACCACCTGCACGGCCGCATCACCGAGGATGCCCTGATCTACCAGCTCGAGGCCGGTCGTGCCCGCGATCTCGCCGGCCGGGACGAGGCCTTCCGCGAGTTTGTCGATCTCGGCACCGACCGCCTGCGGGCGCCAGCCGCGACCTCGCCGGCGGGCGAGCGCAGCCTGCTGACCACCCCCGTGCGTGCCCTGATGACGCCACGACCCATCATGTCGCCCACCAGCCTCACCCTGCGCGAGGCGGCCCAGCGCATGACCGAGGCGGACATCTCCGCCCTGCTGCTGCACGAGCCCGGAATGGAAGACATCCCCGTGGGCATCCTGACCGACACCGACCTGCGCCATGCCCTGGCCGCCGGCACCGACCCCGGATGCCGCGTGGCCGAATGCATGGCCCGGCCGGTCGCCTCGGTCAGCCGCGACACCCCGGCCTTCGATGCTCTCCTGCGCATGGCGCGGCGGGACATCCACCACCTGCCGGTCACCGATGGCGAGAACGGCCCGCTGGTCGGGATCCTCTCCAGCACCGACCTGATCCGACATCAGGGCACCAGCGCGGTCTACCTGGTACGCGATCTGCGCCGCGCCGACGGCCTCGACGGCCTGCGTGACGTGATGCGCGCCCTGCCCAGCCTTCAGGTGCAACTGGTCGAGGCCGGGGCCGATGCGACCCAGATCGGCCAGACCATCACCACGGTGATCGACACCCTCACGCAGTGCCTGATCGAACAGGCGGAAGAGAAGCTCGGCCCCGCGCCAACCGCCTACGCCTGGCTGGCCAGCGGCAGTCAGGGGCGGCACGAACAGACGGTGCATACCGATCAGGACACGGCGCTGGTTTGCGACGATGCGGCACCCCCCGATGCCGACGCCTGGTTCCAGCGCCTGGCCAACGAGGTCGGCGAAGGCCTGGCAGCCTGCGGCATCCGCCGTTGTCCGGGCGATGTCGACCCAAGCCAGCCCCACTGGCGCCGTTCGACCAGCGACTGGGAGCGCGAGATTCGACGGGTGTTGAGCCACCCCTCACCGCGCGATGCGATGCTCGCCACCCATTACCTCGATCTGCGCGTGATCCATGGCCCGACCCGCCTGTTCGAGCCCATGCGCCACGCGGTCCTGGAACAGGGCTATCGCAGCGAAGCGGTATTGAGCACGCTCGCCGACCAGGCACGGGAGCTGCGCCCGCCGCTCGGATTCTTTCGCCAGTTCGTACTCGAGCGCGGGGGCGAACACGCCGACACCCTGGACCTGAAGATGCGCGGCCTGATGCCGATCGTCGCTCTGGCCCGGGTGTTTGCCCTGCGCGCCGGGTCGGACGCCCGTGGCACGGTCGAGCGACTGCGGGCCGCTCGCCACGCGGGTGTTTTGTCGGAGGGCACAGGCGCCGACCTGATCGACGCCTGGCAGTTCATCGCCACGCTGCGCGCGCGCCTGCAGGCCGAGCAGATCCGGCGCGGGTCCGCCCCCGACAACGCCCTGCCCCCGAACGAGCTGTCCGGGCTGGAGCGCAGCCACCTGAAAAACGCATTTCGTCTGGTGGCCCATGCGCAGAAGGCCGCCCTGGCTCAGGCCGAGCGGGTACACGGGTGACTAGCCCTGTGTGTCGAATTCCTCCCCGGCTTGAGGCCTCCTGATGCCCTGCCCACGGCCGGAGGACACCCCATGGATGCGCCCCATCGGGCACTGGCGTTTTTGCCGGGACCGCCAGCGAGCAGCGCGACACGCCCCGGCAGGGGCCCTGCGGGCCTGCCTGGAGTCACCCCTGCCCTCCGCCCGGCACGTGGTGGCGGGCTGTCGCTTTCTCGCGGTGGATCTCGAAACCACGGGGCTCGACCCGGAGCACGATGCGATCCTGAGCATCGGCTGGGTCGCGATGGACGGTGTACGGATCGACCTGGCGACCGCCGATCAGCGGCTAGTGCGCGCGGATTGCCCGGTGCCGGAACAAAGCGCGGTCATCCACCGCATCACCGACCGCGAGGCCGCCGGAGGGGGCACCGTCGACAACGCCCTGGACGCGTTGTTCGAGGCGCTGCAGGGACGCATCCTGGTCGCCCATCACGCCGCACTGGAGCTCGGCTTTCTGGAGGAGGCGTGCCAACGTCTGTACGGCGTGCGTCCCCCACTCCCGGTGGTAGACACCCTGCGCCTGGCCGAGCGCCAGCTGCGCCGTGCAGGACGCCCCATCCCGGCAGATGGCATGCGCCTGCACACCCTGCGCACACGCTACAATCTGCCGCAGTACCGTGCGCACGATGCACTGTTCGACGCGCTGGCCGCGGGCGAGCTGTTCGCCGCCCTGGTCAGCCAGCTTTCCCCGGACGCGCAGGTCCCGCTGGCGCGCGTACTGTTCCGTCCCGGCTGGTTCTGAAAGCACGGATCCCGGCGGTCGGCATGCTATCCTCAGCCCCCAAAATGCCACGAATTGATCACGATTCCCGAACTGAATCACGGAGGCCCTGATGAGCGACACCATCGAGTCCACGCTGCACGAGACCCGTCACTTCGCGCCGCCGGCGGAGTTCACGAAGAACGCCCGTCTGAAGCCCGAGGATCTCGAGGCCCTGTACAAGAAGGCCGATGCCGACTACGAGGGCTTCTGGTGCGACCTCGCGCGCGAGAAGATCGACTGGCAGACCGAGTTCACCGAAGGCCTGGACAGCTCGAACGCCCCCCACTACCGCTGGTTCGCCGACGGGCGCATGAACGTGTCCTACAACTGCATCGACCGCCATCTGGAGGTCCGCGGCGACAAGACCGCAATCATCTTCGAGGCGGAGAACGGCGAGACCCGCAACCTGACCTACCGCGACCTCTACAACGAGGTCGGGAAGCTCGCCAACGCGCTCAAGACCATGGATGTGGAAAAGGGCGACCGGGTGATCATCTACATGCCGATGAACGCCGAGGCCGTGATCGCCATGCAGGCCTGCGCCCGCATCGGCGCGATCCACTCGGTGGTCTTCGGGGGCTTCTCCGCCGATGCCCTGCGTGACCGCATCGTCGACTCCGGCGCAAAGCTGGTCATCACGGCGGATGGTGGCGTGCGCGGTGGCAAGACCGTGGCACTCAAGGCCAACGTCGACAAGGCGCTGGACTCCAATCCGGCCGACGTCGAGAAGGTCATCGTCTGCAAGCGGGCCGGCAACGACGTGACCATGCAGGACGAGCGCGACGTCTGGTGGGACGACGCCGTGGACGGCGAGTCGGTGGACTGCGAGCCGGAGTGGGTCGAGTCCGAGCACCCCCTGTTCCTGCTCTATACCTCCGGCTCCACCGGCAAGCCGAAGGGCATCCAGCACTCCAGTGCCGGCTACCTGCTGGGCGCGATCATCACCAACCAGTGGGTGTTCGACCTGCAGGGCGACGACGTCTACTGGTGCACCGCCGATGTCGGCTGGATCACCGGCCATACCTACGTCGCCTACGGCCCGCTGGCGGTCGGCGCGACGCAGGTCGTCTACGAGGGCGTGCCGACCGTGCCCGACGCCGGGCGCTGGTGGAAGATGTGCCAGGACCACGGCGTGACCGTGTTCTACACCGCCCCAACGGCGATCCGCGCGCTGATGAAGGCCGGCGACGATTTCCCTGCCCAGCACGACCTTTCGAAGCTGCGTCTGCTGGGTACGGTCGGCGAGCCGATCAACCCGGAGGCCTGGATGTGGTACTACCGCGTGGTCGGCGGCGAACGCTGCCCGGTGGTCGACACCTGGTGGCAGACCGAGACCGGCGCCAACATGATCGCGCCGATCCCCGGCTCCACCACCCTGGTGCCCGGATCCTGCACCCAGGCCCTGCCCGGCGTCGACGCCGATGTCGTCGACGAGAATGGCAACAGCCTGCCGGCCGACCAGGGTGGCTACCTCGTAATCAAGAAGCCGTGGCCCTCGATGCTGCGCACCGTTTGGGGCGACGATCAGCGCTACAAGGACACCTACTGGCCCAAATTTGGCGGCAAGTACTACCTGGCCGGCGACTCCGCCCGCCGCGATTCCGAAGGCAACTTCTGGATCATGGGCCGCATCGACGACGTGCTGAACGTCTCCGGACATCGCCTCGGAACCATGGAGGTCGAATCCGCACTGGTCGCGCACAAGGCCGTGGCCGAGGCCGCCGTGGTCGGGCGTCCGCACGACGTGAAGGGCGAGTCCATCGTGGCCTTCGTGATCATGCACGGCGACCGTCCCACGGGCGACAGCGCGGAAAAGCTGGTCAAGGAACTGCGCGACTGGGTGGCCGACCAGATCGGGCCGATCGCCAAGCCGGACGACATCCGCTTTGCCGACGGCCTGCCGAAGACCCGCTCCGGCAAGATCATGCGCCGCCTGCTGCGCTCCATCGCCAAGGGCGAAGAGATCACCTCGGATACCTCCACCCTCGAAAACGAGGCCGTGATCCCGCAGCTCCAGGGCAAGGCCTGAGTCACGGGCCGGGGCCCACCGCCCCGGCCCTGCTTTGATCTTCCTGTAGGAGGCCAGCCCTCTGGCCGATTGGGCGCCGGAAAGGGCCGATCGGCCAGGGGGCTGGCCTACTACCGTTTGTGCCTTGGCGGCGATCCCCATTCCGGGCACCATATCCGTTCCACCCGGGGCACCCAAGGCATGACGACACACCACTCCGATCACTCGCAAACCCCGCGCCTGCGCGTGCTGCTCGGCGAAGTCACGGCCATGGGTCCGGGCAAAGCCATGCTGCTGGAGGCCATCCGCGAGAAGGGCTCCATCTCGGCCGCGGCACGCAGTGTCGGCATGTCGTACCGGCGTGCCTGGGATCTGGTCGAGACGATGAACCAGAGCTTCCGTGAGCCCATGGTCGAGACGGCCAAGGGAGGCTCAGGTGGTGGCGGCGCACAAGTAACGGAGTTCGGCGAGCGGGTACTGGCGCGCTACCGGGAGATGGAAGCCCGCGCGACAGCGGCCATTCGCGAGGAGCTGGACGACTTCAGCGAATTCCTGACCGACCCAGCCCGCCCGGACTAATACTCTTCCGCCACCAACCCTTCGGCCAGCAACGTGGCAAAGCGCTCGGCGGGTAGCGGGCGGCTGGCCAGATAGCCCTGGTAGTGATCGCAGCCCAGCTCGCGCAGCGCGCCGAGCTGCTCGCGCGTCTCCACCCCCTCTGCCAGCACGCTCAGGCCCAGCCCGTGTCCCAGCGCCACGATCGCCCGCGCAATCGAGCGGTCATCAGCATCGTGCGCACCCGCCGCCAGGCCATCCACGAAGCTCTTGTCGACCTTCAGCGTATCGACCGGGAAGCGCTTGAGCTGGGCCATGGACGAATACCCAGTCCCGAAATCGTCCACCGCGAAGCTCACGCCCCGCTCGCGCAGCCGCTGGAGGATACGCCGGGCGCGTTCGGGGTCGAACATCAGTGCCGATTCCGTAATCTCCAGCTCCAGATACTTGGCCGGATAGCCATGCCCCTCCAGCAGATCGGCCACCTGCTGGTCGATCGCCACCCGCTGAAACTGGAGTGCGGAGACATTCACCGCCAGGCGTACAGCCGGATAGCCGGCATCGCGCCAGGCCTGCCCCTGCGCCAGCACGCGCCGCAGCACCCAGTCGCCCAGCTCCACGATCAGGCCAGTCTGCTCCGCCACCGGAATGAAGCGTCCGGGCGATACGGGCCCCAGTTCGGGATCGGTCCAGCGCAGCAGGGCCTCGGCCCCGATCAGCACACCATCACTGACGCGATACTGCGGCTGGTAGTGAACCTCAAGGCTGTCCTGCTCGATCGCGCGCCGCAGCCGCGCATTCAGGTCGATGCGCTCGCGGGCCGCTTCAGTAAAGGCATCCGAGTAGTAGCGATAGCCGCCGCGCCCGTCTTCCTTGGCACGCGACAGCGCCGTACCGGCCTGCTGCAACAGGGTCTCGGCATCCGCCCCGTGGTCCGGGAACACCGCGATACCAATCGTCGCCGCGATCTCGATCTCGACACCATCACCGATATCCGCCGGACGCCCCACTTCGCGAAGGATGTCTTCAGCGACCAGTGCCGCATCATCCACATGGGCCAGGTTGTCCGCCAGCACGGCAAACTCGTCGCTGGCCAGGCGGGCGACCGTGTCGGTCCCCCGCCGCCCCGCCTGGAGACGATCGGCGACAATCTTCAGCAGGCGATCACCCGCGGCATGCCCTCTTGAGTCGTTGATGTCCTTAAAACGGTCAACGTCGATAATCAGTACCGCCAGCAGACCATTACGCCGCCGCATCAGCCCGATCGCCTGTGCCAGTCGAGCACGCAGCAACCGGCGGTTGGGCAGCTCCGTCAGGGGGTCGTGGTGCGCAAGAAAGTCGAGCTCGGCCTCCGAGGCCTTGAGACGGGAGATATCCGCGAACACGGAGACATAGTGTGTCAGGCGACCCTGGTCATCGCGCACTGCCGTGATGCTTTGCAGCTCGGGGAAGATCTCGCCGGTCTTGCGCCGGTTCCAGATCTCGCCCTGCCAGTGCCCTTCGGTCTCGATCTGACGCCGCATGTTGGCGTAGAAGGCCTGGTCGTGGCGACCCGACTGGAACATCTTGGGCGTGCGCCCCACTACCTCGTCCTGGGTATATCCCATCAACTCGGTGAATGCGCCATTGACCGACAGGATATGGGCGGTGGCGTCGGTAATCACCACGCCCTCGCGGGTGTTCTCGAATACCACCGAGGCCAGCCGTCGGCGCTCCTCCTCCTCGCGCCGCTCGGTGATATCCTCGATGGTTGCGACCACGCGATCCACGGCGCCGTCGGCGGTACGCGTGCACTTCACATCGATGTCGGTGACCAGAACGCGCCCATCCCGGCGCAGCAGTCGCTTCTGGATGCTGTAACTATCCCGCTCGCCGGCCTGCATGGCCGCGTCCAGCGGCGCTTCACAGCCGCGATCCTCGGGCACCGCCAGCCGATCCCAGTCGGTCCGCACCAGTTCCTCTGGCGAGTAGCCCAGCATCTGTGCCAGGAACGGGTTGACCCGCTCCCAGCCCCTGCCGCCCGGATACGAGATCGCCATGCCCAGAAACGGCATGTCGAAGTACAACCGCAGCAGACGGTCCTGCTCGGCATGCGAATGCATCAGCTGCAAGTGATGGCGCAGCCATTGCTGACGCCAAAGCAGACCGCCCCCTGCCAGCACGACCAGCCATACAAAGAGTGTGGCCGCCCCCATCCAGATCGCCTGCTGGCGCGGAACGATCGCCAGGGGTGCGACATCTCGCTTGAGGATCAGGTCCCATCCCGGCGCCGACAGTGGCTGTACGCCCGCCAGAAAACCACCATCGGCGTCATCGAACAACGCCACGCGCACACCGTCTCGTTCCTGATCGAGCAGCTCGCTGCGCAAGCGCGCAAAGGCCTCGGGCGGGTCGATAATTCGTCCGCCCCCTGCCTCGATCCGCGCGATCGTAGCCCAGCGTGCGTCCTCCCGAGCCACTACATGCGGGTCCACGGTGCCCGCTTCCTCGCCCACGGTCAGGAGCGCCCGCAGCGTCTCGATACCGGAGGACAACACGACTACGGCAACCGCCTCGCCCTCCGGGTCCACGCGGTCCTCGACGGGGACCGCCCAGCTGATACGGGCCTCGCCCCGGGCATTCGCATGCAGATGGGGGGTGCTCACCTCGCCGCTGACCAGGGCCTCCGTCACCGCCTTGTCCACCGCGGCATGGTCCAGCGAGTTGTGCCCCACCTCGACAATCGGGCGCCAGTCGCGGTCAATCAGCGTGATGGCGTCATAGTCGTAGCGCTCGTGCATCAGTTCCAGGCGGTGACGGACCTGTTCCAACGCCAGCGCCGACTGCATCTCGACCGCGGTTCGTGCAAAGACGGAGAAGTCCCGCGCCTCGGCGAGTACCATCGCATCGCCTTCGCGCTCGGCCAGCCAGCGATCCAGCAGCCCGGCTTTCAGGAAGGCAGAGCGGTGCAGTTCCTCTTGCGCCTGCCGCTGGGCCGAGGCGTACTGCACATGGTAGGTCACCAGGGTGGCCCCGATGATCGAGACAATCACGACCAGCACGAGCAATAGCCAGGGCCCGTAGCCGAAACCCCCGGGGCGCAGCGGGCTGGTGACTGCCCCCCCCTCCGGAGGGCGCGCCAGGACCCAGCGGATGGCCAGCAACAGGGCCATACCCGAGACGATCACGAACCCGAAGCCCTTCCCGAGGTTCGCTACTGTCAGCGCATCGCCGACCTGCCCACCCGACCACCAGGCCACCACCGCATCAGACAATGCAATCCACAGCAGACCCAGCACCGTGTAGGTACCGGCAATCCAGGCTGCAGGGCGCAGGGGGCTGTGTACGCGTTCATTCACGCGCAACCGCCCGTCCACGCCGTACCGCGTGACCTGCGCCAGCTTTCGTCCGGCCCCACCCTGCTCACTCGCATGCCGCTCCCAATGGTCGATCCATGCCGCACTCCGGACAGGCGACATAATCGGTAAGCGATATGCCGCTCGCGCATTATGCCCACAAAAGCGAATGGGGCACGTCCCGGACGTGCCCCATTCGCTGCTTCATCAACCGCGCCCCCGAATTCCGGGTCCGCGGGTCGAGTTGGAGGCGGATTATTCCGCTACAGTCTGCTCGATGATGGCCTCGATCTCGTTGCTGGAGAGTTCCATCACTTCCGCAATCTCGTCCGGCATCATCGGCAGGAAGGCCGGGACGTTCATCCGCGAGATAAAGACATCCCCCTGGCTGTCCTGGTAGATGCTGACGCGGCAGGGCATGAAGGCCGAGACCGGCCGAAACGCGTCTTCCTCGAGAATGCGGGCGCTGTACTCCCCGCTGCAGACGTCGATGATGACTACCGGATCCAGTGTGAAACCACGCTGCGAGAGCACACCGGACATGTAGTTCTTGTTCAGCACGCTCCAGCCGGCGTCTTTCACCTGGGCCTCGAAGGCCTCGACCGTGTCCGGGAAGGACATCGGGCTGGGCGTGACCTTGACCATGTCCGGCTGCTCGCCGCCATGGCTGCCGGCCTGGGCGGCACCGGCGAGCAGCAAACCCGCGAACAGCATCGCGAAAATCGGCAGGAACCGGGCACCGGCGCGTGATGTCATCTTTGTAAGCGTTCTGGTCATTGCAATTCTCCTGGCGTGAATCGGCACAAGCTTGTGATTAGAGGCCGCCCGGAGAGTTCCCGGAGGCTGCGGGGCCATTATTCGGGCACCGGCGCGGGAAGGTATTGACCCAGATCAACGGAATGCGATTCAGACGCGCTCCAGCCCCTGCGGGCAATGCGGACGCGACCCACGAAGCCAGACGACAAGGAGCACGACATGGAGGCCACACTGAAGGACGGGACCCTAACCCTGAAGATCGACAAGAAGACCGCCGAGAGCATCGCGGAGAACATCACCGAGCTTGAGGGCGAGATCAGCAACGGGGCGCGCGCGCTCGGCTCCGTACTGCAGCAGGGCGTCTACGAGCTGGGGAACGAATTCCGCCAGCCGCCACATGCCTTCGACGAGCACGCGCCCAAGCAGCCATCGATCGAGGACTGACGCGAGCCCGCTCGTATACACACGGAACCCGCAAGGAGGACGTTATGCACCTGGAAAAGGCCGAGAACGGCGAACTGCTGATCACGATGCCGGAGGCGGAGGCCTCCGATGCCCTGGCCACGCTGAAAAAGCGCGCCGATGAACTGGACGAATGCGAGGAACTGACCGAAGCCCTCGAAGAGGCCGGGATCCAGCTGCCCGCGCAGCCCGATCACATCCGGCACGAGTACATGCCCCCGGCGGATTAATGATCCGATCTGCCACCCGGCCCGCGAGCGGGCCGGGTTTTCCCATCAGGCGTTGACCTGTTCCACGGCCCCCAGGGGATCGTCACACACCTCGAGGATGGTCAGGAACCCGCTGATCTCGAACACCTCGCGAATCGGATCCCCGATCTCGCACAGCACCAGTCTCCCACCGTTCTGCTTGACCTTCTTCGCGGTCATCAGCATCACGCGAAGGCCCGCGCTGGAGATGTAGTCGACGTCGCCAAAGCGGATGACCAGCGACGGGTGATCTTCCATCCGCTGGAACAGATGGGCCTCGAATTCGGGCGAGGTATTGCTGTCCAGACGGCCGGTCGGACTGACGACCAGCACGCCGTCGATCGTCTCTTCGTTGACTTGCATCGGTGCGCCTTGCCTTTTCGTTTGCGTTGAATAGCGGCCCCGCCCACACGCGCTACACCGCGCGGACGCGACCGGAATCAGACCGGTTGCTTGCGCAGGGTCAGACGATTGACGCCATCGGCGGATCGGTAGTCGATCTCGTCCATCAGCGTCTTCATGAAATGAATCCCCAGCCCGCCGACCTGACGCGACTCGATATCACCGTCGAGCTGGGCCTCGGGGGCATCGGTCAGCGGATTGAAGGCCTGGCCGTCGTCGGTGACCGTAATCGTCAGCCCGTCATCCGCCTTGCGCAGCTCCACCTCGATGGTGTGCTCCGCGCCATCATCGAAGGCGTAGGTGATTAGATTGGTCAGCCACTCGTCCAGCACCAGATTAATCGGGTAGACCGAGGACATCGAGACGCCGGCCTCCTCGCAGAAGGCCTCCACCTGCTCGGCCAGGCGCGGGATCTCCCGCAGTTCAGTCTGGATCCGGAACGCCCGCTGCATCATGCACTCCCTGCCGGCGCTCGACGAGCGAACGCCCGTCGAGTCAAAAGGTATTCGCGACGCTGGCAACCCCCGGCGCGCGCGAGCGCACCAGGCGCTCGACCACGTTCTTCAGATCCAGCGTCGAACGCGGGCAGCCTACACAGGCCCCCTTCAAGCGCACCCGTACGGTGCGCCCGTCGAGCTCCACGAACTCGATATCGCCGCCGTCCTGCATCAGGATGCGCCGTGCCTCCTCGATCGCCGCGCGCACCGCATCTTCGTCGATCGGCCCGTCCGCCGGGACATCGGACGCCTCGCGCTCGGCGAAGGTCTGTGCCCGGTCCAGGCGCAGGGCCAGTTCCGGATCAAGCTCCTCGATCGCGTCCAGTTCGTCCTCACTGTACACATGATCCGGGTCGTCGTTCAGCAGGTGGGAGACGTCCACCATCACCTGTGCCTTGTCGGGTCCCGCCATGGTCGGTCCTCCGCATGATCGCATTCGCGCCAGTATAGCAACGCCCCATGCCCACCCGGCCCGAAGCCGCACGCGCCAACCGGATTCCGGTGTTGCGACTGGCGGCCAGCGCAGGCGGACCCGCAGCCGGCGCAGGTCATCAGGATCCAAGCGCGCGGCATGCAGCCAGAGCCGCCACAGGCGCCCCCCGTCCCGTTCGCGCAGCACCAGCAGGACCATCCCGGCCAGGACCCGGCTGTCGGGCAACAACTCCACCCAGGTTACCTGTTCCTGGCGAAGGCCCTCGCGGGTCGCGACCCAGGTATCCCCCTCCGGCGTCTGCCCCAGCCAGGCCCAGTCCGGTGCCGCATCGCGACGCTGCCACCACCAGCCGACGGCCGCCAGGCCCCAGACGGGCAGCAGCATCCACAACGGGCTGTAGACCAGCACAAAACCGGAGACGGCGAGGACCAGCAGGATTTGCCCGGCCTGCGCGAGCCGCGGCAGGACGGGGTCAGGGTGCAGTCTCAGCCGCAGCGGCGGCGCGGATCGCCGGGACAAGCCGCGCTATCCCGTCATCCACCGTGGTCTGGCGACCCATGACCACATCCAGTAGCACATTGTCGGGGTAGTCGAGCAGGCGCTCGAAGGCATCGCGACCCTCCTGGTCCAGTTGCGCATATCCCTGCGCAAGAAACTGCCCGAGCAGCCAGTCGTTCTCCAGCATGCCGCGGCGGCAACGCCAGCGGGTGCGGCTGTCGGGTTCCATCACAGCGACTTCTTGAGCATGGTGCGGCGGATATCGCCGATCGCCCGGCTCGGGTTCAGGCCCTTCGGGCAGACCTGCGTGCAGTTCATGATGGTGTGGCAGCGGTAGAGCTTCCAGGCATCGTCCAGCTCAGCCAGGCGGTGATCGGTGGCCTCGTCGCGGCTGTCCTGGATGAAGCGCGCGGCCTGCAGCAGTGCGGCCGGGCCGAGGAACTTGTCCGGGTTCCACCAGTACGACGGGCAGGCGGCGGAACAGCAGCCGCACAGGATGCACTCGTACAGGCCGTCCAGCTGGTCACGATCCTCCGGGCTCTGCTTGCGCTCGACTTCGGGCTCCGGGCTGTCGTTGACCAGCCAGGGCTCGGCTCTTCGGTACTGCTCCCAGAAGTTGCCCATGTCCACGATCAGGTCGCGGATCACCGGCATCCCCGGGAACGGACGCAGCGTGACCGGCCCCTCCAGATCCGCCAGTGGCGTGATGCAGGCCAGGCCGTTCATGCCGTTAATGTTCATGCCGTCGGAGCCGCAGACCCCGTGCTGGCAGGAGCGGCGAAAGCCCAGCGAGTCATCCTGCTCCTTCAGCAACAGCAGGGCATCCAGCAACATCATCCCCGGCTCGATCTGGTCGTCGGGCAGGGTGAAGCGCTGCATCTTCGGCAGCGTGTCCGTCTCCGGGTTGAAGCGGTAGATCGAGAATTCCAATCGTCTCTCCTGTCAGCGTTGCTACAGGTTGTCTATTGCGATCCAGCCCCCTGAAATCGCCGCCTCCTGATCTCATACGGTCCGTGGTGCGCGGGATGTGTCAATCCCTGCGAAATGCACCGAACGTGGTCCGATCAGGCGCCTGTTGATGCGATTCGCTAAGCTCATCGCATCCTACGGCCCTCATCGCATCCTGCGAGGCTTCCCTGCAAGCAGCACCGGCCGTCAATACACCCGCTCCTTCGGCGGGAACGAGGCCACGGTGTTCGGCTGGGTGCGCACCGGCTTGTAGTCGAGGCTGTCGTCGGCCAGCGAGTACAGGCTGTGCTTGAGCCAGTGCTGGTCGTCGCGCTCGGGGAAGTCAATGCGCGAATGCGCCCCGCGGCTCTCCTCGCGTCCCAGCGCGGAGCGGATGGTCGCGATCGCGCAGTCCATCAGGTTCTCCAGCTCCATCGCCTCCACCCGCGCGGTGTTGAAGGTGGCCGAGTGGTCCGCGATCACCGCGTGGTTCAAGCGCTCGCGCAGCGCGCGGACCTTCTCCACCCCCTCGCGCATCACCTCGTCGCTGCGGAACACCGAGCAGTGGTCCTCCATCACCTTGCGCAGTTCGCGCTTGAGCGGTTCGACCTGCTCGGCGGAGCCGTCGCCCGGGTCCTTGCGGTCCCAGCGCGTGAGCCGCGCCATCGCCTGCTCCACCGCCGTCTCGTCCAGCGGCCGGTGATAGCGGTTCTCGCCCAGGTACTCGAGGATGTGATTGGCCGCCGCACGCCCGAATACGAGGATATCCAGCAGCGAGTTGCCGCCCAGGCGGTTGGCCCCGTGCACCGAGACACAGGCGGCCTCGCCGGCCGCGTACAACCCCGGAACCGGGTCCTCCGGGGTGTCCTTGACCGGCGCCACCACCTGGCCGAAGCGGTTGGTCGGGATCCCGCCCATGCTGTAGTGGCAGGTGGGGAACACCGGGATCGGGGCCTCGATCGGGTCCACCCCGAGGAAGGTCATGCTGGTCTCGCGGATGCCCGGCAGACGCTGCATGATCGTGTCCGCGCCCAGGTGGCGCAGATCCAGCAGCACATGGTCGGCATTGCGCCCGCAGCCCCGGCCCTCGCGCACCTCGGTGGCGATGGAACGGCTGACCACGTCGCGCGAGGCCAGGTCCTTCGCCCGCGGGGCATAGCGCTCCATGAAGCGCTCACCCTCGGAGTTGATCAGGAACCCGCCCTCGCCGCGCGCGCCCTCGGTAATCAGCATCCCGCGCCCGGCGATCCCGGTCGGATGGAACTGCACGAACTCCATGTCCTCCAGCGGCACCCCGGCGCGCAGCGCCATCGCCATGCCGTCGCCGGTGTTGATCAGCGCGTTGGTGGTGGTGCGGAACAGCTGCCCCGCCCCGCCGGTGGCGATCAGCGTGGTCTTGGCCTCGATCACGATCGGCTCGCCGGTCAGGATCTCGAAGGCCAGCACACCGAGCACGAAGCCCTGCTCGTCGCGCAGCAGGTCCACCGCGAAGTACTCGTCAAAAAAGTGCGTGCGTGCGCGCAGGTTCTGCTGGTACAGCGAGTGCAGGATCGCGTGCCCGGTACGGTCGGCCGCCGCACAGGTACGCGCCGCCTGGTCCTGACCGAAGTTCTGGCTCTGCCCGCCGAAGGCGCGCTGGTAGATGTTGCCGTTGTCCAGACGCGAGAACGGCACGCCGAAGTGGTCCAGCTCGTAGACCACCTTGGGCGCCGCGCGGCACATGTACTCGATCGCATCCTGGTCGCCCAGGTAGTCCGAGCCCTTCACGGTGTCGAACATGTGCCAGTGCCAGGAGTCCGGCAGCACGTTGGCCAGCGCGGCGTTTACCCCGCCCTGCGCGGCGACCGTGTGCGAACGCGTGGGAAACACCTTGGAGACCACCGCGACCTTGGCATCGCCGTTGGACAGCTGCAGCGCGGCGCGCAGGCCCGCGCCACCGGCGCCGATGATCAGCGCGTCGAATTTGCGCCGGGTCAGATTCATGCAAGCCCCGTTCGAATCAGGAGGTAGAGGGCCCACAGGCCCAGAAGAATGAGCGCGCCCGCGCCGAGGGTCAGCACGGTCAGGCGCAGCGCCAGCGGCTTCACGTAGTCGAGTACGACATCGCGCAGCCCGATCCACGCATGCAGCAGCAGGAGCACGACAAACAGTGCACTGCCCAGCGCCACCACCGGGTGCGCGATCACCGCCACCCAGGCCGCGTGATCGGCCGGCGGGGCGATCAGGAAATAGCCCAGGGCTGCGATCACGAACAGCCCCACGTAGACCGCGGTGATCCGCTGCAGCAGCCAGGCGCCCTGCCCCGACAGCAGCCTCACAGGATCAGCCCCAGCCAGACGGCGAGCGTGGCGAAGATTGCGGCGTACAGGGCATCACGCGCGGTGCGCAGCGAGCCGGCCCGGTCCTCCCCGATGCCGAACTCCATCAGCAGATAACGAATCCCCGCGAACAGGTGATGCAGCAGCCACCACAGGCCGATCAGCAGCAGCGCCAGCCCGACCGGGTGCCGGATGATCGCGGCCACCTGCGCAAAGCCCTCCGGGCTCGCCAGCGAGCGATCCAGCAGCCACAACAGCACGGGGATGGCGAGAATCAGGAGAATCCCGGTAATACGGTGCAGGATGGAAACTACGGCATTCAGCGGTAGGCGGATCTTGCGCAGATCCAGGAAAACGGGCCGTGCCGGAGAACTCATGCCACCCCCAAAACCGGATGATGAAAAATGTCGGGCTGACACCCTGCAAGAGGTTCGTCTACTATCGACCCGCTTGGTTCAGCCGGTCGCCCGACCTGTGTTGAGCTTACCACCTCAATCCGCCGCCGTGGGTCCCCAAGGCCACCAGCCGAACGGACACACGACGCGCTGCCACGGGAGAGTTTTCGATGCGCGAAGACTGGAAGAATCACCTGATCGACGCCGGGGCCGAGTTCGAGGACGACGACCTCCTGCACTACGGAAACCCCGAACGCGAACGCCGCATGGCCATCAATGGCGAGGTGATCTGCGACCTGTCCCACCGGGGCCTGCTGGAGGTCCGCGGCGAGGACGCGACCGAGTTCCTGCAGGGCCAGTTCGGCAACGACATCACCCAGGTCGATGCCAGCCACAGCCAGATTTCCAGCTACTCCAGCCCCAAAGGGCGCGCCTACGCGGTGTTTCGCGTGCTGCGCACCGCGGACAGCTACCTCCTGGAGATGCCGGCTGACCGCATCGAGGCCATCGCCAAGCGGTTGCGGATGTTCGTGCTGCGGGCCCATGTGGTGATCGAGCGCGCCGACGACTCGCGCATCCACTTCGGGTTTTCCGGCCCTGACGCCGAAACCGAACTGAACAACGCACTGGGCGCCCGCCCCGCGAACGTGGACGACGTGGTCGAAAAAGACGGCGTGACCATCGTGCGCGTGCCCGGGGTGCACCCGCGTTACGAGCTGTTCGGCGAGCTCGAACCGATGCGCACCGCCTGGGACAAGCTGAACGTGCGCTCGGGCCCGGTGGGGCCGCGCGAGTGGGCCCTGCTCGACATCCTCGCCGGGATGCCGACCGTGGTCGAGGCGACCAGCGAGATGTTCGTGCCGCAGATGCTTAACCTGCACGCGCTGGGGGCGATCAACTTCGAGAAGGGCTGCTACCCGGGACAGGAGGTGGTGGCCCGGATGCACTACCTCGGCAAGCTGAAGCGGCGCATGTTCCGCCTGGCAATCCCCGCCTCGGAGCTGCCGCAGCCGGGCTCACCGGTATTTCGCGCCGGAGGCAACCCGGAGCAGTCGGACGGCGAGATCGTGGCCGCGGAACTGCACCCGGACGGCCTCTACTCGGCCCTGGCGGTGGTGCAGGTGGCGGCCGCCGAAGGCGAGCTGCACTGGGGGGCACCGGATGGACCTCGGGCGGAGGTCGTCGACCTGCCCTACGCGGTACCGGAAGGAGCCTGAGCCATGCGATTCCTGTTCTTCTTCTTCGTCCTGATCCTGCTCGCGCTGTGGGCGGCCTTCTTCAGCCGCCCCAACAACCCGACGCTGTCCAATTGGCTGTACGTACTGTCCGGGGTCCTCGCCGTGCTGTTCCTGATCGGCTACCTGCGCCTGGACGGGGTGATATAGCGCGGACGAGCACGAGGAGGAGCGCCCTGCGCTATTCGCGGCCCCGGGATATTCGTGGCCCGGGCTATTCGTGAATGTAGTCGACGACCTCGAGCCCGAAACCGCCCAGGCCATGGAAGCGCTTGGGCGCGGACATCAGCTTCATGCGGCCCACGCCGCAGTCCGCCAGGATCTGCGCGCCGATGCCGTACATGCGCCACTCGGCCGAATTCTCGCGCCCGCCACGCTCCTCCTGCGGCGGCTGCCCGAGCTGTTCCAGGCGCTGCGCCAGGGCCTCGGCGCTCTCGTGCTTGCGCAGCACCACCACGACGCCCTCGCCCGCCTCGTCGATGCGGCGCAGAGCGTCGTCCAGCGGCCAGCCACGATCCGGGCCGGCATAGCCCAGGGTGTCATGCAGCGTGTTTTCCAGGTGCACGCGCACCAGGGTGCCCTGCTCCGGCTTCGGCTCGCCGCGCACCAGCGCAAAGTGTAGCTGGTGGTCGACCTCGTCCTGGAATGACAGCAGGCGGAATTCGCCGTGCGCGGTCGGGAACGGGCGCTCCGAGACGCGCTGAACGGTCTTCTCGTTCTCGATGCGGTAGCGGATCAGGTCCTCGATCGTGCCCATCTTCAGGTCGTGTTCGGCACAGAAGCGCTCGAGGTCCGGGCGCCGCGCCATCGTACCGTCCTCGTTGAGGATCTCCACGATCACCGCGGCCGGCTCGGCCCCGGCCAGGCGCGCGAGGTCGCAACCGGCCTCGGTATGGCCGGCGCGCACGATCACCCCGCCCGGCTGCGCCATCAGCGGAAAGACATGTCCCGGCTGGACGATGTCACCCGGCTGCGCGTTGGGCGCCACGGCCGTGCGGATGGTGTGCGCGCGGTCATAGGCGGAAATACCCGTAGTCACGCCCTCGGCGGCCTCGATGGACAGCGTGAAGTTGGTGCCGTGCACATCGTTGGTGTCGGTCACCATCAGCGGCAGCGCGAGCTGCTTGCAGCGCTCGCGGGTCAGCGTCAGGCAGATCAGCCCGCGGCCGTACTTGGCCATGAAGTTGATGTCCTCGGGGCGCACATGCGAGGCGAGCATCAGCAGATCGCCCTCGTTCTCGCGGTCCTCGTCGTCGACGATGACCACCATGCGCCCGGCCTGCAGTTCCTCGAGGATGGTTTCGGTATTGGAAAATTCCATGCGTGCCTTCGGTCGGGGGCCGTGCGCTCAGTCGCGCGGCCCGGAATGATTGGGGAAGCCCTGTTCGGCCAGCCAGGCCTCGGACAGATCGCCGGCATCCGTGCCCGGCTCGGCCGCGCGCTCGCCCAGCATCAGGCGCTCGAGGTAGCGCGCGATCAGGTCCACCTCCAGGTTCACCGGCGTGCCCACCGCGTAGACAGAGAAGCGGGTCAGCGACCAGGTGTGGGGGATGATGTTGACCTCGAACTCGGCCCCGTCGACGCGGTTCACGGTCAGGCTGGTGCCATCGATGGTGATCGAGCCTTTCGCCGCGATATAGCGTGCCAGCGCGGCGGGGGCACGAAAGCGCACGAGGGTCGAGCGTGCGTCCGGCTCCATCGCGACCACCTCGCCCACGCCATCGACATGGCCCGAGACCATGTGGCCGCCGAGGCGGTCGCCCAGGGCCAGTGCCCGCTCCAGGTTGACCCGGTCGCCGGGCCCCAGCCCGCCCAGCGTGGTCACGTTCAGGGACTCGCGCGATACGTCGGCGGCGAAGCCCGCGGCCGTCAGGTCGGTCACGGTCAGACACACGCCGTTGACCGCGATGGAGTCGCCCAGGCGCGTGTCCGACAGGTCCATCCCAGGTGCATTCACATGCAGGCGCACGTCGCCGCCGCTGGGCGTCAGGCGATCCAGGCTGCCAAGGGTCTCGATGATTCCGGTGAACATGGGCCTTGTATCGGTTTCAGGCCGCCCCGGGAAGGGACGCCGCGAGCCGCCCATCTTAGGGAAACGCGAAGGCGTTCGCACCACACGATGGAGGACGTATGGATTTAGCACCCGACAAGGCGCAGGACGATCGGACCATCAGGAGCGCGGACGGGCCCGCAGGCGCAGGCTGTCACCGACCCAGCGGCTCTCGAGGATCTCCAGCTCCGCGCGTTCGTCCATGCGCGCCAGCGGCCACTCCACCAGCGGACGGGCACTCGAGCCCAGCAGCAACGGCGCCTGGTACAACAGCCACTCGTCCACCCAGCCCCCGCGGGCCAGGGCGCCGGCCAGACCGGGGCCGGACTCGACATGCAGTTCGTTGACCTCGGCGCGTGCCAGCTCCACCAGCACCTCGCCGAGGTCCAGTCCGCCCTCGGGCGAGTCGCTGGCCAGCGCGATCGGCCGCACATCCGCGCCATGCCCGCGCAACGTATCCGCGACCGGCGAACGCGCGGCATCCGGCCCGGTCAGGACCCACACAGGGCCGCTCTTCAGGATCTGGGCGCCGGGGGGCGTGCGCAGCCGGGCATCCAGGATCACCCTGAGCGGCTGCCGGGTGGGCAGATCCGAGTAGTGCGGGTCATCGGGAAAACCGGCCTGGGCAGCCAGCTGATGCGGTTTCATGCGCACGGTCAGGCGCGGGTCGTCGGCCACCACGGTACCGCTGCCGGTCAGGATCGCCCCGGCGCGCGCCCGCCACAGCTGTACGTCGCGACGCGCGGCCTCGCCGGTAATCCAGCGGGACTCGCCCGAGGCCATCGCCGTGCGCCCGTCCAGGCTCGCCGCGAGCTTGATCCGGACCCAGGGACGTCCTTGCTCCATGCGCTGGACAAAGCCCGGGTTCAGTGCCCGGGCCTCGGCCTCGAGTACGCCGGTCTCGACCTCGATCCCGGCCGCGCGCAGCGCCTCCATGCCGCCACCACAGACCCGCGGGTTCGGGTCCTGCATCGCAATCACGGCCCGGGCCACGCCGGCCTGGATCAGCGCCTCGGTACAGGGAGGAGTGCGACCGTGGTGACTGCACGGCTCGAGCGTCACGTAGACAGTGGCCCCGCGCGCGGCTTCGCCGGCCGCGTGCAGGGCGTTCACCTCGGCGTGCGGCTCGCCGGCACACCAGTGCAGCCCCTCTCCGACGACCTCGCCATCGCGCACCAGCACACAGCCCACCCGAGGATTGGGATCGGCACTGAAGCGGCCATAGTCGGCCAGCTCCAGCGCCCGCGCCATGTGACGCCGATCCTCCACCGCCTGTTCGTGTCCCGGCTGTGCCATCAACTGCCCTCCTGCGAATCCCCCGGCGCGGCGGCATCCGTGTCGGCGAGTCCCTCATCGATCAGACGCAGCTGTGAACGGCGCATCTCCGGCGTCAGGTCATCCTCGAGCCGCTCGATGGCCTCGCGGAAGGACTGCACACTGGCAAAGCTCAGATAGATGGAGGCAAAACGGATATAGGCCACATGGTCCAGGGCATGCAAGGCTGCCAGGACCATTTCGCCAATACGGTCGGACTTGACCTCGGGGGCCGCCAGGGACGCGAGCTGGCGCTTGATGTCGTCGATCACGCGCTCGACATCCTCGGTCTTCACCGGGCGCTTGTGCAACGCCCGGCGCAGACCACTGCGCAACTTGTCTTCGTCGAAGGCAACGCGCTCGCCGGAGCGCTTGACCACCCGCGGCAGGCTGAACTCCGCCCGCTCGAAGGTGGTAAAGCGCGCCCGGCACTCGCGGCACTCGCGCCGGCGCCGGATCTGCTCCTGCTCCGGACCGGCCACCCGCGAGTCGACCACGCGGGTGTCCTGAGCGCCACAGGCCGGGCAGCGCATGGCGGGCCGCCGCTACGCCGCGTTATTCGGGGGCGCCGTAGACCGGGAAGCGGCGGCAGATCTCGACGACCTTGTCGCGGGTCGCGTCGATCACCTGCTCGTTCTCGTGGTCGTCCAGCACGTCGGCGATCCAGCCGGCCAGCTCGCGCGACTCCGCTTCGGTGAAGCCACGCGTGGTCAGAGCGGCGGTGCCGATGCGGATGCCGGAGGTCACGAATGGGGATTCCGGATCGTTGGGCACGGCGTTCTTGTTGACCGTGATGTTGGCGCGACCCAGCGCGGCGTCCGCGGCCTTGCCGGTCATGCCCTTGGACACCAGGCTCAGCAGGAACAGGTGATTGTCGGTCCCGCCGGAGACGATGTCGTAGCCACGCTCGACCAGGACCTCGGCCATTGCGCGGGCGTTGGCGATCACCTGCTTCTGATAGGTCTTGAATTCCGGCTCCAGGGCCTCCTTGAAGGCCACCGCCTTGCCGGCGATCACGTGCATCAGCGGGCCGCCCTGGGTACCCGGGAAGATCAGCGACTGGAACTTCTTGTTCAGCTCCGGCTGGCCCTTGGTGATGATGAAGCCGCCACGCGGCCCGCGCAGGGACTTGTGCGTGGTAGAGGTGACCACGTGGGCGTGGTCGATCGGGTTCGGGTATTCGCCGGCGGCGATCAGGCCGGAGACGTGGGCCATGTCCACCATCAGGTAGGCGCCCACGGAATCGGCGATCTCGCGGAAGCGCTTCCAGTCGACCACGCGCGAATAGGCGGAGAAGCCGGCGACGATCATCTTCGGCTGGTGCTCGGTGGCCAGGCGCTGGACCTCGTCGTAGTCGATCAGACCCTCGTCGGTGATGCCGTACTGCACCGCGTTGTAGATCTTGCCGGAGAAGTTCGGCTTGGCGCCGTGGGTCAGGTGACCGCCGGCGTCCAGGCTCATGCCCAGCACGGTGTCATGCGGCTGCAGCAGGGCCATGTACACGGCCGCGTTGGCCTGCGAGCCGGAATGCGGCTGCACGTTCGCGTAGTCGGCGCCGTAGAGCTGCTTGAGGCGATCGATCGCGAGCTGCTCGACGATATCCACATACTCGCAGCCACCGTAGTAGCGCTTGCCCGGATAGCCCTCGGCGTACTTGTTGGTCAGCACGGAGCCCTGGGCCTCCATCACGCGCGGGCTGGTGTAGTTCTCGGAGGCGATCAGCTCGATATGCTCTTCCTGGCGCTGCGCCTCCTTGCTGATGGCGCCCCAGAGTTCGTCGTCGTAGCCGTGGATACTCATGTCGATCGAAAACATTCGGATCTCCCGTTTCATTACTTTCGTGGATTCGGTTTCCCGGCGCGCCGACTCACCGGCGCAGGCCTGGGAAGGGGGAAACAAAGACGCGTAATGATAGGGGATGCGGGGCTTTTTTTCAGGTGGCCGCCACGCCATGGCCAGACCACCGTCCAGGTAGCGCACAACGCAAGAATCCAAAGCCTTCCGTATTTTCAGCTACATACGGCCTATTGCGCGCTGCCGGGCAAGCTCGACAGGGTAGCCATGGCCTCCGGCGCGCACGGCCTGGTGTCCCGTTTCTTTACACCCAATCCTGGCCGGGTAAACCCCTCTCGCGGCACTGAGAATGTACCCGCCGGGCGCCACTCACCCGAACGGCGTAGTCGTCGGTGTCACACTTTTTTACGCCCGTCCAGTCCCGCTGCCATCCGGCAAAAGGCGCATCCTCCTATCGGTCTGTTTTTTCGAATGAATTAGCGCGCATATGGGAATGGCACCGTTTCTGCATAGCCCTGAGTGCACAAGGACCGGATGGGCCGGATCCGCGCAAGCCACCCAGGGGGCTATTCCCAGGGAAGGTGCATCGAATGAACCCCAAACGTATTACACCCTATTTCGCGAGTGCCGCCCTGTTGCTGGGCCTGGGCCTTTCCGGCGCCGCACAGGCTTCGTTGATCAGCTGCGCCAGCCTGGATGGCGGCGTTGAAAACCGCGTCACCGCCAACATCGGCTGCCAGATCCTCGAACCCCTGGATGGGCATGCAAACGACCCTGTGGGAGGCGACCCCTCCAACTGGATCGTCAACACGGCCGGTGGCACGGGCTTTTTCGGCATCAGTGACTGGCAGTTCGATGGCCGCTGGGAAGATCCGCCGAACAGCAACGGCGATCCGCTGGAGTTTGATCCGGCCGATCCGACCCTCAACCTGGTCACGCTGGACGGAACCTCCCAGGGCGGGACCTGGACACTGGATCCGAGCTTTGTCTACGGCGACCTGCTGTTCCTGTTCAAGGATGGCCGCGGCACCAATCTGACCGGGTTCCTGATGACTGGCTATAACGGCAGCTACCTCTCGCCATTCATTGACCCGCCGTTTGACTTCCCGGGTGCAAGCCCCAAAGACATCTCCCACGTGAGCATCTACTACCGTCCGAACGGGCAGGTACCGGAGCCCCACACACTGTTGCTACTGGGTCTGGGTCTGGGCTTGCTGGGTATCGCCGTCCGCCGCAAAGCACGCAGGGACACGATGGCGGCCTGATCACGTCCTGCTCGACTTGGCATGATGGCGCCCATGTGGCGCCATCATTTCGTTCATGCCTCCTGATCCACAGTGATTCGCTCGCCTCGACCGAACATGTCCGGTTCTTTTACATCTCGGCCGTAACCCACGACCGCCTCTCCACATCAAATCTCACAAGCGATTGTTTCATCGCCCGAATCCCCCATCTCGTCGAACATGGCACGAAGCGTGCTGCATTCCCGCCTTGTGAGTGATGGCACTTTCAGGCGATCCGCGCCCCAGCCGCATTCATGAGAAACCATGGAGGGACTTTCGTCCCATGGAGGTAAGCTCGATGTCATGCAAGCCATTGCTCTCGTTCCTGGCCGGAACGGTGTTCCTGTTGACCCTGTCGCTCTCCGGGGCCACCCAGGCCGCACTGCTCGATTGCACTGCCCTGTCCGGCAACGTCGGTGACAAGGTCACCAACAATCTCGGCTGTCAGATTTTGTCGCCACTGGATGGCGCAGCCACCGACTCCACCACCGGCGATCCCTCCAGCTGGCTTGTGAATACCGCGGGCGACACCGGATTCTTCGGAATCAGCGACTGGCTATTCGACGGCCGCTGGACCTCCCCCGGGTCGAACAGCTCGACCCTCGCCAGCTTTGATGGCAATCGCCACAGCGGGCAATGGAACCTCGATTCCGAATGGGACTATGGAGACCTGCTGTTCGTGTTCAGTCATGGCAGCGGCACCAACCTGGTCGGCTTCCTGATGACCGGGATCAATGGCGATTACAGCTCACCCTTCACCCAACCGCCCTTCAGCTATCCGGGTGTGGCCACACGCAACATCTCGCATATCAGCGTCTATTACCGTTCGGGCGAGGTCGGCACCGTCCCCGAACCGAAGACGATGCTGCTGATGGGACTGGGGCTCGGCCTGCTCGGGCTGATGCTTCGCCGGAACCGACGCCAGGGGCCCCGTTTTCCGGCCTAGGCGAACGCCCAACGGCCCGTCGCCGCGCCATCAAGGGCACGCCTGTCGGGCGTGTCCTTTACCCTGATTGAAGAGGGGCCTGCACAGGACCGCGGATGACCGAAGGCGAGGCGATCCCCATCGCCCCCGGCCCGCAGGCACAGTCGACCTGAACGCGAACGTGCTATTTGATCGGCGTCTCCCTAGAATCCTCGGCACTGCCGCGATTCGTTCCCGGCATGACCCCGGAGGGCGTATGAATCGATCCAGTGTGCCGAGGGCCGACCGGCGATGGCTGCAACGCCTGCTGCCAGTGCTCACCCTGGTCAGCCTGCTACTGGCCACCAACGCGCAGGCCGAATCGCGCTTCATCAATATCGGCACAGGCGGGGTCACCGGCGTGTATTACCCGGCGGGCCAGCACCTGTGCCGCCTGTTCAACACCCGTCGCGACGAGCACGGGATGCGCTGCACAGCGGAGAGCACCGGCGGCTCGGTCTTCAATCTCAACATGATCCGCTCGGGCGACATGGACTTCGGCGTCGCGCAGTCGGACCTGCAGTACCACGCCTATCGGGGCTCCGGGCGTTTCGAGGAATTCGGGCCCGCTCCCCATCTCCGGGCGGCGTTCAGCCTGCATGCCGAACCCCTCACCCTGGTGGTGCGCCCCGACGCAGACATCGAGGGGCTGGATGACCTGCCCGGCAAGCGCGTCAACATCGGCAACCCAGGCTCGGGCCAGCGCATCCTGATGGAAGAACTGATGGGGGCGCTGGGCTGGGACCAGGACACCTTTCGCCGGGTGAGTGAGCTGCCCTCGCGCGAGCAGGCCCAGGCGCTTTGCGACAACCGCATCGACGCCTTTGTATTTTCCGTCGGCCACCCCTCGGCCGCGATTCAGGAACCCATCGCGACCTGCAACGCCCGACTGGTGTCGATCGAGGGTTCAACCGTCGACCAACTGGTCGAGGACACCCCTTATTACCTGCGCGCGCTGATCCCCGCCGGCACCTACCCGGGCCAGGACGACGACATCCATACCTACGGTGTCGGCGCCACGCTGGTGACCTCGACCCGCACCTCGGAACGCGCGGTCTACGAGATCACCCGCGCGGTGTTCGAGAACTTCGAGACCTTTCGCGGCCTGCATCCGGCCTTTGGCCCGCTGGAGCGCGAGACGATGGTGGACGAAGGACTGTCGGCCCCCCTGCATCCGGGGGCCCAACGCTATTTCCGTGAAGCGGGGCTGATCGAATGAGCGATACCAGGGGGACCACCGGGGGGGCCACGGAACCGGCCGACAACGCGGCCGAGACTGCTCAGGAGCTGGAATCCGGCGCACGTCATCCGGGGCGCGGCACGCGCAGCCTGATCTGGCTGACGGCGGTGGCCTGGTCTCTGTTCCAGATCTGGATCGCCTCGCCCCTGGGCGACTGGCTGGATTTCTTTGTCGTCTCGGACACCGAGGCGCGCTCGATCCATCTGGCCTTTGCAGTCTTCCTGGCCTATCTGCTGTTTCCCGCGATCCGGCCGGGCACACGCCACGTGTCCTGGCCACGCGCCATTGGCGTGACCTATGCCCTGGGCGGGCTGGTCCTGATGGTGTTCGGGATCTGGCAATTGCTGGGCCTGGAGCGCCTGGCCGAGGTCTACGTGATCATCGGGCTGACCCTTCTGGTGGTCGCATTGCCGCTGCTGCGCGGCCATGACCCCATCCACCACATACCGCTGACCGACTGGATGTTCGCTGCAATCGCGGCCTTCAGTGCGCTGTATCTGTACCTGTTCCACGCCGAGCTGGCTGACCGTCCCGGGGCGCCCTCGGACGTCGACCTGATCGTCGCCGGGATCGGCCTGATCCTGCTGCTGGAGGCCACCCGGCGGGTACTGGGCCCGGCGCTGACGATCATTGCCGCGATCTTTTTGTTCTACACCTTCGCCGGCCCGATCATGCCGGACATCATTGCCCATCGCGGCGCCAGCTATCCGCGCGCGATGGCCCAGCAGTGGCTGTCCAACGAAGGCGTGTTCGGGATCGCGCTCGGCGTCTCGACCAGCTTCGTGTTCCTGTTCGTGCTGTTCGGCGCGCTACTGGAACGGGCCGGCGCCGGCGACTACTTCATTCGCGTGGCGTTCTCGCTGCTGGGGCACATGCGCGGTGGCCCGGCCAAGGCGGCGGTGATGGCGTCCGGGATGACCGGCGTGGTCTCGGGCTCGTCCATCGCCAATGTCGTCACCACCGGGACCTTCACCGTGCCCCTGATGAAGCGGGTCGGCTTCAGCCCGCACAAGGCCGGGGCCGTGGAGGTCGCCAGCTCGGTGAACGGGCAGCTGATGCCGCCGGTGATGGGTGCGGCCGCGTTCCTGATGGTCGAGTACGTCGGGATTCCCTATGTCGAGGTCCTCAAGCACGCGATCCTGCCGGCCCTGATCGCCTATATCGCGCTGATCTACATCGTGCACCTGGAGGCCTGCAAGAACGGCATGGAGGGCCTCAAGCGCGCTACCGTCACCACCTGGCGCGGCCGCCTGATCAGCTTCGGGATTACCGTCTCCAGCCTGATCATCCTCGCCGCCGCGGTGTACTGGGGGCTCGGCTGGATCAAGGACCTGGCCGGCGACGCCGCCGCCTGGATCATCGCCGCTTTGCTGTTTACCGCCTATATCGTGCTGCTGTGGATTGCCGCCCACGAGCCGGAGGCGGAGCCGCTGGATACCGAGCGTCCCCTGCCGCGCGTGCTGCCCACAGTGCTGGGCGGCCTGCACTACGTGCTGCCGCTGGTGGTGCTCGTCTGGGCCCTGGTCGTGGAGCGCCTGTCGCCGGGGCTTTCCGCCTTCTGGGCCGTGGCGTTCATGATCTTCATCGTGCTGACCCAGCGGCCGCTGGTGGCGCTGTTCCGGCGCCAGGGCCGGCTCGCCCAGGCGACCTGGGTCGGGGTGTGGGAGCTGTTCCAGGGCTTCGAGACCGGCGCGCGCAACATGATCGGCATCGGGGTGGCGACCGCGGCGGCCGGGATCATCGTCGGCACCGTCGCGATGACCGGGGTCGGACTGGTGCTGACCGACCTGGTCGACACCCTGTCCGGCGGCAACCTGCTGATGGTGCTTTTGCTGACCGCGCTGATCAGCCTGGTGCTGGGCCTGGGGCTGCCGACCACCGCTAACTACATCGTGGTCGCGACCCTGATGGCCCCGGTGATCGTGGAGCTGGGCGCGCAGAACGACATCCTGATCCCGCTGATCGCCGCGCATCTGTTCGTGTTCTATTTCGGCATCATGGCGGACGTGACGCCGCCCGTGGGGCTGGCCTCGTTCGCCGGGGCGGCCGTCGCCAAGGCAGACCCGATCCGCACCGGCATACAGGCCTTCGCCTACAGCCTGCGCACCATCGCGCTGCCGTTCTTCTTCATCTTCAACAGCCAGCTGCTGCTGATCGGCGTGGATAACGTGTTCCAGCTGCTGCTGGTCTTCCTCGGCTCGCTGGCGGGCATCCTCCTGTTCACTGCGGCGACCCAGGGCTGGTTCCTGGCCCGCAGCCGGCGCTGGGAATCGGCACTGCTGCTGGTCAGTGCGTTCGTGCTGCTGGCCCCGACCGTACTGATGGACCGCGTGGCGGAGCCCTACGAGCGTGTGCCGGCCGAACAGCTGTTCGAGGTCGTGGAGACCGTCCCGGATCGCGAATCGCTGCGGGTCGAGGCCACCGGCATCGACCTGGAGGGCCGCGAGATCACCCGCACCGTGATGTTCCCGCTGGGCGACCCGGGCCTGGAGCCGCGCGAGCGCCTGTCCGATGCCGGACTCGATGTCACCTTCGATACGGACACGGAAAAAGCGCGCATCCAGACGGTTGCTTTTGGCAGCCCGGCCGGCCGAGTAGGCTTGGAAGGAGGCTGGACGATCACCAGCGTGCTCGTGGATACGGACCGCCCGAGCCCCTACTGGTGGTACCTCCCGGGCCTGCTGCCGGCGCTGCTGGTGGCCTGGAACCAGCGCCGTCGCGAACCGCCCGCCGGGCCGACCGCGACGGCACCGGCGCTCAGCGCCTGACGACCCACGCGACAGGAAGACGGCACCATGGAACAACCCAAGTACGGCTTTAACGTGATTCTGAGCGTCCCGATGGATACGGCCATCGAGCGCACGACGGCGGCACTGGGCGAGGAGGGCTTCGGCATCCTCAGCGAGATCGATGTAGCCGCCGCCTTCAAGAAGAAGCTGGATCTCGATCATCGCCCCTATCGCATCCTCGGCGCCTGCAACCCGCATCTCGCGCGTCATGCCATCGAGGCCGATCCCAACATCGGGCTGCTACTACCCTGCAACGTCCTGGTGCAGGACAACCAGGACGGGACCTGCACCGTCGGCTTCATGGACCCGGTAGCGGTGATGGCCCTGGTGGACAAACCGGGCGTCGAGGCCCTTGCCAGCGATGTCCGGGAACGCTTCGAACGGGTCCGCCAGGCACTGGAAGCCGGTGAGCCTGCCACCCGGTGAGAGATAACAAGGACCATGCCGCGCCGCTCGCGGAGGCGATTCGCGAGGCCAGCGTTGCGGGGACCCGAATCGCCGTGCGCGGCGGGCGCCAGCATGGTGATCAGAGCTTCCCCGACGGCCTCCCCTCCGGTGTACTCCAGCTGGAGACCCGCGAGCACCGGGGTATCGCGACCCTGGAGCCGAGCGAGCTGGTCGTCACCGTGCGCAGCGGAACGCCCGTGGTCACGCTGGACCAGGCGCTGGCCGAGGTCGGCATGATGCTCCCCTTCGAGCCCGCGCTGGGTAATCCCGAAGCCACCGTCGGCGGCATGATCGCGCTGGGGATGTCGGGACCGCGGCGCCCGTGGGCCGCCGCGCTACGCGATGCGGTGCTGGGCACCCGGGTTGTGAACGGACGTGGCGAGATCCTGCAGTTCGGCGGCCAGGTCATGAAGAACGTCGCCGGCTTCGATGTCTCCCGTCTGATGTGCGGCAGCCAGGGCGGTCTCGGGCTGATCCTGGAGACCAGCTTCAAGCTGCTGCCAAGACCGCCCTGCGAGCGCTACCTGCAACGCGAGGATGATGCGGAGTCGTTCGTCGCGCGCTGCAGCGCCTGGGGGCGCACCGGGTGGCCGTTCTCGGGGATCGCCTGGCACGACGGCGTCACCCATATTCGGCTCGGTGGCGGCGAGGAGGCGGTCGACGAGGCCATCCAGCGCATCGACGCCGAACCGGGCGACCCGGCCCGGGGCTTCTGGGACGCGCTGAGGGACCGCAGCCTGCCCCTGTTCACGGACGAGCTGGCCGCCGAGGCCCGGCTGTGGCGGATCAGCCTGCCGCCGGCGACGGAACCGCTCGCGCTTTCCGGCGAATGGCTGATGAACTGGGGTGGCGCGGAGCGCTGGCTGCGCACGACGGAGCACGCTGAGACCGTGCGCCGCGTCGTGACCGACGCCGGCGGGCACGCCCGCCTGTGGCTCGGCGACGCCCCGGGCGTGCCCCGCCTGCACCCGCGCGGGAAGGCACTGGAGGCCCTGGAAGGCCGCCTGCGCGAGTCCCTGGACCCGGATGGCGTCTTCTTCGCCCCCCTGCTGCCGAACCCGCGCTCCCGCCGGCCGCGCACGACCTGAGCCATGGAGACCCGGCTGCACAAACGCTTCGCCGATGACCCGGCCGCGCGCATTGCGGAGGATGCGCTGCGCGCCTGCGTGCACTGCGGCTTCTGCAACGCGACCTGCCCGACCTACCAGGAACTAGGCGACGAGGTCGACGGCCCGCGCGGCCGCATCTACCAGATCAAGGAAATCCTCGAATCCGGCGAGGCCAACCCGACCGCGCGCACCCACCTGGACCGCTGCCTGACCTGTCTCAACTGCATGACCACCTGCCCCTCCGGCGTGGATTACAACCACCTGGTCGCCTATGGCCGGGAGGTGATCGAGCACGACCTCGACCGAAACTGGCGTGACCGGGGCCTGCGCAGCCTGCTGGCCCGCGCCCTGCCCGCACGCTGGCCGTTCCGAATGGCCCTGGGGCTGGGGCGCCTGGTCCGCCCCGTCCTGCCGGCGACCCTGCGCCGTCGGGTACCCGCGCGACAGGAAGCCCACGAAACGACACAACCGACCCCTTCGCCAACCCTGGAAGGTTTCCCCCACGGGCGCATCCTGCTGCTGGCTGGCTGCGTACATGACGCGATTGACGCACGCACCAACGCCTCGCTGAAGAACCTGCTGGGGCGCCTCGGCATCGACGTCGTGGAAGTCGCTGAAACGCGTTGCTGCGGCGCGGTCGAACATCACCTGGCGTTCGAGGAGCGCGCCCGGCAACGGGTGCGCGCCAACCTCGACGCCTGGAAAGGCGTACTCGACCAGGGCGTGGACGCGGTGGTCAGCACCGCCAGCGGCTGCGGTGTGATGCTGCGCGACTACGGCCACCTGCTGGCCGGCGACCCCGACTACGCGGAACGCGCACGCACCGTTGCCGAGCGCGTACGCGATCCGGTGGAACTGTTCACCCCCGCTGCCGTACAGAAGCTGGGCATCCGCGCGCCGCAAGGCCACGACCCGATCGCCTGGCACGCCCCCTGCACCCTGCAGCATGGCCAGCGCCTGGCCGGGCGCGTAGAGCCGCTGCTGCAGACGGCCGGCTTCGAACTGGTACCCACAGCGGAGCCACACCTGTGCTGCGGTTCGGCGGGGACCTATTCGATCACCCAGCCGGCGATGGCCGCCCGGCTGCGTACCCGCAAGCTGGACAACCTGGAGGCCGCCACGCCCGCGCGCATCGTGACGGCCAACGTCGGTTGCCAGACGCATCTCCAGTCCGGGACCGACACCCCGGTCGAGCACTGGCTGACGCTGCTCGAACGCCATTGCCCGGCAACTCCCGCCGGTGCGTAGGGGCGCTTGCCCGGACCGGTACGGCACACTAGATTCCCCCTTTTCCAATCCGGTAGACGCATCCATGCAGGCAAAATCCTTCCTCCCCCCGCAGCGCACCCTGATGGGCCCCGGCCCCTCCGACGTGAATCCGCGCGTGCTGAGCGCGATGAGCCGCCCGATCATCGGTCACCTGGATCCGGTGTTCGTCGGCATGATGGAGGAGATGAAAGGCCTGCTGCAGTACGCGTTCCAGACCGAGAACGCGCTGACCCTGCCGGTCTCCGCTCCCGGCTCTGCCGGCATGGAGACCTGCTTTGCCAACCTGGTGGAGCCGGGCGACAAGGTGATCGTCTGCATCAACGGCGTGTTCGGCACGCGCATGAAGGAGAACGTCGAGCGCTGCGGCGGCACGGCGGTGGTGGTCGAGGATGACTGGGGCGCCCCGGTCTCCCCGGGCAAGGTCGAGGACGCACTGAAGGGCAACCCGGACGCGAAGATCCTCGCCTTCGTGCATGCCGAGACCTCCACCGGCGCCTGCTCCGACGTCGAGACCCTGTGCCGGATGGCCCGCGAACACGACTGCCTGACCATCGTGGACGCGGTCACCAGCCTGGGCGGCAGCCCGCTGAAGGTCGACGACTGGGGCGTGGATGCGATCTACTCCGGCTCGCAGAAATGCCTGTCCTGCACCCCGGGTCTTTCGCCGGTCAGCTTCAGCCAGCGTGCGGTGGAGCGTATCCAGGCGCGCAGCCACAAGGTGCAGAGCTGGTTCCTCGACCTGAACCTGGTGATGGGCTACTGGGGCGGCGGCGGCAAGCGCGCCTACCACCACACCGCACCGATCAACGCCCTGTATGCGCTGCACGAGTCGCTGGTCATCCTCGCCGAGGAAGGCCTGGAGAACAGCTGGACCCGCCACGCCCGCCACCACGCAGCCCTGCGCGCGGGCCTCGAGGCCATGGGCCTGACGTTCCTGGTCGACGAGGCCCACCGACTGCCGCAACTCAACGCCGTACACGTCCCCGAAGGCGTGGACGAGGCCGCCGTGCGTGCGGAGCTGCTGGAGCGCTACAACCTCGAGATCGGCGCCGGGCTCGGCCCCTATGCCGGCAAGGTCTGGCGCATCGGCCTGATGGGCCATGGCGCCAACGAGCGCAACGTGTCGCTGTGCCTGTCCGCGCTGGAGGCGGTACTGGCCGACATGGGCGCAGTGAAGCCGGGCCAGGCCCTGGCCGCCGCCCGCGCGAGCTACAAGCAAGCGTAGCGCTGGACCACCCGAGCCAATAACGAAACCTGCGGGAGACGCAACATGACGCTATCCGAACTGCTGCAGTACCTGGACGAAAATATGGACGGGGTCTTCCTGGACGGCGACCCAGCCGCCACGCTGGACAAGGCACGCGAAGGCTCGCACCGCAACCCAATCGCCGCCGAGGTGCTGGTGGCGTTGATGGACGGTGCCGGCGCCGATCGTCCGGATGCCACCCTGGAGCGCGCCGAGGCGGTCAAGGCCATCGGCCCGGTACGCCTGAAATACATGGCCGACGACGCCCCGGTCGAGGGCTTCCGCCTGGTCGAAAAGACCATCGTCACCATCGACGCCGCCTACAACGACGAGGCCCTCTCCTCACGCGGCTGACCCCCATCCCCCGCCGTCCCGGAAACCGCATGGCGGTTATCCGGGACCTCGCGTGCACTGGCGGCGGCCGGCACGACGGAACACTTCCTGGACGACAGGTCGCAACCGCACCATCGGGCCCATTCAAACCAGACCGGCCAGTGCCAGCACCGCTCCGGCCATGCTGGCCCCGATCAGCGCCCCCATCGCGACGTCGCTGGGATAGTGCAGCGCCAGCACCAGGCGCGAAGCGGCGACCAGGGCGGCGAACGGCACCACCAGCCAGGCCCAGACGGGGAACCATGCCACCAGCACGACCGTGAATCCCACCGCATGCATGGTGTGGCCGGAGGGAAAGCTGAACTTGTCCAGCGGGTCCACCGTGCGGGTGAACGGACGGCCTCGATTGCACGGTCGCGGTCGGCTGGTGCGACGCTTGAGCCACTTGTACAGCGGTAACGACGCCAGCCCCACCACGGCCATCTGCAGGCTGACCCAGGCGGCCTGCGGACCGTGGAACAGCGGCAGCAGGAGCATCAGCCCGTACCAGAACACCCCGTCCCCCAGCCGGCTGATCAGTCCGAAGAAGCGGCTGATCGCCCACTGACGATTGACCTGATTGCACAGCTGGCAGATCGCCAGCTCCGCCTCATCCATGCGCCGAGGCATGCGCATCACGGGCCTCCGTCTGCACCAGTTGCACCAGGACCGACTCGAAGCCGCCGATCACTTCGGACCAGTCCAGCGTGGACGCATGCTCCCGCGCACGCGCGCCGAGCAGCGGCCACTGCTCGGGATGGCCGGCGAGCTCGCGTGCCGCGCGCACGAAGGCCTGCTCGTCGACCCGGCGACTGCCGGTCAGCGAAACGCGGACACCCGATACGCCATCGGCCAGGTGCTCGTGAGCGGCGGCCGTATCGAAAGCGAGCACCGGAAGGCCGCTGGCCATGGCCTCGATCACCACATTGCCGAAGGTCTCCGAGGTCGACGGGAACAGGAACAGGTCCCCACTGGCGTAGTGCTGCGCGAGGGCCTGTCCGGTCTGCTGCCCGGCGAGAATGACATCCGGATGCGTACGCGCCAGACGCTCGCGCTGAGGGCCATCCCCCACCAGCACGAGCCGCGCATCGGAACGAATCGTCTGGATCGCGCGGAAGGCGGCGATCACCAGATCCAGATTCTTCTCCGCGGCCAGGCGTCCGACATGAATCACGACCGGCACCGGGCCACTCGCACCCCACTGCCCCCTCAGGGTCCGGGAACGACGCGCGGGGGTGAAACGCCGGGTATCCACCCCCCGCGCCAGGACACCTACTCGTTGAAACCCCTGATCCCGCAGTTCCTCGGCCAGCGCACGGGTGGGTGCCAGAGTGGCGCCACAGCGGTTGTGAAACCGGCGCAGTAGACGCCGCACCGGGAGCGTCAGCAGTCCCAGCCCGTAGTGGCGGGCATAGCCATCGAAGCGCGTGTGAAAACCCGAGGCCACCGGGATACCCAGCTGCCGGGCCACCGCCAGCGCGGCATGCCCGAGGGGTCCTTCGGTGGCGATGTACGCGACATCCGGGGGTGAGTGCCGCCACAGGCGGCGCAAGCGGCGCGTGGAGGGCAAACCCATCCGCAGCCCCCGGTAGCCGGGGATCGCCAAACCGGGCAGCGTGACATCCTCGGGGCTCGAAACATGCCGGGGACCCGCGACGGGCTGATCCAGCGCCTGCCGCGGGCGAATCACCTGGACCCGATGGCCCCGTTCCCGCAGCCCCTCGGTCAGCCGTTCGAGGGTATGCGCCACACCATTGACCTCGGGTGGCCAGGTCTCGGTCACGAGGGCCACGTTCAAACGACCTGGATTCGGGCCACGCGATGCAAGGGGAAACGGGGCTGGCATCGTCGCGGCCTCCATGGTCAGCGCGCCTTTCGTCGCTTCGTGGCGGGCGGGTCCAGGGGCTCGGCGGGCAGCCCCAGTCGCTCGACGATCGCGTCCCGCGAGGCCTCGGCCAGCGAACGGCGATCCTCTTCGGCGGTTTGCAGCGGCGCGAGGAAATGCACCTGCACGCGGGTCTCGCGGCGGCACAGCAGCTGCCAGGCATTCACCAGCAGGCGGTCGTCGTCGGTATAGGCGACGGGGACCGGGCCGCCCTCGGGGCGCTCGTAGTCCAGCGCCACCGGCTGCACCGGATGGCCGTTCTCGGCCACCGCGGCAAACAGGCGCGGATGAAAGCGGCGCACGCCCTGCCCGCGGCTGGTCGTCCCTTCCGGGAACACGACGAAGTGCCGGCCCTCGTCGAGGCCCTCGCGCATGGCCTCGATGTGGGCGTTTGCCTCGCCCGCGCCACGGCGGATGAAACGCGTGTCGTGCTGGCGTGCCAGCCAGCCGATCACCGGCCAGCGGGCGATTTCGTCCTTGGACAGAAAGCACGGGTCCACGGCCGCGCCGATCAGCGGAATGTCCAGCCAGGAGACGTGGTTGGCGACCACCAGCGAGGCCTGTTGAGGCCGTGTACCGGTCAGGCGAAAGCGCACACCCGCCAGCCACAGCGCGCGATCGTACCAGTCGCGGCGGATGCGGCTGCGCGTCTCGAAGTCATCACCCCGGCGCGACATGCGCCAGGTCAGCCAGACGCCTTTCAGCAGGTGCAGGAGAATGCGCATCAGCCTACCCGATGCCCGCAGGCTTCCCGTCATGGTGCAACCCTCGGCTTGCGGGCGCGGTCGCGCCCAGGAAATGCCGATGGTAGCGATCCGGAAGGTCCCTGACATCCAGCAGGACCAGCAGGTCGGCGACGTTGAAGTCGGGATCGTGACAGGCCTCGCCACAGATACGGGCGCCCAGGCGCAGGTAGGCCTTGAGCAGGGGCGGCAGACCGGCACGCGACGGCGTGCCGTGCCAGATGCTCAGGGAATTGGGCAGCGGGCGGCGCGGCGTGACTCGGAGGCGCGACGGGCCGCGGTGGAACAGGCGCAGCCACGAGAGCTGAGCCGGGGTCTGTTCGGTCAGCGGCAGACTGGCGCAGCCCATCAGATACTGATACTGCCTCGCGGTCATAAAGCGGGCGAGACCGGACCACAGCGCGTTGATCGCCGCACCCTGGCGCTGATCCGCGCGCACACAGGTGCGCCCGATCTCCAGCGTCTTGCCGGGCAGATTCATCAACGGACCCAGCTCGAACTCGGCCAGTGAGTAGAAGCCACCGGCAATGGCCGCGCTCTCCTCGGTCAGGATGCGTGTGCAGGCGACCAGCTCCCCGGTGCGGGGCTCGCGTACCAGGAGGTGATGGCAGTGGGGGTCCAGATAATCGGCACCCAGTTCGCGTTCGGCGTCGGGGATCCGCGCGCCCATCTCCTCCGCGAACACGGAGTAGCGCAGGCGCTGAGCGGCCTCCAGATCGCCCGGTCCGGCGGCCAGATGAACGCGAAAGCCCGTCTCGGCGTGAGCCGCCTTTACGGGCGGGATGATCTGCGGTGCGGACATGGGCGCCACCTCCGGTTGAACTGTCCCGGAGACTACGCCCGCGATTTGACGGCCTCGTGTAACCCGCGTGACGTTCCCGTGAACACGCCACGGGTGTCAGCAGGGAGGGTTTTCTACGGCAGCTGACCGGTATAGGCGCCGGATTCCACCGGCAGGTCCTCGGCCTCCCAGCCCTTTATGCCGCCGGCCACGTTCACGACCTGGCCAAAGCCCATCTCGCGCAGGCGCTGCACCGACATCGCGGCACGTCCGCCCGTGGCGCACATCACGGCCACCGGCTTCTCGCGGGCGTTGACCAGCGCATCGATGCGATGCGGGGTGTTCGGATCCGCCGCGCCTTCGAGCAGGCCGCGCGGGATCAGCAGCGAATTCGGCACATGGATCTTTTCGTATTCATACGGCTCGCGCACGTCCACCAGCAGCCAGTCCTCGCCGGCCTCCATCTTTTCGGAGAGGTCCTCGGGGGAGATCTCCTCGACGTTCTGGCGCGCCTCGGCGACGAAATCCATCAGCTTCTTCTCGCTCATTCGAACCTTCCCTTTTGCAATGATCTGGATGTTTTTGTGGGAGCCTGCTTGCGGGGCTGACCCATTCTACTGTGGGTGCGCGACCAGGCGTTTCAACCCGGTGAGAGCGCGTTGTCCAGCGCCGCGGGGTCGGTTACCGGCGCCTCGCAGTGCAGGCCGCGGCAGAGATAGGCGCGCACGCCAGACTCCGGCGGCGCCTTCTCCGCCAGGGCCGCCGGCAGGTCGTCGACCTCGCCCGCGATGGCGAAGCCCCATGCCGGATGGCCCTGTGACCGCAGGCGCTGCTGCCAGGCCGGCAGCTCGTCCGCCGCGCCGCGCAGCACGACGAGCGGCGGCGGCTGCTGGTGCATATCCAGCGCAATCAGCAGGCTCATATGGCCCAGCGGGGCCTGCTCGATCATCGGCCCGGCGTTGGCCAGCGTGCGTTCGGCGGCCTCCAGGTAGCGCGGCTCGGCCAGCAGGAAGCCGAGTTTCTGCATGGCCTGCGCGGCGATGCCATTGCCGGCGGCCATCGCGTCGTCGGCGTAGACCTTGGGCCGCTGGATCAGCGCCTCGTGATCGCGCGCGGTGTAGAAGAAGCCGCCGTGCTCGGTATCCTCGAAGTCGTCCAGCAGGGCCTCCGCCAGGGTCGTAGCCCAGCCCAGCAGGTCGCTGTCCCATTCGGCTTCCAGCAGCGCCAGCGTGGCCTCCAGCAGCAGGGCGTGGTCGTCCAGATAGGCCCGTGGCAGCTCGCCGGTCGCCCCTTCGCGGTAGCTGGCAAACAGCCGGCCATCGCGCCAGAGCCGTTCGCGCACCGCATCCATCGCCGCGCGGGCGAGTCCCAGCCAGTCGGGCCGCTCCATCGCACGCGCGGCGCGGGCGAGCCCGGTAATCATCAGCGCGTTCCAGGCGCCCAGGATCTTGTCGTCGCGATGCGGCCGCACGCGCTGCTCCCGCGCGGCCAGCAGGCGCTCGCGGGCGCGGCCGAGGCGCGCGTTCGCCTCGGGCTCGTCGATGCCCAGGGCATCGGCCACGGTCGCGATCGGGACCACCTCGTGCAGGTGCCAGCGACCCTCGAAGTTCGCCGGGCCGTTCAGTCCCCAGACCCGACTGGCGACCGCCCATTCGTCCTCCGCCAGCAGGCCCTCGACCGTCTCCGGATCCCAAACGTAGAAGCGGCCTTCCTCCCCTTCCGAATCGGCATCGAGACTGGAGTAGAACGCGCCGGAGGGATCGCGCATCTCGCGCTCCAGCCAGGCGACCGTCTGCTCGGCCACATGCCGCGCGAGGTCGTCACCGGCGGCCGCGCGCTCGGCATACAGGCCCAGCAAAGGCCCGTTGTCGTAGAGCATCTTCTCGAAGTGCGGGATCATCCAGCGCGCATCCACCGAGTAGCGGCAAAAGCCGCCGCCGACCTGGTCGAAGATCCCGCCGGCGGCCATCGCCACGAGCGTCCGCTCGAGCATGCGGTCGGCCTCGGCATCCTTGTGGCGCGCCGCATGCCAGGCCAGCCACTCGAGGCTGGCCGGGTGCGGGAACTTGGGTGCGTCGCCGAAGCCCCCGAATTGCGCGTCGAAGGTCTGCGCGAGTTCCGCCCGCGCCTTGTCCAGCACGCCGACCGCCGGGATCGCCCCGCCCGCCGGGCGGTAGATGCGTGCCAGCGCCTGCTGCAGCGATTCGTTCTGGCGCTGGATCTCGTCGGGATGCTCCGCGAGGAAATCGGCCACCCGGTTCATCAGGTCGACGAACGACGGCAGTCCGTGGCGCGGAGTGCTGGGGAAGTACGTGCCGGCAAAGAACGGCACCTGGTCAGGGGTCAGGAACACCGTCAGCGGCCAGCCTCCCGGGCGCTGGGACAGCAGCATGTGCGCGTTCTGATAGATACGGTCGAGGTCGGGACGCTCTTCGCGATCCACCTTGATGTTGATGAAACGTTCGTTCATCACCTCGGCGGTGGCCGGGTCCTCGAACGATTCATGCGCCATCACGTGGCACCAGTGACAGGCGGAGTAGCCGATCGACAGCAGGATCGGCTTGTCCTCACGGCGGGCGCGCTGCAGCGCGTCCTCGCCCCACGGATACCAGTCCACCGGGTTGTCGGCATGCTGTAGCAGATACGGGCTGCTGGCCCCGGCCAGTCGATTCATCGCACGACCTCCCTGGAAAGCGGATTCGCCCCGACGGGTACAGGTGCACGCCAGGGCCAGGCCGGGTAGCATGTGCAGCCGATTTTCCATCCGCAAGCGACCATGCCCACGCACCCGTTTATCGATCCGGTAGCCCTGTCGCTGGGCCCCCTGACCCTGTACTGGTACGGGCTGATGTACCTGATCGGCTTCGTGGCCTTCTGGGCACTGGGCGCCTGGCGTGCGCGCACGCAGGGCTGGGCGCCCCTGCAACCGGTTCAGGTCGGCGACCTGCTGTTCTGGGGCGCGATCGGCGTGATTATCGGCGGGCGCCTGGGCTATGCCCTTTTCTACAACCTGGATGCCACACTCGCCGATCCGGTCAGCCTGTTCCGTGTCTGGGAAGGTGGCATGGCCTTCCACGGCGGCCTGGTCGGGGTACTCGTAACCTCCTGGCTCTATGCACGCCGGCTGGGCGTGGGCTTCTTCCGCCTGACGGATTTCATTGCACCGCTGATCCCGATCGGCCTGGGCGCGGGACGCATCGGGAACTGGATCAACGGCGAGTTGTGGGGCAAACCCACCGACCTGCCCTGGGCGATGATCTTCCCGGCCGCCGACTACGTGCCGCGCCACCCATCGCAGCTCTACCAGGCGTTCCTCGAGGGGCTGGTGCTGTTCGTGGTGCTGTGGATCGTCTCGCGTCATCCGCGCCGCACGGGGCTGGTCTCCGGGCTGTTCCTGACGCTCTACGGCGGCTTCCGCTTCCTGGTCGAATTCGTGCGCGTGCCGGATGCGCATATCGGCTATCTGGCCTTCGACTGGCTGACGCTCGGCCAGGTACTGAGCCTGCCGGTCATCCTGTTCGGGATTGGTCTGATCCTCTGGTCACGCAAGAATGCCGTGCCGGAATCCCGCCCGGCCACCGAGAACGCCTGACATGCAGCAATACCTCGACCTCGTCCGCCACATTCGTGAACACGGCACCGACCGCCCGGACCGCACCGGCACCGGCACGCGCTCGGTGTTCGGCTACCAGATGCGCTTCGACCTGGCCGCGGGCTTTCCGCTGGTCACCACCAAGCGCACCCACCTGCGCTCGGTGATCCACGAACTGCTGTGGTTTATCCGCGGCGAGACCAACATCGGCTATCTCAAGGAACACAAGGTCCGCATCTGGGACGAGTGGGCCACCGAGGACGGCGATCTGGGCCCGATCTACGGGGCACAGTGGCGCAACTGGGCCGGGCACGACCAGCTGGCCGAACTGGTGGACAACCTGAAGCAACGCCCCTACTCGCGGCGCCACATCATCAGCGCCTGGAACGTGGCCGACCTGCCGGACGAGTCCGTCTCACCACAGGAGAACGCGACCGCCGGGCGCATGGCGCTGGCGCCCTGCCACACCCTGTTCCAGTTCTACGTCGCCGACGGCCGGCTGTCCTGCCAGCTCTACCAGCGCAGTGCCGATGTGTTCCTGGGTGTGCCGTTCAACATCGCCAGCTATGCCCTGTTCACGCACATGCTGGCGCAGGTGGCCGGCCTGGAACCGGGCGACTTCGTGCATACCTTCGGCGACGCCCACCTGTATCACAACCACGAACAGCAGGTGAACGAGCTGCTGGGCCGCGAACCCCTGCCTCTGCCCACCCTGCACCTGAATCCCGACGTCACGGACCTGTTCGCGTTCACCTTCGACGACATCGAGGTGCGCGACTACCAGTCGCACCCGCCGATCAAGGCGCCGGTGGCGATCTGATGGCGGCCCCCGAGATCCACCTGATCGTCGCGCTGGACCCGGACCATGTAATCGGACGCGACAACGATCTGCCCTGGCATCTGCCGAAGGACCTGCAGCACTTCAAGCGCGTGACCAACGGGCACCCGATGATCATGGGCCGGCGCACGTTCGAGTCCATCGGTCGCCCCCTGCCGAAGCGCCGCAACCTGGTGCTGACCCGCCAGGCAGACTGGCAGGCCCACGGCGTGGAGGTCTATCCGGACCTGGACAGCGCCCTCACCTCCATCCCCGAGGGCCCGGCCTTCGTGATCGGCGGCGCAGGGCTGTTTGCCGAGGCCCTGCCCCGGGCCTCCGTGCTGCACCTGACACGCGTGCACGAACCCCATGCCGGGGACACCTGGTTCCCGGCCATCAACCCCGATGACTGGGACTGCGTCTGGTCCGAACACCACGAACCCGACGACCGCCACGCCTGCGCCTTCACCTTCCAGCGTCTGGAACGTCGCCGCTAACCCCCACCCTGCCATGGGACACTGTGCCGGCCCGGAAAGCCTTCGCGGGCAGGCCGCGCCACTCGTGCCTATACTCGGTAGAAACACCCAGGACCGCAGGTCGCCCTGACGGCGCTGCACCCGATGGTTCCGGACCGGCAAGCTCACAAGCGGCGCGCTGTTGGTCGAGCCCGGTCATATCCAACAGCTTCGCGCGGAGGGATGCCATGCTGCGCAAGACGACCTACACGATCCTTGCGGCCGGGGCGCTTGCCCTTTCCGGCTGTGCACACTACGGGGGACAGGAGCAGGCCGGCATGGTGATCGGCGGCGCCCTGGGAGGCCTGCTCGGCGCCGAGGTCGGCGCGGGGCGTGGGCGCACCGCCGCGATCATCGCCGGCACCCTGGCCGGCGCGGCGATCGGCGGCGCAGTCGGCCGCTCGATGGACGACGTCGACCGCATGAAGACCGCCCAGACCCTGGAAACCGTACGCACGGGGGTGCCAGCGCAATGGGTCAATCCGGATACCGGACACCAGTATGCGGTGACCCCCACCCGGACCTTTGATACCGCGACCGGACCCTGCCGCGAGTACACCATCGATGCGACCATCGGTGGTCAGCGCGAACAGGTCTATGGCACGGCATGCCGCCAGCCGGACGGGAGCTGGCAGGTCCAGAGCTGACCGCAGCACACCCAGCCCGGTCGCTGCCCGAGCGATGGGTCAGCGCCAGGGCGGATCCACGCCCTCGACCCGGTACTCGCGGCCCAGCGCGCGCATCAGGCTGATGCAGCAGAACACCAGGATGATGGCGACCGGCAGCCCGGCGGTCAGGGAACCGGTCTGCAGGCTGTCCAGCGCGCGCTCGCCGCCAACGATCAGCAAGGTGGCGGCCACTGCCCCCTCGGTAATGCCCCAGATCACCCGCTGGCGCTTCGGCGAGTGCTTCGAGCCGCGCGAGATCAGCGCATCGACCACATAGGTGCCCGAGGCCGACGAGGTGATGAAGTAGGTCGCAATCAGCAGGGTCGCCACGCCGGAGGCGATCGTGGTCCAGGGCAGCTGCGCCAGGGTCGCGTACAGGGCCACGGTGGTGTCCTCGGCGACCGCCGCGGCGATACCCGCGCCATCGTCGAACAGCTCCATGTGCAGCGCGGTGCCGCCGAAGATCGCCATCCAGGCGAACACGAACAGGCTGGGCAGGGCGAGCACGCCGACGATGAACTCGCGGATGGTGCGCCCGCGCGAGATGCGCGCGATGAAGATGCCGACGAACGGCGACCAGGCGATCCACCACGCCCAGTAGAACATGGTCCAGTCCTTCTGCCACTGCGAGCCGCCGATGGCATCGGTGTGCAGGCTGAGCTGGACGATCTGCTGCAGATAGCCGCCGGTGGAGTCGAGGAAGAAGCGCAGGATGAACAATGTGGGCCCGGCGATCAGCACGAACAGCATGAAGCTGATCGCCAGTACCAGGTTGAACACGCTGACCCACTTCAGCCCGCGGTCCAGCCCGGAGATCACCGACAGCACCGCCACCGCGGTGATCGCGGTGATAATGCCCACCTGCCACCAGTGCGAGACCGGCATGTCGACCAGCACGTTGAGCCCGGTATTGAGCTGCATCGCCCCGAAACCCAGCGAGGTGGCCAACCCGAACAGGGTGCCGAATACCGCGAGGATGTCGATCACATGCCCGATCGGGCCGTAGATGCGGTCCCCCAGCAGCGGGTAGAAGATCGAACGAATGGTCAGCGGCAGGCGGTGACGGAAGCTGAAATAGGCGACCGACAGCCCCAGCACCACGTACACCGCCCAGGCGTGCAGTCCCCAGTGAAAGAAGGTGTAGACCATCGCCTGGCGCGCGGCCGCGTCGGTCTCGCCATCGCCGGTCGGCGGGTGCTGATAGTGCAGGATCGGCTCGGCCACGCTCCAGAAAACCAGCCCGATCCCCATGCCGGCAGAGAACAGCATCGCGAACCACGCGGCAAAACCGAACTCCGGCCGGTCATCCGGCTGCCCCAGGCGGATGGCCCCGTAGCGGCTGAAGCCCAGCCAGATCAGAAAGCCGAGGAAGAAGGTCACCACCAACAGGTAGCCCCAACCGAGATACTCGGTGATGAAGCCGTGGATCCTGGCGAACACCTCGCTGGCGGTGTCGGGGAAGATCACCCCGAAGGCGACGAACACCACCACCATAATCGCGGAGGCAGTGAACACCGTCGGGTTCACCGTGGCGAAGAAGGCCTCCGGGCGATAGTGGCTCATGCCGCGGCCTCCCCGCGGGCGGAATCAGGCCGGCGCATCGGGATCCGCGCCCGCGTCCGCCGAGCACAGCGCCCCGGTGAGGTCCGCCTCGTCGAGCACGTGCCCCTCGGCCACGGCATCGAACTGGCTGCGGGTCGCCCCCGCCTCCAGCTCCAGCTCGGCATCCAGCGCCAGCAGGCGGAAGCGGTAGTGATGACAGCCCTCCGGCGGCACCGGGCCGAGATAGCCGACCTTGCCGAAGGCATCCATCCCCACGCGCCCCTCGCGGGGCAGGTGCAGGGCATCCACGCAATGCGTATCCGGTGGCAGGTTCCAGACCAGCCAGTGGGTGACCTCCCCCAGCGGCGAGTCCAGGTCTTCCAGGATCAACGCGAGACTACGTGCACCCGCCGGCACATCACGAATGTCCAGCTGCGGCAACTCGTTGGCATCCCGCGCCGAGACCTCGATCGGCATCCGTTCTCCGTCTGCAAACGCCGGACTGCTCAGCCGCATCGCCTTGCAACCTACCCCGTGGTCCTGTTGACAGCCTCGCCCGCCGGCCGGGGTGGGTCAACCCATGCGGTCAACTGCCACGCCCGGGGTTGATCCGGATCAAGTGCGAACGCTTTGCTTGCCCATTACACCCACGTCCCGCGTACACTTCCCCCCATGGCACAACTGACCTTTCAGGGGGCAACCGGCGAGGTCACCGGTTCGCGTTATCTCCTCGAGACCGACGACGCCCGCATCCTGCTGGAATGCGGCATGCACCAGGGCAACAGCGAAGCGGACGAGGCCAACCGCGCCTCGCTCGTCGAACTGGCGGAAACACTCGACGCAGTGGTGCTGTCGCACGGCCACCTCGACCACTCGGGGCTCCTGCCCAAGCTGGTGCGCGATGGCTACCGCGGCCCGATCTACTGCACGCCAGGCACCGAGGAGCTGCTCGAGATCATGCTCGAGGACGCCGCGTTCGTGATGAGCAAGGACATCGAGTGGGAGAACAAGTGGCGCCGGCGCGCGGACAAGCCGCTGCTGGAGCCGGTCTATGACATCGACGACGTCGCCACCACCCTCGGGCTGTGCGAGGCCGTGCCCTACGGCCAGGCGCGCAAGATCGCGGGCGGAATTGGCCTGACCTTCCGCGATGCCGGGCATATCCTCGGTTCCGCGATCGTGGACCTGATCGTGCCCTCCGGCGGGCGCGATCGGCACCTGGTGTTCTCGGGCGATCTCGGCAACGCCGACGCCGTGCTGATGCACGACCCGGCACGCCCGGAACACGCGGATCACGTGCTGCTGGAGAGCACCTACGGCGACCGCGACCACCGCCCGATGGAGGAGACGGTCGAGGAGTTCGCGCAGGTCCTGGCCGAGGCCGACAAGAGCGGCGGCAACGTGCTGATCCCAGCCTTCGCCGTGGGCCGCACCCAGGAGATCCTCTACCACCTGAGCATGTTGCACCACGCCGGGCGCCTGCCGCAGCAGAAGGTCTTCCTCGACAGTCCGATGGCGATCAAGGTCACCGAGCTGTACGCCCGCCTGCGCCGCACGCTGGACCCGGAGGACATGGACCGGCTGCACCAGGCCGCGAATGGGGATCCGGCGGCCTACCTGCCGGGGCTGCAGGTCTGCCGCACGGTCGAGGAATCCATGGCGATCAACCGGATCACCGGCGGCGCGATCATCATCGCCGGCTCCGGCATGTGCAATGGCGGGCGCATCCGGCACCACATGAAGTACAACCTGTGGCGGCGCGAGGCGCATCTGGTGATCGTCGGCTTCCAGGCGACAGGCACGCTGGGCCGGCGCCTGGTCGACGGCGCCGAGCGAGTCAAGCTCCTGGGCGACGAGGTCGCGGTGAACGCGAAAGTCCACACCCTGGGCGGCTTTTCCGCCCATGCCGGGCGCAGCCAGCTGATCGACTGGGCGCGCGCCTTTCAGGACCAGCCGGTATTCCACCTCGTGCACGGCGAGCCGGAGGCGCGCGAGGCCCTGGCCACCGGCCTGCGTGACGAGCTGGGGGCCGAGGCGCATGCACCCGCCTTCGGCGAGACCATTACGCTGTAACTGCGCGAAAAATAAGGACCGATGCCGGAGGCCGAAGCCGTCAGCACCTACGCCCTGATCGCCGGCTTCCTCGGCGGTCTCGGGCTGTTCCTGCTCGGGATGACCCTGCTGACCGACGGCCTGAAGACCGCCGGCGGCAGGGCGTTGCGGCACATCCTCGGGCAATGGACCCGCACCCGGCCGCGTGCCCTCGCCTCGGGCATGGGCGTGACCGCGCTGGTGCAGTCCTCCAGCGCGGTCACGGTCGCCACCATCGGCTTCGCCAACGCCGGCCTGCTGACGCTGGGCCAGTCGGTCTGGGTGATCTTCGGCTCCAACGTCGGCACGACCATGACCGGCTGGCTGGTCGCACTGATCGGCTTCAACATCCGCATCGAGGCCTTCGCCCTGCCGGCGATCGGCATCGGCGCCCTGCTCTACCTGTTCATGAAGGCCGCACGGCCGCGCTATCTGGGCCTGGCGCTGGCGGGCTTCGGTCTGCTGTTCTTCGGGATCGACGTGCTGCGCGAGGCCTTCGAGGGACTGAGCGCCACCTTCGACCTGGGCGCGCTGGCGCGTCCCGGTTTCGCCGGGCTCCTGATCATGGTCGGCATCGGGGCACTCCTGACCGTGCTGATGCAGAGCTCCTCGGCCTCCATGGCCATGGCCCTGACCGCCGCGATGAGTGGCGCGGTACCGCTGGAAGCGGCCGCCGCGGCCGTGATCGGCGCCAACCTCGGCACCACGGTGAAAGCGCTGCTGGTCGTAATCGGCGCAACCCCGAACGCCAAGCGCGTCGCTGCGGCCCATGTGATCTTCAACGGCCTGACCGCGATCGTTGCGCTACTGATCCTGCCCTGGTTCCTGGCCGCGATCGCCTGGATCTGGGGCAGCACCGGCGAGGCCCCGGCGCCGGCGGTGCTGCTGGCGCTGTTTCATACCGCGTTCAACCTGCTCGGGGTGGCGCTGATGGTGCCAGTCGCCCCGCCGATGATCCGCTGGCTGCAGGGCCGCTTCCGCACTATCGAGGAGGACATCGCCCGGCCACAATACCTGGACCGCAGCAGCTCCGGGGTCCCGGATCTCGCCCTGCAGTCGCTGATCCAGGAGACCGAGCGCCTGGCCGACATCGGCCACTCGATGGCCCGCGAAGCCCTGCAGACCGCGCCGCCGGCGGCCGGCACCCTGGACCGCAGGCGCCTGGCCGCGGAGCAGCTGACCCAGGCCATCGCCGACTTCGCGGCCCATACCGCGAACCACCCAATGCCGGAACAGGTCGGGCACGGAATCGCCGAAGCCGTGCGCATTGCCCGCTACCATCGCGAGGTCGCCATACTGGCCGACGACATCGCCGACCTGCGCCGCCAGTCCAGCGGCGAGGAGCGCCCGATCGTGACCGAACAGCGCCGCGCCTGGCAGGAACAGGCGATCCGCGCCCTGGACCTGTGCAACCTGGAGGCGGACGATGGCGACAATGGGCATGAACTGGCCGCCGCAGAGGCTGTAGACACGGTGGAATCCGCCTATGCCGAATTGAAGGCCGCCCTGCTGCGCGAAGGCACCTTCGGCTCGCTGAGCATGGCCGAGATGGAACGACAGCTGCGGATCATCAGCATGGCGCGGCGCCTGGTAACCCAGGCCGGCAAGGCCCGCCGCCACACCGAGGCCCTGAAGGATCAGATCCGGGGCCTGAGGAAGACCCCGACAGAAGAGAACGCATGATCGACCACGAAACACTGCAGGATGCCGTCGCAAATCGCCGCGCCGAGGCCCTGACGTTTGACGGGCTGGAGTACGCACGGCTGCTGGAACCGGTTAATCACTACCCGCGCGGATCCGTAGTATTGCCGGACGGTTCAATAATCCCCGGCTACCCGGCAATCGGACGCATCCAGTCGCTGGAAGCCGGGCTGCCCCGTCAGTTCGACCAGCCCTTCTGGGCGGAGGAGAAGATCGACGGCTTCAACGTGCGCATCCTGCGCTGGCACGGGCGCATCTATGCCTTCAGCCGCGGCGGCTACGTCTGCGCGTTCAGCACAGACCGGGTGACGGATTTCATGGACCCGGTGATCTTCGACGCCGAGCCCGACCTGATCCTGTGCGCAGAGATCGCCGGTCCGGATACGCCGTACCTGGAAGGTTCCACCCCCCGGGTCGCACACGATGTGGGCTTGTTCGTCTTCGACTTGATGCGCCTCGGCCAGCCCGGCTTCGTGCCCCAGCCAGAGAAATTCTCTTTGATCGAGCACCACGCACTGCCCCCGGCGCCCCTGCACGGACAGTTCACCCCACACGACACCCAGGCGCTCGGGCAATTGATACGGCGGCTGGACGAGGAAGGGGCCGAGGGGCTGGTCCTGAAGACCGTGGACGGGCAGCACCGCGCCAAATATGTCACCGGGAGCTCGTGCATCTCCGATATTCGCGTATGTTCGGAACAACTGCTCGACCTGCCGCCAGAGTATTTCACCAACCGCCTGACGCGCCTCGCCATTTTTCTGTCCGAGCACCCGTCCCGGCACCACACCGATCTGGAACAGATTCTCGGCGATGCGCTCCTTTCAGGGCTTTACGGGGCGGTCGGGCAGCACCGCCGGCAGGGCCATGTCGGCCATCGCTATCGCTGCCGCTTCCGCGAGCGTGCCAACGCGCTGCATTTCATGAACCACATGCGTGCCACCGGCGGACGCCACGTGGCCTTCGCCGACGACGCACCGCGCCAGGAAGATGGCTACTGGCTGCTGGAATTCGACCGCCAGTTCGACCGCATCACCGGCACACTGGCCTCCGCCCTGGCCGGCGAACGCCAGTACGATTGAGCCGGCGCGCTCAAATGCCGGGGCGCTCCGCCTCTGCGAGGTTCTCCATCACCCGGCGCAGATAATCGGCGGTGACGAGCTTGATGCCCATGCGGTTGCCCAGTTTGCGCATGCCCTCATCGGCACTGGCCAGCTCCGCATCCAGCTCCATCGCCAGCAGAACGGCATCGACGTCCTCGCGCGAGTCCACCAGGCCCTTGCGCATGGCCTCGCGAAAGCGCTCGCGCAGCTGGGTGATGAGCTCGGGTTTGAGCGACTCCGCCGCACCCGCCTGGCGCGTGTGCTCCTCGGCGATGCGCAGCCCGCGGTCGATACGCGTGCGCACCTCGTCGATGAACTCGTAGAGGATGTCGCTGGGTAGTGTCAGGGCGAAGCGACGCGGCGAGCGCACCCAGACCACGGTCTCAAAATCCGCGGCCAGGGCCTCCAGGTCGCGCATGCCGCGGAATTCCTCGTACACCGACAGCGGCATGTAGAACTCGGCCGGGCAATCGCGCGCCAGATGCAGAAAGGTGCGCAGGATGTCCTCCGCGTCCGCGCCAAACTGGCCCGCCACATGCGGGTTGGTGAACACACTGGTATCCAGCACGAAGCGGCGCATCACGACCTCCTGTCGGGTTCTTTCTCCATCATCGGCGGCGACCGCAAACCCGTCAACCAAGGCCATGTTCGGATCGGCGCCAGGGGCACCCTGTGGCATAATCCCGCCTGACCTCCCAGCCATACAGGGACGACCCTTGGCCACCCGCGCGGAAGTGGAAAAATTCCTCGAGCGACTGCGCTCGGATCTGGAACGTCAGCAGATCGATATCCCGACCCTTCCGGATATTTCCGTGCAGGCGCTGTTTATCGTGCAGGACGACACCAGCTCCATCGCCGATCTGGTCAACCTGATTTCGCGTGACACGGCGCTGGCGACTCGGCTGGTGCGCCATGCCAACAGCCCCGCCTATCGGGGACTGAGCCGCTGCGCGACCATCCGCTCCGCGGTGACCCGACTGGGCATGGAGCGGGCGCGCCAGACCATCATCGCCCTGTCGATGAAAGAGGTCTTTCAAAGTGGCAACGACGCGATCCGGCAACGCATGGAAGCATTGTGGAACCACAGCCTCGAGGTCGCGATCATCAGCTATCTGCTGGCGCGCCGGCATCCGCATCTGGACCCGGACACCGCCCTGCTCGCCGGCCTGGTGCACGACATCGGGATGATCCCGATCCTGCGCCGTGCGGAGAAGACGCCGGCGATCTACGAGGATCCACGCGCCCTGCAGGCAGCGGCAGATGCCGCACACGTCGCGATCGGCCGAGCGATGCTGAAGAACTGGAACTTCGAGCCGGAGATCATCCGCGCGGTCGCGGACCACGAGAACCTCCAGCGCGAACCAGATGCCGAGTCCCCGATCAGCTACAGCGACGTCGTACAGGCCGCCAACATCGAAAGCCATGTCGGCACCCCCCACCGTCTGGCCCACATCGATCGCGAAGGGGTCGCTTCGCTGCGCCGCCTGGCCCCGCGTTCGTCCACCCGGGACCTGGACTGGGAAAGCGACGCGATTGGCCTGGAGCACGTCAACCAGATCATCGAATAGGGTCGACGCTCATCCCACTGCGGAACGTCCGACCCCGGGCGTGGTCTTCCCTACATATCCATTCAGAGATGTTCCGCTGATGACGCTCCAGCTGGTGTATGTCAGCCGCGCGGCCTTTGCGCGCCACGAACATCCCGCCCAGGGCATCGAGCCCGAGGTCGGGCGGATCCTGCTGCAGTCGCGCCAGAACAACCCCCGGGCCGGCATCGTGGGTGCCCTCTATTACGGCGACGGCCACTTCTTCCAGTGCCTGGAGGGCGAGCCCAAGGCCGTCTACGCGACTCTGGAGCGCATCCGTTGCGACCCGCGCCACGAAGAGATCACCGTACTGCGCGAACGCGAGCTGGAGCGCGCAGGCTTCGGAGAGTGGTCGATGAAATATGTTCCCGCGGCCGGCGAGGTACGCGCCCTGTTGCAGCAATTCGGGCAGCGCCGGTTCGATCCCTTCGGCTTCGACGACCAGCAGATCGAAGCGATGCTGGATCTCCTGCGCAGCGGACGCGACAGCGAACTGGAGGCGACACCCGCGATCAGCGGGAGCACGCCTTCAACGAGCCCCGCCCCGCCGGGCGATCGGCGTCGCCTGCTAGCCCTGGCGGGCTGGGTCGCGGCCGCCGTGGCCGCAGGCATCGCCGGTACGGCGGGCTATCTGTTCCTGGCCGGGGGCTGAGTTAGCCACCCCCCGCAGCGGCTATTCCCACTCGATCGTGGCCGGGGGCTTGCCGGAGATGTCGTAGGTCACGCGCGAGATGCCGGGGATCTCGTTGATGATCCGGCGCGAGACGTGGTCGAGGAAGTCATACGGCAGGTGCGCCCAGCGCGCGGTCATGAAATCGATGGTCTCCACCGCGCGCAGCGCGACCACGTAATCGTAGCGCCGGCCGTCGCCCATCACCCCAACGGACTTCACCGGCAGAAACACCGCAAACGCCTGCGAGGTCTTGTCGTATAGATCCGCGGCACGCAGCTCCTCAATGAAGATGGCGTCCGCCCGGCGCAGTAGCTCGGCGTATTCTTTCTTCACCTCGCCCAAGATGCGCACGCCCAGACCCGGCCCCGGGAACGGGTGGCGGTAGACCATCTCGGTGGGCAGGCCCAGCTCCACACCGATCTTGCGCACCTCGTCCTTGAACAGCTCGCGCAGTGGCTCCACCAGCCCCAGCTTCATGTTCTCCGGCAGCCCGCCCACGTTGTGGTGCGACTTGATCACATGCGCCTTGCCGGTCTTGGAGTCGGCCGACTCGATCACGTCCGGGTAGATCGTGCCCTGGGCCAGCCACTGCACGTTGTTCAGCTTCGCGGCCTCCTCGTCAAAAACGTCGATGAACAGCCCGCCGATGACCTTGCGCTTGGCCTCCGGGTCCTCGACCCCGGCGAGCGCGCGCATGAAGCGGTCTTCGGCGTCCACGCGGATCACGTTCACGCCCATGTGGCGGGCGAAGGTCGCCATAACCTGGTCGCCCTCGCCCAGGCGCAGCAGCCCGGTATCCACGAACACGCAGGTCAGCTGGTCGCCGATCGCCTTGTGCAGCAGCGCCCCGACCACCGAGGAGTCCACCCCGCCGGACAGGCCCAGCACCACGTGGTCGTCCCCGACCTGCTCGCGCACCCGCGCGGCCATGTCGTCGATGATGTTGTCCGCAGTCCACAGCGACTCGCAGCCGCAGATCTCGTGCAGGAAGCGCTCCAGGATGCGCTGACCCTGAGTCGTGTGCGTGACTTCGGGGTGGAACTGCACGCCGTAGAAGCCGCGCTCCGGATCGGCCATGCCGGCGATGGGCGCGGAGTCGGTGGAGGCCATCAGGCGAAAGCCCTCCGGCAGCTCAGTCACGTGGTCGCCATGCGACATCCACACGTCCAGCAGGCCGTAGCCCTCCGGTGTGGTGTGGTCCTCGATGTCGCGCAGCAACGGGGTGTGGCCGCGCGCGCGTACCTGGGCATAACCGAACTCGCGGCGCTCGGACGGCTCGACCCGCCCGCCCAGCTGCGCGGCCATGGTCTGCATGCCGTAGCAGATACCCAGAACCGGCACGCTCAGTTCGAACACCGCATCCTCGGCGCGCGGCGGCTGGTCGACGTTCACCGACTCCGGGCCGCCGGACAGGATGATGCCGGTGGGATTGAACGCGCGGATATCCGCCGCCGGCATATCCCAGGCGTGCACCTCGGAGTAGACCCCGGCCTCGCGCACGCGGCGGGCGATCAGCTGGGTGTACTGGGAGCCGAAGTCCAGCACCAGAATGCGGTGGGCGTGAAGATCCTGGGTCATGAGGTCATCCGCTATACCGGCCGGACGGCCGGTGGGGTATCGGGACCGGGCCGTGACGGGCCGGTCAGTCCATTCGGTAGTTCGGGGCTTCCTTGGTGATCGCCACGTCGTGCACATGGCTCTCGCGCATGCCGGCGGCGGTCACGCGCACGAAGTGCGGCTTGCTGCGCATCTCCTCGATGTCGTGCGCGCCGACATAGCCCATGGACGAGCGCAGCCCGCCCATCAACTGGTAGATGATCGCGACAATCGAGCCCTTGTACGGCACCCGGCCCTCGATGCCCTCGGGCACGAACTTGTCGGCCGAGCTGTTCGGGTCCTGGAAATAGCGGTCCGAGGAGCCCTGCTGCATCGCACCCAGCGAACCCATACCGCGGTAGATCTTGTAGGAGCGGCCCTGATAGAGCTCGACCTCGCCCGGGGCCTCCTCGGTCCCGGCGAACATCGAACCCAGCATCACGCAGTTGGCGCCGGCGGCGATGGCCTTGGCCAGGTCGCCAGAGAAGCGCACGCCGCCATCGGCGATCATCGGCACACCGGTACCCTTCAGCGCCTCGGCCACATCCGAGATCGCGGTGATCTGCGGCACGCCCACGCCGGCCACGATACGGGTAGTGCAGATCGAGCCCGGGCCGATCCCGACCTTCACGCCATCGGCCCCGGCCGCGACCAGATCCTTCGCGGCGGCGGCGGTGGCGATGTTGCCGCCGACCACCTGCACGTCCGGATAGTGCTTTTTCACCCAGGCCACGCGATCCAGCACGCCCTGCGAGTGACCATGCGCGGTATCCACCACCAGTACGTCCACCCCGGCCTCGACCAGCGCGGCCACGCGCTCGTCGGTACCGGCACCCACGCCGACCGCCGCGCCCACGCGCAGGCGACCGCGATCGTCCTTGCAGGCGTGCGGGTGTTCGGTGGACTTCTGAATATCCTTGACGGTGATCATCCCGCGCAGCTGGAAGTCGTCGTTGACCACCAGCACCTTCTCGATGCGGTGCTTGTGCAGCAGCTCCAGCACGTGACCGCGGTCCGCGCCCTCGGGCACGGTGACCAGCCGCTCGCGGGGGGTCATGATCTCGGTGACCGGGGCCTCCATGCGAGTCTCGAAGCGCAGGTCGCGGGAGGTCACGATGCCAACCAGGTCATTGCCGTTCACCACCGGCACGCCGGAGATGTGATTGGCCTGGGTCAGCTCCACGACCTCGCCGATCGTCGCGGTCGGGCCGATGGTGATCGGCTCGCTGATTACCCCGCTTTCGTGCTTCTTGACCTGCTGGACCTCGGCGGCCTGGGCCTCGACTGACATGTTCTTGTGCACGATCCCGAGCCCGCCTTCCTGCGCCATGGCAATCGCCAGACGCGCCTCGGTCACCGTATCCATCGCGGCGGAGACGACCGGCGCGCTCAGCTGGATTTCGCGGGTGATGTTCGTGGTCAGATCAACATCGCGGGGGACGACATTCGAATGCCCCGGGATCAGCAGCACGTCATCGAAGGTCAGGGCTTCACCGAGTATCCGCATGCATCGCTCCAGGACAGTCCAGCGGGGGAAAGAACCGATATCTTTCCCGGAATGATAAATAGCCGTTCAGTATAAATTTTCCGGCCACCTCCCGACAAGCAGACCGGGCGAACGCCGTACATGTCGCCCGGCAGACGCGAAATCGGCACCCTGCTACGATGACCGTCCTCGTTTCAAGCCACCGAGCCCCTTCATGCCCTGCCTGAGCCGCCGCCGACTGCTTGCCCTGATGCTCGCACCCGGGCTGCTGACGGTTGCCGCGGCACCGACGGCCAGCGCCAGCTGGTGGCCCTTCAACCCCGACGTGCTGCGCGCGCTGACCCGCCGCCCGGACGCCTCCGACCTCACGACGGCCGAGATCATCGAGGCAGTACACGAGGCCCTGATCATCGCCTCCCATTCGGCCACCGAGACCCTGTCCCAGCGCAACGGCTTCTTCGGCAACCCGGACGTGCGCGTCCCGCTGCCGGAGGTACTCGCGACCGCCCGTCGGTCGCTGGATCGCATCGGCATGGCCACGCCGCTGAACCAGCTTGAGGAGCGGATGAACCGGGCCGCCGAGGCCGCTATACGCGAAGCCCGCGAGCCACTGGTTCGGGCCGTGTTCGCGCTCGACCTGGACAACGCCCGCGAAATCCTGGTCGGCGACGACGACGCCGCCACCCGGCATCTCGAACACCACGCACGCGCCGAAATCACCGAGACGATGCGCCCGGCCATCCAGCAGAGCCTGGAGCAGGTGGAGGCCCTGGACACCTACGGTGAGCTGAAGGAGCGCATGCGCGACATCCCCTTCCTCGCGCGCGTGCGCTTCGACCCGGTCGAGCACGTCCTGGAGCATGCGATGGAAGGCCTGTTCTTCATGCTGGCGGAGGAAGAGGCCCGCCTGCGCGCCAACCCGCAGGGACGCGGCACCGATGTCCTGCACCGCGTGTTCCGGCGACAATAGCCCTTCGCCACGCACATCCCGAACACCACGTCCGTGAATCCCGAACCATGAGCGACGCCCCCGTACTGACCGTCACCGAACTCAACCAGTGTGCCGACGGCCTGCTGCGCGACGGCCTGGGCCGGGTACGCGTGGAGGGAGAGGTCTCCAACCTGCGCCAGTACGCCTCCGGCCACCAGTACTTCTCGCTCAAAGACGCGAACAGCTCGGTCAGCTGTGTGCTCTTTCGCGGCAATGCCCGCAACGCTGCCCGCTTCGCCGATGGCGACGCGGTGCAGATCCAGGGCCGTGCCGGGATCTACGCGGCACGCGGCCAGTTCCAGATCATCGTCGAGCAGCTGCAGCCGGCCGGCGAGGGCCAGCTCCTGGCAGCCTTCCAGCGCCTGAAGGAAAAGCTCGCCGCCGAGGGCCTGTTCGACCTCGAGCGGAAGAAGCCCCTCCCCACCTGGACCCATCGCCTCGGCGTGATCACCTCCACCCAGGGCGATGTGCGGCACGATATCGAACGCACCCTGGCGCGGCGTTTCCCTCTGCTGTTGCCCTTTACCCTCTACCCCACCGCGGTACAGGGCGCGCAGGCCGCCAGCCAGATCGTCGCGGCCCTGGAGCAGGCCGCCCGCGAGGGCATCGTGGACGTGATGATCCTGGCGCGCGGCGGCGGTTCGCTGGAGGATCTGCAGGCGTTCAACGAGGAAAGCGTGGCCCGCGCCATCGCCGCGTCGCCAATCCCGGTCGTGACGGGTGTCGGGCACGAGACCGATACCACCATTGCGGACTTCGTCGCCGACCTGCGCGCCTCCACCCCGACCGCGGCGGCCGAGGCAGTCAGCCCGGATGGCGCCACCCTGCGCCACCGGATCGAACGGGCGCGCGACCGGATGACTACACTTGCAGGCCAGCGCGTTGCCCAGCACCGGCAGACGCTGAACGCCCTGTGGACCCGACTCGAACGGCGCCACCCGCGCCAGCTGATGGAACGCAACGCGCAGCGCCTGGACGACCAGCACGAGCGCCTGCAACGCGCCTGGCAGCGCCGGCACGAGCAGGCCGGCCAGCGCCTGCAGCATCTACGCCTGCGCCTGGCCGGGGCCTCCCCCGGCAACCGCATCGCCTCCGCGCGGATGCGCCTCGACCATCTGCACCAGCGTCTCGCGCGCGCCGCCCCGGCACACGACATCCGCACACACCGCGAGCGCCTGGCACGCCTGCACCGGGATCTCGAATACCAGATGCGTCAGGCCCTGACGATCCGCCAGCAGCGGCTGCAGGCCACCCGGCGCCAGCTGAGCGCCCTCGGCCCCCAGGCGGTCCTGGAACGCGGCTATGCGATCCTGCAAACGAAAGAAGGACAGGTCCTGCGCGACGCCGCAAGAACCGAGATCGGCGCGCCGCTGCAGGCCCGCCTGGCGCGCGGCGCACTCGAGCTGAAGGTGACGGCGACGAAATCGCCCGAGGGAGACTGAAGGGCGCTTCAGCCCGCCTGCTCAAGCGCGGCCTGCAGGCGCGCACGCACCCGTTCACGCCCTAGATACTCGAAGATGCGCGGCAGCTCGGGCCCATGCGTCTGGCCGGACAGCGCCGCACGCAGCGGCATGAACAGCTTGCGCCCCTTCGCACCCGTCGCCGCGCCGACAGCCTTTGCCAGGGCCGGGAAATCCTCGGCCTCTTCCAGGGCGTCCAGGGCGGCGCGGTAGAAATCCGCGCCCGCCTGCTGCAGCTCGGCGGCGGCCGCCTCGCTCAGTGGGGCCGGATCGGCGGCGAAGGCCTCCACCCAGATACGGGCGTCCTCGGCGCGGGTGATGTTGTCACGCAACAGCCCCGCCAGTGCCGGGCGCTGGTCCTCTGACAGCTGCCCGAACACATCGAAGTCATCGAGATAGGCCAGCAGATCGGCATCGGACAGCTGGCGCAGGGCCTCGGTCTGCCAGTGTTCCAACTGCTGCGCATCGTGGCGCGCAGCGCTGTGACCAATGCGCTCCGGGCTGAACCCGGCCGCGAGTTCCTGCGCACTCAGTAACTCGTCCGACTCGTAGCGATGCCCGAGGCGTGCCAGGTGATTAAGGATCGCGAGCGGCAGGTAACCCGTAGTGCGCAACTCCTCGACACTGGCCGACCCATTGCGCTTGGACAACGGCGCACCGTCGTGCCCCATCACCAGCGGCAGGTGATGGTAGGCCGGCGCCGCCAGCCCCAGCGCCTCCAGCAACAGCATCTGGCGTGGGGTGTTGGCGATATGGTCCTCGCCGCGCACCACATCGGTCACGCCCATCAGGGCGTCGTCGATCGCATTGGAGAAGAAGAAGGCGGGCGTGCCGTCGGAGCGGCGGATCACGAAATCGCCGATCTCGTCGGTCCGAAAGCTCACCGGCCCGCGTACCCCGTCCTCGAAACGGACCGTCCGACCCAGCGGCACACGAAAGCGCAGGGTCGGCTTCTGCCCCTCGGCCGCGCGCCGCTCGGCCTCCTCCGCGCTCAGGTGGGAGCAGGTCCCCGGATAGCGCGGCGGCTTGCCCTGGGCGCGCATGCGCTTGCGTCCCCGCTCCAGCTCGGCGGGCGAGCAGAAGCAGTGGTAGGCCTGACCGGCATCAATCAACTGCTGGTAATAGCCATCGAAGATCCCGCCGCGCTCGGACTGGGCATACGGTCCGGCATCGCCACCGGCGTCAACGCCCTCGTCCCAGTCCAGCTTCAGCCAGCGCAGGTCGCGCATCAGCGCGACCACGAACTCCGGGCGCGAGCGCTCGGCGTCGGTGTCCTCGATCCGCAGCAGAAAATGCCCGCCGCGCGAGCGGGCGAACAGCGCGCTGAACAACGCGGTGCGCACGTTGCCGAGGTGGAGAAGCCCGGTGGGACTGGGCGCGAAACGAGTCTTGGTCGGCGGTGTCGTCATCGCGCGCATGGTAGCGGAGCACCCCGCGGGCCACCAGCCGGGCCTGCCGTGGCCCTAGGGCGACGCTGATTGAATCGCGCGTCCGCGCTCGAGTCGCTTTTGCGTGCGAACAAGGCGCGGTGACTGCCGTGCAGTCATTCTGCACAAGGGAACCGCAACGCCGTTCCCGCGCAAAAGCGGCCGAGCCCCTGCACTAAATGTCTTGTGGGGTTGGTGCCCCCTGCTCCTCGATCCTGCGTTGCGCCCCGAATCCATCAAAAACGGGCGGGTAGAACCACTACCCGCTGCACGACGCGCCTTGTCTCGGAAAACAGGGGGCACCAACGCGGACGTGCGATTCAATCAGCGTCTCCCTAGTAGCGTTGCTGGCAGGCACCCCGCCTGCCGGGTACCATGGCCGCCCGACACTCATCCGGAGGGCCAGTCCCGTGCAGCGATCCCGTTTCCGGCTCGGCATTGTGCTGGCCACCGCCCTTCTTGCCCTACTGCTTTCAGGAGCCCCCATGGCCGATACCAATCCGCAGGTCGCGATCGAAACCAACCATGGCCGCATCGTGCTGGAACTCAATGCCGAGGCCGCCCCGGAGACGGTCGCCAACTTCATGTCCTACGTGGATGACGGCTTCTACGACGGCACGATCTTTCACCGCGTGATCCCGGGCTTCATGGTCCAGGGCGGCGGCTTCGACAAGAACATGAGCCAGAAGTCCGCTGGCGAGCCCATCCGCAACGAGGCGGACAACGGTCTGAAGAACGAGGTGGGTGCGATCTCCATGGCCCGCACCCAGGATCCGCACTCGGCCACCGCGCAGTTCTTCATCAACGTGAACGACAACGACTTCCTCAACCACACGGCCCCGAATGCGCAGGGCTGGGGTTATGCGGTCTTCGGCAAGGTGACCGAGGGCATGGACGTCGTGCGCCAGATCGAGTCCGTACCCACCGGCCGTTCCGGCATGCACCAGGATGTGCCGCAGGAGCCGGTCGTGATGGAAAGCGTGAAGCGCGTCGAGGACTGAGCCACCCCGTGGCTTCCAGCGCGCCGGCCCTGGTCATTTCCGACCTGCACCTGGATCGCGAGCCCGGCCCCCTGCTGGAGGCCACACTCGCCTTCCTGAAGGGACCGGCGCGCAGCGCCTCGGCGCTGTACATCCTCGGCGACCTGTTCGAATACTGGGTCGGCGATGACGCCGGATTCCCGGCCGCCGAACAGCTCGCCGAGGCCCTGCAGACACTCGAGATCCCGGTGGCCTTCATCCATGGCAACCGGGATTTTCTCGTGGGCCCGGACTATGCCGCCCGCGCCGGGATGCAGCTGGCGCCCGAGCCGCTGCACGCGGCCCTGCCCTGCGGGCCCGCCGTGCTGCTGCATGGCGATTCCCTGTGCACCGACGACACCGAACACATGGCCTTTCGCCAGCAGGTACGCGGCGGCGAATGGCAGCGGGCCTTCCTGGCCCAGCCGCTGGAGGAACGCATCCGGCAGGCGGAGTCCATGCGCGCCACCAGTCGTGACAACAGCCGGATGAAGGCCGACGCGATCATGGATGTGAATGCCGACGCCGTAGCGGATACCTTCCGCGACGCCGATGTCCCGCTGATGATCCATGGCCATACCCACCGGCCCGCGATCCACGACCTGACGGTCGACGGCCAGCCACGGCAGCGCTGCGTGCTCCCGGCCTGGGACGAGCACCCGGGCTACCTGGAGGTCGCGGCGACCGGCCCCGTCCTGCGCGAACTGGACGGCTCGCCCTACCCCGCGCACTTGCTGCACGCCTGAACCACGCGCTTCGCGCCGTTGTACGGCTGGGCCTGGTCGTCGTCGGTGTTTATGGTGGGTTCGTCGGACCACCTACCTTGTTGTGGCTGGCCCTGGTTCGGCATCCGGTGTTTACGTGCCTTCGGCCGGCCGCCTGCCTGCGCTGTTTCGCCAGCGCGCCGCGAGGTACTTTCTTGCTTGCCCAAGAAAGTACCCAAAGAAGGGCACCCGGATTCCGCCCGGGGACCTTGCTCCAGGGTCCTCGGGCCGGCGGCGCTGAAACTCGCTGCGCCTTTGGCTTCGCTCAGACAGTCAGCGCCTCTTTTCCGTCCCGAGGACCCTGGAGCAAGGGGCTTCATACGGGGGGAGAAGGTCAAAACAGAAGTTATCCCCGCGCCTGCAGCCAACTCCAACGCCGTAGGGTGCGGTTGAGCACAGCGAAACGCACCGTTCCGACGTCGGGGCAACCCTGATGCGATTCGCTGCGCTCATCGGCATCCTACTCCCCCCGGCGCCCGCTGGCGGGCGCGGCACGCTATGGCCGAAGGCCGCGCGTGCCGAAGATGTCCGAAGACCTAGCCTCCATCCGTAAGCACAATCGTTGGGACAGCCGTTGTCTTGACCTTCACCCCCGTTGTCGTCGCGCCGAGTGGAGAGGGTTTTCGCGGGAAGAGAGGCGCTGACTGTCTGAGCGAAGCCGGAGGCGCAGCGAGTTTCAGCGCCGCCCGCGAAAACCCTCGGAGCGAGGGAAACCCCGGCCCGCATAGCGGGCCGGGGTCGCGGCAGTCGGGCGTGTTTCTTGGGTACTTCTTTGCACGAGCAAAGAAGCCCGTTTTTGATCAACAACGGGCGCGGCGCGCTGGCGAGACAGCGCATGGCAGTATGCGAGCCGAAACCACCGTAAACACCGGATGCCGAACCAGGACCAGCCTCATCAAGGCAGGCGGTCGGGGCTATGGCGACGGCTCGGCGGTGGCCTGGGCCTCCAGTTGCGCCATCTCGGAGTCGGTGAAGCCGGCGGCGCGGCGGGCCTCGTGGGCAAAGGGCGGGCGTACGCGGCCCGGCATGTACTCGGCCAACAGCTCGAGGAACAGCGGCTCGGGATCAAGCCCGCGTACGTGCGCCAGCTCGCGAAACCAGCGCGAGCCGATCGCCACGTGGGCGACCTCCTCGCGCTGGATGATCTCGAGAAGCGCCACGGTTGCGTGATCGCCCGCGGCCATCAGGCGCTCGATCATGCCGGGGGTGACGTCCAGCCCGCGCGCCTCCAGCACGCGCGGCACCAGGGCCATGCGGATCATCACATCCTGGTCGGTCGCGAGTGCCGCCTCCCACAGCCCGTTGTGGGCCGGCAGGTCGCCGTAGTCCGCCCCCAGCTCGTGGAGCCGCGCACGCAACAGCCGGAAATGACGTGCCTCCTCGGCCGCCACCTGCAGCCAGTCGCTAACAAAGGGTGCCGGCATGTCGCGAAAGCGATAGACGGCATCCAGTGCCAGGTTGATCGCGTTGAACTCGATATGCGCGACCGCGTGCACCAGCGCCACCCGCCCGGCCGTGCTGTGCAGCCCGCGCCGCGGCAACTCGCGCGGATGCACGAGCACCGGACGCTCGGGGCGGCCGGGCACCTCCAGGCGCCGCGGGGGTGGCGCCGTGGCTGGCGCCGTCGCTCCGGACCACCAGGCGTCCATCAGCCCCAGCACGCGCTCGCACTTGCCCTCCGGATCGGATTCCAGCAGGGCGGCCTCGGCCGCCCGGTAGAGGTTTGCCTCCGGTCGCGGTGTCGCGTTCATGGATCTCCCTGTACGTGCAGGCGTGCCATCAGGCACGCACGCGGACGTTCACCATCATGTCGTTGTCCTCGTGCTCCAGGTTGTGGCAGTGGAACACGTAGAGCTGGTCGCCATCGTAGTCGTGTGTAAAGTCGATGGCGATGCGCACGGTCTCGCCCGGCCACAGCAGGACCGTGTCCTTCCAGCCGAGATCCGCGACCGTCAGCCCGTCGTCGTTGACCGCCTGTTCGCGCACGAAATCGGGGCCGCCGGAGCGCGACAGGACCTGGAACGAGAAGCCATGGATGTGCATCGGATGCGGCATGCTGTGGTCCGCATTGCGGATGACCCACACCTCCTTCGTGTTGGCATCCACCTCGATCGGCACGCGGTCCGGGTCATAGACCTCGCCATTGATGCGCCATTGCATCGGGGCCATGTCCAGGCGGATGTCCCGTTCCCTGGCATCCGTGACGTCGATGGGTTCGATCCGTGACAGGCGCTCGGGCACCCGGGCGGTCACGGCCTCGCCCTCGCGGACCACGAATTCGAGCAGCGCGAGCGGGTCGCCGTCGTGCATCGCGCCGCCCATCATCCGGCCCATGCCACCGCCACCCATGCCTCGTCCCATACTACCGCGGCCCATCATGCCGCCGCCGGCCATCGGGTCGAATTCGAGGCTGTGCAGTTCCACCCGGTCGCCCCCGGCAAAGGCCGCGAAGTCGACCAGCACCTCCAGACGCTCGCCCGGTGACAGGAAGGCCTCGTTCACCTCCCGGGGCGACTCCAGCAGACCCGCGTCCGTGCCGATGACCTGGAACGGGACCGTGTCGCCATCGGACCGCAGGGCGAGGCGATAGATCCGGGCGGTGGATCCGTTCAGCAAGCGCAGGCGATGGATGCGACGCTCGACCTCGTGGCTGGCGGAAGGCGTCATGTTCACCAGCACCTCGTCCCCGAGATAGCCCATCATCCCCTGCATCGGATTCGGCTGGTACACCAGATGCCCGAGCCGGTCGAAGCGCTTGTCCTGCAGCACCAGCGGAAGATCGGTGCTGCCCAGCTGCAGGTCCAGCGCCTCGTTCAGGGCATCGTTGTCGTCGTCCCCGACCAGCAGGAAGCTGGCCAGCCCCTGGTGGGCCTGACGCGCAGTCCGGTGGTGGGCATGGGTGTGATACCAGTAGGTACCGCCGCGGTTGGTCACCTTGAAGCGGTATTCGTACTGGTCACCGGGGTCGACCGTATGGATCGGGTGCCCGTCCTCCCGTCCCGGCACATGCAGGCCGTGCCAGTGGATGATCGTGCCCTCGTCGAGCTGGTTGTCCAGGGTCACGTCCAGTTCGTCGCCCGTGCGCAGCAGCAGGATCGGATTCTGATAATCGGCCCCGTTCACCTGCGTGCGATACCACAGGAATGGCGTCTCGCTACGGCCCGGCACCGGCAACCACCCCTGTTCGGCCACCAGAGTGAACGGCGCATCGGGCGCGAGCACCGCAAACGGCCCGTCACTCCCGGGCAGGAACAGCGTGTTGTCGAAACGCGGGGCGGAGACCGCATGGTTGAACAGGGTCCAGCCGCCAAACGTGGTGACCACGGGCAGCGCCGCGGCCAGCCCGAGAAACTGACGTCGTTTCATTATAGTTCTCCTTGTGATTTGGGCATGGTGCGGCGCAGCAGGATGGAGTTGCCGATGACCGAGAGCGAGCTGGCGGTCATCGCGATCACGCCGATCATCGGGTGCAGCAGGCCGGCCGCGGCGATCGGGATCGCCGCGGAGTTGTAGCCCCAGGCCCAGAACAGGTTCTGCACGATCTTGCGGAAGGTCAGGCGCGAGAGTCGGACGGCCTCGACGACCTTGGTCAGCTCGCCGCGCACCAGGGTGACGTCCGCGGCCTCGATGGCGACGTCCGCGCCGGCCCCAATCGCGATGCCCACGTTCGCCTGCTGCAGCGCCGGGGCATCGTTGATGCCGTCGCCCACCATCGCCACGTGGTCGCCGTACTCCGCCTGCAGTTCGCGGATCGCCTCGACCTTGCCCTCCGGCAGCACGCCGGCGCGGACCTCGTCGATCCCGACCTGCGCGGCCACAGCGTTGGCGGTGCGCTCGTTGTCGCCGGTGACCATCACGCAGCGGATGCCGAGGGCATGCAGCTGTTCGATGGCGCTCTGCGACTCTTCCTTGAGCGTGTCGGCGACCGCGACAATGCCGGCCGGTCGATCTCCAATGGCCACCAGCATCGCGGTCTTGCCGGCATCCTCGAGCCGCCGCAGCGATTCCAGCAGGCCGGACGGATCCAGGCCCTGCTCCTCCAGCAGCCGCTGGCTACCGACCAGGACGCGTTCCCCGTCGAGGCGGGCCTCCACCCCGCGCGCGGTGTGCGACTGGAACTGTTCGACCTCGGCGATCGCCAGTTCCTGGTCGCGCGCACCCTGCACGATGGCCTCGGCCAGCGGGTGCGCGGAGCCGGCCTCCACGGCCGCGGCCGCACCGAGCACGCGAGCGTCATCGAAGCCCTCGGCCGCGATCACGTCGGTCAGTGCCGGCTGCCCGCGGGTGATGGTCCCGGTCTTGTCGAGCACGATCACGCGGATGTCCTTCAGCGTCTGGATCGCGGAGCCCGAGCGGATCAGCACTCCGCGCTCGGCGCCCATACCGGAGCCCACCATCAGGGCGGTGGGTGTGGCCAGCCCCAGCGCGCAGGGACAGGCAATGACCAGCACGGCAATGGCCGCGAGGATGGCCAGCACGATCGGCGGCCGTTCCGAGTCCACCCAGGGCAGGAAGCCCTCGCCCCAGATCAGGATCGGCTGCAGCGCCCCGGAGAACGCCAACCAGGCCGCAAACGCGGCCAGCGCAATGACCAGCACCGCCGGCACGAAGCGCGCGGTGATGCGGTCCGCCAGCTCCTGCACCGGCACCCGCGAACCCTGGGCCTCGTTCACCAGGCGGATCACCTGCGACAGGAAGGTGTCGGCCCCCACGCGGGTCGCGCGCACCTTCAGCCGCCCCTGCTGGTTCAGGGTCGCGCCGAGCACGCTATCGCCCTCGCCCTTGTCTACCGGTACCGACTCGCCGGTGGCGATGGATTCGTCCACCGTGCTCTCGCCGGCGACCACCTCGCCATCGGTGGGGATCTTCTCGCCCGGGCGCACGATCATCAGCTCGCCCACCTGCAGCGATTTCACCGGCACCTCGACCTCTTCGCCATCGCGTTCGACCCGGGCGGTCTTCGCGCCCAGATCCAGCAGCTTGCGGATCGCGGAGGAGGCCTCGCCCTTGGCGCGGTACTCCAGATACCGCCCGAGCATGTGGAAGGCCATGATGGTCGCGGCCATCTCGATGAACGAGGTCATCGGATAGAAGAAGCCGATCAGCCCCAGCAGGTAGGGTGGCAGCGAGCCCATGGAGATCAGCACGTCCATGTTCAGGCTGCCGCTTTTCAGCGCGCGCCAGGACGAACGGTGGGTGGCCGCACCGCCCGCCATGAACACCACCGGGAAGGCCAACACGGCAATGATCAGCAGATAGCCGGGGATCTCCTGCCAGAACATGTGCGGCATCATCAGCACCATGATCGCGATGGTCGGGATCATCGCGATCCACAGCCGGCGCCAGGCCTGCTTCAGATAGGCGGCGTCAATCTCGGCGTCGTCCGCCTCGCTGCCGGCCTCCTCGGTCTCCACCGCCGCCACGTCATAGCCGGCCCCCTCGACCGCGGCGCGCAGGGCCTTGGCATCGGGGCCGCCGGGACCGGGCTCTACGGTCACACGGTGATCGCCGATGTTGGTGCGCACCGCCTGGATGCCGTCCAGCTTCTCGATCGCACCGCGCACGATCCCCGCGCAGTGATCCGACCCCATGCCGGGCACCACCAGGCGCACCGCACCGGCACCGCCCGCCGCGCCCTCGACCTGGGCAACGTCGTAGCCGGCCCCCTCCACGGCGGCCCGCAACCCCTGCGGGTCCACCTGCTCGGGGTCGTATCCCACGGTCACCCGGTGGCGGGCGATATTGGTCCCCACCGAGGCTACACCCGGGGTCTTCTCCAGCGCCGCGCGGACAATCCCCGCGCAGTGGTCCGACCCCATGCCGGGGACGATCACCACCGCCTCGCGGGCGTCCGCTGGCTTCGTTTCCGTCGTCATCGCGCGACTCCTCAGCGATTACTGAACAGATACTTGATCAGGGCCGCGATCCCGAGGATCAGTAGCGCCAGAATCAGTAGACCAATCCAGCCATGGCCGAAGCCGAGGCCCGTCATCCAGCCAAAACCTTGTTCATGCATCATGGTGTAGTCCTCCCAGGGAACTAGTGACAACCGCAATGCGCGACACCGCGCACCGAGTGGGCGATCCACGATCACCCGGGGCCGGGCGGAACCCCGGCCAGGGAGGACTCAGAGGGGTGGGCGAAGATCCGGTGCCGCAGGGATACCGGGGCCCATGGCGACGGGAAGGGGGGCGAAAACGGGCGCGGCCGCCGTGACCGGCGTGCCGGCGGGTGAAGGCAAACCCGAGACCCCGCAGGCGCCACAGACCGCACAGGGCATCTCGCAGGCCGAAGGCGCAGCCTGGATCACAAGGTCCGGCGAAAGGTCCGATGACATGGGGTCTGCAGGTGATCCCGCTCCATGATCCAGGCAGTGGTCCGCCGCGGTCATGCCGCCCGCGGCGCCACCGTGCATCATCCCCGCACCGGCGATCGGCGCCAGCAACAGGGCGGCGACGATCAGTAGATTCAGCAGATGGCGCGAGGCTCGTGACACGGGCTGGTCTCGAAAAGGTATTCTGCCTGCAAGTCTAGCAGCCGGTCCGGCGTTCGGCGTGACACAGATCAAGCCGCCCGTTCATCGCCCAGAGCGCTACAGCACAGGCGCCAGCAGATAGGCGGCCCGCGCGGCCACGCGGCGCCACAGCGGCAGGTCGTCCACGTCCTGCCGGGTCATCTCGCGCGAGCGGGCGAAGTCGGCCTCGAACATGCGCGCCGTCTCGCGGGCAAATCCCGGATCCAGCACCAGCGCGGTGACCTCGAAGTTCAGCCGAAACGAGCGGTTGTCCAGGTTCACGGTCCCCACCGCCGCACCCATGTCGTCCACCACGAAGGCCTTGCCGTGCAGGAAGCCCTCCTGATAGCGGTAGACGCGCACGCCGGCATCCAGTAGCGGGCCCAGGAAGGCGTAGGCCGCATGCGTGGTCAGCGGGTTGTCGGTGACCTCGGGGATCAGCACGCGCACGTCGACGCCACTGAGTGCCGCCAGCTTGAGCATGCCCTGCACGCCCTCGTCGGGCACGAAGTACGGGCTGGCGATCCAGATGCGCCGCTCGGCCGAATGGATCGCCTGCTGCATCATCAGGCTGGCGGTCTCGAACTCGTCGGCCGGTCCTGAGGGCAGGATCAGCACCGGGACGCCATCGTCCGCCATGGTCGCCGGCTGCCAGTCCAGCTCCGGGATCTCTTCGGTGGCCCAGTGCCAGTCCTCCAGGAACACCGACTGCAGGGCCAGGGCGGACGGCCCCTCGATGCGCAGGTGGGTGTCGCGCCAGGGGCCGATCTTCGGGTCCCGCCCGAGGTACTCGTCCCCCACGTTCAGTCCGCCGACCCAGCCCTGTTCGCCATCGGCCACCACGATCTTGCGGTGATTGCGGAAGTTCAGCTGGAAGCGATTGCCGCGCCCGCGGGTCGAGTGAAAGTGCTGCACATGCACCCCCGCCTCGCGCAGGGTGTCCAGATAGCTGCCGGGCAGGCGGTAGCTGCCGATCTCGTCGTAGAGAAAATAGACCTCGACCCCGTCCTGCGCCCGCTCCACCAGCCGCCGCTTGAGTTCGCGCCCGATCGCGTCGTCGCGCACGATATAGAACTGCACCAGCAGGTAGCGCTCGGCCTGCTCGATCCCCTCGAAGATACTGTCGAAGGTCGCCTCGCCATCCACCAGCAGCTCGACCTCGTTGCCGTGCAGAAACGGCCAGCGGGCGAGTTGCTGCACCCCGTCCAGGTGCTTGCTCGGCTCTTGTGCGATGTACTGGTGCGACCACAGCTCCTCGGTCTTCGGCTGCAGGGCCCGCGCCAGACTGGAATCCTCGTCGCGGCGCGAGACCACATAGCCGCGAAACTCGCTGGCGCCGAACACCCAGTAGGCCGGCACGGCCACATAGGGGACGGTGTTCAGTGACACGATCCAGGCCACCGCGCCCTGCGGCGTCCGCGTGGACATCAGCGCATCCAGCGACGACAGGAATCCCAGCAGGTGAAACCCGATGACAACGGTCAGCAGGATCCGCCAGCGCGGACGCCGGCGCGGCTTCGGATGGGGATCACCGGACTCGGGTCTGGACATATCCGTACGGTCGACCCGGGAGCCGCGTCAGAGCGCGTCGAGCCCGCGGGCCAGGTCGCGCTGGATGTCGGCGACCGCCTCCAGCCCCACGGCGACCCGCACCAGAGCCTCGGTAATGCCCTGGGCCTCCCGCTTGTCCGGGTCCACACGACCGTGGGTAGTGGTGGCCGGGTGGGTGATGGTGGTCTTGGCATCGCCCAGGTTCGCGGTGATCGACAGGAATTTCGTTGCGTCGATCACCGACCAGGCGGCCTCGCGCCCGTCGGCGACCTCGAAGCTCAGCACGCCGCCGAAGCCGCTTTGCTGGCGCTTGGCGATCGCATGCTGCGGGTGGGATTCGAGCCCCGGGTAATACACGGCGGTGATCTTCGGGTGGGCTTGCAGCCACTGCGCCAGGGCCAGGGCGTTGTCGCTGTGGGCGCGCATGCGCAGGGCCAGGGTCTCCAGCCCCTTCAGGAACACCCAGGCGTTGAACGGCGACAGGGTCGGCCCGGCGGTGCGCAGGAAGCCGTAGACGTCCTTGCCCACGCGCTCGGCATCGCCGACCACCGCGCCGCCCAGGCAGCGCCCCTGGCCGTCGAGGAACTTGGTCGCCGAGTGGATGATGATGTCGGCGCCCAGATCCAGCGGGCGCTGCAGGATCGGCGTGCAGAAGCAGTTGTCCACCGCGAGCAGCGCGTCGTGCCGATGCGCGATCTCCGCCAGCGCGGCAATGTCCACCACCTCGCCCAGCGGGTTGGACGGCGTCTCGCAGAAATACAGCCGGGTATTGGGCTGCGTGGCGGCCTCCCAGGCCTCGAGGTTCGACAGCTCGACGTAGGTCACCTCGACACCGAAACGGCCGAGGTAGTTGTTGAAAAGCACCGTGGTCGTGCCGAACACCGAACGCGAGCAGACCACGTGATCGCCGGCCTTCAGCAGGCCCATCATGGTCGCCAGGATCGCGGACATACCGGAGGCGGTGGCCACACAGGCCTCGCCCCCCTCCAGCGCGGCCAGGCGGTCCTGGAAGGTACGCACGGTCGGGTTGGTGAAGCGCGAGTAGATATTGCCGGGCGACTCCCCGCCGAAGCGCGCGGCGGCCTCCGCGGCCGAACCGAACACGAAGCTGGAGGTCGGGAAGATCGCCTCGGAGTGCTCGCCCTCGGGCGTACGCCGGTAGCCGTGCCGGATGGCTACAGTCTGCGGGTCGTAATCAGCGGGGTCGAAGTCGGTCATCGCGGCATCCTTGAATGCGGAATGCCACAGTGTATCAGCGCGCCGGCTGCAGCCGGTCGGCCACACGCGTCAGCAGCTCGTAGCTGATCGTCCCCGCCGCACGCGCCACGCGTTCCACGGGAAGGCCTTCGCCCCACAGGGTCACCGGGTCCCCGACCTGCGCATCGGGCACCCCGGAGAGATCCACCGCCAGCATGTCCATGGACACGCGCCCGATCAGCGGGCAAAGCGCCCCCTTCACCAGCACTGGTGTGCCCGACGGGGCATGGCGCGGGTATCCGTCGGCATACCCCATCGCGACGATCCCGGCCCGGCCCGGCACATCGGCAGCCCAGGTCGCCCCATAACCGACGGTACTGCCGGATTCGAGCGGCTGGGTGGCGATGATCGGGGCCTGCACGGTCATCGCCGGGCGCAGGTCGCTGTCCGGAGCCTCCGGGAGGTGCTCGGTGGGTACCGAGGCCGGATGCGCGCCGTAGAGCATGATACCGGGCCGGCCCCAGTATTCACCGGGGGCATCGGACGTCCCGCCCCGACCCCAGCCGGCAAACAGGGCCGCCGAATTGGCCACGCTGCGGCGTCCCGAAAATTCCGCCACCGTCGTCGCGAAACGGTCCAGCTGGCGGGCATTTTGTGGATGCTCCGGCTCGTCGGCACAGGCCATGTGGGTCATCCAGTGCAACCCGCCCTGCCCGTGGCCGGTAACCTGCAGTCGCCTGGCGACCGAGGCCGCCTCCGCCGGCACGAAACCCAGCCGGTTCATCCCGGTATTCAGTTTGATCCAGACGATGGGAAGCGTGACTCGGGCGGTCTCGAGATGGTCGAGTTGTGCCGCGTCGTGCAGCACGGGCTGCAGATCGAATTCGGTGCAGGCATGCACCTCGGAGGGATCGCGCGGACCCTGCAGCACCAGCAACGCGCCGTCGAAGCCGGCATCGCGCAGTGCCCGCGCCTCACCGACCTGGGAGACGGCCAGCCCGTCGCTTTCGCTGGCGAGTGCCTCGGCCGCCCACAGCAGTCCGTGGCCGTAGCCTTCCGCCTTTATCACCGACCACATGGGGACACCGGGTGCGAGGCCTCGCGCCACGGCCAGGTTGTGCCGCAGGGCCTCGGGGTGGAGCTGGATGCTGGCCGCGCGCCTCACGCGCCGCCTCGGGCCAGGGATCGAGAAGCATTGGGCGCCAACGCAAGTGTGTACATGGCTGGGTGTCCCCCTACTGCTCCATCCCGCCGTAGACGTCGGGGGCGTAGTTCTCGAAGCGAGTGAACTGCCCGCGGAAGGTCAGGCGCACGGTACCGATGGGGCCATTACGCTGCTTGGCGATAATGATCTCGGCCGTGCCCTTGTCCGGGGACTCCTCGTTATAGACCTCGTCGCGGTAGACGAAGGCAATAATGTCGGCGTCCTGCTCGATGGCCCCGGACTCGCGCAGGTCGGACATCACCGGGCGCTTGTTCGGGCGCTGTTCCAGCGAGCGGTTGAGCTGTGACAGCGCGATCATCGGCACGCTCAGCTCCTTCGCCAGGGCCTTCAGCGACCGCGAGATGTCCGAGATTTCATTCGCGCGATTCTCGCTGCTGCCGGGCGACTGCATCAGCTGCAGGTAGTCGACCACAATCAGCTTGAGCCCCTTGTGCTCGCGCATCAGCCGGCGCGTACGGGCGCGCAGTTCGGTAGGTGACAGCGCCGGGGTGTCGTCGATAAACAGCGGCGCCTCGGAGAGCATCTGCACGGCACTGGTCAGTCGCGGCCAGTCGCCGTCCTCCAGGCGCCCGGAGCGCAGCTTCTGCTGGTTGATCCGGCCCATGGACGACAACAGACGCATCGCCAGCTGCTCGCCGGGCATCTCCATGGAGAAGATCGCCACCGGTTCGGCGTTCTTCATCGCCACATACTCGGCGATGTTCATGGCAAACGAGGTCTTGCCCATCGAGGGTCGACCGGCGACGATCACCAGATCGCCGGGGTTCAGCCCCGACGTCAGGGCATCCAGGTCCTGATACCCCGTCGCCACGCCGGTGATCGGGTTCTGCGTCTCGTAGAGGTACTCGATCTGCTCGACCGCGGCGGTCAGCAGCGGCTTCATGCCGCGGAAACCCCGGGCTCCGCGCGCACCCTGCTCGGCGATGCGGAACACCTTCTGCTCGGCCTGGTCCAGCAGCTCCTTGGATTCCCGACCCTCGGGCACAAAGGCCGAGTCGGCGATCTCGGTGCCCACCGAGATCAGGGAACGCAGGATGGACCGCTCGCGAACGATATCCGCGTAGGCCACGATGTTCGCGGCACTGGGGGTTTCGGCCGCCAGACGGCCCAGATAGGCCATGCCGCCCGCGTCTTCCAGCTCGGAGCTGCGCTCGAGCTGCTCCGACACGGTCACCATGTCGAACGGGGCGTTGCGTTCGGCCAGCGCGGCCACCGCCCGGAAGATCAGGCGGTGGTCGTGGCGATAGAAGTCTTCATCGGTAATGCGGTCCGCCACCCGATCCCAGGCGGCGTTATCCAGCATCAGCCCCCCGAGGACCGACTGCTCGGCCTCCTCGGAGTGCGGGGGGATGCGCGGATTCGGCGTCATTGGCCGGTTCATGCCCGAGGGCACCGTGTGAACCGGCCAGCCTGCCGGGCGTCAGCGACCTGCGGCCACTCTCCCGACATGCGGAGGATCACTCCTCGCCGATGACCACGACGTGAATGTCGACATCCACGTCCGTATGCAGATGCAGTCCGACCTCGAACTCACCCGTAGTACGCAGCGGTCCTTCCGGCATGCGCACTTCCTTCTTCTCCACCTCGGTGCCCTTGGCAGTCAGCGCATCGGCGATATCGGCGGGCCCGATGGAGCCGAACAGCTTGCCTTCGCCACCGGACTTGGCGGTGATTTCCAGCACGGTGCCTTCCAGCTGTGCCTTGCGCGCCTCGGCGGCGGCCAGCGCTTCGGCGGCGGCCTTTTCCAGCTCGGCACGGCGGGCCTCGAACTCGGCGATGTTCTCCGCGGTGGCGAACTTGGCCTTGCCCTGCGGCAGCAGGTAGTTGCGGGCGAAGCCGGAGCGCACGGTCACGCGGTCACCCAGACCACCCAGGTTATCGATCTTTTCCAGCAGAATGACTTCCATCTTCGGTATTCCTGTAACGTTGGGTCAGCCCCAAAAACGAGGCATTCTACACCGGTCGCCGACCGGTCTCACGAATTGTTGTCACCGTCCGGTCCGTCACCCGGACCCTTTCGCCCGCCCAGCGCGCCAAGACGCGAGCGGATGTCCGCCCAGGCATCGATCACCCCGATCGTCGCCAGCAGCAGGAACATCTGCGGCAGGGCCAGCGCCATCAGCACGTACATGCCCACCAGCCAGAAGCTGCTCATGCCCTGGTGATGCGTCAGTGCATGCACCAGTGCAATGCCCTGGAGGAAGAACAGCACCCCAAGGATGAACGCCAGCTCGGTGGCCAGCGGCACCGGGCCGAGATGCCCGACCAGCCCCAGCGCGACGGTCACGCCGCTCATGGCGCGACCGAACTGCAGCGCGCGGAACTCCTCGCCAAACGCCCCCGGGTTATACAGAAGCGCCTGCCAATAGCGGCCGATCAGCAGACTCAGCGTCAGACTCAGCAGCACGATCCCGGCAAAAAGCCCCGTCAGGTAGGGCGCCGCACGGCGCAGCGCGGCCTCCAGCTCCTGCGCCCCGGTATCCGTACCCTCGACCAGCGGTCCCAGCAGGGCCATGCCCGCCTCGGACCAGGCCGTCTGCAGATCCGGTACCAGGGCATGTACTGCCAGTACGCCAAGCCCGGCGACCATCGCGCCGGCCTTCAGCGTCATGCGCCAGGACACCGTACGGCGCAGGACCTCGGCCAGTAGGACCACGGGTGCCCATTGCACAAACCCCGCGGCCACACCCGCCATCGGCGGGGCCTCCGGGATCAGCACGAACATCGCAGCTCCGAGCACCAGCGCCGACAACGCGGCGACGAGCAGGGCCTGCCCCAGACCGACACGCAGGCCGACCAGTGCGATCAGGGCACTGCTGACGATCGCGATCGGCGGCAGGAAGAGCCCCGCAACGCCAAAGCCGGAGACCGCGCCCACGGCGCGGCCCCGGCTTTTCATCACGAATTCGGCCAGTACACGCATGGCCGTGCGTCCGGGCGAACCGGAGCGCGGATCAGTGGTTGTCGCTGTACGGCAGCAGCGCGAGGTAGCGCGCGCGCTTCACGGCCGTGGCCAGCTGGCGCTGATACTTCGCGCTGGTGCCGGTCACGCGGCTGGGCACAATCTTGCCGGTCTCGGTTACAAAACCTTTCAGCAGGTTCAGGTCCTTGTAATCGATGTACTCGATGCCTTCGGCGGTGAACTTGCAGTACTTGCGACGACGCGGAAAACGGGCCATGTCAGATCTCCTTCAAAAATTCGGTCAACGGACGGGCGGGACTTACTCGGCGGAGGCCGAGTCGTCAGAGGCGGCCTGGCCACCTTCGTCGTCACGCTCGCGGCGACGGCCCTTGGCACCTTCCTCTTCCTGGCCCTTGGCCAGCGGGGAGGTTTCGGTGACGGCCTCTTCCATGCGCATGGCCAGGTGGCGCAGCACGGCATCGTTGAACCGGAAGGCACTGACCAGTTCTTCCAGCGCCTCTTCCGAGGCCTCGATGTTCATCAGCACGTAGTGGGCCTTGACCAGCTTCTGGATCGGGTAGGCCAGCTGACGACGGCCCCAGTCTTCCAGGCGGTGGATCTTGCCCTCGTGACCTTCGACCAGGCCCTTGTAGCGCTCGATCATCGCCGGGACCTGCTCGCTCTGGTCCGGGTGGACCAGGAACACAACTTCGTAATGACGCATTGTTCGACTCCTTGCGGGTATCAGCCTCCCGACGCAGCGGTGAGGCAAGGATTCCGCCCGCCGGAAAACCGGCAGACGGAAAGGCGCGATACCTTAAACGAACTGGGCCCCGGCAACAAGCCCGACGGCCCTCGGCAGCGCCGTCGCGCCGAGCCGGGTGACGATGTCAGTCCTCGTCCACCGGCCACTCGTCGTCCGGGATGATCCCGTCGTCACGCTGTTCGTGCCGCACCCAGGCGACGATATCCGCCACATCCTGATGATCCAGCCCGGGAACCGGCGGCATGTCGCCGTATTCCCAGTGATGCGCGACCACCCCGCGCTCGACCGCGATAAAGAAGGTGATATCGGCATGATGCGACGGCTCGTAGATCCGGTGGATCAGCGCCGGCCCTTGCTCGGTACCGCGGGCATCGGCACCATGACACTCTGCGCAGCTCTGCGCGAAGCGCTCCCGACCCACCTGCGGATCGCCATACAGCTCGATATTGGCCAGCCCCTGGATCGGATACGGCGCGCGCTCCTTCGCTGCCTCCGGGGCCTCGTCGCCACACCCGGTCAGCAGACCGGCAAGGGCCAGCGTGACCACCGGTGCCCCGACCGACTTAATGCGCATGCCCATGATGGCCCCCGCTGTGCTGATCATGGTCGTCGTGCCCGTCAGGCGCGTGATGACCATCGTGGTCATCCGAGGGGGCGTCGTCGACATCGGCCAGCTCGTAGCGGATGTAATTGACCACGTGCCAGATCTCGTCGTCGTCCAGCACACCGGCAAAGGCGGGCATCTCGCCCGAGCCCTCGCGAATCACCCAGTGGTATTCGCCTGCGGTGTGTCCCCCGGCGTGTTCCCGTAGATCGGCTGGACGCGACTCCAGCGCACGCGCCTGCGGGCCGTCACCGGCGCCGGCCTCCCCGTGGCAGGCCAGGCACTGGGCCCTGTAGGCCTCCCGCCCCATGCGTATGGATGAATCGTCCGCCGCGTGGGGGTTGTCCCGCTCGGCTGCGTCGGAAGGCGCTTCCCAGCGATGCTCGTGCGCGTCGTGGTCGTGCATGTGGTCATCGTGCGCGTGATGGTCATGGCCGTGGTGGTCACCCTGGCCGGAATGGTCATGGTGATCGTGGGTCGGCTCGCCATGATGGTGGTCGTGGGCCTCGCTCGCCGCGAGTGGCGCAGCCAGGGTCAGGCTCATGGCCAGCAGGGTGCTGACCGGAAAAACGGTTGCAAAAGACATCTGGATTCCTCGCTGTCGCAATCATCAAAACGGACACGGCCAGGCCGCATCCAAGACAGGGGAATCAGGATCTAGGTGGCGGGCTCGGGGGTGCGGCGGATGACCGGGCCGGCCGCAACAGCGATTCGGCGGGTACCCGGGCCAGTTGCGGCGTGAGCGAGACAACCGTCGCCAGCGGGGCCATGCAACAGCCACCGTGGCTGGAACACTCATGTTCGGCGTGATGATCGCAGTGCGCACCATCGCAGTGCATGGCGGCGTCCATCTCCACGGGCTCGATGTGCATGGTCGCCATGTCGGCCGCATGCACGGTTTGCGCCATCACCAGCAGGGGCAACAGCAGCAACAGCCAGAGGAACGGTCGAGGATGCACGCGCATGTACCGAGTGTATCAGGGCCGGCGCCGTCAGGATTGGCGCTGGCGCCGGACCTCGAACAGTGTGATCCCGGTCGCCACGGAGACGTTCAGGCTCTCCACCGTGCCCCGCATCGGGATTTTCGCGAGATGATCACAGGCCTCGCGGGTCAGGCGTCGCATGCCCTCGCCCTCGGCCCCCATCACGATCGCGGTCGGCGGCCGCAGATCCACCGCATAGAGGTCCTCGCGCGCGGCACCGTCCAGACCCACGGTCCACATGCCAGCATCCTTCAATGCCGCCAGGGTCCGCGCGAGGTTGCCGACCGCGACCACCGGCACGGTTTCCGCCGCGCCCGAGGCGACCTTGATCGCCGCCGGCGTGAGCGCCGCGCTGTGGTGTCGGGGTGTCACGATGGCACCGGCGCCGGCCGCGTCCGCGGTGCGCAGGCAGGCGCCCAGGTTGTGCGGATCGGTGACCCCGTCCAGCACCAGCACGAGGTCCAGCCCATCCTGTACCCGCCGGACCAGGGTCTTTTCGTCCACTACCGGGCGCGGGGCGCAATGCACGATCACGCCCTGATGCTGGAAGCCGGGATGGTGCTGGTCGAGCTTGTCGCGCCCCGCCCGCTCGATCGAGATCCCGCGCGCCTGGGCCTGCTCCAGCAAATGAGCCAGCGCGGGCTCTAGGGTGCCGCTCGCCAGCTGCAGCAGACGCACGCGCTCCGGGGCATGCTGCAACACGGCGGCGACCGCATGGATCCCGCCGAAGGACTCGCCGCGAGGCCCCTTGCCGCCCTTGCCCATCGCCTGGATTCTTAGGAGGCGCTGGACGAACGGCGCCGCCGACCACGACGACGCCGGCCGGACTTGCCGCCGGGCTCGCCATCGGCACCCGACGGCGTCTCTGAAGTGTCGACAGCCGGGGCCTCGGTCGGGGCCTCAGCAACAGACTCCGGCGACTTGCCACGACCGCGCCCACCGCGGCGGCGGCGCTTCTTCTTCGGCGGGCCGTCGTCCTGGGCCTGCTCGGGCGCGGCCTCCGGTGCCGGCTGCACGGCCTCGGCGTCCTTGCGCTTGCGACCACGGCCGCCCTTCTTCTTTGGCGCGGCCTCGACTTTGGACTCTTCGGCCAGAGCCAGATCGATCTTGCGATCGTCCAGGCTGACGCGCACGACCTGCACGCGCAACTCATCGCCAATACGGAATACGCGACCGCCGCGTTCGCCGGTCAACGTGTGGCGCGACGGCTCGAAGTGATAGAAGTCGTTATCGAGGGCGGTCACGTGCACCAGGCCCTCGATGTAGACGTCCTTGATCTCGACGAACAGACCGAACCCGGTCACCCCGGAGACGACGCCGTCAAAGGTGTCGCCGACCTTGTCCTGCATGTATTCGGCCTTGAGCCAGGCGACCGCGTCGCGCGTGGCATCATCCGCACGGCGTTCAGCCATGGAGCAGTGCTCGCCGAGCGATTCCATGTCGTTGTGCGAATACGGGAAGGCCTTGTTGCTGCCCTTGCGCAGCACATGGCGAATCCCGCGATGCACCAGCAGATCCGGGTAGCGCCGGATCGGCGAGGTGAAGTGGGCGTAGTCATCCAGCGCCAGCCCGAAGTGGCCGTCCAGTTCGGGCGCGTACACCGCCTGGCTCAGCGAGCGCAGCAGCACGGTCTGGATCAGCTGCTGGTCGGGACGCTTCTTCGCCGCCTTCAGGACCTCGGTGTAGTCGCGGGGGCTCGGCTCGCTGCCCCCGCCGAGCGCCAGACCCACCCCATTGAGGAAGTCACGCAGGTCGTCGACCTTGTCCGTCGGCGGCTGGTCATGGATACGGTAGAGCGCCGGCACCTTGTGCTTCTTGAGAAAGCGCGCGGCCGCCACGTTGGCCATGATCATGCATTCCTCGACCATGCGATGCGCGTCGTTGCGCTCGGTCGGCACGATCTGCTCGATCTTGCGATCCTCGCCGAACAGGATCTTGGTCTCGGTGGTATCGAAGTCGATCGCCCCGCGGCGGTTGCGCGCGGCGTGCAGCGCCTTGAAGACCTCGTGCAGGACCTCCAGGTGGGGCATCACATGCCCATTCTGCTCGCGCAGCTGCTCGTCGCCATCGAGCATCGCGGCGACGTCCTCGTAGATCAGGCGCGCATGCGAGCGGATCAGCCCCTCGTGGAAGCGATAGTTCTTCAGGGCACCGCGAGCACCGATCTCCATCTCGCAGACCATGCTCAAGCGATCGACCTTCGGGTTCAGCGAGCAGAGCCCGTTGGACAGGACCTCCGGCAGCATCGGGATCACGTTGTTCGGGAAATACACCGAGGTCCCGCGCGTACGTGCCTCGCGGTCCAGCGCCGCATCCCGCTCGACGTAGTGCGACACGTCCGCGATGGCCACCCACAGGCGCCAGCCCTTGCCGTCGCGCTCGCAGTACAGCGCGTCATCAAAGTCCCGCGCGTCGTCGCCATCGATAGTCACAAATGGCTGCTCGCGCAGGTCCAGGCGGCCCTTCTTGGCCTTCTCGTTGACCTCGGCCCCCAGCTCATCGGCTGCGGCAGCGACCTCCTCTGGCCACTCGTGCGGCAGACTGTGCGCACGGATCGCGATATCGATCTCCATGCCGGGCGCCATGTGTTCGCCCAGCACCTCGATGACGTCCCCGCGCAGGCGTGCCGTGCGCGACGCGGACTCGCGGATACGCACGACCACGATCTGGTCGTCTTCGGCCTCGCCCAGACCATCGGGCGGCACCAGGATGTCGTGCGTGATGCGCTTGTTGTCCGGGGTCAGGATGCCCACCCCGTCCTCGATGCGCAGGCGCCCGACCACCTGGGTCGTGTTGTGTTCGAGGACCTCGACGATGCCGCCCTCGCGGCGACCGCGACGATCCACGCCCATGACCCGCGCCAGCACGCGGTCACCATGGAACACACCGCGCATCTGGCGCGGCGAGAGAAACAGATCGTCGTCCTGTTCATCCGGCACCAGAAAACCGAAGCCGTCCGGGTGGCCGATCACGCGACCGCGAATCAGGTCTTCCTGGTTGACCGGGAGATAGGCGCCGCGCCGGTTGCAAAGGGCCTGCCCGTCGCGCTCCATCGCCTTCAGGCGACGGCGCAGGGCCTCGAGACGGTCGTCGTCGACGATCTCCAGCCGCTCGGCGATCTCGTCGTAGGACAGGGGGTTGTCGGCTTCCTGCAGGAGCCCGAGGATGAACTCGCGGCTGGGGATGGGATTGTCGTACTTCTGCGCCTCGCGCTCGAAATTGGGATCGGCCGGCGCCTTGCTTCTTTTTCTTGGCATTCAAACAACTCGTTGGATGATTCGGTGGCCGCCAGCGGAAGGCTGGCAACGCAAGCGCCCTATTATGCGGCAAGTAAAGATTTGCTGCCGGAAGCGCCGAGGGACGCGCGAACCCAGCCTCACGTCCGCGCCCATGGCACAGGACATTCTTGCGGGCGTTGACAGGCTTTTGGCCGCGCACTATATTGCGCGCTCCTGAAGCGCAGGACCCGGTCTCGAACCGGCGATCCGACCTCGTGCCGAGGTGGCGGAATTGGTAGACGCGCTAGCTTCAGGTGCTAGTGAGCGAAAGCTCGTGGAGGTTCAAGTCCTCTCCTCGGCACCATTTCTCTGCTTCCCGATCCCCCGAGACGAAAATACCCGCCCCGTTCTCCGCACGGATCTCCGTGTAGCGGTGGAACTATGTCTGTCCGCGCGTACGGCACGGGCCTGGCCCGCACCGCACGTCCAAGCGATATCCCAAACGCGCCTGGATCAGCAATCGAACGGGTCGCGCAGCACAAGCGTCTCGTCGCGATCCGGCCCGGTGGAGATCATGTCGATCGGGACACCCACCACCTCGGACAGGCGCTCCAGATAGGCTCGCGCCGCGGCCGGCAGCTTTTCGTATTCGCGAATCCCCACGGTGGATTCCTGCCACCCCGGCATCTCCTCGTAGATCGGCTTGCAGGCCGCATAGGCCTCGGCTCCGGACGGCGGTACCTCGTGGCGTTTGCCGCCACAGTCATAGCCGACACAGATCTGCACGCTCTCCAGCCCGTCCAGCACATCCAGCTTGGTCATGCACAGGCCGCTGATGCTGTTAATCGCGACCGCGCGCTTGAGCGCGACCGCATCGAACCAGCCACAGCGCCGTGCGCGCCCAGTGGTGGAACCGAATTCGTTGCCGCGGGTGGCCAGGTGCTCGCCCATGTTATCGAACAGCTCGGTCGGAAACGGGCCGGCCCCGACACGGGTGGTGTAGGCCTTGGTGATCCCCAGCACGTAGTCGATATCGCGCGGACCGACACCGGAGCCCGTCGAGGCGCCCCCGGCGGTGGTATTGGACGAGGTGACGAACGGGTAGGTCCCGTGGTCGATGTCCAGCAGGGTGCCCTGTGCCCCCTCGAACATCACGTCCCGGCCCTGGGCCCGCAACTCGTGCAGTCGCCCGGCGACATCCGCGACCATCGGCTGCAGGCGCTCGGCGTGCGCCAGGCACTGTTCCAGCACCTCCTGCTGGTCGATCGTGGGGGCCTTGAAATAATGCTTCAATGCGAAGTTGTGGTAGTCCATCACCTCGCCCAGCTTGGCGGCCAGACGCTCGCGGTGGAACAGGTCGTCCAGGCGCAGGCCACGACGCGCGACCTTGTCCTCGTAGGCGGGGCCGATCCCGCGCCCGGTGGTCCCGATCGCAGCCTTGCCGCGCGCCTTCTCGCGCGCATGGTCCAGCGCCACGTGATAGGGCAGGATCAACTGGCAGGCGTCCGACAGCCGCAGGCGGTCGGCAACCGGCACGCCCTTGGCCTCGAGCTCTTCCATCTCGGTAATCAGCGCCTCGGGCGAAAGCACCACCCCGTTGCCGATCATGCATTCCACGCCTTCGCGCAGGATCCCCGACGGGATCAGGTGCAGCACGGTCTTCTCGCCATCAATCACCAGGGTATGCCCGGCATTGTGCCCACCCTGAAAACGGACAACAGCGGCTGCGTCCTCGGTCAGGCGGTCGACGATCTTGCCCTTGCCCTCGTCACCCCACTGACTGCCCAGTACGACTACGAAACGTCCCATCGGCTCAGTACTCCACTACCGTCCAGGCCCCGTCGCGCAGCTCCAGGCGCGCATCGGCGGGGGGTTCATTGGTTTGCCCTTCCAGATCGCGCACCACGCGATTACCGCGCGCACGCAGGTCGGCGATTGCGGCCTCCATGGCCACGTCACCCGAGGCCGGCGCGCGCACCGTACGACGCGGCACCGGCGGCGCCACCTCGGCACGGCGCAGCAACTCGCGCAGATCGGTACTGAAGCCGGTCGCGGCGCGCGCCCGGCCAAAGACGCGACCAATATCGTTGTAGCGCCCGCCGCGTGCAATTGCCTGCCCGGAGCCTGGCACGAACACCGCGAACACCAGGCCCGTGTGATAGGCATAGCCGCGTAACTCGCCGAGATCAACGTGGAGGTCCACGTTCGGCTGTGTCGCCTCCAGACGTTCCGCCACCGCCTGCAGGTGATCCAGGGCCGCCTCGACCTCGGCCGGCGCACCGGCCAGGGCCTCACGCGCCGCGGCAATGACACCGGCGTCACCATTGAGATCCACCAGAGCGCGCAACCGCCGGCAGACAGCCGCATCCATGCCTTCCGTCTCCCACGCCTCGAGGGTCCCCTCGATCTCGGGGACGCTTTTGCGCTGCAACTGGTCGAAGAAGGCCTCTTCGCGCGCGTTGTCCAGACCGGCCTCGCGCGCCAGCGCGCGATAGATACCGACATGACCCAGATCCATGCTGGGCTGATAGACCCCGCAAACCTCCAGTGTGGCGAGCATCAGGCGGATGATCTCAAGGTCGGAATCCAGACCATCATGGCCGAACAACTCGGCCCCGGCCTGCAGGGGACTGCGCGATCCGGACCACTCGTCCGCACGCGTACGCAGCGTACTGCCGACATAACAGAGGCGGTTGGGGCCTTCGACCTTCAGGCGATGGGCGTCGATGCGTGCCACCTGTGGGGTCAGGTCCGCGCGCACCCCCATCAGCCGACCGTTCATCTGGTCGGTCAGCTTGAAGGTCTGCAAATCCAGCGCATGGCCCGCGCCCACCAGCAAGGACTCCAGGTATTCCGCCAGCGGCGGCATTACCAGGTCATAGCCCCAGGTATCAAACTGGTCCAGCACCCGACGGCGCAGTCCTTCCAGGCGCCGCGCGGCGTCCGGCAGCGCCTCGTCGAGGCCATCCGGCAGTAGCCAGCGGTTGATCTCGGTCATCTCGTCCCTGCCCTTGTCCTAGGGAAACACTGATCAATGTCCACGCTCGCACTCAAGGCGCTTTTGCGTCCGGCGAGTGTGTACATTGATCAGTGTTTCCCTTGTGTCACCCAATGCGCGCCGGCCGGGTCCCGGCATGACTCGGGCCCGGAAGACCGGGCCCGAGTCAAACGGTCACCGCGCACCGGACACCTGCGATGGCGCCCGGCCCCGGTGTTACTGGGTCGGCAGCGGCGCCGGCCGCTCCCCGCCCGGCGCGTTGAAGAACTGGAAGAACTCGGAGTTCGGCTCCAGGATAAAGGTGCTCTTCTCGCCGCTCATGCTGTTGCGGTAGGCGATCAGGCTTCGATAGAAGCGGAAGAACTCCTCGTCCTCGCCGAACGAGCGGCCCAGCGTCTCGGTGGCACGCGCATCACCGGCACCCCGGATCTCCTCGGAGTCGCGATAGGCGTTGGCGAGGATGACCGTGCGGTCACGGTCGGCGCGCGAGCGGATGCGCTCGGCCTCCTCCTGGCCACGGGCACGGAAGTCCTGCGCCACGCGCTCACGCTCGGCACGCATACGTTCGTACACCGACTCGGAGACCTCGTCGGGCAGATCCATCCGGCGTACGCGCACGTCGACCAGGTCAATCCCCAGCTCCAGCGCCGTCTCCAGCGCGGTCTGCCGTACCGCCCCCATGATCGCCAGGCGCTCGCCGGCGACGACTTCCTGCAACTCGAAGCGTGCGAACTCGTTACGCATGCCGTCGCGCAGGATCTGGGCCAGACGCTCCTCGGCCAGCCGCTCGTCACCGCGGGTAGCGCGGTAGAACTGACCAATATCATCGATACGCCACTTGGCGTAGAAGTCGACGATGATGTTCTTCGCCTCGGAGGTCAGGAACCGATCCGGCGGGATGTTCAGCGTCATGATCCGGGCATCGAACTTCTCGACGTTCTGGATCAGCGGAAACTTGAAATGCAGACCAGGCTCGGGATCGACCTGACGGATCTCCCCCAGGGCAAACTTGATCACGCGCTCGCGCTCATCGACGGTGTAGGTCGACAGCGCCACCACGATCCCGATGACAACAACGGCGATACCGGCTATGCGTAGCATTAGCGCACCTCCCGCGAGCGCTGGGCCGCCGGATCACGGCTACCCAGTCGATTGACACCTGACCCAGGAGTGGCACCGAGGCCACCGCGGCTGGTATCGATGGGTTGCGGGGTCGGCGTATCACCCGAGTTGGATCGGGTACCGGTACCACGGAACAGCTGATCCAGCGGCAGCATCATCAGGTTGTTGCTGCTGCCCACGTCGAGCATGACCTTGCGCGAATCCTCGAGCACGGCCTCGACGGCCTCCAGATACAGACGGTCGCGGGTCACTTCCGGGTACTGCTGGTATTCCACCAGCAACTGATCGAAGCGCGCAGCATCACCGTCGGCCTGCGCAATGACCTGATCACGATAGGCCTCGGCCTCCTCGATGATACGCGCCGCCTGACCACGGGCCCGCGGGATCACGCCGTTGGCGTAGGCCTCGGCCTCGTTGCGGAAGCGAACCTCGTCCTCGCGGGCGCGGATCGCGTCGGCAAAGGCCTCCTGGACCGGCTCGGGCGGCTGGGCCTGCTGCATGGACACGGCGGTAACCGTAACCCCGGCCCCGTAGGAATCCAGATTCTCCTGCATCACCACACGCGCCGACGAGGCAATCTCCCCACGCCCTTCGCCGAGGATGAAGTCCAGGTTGGAACGCCCGACACGTTCGCGGATCGCGGATTCCATTACGTGATTCACAGTGGAGTCCGGGTTGCGCACGTTGAAGAGGAAATCGACCAGATCGAGGATGCGGTACTGCACCGCGATATCGATATCGATGATGTTCTCGTCTCCGGTCAGCATCAACGCGCGGTGCTCGATGGTTCGCACGTTATCGACGTTGACGATCTCGACCCGCTCGATCGGATAGGGCAGATGCCAGCCGGGACCCGGGTTCTTCACTTCCTGGAAGGCGCCAAAGCGCAGCACAACACCGCGCTCGCCCTCGGAGATGATATGGAAGCCGGAGGCCAGCCAGACGACCAGAGCGATGATCAGCCCGAGACTGACCAGGGCCTGGGTACCACGGCCCATGCCACCACCGGAGGAACCCCCGGAGCCACTGTCGCCACCACCGCCGAAGATTCCATTCAGCTGGCGCGACAGCTTGCGCATCATTTCTTCCAGATCGGGAGGCTGGTTGCCCCCGCCGCCACCGCTACCACCACCGCGCTGGCCACCGCCGCCCCCACTCCAGGGGTCGCGGTTACTATTTCCCGGTTCGTTCCAGGGCATGGACTGGACTCCGTCACTCGCTCAGGGCTGGCACCATCCGTTCACCCGACACGGATGGGCATAAGGGGCCATATTCTAGGGAGCCGGTCCCACCCGGGCAACCACGACCGGAGGGAAAAGCGGGTTACTCACCACCCTCGAGGACCACAAAGGCCTGGGCATACTCGCGCTCGTCGCTAATACTGAGGTGAATGGCGCTCACCCCAAGGCGTTCGGCGGTCGCCCGTGCGCGGCCTTCCAGCACGAATTCGGGGCGCCCGCGGGCATCATGGGTCACCCCGGCTTCGGCCAGCCCCATGTCGGCCCCGACCCCACATCCCAGCGCCTTGGCGAGGGCCTCCTTGGCCGCAAAGCGCCGGGCGAGAAATCCCGCCGGATGCTCCGACGGCAGGTCGGCGTGCTCGACCGGATGCAGGATACGCTCGGCCAGCCGCCGGCCATGGCGCTCCCACATGCCCTGCATGCGCGCCACCTGGACGAGGTCGGTGCCGATCCCGAGGATCATGCGGCGATCACACCGGGTACTGGCCGACTGGCAGGCCAGCGCGGGCGGCATCCATCAAACCGCGCATGTGGCTGACTGCCTCCGGCAACCCCGTAAACAACGCCCGGGCCACGATGGAGTGGCCGATATTCAGCTCGTGAAAGACCGGATTCGCGGCAATCGGACGTACATTGTCGTAGTCGAGCCCATGACCGGCGTTGATCACCAGCCCCATGGCCTGACCGGCAGTGGCGGCCTGGTTGATCCCGGCCAGCAAACGTTCGCGCTCGGCTGCATCACGGGCATTGGCATAGGCGCCCGTATGCAGCTCCACCACCGGAGCGCCAATCTTGACCGCCGCCTCCATCTGGCGAACATCCGGCTCCACGAACAGCGAGACCTCGATCCCGGCCGCGGTCAGCGGGGCCACGAAATCACGCAGCCGCTCCAGCTGCCCGGCCGCATCCAGCCCGCCCTCGGTGGTCAGTTCCTCGCGCTTTTCCGGCACGATGCAGCAAGCCTCGGGGAGCAGCTTCAAGGCGATCGCCTGCATGCCCTCGGTGGCGGCCATCTCGAGGTTCATCGGCACCGTAAGCCGCGGCTTGATCCCGAAGACATCGTCATCCTGGATATGGCGGCGATCCTCGCGCAGGTGCAGGGTGATCGAATCCGCGCCGCTGGCCTCGGCCAGGCGTACCGCCTGCATCAGGTCAGGATACGGCGTGTGGCGGGCCTGGCGAATCGTGGCGATGTGGTCGAGGTTGACCCCCAGCTTGAGCGGTGCGGGATGCGACATGGTACGTGTGGCCTTGTATGGGCTTGAATGCGTGTCAGGGCCGGGGCTACAGCAGCGCTCGCGTGCGCAGCACGCGGCCGGCCAGGTGATGGTCAATCAGGGCGCGCATGAAGTCACGCGCCGGACGGGCATGATTATCGGGGACCGGCTGCCCCGAAGCGAGCGCCCACAGGGCCTCCCCGGCGATGGCACCCGCGCGCCCCGGTGCCGTGGGCTCCAGGCCCATCTCGGGCTCGTACCGATACCAGGCCGCCGGATCAAGCTCGGCGGCATCGACATGCTCGAGCCCGGAATCGATCGGCAGCAGCAGCGCCCACTCGGCGCGGCGCAACACCACGTCCGCGCGCTCCCGGGCCGCCAGCCGCGCGTAGGCCGTCAGCAGGGCCGGCAACGCCTCGGGGATCGGCGCGTCACGCGGATAGAGACGCAACACCAGCTCATTCAGATACAAACCGCAGACCAACGCCCGCCCGGTCAACGGAAAGACCCGCTGCTGCTCCGCCACCTGCAGCGTGGGAAGCTCGCCACGGCCGCGCCAGGCCAGATCCAGTAGCACAAAGGGCTGTACCGACCCCGCCTTGCCACGCACCACCGCCGCCACACGCCCGGCCTCGCCCGTCAGCAGTTCCAGCACGCGGCTGTTCTCGCGCAGTGCCCGCGCATGCAGCACTACACCCTGGGTGACGGCCGTCGCCGCGCCACTCATGCGCGCCGCGGCGCCTTCACCGGGGTTCTTCGATGCCCAGCTCGCGCAGGGCGCGGGGATTCCGGGTCCAGTCCGCCTCGACACGTACCGTCAGGCGCAGCATGACCTTCCGCCCCAGCAGCTCTTCCAGCTGCAGACGCGCCGCCTGCCCGATCCGCTTCAGGCGCTGTCCACCCTTGCCGATCACGATCCCCTTCTGGCTGTCGCGCTCGACCATGATGACGGCATCGATATGCGTCGTCCGCGGCTCGTCGGACCACTGCTCCACGCGCACCGCCACCGAGTACGGGACCTCCTGCCCCAGGCTCTCCAGCAGGGACTCGCGGATCATCTCCTCGGCGCGGAAGCGCTCCGGGCGATCGGACAGCTGCTCGGGGTCGTAGAGGAAGGGCCCCGCGGGCAGGTGGCCGCGGATCTCGTCGATCAGGCCCGCGACGTTGGAGCCCGTCTTCGCCGACAGCGGGACAACACCTGCATACGGCATCGCCTCCATGCGCGCCGCGATAAACGGCAGCAGTTCTTCTTTTTCCCGCGCCCGATCGACCTTGTTGATCACCAGCAGCGCCGGCCGCTCGGACTGGCGAATCAGCTGCTCGATGCGCTCGTCGCCCTCGCCAAAGCGTCCCGCCTCGACCAGGAAACACACCAGATCCGCGTCGGCCAGGGCCTGACTGGCCGTGCGGTTCAGCACCCGGTTCACCAGACGCGTGCGCTCGGTATCGATCCCCGGGGTGTCCATCAGCACGATCTGGTCGTTCCCCTCGGTCACGATGCCGAGGATGCGATTGCGCGTGGTGTGGGGACGCCGCGTCGTGGCTGCGAGCTTCTCGCCCACCAGGCGGTTCATCAGCGTAGTCTTGCCAACATTCGGGCGGCCGACCAGCGCGACCATACCGCACCGCGTTCCGGACTCGGAAGTGCTATCCATGCCGTTCACTGCTCCTGTGCCTGCTGCTGCAACCGCTGCAGCGCGGCCTCGGCCGCGGCCTGCTCCGCGCGGCGCCGAGAGGAGCCCTCGCCCTGCTGCCCCCAGCCCTGAGTAGGCAGGTGTACGAAGACGGTGAAGCGGCGCTGGTGATCGGGGCCAACCACCTCCAGCACTTCGTAAACGGGCAGTTCCGCATTGCGACCCTGCAATTGTTCCTGCAAACGGGTCTTCGGGTCCTTCAGGGATTCGGCGGAGGGCAGATTCCCTAGGCGCTCGGCATAAAGTGCCAGGGTGAAGTCGCGCGCAGCCTGCATGCCGGCCTCGCGGTAGGTCACGCCAATCAGGGCCTCGACCGCGTCGGCGAGGATGGAATCGCGCCGCTGGCCGCCGCTCTTGCGTTCGCCCTGGCCGAGATTGAGCGTGCCTTCCAGTCCCGACTCTCGCGCCAGGGCCGCCAGCGATTCGCGGTTGACCAGCGCCGCGCGCAGGCGCGTGAGATCCCCTTCTGGCGCGTCCGGCAGCTGCTCGTACAGGGCATCGGCGATGACCAGACCCAGGACCGCATCGCCCAGAAACTCCAGGCGCTCGTTGTTGCGCCCGCCGGCACTGCGATGGGTCAGGGCCTGGCGGACGCCATCGCCCTCGCGCACCGCCTCCGGCAGCAGATCGCGAAAATCGCGACTCGCACTCGATCGTTGAAGGTTACGGTCCGACAATCCCACAGCGTTTCCCTAGGGCGCTAGGGTTTCGCTACGCGAGAAACGCGCGACCACGTCGACGTTCCCCAGGAACTCGCGGCGGACTTCGTATTCCAGATGCATCTGCCGGCGATCGCCCTCCTCGGTCACCGAGAAGTCGTCCTCCTCGATCCCGTCGTACACCGAGTTGATCTGGAAGCGGCGGTTCATCTCGCGCCACAGCTCGCGCTCGCTTTTCTCGGCCGCACCGGGCTGGGTCGCCACGTCCTGCATGATCGAGCGCACCGTCAGGTACTGGGTGTACTGCGTACCCATCTTGATCACGAAGGTCCCGACCAGCAGCGCCAGCAGGATCAATGCCATCACCGTCAGGGCACCCGCCCCGCGCATGGAATGTCTGGAATGCCGCATCGCCCTACCCCCTGGTTGCCTGCGCCCGCGAAACAGGCCTAGCGAATCGCCTGGCCAATCCGGGAAAAGTCCCTGTGCCCTTCATTGTAATCCCAATGCAGCCAGATAAAGAGGGCACGCCCCACCAGCAGATCCTCGGAGACGAACCCCCAGGTCCGGCTGTCGTTCGAGTTGTCGCGATTGTCGCCGACCATGAAATAGTGGCCGTCGGGGACCGTCACCGAGCCATCCAGGCTCGGGCGTTCCTCGCGCATCAGCGTCGTGTAGGTGCGCCCGTCGAGGGTCTCCTCGTACAGTGAGGCACCGGACATCATCTCCCCGGACCCCTCGCCCTCGAAGGTACCCACGCGCTCGGCCGACTGTGCCTCGCCGTTGACGTACAGCACGCGATCGCGGAACTCGATGGTATCCCCCGGCAGCCCAATCACTCGCTTGATGTAGTCCTCTTGCGGGTTGCGCGGATACTTGAACACCACGACCTCGCCACGCTCGGGCTCGCCCATATCGAAGACCTTGGTACGCGTAACCGGCAGGCGAATCCCGTAGGAAAACTTGTTCACCATGATGAAGTCGCCCACCAGCAGGGTCGGCATCATGGAGCCCGACGGGATGCGGAACGGCTCGGCCACGAACGAGCGCAGCACCAGCACAATCAGCAGCACCGGGAAGAACGAACGCGAATAGTCCACGAACCACGGCATGCGCGCCTGACGCTCGGGGCTCAGCCGCCGCCGCAGGAGCACCCAGCCCAGCCAGATCAGGCCCGTTGCGGCCGTGGCCAGTACCAGGATCAGTTCCAGATTCGCCATGTATTGTCCTCGATCACCGCCTTGCGGCGTGCCCGCTCCGACCCGGGCGCGTTATTTGTCGTCGCCGACCGACAGCACCGCCAGGAAGGCCTCCTGCGGCACATCTACCTTGCCAATCGACTTCATGCGTTTCTTGCCGGCCTTCTGCTTCTCCAGCAGCTTGCGCTTGCGCGAGACGTCGCCGCCGTAGCACTTGGCCAGCACATTCTTGCGCATCGCCTTGACCGTGGATCGCGCGATAATCTTCGAGCCGATCGCCGCCTGGATCGCCACCTCGTACATCTGCCGCGGGATGATCTTGGCCATGCGCTCGGTCAGCTCGCGACCGCGCGACTCCGCATGGTCACGATGCACGATCCCGGACAAGGCATCCACCCGCTCGCCGTTGATCAGGATATCCACGCGCACCAGCGGCGCCGCCTGGAAGCGCCGCGGCTGGTAGTCGAACGAGGCGTAGCCACGGGTTGCGGACTTCAGCCGGTCGAAGAAGTCCAGCATCACCTCGGACATCGGCAGCTCGTAGGACAACTGCACCTGACGCCCCAGGTATTGCATCTTGGTCTGCACCCCGCGCTTCTCGATGCACAGGGTGATCACCGCGCCGACGTAGTCCTGCGGCACGAGGATGTTCGCCTCGATAATCGGCTCGCGGATCTCGGCAATCTCGTTGCTCGGCGGCAGCCCGGATGGGTTGTGCACCATCACCACCTCGCCGTCGCTCTTTTCCACCTCGTAGACCACCGTGGGCGCGGTGGTAATCAGGTCAAGGTCGTACTCGCGCTCCAGGCGCTCCTGCACGATTTCCATGTGCAGCATGCCGAGGAAGCCGCAGCGAAAACCAAACCCCAGCGCCTGCGAGGTCTCCGGCTCGAAGGACAATGCGGCATCGTTCAGGCGCAGCTTGTCCAGCGCCTCGCGCAGGTCGTTGAAGTCATCCGCGCTGACCGGGAACAGGCCGGCGAACACCCGCGGCTGGACCTCCTGGAAGCCCGGCACCGGCTCGGAGGCCGGGTTGTTGAAGTCGGTGAAGGTGTCGCCCACCTTGGCCCCGGAGATGTCCTTGATGGTCGCGATCAGGTAGCCAACCTCGCCGACCTCAAGGGTCTCGCGGTCCACCGGCTTGGGCGTGAACACCCCGACCCGACTGACCTCGTGGGCACGCCCAACCGACATCGCCTTGATCTTCTGCCCCGCGTAGAAGCGCCCGGCCTTCACCCGCACCAGCGCGACTACGCCCAGGTAGTTGTCGTACCAGGAGTCGATCACCAGCGCCTTGGGCGCGGCCTCGGCGTCCCCCTCCGGCGGCGGGATGCGGCGCACGATCTCCTCCAGCAGCTCGGCGATGCCCTCGCCGGTCTTGGCGGAGACCCGCACGGCGTCGGTGGCCTCGATGCCGATCACGTCCTCGATCTCGGCCGCCACGCGGTCGGGTTCGGCCGCCGGCAGGTCGATCTTGTTCAGCACCGGGACGACCTCGAGCCCCTGGTCGATCGCGGTGTAGCAGTTGGCCACACTCTGCGCCTCCACACCCTGGGAGGCATCGACCACCAGCAGTGCGCCCTCGCAGGCATACAGCGAACGCGACACCTCGTAGGAAAAATCCACATGCCCCGGGGTATCGATGAAATTCAGCTGGTAACGCTGGCCGTCCTGGGCGTCGTAGAACAGCGAGACGCTCTGTGCCTTGATGGTGATCCCGCGCTCGCGCTCCAGGTCCATCGAGTCCAGCACCTGCTCGGACATCTCGCGCTCGGTCAGGCCATGGCAGCCCTGGATCAGGCGGTCGGCCAGCGTGGACTTGCCGTGGTCGATATGCGCGATGATGGAAAAATTGCGGGTCAGGCGAGTTTCGGTCATGCAGGGGCCAGTAGGTCCAGCAGTGCCTTTCGGTCGAGGAAATGGCAGCAAAGAATGTCGCCGTCGACCGCAAGCACCGGGACCTTCGCGTTGAAACGCACGCGCAGGTCCCGGTCCTCGTCGATGTCGACGATCTCGAGGGCGAAAGTATAACGACTTTTGAGGGCCGAAAGCTCCGCGAGCATCTGCTCGCAAAGCCCGCAGCCTTCGCGGTGATACAGCGTCAGAGTCCGCATCATGATCGCTGCCGCCGCCCGGGCGCACAACGCCCGGGCCAGGGCACGACCATCATTCGGACGGGATGCGCAGGGCGATAAAGGTCGGGTTGCCGTCGCGCTGAATCAGGACCGGGACCGTGCGCCCGGTGCCGGCCGCCTCGATCTGCTCTTCCAGCTCTTCCAGCGAATCCACCGAGTGGCGACCGAACTGCACAATCACGTCGCCTGGCCGAATGCCGGAGGAACGGGCCGGATTACCCGTCACCTCCGTAACCACCAGCCCGCCGTCGAGGCCCAGCTCGTCGGCCTGGGCGGCATCCAGCGGCTCCAGGTGCATCCCGAGCAGGCTTTGCGGCTCGGCACGCTCTTCCTGCTCCGGCTGGCGACCGCCGCGCTCCGCCGCGATATCGTCCGGCAGGCGTTCGATCTCGACCGTCAGGGTCCTGGTCTCCTCGCCGCGGCGGATCTCCACTTCGGCCGCGGTACCGACCGGCGTGCGGCCCACGATCGGCGGCAGCGCGGAGGAGTTCGGGACCTCGATCCCATTGAACTTGAGGATCACATCTCCCGTCTCGAAGCCGGCCTTCTCCGCCGGGCTGTCCGACTGCACGCGGGCGACCAGGGCGCCGCTGGGCTTGTCCATGCCGAACGACTCGGCCAGATCGCGCGTGACCTCCTGGATCAGCACACCCAGCCAGCCGCGCGTGACCTCGCCGTGCTCGCGCAGCTGCTTGACCACGTCCTCGACCATCTCGATCGGGACCGCGAACGACAGCCCCATGAAGCCACCGGTACGGCTGTAGATCTGGGCATTAATCCCCACGACCTTGCCGTCCAGGTTCAGCAGCGGCCCACCGGAGTTCCCCGGATTAATCGCGACATCGGTCTGGATGAACGGGACATAATTCTCGGTCGGGAGGTTGCGCCCCTTGGCGCTGACGATCCCGGCCGTCACGGAGTGGTCGAAGCCAAACGGCGAGCCGATCGCCAGCACCCACTCGCCGACCTTCAGGTCGTCCGAGGAACCCAGCTCCAGCGTCGGCAGGTCATCGGCATCGATCTTCAGCAGGGCCACGTCGCTTTGCGGGTCCTTGCCGACCACCTCGGCGTCGAACACGCGCCGGTCGGAGAGATGCACGACGACCTCGGAGGCCCCCTCCACAACGTGATTCGCCGTGATGATGTAGCCATCCTCGGTGTAGATGAAGCCGGACCCCAGCGAGCTGCGCTCCGGCATCCGGCCTTCGCCGCCCTCGCCTCGTCCGCCACCTGGGGGGGCGCCAAAGAAGCGTTCGAACAGGTCCTCGAACGGGGAGCCCTCGAAATCGGGGTGTCCGCCCGTCTGGCCACCCTCACGCTCACGCGTGGTGGAGATATTGACCACCGCGGGGCTGTGCTCCTCCGCCAGCGGGACAAAATCCGGCAGCATGCGCGCCGAAGCCGGCAGGGAGAAGGCAAACAGGATCAGCCCCAGCAGGGCCCATTGCATCGGTCGCGTCATGATTGAACCCGCTCTTGCTCGTGCGTTCATGCTCTAGAAAATTCGTACCGGGACAAGTTCCCGGCGATTGCCTGCATTATTCGATCGGACGCGGACGGCCCTGCGCCCGGACCACACCGGCGTCGGGCTCGCGGCGCAGGAATACCGGCGCCAGATCCGGTGCGCGGTGGCGCATCCAGTACCGAACCCCGCCGAGCCCCAGCACGAAACCCGCCGCACCGGCCAGCATCAGCCAGCCCTCGCCCAGCAGCGGCCAGGCCAGCATCAGCAGCCCCGGCACGGCGACCAGGCCCAGCAGTGGCAGCAGATACATCGCCAGGGCCCCCGAGACCAGGGCCTGGTCGCGAATCCCGATGATCACACGATCGCCGGCGCGGAGCTGACCCGGGTGGCCGATGGTCACCTCCACGGCCTTTCGCCCCAGCACCTCGGACAGCACACCGCTACCGCAGCCGGTGCGGGCCGAACAGCTTCCGCAGGTGGACTGGCGCTCGATGCGCACGCGCGCGCTGTGCGCCTCGGCCGCGAGCACGACACCTTGTTCCTCGATCCAGTGCCCCACCGGCCTTACTCGCCCGCGGCGCCTTGGTAATAGACCGCGTCCAGCACCTGCTGGACCGTAATATGGGGGACATCGCCGACCGCCGTGACCTGATGTCCGGCCATCACCCGTGCAGCGGCATGCGTGGCGCCGGCACGGGTTGTACCCTCGAAACTCTTCTCGCCATCCGCCGGCTCTACATAGACCGACACCGAGGCCAGACCATCACTCAGCACGAAGTGGCGCGAGACCTCGTCCCCGTTACCCAGCGAGCGCTCCGTGGCGGCGACTGCCTGAAAGCCAGGGGGGAGTTCACCAAACTTCCAGCCACCCAGGCCATTGTCGTCGTCCCACTGGGGCTTCTTGTGGCCGCGATCGGCGCGCACCTCGATGTGCTCGGCCTGATCGGTCGTCGGCTCGAGTTCGCTCTCGGCGATCTCGTCACTCAACTCCAGATCGGTGAAGGCAAGCCGTTCCAGCAGCTTGCCCTTGGGATCGTACAGCTCGCTCAGGAGCGGCAGGGCGCTGTCCATATGGAGACAGTAGCGATGGCTGTAGCGCAGGGCATCCCGCGCGCGCGCCATAATCAGGGTGCATGGATAACCGGCCACGCGGTCCAGGCCCTGGATCTTCAGCGCATAGAGGTCATGTGTTTCCAACAGGGAGACCGGCGCGCCGGCAGGGCCCAACGGTGACTGCGCCCCGTCTCCCGAGGCACCGCGCGCGCCCTTGATTGCACTCAGGCGATCCACCGAGCGCAGGATCTCGCGTTCGGCGCCAGTCAGGGTCTCGAGGCGTTCTCGGTAACCGCCATCATCGGCGACATGTACCACACGGATGGTATCGATGCGGTCATCGCGCTGCAGCACGAAGGTGCCTTGATAGCTCTCCGCATGCAGGCTTGTCGTCATGCGCTCAAGCCATTCCGACGGCGAGACCTCGTCCGCCAGTACCTGCGCCGGAAGGCAGAGCGCGGTTGCGGCCAGAACGAGCGGCAGCCCACGCCACATGACGTATTACTCGTCGCTGACCGAGTAGCGTACGCGTCCCAAGGCCGAAGAGCCCGGGCCGGTCAGTTCGGCATGATTTTCGAGGTAGCGGGCAAACCGCGGATCCAGGGACTCGCCAACTTCCGCCTGTGCGGGATCTTCGGCACCGGCGCGGGAGCTGGCCGTCTGCACGTCGCCCGTAGCCGCCGGGGTACCGCTTTCCACGGCCACCGGGGTCGCATCCTGACCGGGTTGATCCCCCAGCATCTGCATACCCACCAGCGTGACCATCGCCACGGCCGCGGCCACTCCGGTGCCGGCGACGGGCTTCAGCCAGCGCGGCGATTCGCGCCGGGGCACACCCTGCAGGGCGGGTTCGTCCGCCAGGGCCGTGCGGATGTCATCCATGAAATGTGCGGGGGCCGTGTTGCGCAGCCCGCCGCGGAGACTGTCACCGATCAGGTGATAGCGTTCCCACTGATTGCGATCCTCTTCGGACTTGACCAGCTCGTCGATCAGGCGCCGCGTCTCGAAGTCATCCGTTTCTCCGTCTACGAGGGCGGATAGACGTTCATTCTTGGTGACTTGTTCTTTCATGGTGCTTCTCGTCATTCTTCGTCTAACAAAGGACGCAAGGTCCGGTCGATGGCCTCGCGGGCCCTGAAGATGCGCGACCGTACGGTACCGATCGGACATCCCATCGTCTGCGCGATTTCTTCGTAACTCAGTCCCTCGATTTCGCGCAGCGTAATCGCCATGCGAAGGTCGTCGGGCAGTTTCTCGATGGTGCGCTGCACCGCGCCTTCTATCTCCTCGGACAAGAGCTCCCCCTCCGGGGTTGCATTGTCCTTGAGAGCGGAGTCACCGCTCATCTGTTCCGCGTCCTGTGCGTCGACTTCGGCCTCCGGCCGCCGCCGTCCCTGGGAAACCAGGTAGTTCTTGGCCGTATTGATCGCGATGCGGTAGAGCCAGGTGTAGAACGCACTCTCGCCGCGAAAGTTCGCCAGTCCCCGGTACGCCTTGATAAAGGCCTCCTGGGACACATCCTGGGCGGCAGCCTGATCATGCACGTAGCGCCCGACCAGGTTGATAATCTTGTGCTGATACTTCAGCACCAGGATGTCGAAAGCCGCCTTGTCGCCGGTTTGTACGCGTTTGACCAGAGCCTCGTCGGAAGCCTTCTCGCTCATGCGGGGGCTCCCGCCAGGGCACCGGTCTCCGGTAATCTATGAAGCATGGACCGCCTGACTCGCATTAAGTTCGCTTTCCGCACAACACTGTTGCGAAAGGGCCACGATTTGCTCGGGCAACAAGCGCAGCACGTTACCTGAGCCATGGGAACAGTACAACAACCTCGCCTGGCCGACGTACTGGTCATCGGGAGCGGCGCAGCGGGGCTCTCCGCTGCCCTGCATCTGGCCCCGCATCGCCGCGTCACCGTAATCAGCAAGGGTCCAGTGGACGAGGGCTCGACCCGCTATGCGCAGGGCGGGATCTCCGCCGTTCTCGACCGCGCCGACTCGTTCGATGCCCATATCGCCGACACCCTGGATGCGGGGGCCGACCTGTGCGATCCGGACGCGGTCCGGCGCACCGTGGCCGCCGGCCCCGAGGCAATCCAGTGGCTGCTGAACCTCGGCGTGCCGTTCACCCGCGAGGCCCTGGAGGGGCGCAGCCGCCTGCACCTGACCCGCGAGGGGGGGCACAGCGCCCGGCGCGTCGCCCATGCCGCCGATGCGACCGGCCGCGCAATCGAGGATGCCCTCGTGAAGAGCGCCTCCGGGCAGGCCAGCATCGAGGTCTTCGAGCGCCACGTGGCAGTGGATCTGATCACCCAGCCCGTGGACGGAACCCGGCGCGTGGTCGGCGCCTATGTGCAGGACGCCAAGACCCGCGAGGTGGAAACCATCCTCGCCCCGACCGTGATCCTGGCGACCGGCGGCGCGAGCAAGGTCTACCTCTACAGCTCCAACCCCGACGGCGCCACCGGCGACGGGATCGCGATAGCGTGGCGTGCCGGCTGTCGCATCGCGAACATGGAGTTCATGCAGTTCCACCCGACCTGCCTGTTCCATCCGCGCGCCAAGTCGTTCCTGATCTCCGAGGCGGTGCGTGGCGAGGGCGGTCTGCTGCTGCTCCCCAACGGCGAGCGCTTCATGCCGCGCTTCGACAAGCGTGCGGAATTGGCCCCGCGTGACATCGTCGCCCGCGCGGTCGACCACGAGATGAAGCGTCTCGGCCTGGATCACGTGAACCTGGACATCAGCCACAAGCCGGCAGAGTTCATCCGCGAGCACTTCCCCACGATCTATGAGCGCTGCCTGGAGTTCGGCTTCGACATGACCCGCGAGCCGCTGCCGGTGGTGCCGGCCGCGCACTACACCTGTGGCGGGGTGATGGTGAACCACTTTGGCCAGACCGATCTGCCCGGCCTGTACGCGGCCGGCGAGGTCTCCTATACCGGCCTGCACGGGGCCAACCGCATGGCCAGCAATTCCTTGCTGGAGTGCCTGGTCTATGCCCGCGCGGCCGCCGAGCACATCCTCTCGCAGACCGACCTGCCCGCGCCGGAGCAGCTCGCGGCACCGCCCGCCTGGGACGAGTCACGGGTCACGGAATCCGAGGAGGAGGTCGTGGTCGCCCACGACTGGGATGAACTGCGCCGCCTGATGTGGGACTACGTCGGCATTGTGCGAACCCGCGAGCGCCTGCACCGCGCCGAGCGCCGCATCCGCATCCTGCAGGAAGAGATCCACGAGTATTACAGCCATTTCCGCATCTCGCCGGACCTGCTCGAGCTGCGCAACCTGGCCATGGTCGCGGAGATCATCGTGACCAGCGCCCTGTCCCGCAAGGAAAGCCGCGGGCTGCACTTTATTCGCGACTACCCCGAGACCGACCCGGCCCTGGACGGCCAGCCGACGATCCTGGCACCGGACAACGCCCTGCGCCCCGGCGACCGCCGCCGGCCGTAACCTGCCTCCCCGTCATTGCGAGGAACCTCGCGACGAAGCAAGCGGTATCCGCTAGCCAGCAAACCCCAAAGCGACGTCCAGCTCCGGGCGGTTGCCGCGTCGCCTGCGGCTCCTCGCAATAACGGGGGGCAAGCGCGGCGGCGCTACCACCACTTCTCGTACTTGAGCTGCGCCTCGGGGATTCCCCACTCGGCCAGAAGCGTGGCCATATCCTCGATGAACTCGCGCGAACCGCAGAAGTAGAACAGGGCGTCGCGCGGCAGGTTCAGGGACTCCAGCAGCTCGTGGCTGATGCGCCCGGTGTGGCCCAGCCAGTCCTCAGCCTCGCGCGTCACTGTCAGCGTTACGTCGATGTTCTCGGCCTTGGCCAGGTGCGCCAGCTCGTCGGGGAACAGCATCTCGTCCTGGTGAGCGACGCTGTAGACGAGATGGGCGTAGACGTCCGGCATGCCGTCATTGACCGCACGCAGGATGCTGAACAGCGGCGTGACCCCGATCCCCGCGCCCAGCAGCACGACGTTCCGCGCCATACCCGGCTCGAAGAAGAAGCTGCCCTGGCCGGGGGTGATGTAGACCGTATCTCCCTCGCGTGCGGTGGAGTGCAGGTAGTGCGTGGCGTGATGGTGATCGGCGTACTTGATTGCGAGCTGCAGCCGCCCGTCATCGCGCGGCGCGGAGACCACCGAATACCCCCCGACAAACGGCTTGCCGGCGGCCTGCGGGATCACCAGATCCAGCCACTGCCCGGCCTTGCTGGCAAAGCGCGCCGGGTCGGCCGACAGAGTAAAGACCTTGATCAGCGGCGTAACCTGTTCGATCGCCTCGATCCGGGCCGGCATGAAGTGTTCGGGCAGTTCAACGGCGTGTGTCATTTGGGGTCCGTGTTGGTGTCGCGTTCACGCCGCCGGGCCTCCTGGTAGAGAGCCTCCTGGGCGTCGAAATCCAGTTGTTCCAAGGCCTGCCCCTGCGCGCGGGCCAGGGCCTCCATGGTACGAAAGCGCGCCTCGAACTTGCGCGTGGTGCCACGCAGCGCACCCTCCGGTTCCACTCCCAGATGACGCGCCCAGTTGGTCACGGCAAACAGCAGGTCGCCGATCTCCTCGGCCACGCGCTCGGGATCGGCGTCGCTGGCCAGCTCCTCGCGGACCTCGTCCAGTTCCTCGTGGATCTTCTCCAGCACCGGGGCCGGGTCGCCCCAGTCGAAGCCCAGCCGGGCCGCGCGGCGCTGGGTCTTGGCGGCACGGGCCAGGGCCGGCATCGCCAGCGGGATGTCGTCCATCGCGCTGTGGTGGTCGCGCGCGGCGCGCTCCTCGGCCTTGGCCGATTCCCAGGCGGCCTCGCGGGCGGCATCATCCGAGTATTCGGCATCGGCGAATACATGCGGGTGGCGCCGCACCAGCTTGTCGCCGATCGCACGTGCGATGTCATCGAGGTCGAAACGCCCCGCCTCCTCCGCGATCCGCGCCTGGAAGACCACCTGAAACAGGAGATCGCCCAGTTCGTCGCGCAGCTCGCGACTGGCCGCCTCGCGGCCATCGTCGCGAGCGATCGCATCGGCCAGCTCGAAGGCCTCCTCCAGTGTGTGGGGCACGATAGTTTGAGCGGTCTGCGCCCGGTCCCAGGCACAACCCTGCTCGGGATCACGCAGGCGCGCCATGATCGCGCGCAGGCGATCCACGGGATTGGTGTCCGTCATGACGGTGGAGTGTAAGGGGTCCCGGTGGGCGGGCAAAACCGTCCGCCACACTCCGATGCCAGTGTCGGGGCCGCGTGATCGGCCCCGACACCTCGATCAGCCCTGCTGATCCGGTTCGCAGAGGCGCTTTTTCTCGTCCGGCAGGTTGTCCGGGCAGATCCCGCAGCCCTCGTTGCCGGGCAGCGCCCAGTCGATCTTCTTCGGATACGGCAGGTCCATCTCCTCCATGATCTTGACGAACTCGGCCTCGGGCTTGTTCTTGCCCAGACGCGGGTTGCGCATCTTCTCCTGCCCGATGGTGGTGATCTGGCGCTCTTCGTAGTCGTGGCACGGATATACCAGCGTCTCGTCTGGCAGGGTGAAGAACTTGTCATGGATCGACCGGTACAGGGTCTTGGCGTCACCCGACTGGAAGTCGGTGCGGCCACAGGCCTCGATCAGCAGGGCGTCCCCGGAGAACAACATCTTCAGGCCGACGTGATCCATCAGATAGGCATGATGGGAATCGGTATGCCCCGGGGTATAGAGGGGATTGATCACCAGATTCCCCACCTGGAAGGGCTCGCCCTCGCGCAGGCCGACGTCGCGACAGGGCAGCTCGTCCAGCGCCGGGCCGGCCAGCTGGCAGCCCGTCCGCTCGCGCAGCATCTTGCCGCCGGTGATGTGGTCGGCGTGGATGTGCGTCTCGATCGCGTAGTCGAGGCTCAGCCCCATCTCCTGCAGCACCCGCAGATCGCGGTCCACGGTCTCGATCACCGGATCGATCAGCGCGGTCTTGCCCGTGTCCGGGCAGCTCAGCAGATAGGTGTAGGTGGACGATTCTTCCTCGAACAGCTGCTTGAAAATCATGCGGTGTCCTCCAGGGCCATATGGGCCTGTCCGTTATATCAGTATTTACTAATACTAACCGGTAGTCGCTGCCGGCACCAAGCCAGTGTGCGTACCGCGACTATCTCCCGTTCGGAACCCCACCACTACCACGAGTTCCCGGAGCCGGGCCACCTCGCCCTTCTGTAGCGCCACGCCACTGGCTATCATGCGGCCTCTGCCGACATACACATCGACATCAAGGACTCACCATGGAAGCCAATCAAGTGGCCGAACTCATCCGCGCCGGCCTGCCGGAGGCCGAGAAGGTCGAGGTGACCGGGGGCGAGGGCAAATTCGAGGCCCTGGTCGTCAGCCCGCAGTTCGCCGGAATGAACAAGGTCAAGAAGCACCAGACCGTCTACGCCACCGTGCGCGACCAGATCGACTCCGGCGAGGTCCACGCGCTGTCCATCCGCGCCCTGACGCCGGAAGAGGCCGCAAGCGCCTAGGCACGGCGAGCGGTAATGCTTTCACCCAAGGGCCGCGAGGAGATCGAGCGCCTGCTGGAGGGCGGCCTGGTCCACGACTGGGGCGAGGCCGAGACGACTCTGCGCAATGTCACGCGCATGCTGCTGACCACGCGCCCGGACCTGCTACGTCTGTACTTCAGCCCCGAGGCCTGGGGCCAGATCACCGCCTGGCCGCAAAAAAAGGCTGCCAACGCAATCATCGCCGCATTGCGCACCGGCGTGGTCGACGCCCTCGGGCGACCGGCCATCGCCAACCGCGAGCAGGCCCGCTTCTACCTCCTGTGCTTTCAGGATGACCTCGCCGAACGGGTGGATGCCTGGTGCCGCAAGCACCCGGAGGAATGCCCGCGCCGCAGCCGCGCCCAGACCCAGGCCCTGCCCGGCAACTCCGACCCATGACCTCAACCGTTCTCGAATGCGGCGATGCCACCATCGAAACCCCACTACGCGACCTGCTCGAACGCTACGGGCTACAACTGGTAATGCATCCGCCCGGTGCCGCACTGCCCGGGACCTGGTGGGGCGAGCCCGAGGCGGGGATCATCGGGTTGGCCGTGCATGTACGCCCGGACACCCCGCTGCACTCGGCGCTGCACGAGGCCGGCCATCTGATCTGCATGGAACCCGAACGCCGCGCGGCCCTGCATACCAACGCCGGAGGCGACGACCTGGAGGAATGCGGGGTGTGCTATCTGCAGATCCTGCTCGCCGATGCCCTGCCCGGGGTCGGGCGCAACCGGCTGATGCAGGACATGGACGCCTGGGGCTACAGCTTCCGCCTGGGATCGACCGCGCGCTGGTTCGAGGGGGACGCCGACGATGCACGGGCCTTTCTGCGCGCCGAGGGCCTGATCGACTCGCACGAGCGTCCTTCCTTCGCCTGCCGCGGGGGCCTTGAGCCTGCGCGGGATGCTACACTGAGACCCACGTCACAAGACGCAACGCTCCCGCAAAATGTCCGGCCAGATCCGGGGCGGTGATTGCGCGGCCGGGCACCGCGGGCCGGGGGCACACGAACCCACTGGCGCCCCGCCCGGACCAGGGAATGATCGAAACACAGGCAACGGAATCGCTCATGGACACGACGACCATCGACAGTCTGCTCCAGGAAATGGACCTCACCGCGCACCTGTCGGAATCCGCCCGCGCGGAACTGGCCCAGGCATGCGCGAGCCCGGAGCTGCCCGCTGGCAAGCGGCTGCGGCCCAAGGACGTCGCGGACCGGCACCTGTTTCTGCTGAGCGGCCAACTGGTACGCGTCAGCGGCGGCACCCCTTCGCGCATTACCGTCAGCGATGGCAACAGCGAGCCGCCCCTGCAGATGTTCGACGGCGGGGCCGGCCAGCACGATTTCATCATCACCGAAAAGCCCTGCCGCATGCTGGAGGTGCCCACAGGGGCGCTGGAGCAGGCCTACAGTGCCTCGCTGGTAATGCACGACACCGAGCTGGATGACACGGAAGGCGCCTTTTTCGGCGAGCTGTACGACTTGATCACCAGCAATCGTCTGGAGCTGCCGACCATGCCCGAGGTCGCCCTGCGCATCCAGGAGCTGACCAAGGATCCAGACGCGGACATCGACAAGCTGACCGATGTCATCCAGCGCGACGGGACCATCGCCGGGGCCTTGTTGCACGCCACGAACAGCCCGCTGTTCCGCGGCTCGCAGCAGATCCAGTCGGTACGTGACGCGGTCACGCGCCTGGGCTTTCGCAATACCCGCATGCTGGCCATGAACATGGCTATGCGACAGGCCTTCAAGGCCCGTCATGCGGCTACACGCGAGGCGATGGAGGCGGTCTGGCAGCACGGGGTACTGCAATCGGCCTATGCCTATCTGGTGGCCGACTCCCTGAAGCTGCTGGACCGTGAGCGCGCGTTGCTCGCCGGCCTGGTGGCCGGCATCGGGGCCGTCCCGATCATCCAGTTCATCGAGGTACGCGAGGACCACCCGGAGCCCGAGCGGGTGGCCCGTCTGGTTCGCCGCCTGCGCAATCTGGCCGGCGTACTGGTTATCAACTACTGGGACCTGGGCGGAGACCTGGTCAATGTCGCGGAACACAGCAGCGACTGGGGCTACCGGCCGGCGGAAGCCGACTATGCCAGCATCGCGCTGGTCGCCCAGTACGCCGCGCTGCAGGCCGAGGGCAAGGAACTGCCGGCCCCGTCCGAGGTCAAGGCTTTCGAACTCCTGGGCATCGATGCCCCCGCCCTCGGGGAACCGATCGCCTTCCTGGAGGCCCGATCCGCCGACCTGGCGGAACTGCAGAAACTCTTCGAACTGTAAGGCTGGATTTGGTGCTCGAGGAACGTCTTCCACAACTGATCCCGTTCGCCGACCTGGGCGAGCGCGCGCGCCACCGGCTCCTCCAGCACGCCAGCACCCTGGATATCAAGCCCGGTCTGAAGCTGCATGCGCGTGACGAATGGCGCCATCTGATCTTTCTCCTTGAAGGCCGGGTAATCCTGTCTGACGACGGCCAGTCGGTCATCCTCAAGGGCGGCAGCCCGGAATCCCTGAACCCACTGTTCAACGAACGCGATTACCACAGCCACGCGATCGCGGCGAGTAGCGGGCGTATCGCCCTGTTCGACCGCAAGGTCTACGAAAACCTGATCGATGGCGCGCGCGAAGGTGTGGAGGTCAGCGAGATCGAGCTGTCCGACCTTGAGGGCGAGCTGTTCACCAGCATCTACACCCGCGCCTTCTCCGGCGAACTGCAACTGCCGCAATTGCCGGAAGTGGCACTGCACCTGCAGGCGGCGCTGAAGGACCCGGACGTCGATATCGAGCGCGTCACCCGCATCATCGAGGAAGACCCCAGCGTCGCCGCACGCCTGCTGTCGGTGGCCAACAGCCCGGCGATGGGGAGCCAGCGCGAGGTCTCGCGACTGGCCGATGCGGTCTCCCGTCTCGGCCTCGAACGGACCCGGCAACTGGTGATGGCGCTCGCTGCGCACCAGGTCTTCATTCGGCGCGACAGCCCCTACCACGGCCTGCTGGAACGCCTGTGGCGGCGTTCGGCCCGCGTCGCGGCCATCAGCTGCGTACTGGCGGACCAGAGCGAGGCAGTCGATCCGCAAAAGGCTCTGCTGGCCGGGCTGCTGCATCGGGTCGGTGCATTGCCCATCATCGGCGAGGTCGCCCGCAGCCACCCCGACCGCAGTGCCGAGGACATCGAGCGCATCCTCTATCGCCTGGAAGGCCTGATCGGCGAACTGGTTGCTCAACAGTGGGGCCTGGCTTCCGATATCATGGCGGCCATTCGCGATTCCGGTGGCCCGGAAACCGCTACGGCAGCACCCCTGACCGACATCGTGCGCATCGCTCGCAGCGCCTGCACGCGCGATGGCGACGACGCCCTGGCGGACCGGACGCCACTGGCCAAGTTGAACGCCGTGGCACGATTCGGCTTTGTGCTCGACGACGACGGCCAGCTGCCGGCAATCGACACGGCCCGCCGCGAGATTGACGCGCTGATCCGCGAGGTCGCCTGACCCCGATCGCGCCGCTATCGCCCCCTGATCGGGCGGAGCGACCGCAACCCATTCAGGGAAGACCCTATGACCACTCGAACACGACCCCAACCTGGCGAAAAACAACGCGCCGCCGACAAGGTCGCGCGCATCCCGGTCAAGATCAGCCCGACCGAGCAGCCGCAGCGCAAACCGAAGTGGATCCGCGCCCAGAGCCAGGCTCGGCCCGAGGTGCAGCGTATCAAGCGCATCCTGCGCAACCAGAAGCTGCACACCGTCTGCGAAGAGGCGAGCTGCCCGAACCTGGGCGAATGCTTCGCCCACGGCACCGCCACCTTCATGATCATGGGTGACATCTGCACCCGCCGCTGCCCGTTCTGCGATGTCGCCCACGGCCGCCCCGAGGCCCTCGACCCCGACGAGCCCCGCCACCTGGCGGAGACCATCCAGGCGCTGGGCCTGAAGTACGTGGTCATCACCTCGGTGGATCGCGACGACCTCCGTGACGGTGGCGCCGGCCACTTCGTGGACTGCATCCGCGAGGTCCGCACGCTGAATCCGAACACGAAGATCGAGATCCTGGTGCCCGACTTCCGCGGCCGCATGGACCGGGCGCTGGAGATCATGCACCAGGCCCCGCCGGACGTCTTCAACCACAATCTCGAGACGATCCCGCGGCTTTACCGCGAGGCGCGTCCCGGCGCCGACTATCAATGGTCGCTGGAGCTGCTGAAGCGTTTCCGCGAACAGCACCCCGGGGTGCCGACCAAGTCCGGTCTGATGCTCGGGCTCGGCGAGACCCGCGAGGAGCTGCTGGAGGTCCTGGCGGACCTGCGCGAACACGGCTGCGACATGCTGACCCTGGGGCAGTACCTGCAGCCCTCGCGCCATCATCTTCCGGTCACGCGCTTCCTGGCACCGGAGGAGTTCGACGACCTCGGCGAGGCCGCACGCGAAATGGGCTTCAAGCAGGTGGCCAGCGGTCCGATGGTCCGTTCGTCCTACCACGCCGACCTCCAGGCCCAGGGCCTCGAAACAGCCTGACTCGCCCTGCCGTCCCCTGCCGCCGGGGCGGCGCCCCGCGCCCTCAGGCGGGGCCTGGTTCGACCTTGGGTGTTTACGGTAGCTCCGGTCTGCCGCCTGCCTGCGCTCACTCGCGAGCGCGCCGCGAGGTACTTCTTTGCTCGTGCAAAGAAGTACCCAAGAAACACGCCCGGGATTCGCCCGGGAACCTTGCTCCGGACGCGCCAGGCCGGCGGCGCTGAAACTCGCTGCGCCTTTGGCTTCGCTCAGACAGTCAGCGCCTTCTCCCGGCCTGTCACGCCCTCCACAAGGGGCTCATATCGGGAGGGAAGGTCAAAACGGGCGGTGTTCCCGCACCTGTCCTAATTCCCGCGCTGTAGGGTGCGTTGAGCGCAGCGAAACGCACCATGCCAACGTCGGGGCAACCCTGATGCGATTCGCTGCGCTCATCGGCATCCTACGATGGGTCTGGCGCCCGCTTGCGGGCGCGTCACGCCAAGGCCGCAGGCCGCGCGTGCCCGGATGTCGGAATACCCAGCCTCCATCCATTGGCACGAACGTCAGAACCGCCGTTGTCTTGACCTTCATCCCCCCGTATGAAGCCCCTTGCGGAAGGGTCCTCGGGACGGACGATTCAAAATAGAAACGGGGGCGCTGACTGTCTGAGCGGAGCCGAAGGCGTAGCGAGTTTCAGCGCCGCCGGCCCGAGGGCCCTGGAGCAAGGTCCCCGGGCGGAATCCGGGTGCCCTTCTTTGGGTACTTTCTTGGGCAAGCAAGAAAGTACCTCGCGGCGCGCTGGCGAGACAGCGCTTGGCAGGCGGCCGGCCGAAGGCACCGTAAACTCCAGAAGCCGAACTAGTCCCACCCTGAGGGCGCGGGACAACGCCCCAGCGCCAGCACACGGACGAGCTCGGGCGGCAAAGAGGGTTCATGCCTGATGCTCGCGACCGCGGCGGGAAACAGCTGTTCGGCTAGATGGGCGAGCAGTTGCTCGCGGACGCGGGTGGCGTCCACCGGGCCGAGCAGATGCTGCATGGAGGTCGCGGCGAGGCCGGGATAGCCACAGGGGTTCATGCGCTGAAACGGCGCCAGATCCGGGGCGATGTTCAGCGCCAGCCCATGGATGCTGCGCCCGTGCCGGATGCGCAGCCCGAGCGCCGCAATCTTGGCCCCGTCCACATATACCCCTGGCGCCTTCTCCCGGCGCTGCGCGTGGATACCCCATTGCGCGAGCGTATCGATCACCGCCTGCTCCAGGCCTTCGACCAGACGCCGGACCCCGACCCCCAGTCGCGGCAGATCCACCAGCGTGTAGATGACCAGTTGCCCGGGGCCGTGCCAGGTCACCTGCCCGCCGCGATCGATCGCGACCACCGGCGTCGCGCCGGGGTCCAGCAGATGCTCGGGGCGGCCATTACGGCCCTGGGTAAAGACGGGGGGGTGTTCGACGCACCAGAACGCGTCCGGCCGGGTCGCATCGCGCTCCCGGGCCTGGAGTTGCATCGCCTGCCAGACAGGTACGTAGGGCTGCATACCCAGCAGGCGGGCCACGGGGACGAGCGGACCGGTCACAGGATCATGCGGACCCGGTCGCAGCGCCCCAGGGCCCGGTAGAGGTCATCGAGCTGGGCCTGACTGGTCGCGGTGAAGGTGATGGTGATGCCGACGAAACGCCCGCCACTGGAGGCGCGCTGCTGGATCACGGCGTCGTCCGGGTCCGGCACATGCTCGGCCACACAGGCCTCCACGGCCTCCAGGAGCTCCGGGTGCGAGTCGCCCATGACCTTGATCGGAAAACGACAGGGAAACTCGATCAGGCTTTCGCGCTCGTCTGTCATGCGCACCCCTCGACTGGTGCCCGGGACGGGTGAGCGTCGCGCTTTGCCTGCTGATACGCGGCATGAACGGCCTGCCAGGCCGGGCCCGGGACCCCGGCTCCGACCGGATGGCCGTCGAGCCGACAAACCGGCAGGAGCTCCTTGGTGGAACTGGTCAGCCAGATCTCGTCGGCCGCACGCAACTGGGACTCGGACAGATCACGCTCCACAACATCGAGACCGCACTGGGCGGCCAAGCGCAGGACCAGGGCCCTTGTTACCCCCGGGAGCAGCGATGATGCCAGCGGAGGCGTAACCAGCGTGCCGTCGACGAGGGCGAACACATTGCTGGCCGCACCCTCCGTCACCTGACCGTCGCGCAACAGGATGGCCTCGACTGCATCCTGTTCGCGGGCCTCCTGACGCGCGAGCACGTTGGCCAGCAGCGTAGTGGCCTTGATGTCACAGCGGGACCAGCGCGTATCGGGCCCCGTCACCGCCGCGACCCCGGCCTGGCGGATCGTGTCCGCCAGGGGCACGATCGGATTCGCCATCGCAAAGACCGTGGGCGGCCCGCCGGCGGGAAAGGCGTGGTCGCGCGGGGCAACCCCGCGCGTGACCTGCAGGTACAGCCCGAGATCGATGGGCACATCCCCCTCGTTGCGCCGGACGAGCTCCTCCAGCATGCCCCGCCACTGGTCGAACGACAGCGGCGATTCGAGGCGGATGGCGTACAGCGAGCGCTGCAGCCGCTCAAGGTGTTCCGTCAGCAGAAACAGCTGCCCGGCGTAGCTGGGGATTACCTCGTAGACCGAGTCCCCGAACAGGAATCCGCGATCCAGCGGGGAGATACGCACCGATTCGAGCGGCATGAAGTCGCCATTGAAATACGCAACGCTCACACTCGCCCCGAGTCAGAACGGCCAGACCGAGCGCAGCGACAAGGCAGCACCATCCCATAGGCGACGCACCAGCCCGCCCTCCTCGATCTCTTCAAGGGCGACGACCGGCTGCTGCCCGATCAACTCGCCATTGAGACGGGCCTGCACCTCGCCCACGGCGGCCCCTGCGGCCAGCGGCGCTTCCAGCGGCTGGTTCAATTCCATTGTGGCCTCAAGGTTGTCACCGCGGCCCGGGGGCACGATCACCCAGAAATCCTCGGCCAGCCCGACGGACACCTCGCTATCCGCACCACGATAGATGCGCGGGCTGCCCAGCTGCGTCCCCGCCTCGAACAGACGCTGGGGTTCGGTAAAACGCATGCCCCAGTTGACCAGGGCCTGCGACTCGTTGGCCCGACGCGTACCACCCTCCTGGTGGTTGGAGGCCTCGATGCCCAGCACCACGGCGATCAGGCGGCGATCGCTGCGCTTCGCCGACGAGACCAGGTTGTAACCGGCCGCGGAGGTCCAGCCCGTCTTCAGGCCATCGAAACCGGCGTCACGCCAAAGGAGCATGTTGCGGTTACTCTGCGAGATATCGTTGAACTCGAACGAGCGCTCGCTGTAATAGCCGTAAAGGTCGGGGAACTCGCGAATCAGCGCCCGAGCCAGCAGCGCCATATCCTGAGCAGAGGTGGATTGCGGCTCATCGGAAGGCAGCCCGTGCGAGTTGGTGAAATACGAGTTCATCATCCCGAGTTCACGCGCCTGGCTGTTCATCATGTCGACGAACGCCCCCTCGGAACCGGCCACAGCCTCGGCGAGCGCGGTGGAGGCATCGTTTCCGGACTGGATGATCATCCCGCGCAGCAGGTCCTCGACCTTCACCTCGTCGCCGACCTCAATAAACATGCGCGACGCGCCCCGCATACCCGTGCGCCAGGCCCGCTCGCTGATGGTCACCGTGTCCTCGAGCCCCAGCCGCCCGTCGCGAATCTCGCCGAACACGACGTAGGCCGTCATCAGCTTGGTCAGGCTCGCGGGTTCGCGATCAACATCCGCCTCGCGCGAGGCCAGCACCAGACCGGAATCGAAGTCCATCAGCGCATAGCTCTTCGCCGTCACGTCAGAGGGCGGGCTGGGGATCCCGCTTGGCATAGCCCCACCACTGCCCGGAACCGGCAGGGGCTCACCCGCCATCGCCGGCATGGCGGCAACGCACACGGCCAGGGAGAGGGTCATCAGGGCGCGGCGGGCGACAGAATGGAGCGGGGGGATCATGGTGGTTCGAGGCCTCCTGTAGAGATGGCTAACGATAGCAGACCGGGCCCGAGCAGATGAACGCAAACGGGCCCGGCGGCACAAAAACTGAGCGATACGCGATGTCAGTCGTCAACGATGCGGTAGTCGACGTGGGCGGCCTCCTGCAGGCGCTCGGTCGCCTCCTGCAGCTCGACCTCTTCCAGCGGGCCGATACGCACCCGATGCAGATCCGCCTGCTCGTCGCGTTCCAGCGTCGAGATCTCGATCGACTCGAAGCCCAGGGCCTCGAGATCGCGCCGGATCTCCTCCGCCGTTCGGCGTTCGGAAAACGCCCCGATCTGCACCCAGCGGCCGTTGTTCGCGGCGGCCTCTGGGGCGTTCGCTTCGGAAGCAGCGCGCGCGTCATCAGACGATGTCGCGACCGGGCTGCTGCCGCCCCCCTGGCTGGCCTCGGCGAGCACGATGGGTTCCGGCACCGGCGGGCGCGATTCGGCCACACGCGGCGAATCGACGTCTTCCGGCCCCACGGCACGAATGCGCACCGGGGCCACACCGGCATCGGTCATGTCCAGCCGATGCGCCGCCGCATAGGAGAGGTCGATGATGCGTTCATCCACAAAGGGTCCGCGATCATTGACCCGCACAATCACGCGGCGGTCATTCTCCAGGTTCACGACCTCGACATAAGTCGGCAGCGGCAGCGTCTTGTGGGCTGCCGTCATCGCATACATGTCGTAGGGCTCGCCACTGGAGGTTCGCCGGCCGTGGAACTTGGTCCCGTACCACGAGGCCAAACCCTCTTCCTCGAAGCCGGTGCTGGTGCGCAGGGTACGGTAGCGCTGCCCGAAGACCTCGTACTCGGGCGGGTTCCCGTAGCGACTCGGGGGCTCGTCGGTCGGCACTGCGTCGGGGATCAGCGCCAGATCCTGCGGGATGTCATCCGGGTCCGGGTAGGCGTCATACGCCGCATCGCCCAGCGGGCGATCCGGGTCTGCCTTGCGATCGGGGGCCGACGAGCAGCCGGCCAGCATCAGCGCGAACAACACCGCCGGCGCGGCGGCGGCCGCGCCAGGGCGGCACCGTTTACTCGGCAAAGGCCTCGGCCAGCTGGTGGACGGCCATCGCATACAGCGGGCTCCGGTTGTAGCGGGTGATCACATAGAAATTGGGATACCCAAGATAGTATTCATACCCGTCCTCGCCCTCGAGGCGAATGAACGAGTACTTCCCGTCCTCGGCCACGGACTCGTCGGGATAGATGCCGTGCTCGGCGAGTTCGTCGAGATCAAAGCGGGCCTGGTAATTGCGGCTGATCAGCTCCTCGTGGGCATCGCCCTCGACCCGGGCGCGTGCCACCACCGGCTCACCGGTCTGCCAGCCATGCTCGCGGAAGTAGTTGGCGACACTGCCGATCGCATCCGGCCAGGAGTTCAGCAGGTCCCGGCGACCATCGCCGTCGAAGTCCACCGCGTAGTGACGGTAGCTGGACGAGATGAACTGTCCGCGCCCCATCGCGCCGGCGTAGGAGCCCCGTGTCTCGCGGACATCCAGGTCCTCCTCCTGCACCAGGGTCAAAAACTCGCCCAGTTCGCGGCGGAAGAAGTCCGCGCGCGGCGGGTAGTCAAATCCCAGCGTGACCAGCGCATCGAACACTCGGAAGCCCCCGGTGTTGCGCCCGTAGTTGGTCTCCACGCCGATGATCGCCGTGATCATCGCCTGCTCGACGCCGAAGGTCTCCTCGGCGCGCGCGAGGGTCTCGGCCTGCTCTTCCATGAAGCGCTCGCCGCGCTCGATGCGCAGGTCGTTCACGAAGATCGGGCGATAGTCCTTCCAGGGGCGCGCCTCGGCAGGGGCCGAGATCAGGTCGAGGATGCGTTGCTGGGGATCGGCCTCGGCGAACATACTCTCCAGCTCGTCGCGATCCATGCCCGCCTCGACCTGCTCGTCGATAAAGACCTGGACCTCCTCGCGCTCCAGGTACGGCGGATCACCGGCGCGAAACTCGGACCCCGAGACGTTCGACAGGGAGCAGGCCCCCAGTGACAGGATCAACCCGGCCTGCAAGAGGACGGAACGAAGGGTGCCCAGCGGGCGGAGGTTCAGGGTCATCGATTCACCAGGCGCTTTTGCGACGCAATGCTCATGAGAATACCGAAGGCGACCATAAGCGTCACCAATGATGTGCCGCCGTAGCTCACCAGCGGAAGCGGCACGCCGACCACGGGCAGAAGCCCTGTCACCATCGCGATGTTGACCACCATATAGACGGCGAAGGTCAGCGCCAGGCTACCGCCCAGCAAACGGGCGAAGCGATCCTGAGCGAGGGCCGAGATCCACAGCCCGCGCGCCACGATCGCAAAATACAGCAACAACAGGAGTGCGACACCGATAAACCCGAATTCCTCGGCGTATACCGCAAAAATGAAATCCGTGGAACGCTCGGGCAGAAAGTCGAGGTGCGACTGCGTGCCATTCAGCCAGCCCTTGCCGTACAGCCCGCCGGAGCCGATCGCGATCTTCGACTGGATGATGTGATAACCGGTCCCCAGCGGATCCGACTCCGGATTGAACAGGGTCAGCACCCGCTGGCGCTGATAGTCATGCATCTGCAACCACAACGCCGGGATCGCGGCGGCCGCGGCCAGTCCCAGCCCGACGAACCAGCGCCAGCTCAGCCCCGCCAGGAAAATCACCAGGAAACCAGCGGCACCCACCAGCATCGCGGTCCCCAGATCCGGCTGACGCATGATCAGAAAAACGGGCACCAGGATCAGGGGCACCGTCACCAGCAGGTCGCGAAAACGCGGCCGATCGTTGCGAGTGGACAGGTACCAGGCGACCATCATCGGCACCGCCAGCTTCATGATCTCGGAGGGCTGGAAGCGCATGAAGCCGAGATCCAGCCAGCGTCGCGCCCCCTTGCCGATCTCGCCGGCGACCATGACCGCCAGCAGTAGCGCGACACCAGCCACAAACAGCCAAGGCGCGAGGGACCGCAGGGTGCGCACCGGGATCTGCGCGACCAGCACCATCGCGGTCACGCCGAGTCCGATGCGCATGGCCTGACGCTCCAGGGCAATCATGCTCTCGCCGGAGGCACTGAACAGCACCGCCAGCCCCACCAGCAGCAAGATGCCGATCAGCACCAGCAGCACGCCATCCAGGCGCAGGCGCCCCAGCACCCACTGCCCTAGCGGCATCTCGCGCCCCGTCACGCTGATCATTCGTCCTCCGCCACGTCGAGCGTCATTCCGGCGTCGCCTTTCAGGAAGGCGTCCATCACCTCGCGGGCCACCGGGGCCGCCACACGACCGCCCGAGCCGCCGTGCTCGACCAGCACGGCCACCGCGATCTGCGGATCGTCCGCGGGCGCATAGCCCACGAACAGGGCGTGATCCCACAGATGCCGGGGCAGCTCGTCCTCGTCGTACTCCTCGTCCTGGCCCAGCCCGAAGACCTGCGAAGTGCCGGTCTTGCCCGCGATGCGGTAGTTCGTCGGCGGGCGGCTGCCAATCGAACCCCAGGCGGTGCCATGGCGCGTATGTACGGCCTCGATCAGTGATTCGTGAATCGTGTCCCAGTGCTCCGGGGCCGCCTGCACCGGCTCGCGAGGCTGCGGCAGCAGCCGTTCGAGTTCGCCGTTGCCATTGTCCATCGACTGCAGCAGACGCGGCTGGATGCGCTGCCCGCGCCCGGCCAGCGTCGCCGTGAAGTCCGCCATCTGCAGCGGTGTCGACAGCATGTAGCCCTGGCCAATCGCGGTGATCAGGGTCTCGCCGGGGAACCAGACCTGGTCGTGCGTCGCTCGCTTCCAGTCACGGCTGGGCAGGATACCTGCGCGCTCGCCCGTGGCGTCGATACCGACGCGCTGCCCAAGCCCGAATGCCCCCAGCATCGGCACCATGCGGTCGATCCCCATCGTATGCGCAAGGTCGTAGAAATACACGTCAGAGGAGACCGCGATGGCGCGCGACATGTCGACCCAGCCATGCCCTTCCCGGCGCCAGTCACGATAGCGACGCTCATGGCCGGGGATCTGAAAATAGCCACGGGCGAACATCCGTCGATCCGCGGTGGTAATCCCCTCGTCCAGCGCGGCCAGCCCCACCAGGGGTTTGACCGTGGAGCCCGGCGGATACTGCCCGGTCAGGGCGCGATTGAACAACGGCCGCGCGGGGTCAGATTGAAGATCGGAAAAGGCGGCCTGGGAGATGCCGTGCACGAACATCTCGGGGTCGAATCCCGGGGCACTGACCAGCGCCAGCACCTCGCCGTTGTTCGGGTCCAACGCGACAATCGCACCCCGCCGGCCCGCCAGCGACCGGTAAGCGGCACGCTGCAGGTCCGCGTCAATGGTGAGCGTAATGTCGGTACCGGCCTCCGGTGGTGTCACCGACAGCTCGCGGATCACCCGTCCCTGAGCATTCACCTCTACCTGACGGTAGCCCGGGCGGCCGTGCAGCAGGTCCTCGTAGTAGCGCTCGATGCCGATCTTGCCGATATGCGAGCTGCCGGCATAGGCACGCGGGTCCACCCGCGCCAGGTCCTGCTCGTTGATCCGGCCCACGTACCCGACCACATGCGAGAACTTGTCACCGAGCGGATAGAAGCGCATCGGACGGGCCTCGATCTCCACCCCCGGCAACTCGTGCCGCGAGACCGCGATCCTGGCCACCGTGGTGTCGTCCAGGCCCGCCTTGAGCAGCACCGGCTGGAAGGGTCGGCGCTGGCGCACGCCGCGGCGGAAGCGTTCGATATCCGCGTCGGAGAGCTCGACAAAGTCATGCAGTCGTTCCAGGAGGTCATCGAGGTTGCCAGCCTGTTCAACCGTCACCTCCAGCTGGTAGGAGGCGCGGTTGCCCGCCAGCAACTGACCATTGCGATCCCGGATCACACCGCGACTGGGCGCAATCGGCTCCACCCGCAGCCGGTTGTTCTCCGACAGCGTGGTGAAATGGGTATGCGCGCCGACCTGAAGCCCCGACAGGCGCCAGCCGATCAGGAGCAGGACCGCGGCGAGCAGGACCAGCGCCAGCAGGATGCGCACGGCATACCGCTGCTGGTCCTGTTGTTCCTGCCCGTAGTCATCGCGCCCGGCCATCTCAGCGGACCGCCACAACAACGAACGCCGCGCACCCGGCGACCCCCGACCCCGGGGATACGGGGACGATCCACGCCACGCGCTGACGCCGGGCCGCTACCGGCTCAGATCTTGCTCTTCTGGTAACGCTTGTAGCTGGCAACAATCTCCGCCTTGGCCTCTTCGGCGCCTACCCAGCCCTCAACCTTGACCCACTTGCCCTTCTCCAGCTCCTTGTAGCGCTCAAAGAAGTGCTTGATCGAGTCCAGCAGTTCCTTCGGCACGTCTTCCGGGCCCTTGAATCGCTCGGACTGCGTGCACAGCTTGCTCACCGGAACCGCCAGGATCTTCGCGTCGACCCCGGCCTCGTCGGTCATTTTCAGCATACCAATCGGGCGCGAGCGCACGACCGAGCCCGGCAACAGTGGCACCGGGGTGATCACCAGCACGTCCACCGGGTCGTTGTCTTCCGACTCCGTGTTCGGGATGAATCCGTAGTTGCACGGGTAGAACATTGCGACCGCCATAAAGCGATCGACCACCAGAGCCCCGCTGTCCTTGTCCATCTCGTACTTGACGGGCTGGCCCTGGGTGGGGATCTCGATCACCACGTTGATGTCGTTGGGGAGATCCTTGCCGGCTTCGATCTGGTTGAGGTCCATGCTTGAGTATATTCCGATTATTTTGAAGAGCGGGGCATTATACAGGGGAGAGCCTCCGCAATGGCACCCGTCGCCGTCAGGCCAGGGAGCCACGGGCTGTATTGAGCGGTTGCGGCCGATTACCCTCAGGCGGTATAAGACCGCGCTCGGGAAACGGTTTGCGCCGCACCGCCGCGGCCCTTTCACGATAGCCATTCACCGTGCCGCCTCGTACCCGGCTTGTGCTGCGGTTCGGCGTCGCACCCGGCAGCAGGAGTCAGCCATGCGTATCGTCCTGATGGGCGCACCGGGGTCCGGCAAGGGCACCCAGGCCAAGAAGATGGTCGCCACCTTCGGTATCCCCCAAATCTCCACCGGCGACCTGCTGCGCGCCGCAATGGCCGCCCAGACCGAACTGGGCAAGCAGGTCGAAAGCGCGATGAACGCCGGCCAGCTCGTACCCGACGACCTGGTCCTGGGCCTGATCCGCGACCGGCTGCAGGAACCGGACGCACAAAAGGGCTTCATCCTCGACGGCTTTCCACGCAACGTCGCCCAGGCCGAGACCCTGGACACCATGCTCGAGAAGCTCGGCGCACCGCTGGACCAGGCGATCCAGATCGATGTGCCGTTCGATGAACTGAAACAGCGCCTGACCGGACGCGTCTCCTGCGGCGATTGCGGCGCGGTATTCAACTCCCATACCTTCCCGCCCCAGCAGGAAGGGGTTTGTGATTTGTGCGGTGGCGAACTCGTCCACCGCGCCGATGACACCGAGAAGACGGTCGTCAATCGACTGAAGGTCTATGAAGAACAGACCCAGCCGCTGATCGAATACTACGCCCGCCGCGGCCTGCTCAAGCATGTGAATGGCACCCGCGACATTGCACTGATCTTCGACGAAGTCCGCCAGCTGCTGGGGAAACACTGATCCAGCATGATCCGTGTTTCCCCAGACTGAAACCCGCATGACGCCATCGCCTGACGGCTACGCACGCCCACTGCACCGCCGGGCCACGGCGCGGACCATCATTGCCTGCGTGCTCGGCGTCACGGCCACGGCGGCACAGGCCGGACTCGAGCGGATGGAGCGCCCCCCGGGCTGCGACTTCGCCCCCGGCATGGAGTGGCCCGAGATGCGCGAGCTCGCGGCCGAAATCACTGATATCGACGCCGATTACGTACGCCGAGAGGGTGAACTGATCAGCGCCCGCGGAAACGTCCAGCTCTTCGAACAAGGACGTCGCCTGGATACCGAATTCCTCGAATACGACCGGGCGACGGGCGTGGCTCGCACCGAGGGTGACACCCGGCTGTTCGACGGCGACCTGCTGCTGCACACCGACGGTGGCGAGTACCGCCTGGACGAAGAAACCGGGGAATTCCGGCGCATCGACTACCTGGTGCAGTCCGTGCCGGCACGAGGCAGCGCCGGGGTGGGCATCCAGCTCGCGCCCCACCTGCACGAGTTCGAGGACGCCGAGTACACCACCTGCCCGATCGACAACGACAGCTGGTGGCTGCGCACACGAGATCTGGAACTGGACCGCGAACGCGGCATCGGGGTTGCCCGCAACGCCCGCATTGACTTCAAGGGCGTGCCCATCGCCTACACGCCGTACATCCACTTCCCGCTGGACGACCGCCGCCAGAGCGGCTTCCTGCTGCCCAGCGCCGGGGTCAGTTCACGCCACGGGCTCGACATCAGCACGCCCTGGTACTGGAACATCGCACCGAATTACGACGCGACGTTCACCCCGCGAGTCATGTCGGACCGCGGGGTGAAGCTCGGCACCGAATTCCGCTACCTGCAGCCTCGCCACGAGGGCGTGGCCGATATCCGCTACCTGCCGAGCGACCGCGTATTCGGCGACGACCGGCACTACGTGCAGTGGTTTCACCAGAGCCGCCTGACCTCGGACCTGCGCTTTCGCCTGGACGCCGCCGACGCCTCCGACAGCGAGTATTTCCGCGACTTCGGTGGCGCGGACCGCTACTCCGGCAGCACCCCCTATCTGCGCCGCCGGGCGGACCTGACCTACAACCAGCCGGCCTACCGCCTGCGCACCCGCATCGAGGACTACCAGATCATCGACCCCGAGTTGCGGGCCCAGCGCGAGCCCTACCAGCGCCTGCCGCAGATCACCCTGGAGGCGGGCGAGTATCTGGGGCGCGGACTGGCCTGGGACCTGGACACTGAACTGGTGCGCTTCGAGCGCAGCGAGAGCGACTCGCTGGAACCCCTGGGCACGCGCTTCGACCTCAACCCCACGGCCTCCTGGCGTTTCGATACTGGGGGCTTCTTCTTTGAGCCCAGTGCCGGGGTGCGCTATACCCATTACGAACTGGACCGCCGGGGCGAGCCAGGACCCGAGTCGATCAGCCGCACCGTGCCGCGGGCATCGATCGACACCGGTCTGGTCTTCGAACGTCCGATCCAGGACGGGCGTCGCCTGCAGACGCTGGAACCGCGGATCTTCTACGGCTATGTCCCGTTCGTCGACCAGACCGATATCCCGGTCTTCGACACCGGCGAGGCGGACTTCAGCTTCGACAACCTGTTCAGCCTCGACCGCTTCGTCGGCGCCGACCGGGTCGGCGACACGCACCAGCTGACCACCGCGCTGACCACCCGCATCTTCGACGAGCAGACCGGCCAGGAACGGATGAGCCTGTCCGCCGGCCAGATTCGCTATTTCGAAGATCGCGAGGTCCGCCGCGCTCCTGACGGCGATCCGCTGACGGAGTCCCGCTCGGATCTCGCCCTTGAGGGCCGCGTGCGCATCGGCGATGCCTGGAGCGGCCGGGGCTCCATCCTGTACAACCAGGACGAAGGCGAGACCACCCTCACAGCACTGTCGGTCAGCTACAGCCCGAGCGCTCGCGCCCGCATCAACGTGGGGTATCGTCAGCGCGAGGCCGGCAACCGCTCCATCGACCAGACCGATGTCTCCGTGCTGTGGCCGGTGACCCCACGCATCGATGCAATCGGGCGCTGGAATTACAGCCTGCAGGAGGAGCGTGATCTCGAACTTCTGGCCGGCCTTCAGTATCGTAGTTGCTGCTATGGCATCCGAGTGGTCGCCCGCCGCGCCTACGACTTCGACGAGACCTACGACAACTCGATTTATTTCCAACTCACGCTGGACGGACTCGGACGTTTCGATTCCGGCGTGGATTCGCTTTTGAGCGAGGGTATAGCCGGATATGACGCACTCCCCTGACCAACACCGCCGGGCCTCCTGGCTCCCGCTACTGGGCGCCGTGCTTATGAGCCTCGGCCTGTCCGCACAGGCGCAGGTTCCCGGCGGCGAACAGCCCGAGGACGCCGTCGAGGCCCCGGTCACCCCGGGGGCCGCCTCCGAGGCCGGTGCGCCGGCCGCGCCCATCACGCCACCGGAGGGGGATCAGTTCACCGATCGCATCCTCGCCGTGGTCGGCGACGACGTGGTGACCCAGCGCGAACTGGTCGAGCGCATGAACCTGGTCGCCCAGCAAATGATGGAGCGCGGCACCCGCCCGCCGGATCGTGACACCCTCGCCCGGCAGGTCATGGAACGGCTAATCGTCGAGCGCGTTCAATTGCAGGAGGCCGAGCGGGTCGGCATCAACATCGACGAGATGACCCTGAACCGGGCGATGGAGAACATCGCGCGCGAAAACCGCATGAACCTGCCGCAGCTGCGTCAGGCCCTGCTGCAGGACGGCGTCGACTTCAACGCCTTCCGCGAACAGATTCGCAACGAGCTGACCGTCAACCAGCTGCAGCGTCGCCAGGTCGACAACCAGATTCGCGTCAGCGACCAGGAAATCGCGGACCTGATCGCCTCGGAAAGCGGCGCCATCGACCGCGGCGTGCGCTATCGCATCGCGCACATCCAGGTCTCGCTGCCGCGCGGCGCGGACTCCGCCCAGATCGCCACTGCGCGCGAAAAGGCCCGCGAACTGCGCCAGCGGGTGCGCGAGGGTGAGGACTTCGCCAGTGTGGCCATCTCCGAATCCGATGCCCCGGATGCCCTGGAGGGCGGCGACCTCGGCTGGCGCACCGCCGGCGAGATCCCCTCCGTATTCGCCCGCGAGGCCGTGCTGATGCGCACCGGCGAGATCAGCGACGTGCTGCGCTCGCCGAATGGCTTCCACGTCATGAAGCTGGTGGACCGCGAAGGGGGCGACCAGACCCGCGTCCGGCAGACGCAGGTACGCCACATTCTGATCAGCCCGGACCAGGTCCGCAGCGACGAGGAGGCCCGCCGCCAGGCCGAGTCCTTGTACAACCGCATCCGCGAGGGCACCGACTTCGAGGCCCTGGCCCGCGCAAACTCCGACGACCCCGGCTCCGCTGCCCAGGGCGGCCAGCTCGGCTGGATCAGCCCCGGCGAGCTAGTGCCCGAGTTCGAGGAGGCGATGAACGCCCTGCAGCCGGGCGAGATCAGCGAGCCGGTGGAGAGCCAGTTCGGCTGGCACATCATCGAGGTCCTCGACCACCGCGAGGTCGACACCTCGCGCGAGCAGATCCGCGCCCGTGCCCGCGAGATCCTGCAAAACCGCAAGCGCGAGGAAGAGATCGAGCTGTGGATGCGGCGCCTGCGCGACGAGGCCTATGTCGAGTACCGCGTTGACGGCTTCGGCTCCTGACGCCCGGACGCCGGGTGCAATCCCGCGTCTGGCACTGACCGCCGGCGAGCCAGCCGGGATCGGGCCAGATCTGCTGATTGCCCTGGCCCACGAGCCTGGCGGTGGCGCCCAGCGCGTCGCCATCGGGGACCCGGATGTACTCGAGCAGCGGGCGCAGCAACTGGGCCGATCGATCCACCTGATCCCCTTCGACCCCGAACGACCGCGCACCGCTACGCCGCGCGGGGCCCTGGAGATCGTCGCGGTCCCGGCCGGCGGCCCGGTGCAGACGGGCACCCTCGACCCCCGGCACGCCGAAGGCGTACTGGCAATGCTCGCCGCCGCCGCCGATGGCTGTCTCGATGGCACCTTCGACGCGATGGTCACCGGCCCGGTGCACAAGGGCGTGATCAACCGTGCCGGCATCCCGTTCAGTGGTCATACCGAGTGGCTGGCCGAACGCGCCGGCGCGCCCATGCCCGTGATGATGCTGGCCACCGAATCCCTGCGGGTCGCACTGGTGACTACCCACCTGTCCCTGCGCGACGTCCCCGACGCGATCACGCCGGAGCGCATCGAGGCGGTCGCCCGCGTACTGCACCACGATCTGGCCGAGGACTTCGGAATCGAACGCCCGAGCATCGGCGTGTGCGGACTGAACCCGCACGCCGGCGAGGACGGGGTACTGGGGCGCGAGGAGATCGAGGTCATCACCCCCACGCTCGACCGGCTGCGCGCCGAGGGCCTGGACCTGCGCGGGCCGCTGCCCGCGGATACCGCCTTCACCCCGCGCGCCCTCGCCGAGGTCGATGCGGTACTGGCGATGTATCACGACCAGGGGCTCCCGGTGCTCAAGCACGCAGGATTCGGGCATGCAGTCAACGTGACCCTGGGGCTGCCCTTCGTGCGCACCTCGGTCGATCACGGCACGGCCCTCGACCTGGCCGGCAGCGGCCGCGCAAAGGTCGGCAGCTTCCTCGCGGCCGAGGGCCTGGCTCGGGAACTGGCCCGCCATCGCCTGCAGGCACAGGCCGCGCACGCCCATGGGTGATGCCGCACATGGGTAGCGCGCTGCCGCCGATCCGCAAGCGGTTCGGCCAGAACTTCCTGCATGATCAGGCCGTGCTCGCGCGCATCGTCGGCGCGATCGCCCCGCACCCCGACGACCCGGTGCTGGAGATCGGCCCCGGCCGGGGGGCCCTGACGGGCGCCTTGCTGGAGCGCCTGAATCGTCTGGTCGCGGTGGAGATTGACCGTGACCTGGCGGCCGGTCTGCGCGCCGCCTTTGCCCCGGAGCGCCTGGAGCTCCATGTGGGCGACGCGCTGGATCTGGACCTGGCAAGCCTTGGCCCGACACCGGAGGGTGGCTGGCGGGTCGTGGGCAACCTGCCCTACAACATCTCGACCCCCCTGCTATTCCACCTGCTCGATCAGATGGAGGCCATCCGCGACATGCATTTCCTCCTGCAGCGCGAAGTGGTCGAGCGCATGACCGCCGCCCCCGGCAGCAAGACCTATGGCCGACTGACGGTCATGCTCGCGGCGCGCGCCCGGGCCCAGTCGCTGTTCGGGGTTCCCCCCGGCGCCTTCCACCCGCCGCCCAAGGTCCACTCCGCGGTCGTGCGCATCACACCACTGGAGGCGCCGCTGGTGGACAGCGCACTGTATCCGGCGTTCGCAAAGGTCGTGAATCAGGCTTTCTCCAACCGCCGCAAGACCCTGCGGCGGGGGCTGTCCGGGCTGGTGGATGCCTCCCGGATCGAGGCCGCCGATCTGGACCCGGGCGCCCGCCCGGAGACCGTGGACGTCCACGGCTTCGCAGCGCTGGCGCGAATGGTCGCGCCCAGCTGACCGGCCCCGCCAGCGGACCGCGATCCGCTATGATGGACCCATGGACTTCATGGTGGCCGACATCGGAGGTACCCGCACCCGGGTCGCACGTGCGCGCCGCAGCGGCGCGCACTGGTCGTTGCACGACATCCGCCGCTACCCCAGCCGCGACTTTCCCGACCTGGACCACATCCTCGAGGTCTGGCGCAACGAGGTCGAACCGGCCGAGCCGCTGGCCGCTGCCGGACTGGCCCTGGCCGGCCCCGTTCAGAGCGGTCGGGCCCGCGCGACCAACCTCGACTGGCCCGAACTGGATGCGCATGCCCTCGAACAGGCACTGGGTATCCCGGTCGCCCTGATCAACGATTTCGCCGCTGTCGGCGCCTGCCTGGATGCCCTGGAACCCGGAGACCGGATCACCCTGCAGAACGCAGCGGCCGATCCAGAGGGTTTGCGCCTGGTGGTCGGGGCCGGAACGGGTCTCGGGACCTGCCTGGTCGGCCCGCGCCAGCAGCCCGCCATCCATCCCGGCGAAGGGGGGCACGCACGCTTTTCCCCGGCCGACGCCAACGAGGCGGCACTCGCGGCGTTCGTCAGCGCCGAGGAAGGGCTTTGCACCCGCGAGCACCTGCTCAGCGGCCGCGGCATTGCACGCATTGCACGCTTCGAGCTGGCACGCCGGGACGATGGCGAGCTGGCGCGGGCGCTGACCGCGGCCGACCCGGCCGCCGCCATCAGTGACCTGGCCGATGCCGGCCATGCAGCGGCCCTCGCGGTCGTCCAGCGTTTTGTAACGATCTATGCGGGACAACTAGCCGACATGGCCCTGACTGCGCTGCCCACCGGTGGGCTATACCTGGCCGGCGGGATCGCCCCGCGCTGGGCCGATTACTTCCAGGACACGACGTTTCTGCGGGCCCTGCATAATCGCCCACCGATGACCCACTTGCTTGAGCGACTGCCCGTGTCCCTTATCATGCACCCTGAACCCGGCCTGCTGGGCGCTGCCGTCAGCGCCTGGTTCCAGACAGGAGCTGCAACCGAATGAATTCGCCTCGCGAAACCGAAGAACACGCCATCGAGATCGAGGTCGCCACGGCCTATGTCGAGGACCAGTCGGAGCCCGATGACGACCGCTACGTGTTCGCCTACCACATCACGATCCGCAACTCCGGCGCGCTGACCGTGCAGTTGCTGAATCGCCACTGGATCATCCGCGATGGCCGCGACCAGACGCAGGAGGTGCGCGGCGAGGGCGTGGTGGGCGAGCAGCCGCGCATCGAGCCCGGTGACAGCTTCGAGTACACCAGCGGCACGGTGATCGAGACGCCGGTCGGCACCATGGAGGGCAGCTACGGCATGCAGGACGAACGCGGCAACACCTTCGAGGCGCCGATCCCGCCCTTCACCCTCTCCGTACCCCGTACGCTTCACTAGGCCAGGGCATGGCCCTTTACGCGGTTGGTGACCTCCAGGGCTGCCTGGACCCGCTGGAACGCCTGCTGGAGCAGGTCCGTTTCGACCCCGCCACGGATCACCTTTGGCTGGTGGGTGACCTGGTCAACCGGGGACCAGACTCGCTTGGGTGCCTGCGCTACGTACGCGCCCTGGGCGATGCCGCGACCGCCGTGCTGGGCAATCACGACCTGCACCTGCTGGCCACGGCCGAGGGTGTCCGCACCCCCGGCAACAAGGACACCCTGCGCCCCGTGCTGGACGCCCCGGATGCCGCCGAGCTGCTGGATTGGCTGGCGCAGCGCCCCCTTCTGCATACTGATCCCGCGGCTGGCTGGACCCTGGTGCATGCCGGCATTGCGCCGGGCTGGGATCTCGAAACCGCGCAGACCGAGGCCCGGCGGGTGGAGGCCGAGCTGCGCGACCCCGCGCGACGCCATGCGCTGTTCGAGGTGATGTACGGCGACGAGCCTGCCCACTGGGACCCGGAGCTGGCCGGATATGATCGCCTTCGCTTCACGATCAACTCCTTTACCCGCATGCGCTACCTGATGCCCGATGGCGGACTGGAATTCTCAGGCAATGGGCCACCGGAAGATGCCCCGGAAACGCTGACACCGTGGTTTGCCTGGCCGGGCCGCCCAAGCGAAGGCTGGTCCCTGGTGTTCGGTCACTGGGCCGCGCTCGGTCACCGCCGAGGACCCGGCTGGCTGTCACTGGACAGTGGCTGCGTCTGGGGCAGGACAATGACGATCGCGCGCCTCGACGAGACCCGCGACCCCTTCCGGGTACGCACCTGGCAGACCGCCTGCAGCCAATAAGGCGCAGCGTGGCCATCGGCGGCGCAAAGAGCGTCCGCCAGGGAAACACTGAGCAATGCACATGCTCGCACTTGAGTCGCTTTCGCGTGCGAACAAGGCGCGGTGACTACCGTGCAATCGATCTGCACAAGGGAGCCGCAGCACCGTGCGCACACCCGTTTTTGATCAACAATGGGCGGGTAACGCGCTCCACGAGACGCCTTGCCTCGGAAAACCCGGGCACCGATGCGACTTGTACTTGGGTCAGTGCTTCTCTAACCCGCGTGGACCGAGTGCAGATACGCCGAGAGTTCGTCCAACAGACGATCGCGGGCCGCATGCAGTTCGTGCAGGCGCGCCAGAGCCCGGCTATCCTCACCGCGTTCACGCAGGGCGAACAGCTCGCCGGCCAGGTCATGGACCTCCTGGTGCCTCTGAAGCAGGGCCTCGGCCTCGTCCACCCGCCGCGAGCCCGCACGCTCGAGGCCGCGAACGAATCCGTCCCGATCCTCGGCCAATAACGGCGGCTGAGAAGTCTGCCCCTGCAGATAGGCCTCCGCACGCATGACCCAGGCCCGGTGGGCGACTGCGGCATACATCAGAGGCATGGCCTCGCGATGGATCCGAGCCAGGTCCGCCCAGTGGGCCGGTGGCTGCCACTCGTTCACCCACGCCGGGATCCGGTCCGCCGGCATGGGATGCGCAATGCCGTAGCCCTGGGCCAGATCGCAACCGATGCCCAGCAGCATGTCGCCATGGGCAATGGTCTCCACCCCCTCTGCGATCACCTCCCGGCCGAAGGCCCCGGCCAGGCTCAGGACCCCGTCCAGAATCGCCAGATCCTCGGGATCATCCAGAATATCGCCGATGAAGCTCTGATCGACCTTGACCATCCCCGCCGGCAGGCGCTTGAGATAGGTCAACGAGGCGTAGCCGGTGCCGAAGTCGTCCAGCGACACGCCCACCCCGAGGGCCCGGCAACCCTCCAGGCGGCGGGAGATCTCCACCATGTCGCCCAGCGCACTGGTCTCCAGGACCTCCAACTCCAGGCGCCCGGGCGCGAGATCCGGATGGTGCTGCAGCAGCCGCTCCAGGCGCTCGACGAAGTTCGGCTGGCGCAACTGGTAGGCCGCGATGTTGACACTGACCTGTGTGGACAGCCCGACGGTCTCCCAGGCCCGCAGCTGCTGCAGGGTCCGGTCGATCACCCACTCGCCGAGATCAACGGCCAGCGGATGGTCCTCGATCTCGGGCAGGAAATCCCCGGGCGACAGCAGGCCATACTCCGGGTGCTGCCAGCGGATCAGGGCCTCGAACCCGATGACCGTGCCGCTGCGCATATTCACCTTGGGCTGATAGAACAGGACGAATTCCTCGTTCCCCAGCGCGCGGCGGATGTCTTCGATGGTCTCGTGGTGGCTGCGCGCCGAGCGGTCGCGCTCGGCATCGAACACATGGAAGCGCCCTTTGCCCGACAGCTTCGCCTGATACATCGCCTGATCGGCCTGACGCAGAAGCTGGTCTGCATCCAGGTCCTGGTCCGCCTCCGGGTAGAAGGTCACCCCGAGGCTGGCGGAGACCTGCAACCGGTCGTCTTCCAGCAGCATGGGTTCCGCGGCCGCCTGCAGCAGCCGCTGCAGCAGGGCCTCGCAGCCGTGCAGATCGCCGACGTCGATCAGCACCGCGACGAACTCGTCCCCACCCAGGCGGGAGAGGGTGTCTTCCGAGCGCATGACCGCCTTCATGCGCGCAGCGACCTCCACCAGCATCCGGTCCCCGGCCGCATGCCCGAAGGTGTCGTTGATTCGTTTGAACCCGTCGAGGTCCAGATAGACGACCGCCAGGTGCTCGCCATGGCGCCGCGAGCGGGCCATGGCCTGCTGCAGGCGATCCGCCAGAAGCACCCTATTGGGCAGACCGGTCAGTGCATCGAAATGGGCGATCCGTTCCAGCTGCCGCTCGTGCTCCTTGAGGGTGGTGATATCAGTCGAGATCCCCAGCAGGCCAATGATCTGGCCCGGCTCGTTGTCGTCCCGGATCGGGGTTTTGATCTCCAGATACACTCGGCGGCCGCCATCCTCCTCGATGACCTCGATCTCCTCGGTGGTCTGGTCGCCGTCCAGCACACGGTGGTCGATCTTGCGCAACCGGCGCACCGTGTCTGGAGGGAAGAAACGGCTGTCGGTGCTGCCGGGCAGATCCTCCTCCGTCGCGCCGAACAGGCGCCGGCAGGGCTTGTTGGCAAACGTGTATCGGCCCTGCGGGTCCTTCATGTAAATGTAGGAGGAGACATAGTCCAGCGCATCACGGAAGCGCTGTGACTCGGCATGGGCCGCGCGCAGGGCGAGCTCGTCGTTCTTGCGGTCGCTGATGTCGGTGCAGGTACCGATCATCCGCAACGGGCGGTCCTCCGCATCGCGACTGACGATCAGGCCGCGATCCTCGAGCCAGATCCAGTGACCATCCGCGTGCCGGACCCGGTACTCCTGGACGTAGCGTTCGCGCCGGCCCTCGAGATAGGCCCGCAGCGCGGCCTTCACCGACTCCTTTTCATCCGGATGGATGCGCCGTTCCCATTCCTCCAGGGAGGCCCCGAGTTCGGCCTCGACCACCCCCATGATTTCGCGCCAGCGGGGCGAGAAGTAGAGCGTGTCCCGCGCGATATCCCAGTCCCAGAGGCCACTGCGCGAACCCTCCAGGGCAAAGCGCCAGCGAAATTCGCTCTCGCGCAGCTGCTGCTCCTGCCCGCGGAGCTCGTCGGTCAGGCGCCGGGCGATCTCCTCGGCGCGCACCCGGGTGCCGGAGATCGACAGGATCAGCCCGAACAGCAGGCCGCTCAGCGCCAGCCCGGCCACCAGCGTGCCCCAGGCGCTGGTGTAGGCCACCGCCGCATCCGGGTCCTGGTGATCGAACTGCAGCCGCCAGATGCGGCCGTTGAACTCGATCTCGCGGGACTGGGCAAACCGGCTGGGGACCTCCGAGTCGATGCCGCTGTTGCTGAACAGCAGGCGGTCGTCATCCACCTGGGGCCCGTCATAGATGCGCAGCCCAACGCCCTCGCCCTCCATCAGTTCCCAGTCACCAAGGATGCCGGTCATCAGGTCCGTCATGCGGTACGGACTGTAGGCCCAGCCCTTCAGGGCCTCGGCCCGTTGCCCCGGCGTATCGATGGGCATATCCATGCGATAGATGGGCACGTACATCAGCGTACCGGCCTGCACGTCCTCCTCGGTCTCCTGCACCAGCTGCACACGCCCGGTCAGCGCCGCACGCCCGGTATCCCGGGCCTGGGTCATCGCCTCGCGGCGCACCGGCTCCGAGAACATGTCATAGCCGAAGGCCCGCTGATTGCGGGCGTCGAAAGGTTCGAGGTAGACGATCGAGGAGTAGGTCTCGCGCGGACCCGGCGGAAACACGGTGTAGTCCGGGAAGCCCTCGGCCCGAATCTCCTCGATGTGTGCGGCCAGCTCGTCGGGCCGCAACAGGCGTGAAAAACCGATCCCCTGCACGCGCTCGAGGGTGTCGGATACCCGGAGCTTGCGCACGTAGTCGCGCCACTCCTCGCGCGTGACCTCCTCGGAGGCGTCGTACAATCCTGCGGCCCCGCGCAGCACCAGGGCGTAGGCATCCAGTCGCTCCTCGATCCGGATCGTCACCTGATCGGCGGCGAACGCAAAGCGATCAGTCGCCTCGGCATCCAGCACCTGCTTGACCTGAAGCGCCGCGAGCAGCGTCAGCACGCCGCCAAAAACCAGTACGATCACCGCGAACGAATAGCGTCCGGAAGCATGGGTACGCGGGTGAAAGAAGGGTATCAACGTCAACAAAACGCCCTGGCCGTGAACAGAGCCAAGTTAACCACGAAAGAAATTCCGGTAACACCGGTCCCGGGCCGAGCCCGGGTCGCGGCCAGGCGAAGCAGAAAACGACAGGGCGCGCCGCTGTCGTCAGTCGCCGGCGACGGTCATCGATTCGACCAGGATCGAGCCGGTGTGGATGTTGCCCCGGCGATCGACGTCGGTCCCCACCGCGACGATGCGCTGGTAGATGTCCTTGAGATTGCCGGCGATGGTGATCTCTTCCACCGGGTACTGGATCTCGCCATTCTCCACCCAGAAGCCGGCGGCCCCGCGCGAGTAGTCGCCGGTGACCGCGTTCACACCCTGGCCGATCAGTTCGGTCACCAGAAAGCCCGTGCCCATCTCGGCCAGCAGGGCGGCAAAGTCCCGCTCGCCCGGCTTCACGGTCACGTTGCGCGCGCCACCCGCGTTGCCAGTGCTCTCCAGCCCCAGGCGCCGGGCGGCGTAGCTGTCCAGGGTATAGCTCTGCAGTACGCCATCAGACACCAGAGGACGGTTGCGCGTACGCACGCCCTCGCCATCAAACGGGGCACTGCCGAGCGCGCGCGGCGTCAGCGGGCGTTCCTCGATCTGCATCCAGTCGGGAAACACGGACTCCCCGACCGCATTCAGCAGGAACGAGCTGTGGCGGTACTGTGCGGGGCCGGAGATCGCGCGGGTAAAGCTGCCGATCAGCGTGCGCGCCATCTCCGGGGCAAACAGCACCGGGCAGCTGCGCGTGGAAAGCTTGCGCCCGCCCAGGCGCCGCACGGTGCGCTCGGCGGCCTGACGCCCGATAGCCTCGCAGGCGTCGAGATCCGCCGCGTGGCGGGCCACGGTGTAGGCATAGTCGCGCTGCATGCCGGCATCGTCGCGCGCCACCAGGGCACAGGACATCGAGTGACGCGTACTGCGATACCCGCCCATGAAGCCCTGCGAGTCGCCGAGAAAGGCGATCGCCCGGCGGGTGCTGACGCTCGCGCCTTCGGAGTTCTCGATCCGCGAATCGGCGGCAAAGCCCGCGGCCTCGATCGCACGCGCAAGTTCGGTCGCCTGCTCGGCATCGCAGTCCCAGGGGTGGTCGAGGTCCAGGTCATCCCACTCCCCGGCCTTGAGCGCGGGATCGGGCATCCCGGCATAGGGGTCCGGCTCGGTGTAGCGCGCGATGCGGCAGGCGGCCTCGACCGTATCCAGCAGGGCCTGCTCGCCGAAATCGGTGGTCGAGGCGGCCCCCTTCGACTGGCCGAAGTAGGCAATCAGCGACAGGCTCTGGTCGCGTTCGTACTCCAGCGTCTCGATCTCGCCCTTGCGCACGGAGAGCTCCAGACCGACGCTGTGGCTGACCACCGCCTGCACATCCGAAGCCCCCTGCGCGCGGGCCACGTCCAGGGTCCGCTGGACGCGATCCTGCAGGGAGTCGGCGGAATGGGACAGGGCCTGGATCTCGAGATCCGGCGCCATGCGTTCGGGGGATGTGCTCATACAGACGTCCGTTTGCCTTCAGATCAACAGAATCGGCGGGCCGGGTTCATCCCGGCCCGCCGTGGTGTGCGAAGCCCCGCGGGGCTTCAGGAGGGGCGGCCCGTGTGCTTGTGTACGGCGCCAACGTTGCCCCAGCGTTCCAGGTCCTCGACGTGCACGCCGACCCAGTAGAGCTTGCCAACGCTGTCACGGGTCCAGCCACCAACCAATTCCTGGCCCTCGCCCAGCTCGACGTGATCGGCGAAATGCTCGGCCCGTTCGCGGTCGCGGAAGACATGCCACTGCACGATCTTGTCGTGGCCGTGTCCCTCGGGCAGGGAATGTTCCTGATCCAGAAAATCCAGCTTCATCTAAGCCTCCTTGTCGCTGCTCGTCCGCGGGCACGCCGGGCCGGCGTCAGGCCGCCTGGGTGCCCCCCACGGTCATGCCGTCGATACGCAGGGTGGGCTGCCCCACGCCTACCGGCACGCCTTGTCCTTCCTTGCCACAGGTCCCCACCCCGGGGTCCAGGCGCATGTCGTTGCCCACCATCGAGACGCGGGTGAGCACGTCCGGGCCGTTGCCGATCAGGGTCGCGCCCTTGACCGGGTAGGTCACCCTGCCCTTCTCGACGCGATAGGCCTCGGAGGCGGAGAAGACAAACTTGCCGGAGGTGATGTCCACCTGCCCGCCGCCGAAGTTGACCGCATACAGGCCGTCCTCCACCGAGGCGAGGATCTCCTCCGGGTCAGCCTCGCCCGCCAGCATGTAGGTATTGGTCATGCGCGGCATCGGCAGATGGGCGTAGGATTCGCGCCGGCCGTTGCCGGTCGACTGGACGCCCGTCAGTCGGGCATTCATCTCGTCCTGCATGTAGCCACGCAGAATACCGTCCTCGATCAGCACGGTCTGTTGCGTCGCAGTGCCCTCGTCGTCCACGTTCAGCGAACCGCGGCGCCCCTCCAGCGTGCCGTCGTCGACGATGGTGATGCCCTTTGCGGCCACCCGCTCGCCGATACGCCCGGAAAAGGCCGAGGTCCCCTTGCGGTTGAAGTCGCCCTCCAGGCCGTGGCCAATCGCCTCGTGCAGCAGCACACCGGGCCAGCCCGGGCCCAGCACGACCTTCATCGTGCCGGCCGGCGCGTCACGCGCCTCCAGATTCACCAGGGCCTGGCGCACCGCCTCGCGGGCATAGCCAGCCGCGCGGTCATTCTCGAGGAAGTAGCGATAACCGAAGCGGCCGCCGCCCCCGGAGCTACCGGATTCGCGGCGATCCCCCTGCTGGGCGATTACCTGAACGCTCAGGCGGACCAGCGGGCGTACATCGGTGGTCAACTCGCCACGCGCATTCAGTACCAGGACGACCTCGTGCACCCCGGCGAGGGAGCACATCACCTGGGTCACGCGCGGATCGGCGGCGCGTGCTGCGGCGTCCACTTCCTTGAGCAGGTCGATCTTGGACTGCTCGTCCAGCGAATCCATGGGGTTCTCGGGGGCGTAAAGCGCCGGACGAGTCGGCATGCGGCTCGCGACCGCGACCCGCCCGCTCTGGCCCGCATCGGCGATGCTGCGCGCGGTGCGGGCCGCATCCAGCAGGGCCGGCATCGCGATGTCGTCCGAATAGGCAAAACCGGTCTGCTCGCCACGCACCACGCGGATACCCACGCCGCGCTCGATATTGAAGCTGGCCGATTTGACGATGCCGTCCTCCAGCGACCAGCCCTCCTGGCAGGCAAACTGGAAGTAGCAGTCGCCCCCGTCCACGCCGCGGCCAAAGGTCGTGCCGAGCAGGGTGGTCAGCTCGTGGTCGCCCAGACCGGCCGGGTCGAGCAGGGTTTGTTGGGCAAGGCTGTCGATCATGGAATCCTCGGGGTTCAGGAATGCGTTCAGTATGGAGCTTGGGGCCCGCGCCGGGCTTTCAAGCCCGCGCGCCACGCGGTTATGCCCGCCGCAGACATTCGGACTAGACCGTCCCCGGGCAGGCCAGGCGCCGATGTTCGATGGTGGGGAACACGGTGCGGATGCGCTCGACCTGGGCATGATCCAGATCGGCCAGCAGCACACCCGGGTTGCGCTGCAACTGATTCACGACCCGGCCCCAGGGGTCGACCAGGGCGCTGTGCCCATGGGTCTCGCGACCGTTCACGTGGAACCCGCCCTGGGCCGACGAAAGCATATAGCACTGGTTCTCGATCGCGCGGGCACGCAGCAGGACATCCCAGTGAGCCTGGCCGGTCTGCGCGGTAAACGCCGCCGGCAGCGCGACCCAGTCAGCCCCCTGGTCCAGCAGGGCCCGAAACAGCTCCGGGAAGCGCAGGTCATAGCAAATCGCGAGCCCCATGCGCCCCACAGGGGTATCCACGACCACCACCTCGTCGCCCCGTTCGAATACTTTCGATTCCGTGTAGGCCTCGCTGCTGTCTGGTAACTGCACGTCGAACAGGTGGATCTTGTCGTAACGTGCGACCTGCTGGCCCTGGTCGTCGAACACCAGGCAGGCGGAGCGCACGCGCCCCCCGTCCTCGGTCTGTAGCGGCACGGTGCCACCGACAATCCACAACCCCAGGCGACGGGCCTGCTCGGCGAGGAAGGCCTGCAGCGGCCCCGCCCCGTCGGCGACCTCGGCGATGCCCAGGATGTCCGACTCCTGCATCCCCATGAACGCGAAGTTCTCGGGCAGCACCGCCAGACGGGCCCCCTTGTCCGCGGCCTCCTGCAGCAGGCGCTTGGCCTCCAGCAGGTTTGCCTGGGGCTGAGGCCCGGAGGCCATCTGTATTGCCGCTACCTGTGTCATCGGTACATCCGCTAGTCGTCGTTGTCAGTGGCGGGCTGAACCAGGGTCTGCACCTCCGGGTCGTCCCACGGACCGGTGACGCGATATTCCACGCGAGCGGCCTCTTCGATTTGATCCCCAATCCCCAGCACTCGTTCCGCCAACAGTACCACCACCCCGGTTACCGGACCGCCGACCAGGGCCCCGACGATCGGCAGTGCGGTACGCAGACTCGGCACCACCACGATGTGGTGATCGTAATCGCGCGCGACCAGGCCGGTGCGACCGCTCAGTCGTACGCGCGCGGATGGGCCCCGCATCTCCAGATCGGGGACGTGCAGATTGCCATCTTGCAGCGTCGCGGTCGCCTCCAGCCGATCGAACGAAAGTCCTTCCGTGAACACGTCACGGAAATCGAGCCGCAGACGTCGCGGCAACACATCCAGACTCACCAGCCCCAGCAGGCGCCCTGCCCCCGGCTCGACATCCGCCAGGCGGCCATCTTCGAGTTCCAGCTCCATCGTCCCGGCCAGTAACGCCAGGCGCGGTGCATACAGCGGACCAGGCCAGGACAGGTCCAGTCGACCCTCCCCCTCGCCCCCCACCAGTGCGCGGGAGAGCCGTGCCGATGACAGGGCCCCTCCCCAGTCATCACCAGACAGCCGGACATCCAGACGGCTGTCGGGCCGTCCGTCGGCGAGGACATGCCAATGGCCAGTCCCTTGCGCCCGCAAATCGCCGTCCGGGCCGCGGGCGCGCAGGCTCTCCACCCGCAGACCCTGGTCCACGGGCTCCAGTGCCAGGTGGACATCGGCCAGGCGGTACTCGCCGACTTGCAGCCGGTCCAGGATCAGATCCACCCCCGGCCACTCCCGCGGGTCCTCCAGCCCCCCTCCCTCGACAGCCCGAACGGTCGTATCGCTGTCCGGCTCGCCATCAAATTCCACGTCCTCGAGGATCAAATGACGCAGGCGCGCCTGCCAGCGGTCACGGCCATCGCCGGACGCACGCCAGGAGGCGCTTCCCGCCAGCCAGGCAGACTGGGCCTCCAGGTCCCAGCCCTCGTCACGACGCTGCCCCTGCAGGCGCGTACCCGGGATCTCCAGCTCGCCCCAGCGGATACGATCGCGCACGTCCAGCTCGATCCGCTGCAGGCTGAGGCCGCCGCTGCCATCTGCGGCTTCCACATCCCCCAGATCCACATCCCGCGCCCAGGGCGCCTCGGCCAGCGCCTCCAGCCAGGGCTGGACCTCCAGCTCCGGCAACCGCGCCCGCACCGAGAGGCCCTCGCCCGGAAGCGAGAGCAGGGTTGCGGCCGGGATGCCTATCTCCAGCGCCATGGCCTGCACGTCCGTTCCGGCCGCAGCGGTCTGTGGATCCACCCCGCGCGCATCCGGGTCGTCCGGTGCCTGACTTGGGCTCAGGCGCAGGTGGGCCCGCAAGGTCTCGCCCAGCCGCACATGCCCGATGCCCGCCCGGCTGTGACCGAACGGGAGCGTTACCTCCAGTGGGCGCCGCTCATCGGGTTCCTTGCCAATCGGGCTGGGCCAGTCGATCCCGACGCCGACCAGATCCGAGCTCAGGTCGAGACGCACGCCATCGATGGCATCCCCCAGCCGCAGGGTCGCATCCCAGGTCGCGCGCCCCTCCAGATATGGCTGCAGGGCGGGTATCTCCTCCAGCCACGGTTCCAGCGGCTGGGGGCCATGGGCGCGAATCGTGGCCTCCTCGCCGTTCAGCGGCCAGTCGGCGCTGACATTGATCCACTCTCCATGGACTCGTGCCTGCACATCATCGGCCCATACCCGGTCGTGGGTATCAAAATGCACCGCACCCTCCACGGCCTCGAAGCCGGTCGGCCAGCCGGCGACTTCGGCCCGCGTATGCAGCAGGTCCAGCTGTCCCTGCACACGGACATCCTGCAGGCGGTCCTCGTCGAGCGGCAGGGTAATGCCCAGGGCCAGACGCGTGGGCCCCTCGATCATGGCCGCATCGCGAATCTCGGCGGCGTCCTCCAGCAACCCGGCCTGACGCAGGTACAGCAGCAGGTCCTGTGCGGTGCCGTCGCCCGTCCCTTCGATTTCCAGGACCGGGGTGTCCATCATGTCGTCGATCCACACCTCGGTGCCGTGGACCGCCGTATCGAGGATGCGTCCCGAGACATCGGTCGCGCGGAAACTCGCGTTGTGGAACAGCAGGCGCCCGCGCAAGTCCTCCGCCACCGGCCAGCCGGGCTCGTAATCGAGCCGGCCTTCCTCGATATCCGCCCACAGGTCGAACACACCCGACTGATCCGTAAACGGGAAGTCGCGGCCACGGCCGCGATAGACCATACCGCCCCCGTCGGAGACCCCCGTCTGGATGCTCTCCGCCAGCCACTGGTAGGTATTGGATGGCAACAGGTGGATGGGCAGATAACGCTGGGTGTAGTCGCCGTCGGCGCGCAGGATATCCAGCGCCAGGTCCACGCGCGGGCCCGACTCGTGTCCGTCGAACAACAGCCGCATGCGTCCGCGCGCCGCCGCGTGCTCGTTCGCGACATCGAGCCCCTCCCCGGCGATGCGCCAATCACCCGCCTCGCTGCGCTCGGCCCGCAGCCGCCCGCGCACCGTCTCGACCCACAGGGGGTCATCAAACAGGGTCGGCATCTCGAAGCGCACATTGCGGCTGTCGAGGTCGAGCTCCAACCCGCCCTCGCGCCAGGAGACCTCCCCGTCGAACCCCTGCACGCCCGGCCCGTAATCGCCCGCATGCCATTGCAGATCGCGCAGTTGCGCCAGCGCCTCCACCGGCTCCAGGCGTTCCCCGTCATGCTGTGCCCGCACCCAGGCATCGCCAAGCCGTCCGCGCGGGCGCACCTCGCGCAGGGGGTCGGCCAGCTCGGGCGCGCGCTGCTCTACCAGGAACAACAGGGGGGCATAGGGTTCCACCTCCAGGTCCCGCGCCGCGAGTTCCAGCGCCTCGACGATCAGGGCCTCGGGTTCCCCCCCGAGCGTATAGCGCAGGCGCAGATCGCCCGACCCCGGGCGCGTGGCGGTCCAGTTGGATTCATGGGCGGCGCCGCGCACCCGCCAGTCGAAGCGATGACCAAAGGCACCCCCCGGCTCGCCCCCGGCTCCGTCCAGCTGGGTGTCGTGCTCGCCGCGCAGCGCGACCACACGGCCATCGTCGATCTCGCCCCAAAGGCGCAGAGCGGTCGTGCCGGGAGGCGGCTCCCAGCCCAGGCGCACCAGCCAGGGAGACCAGGCGCCCAGTGCCACCGGCTGGGTATCGAGGAAGAAACGTGCATCGCGGGCGGTCGCATCCGGCACCTCCACTCCCAGGATGAAGTCACCGTCGGCCGCCCCCTGCATGGCGCCATCGAGAAAGACTCGCAGCCGGCCCCGGGCATCCGTCCGCACGGCCAGGCGCCGCACGTCCAGGACCGACTCCAGCGCCGCCCCGCGGTCCTCCCAGGTGACGCGCACCTCGCTCGCCTCGAGATCCGGCCAGCGCTCCACCGGGATCTCCAGCAAGGCGCCGTCGCCCAGCCCCACCTCGTAGCCGTGTACGTGAATCGCGCCATCGGCCTCGCGGACCACCCGGACCTCGGTGCCGGCCACTTCGATCTGCATCGACGGAAAACGGCTTCGCAGCGTCGCACCGGCGCTGAGTGACAGGCGCAGACGTTCGAGATGCAGCGGTTCCTCGCCGGACAGGTCGACACGCACGCCCCGGGCAACCAGCGCCGGCGACCAGCCGGACCAGCCCAGATCGATCTCGTCCGTGCGAACGGGGTAGCCCAGCTGTGCGCTGGCCGTGGTCTCCACCCACTCGTCCAGCCCGTCCCAGTGGGCCACCGTCAGGCGCAGAGACAGCAAGGCAAGCGCAGCCAGCGCAATCAGCAGCAGGAGGACGCCAACAGCGACACGAACGGAGTGTGACAGGGCTCTCATTTCAGCCCCGACCGGCCGCAACACCGCCGGCCCGGTGTGCCGGGACCCCTGCGCTGTCTGGGCCCGTGCATCGCTGTCACGCCGTCCGTTTCCTCCTCCGTTCCTGGCTGGGGGCTCGTTTACCCAGCGTTTCCCTGGCTAGAACAAAACCACCTAGATGAAAACCACGTCGAACTGCTCCTGGGTATATAGCGTCTCCACCTGGAAACGGATCGGGATACCGACAAAGCTCTGCAGCTCCGCCAGGCTCGCCGATTCCTCGTCCAGAAGCAGGTCGATCACGTTCTGCGAGGCGAGCACGCGCAGTTCGCGCGCGTCGTACTGACGTACCTCGCGCAGGATCTCGCGAAACAGCTCGTAGCAAACGGTCTCGGCCGACTTCAGATAGCCGCGCCCCGCACAGGTTGGACACGGTTCGCAGAGCTGGTGTTCCAGGCTCTCGCGCGTTCGCTTGCGCGTCATCTCCACCAGCCCCAGTGGCGAGACATCGCAGATCTGCGTCTTCACGTGATCGCGTTCGAGCGCCTTCTCCAGCGCGCGGATCACCTGGCGCTTGTGCTCGTCGTCCTGCATGTCGATGAAATCGATGATGATGATCCCGCCGAGATTGCGCAGGCGCAGCTGGCGCCCGATCGCCTGGGCCGCCTCGAGGTTGGTCTTGAAGATCGTCTCTTCCAGCTTGCGATGCCCGACGAAACCGCCGGTATTGATATCCACCGTGGTCATCGCCTCGGTCTGGTCGAAGATCAGGTAGCCCCCGGACTTCAGCTCGACCTTGCGCTCCAGCGCCCGCTGAATCTCCTCCTCGACATTGAACAGATCGAAGATCGGGCGCTCGCCAGGGTAATGCTCGATCCGCCCGACCAGCTCCGGGAGGTACTGTGCGACGAACTCGCACACCTTCTGGTAGGTCTCGCGTGAATCGATACGGATGCGCTCGATCTCGACCCCGACCATGTCGCGCAGGATGCGCAGCACCAGCGGCAGGTCGGCGTAGACCTCCTCCCCCGCACTGGCCTCGGCGGCGGCGAGCTGAATGCTGTCCCAGACCTTCTTCAGGAAGGCCGTGTCGTTTTCCAGGGCCTCGTCGTCCACCAGCTCCGCCGCGGTGCGCACGATAAAGCCATGCTGCGGGGCGATCTCGTCGCGCAGCGCCTCCACCTTCTCGCGCAGACGACTGCGCGAGCCCTCGTCCTCGATACGCGTGGATACGCCGACATTGCTCTGATTCGGCATCAGCACCAGATGGCGGGACGGCACGGTGATGTAGGTCGTCAGCCGGGCGCCCTTGGTGCCCAGCGGGTCCTTGATCACCTGCACCAGGACATCCTGGCCTTCGCGCAGCAACTCGCGGATGGTCTCGGCACGGCCGGAACCATTGCCGCCGCCGTTTCCGGCGCCATTGCCCGCCCCATTGCCCACTCCTGGGCCATTAAGCTCTTCACGCTCCACCGGGGCCACGTCGGAGGCATGCAGAAAGGCCGTACGATCCAGGCCGATGTCCACGAAGGCCGCGTCCATGCCCGGGAGCACGCGCACGACACGACCCTTGTAGATGTTGCCGACGATCCCGCGCCGACGGGCCCGCTCCAGGTGCAGTTCGGTCAGAACGCCGTTGTCGACCAGGGCCACGCGGCTTTCCTGGGGGGTGACGTTCATCAGGATTTCGGTACCGGTCATGCTGGGTTTTTCTTCTTGTTGTTGTGAATGTACAGGCCGCGCCGACGTCCCGCGCAGCCGTGGGACGTCGGCGCGGCGGGACTACTTGGAGTCGGCTTCGGCGGGCTCGGGCGTTGCGGCCTGCTGCTCCGCCTCGCGCCTGGCCTCGAGCTTGTCGGTGCGCGGCCAGGACTTGATCACCGCGTGCACAAGGGTCGCCAGCGGGATCGCGAAGAACACGCCCCACAGCCCCCAGATGCCACCGAACACGAACACCGCCGCGATGATCGCGACCGGGTGCAGATTGACCACCTCGGAGAACAGCAGCGGGACGAGCACATTGCCGTCCAGGAACTGGATCACCCCGTAGGCGATCAGCAGCCACGCAAACTCGCTGGACAGCCCGAACTGGAAGTAGGCCACCGCGGCCACCGGGATCGTCACCACTGCCGCCCCGATATACGGGATGATCACCGAGATGCCGACCATGAACGACAGCAGCACGGCGTATTCCAGCCCGAACCAGTTGAAGGTCAAAAAGCTCACTGCCCAGACGATCAGGATCTCGATGAACTTGCCGCGCACGTAGCTGGCGATCTTCACGTTGACCTCGCGCCACACCTCGCTGGCCAGGTGCGAGTCGCGCGGCATGAAGCTGCGTACCCAGTCGAGGATCAGGTCGCGGTCCTTCAGCATGAAGAAGACCATCAGCGGCACCACGATCAGGTAGATCACAACATCCACCAGATGCCGGGCGCTGGCCAGCGAGAACGAGACGACGCGCTGTCCCAGCATGGTGGCCTCGGCCTGGATGGCGCCCATCAGATCGCGCACCTGCTCGTCCGTAATCAGTTGCGGATATCGCTCGGGCAGCTGCAGGAGCAGCGCCTGCCCCTCGCGGATCATGCCCGGCAGTTCGCGCACCAGTTGCGTCACCTGGGCCGACATCAGCGGCACGACACTAAAGAGGGCAGCCACCGTCAGCGCCAGGAAAACGATCAGCACGATCGTGACCGCCAGCAGGCGTGGAACATGCAGGCGTATCAGCTTTTGCACCGCCCCCTCCAGCAGGTAGGCGATAATCAGCGAAGCGAGCAGCGGCGCGAGAATGCGCCCGGCGAAGACGATAATCAGGAACCCCGCCAGCAGCAGGAACGCCAGGATCACTACCTGAGGGTCGGTGAAGTGCCGCCGGTACCACTCGCGCAGGACGTCGATCATCGCGACTCGTCCCCGTCAGCCGAACCACCGTTCGCCTGAGTATCCTCGCCCTGGCGCATCGGGTCCTCGGCCAGTACCTTTTCGTAGTGGGTCTGGAACACAACCTCCAGCTCGTCGATCACCTCCACCGCCGAACGCCCCTGCATCACATGCTGGGCCATCAGCGCCGAAGTCTCGTTGAGCAGCTTGGAGCGATCCAGCATGTGATAGGTCGCCGACAGCCGGCGCATCGCCTTGACCACCGACTCCTGCTCCGGGCGCGGAATCGGCTCCGGCTCGGGCACCGGTTCCGGTGCCGGGGCCGGCGACTCCTGTTCAAGGAATCGCGCGAATTTCAGCAGGCTGGCCTGATCCTCGGGCGACAAGCGTGACGCGATCTCGGCCAGCTCGCGCGCCGGGTCGTCCTTTTTCTTCTTGCCACGGGCCAGGGCGGAGGCGACATCGCCCCCGCCCAGCCCGCCGGGACTGCCCATCGGAGGGAGCATGCCTACTCGTTCTCGATCTTCAGGCTGAACACGGGCATCTTGCGCCGCTCCTGCATCAGGCCGAGCTCCTTCACCAGGGCAACGATCACGTCCTCGGTGACCTTTTGCATGTCACCCCATTCCATGCGCGCCTCGCCCAGCAACTCGCCCATGTTCGGCGGCGGGTTGTGCTTGGCCTCCATGATGATGTCTTCCAGCATGCCCGGCTTCATTTCCGGCCGGAACAGCAGGCCGTAGGTCAGCTTGTCCGGCCGGACCGCCAGCCAGTCACCATCGTCGTCCACCAGGACCGGCTCCAGCCCCTCCGGCAGATCCACGCGGCCGTTGACCAGCTGCAGCACGCGACGCCCGTCCAGGGCCTCGGCCAGGTCGTCGCCCTCGCCGGCCGCGGTCTTGTGCGCAGTCACGAAACGGGCCCGGTACATCGGGTCCTCATGCGCGGTGCCGCCAGCCTGTTCGGCTACCAGCAGCCCGCCCATGCCCAGCCCCACGACCGGGCGCTGCGAACGGCGGAAGATATCAATCAGCGCCAGCTCGTCGGGGACCTGCGGGTTTTCTTCATGGTCCGCGGTCGGCCAGGCACCACCGAGCAGCCACAGGCCGTCAAACTGGGCCGCCGACCCGGGGAGGTCCTGGCCGACAAAAGGCCGGTAATAGGAAAAGCCGATATCGCGCTTTTCGAGCTGCGATTCGATCAGGCCGAGAAACTCGGAATAGCTATGCTGCACTACGCAGTAATTCTTCATGTCGCGTCTTCTATTCGATTGGATTCTGTGTTCGCGGGGTCACCCTCGGCAGCGCCGGGCCCCAGGCCCGTGCAGTAGCCGCGCAGGAACTGCATCAGCACCTCCAGCGTCGGCACGCGGAACTGCTGGCGCGCATGCACCAGCGAGATCGGGCGTTCCAGCGGCGGGTCCAGCGGGATCGCCGCCAGCTCGCCCAGTGTCAGTTCCTTGGCGACCACGGCCTCGGACAGTACCGACACGCCCATGCCCGCCGCCACGGCGCCCTTGATGGCCTCCGGGCTGCCGAGTTCCATACACCCGCGCAGGGTATTGCGGTCGTAACCGGACCGCCCAAGGTACTCCATGATGACCTCGCGGGTCCCGGAACCCTCCTCGCGGCATATGAATGGCTGCTCGACGAACTCCGCGACCCGCACATTCTTGCGGCTGGCCAGTTCGTGCTCCGGCGGCACAATCAGGCGCAACTGGTCCACCGTGCAGGGCTGTACCAGCAGGGTGCGATGGCTCACCGGCGCCTCGACGATCCCCAGGTCAACACTGCCCTCTTCAACCATCGCGACGACATTCTCGGTGTTGCCGACACGCAGCCGGATACCGATATCCGGGTGTGCCCGACGGAAGGCGCCGAGCAGGGCCGGCAGCATGTACTCGGCCACCGTCATGCTCGCGCCGATCACGATCGCCCCGCCGTCAGCACCCTTCAGCTCGCGCAGCGCGGCCTCCAGCTCGCCGTAGGTATCGAAGATGCGCTCGGCATAGCGCTGCACCAGACGCCCGGCCTCGGTCAGGGTCACCCGATTGTGGTTACGGTCGAACAGCCGCGTCTCCAGCTGCTCCTCCAACTGGCGCACCTGGAAGGTGACTGCCGGCTGGGTCATATGCAGGACCTCGGCCGCCCTGGTAAAGGACAGGAGGCGCGCCACCGTAAGAAAGACCTGCAAGCGTCTATCGGCCATGCACCACTCCGCAACCCGTACGATTCGGCATGCTACCAAGCCACTCGCAAGGGGGACAGCCAGACGCACACCCATGAGCGACTGGCACCCACCAGTGACCGGGGAATGAACTCACCAGTCTCACGGGAATCAATTTTTAAAGAGGGACAGGCTGACAAAACTCATTCCAGCAAGGAACGCGCATGGAGCAGCTTTCGGAGTTTGACCGACCCTGGCGTCCCGAATCCTGGCTCGGGGTAACCGGCGCCTGGCGCCTGACCGGCGTGGGCCTGGTCCTGATCCTGATGGCCGGCATCACACTGCTGGTCTATCAGACTGGCGGCACCAGCACGGCCTATCTCAACTTCATCCTGATCCCGGTACTGCTGGGCGCCGCCCTGATGGGCCTGTGGGGCGGACTGGCCTTCGGCCTGCTCGCCGGGCTTCTGCTGGGGCCTCTCATGCCCCTGAACGTGGACGAAGGTATTGCACAGCCGACCCTCAACTGGGCAACGCGGGCAGGGATCTATCTGGTGCTGGGCGGGTTCAGCGGCTGGCTGTTCTCCCAGCTGCGCCAGCACGCAGCGCGGCTGTTCGATCAGGCCTACCACAACCCCGTGACCGGCCTGCCCAATCGCGAGTCACTGGAACAGCATATCCGCCATTTGATGGCCCAGGCGGAGGGCTCGGAGCAGCCCGCGACCCGGGTATTCGTGATCAGCCTGCAAATGGACAATTATGCGGACACGATCAGCGCCCTGGGCTTCGCCGCGGAGAGACCCCTGCTGATGGGGATTGCCGAACGACTTCAGGCCGTCGCCGGGAGTCCGGACACGCTCGTCTACCATATCCACGACGACCACTTCGCCCTGCTGCTGCCCCACCGCAGCCGCCAGGAGTGCCTGGCCACCACACAGGAGGCCGTGGAAGAGTTGCAGGCGCCGTTCGAGGTGCTCGGGCTGCCGGTTTACGTCGGGGCCCACGCCGGGGTGTCCTCTTTTCCGTTCCACGAACAGGACGACCCGCAAAGCCTGCTGACCAAGGCCTGGATGGCGATGCACGAGGCCAGTCAGTCGGGCCGGCGCTACCGCACCTACGACCGACGCAGCAACGACGCCGGCCGCCAGACCGTGGAGCTTCTGGGCGAGCTGCAAAGCGCCCTGGAGGACGACCAGTTCCAGCTGTACTACCAGCCCAAGGTCACCCTGCGGCGTGACGAATTGTGCGGCTTCGAGGCCCTGTTACGCTGGCAGCACCCGCACCGAGGACAGGTACCGCCGGACCGGTTCATTGCACAAGCCGAACGCACCGGGCTCATCCACGCCCTGACGCTCAAGGTGCTGGACCTGGCGATCGCCGACCTCCTCGTGCTGCGCGAGCAAGGCATCCAGGCCCCGGTCAGTATCAATGTCTCGGCGCGCAACTTCCTCGATCCCGACTTTGCACAAACCATTATCGAGCGCATAGAAGCCGCCGGTCTCCCGCCCTGCGCGCTGGAAATCGAGTTCACCGAGACGGCCCTGATGGCCGATCCTGATCAAGTCATCGAGGCCCTGCGGCGTCTGACAGAGCGCGGGCTCGCACTCTCCATCGACGACTTCGGCACCGGATATTCCTCTCTTGCCTACCTGAGGCGACTCCCGGTGACGACCCTCAAGGTCGATCAAACCTTCGTCTCCCACATGGCCACTCAGAGGGTGGACGAGCAGATCACCCGCGCGGCCGTGGGCCTCGCACACGACCTTGGCCTGAAGGTGATTGCCGAAGGCGCGGAAGACAGCCAGACCCTCGCCATGCTGCGCGAACTGGGCTGCGACGCCGTCCAGGGCTTCGGGGTCGCCCGCCCCATGCCCTTCGGCGAGGCACTGCAATGGGCACGCCATCAGACGGTCGAGCCCTCGTTGCGGCGCGAGTGCGCACTGGAGCAGGACGATCCGTGATGATCTTGCGCCCGGCCGCCGACTGGGCTAAGATCCGCCGTCTTTTGCTAGACCCAATTTCCGGAGTCCCCGAGATGGCCCGAGTATGTCAGGTGACCGGCAAGCGCCCGGCGACTGGTAACAACGTATCCCACGCCCACCGCAAGACGCGGCGGCGTTTCCTGCCCAATCTGCACACCCACCGCTTCTGGGTGGAGAGCGAGAACCGCTTCGTGCGGCTGCGCGTGAGCAGCAAGGGCATGCGGATCATCGACAAGCTGGGCATCGATGCGGTGCTCGCGGACTGCCGCGCACGCGGCGAAAAGGTGTAAGGAGCTACCCATGGCAGCGAAGAGCGCACGCGACAAGATCCGCCTGGTGTCCTCCGCCGGCACCGGTCACTTCTACACCACGTCGAAGAACAAGCGGAACATGCCCGAAAAGATGGAGATCAAGAAGTTCGATCCCGTCATCCGCAAGCACGTGATGTACAAGGAAGCCAAGATCAAGTAGTCCCTGCCCGGCGCGAGAGCGCCTGATGGCAGAGCTATAAGCCCGGCTTGGCCGGGCTTTTTTATTTCCTGTGGCCTCGAAACGGCGCATCATCGAGGTTACACCTCACGGGGGAACCGATCCCCCCGGCACCTCACTGTTGCGACGCTGTCTCGGCCCAGCGCATCATCATGCGTCCCCACTGATGGGCGGTTGACGGATCCAGTTCGATCTTGGTGTAACGGCCGCCATCGCGGATAATAACTCTCAGGAGAGGGACTCCCGAGTCGTGCAGGATCTGCCGCAACTCCACGACCTCACCAAACGGCGCATCAATCGACTCCATGATGTGTTCGCTCTCTCCCGGGCCGGCCACGCGCAGATCGGGCCGCCTCGTTCATCAACTGGCAAAGCGCAAGCATGCACCCTATTTTTGTCGGCCGGCAACCCATCTTCGATGCGCACGAGCACCTGGTCGGCTTCGAACTCCTGTTTCGCGCCGGCCACCGTCGCGAAGCGGCGGTGACCAATGGCGACGAGGCCACCTCGGACCTGCTGCGAAGCGCGTTCGTGGATATCGGCCTGCCCCATCTTGTCGGTCCGCATCTGGCCTTCGTCAACCTGACGCGGTCCTTTCTCGACGACGACATCATTACCAGCCTGCCGCCCGAACAGGTGGTCCTGGAGATCCTCGAGGACATCGAGATCGATTCCGAGGTCGTCGCCGCGGTACAAAGGCTGAAGCAACGCGGTTTTCGCATCGCGCTGGATGACTACCAGTTTCAGGTCCACCACTCGCCGCTGGTGGCACTGGCAGACATCGTCAAGCTCGATGTGCTGGTTTTGTCCACCGAGGCACTGGCGCGCGAGGTCGAGACGCTGCGCGCATTCGGCGTAGAGCTGCTGGCAGAGAAGGTCGAAACCGCCGAGTGCTACCACCACTGCCAGCAACTGGGTTTTCGCTACTTCCAGGGCTACCACCTGTCACACCCGCACGTGATCGAAGGCCAGCGCCTGGAGAGCCTGGAAGTCGCGCTGTTGAAGCTGCTGAAGACACTGCAGGACCGCGATCCCGAACCGTCGGAACTGGAACGTCTCATTGGCGCTGAACCCGATCTGGCCGCCCAGATCCTGCGCATCGCCAACAGCCCCGCGTACCGCGCGGAACAGCCCACGGTCGATCTGGCTTCGGCGATCGAGCGTCTGGGACAGGGGCGAATCCGCCGCATCGGGATGCTGCTGGTGCTCAACAATGCGGCCGGACCCTCGGCCGCGGTCGAACAGGTCATGATCCGCGCCCGCATGGGGATGCTGCTCGCCCGGGCGTGCAACCTGACAGCCCCGGAGTGCGAGTGCCACTTCTCGCTGGGGATGCTCTCGGGATTGGACCGCGTACTGGGCATCCCGCTGCGTCGCATCCTGAACGAACTGCATCTGGTGCCAGAGACGGAACAGGCGCTGATCGAACACAAAGGCCCGCTCGCCCCCTGGCTGGAGACCATCGAGGCGTTCGAGGGACCGGCAAACCCGCCCCCCGCCGGCGAATCCCCGGTGGCGCCACAGGTTGCCAGCCGGCTCTACCTGGAATCGGTACGCTGGACCGAGGACATACTCGACGCGCTGTCCAGGACCTGACTGATGGCACCCCACCTGTACAACCGACTCGTCTCGCCCGGGACGACGCTCCAGGACGGCCTCCACGTGCGACTGGATGCCCCCGTGGGGATCCAGGCCGGGGCCGGCCGGATCGAGGTCGCCCCCGGCCTCGAGGCCCTGGCCCCGGATCTCTATATCGAGAGCTGGTGTGGAAACGGCCCAGCACGTTCCACGAACGCCACGCCCCTGCATCTGCTGGAGTTCGATGATGTTCTGTTCGCCGCCTGGCAGGGCCCGGACCGACCTTTGCGCGAACAAACCGAGCAGGCCTACCGCCAGCTCCTGAACGCCTGCAGGGAACGCGGCTTCGAGCACCCGGCACGCATCTGGAACTATTTTTCCGACATCCACGGTGACGAACAGGGCCAGGAACGCTACCAGGCCTTCTGTATCGGGCGCGCCGAGGCGCTGGGGGCGCTCGAAGTCCCGCTGGGCAGCATGCCTGCAGCCACCGCAATCGGCACCCGGCAACCGGGCCTGTTCGTCTACCTGCTTGCCACCCGTGCCCCGGCCCGTGCGATCGAAAATCCGCGCCAGGTCAGCGCCTACCACTACCCCGAACGCTACAGCCCGAGAAGCCCGGCCTTCGCGCGCGCCACGCTGCTGCTGACCGCGACCGGGCCCATGCTGATGGTCTCCGGCACGGCCAGTATCGTCGGTCACGAAAGCCGCCACCCGGACGATGTGGTGGCCCAGGCGCGCGAGACGGTAACCAACCTCCAGGCCCTGCACGACACGGCAGGGCGCGAACTCCCCGGCCCCGCGTGGTTGCGGGTCTACCTGCGGCGTCCCAAAGATCGCACCGCCGTTGCAGGGGTGATCGCCGACCACTACAAGGCAATGAAGCCGGGCCCCGTCATCCAGTGGGCCCGGGGCGACATCTGCCGGCCAGAACTCCTGCTGGAAATCGAGGGCGTTCATGCCTGAGCTCCCCGAGGTCGAGACCACCCGGCGGGGCCTGTCACCTCTTCTTGAAGGCCAGACCATCGAACGGCTCGAGGTACGCAATGGACGCCTGCGCTGGCCGGTGCCGGAGGAGCTGCCCGGGCGTCTGGCCGGGGCCCGCATCACGACATTGGCGCGACGAGCCAAATACCTGCTGCTGGACACCGACCGTGGCGGGGCACTATTGCATCTCGGTATGTCCGGCTCGCTGCGCCACTGCACGCCCGACGTCCCGCTGCGCACGCACGATCACCTGATCCTGCATCTGACGAATGGCTCGCAGGTGCGCTTTCACGATCCTCGCCGCTTCGGGTGCTGTCTGCCGCTGCCGGAGACCGGTGAGGTGCACCCTCTGCTGGCCGCCCTGGGGCCGGAACCACTCGATGCCACATTCAACGGCGACTACCTGTTCCACCGCAGCCGCGGGCGCCGGGGCCCGGTCAAGGCCTTCATCATGGATCAGGATATCGTGGTCGGGGTGGGCAACATCTATGCGACCGAGGCGCTCTTCCTGGCCGGGATCCGTCCGGGGCGGGCCGCCGGGCGCGTAACCCGGGCGGAATACGAACGACTGGCCGGATTCATCCGCACGGTGCTGGGCGCGGCGATCGAACAGGGCGGCACAACCCTGCGCGACTTCCTGCGCGAGGACGGGACACACGGGTATTTTCGCCAATCACTGCGGGTCTACGGGCGCGCCGGAGAGCCGTGCCTGGAGTGTGCGACACCGCTGCGCAACCGGCGCATCGGGCAGCGCACCTCGGCGTACTGCCCGACCTGCCAACGGTAGCGAGCCGCACACGCCCGGGAAACGCTAACTAGCCGCGCTGACGCGCGATCCGCAGCACATCCGGAAGACGCCGCAGGCCGCGCATGATCTGGGCCAGGTGCTGACGATCACTGACGGTCAACAGGAAGGTCATCGCGGTGGAGTGGCCATCCTGCTCGTTGAACGAGATGTGCTCGATATTCGAGCCGTGATCGGCGATCACGGCCGCCATGTCGGCCAACGCACCGCGCCGGTTGGCGGTGCGGGTGCGCACCGCCGCGGTGAATTGCAGTTCCGGCTCGTGCGACCACTCCAGCGCGATCGTCTTGTCCGCCCGGTCGCGGCTCTCGTGCAGCACGTTGCGGCAGCTCTCCCGGTGCACGACCAGCCCACGCCCCGCGCTCAACTGGCCGATAATCGGGTCACCCGGGATCGGGTGGCAGCAGCGGGCGTAGTTCAGCACCAGACCCTCGGTACCCTTGACCGCCAGGGTAGTCTGAGTCGTGTTGTCGGCGTCCGCGCTTTCCTTGCCCACCATCTGGCGGGCCACCAGCGAGGCCATGCGGTTGCCCAGCCCAATATCCACCAGCAGGCTGTCCAGGTCCTGTAGCTGCATCGCGTCCAGCAGCTGATCCAGACGCGCCGGCGAGATCTGCTTGAGCGTAGCGTCCAGCGCGCTCAGGGCCTTCTCCAACAGGCGCTCGCCGAGGGCACGGGCCTCATCCGACTGCATCGACTTCAGGCAATGCCGAATACCAGAGCGGGCCTTTCCTGTGACGACGAAGGACAGCCAGGCAGGGTTGGGGCGCGCGCCAGGCGCGGTGACAATCTCGACCGTCTGTCCACTCTGAAGGCGTACCGAAAGCGGCGCCAGCTGGCGATCGATCTTCGCGGCCACGCAGCGGTTGCCGACATCGGAATGCACCGCATATGCGAAGTCGATCGGGGTCGCATCGCGCGGTAGAACCAAGATGTCGCCCCCGGGGGTGAAGGTGTAGACCTCGTCCGGGAACAGATCGACCTTCACGTTCTCCAGGAACTCAATGGAGTTGCCGACGCTGTTCTGGATCTCCAGCACATCCTTAAGCCACTCGCGGGCCCGGCTCTGCGCGGTTCGCGCGGACTCGCCCCCGGCCTTGTACTGCCAGTGCGCGGCGATCCCGCTCTCGGCCACGCGATCCATCTCGGTGGAGCGGATCTGCACCTCGATCGGGATGGCCTGCGGCCCGAACAGGATGGTATGCAGCGACTGGTAGCCGTTCGACTTGGGGATCGCGATGTAGTCCTTGAAGCGCCCCGGCACCGGCTTGTAGAGGTTGTGCACCACGCCCAGCGAGCGATAGCAGGTGTCAACATCGTCGACGATGATGCGGATGGCGAAGACGTCGAACACCTCCTCGAACGAGTGGTGCTTGTCGCGCATCTTGCGATAGATGCTGTACAGGCTCTTTTCGCGCCCGGAGATGCGCCCGACGATCCCCGCCGCCTCCATGCGCGAGCAGATGGCCTGCTCGATGTTCTTCATCGGCTCGCGCCGGTTGCCCCCGGCCCGCTGCACGGCGCGCTCCAGCACGGCGGCGCGCCAGGGATGCTTGGCGGAAAAGCCGAGCTGCTCCAGCTCGCGGCGGATCGCGTTCATCCCCAGGCGCTGGGCGATCGGCGCGTAGATCTCCAGGGTTTCCTTGGCGATGCGGCGGCGCTTGTCCGGGCGCATCACGCCCAGGGTGCGCATATTGTGCAGGCGGTCGGCCAGCTTGATCAGGATCACCCGGATGTCGCGGGTGATCGCCAGCATCATCTTGCGGAAGTTCTCCGCCTGCGCCTCGGCCTTGGACTGGAACTGCAGGTGGGTCAGCTTGGAGACGCCGTCCACCAGCTCGGCCACCTCCTCGCCGAATTCGGCGTGGATACGGTCCTTGCTGGTGGCGGTGTCCTCCATGACGTCATGGAGGATCGCGGCGCAGATGGCCTTGTGGTCCATCCGCATCTCGGCCATGGTCCGGGCCACGGCCAGCGGGTGGTAGATATACGGCTCGCCGGTCTTGCGGGTCTGGCCTTCGTGGGCCTCCGCGCCCAGCAGATAGGCGCGATAGACCTCCTCGACTTCGTCCGGCTCGAGATAGGACTCGAGCTCGGAACACAGATCGCTGATCAGGAATCGGGTCGAGTCACCGGGAACCGGCGATGCGGCCCCGGGCGCGGCTGGCTGCCCAGCGGCCATGAGTTATCGACCCCTAGCGTTCGTCGGCTTCCAGCTGCTCCAGATGGCGGATCGTGCTGAAGTCCAGCATCTGGTTCTGGGGCCGTTCATCGTGCTCGTCGAACACCTCGGTGCCGACCAGCCCCTCGGCGATCTCGCGCAGGGCGATGACCGTGGGCTTGTCGTTGTCCTCGGATACACGGGGCTCCTTGCCGTGTGCGATGTGACGGGCCCGGCGGGCCGCCATCAGCACCAGTTCGAAGCGATTGTCCACTTTTTCGAGGCAGTCCTCGACGGTGACGCGTGCCATGGGTACTCCGGTTATGAGTCGTTAATACTGCATGTTACGCCGTGCCCGGCGTGCTCGCCAACAGATTCCGTATCGTCGATGCGGAGCGTATCTCCTGCTCTACCGTGCGCAGACGGTTGGAACGGAAGATGCTGGCCAGATCACTGACCGCCCGCTCGAAATCCGAGTTGACGACCGTGTAGTCATATTCGCGGAAATGCGTGCAATCAGACTCCGCGTCGCGCAGGCGCCGCTGGATAACCTCTTCGCTGTCCTGCCCGCGTCCGCGCAGGCGGCGTTCCAGCTCGTCGCGCGACGGCGGCAGAATGAAGATCGAATGCGCATCCGGCACCGCCGCACGCACCTGACGCGCACCCTGCCAGTCGATCTCCAGGATCACGTCCATGCCGGCATCCAGGCGCTCTTCGACGCTGGCGCGTGCGGTGCCATAGAAGTTGTCGAACACCTTCGCGTGTTCCAGCAGCTGGCCGTCCTCGATCATGCCGAGGAATTCCTCGGCCGAGACGAAGTGATAGTGCTCGCCGTCAACCTCGCCAGCGCGCGGCTTGCGCGTCGTATGCGAGACCGAGACCTCGACCTGCTCCACCCGCTCCAGCAAAGCGGCGACCAGGCTGGTCTTGCCTGCGCCCGATGGCGCGGAAACGATGTAGAGGGTGCCGCGAACGGCCTGGGAAGTGGCGGTCATGAACGCGTCCGCAGGAGCAGAACAGGAATGGAATCATCGGCTGGCTGCCGGCCAGATACGACCCGGCACACCAGGGAAATAGAGTTGGTCGGAGTGAAAGGATTCGAACCTTCGACCCCTGCCTCCCGAAGGCAGTGCTCTACCAAGCTGAGCTACACTCCGAACCGAGCCCGCTATTATGCCGAGCCACTCCGGGCGTGTCCATGCCCTCGGCCAACGGAATACGTGATCCGGGCAACGCCCGATGCGCTTGCGCGGCCGCGAGTGCACCGACCCGCGGCCGCGCCCGGTCAGTGATCGCGGCCCACCGCGAAGCGCGCGAGGTCGATCAGGGCCTGGCGGTGTGGCGACTCGGGGAGCACGGACACCGCGGCAATCGCTGCCTCGGTCTCCGCGGCCGCGCGTTCGCGGGCGTAGTCCAGGGCCCCGGTGGCGTGGACAACCTCGAGCACTGCATCCACCTGTTCGCGCCCGCCGTCCTCGATCGCCTGGCGCACAATGGTCTGCTGCTCCGGCGTACCGACCCGGATCGCCTGAATCAGCGGCAGCGTCGGCTTGCCCTCGGCCAGGTCATCGCCCATGCGCTTGCCGGTCACGGCATCGTCGGAGGAGTAGTCGAGCACGTCGTCGATCAGCTGGAAGGCGGTACCCAGATGCATACCATAGCGGGCGAGCGACTCTTCCTCGGCCCGCGGACGCTCGCCCAGGATGGCGCCCAGCTGGCAGGCGGCCTCGAACAGCTTGGCCGTCTTTGACTGGATCACGTTCATGTAGCGCGCCTCGTCGACATCGGCATCGTGGCAGTTCATCAACTGCATCACCTCGCCCTCGGCGATCACGTTGGTCGCGTGGGCCAGGATCTCCATCACCCGCATCGAACCGACCTCGACCATCATTTCGAACGCGCGCGAGTAGAGAAAATCGCCGACCAGCACCGCGGCCTCGTTGCCAAAGATGTGGTTCGCAGTCTCGTTGCCCCGGCGCATCTCGGAGGCATCGACCACGTCGTCATGCAGCAGGGTCGCGGTGTGGATAAATTCCACCACTGCGGCCAGCACCACCGGCTCCTCGCCCTCGACCGCGCAGGCGCGCGCCGACAGGGTCGCCAGCAGGGGCCGCAGGCGCTTGCCCCCGGAGTGGATAATGTAGTGACCCAGCTGGTTGATCAGCACCACCGGCGAACTGAGCCGGTCACGGATGCACTGGTCGACCGCCTGCATGTCGTCTGCAGCCAGCTCTCGGATTGCGTTGATGGACATGCGGGTAGGCGCGCCAGTATGAGGAAGTTGGTAGGCGCTGGCATGCTAGGAAGGCCCCGGTGGGGTGTCAAGCGCGCACCGCCGAATGGCATTGACCCGAACGCGACTCGCTGCTAGCATTTCCGCCCTTTCGCGAGACCGGTCTTCAGTTCCAGACTTTACGGGCCGGTCCACACAGGTATCGCAACGGAGTCCCAGGGAAATGTACGCGATCATCGCAACAGGTGGTAAACAGTACCGCGTCGCCGAAGGTGACGTGATCCGCATCGAAAAGCTTGAGGCCGAAGCCGGCTCCGAGGTCGAGTTCGACCAGGTGCTGATGGTCGGTTCGGGCGACGATGTTCGCGTCGGGGCCCCGCTGGTCGACGGCGGCAAGGTGACCGCGAAGGTCGAGGACCATGGCCGTGCCAAGAAGGTCCACATCATGAAATTCCGGCGCCGCAAGCATTCGCAGAAGCAGATGGGGCACCGCCAGCACTACACCACCGTGCGCATCACCGGCATCGCCGGCTGACGCGCCGGCGCACTTTTTCAGGAGAACGAATCCATGGCACATAAAAAGGCAGGCGGGAGTACCCGCAACGGGCGCGATTCCGAGAGCAAACGCCTGGGCGTAAAGCGCTTTGGCGGCCAGGTCGTGCGCGCCGGCAACATCCTCGTCCGTCAGCGCGGGACGCAGTATCATCCCGGCGAGAACGTGGGTTGTGGCAAGGACCACACGCTGTTCGCGAAGGTGGACGGCCAGGTCGTGTTCAAGGTCGGTGGGCCGAACAACCGGCGCTTTGTGAGCGTGCAGCCGCAGCAGTAAGCGGACACGCCACTGGTAGCGCCAAAAGCCCCGTTCCGCGGGGCTTTTTTATTGTGCGCATCAAGAACGGGAACCAGGAAGAAGCGGCATGAAGTTCATCGACGAGGCAACCATTACCGTGAAGGCCGGCGACGGCGGGAACGGCTGCGTGAGCTTTCGCCGCGAGAAGTTCATCCCGTTTGGCGGGCCGGACGGCGGTGACGGGGGCGATGGCGGCTCTGTGTGGCTGGTCGGCGACGAGGGGCTCAACACCCTGGCCGACTTCCGCTACCAGCGCCGCTTCGACGCCCAGCGTGGCGAGAACGGCATGGGGCGCCAGCGCACCGGTGCCTCCGGCGCGGACCTGGAGATCCCGGTCCCGGTCGGCACCCAGGTCCGTGACGCCGATACCGACGAGGTCCTGGGCGATATCACCCGCGACGGCGAGCGCCTGCTGGTCGCCCAGGGCGGCTTTCACGGGCTCGGCAACACCCGCTACAAGTCCTCTACCAATCAGGCCCCGCGCCAGAGCAAGCCCGGCACGCCGGGCGAGCTGCGAAAGCTGGCGCTTGAGCTGATGGTACTGGCTGACGTGGGGCTCCTGGGCCTGCCGAATGCCGGCAAGTCCACCCTGCTCTCGCGCGCCTCGGCCGCACGCCCGAAGATCGCGGATTACCCGTTCACCACCCTGATCCCGCAGCTGGGCGTGGTGCGCATCGGACCGAACCAGAGTTTCGTGATGGCCGATATCCCCGGCCTGATCGAGGGCGCGGCAGAGGGCGCCGGGCTAGGCACCCGCTTTCTCAAGCACCTGGCGCGCACCCGTTTGCTCCTGCACGTGGTCGACGTGGCCCCGCCCGACCCCGAGGCCGATCCGGTCGCAGACATGCAGACCGCGCTGGGCGAGCTCGAACGCCACAGCGATGAACTGGCCGGCCGTCCGCGCTGGATCGTGCTGAACAAGAAGGAACTGCTGGACGCCGAGGCCCTCGAGACCCTGATCACGAGGGTGCGCGAGGTGGCGGGCGGCGAGCGCCCGGTGTTCACCATCTCCGCCGCCACCGGCGACGGGGTGGACGCGCTGATGCAGGCCGTCATGCGCCACGTCGAAGCGGCCAACCAGGAGCCCGCCACGGCCCCCACGGCGACCGGCGAGGCCGGGGAGGATCACGCGTGAGCACCCGCGCCCTGCGCGAACTCCCGGCCATCCGCCGCGTGGTGGTCAAGATCGGCTCCGCGCTGATCACCGCCGATGGCGCGGGCCTGGATCGCCCGGCGCTGGAATCCTGGGCTCACCAGATCGCCGCGCTGCGGCGCAAGGGGCTGGAGGTCATCCTGGTCTCCAGTGGCGCCGTGGCCGAGGGCATGCGCCGGCTCGGGATGAGCGAGCGCCCGCACCAGCTGCATCGCCTGCAGGCCGCCGCGGCCGTGGGGCAGATGGGTCTGGTGCAGGCCTACGAGCGGGAGTTCGCAAGCCACGACCTGCACGCGGCACAGGTCCTGCTGACGCATGACGACCTCGCCGATCGCTCGCGCTACCTGAATGCCCGTTCGACCATGCAGGCCCTGCTGGAGATGGGGACCATCCCCGTGGTGAACGAGAACGACACGGTCGCCTACGAGGAGATTCGGCTGGGGGACAACGACACCCTGGCGGCCCTGGTCGCCAACCTCGTGGTCGCAGACCTGCTGCTGATCCTGACCGACCAGGACGGCCTGTTCGACCGTGATCCGCGCCAGCACGCCGACGCAGAGCTGATCCACGAGGGCCGCGCCACGGATACCGAACTGCACCGCTTCGTGGCTGCCGATTTCGGGCGCCTGGGGCGCGGCGGCATGGCCACCAAGCTCAAGGCCGCGGAGCGCGCCGCGCGCTCCGGCACGCATACCGTGATCGCCTCCGGGCGCGAGGCCCAGGTGATTGGCCGCGTGCTGAAGAACGAGCGCCTGGGCACCTGGCTAAAGCCCGACCGCGAGCCGCTGGCCGCGCGCAAGCGCTGGCTGGCCGACCAGCTGCATTCGCGCGGCGAACTCCTGCTGGATGCCGGCGCAGCACGCGTACTGCGCGAGTCGGGCCGCAGCCTGCTGCCGGTGGGCGTGGTGGGCCTGCGCGGCGACTTTCGCCGCGGCGAGGTCGTGACCTGCGTCGACCCGGACGGCCGCCCGGTCGCGCGCGGGCTGACCAACTACGCCTCCAGCGAGGTGGAACGCATCCGCGGCCTGCGCGCGGACCATGTCGAGGCGGAGCTTGGCTACCTCCTGGAACCCGAGCTCATTCACCGCGACAATCTCGTTCTCTTGTAGATGCATTGCCCCGGCGATCCCACCGCTCGACGAATGCGGTAAGGTGCCCGCATCCCGAATCACCGACCCGAGCCAAGGAGCCCGCATGTCGCGCGAAATCATCCAGACCGAAAATGCCCCGGCCGCGATCGGCCCCTACTCCCAGGCCGTGCGTGCCGGCGACACCCTGTACCTGTCCGGCCAGATCCCGCTGGACCCGGCCACGATGGAGCTGGTCGACGGCGGCATCGAAGACCAGATCCACCGCGTGTTCGACAACCTGAAGGCCGTGCTGGAGGCCGCCGGTGCGGATTTCTCCGACATCGCCAAGCTGAACATCTTCCTGATCGACCTGACCCACTTCCCGCTGGTCAACAAGATCATGAGCGAGGTCTTCGCCGAGCCGTACCCGGCCCGCGCCGCAATCGGCGTAGCCGCCCTGCCCAAGGGTGCGCAGGTGGAGATGGACGCCATCGCCTGGTGCCCGCGCGGCTGATCCGCGCGCGGCGACCGCGGTGGACCTGCAGGCACCGCTGACGGGGTTCAAGGGCGTCGGCCCCGCAGTGGCCGAGCGTCTGGCCCGCCTGGGCCTGGAACAGGCCCGCGACCTCCTCCTGCACCTGCCGCTGCGCTTCGAGGACCGTACCCGGCTGACCCCGATCCGCGCCCTGCGCCCGGGACTCCCCGCCCTGTTCGAGGGCCGGGTTACCCATGCCGAGGTCGTCCATCGCCGCCGACGCATGCTGGTGGTCACGCTGGAAGAGGACGGCGCGTCCATCCTGCTGCGATTCTTCCATTTCGGCAGTGGTCAGCAACGCCGCCTGAGCCCGGGCACGCGCATTCGCGCCTTTGGCGAGCCCCGCGGTATGCCCGGCGCAATGGAGTGCGTGCACCCGGAACTCCAGGTGGTGGGCACGAAACCGCCCGTGTTGGAGACCCACCTCACTCCGATCTATCCCACCACCGAGGGCATCTCGCAGAAGCTCCTGCGCCAGCTGGTAACCGAGGTCCTGCCGACGACCGGGCAGCTGCCCGACCTGCTCCCGGAGCTGAACCAGCGCCAGCTGCCCGGGCTGCACACGGCCCTGCAGCAGCTGCACCACCCGCCGGCGCGGGCCGAGGCCCTGGATGCACTGGACACCGCCGAGCAGCGCGGGCCCGCACGCACCCGCCTGGCCCTGGAGGAGTTGACCGCCCACCAGCTCGCCCGCATGGAACAAAGCCGCGCCCCGCAGGATACGCGCCGCGCGCCGGTCATCCGCCCCGAGGGCGCACTGTGGCGACAACTGCGCGACCAGCTCCCGTTCGAGCCCACCGGCGCACAGGACCGCGTGATCCACGAGGTGCGCGAGGACCTGGCCCGCCCGGCTCCGATGAACCGGCTGGTGCAAGGCGACGTCGGCTCCGGCAAGACCCTGGTCGCAGTCGCGGCCGCCCTGGCGGCGGTGGAGGCGGGCCATCAGGTGGCATTCATGGCCCCCACCGAGCTGCTCGCCCGTCAGCATGGGCGCAATCTCGCCATGTGGCTGGAACCGCTGGGCGTGTCGGTGGCGTGGCTGGGCGGACGCCAGGGCGCCAGCGAGCGGAGCCAGTTGCTTTCGGAACTGGCCAGTGGTCAGCGCCAGGTCGCGATCGGCACCCACGCCCTGTTCCAGGAGGAGGTCCGCTTCCAGCGCCTGGGGCTGGCGATCATTGACGAACAGCACCGCTTTGGCGTGCACCAGCGCATGGCCCTGCGCGACAAGGGCAACGGCCAGACGCCGCATCAACTGATCATGACCGCGACCCCGATCCCGCGCACCCTGGCCATGGCCCTGTACGCCGATCTGGACAGCTCGGTCATCGACGAGCGTCCACCGGGGCGCACACCCGTGCGCACCGCACTGATCAGCCACGAGCGCCGCGACGAGGTGATCGAGCGCATCCGCGCCGCCTGCGGCTCCGGCACCCAGGCCTACTGGGTATGCCCGCTGGTGGAGGAATCGGAACAACTGGAGGCAGAGTCCGCGGAGGCGACCGCCGAACGCCTGCGCGAAGCGCTGCCGGAGCTGAACATCGGGCTGGCCCATGGGCGCATGAAGGGGCCCGAGCGCGATACGGTGATGGAACGCTTCCGCGCCGGCGCGCTCGATCTGCTGGTCGCGACCACGGTGATCGAGGTCGGCGTGGATGTCCCCAACGCCAGCCTGATGATCATCGAGAACGCCGAACGCATGGGGCTGTCGCAGCTGCACCAGTTGCGTGGACGTGTCGGGCGCGGCAACACCGCCTCCGCCTGCGTGCTGCTCTACCGCCCGCCGCTGGGCGAGACCGCCCGCGAGCGCCTCGAGGCGATGCGCCGCACCGACGACGGCTTCGAGATCGCGGAGGTGGACCTCCGGTTGCGCGGCCCTGGCGAGCTGCTGGGCACACGCCAGACGGGCGACCGCAGCTTCCGCGTGGCCGACTGGTCACGCGATCAGGACCTGCTGGAGGAGGCCACGGAACTGGCCCTGCGCGTGCACGAGGACCGGCCGCGTGCTGCGGCCCTGATCGAGCGCTGGCTGGGCAGCGCCACGCGCTATGCCACCGTCGGCTGAATCCGGGCCGCACGGAACGCCCGTCCCCGTCATCCATCAGACAAGAGAGCAAAGGAGTACTCAATGCCCGTTGAATCACTGTTATTGCTGCTGCTGGTCGGCGGCATCGCCGGCTGGCTCGCGGGTTTGCTGGTCCACGGCGCCGGCCAGGGCATCCTGCTGAACATCGTGATCGGGGTCATTGGGGCGGTGCTGGGTGGCTGGCTGTTCACCCAGCTGGGGGTACCGACGGCCGGCCTGATCGGGACCCTGGTGGCGGCCACCGTCGGGGCGATTCTGCTGCTGGCGCTGCTGCGTCTGATCGCACCACGCAAGTGGTAAACGAACCGCATGGAGGGAGACGCGATGATCCAGATCCTCGGCATTGTCCTGCTGGTCGGTGGCCTGATCGCGGCCATCGTCGGACTGCAGGACAGCTTCGGCCTGCGTGAACGGGCCGCCCGCCTGTTCTTCGGCCGCTTCACCCGGCGCACGCTTGCCCTGCTGATCGGGGGCGTCACCGCCGCGGTCGTGGGGCTTGCCCTACTGCTCTGACTCCCCCGCAGTCATCCCCCAGCGTATGACTTTTCCAATGCTCTCACCCCGAAAAAAGGTTGGCGCATATCGTCCAACCCGGTAGGGTCCGGACCGGGAGCAGGCGGTCACCCCGGGACGGGGGGCACGCCCTGCCCCGACCATAACAAGACCCCGGGGGGACCGCATGACGCACTATTCCACGCGCCGACTGGCGCTCAGTGTGGCCGTCGCCGGCGCCGTGTTCGCCGCGCCGGCCACCCTGCTCGCAGCGGGGTTCTACATCCAGGAACAGGGTGTCACCGGCCTTGGCCGAGCCTATGCCGGCGAGGCCGCCGCCGCCAATGACGCCAGCACCATCTACTTCAACCCGGCCGGCATGACGCGTCTGCAAAGCGGCGAGTTTCAGGCCAACGTGCACCTGCTGATGCCGCGCACACGCATGAGCGACCGGGGCTCCTCGGCCACCGGCGCCTTCGGCGAACAGGCCACCGACGGTGGCAACGGCGGCAACCCGTACGAGCCGACCCCCGTCCCGAACCTCTACTGGGCCGAGCGCTATGGCGAGCGCCTGTGGCTGGGCGTGGGGCTGACCGCACCCTATGGCCTGGCCAACGACTACGACGACGACTTCTTCGGCCGCTACGACTCCACCGAGACCGACCTGAAGGTGATCAACCTGCACCCGTCGATGGCCTTCGAATTGAGCGAGCGCGTCTCCATCGGCGGCGGCCTGGACCTGCACTACGCGAACGCCACGCTGCGCAGCGCCATCCCCTCGCCCGCGGGACCGGATCCGGACACCGATGGCGAATTCAAGCTGGAGGGCGACAGCTGGGATGTCGGTTTCAACCTGGGCCTGCAGGCCGACCTGACCGACGCGACCCGGCTGGGCCTGCACTACCGCCACGGGGTCAGCCAGAACCTGCGTGGCACCGCAACGATCACGCCCCCCGGCCGGGACCGGTGCGGATACCAACACCATGTCCGCGCAGGCCGAACTGAAACTGCCGGATATCGCGAGCGTCGCCCTGTTGCACGAGTTCGATGCCCGCTGGACCGGGCTTGTGCAGTACACCTGGTTTCGCTGGTCGAACTTCGACGAGATCGATGTTCGCGGCAGCGGTGGCGGTTCCATCCAGACCCTGGATCAGAACTATCGCGACAGCTATGCGATCGCCCTGGGCGCAGAATATCAGGCCAACCCGCAGTGGACGCTGCGCGCCGGAATCCAGTACGACCGCACACCGACCCGCGACGGATTTCGCAGCACGCGCACACCGGATGGCGACCGCACCTGGTACACGGTCGGCGCCAGCTACCGCGCCAGCGATCGCTTCAGTTTCGACTTCGGCTATGCCTATATCGACGTTGGCAGCGAGTCGATCGAGCTCGAATCGGAGTTTGCCAATGTCGGGGTAACCACCGAGACTCGCGGGCGCACGCGGGGCGATGTACACGTCCTGTCGGCGGGATTGCGCTACCGCTTCTGATGCCTGCCGGGGCGAGGGATCGCGCCCCGGCCCTTCACGGCTTCACCAGCTCCACCCCGCACGACTCCACCAGCGCGGCACGATCCGCCGCGGCCAGGTCCTCGCGGCCCGCGTTCGCGGGGCCCAGCTCCGCGTGCATGACCGCGGCGGGGTCATCGACGTGCCCGATCCCCAGCGCATGGCCGAGCTCGTGTGCCAGCGTCAGGCGCAGTTCGTCAAAGTCGCTCGCCTTGTAGACCGTGATGCTGCGACGGTTGCCCTGCTGCTGGTAGATCGCCATGTCGAAACCGCTGCCCGCAGCCGCTGTCCGGTTGAACTGATCGACCTGCTCATTGAAGGCGGCGATCTCGCGTTCCAGGTCGCGACCGGCCGCGTTCAGATCCGACCGGCGATCCTCCAGCCCGCGGCGGCGCTCTTCCAGTCGTTCGTGCTCCTCGCGCAGCTCTCGCGCTTCCCGTTCCAGACGCTCGCGGGCCTGCGCACTGCGCTCCCCGCGCCCCGCATTCCAGTCGGCGACCCGGCCTTCGTGCGCACGGCGGCGCTCGTCGAACCCGCGCACACCGCGTTCGTACAGCTCGACGTCGGCGTTCAGCGCCGAGCGATGGCGGTCCAGGCGCTCCCGGGCATCGTCGATATCCGCCTGTGCCTGATCCAGCTGCGCACGCGAGCGCTCCCGCGCCATGGCGCCGGCCTGACGTTCGTCGAACACCAGCCGCACGGCCATCCCTTCACCGTCGCGGGCGGTAAACAGCCGTTCTTCGGTATGGGTCTCCCACATCGCCACCGCGGCATCGAGTGCGCGGCGCACTTCGTCGGGCTCCAGCTCGAAGCGCGGGTCGATCTCGCCCAGATGCATCTCCACCGGAATCGCACAGCCGGGAGCGGCCGGATGCCCGCCGCCCGCCAGGAAATCGCGCGGATCCCCGTCCAGCAGCACGGCGCCGCCCAGCACCACGGCACCCGCACCGCCCAACACCCATAATGGTATGGCCATGCATCCCCTCCGAGACCCCCAACCGCAACATGCCACCGATCAGAGACATTCGCCAATTTGCTCCCCTGCAAGCGCCAAGGCACCATGAACCGCACACATTTCGCAGGGAGAGCCCCATCATGATGCCTCGTTCCAGCCTTTACAGCCTGCTGGCCGCCGTCCCGTTCGCGTTCCTGCCACTGGTGGCCCAGGCCGAAACACCGAATATCCAGCCGGGCGAGTGGGAGTACACGAACACCACCACCATGGACGGCGCGCACCAGATGCCGGAGCAGACCGAGACCTACACCGAGTGCGTGACCGAGGACGACCTCGCGCGCGGCGAGGAGATGATCGAGGCACCGGACGGCTGCAGCGTGGACAGCATGGACATGCGCGCGGACGGTGTGGACTACACCATGACCTGCACCGATCCCGACGGCACCAGCATGGACATGCAGGGCTCAATGCAGTTCATGGGGGATCGAGCGGAGGGCGAGATGACCAGCGAGATCGACTCGCCGATGGGTCCCATGTCCGTGCGAATCTCGGTTGAAGGCCAGCGCATCGGCGACTGCTAGGGGGGGCGCCTGCTGACCGTATCTGACCGGCCCAGGCGATACCGGGCCGGCATTCTCAGCGCCTGACGGTCGCGCGCAATGCCAGGCGCACCAGCGTCTCTACCGAATCGGCCTGATCGCGCACGGCGGCGACCATCTTCTCCGCGCTGGCGCGCTGATAACCCAGCGACTCGAGCGCCGCCAGGGCCTCGCCGTCCATCGCGGCGGCCGGGGCATCGACCCCTGTGCCGGCGACACCCGGCGTGGCCGCGAATCCCATCTCGGCCAGTCGCTCGCCGAGCTCCAGCACCACCCGTTCGGCCGTGCGCTTGCCGATCCCCGGGACCTTGGCCAGTCCGGTCACGTCACCGCCGCTGATCAGGCCGGCCAGTTCGTCACCCGCGTAGGTCGAGAGCATCGCCAGCGCGAGCTTGGCCCCGATGCCGTTGACCCGGATCAGACGCCGGAACAGATCGCGGTCGCGCTTGTGCATGAACCCGAACAGCTGGTGCGCATCCTCGCGTACCACGAGGTGCGTGGTCAGCACGACACTGCCGCCCGGCTCCGGCAGGGCCGCCAGCGTGGAGAGCGGAACCTCGACCTCGTAGCCCACGCCACCCGCATCAATCACCACGCCATTCACCTCGCGGCTGATCAGCGTCCCCTCCAGCCGGGCAATCATGGGCGCCCCCCGATCACGGCCGAGGCGGCCCCTGCCAGACGCGCCTGGTGCTGGGCGGTATGGGCATGGCACAGCGCGACGGCCAGGGCATCGGCGGCATCGCTGCTGGCCGGTTCGGTCAGACGTAACAGTTGCTGCATCATGTGCTGGACCTGCTCCTTGTCCGCGCTGCCCACGCCGACCACCGCCATCTTGATCGCACGCGGCGCATATTCATGTACCGGGAGCCCGGCCTGGGTCGCCGCGCAGATGGCGGCCCCCCGGGCGTGCCCCAGCTTGATCGCCGACTGCGCATTGCGCGCGACGAACACCGTTTCGATCGCCAGTACGTCGGGCTTGAGTTCGCTGATCACCTCAACGACACCGGCAAAGATCTCGCCCAGGCGCTCGGGAAACCCCTTGGATCTGGGCCGGATCACGCCATGGCCGCGGGAACGGCCCTGGCCTTTGGCATACTCGATCACCGCAAAGCCGGTAATCCGCGAGCCGGGATCGATACCAAGGATACGCATCGTTGTTTGTCCAGAGAGGCGCGGATTACGGCGCGCAGCAGCGCGGCATCACTGCCCCACGCCTTCCGGGAAATCGGCGTTGGTAAAGACGTTCTGCACGTCGTCCAGGTCGTCCAGCATCTCCAGGAGCTTCAGCACGGACTCGGCGGTCTCCGCATCCAGTGGCGACAGGGTCTCCGGGCGCCAGGTGACCTCGGAGCTCTCCGGCTCCAGTCCGCGGTCCAGCAGCGCCTGGCGCACGTCCTGATAGGCATCGGGCTCGGTAATCACCTCGATTGCGCCGTCGTCCTCGACCTGCACATCCTCGGCGCCGCCCTCCAGCGCGGCCTCCATGACCGTCTCGTCGTCCAGACCGGGCGCAAAGCGGACCACGCCCTTGTTCTGGAACAGATAGGCCACCGAGCCATCGGTCCCCAGGTTGCCACCCATCTTGGAGAAGGCGTGGCGGACCTCGGCCACTGTCCGGTTGCGATTGTCGGTCATGCAGTCGACCAGGATCGCCGCACCGCCCGGGCCATAACCCTCGTAGCGGATCTCCTCCATCGCGGCCCCGTCGGACTCACCGGCGCCGCGCTTGGCCGCGCGCTCGATGGTATCCCGCGTCATGTTGGCGCCAAGCGCCTTGTCGATCGCCAGGCGCAGGCGCGGATTGGTCTCGGGGTCGGACCCGCCCTGCCGGGCAGCGACGGTGATCTCGCGGATCAGCTTGGTAAAGAGTTTGCCGCGCTTGGCGTCCTGGGCGTTCTTGCGATGCTGGATGTTCGCCCACTTGCTGTGGCCTGCCATTCGGTCACGACTCCTTGGGTTGGGTTCGTTGGGCGCGGCCAGGCGACCGCGAGACCCGCACAGTCTAATCGACTGGGGCCGTCGGGTTCATGCCAGGATGCAAAGGGACGCTGGATGGAGCCGCGCAGGGCTTGCACGGGGAGCAGGAAAGGTCTGCCTTGCTAAGGACGTAGCAACGGCCCCTCGACGGCCTCGCGGGCCTCGCGCCCGGCCAGCTGCTCGATCAGCGTCAGGGCAAAGTCCATCGCAGCCCCCGGACCACGTCCGGTAATGATGCGCTCGTCGACTTCCACGAGCCCCCCGGTAGAGGGGATACCCGATTCGTCCAGTGCCCCGGTAAACGAGGTCACGCGGCGACCTTCCAGCACACCCGCCTGCGCCAGCGCCTTGGGCCCGGCGCAGATCGCGCCCAGCCAGCCGTCGCGCTCGGCCTGTGCCCGCAGCATTGCCTGCACCCGTGGATCGTCGCGCAGGTGATCGGCGCCCGGCAGCCCACCGGGCAGCACGATCAGGTCGAAGGCATCGTCCTGAACTGCTTCCAGCGTGGCGTCCGGCTGGATCACCGTCCCGCGGGAACAGCGCACGGGGCCCTGTTCGAGCCCCGCAACCGTGACCTCGAAGCGCGCGCGGCGCAACAAGTCGATGATGGTGACGGCCTCCAGCTCCTCGGCCCCGGCCGCCAGCGGCACCAGGACACGCGGTGTTTCCTGCGTCATGGCCACCTCCGATCAGCGCTGGCTGTAGATGTTCAGCCCCTTGAGCAGATTCAGGGCCTCGCTCAGGCCGTAGTCGCGCTCGGCCAGGCTCTCGCCATTGTCGTCATCATCCTCCGGCACGTCCTCGCCCTGCAGCTCCCGCTGCATGCGCACCTGGGCGTCGCGGCCATTGCCGTCATCGGCACGCGAGACCGTCAGATTCTCCAGCCGGATATCGGGCTCTACGCCGTCTTCCTCGATGTTGCGGCCGTCCGGCGTGAAATAACGCGCGGTGGTCAGCTTGATACCGGTGTTCTCGGTCAGCGGCAGGATCGTCTGCACCGAACCCTTGCCAAAGGTGTTCTGGCCCATGACCACCGCACGCTTGTGGTCCTGCAGGGCGCCGGCCACGATCTCGGAAGCCGAGGCCGAACCCCGGTTCACCAGTACCACCATCGGGGCACCGCCGAGCACATCACCCGGCGAGGCCTGGTAGCGGAACTGCGAGTCCTCCAGCCGGCCCTCGGTGTAGACAATCAGCCCTTCCTCCAGGAACGCATCGGACACACCGACCGCGCCGTTCAGAATGCCGCCCGGGTTGTTGCGCAGGTCCAGCACTAGGCCGCGCAGATCACCCTCTTCCTTCAGCTCTTCGACGGCTCGCACGACGTCACGCGCGGTGCGCTGCTGGAAGTTGCTGATACGCAGGTAGCCATACCCGTCTTCGAGGATCTCGGATCGCACGCTCTGGACCTGGATACGGTCACGGGTCAGCGTGATCTCCTTCGGCTGATCCTCGCCCTCGCGGACGATCGTCAGGGTAATGTCCGAGCCCTTCTCTCCACGCATCTTGGAGACGGCATCGGACAGCGTCATGCCCTGCACCGATTCACCGTCCAGGCGAATAATCAGGTCACCCGCCTGGATGCCGGCCTTGCTCGCCGGGGTGTCGTCGATCGGGGCAATGACCTTGACGAAGCCATCCTCCATGCCGACCTCGATCCCCAGACCACCGAACTCGCCGGAGGTCCCGACCTGCATGTCCTCGAAGTCCTGCTCGTCGAGATAGGCCGAATGCGGGTCCAGCCCGGAGAGCATCCCCTGGATGGCGTTATCCAGCAGCTCCTTGTCGTCCACCTCGGTGACGTAATTGCGCTTGATGCGCATATACACCTCGGTAAACCGCTGCAGGTCCTCCACCGGCAAGGCATTCTGTGCGCCATTCTCGCGATCGGCATACACCGCCACCGACACGCTGAGCATGACACCGACAACCAAACCCACCACCAGGGCGTACCCAGTGCGACAAGACTTCTTCATTACCGATCCTCTAGAAACGGAGGTATTTACCGGACCGATGGTAGCACCGGGAATCTGACCCATGCCTGAACGCCCGACTGCGTCTGCTGTTTTCGCCCGACAAATCCTTCAAACACGGTCACGATTATTTCGTGACGCTCGTCATTGAGATAGCCACCAGTCCTCAGGGTTCAACGGATCGCCATTTCGCCGAATCTCGAAGTAGAGTCCCGGTGCGATCGCCTCGCGCCCGGCGCCGGCCAGGGCCATCCGCGTGCCGCCCTCGACCTCCTCGCCCTCGGCGACCAGGATTTCCTCCAGGTTGCTGTACAGCGTCAGGTAACCGCTCCCGTGGTCGAGGATCACCAGAAAACCGTAGCCCTGCATCCAGTCGGCGTAGACCACACGACCAAAATGGACGGCGTGCACCGACTCGCCGTTGTCAACCTCCAGCACGGTTCCGCGCCAGCGTGACTGCAGACGACTGCCGCGCGGCTCGTTGAAGCGCCGAACGACCGAGCCGTCCGCCGGCATCGGAAGCTCGCCCTGGAGGTCAGCAAAGGCGACATCGGAACGAACGGGCGCACGCTCGGGTGGGGGATCGCCCCGCGCGGCACGCTCTTCGCGTTCAGCCGCATCGCGCTCCACCTCGCGAATCAGGTCTTCCAGCGTCTCGGCATTGCGCTCCAGCCGCGCCAGCTCCAGCGCCTCGTCCGCGATCGCGCGTTCCAGCTCGTCCATCGCCACACGCTGCCGCTCCTCCTCGCGTTCGAGATCCGCCACCACCTCGCGCAGCGCCGCCTCCTGCTCGGCCAGCACCGCCTGCTCGCGTTCCAGGTCGTCGCGCGCGGCGCGCAGCACCTCGAGCTGTTCACCCAGGGCCGCCAGCGCCTCGGCCCGCGCCTCGCGCAGGCGCGCGGCGATCTCCGGGTGCAACCGGCTCAGCTCGCCCTCGCCTCCGGTGCCGGGTACGCGTCCCGGGTGCCGGTCGCGCTGCCACTGGTCGCGCAGCAGGCGCCCCGCCTGCACGCGTTCCTCGCGCAGCCGTTCCTCTTCCTGCTCAACGCGCGCCTCGTGCTCGGCGATCACCTCGGATTGTTGCTCGCGCTGGGCCTCCAGTTCGCGCAGTTCGCGCCGCGACTCGCTGCTGCCCCGCGCCGCGCGCTCGAGCTCATCCTCCAGACGTTCGAGCGCGGCCTGGCGCTCCTCCTGACTGCGCTCCAGGTCACGGATCGCCTCCAGCGTCTCCTCCAGTTCGGCCTCCGGTTCAAACGCCGACAGGCTGCCTGCGGGCGCCAGCAAAAATGCCGCCAGAACAAGCAGTAAGGGGTATCGGGAAGTCAAGATTGCGCAAATTCGCATATCGGGGTACGTTTAGGTACTTATATTCTCACCCGGTTACGGGCTTGCTGTTTCGCAAAACAATAAAGAGGCATGCCGTGAGCAACGAAGCGGTCGAAGAAGAAAAGATGGTCGAAGAAGAACTGATGTCTCAGGACGAGGACATTGAACGGGCCTCGCGCTCGCTCAAGGCCATGTCCCACCCCCTGCGGCTCAAGATCCTCTGCATTCTCGGCGATCGCGAGATCAGCGTACAGGAAATCGTCGATCAGGTCGGGACCTCGCAGAGCAACATTTCGCAGCACCTGGGCATCCTGCGCGACAAGGGCATCCTGGCGACCCGCAAGGATGCGAACCGTGTCTACTACCGAGTGGGGGACTCCCGCACGCTGCGCCTGATCGGTATGATGCAGGACGTTTTCTGCAGCTCCTGACATCTCCCTGACCGACGCGGCGGCCTGAATGCTCGAAAGACTCCCTGAATTCCTGTCCAATCATCCGATCCTGACCGGTGCCCTGCTGGCGGTTGTCGGGATGATCCTGTTCACCGAGTTCCGCCGCCTGACCCGCAAGTACCGCACCCTCTCGCCGAGCGAGGCCGTGCGCGTGATCAATCAGGACGACAGCCTGGTGCTGGATGTGCGCGAGGACAACGAGATCGCCTCCGGCCGCATTGGTGGGGCCAAGCACATCCCGGTGGGCAGCCTGCAAAAGCGCATGGACGACATCGCCAAGTACAAGGACAAGCCCGTAGTGGTGTACTGCCGCAGCGGTAACCGCTCCGCGATGGCCGCCTCACAGCTGACCGCTGCGGGGTTCCAGGATGTCGTGAACCTCCAGGGCGGCATCCAGGCCTGGCAATCCGCGGGCATGCCGATCAAGAAGAAGTAATGCGCTTCGAGGTCTATGGCACGGTCCGCTGCCCGTTCTGTCTGCTGGCCCGCCGGCTGCTGATCCACCACGGTTACCCCTTCGACGACCACCCGGTGGATCGCGAACCCGGGGCGCGCGCGGAGATGGAACAGCGGGCCGGCCGCAGCTCGGTGCCGCAGATTTTCCTGGGTGACACCCATATCGGCGGATACGACGAGCTGCAGGCGCTGGATCGCTCCGGTGAACTGCAACGCATGGCCGAAGCGGCCGGCATCGCGCGCACCAGCGACGCCTGAGCCCCCAGGACGACGGGAAAACTCACCCACCTCTTGACTCCTATCCGGCGCCACATTCCTTTACGATTCCCGCACACGAATCCCATTCTCCACGACTCGGAACAACATCATGGCTGAAGAAACCTCCAACACCAGCGGTAACGGCGCGGGCGCGCAGGGCAACTCCCAGGACAACCCCGGCTTCTCCATCCAGAAGGTGTTCATCAAGGACATCTCGTTCGAGTCGCCGGACGCCCCCGAGATCTTTCTGAACGAGTGGAAGGGCGACACCAACATTCAGCTGAACACCAACGCCCGCCCGATTCGCGAAGAAGAAGGCGTGTTCGAGGTCGAGCTGAAACTGACCGTGACCACCGAGTCCAACGGCAAGACCGCCTACCTGGTCGAGATCAACCAGGCCGGGGTCTTCATTGTCCGCGGCTTCCCCCGCGACCAGCTCAACCAGCTGCTGGGCTCCTACTGCCCGAACCTGCTGTTCCCGTTCGCCCGCGAAACGGTCGCGGACCTGGTACTCAAGGGCGGCTTCCCGCAGCTGCTGCTGCAGCCGGTCAACTTCGAGGCGCTGTACCAGCAACACCTGGAAGACCAGAAAAAGGCATCCGGCGACTCGCAGACGGCCGCGCCGGAGTCGACCTCACAGGCCTGATCCGGGGCTCGCACCCGTGCGCATCGCACTCCTGGGTGGCGGCTCCTGGGGCACCGCGCTGGCGATCCATGCCGCGCGCCTGCACCAGGACGTCGTGCTCTGGGTCCGCAAGGACGAGGCCGCCGAGCGGCTGAGCCGCGCGCGCGAGAACGCCCGCTATCTGCCCGGCATCCCCTTCCCGGAAACCCTCTCCATCAGCGCCGACCCCGGTGTGATCGACGATGTCGACCTGGTGCTGATCGCAGTCCCGTCCGGGGCCTTTCGCGAGACCCTGCGCTGGATGCAGCCGCGCCTGCGTGAAGGGCAGACGGTCGCCTGGGCCACCAAGGGACTGGAGACATCCAGCGGGGCCTGGCTGCACGAGATCGCCGAGGAAGAACTGGGCTCCGGCTTCCCGCCCGCGCTGATCTCCGGACCCTCCTTCGCCGCAGAGGTGGCCCGCGGCCAGCCCACCGCACTGACGGCGGCCTCGCAGAGCGAACACAGCCTGGACCGCCTGACTGGCGCACTGCATGGCAACGCCCTGCGCATCTATCGCAATCACGACGTGATTGGTGTGGAGCTGGGCGGAGCCCTGAAGAACGTCCTCGCGGTCGCGACCGGGATCGCCGACGGCGCGGGCTACGGCGGCAATGCCCGCGCCGCGCTGATGACGCGCGGTCTGGCCGAGATGCAGCGCCTGGGCGAGGCGGTCGGGGCCCAGCCGGGCACGCTGACCGGGCTTTCCGGTCTCGGCGATCTGATCCTCACCTGCACCGATGACCAGTCGCGCAACCGTCGCCTGGGGCGCCTACTGGGTCAGGGCTATGACCTGGAGACGGCCCGCGCCCGTATCGGCCAGTCGGTCGAGGGGGTCGAGACCGCGCGCCAGATCAGCACGCGCGCCGAGGCCCTGTCGGTGGACATGCCCATCTCCGCGGAGGTCCACGCCGTGCTTTACCAGGGGCGACCGGTACGCGAGGCCGCCCGCCGCCTGCTGGAACGCGATCCGACCCACGAGAACCCGACCGGGTAACCCCGAGCCGAACCCGAACAATCGCGCATGCCGGCACAGTTCGTTACCGTGCACGGACGATTGTCCACAGCTGGGAGGCACCCATGCGCAAGGCGTGGAAGGAACTGGATCTCGAGGGCGGCGGCCTGCAGGCGATCAACGCGAAACTCGCGGCCGAGATGCGCGCGCGCCCGCCCGCCTACGTCGCCTGGGTCCTGTTTCCGCTGGGACTGCACCGTTTCTATCTGCGCGAACCTTTGGGGGGCGCGGGCTACATTGGCCTGAGTGCGGCAATCCTGATCGTGGCCTGGCTAGTGGCTGGCTGGTGGTGGCTGATCCCGACGGGTGCCATGGTGGCCTGGGCGGCGTTTGATCTGATCTGGATCGACCGCCGCGTGACCGACTACAACAAGGAACTGCGCAAGCAGGTGTTCCTGCGCAAGGGCCACAAGCCGCCCCAGGATTATCGCGGCCGCTACACCAGCGACGAGGACGCCCAGCGCGAACTGACTGAATACCAGTCGATCAAGGAAGGCGAGCGCGCCGGGCACCCGGGCCCCGCCGGGGCGAATGAGCGCGATCGCGACGTGGGCGGCAAGCGGCGCATGCCAAGCTTCAACGAGCAGGAAGCCATGCTGCGCCAGATGCGCTCACGCAAGAAGGGCGAGGCCGAGGACGACTGAGCCCCAGCCTCCGGCTTCATGCCCCCACTCAGGCGGGCACAAACGGACTTTAGTTATCGCCCGGGCGCCAGACGCCACTGGCCTCCTGCGGCGGCGGGGCGGCCTGCTTGCGGCTCTCCATATCCACGAACACCGACTCGGTGAACTGCGAGAGCTGCTTCAGATACTCCTTGCGCTCGTTCACCGACTCCGGCATCTGCGCCACCAGAAAACCAGTGATCGCGCTCAGATACTGCACGGCCACGATGGGCTGCTGGGCCTTGGGATCGGTCTCGACCAGAACGTCCTGGATCTTCTGGATCAGGTCGCCGGACAGCTGCAGGGTATCGTCGCTCATGGTGCTCTCTCGGTTATCGAATGTGTGAACAGGCTAAGGCAAGGTCGCCGCGTCCAAAAGTGAACGCAAAGCCGGCGGGACTTTCCATCACGACCGGCGAATCGCCCGACCCTCACCACGGCCGCGGCGGTGGCCCCCGATCTTCCGGATTATCGTCGTCCGGACCGGATTCTGGGGCATCATCCTCGGTGTCATAGTCCTCGCTAACGCGATCCGCCGGCACCTGCCAGGGCTCGCTGGGCAGGATCGACCGCTCGCCCGGGCGCGGTGCCCAGCGCTCCTGCTCCAGCCCCCGGATCAGCCCCACGATCATCATCAGGATCACCAGCGAAAATGGCAGGGCCGCCAGGATCACTGCGCTTTGCAGGACCTCCAGCCCGCCCGCCAGTAGCAACACCGCAGTGATCAGGCCGATCAGCGCACCCCAGATCGTCAGATGCCGCTTGCGGTGCTCTGTGGAACCGTGGGCCAGCAGGGTATTGATCACGACGATCCCGGCGTTGGCGGAGGTCAGCAGGTAGGTCGCAATCAGGATCGTGATCAGCCCGCCCCCGACCTTGGCCACCAGCCAGGGCTCCAGCGTATCCATGGTCGCGAAGGTGGCCATGGTCAGGTCTTCGGAGACCTTGTCGGCAATATCCGCGATCCCCTCGACCTCGGCATGCAGCGCGGTACCGCCCAGCATCGCGAGCCAGAAAAAGGTGATGACCGTAGGCACCAGCAGCACGCCCAGGACAAATTCGCGCAGCGTGCGCCCGCGCGAGATGCGCGCGATGAACAGCCCGACAAACGGCGCCCAGGCCAGCCACCAGCCCCAGTAGAACACCGTCCAGTCGGAATGCCAGGGGTCCGTCTGGTGGGCGTGGGTGTACAGCGAGAGCCCCAGCAGGTTCTGCAGGTAACTGCCGGAGGACTGCACGAACAGTGCCAGCAGATACTGGGTCGGCCCCCAGATCAGCAGCAGGCCCATCAGCGCCACGCTCAGCCACATATTGGCCTGGGAAATCCGCTGTACGCCGACCTGGACGCCGGTAATGACCGAAACGATCGCAATGACAGTGAGCAGGGCTGCCAGGAACAGCTGCCCGTTCTCGCCACCGGAAATCCCCAGGGTATGCACCAACCCGGTATCCAGCTGCTGAATACCCAGCCCCAGGGTAGTCGCGATCCCGAACACCGTGGCGAGGATGGCCAGCAGATCAACGATGTCGCCGGGCCAGCCGTGGCTGTATTTCCCGATCAGCGGATGCAGCGCGGAGCGCAGCGCCAGCGGCTGCCCCCTGCGAAAGCCGAAGTAGGCGAGGATCAGCGCCAGCAGCGCAAACACCGCCCAGGCATTCAGACCCCAGTGAAAATAGGTCAGCACCATCGACATGTCGGCGGCCTCGGCCGTCTCGCCGTTGTCCAGCAGGAACGGGTTGCCCCCGTAGTGACTGAGCGGCTCGGCCACCGCCCAGAACAGGAGGCCCACGCCCATGCCGGCGGCAAACAGCATGGCCAGCCACGACACGGTGGTGAACTCCGGCACCTCGTCATCCCGTCCAAGACGAACATCCTTGTAGCGGCCGACGCCCAGCCAGATCACGATGGCCAGGAACACGGCCATCGCGACCACGTAGTACCACTCGAGGAAAGGCGTCAGAAAGGTGCGGGCGTCCGAGACCACCCGCTCGAGTTCATCCGTGCGGTAGATCGCAAACAGCGCGATCAGCACCACCAGCAGCAGCGCGATCGGGGCTACGCGCGGGTTCAGTCCCTTGAACGGTCCTCGGGTCGCGACGTTGTACATCCGCTTCCTCCCTGAAGTGTCCGGCCCTCAGACGCGATGCGTGTGCAGCAGTTCCCGCTCGCCTGCGGAACGGTTACCGGTACGAAAATCCTGGATGACCCGATGCACGAAGCCCAGCTTCGAGATCGCCTCCGGTGTCAAGACGAATGGATAGACATGGGCATGCCCCATACTGCGGTTCAGGCTGTTCAGGGCTGCGGCCAGCGGCAGCCAGTGCGCGACCAGGGCATCCGGATCGTCGGTGGCGTAGGCATCGAAATGCGATTGCCCGCCCTGCGGCCCAAGCCTCGCCGCCTCTCCAACACTGGGCGCGACATCCATGCCATAGGCCGCCGCCGTATCGAGGGCGTCGACGATATGCAGGTAATGCGCCCAGGTCTCGGCCCAGTCCTCCCAGGGATGGGAGCTTGCATAGGCGGACACGAAATGGTTCTGCCAGTCGCTGGGCGGCCCATCCTCGTAATGGCGGCGCAACGCCTCGTCGTAGTCGATGCGTTCATCGCCGAAGCGGCCACGGAAGTACTCGTGCCAGCGCGTCCCCCGGATCAGACGGTCCCAGTAGTAATGCGCCGATTCATGACGAAAGTGTCCGAGGATGGTGCGGTAGGGCTCGGCCATGGCCTCGCGCATGCTCTCGCGCACGGACGGGTCCGCCTCCGCGATGTTGAGTGTAATCACGCCGTTCGCATGCCCGGTTACCACGCCGCCGCCCTCGTGGAAATCAGGGTTCGGGTCGGCCAGAAAATCGAACGCCACGCCGGCGGAGTCCGTCTGCTTGGACACAACGGGTAACCCCAGGCGCAACAGGCTGTAGACCAGGCGCCGCTTTTCCGTCTCCATCCGTTCCCACAGGCGCGCATTGCCCGGCACGCTCAGATCGGGGATGGTGCGGTTCAGCCGGCACGCGCGGCAATAGCCCTCCGGGTCATCGTGGCGCACCATCCAGTTACAGACCGCGTCCACCGCGTAGTGGCGGCACTGGCGATAAAGCGGCCCATCGGGTTCGCCCGCGACACGCCACAGCCCGCCCGGGATCGGCTCCCCGGAGGAGAAAAGCGCATCCCCGGCCATCTCCAACGCCGACAGCTCCAGGCGGTCGGGTAGAAAGCCCAGCCGCCGTCCACAACCATTGCAGTAGGTATTGTCGAAATAAATGACACTACCGCAGCCTTCACACTCGAACAGCTGCATTACGACCTCCCGAAAAGCCGTGCCGCGGCGATTCGCGGCACGGCTTTCAGCCTACGCCAAAACCGCTGCATGCGTCGCGCACGTTCTGGCCCTCAAGGCCCACTCAGGGGTCTGGTTCGAGCAGCATTTGTACCCGCTTCAGCGCCAGCGGGTCTGTCAGAATCCCCGCATGCGTGGTGTTCACGCCGTAGATGCTGCTCGCCATTCCCTGTATCGGGGGGTACAGCATGGTCGACAGCGTGAGTACGCCATCCGTCCCTGCGCGTCCTCCGCTATCCGGACGGCGAAAGCTGAATAGCAGGTGCAGCTCCGTCTCCCCCGACAGTTCCGATTCGAACAGTCGGCGCTGATACTCGCTGCCGGGTGCCATGTCACGCCAGACCGGGATCACCACCGGCGAACGATCGACCCCCGACTGCGCGGCGGCATGCCCGTGCCAGGGCGTGGACAACGCAATCATGCGTGGGATCCGGGCCGGCGCCGCCCGCCGCTCGCGCTCATGCAGAAAGCCCTTCGCCACCAGCCCCCCCATGCTGTGCGCCACGACCGGCAGGGACTCCACGTCATAGCGCAGCTCCAGCTCTTCCAGGGTCTGCGCCAGGTGGGCCGCGATGGACTGCAGGGGCAACCCGGACGGGTAGTAGTACAACCAGGGTTGGTAACGCTCGCGATCGAGCTGGTGGATGAGTTCGGCGAACCCTCGCGGCGAGCCGTTCATACCGTGTACAAACAAAACCGGGATGCGGTCGGGATCGTAGGGTTCGAGAAAATAGACCCCGGCATAGCCGGCCAGCATGAAATCCAGCGGCCGCCACTGGCTCCCGCGCGCGACATCGTCGTCGAAACGCGGGTCATCCAGCGTAGTCACTTCCCCGAACGCCGTGACCCCACCGACGCTGAAGGGGCCGCCCTCCGGACCCCGCTCGCGCGCGGGCGACAACGCGATCGCATGTGCCGCGACCCCTTCGCCCCCGATCCGGATCTCCATATCGCCAAAACGCGTACCCGCAGGGCATTCCAGCACGCCACCCTCGTTTGCCAGGTACACCGGGGCACCCGCCTCGTGGCGCCCGTCACGCTCGGGGTCGGCAAAGGCCAGGACCTGGTAACGCCCCGGCGCCAGGCCAAAGAACCACTCGCCACCTCCAGCGCTCACCATGTGGTCCACCGGTTCCGGCACGGCACCCTCCTCCATCGGCGCGCGGAATACCGCGACCACATAAGGTCCCGGGACCTCGTCATCCGCCATCACGGTTCCGGCAATCGTGCAGGCCTGGCCCATCATCTGCATCTGTCCGCGCGCATCCCACAGCCCGCAGCCCGTCAGCCACCACGCCACCAGCACCAGTGCGGCAATCCTTGCTCCGTCCATGTCCGCCTTCCTGCCCGCCCGGATTAGTCCAACAAGCGGCTCGTGCATCTCGCCGCCCACCTGTCCCTCTCAGGATAGCGGCGCACACGCCAAATCGCCTGCTGTTAACCGCCGCTGTGGTACCCGCCCCTGCGCGCCCCAAACAAAAAAGGCCCGCGCGGGGCGGGCCTTGTCGGTTGCGGAAGAAAGCGGGCCGAATCAGGCGGCCGCTGCGGCGCGGGTGAAGGCCAGATGCTCGCCGGCCATGTCCACCTCGATGGTGTCGCCGGGGCCGAACTCGCCGGCCAGCAGCGACTGCGCCAGCGGGTTTTCCAGCTGGGTCTGGATCGCCCGCTTGAGCGGACGCGCCCCGTAGACCGGATCGAAGCCCGCAGCCCCCAGGTGGTCCAGCGCGGCGTCGGTGATGGTCAGCCCCAGGTCGCGCTCTTCCAGACGCTTGCGCAGGTACTGCAACTGGATGTCGGCGATCGCGCGGATCTGCTCGCGCTCCAGCGGATGGAACACCACCACGTCGTCCACTCGGTTGATGAACTCGGGGCGGAAGTGCTGCCCGACGATCTCCATCACCGCGCCCTTCATCGCCGCGTAGTTCTCCTCGCCGGCCATCTCCTGGATCTGCTGCGAGCCCAGGTTGGAGGTCATCACGATCACCGTGTTGCGAAAGTCCACGGTGCGCCCGTGCCCGTCCGTCAGGCGGCCGTCATCCAGCACCTGAAGCAGCACGTTGAAGACATCCGGGTGCGCCTTCTCGACCTCGTCGAGCAGGATCACGGAGTACGGCTTGCGGCGCACGGCCTCGGTCAGGTAGCCGCCCTCCTCGTAGCCGACATAGCCCGGGGGCGCCCCGATCAGCCGCGCCACGGAGTGCTTCTCCATGAACTCGGACATGTCGATGCGCACCATCGCTTCTTCCGTGTCGAACAGGAAGCTGGCCAGCGCCTTGGTCAGCTCGGTCTTGCCCACGCCGGTCGGGCCGAGGAACAGGAACGAGCCGTTCGGGCGATTCGGGTCGGACAGGCCCGCCCGCGAGCGACGGATGGCATTGGCCACGGCATTGACCGCCTCGGACTGACCGACCACGCGGGCGCCGATCGCCTCCTCCATGCGCAGCAGCTTGTCCTTTTCCCCCTCCAGCATCTTGGAGACCGGGATGCCGGTCCAGCGTGATACGACCTCGGCGACCTCTTCGTCGGTCACCTTGGTGCGCAGCAGTTTGGTCTCCTGACTTTCCATCTCGTGGGCCATGGCCAGGGACTTCTCCAGGTCCGGGATCCGCCCGTACTGCAGCTCCGACATGCGCGAGAGATCCCCGGCGCGGCGGGCCGTCTCCAGCTCCATGCGGGCACGCTCGAGCTCTTCCTTCAGTTGCGCGGCACCGGAGACCGAGGCCTTCTCGGATTTCCACACCTCTTCCAGATCAGAGTACTCGCGCTCCAGGCGCTCGATCTCGCCCTCCAGGGTGTCGAGGCGCTTCTTCGAGGCGTCGTCGGATTCCTTCTTCAGCGCCTCGCGCTCGATCTTCAACTGGATCAGACGGCGCTCCAGGCGATCCATGGACTCCGGCTTGGAGTCGATCTCCATCTTGATGCGACTGGCCGCCTCGTCGATCAGGTCGATCGCCTTGTCCGGCAACTGGCGGTCGGTGATGTAGCGCTGCGAGAGCTGCGCGGCGGCGACGATCGCCGGGTCGGTGATCTCGATTCCGTGGTGGACCTCGTAGCGCTCTTTCAGTCCGCGCAGGATGGCGATGGTGTCTTCCTGGCTGGGTTCGTCGACCAGCACCTTCTGGAAGCGGCGCTCCAGCGCGGCGTCCTTTTCGATGTTCTGGCGGTATTCATCCAGCGTGGTCGCGCCGATGCAGTGCAGCTCACCACGCGCCAGCGCCGGCTTGAGCATGTTGCCTGCGTCCATCGCGCCCTCGGCCTTGCCGGCGCCTACAAGCGTATGGATCTCGTCGATGAACAGGATCACCCGGCCCTCTTCCTGCGACAGCTCCTTTAGCACGGACTTCAGCCGTTCCTCGAAGTCACCTCGGTACTTGGCCCCGGCCAGCAGCGCACCCAGGTCCAGCGCCAGTACGCGCTTGTCCTTGAGCCCCTCGGGCACCTCGCCGTTGATGATGCGCTGCGCCAGGCCCTCGACGATCGCGGTCTTGCCAACCCCCGGCTCGCCGATCAGCACCGGGTTGTTCTTGGTGCGGCGCTGCAGCACCTGGATCGAGCGGCGGATTTCCTCGTCACGCCCGATGACCGGATCCAGCTTGCCCTGCTCGGCACGCTCGGTCAGATCGGTGGTGTATTTCTCCAGCGCCTGACGGCTCTCCTCGGCATCCGGGTTGTCCACCTGGCTACCACCGCGAATGTCATGAATGGCCTTGTCCAGTGCGTCCTTGTTGGCGCCGGCATGGCGCAGCATCTCGCCCACGCCGCCCTTCTCGTCGACGGCGGCGAGCAGGAACAGCTCGCTGGAGATGTACTGGTCCTTGTTCTGCTGGGCCAGCTTGTCGCAGACATTCAGCAACCGGCCCAGGTCATTGGAGACATGGACCTCGCCGGCCGCGCCCTCGACGCGGGGCATGCGGTCCAGCGCCTCGCCCAGCGCCGAGCGCAGCTGGCGCACGTTGACGCCCGCGCGGTCGAGTACATGGCGCACGGTACCGCCATCCTGGTCCAGCAAGGCCAGCAGCAGGTGGGACGGTTCGATGAACTGGTGGTCGCGGCCAACGGCAAGTGACTGCGCATCGGCGATCGCGGACTGGAATTTGGTGGTCAGGCGATCCATTCGCATTGGGAAACCCCTCGGTCAAATCTGTATGAACTGACACGAACCATGGGGGCAATGCCCGTCGCTTCAAGGATAGCCACCGAATTTAGAACACGTGGCGCGCCGTCATTCCTCGTCCAGATGCCCGAGCCAGGCCAGCGTGCCCATGCGCCCGGTCTCGCCGTCCCGGCGGTAGGAGTAGAACCGCCCGACCTCCGAATAGGTGCAGCGCCCGCCGCCTGCCACCTGCACAACATCGACGCGCTCCAGCCGGTGCCGGGCCAGCGCGTAGATGTCCGCGTGGAAATGCCCGTTCGGGCCGGGACGGAAGGCGGGCGCGGCCTCGACATCGTGATCGAGGAAGGTATCACGCACCTCCGGCCCGACCTCGAAGGCCCCCGGGCCGATCGCCGCCCCCATCCAGGCGCGGATCTCCGCCTCGGGGCGAGTAATGCGCAGGGCCTCGACGGCCGCCTCGAGCACCCCGTCGGCCAGCCCGCGCCAGCCGGCATGGGCCACGGCCACCGCCTCGCCATCGTCGGTCGCCAGCACGACGGGCAGGCAGTCCGCCGTCTGCACCGCACAGACCACACCGGGCGCGTCGGTGAATACCGCATCGGCCTCGATCACCTCGCCCTGCTCCCACGCCTCCAGCAGGTCCTCGGCCCGGATGACGCGCGTGCCGTGGACCTGCCGCGGCCAGGCGACGGGCTCCGCGATCCCCAGGCTGTGTTCCAGGCGGTAGCGGTTCTCGGCGACATGTTCGGGGTCATCGCCGGTATGCAGGGCGAGATTCAGCGAGTACCAGGGGCCCGTGCTCACGCCCCCCTCCCGCGTGCTCTGTACCGCCCAGACGCCCGACGGGAGGTCGCCGAAGTCCGGTGCGAGCGTGGGGATCAATTCAGCGGTCATTCTCGGCCTCCCGGTCGGTACGCAGGGCGACGAGCAGCGCCTCGAAATCCTCGGGCACGGGTGCCTCGAAGGCGAGCACTTCGCCACTGTCAGGATGCTCGAATTCCAGTCGCGCCGCATGCAGGGCCTGACGGCGAAAGGCCGCGAGCGCCCCCTTCGCCGCCTCGCCCATGCCACGCACCGGGCGCGGGCGCCCTCCATAGGCGGGATCGCCCACGATCGGGTGCCGGATATGCGCCATGTGCACGCGGATCTGGTGGGTACGCCCGGTCTCAAGTCGCACATTCAGCAGGGTATGAGCCGGGAAACGCTCCGCTACCCGATAGTGGGTCACCGCCGGCTTGCCACCGCCCGTGACCGCCTGGCGCTTGCGATCCACCGGATGACGGCCGATTGGCTCTTCGATGGTGGCACCGCTGATCACGCGACCCTGCACCAGTGCCCGGTACTCGCGGTGGACCGTACGCTCCTGCAACTGGCGCACCAGCGCGGTCTGCGCCTGCGGCGTACGCGCAACCACCATCAGCCCGGTGGTGTCCTTGTCCAGCCGGTGCACCACCCCGGCGCGCGGCAGCTGCGAGAGGTTCGGGTCATGGTGCAGCAGGGCATTGACCAGGGTACCGGCACGATGCCCCGCCGCCGGGTGCACAACCAGCCCGGCCGGCTTGTTGATTACCAGTACGGCGGGGTCCTCATGGACGATATCCAGCGCAATGGGCTCTGGCTCGGCCTCCAGGACCGGGGCCTCCGGGGGCTCCAGCACGACATGCTCGCCGCCCTGCACCGGCGTGCGCGGTTTCGGCTGGCCACCGTTCACAGTCAAGGCCCCTTCCTTCAGCCACTGGGTCAGCTGGCTGCGCGAATACTCCGGGAACAGCCTAGCCAGCGCGGCATCCAGCCGCTGGCCGGCCTCTTCCTCGGGGAGTTCCGCAGATCGCGGTTCGTTCATTGGCGATACTCGTCTCGATTTTCCCGCACCCGCGAACGGCCAGGCACGGCATGATGTTGTAGAATCCGCGGACACCGCTTCATCTGCGAGGCCCCATCGTGATTTCTGCTCCAAACCTGCTGCGCCTGCTCGCCGTCCTGCTCCTGGCACTTGTGATTGCCGGCTGCGCCGGACGCGAGGACCCGACGCTGGGCTGGTCCGCCAGTCAGCTCTACGGCGAGGCGAAGAACGCCCTGAACGAGGGGAACTACGATCAGGCCGTCGAATACTACGAAATCCTCGAGGCTCGCTACCCGTTCGGCCGCTATGCCCAGCAGGCGCAGATCGAGATCCCGTACGCCTACTACAAGGCGCGCGAGCCGGAGGCCGCCATCGCCGCGGTGGACCGCTTCATCCAGCTCAATCCGCGCCACCCGAACCTGGATTATGCGTACTACCTGCGCGGGCTGATCAACTTCAACCGCCAGCAGGGCTTCCTCGCCAACCTGTTCCCGCGGGATCCGGCGGAGATGGACCCGGAACCCTTCGAGCAGGCCTTCCAGGATTTCGACCGTCTGATCCGCGAGTTCCCCGACAGCCGCTACGCGCAGGATTCCTACCTGCGGATGGTCTATATCCGCAATGCGCTGGCGGCCTACGAACTGCGCGTGGCCGAGTTCTATATGGAGCGCACCGCCTGGGTCGCGGGCGCCGAGCGCGCGCGTCACCTGCTGGCCACCTACCCCGGTGCCGAGGTCCAGCCACAGGCCCTGGGCGTGCTGTGGCGTGCCTATACCGAACTGGGGCTCGAGGACTACGCCGACGCGACGATGATGGTCCTGGAACTGAACTATCCCGACGCCGCCGTAGCCGTGCGCGCGGGCGAACCGATCGAGACCCGCGAGCAGCGCGGCGGCCTGTGGCGCGTGTTCGACCGCTTGCCGTTCTTCACGAACTGACCGGGGAGCATCCGCACTCCCCCGGCTTCACAATCAAACCGTCATTGCGAGGAGCCGAAGGCGACGCGGCAATCGGTTTCCTGAACCCGCAGGCCTGAATCCGGGGATTACCGGAGCCGGCCGATTGTCTCGTCGCTGCGCTCCTCGCAATGACGGGACAAAGCCCGAGGCCGAGGGTTACAGCGCCTCGCTACCCTCTTCGCCGGTACGGATACGCACCACGCGGGCCATGTCGGAGACAAAGATCTTGCCGTCCCCGATCTTGCCAGTGCGCGAGGCCTTCACGATCGCATCGATACAGGCGTCCACGCGGTCGTCATCCACCACCAGCTCCAGCTTTACCTTGGGCAGGAAGTCGACCACGTATTCCGCACCCCGGTAGAGCTCGGTATGGCCCTTCTGCCGGCCAAAGCCCTGGACCTCGGTCGCGGTCATGCCGGCAATGCCCATCTCGGTCAGGGCCTCGCGGACATCCTCCAGCTTGAACGGCTTGATGATCGCCTCGATCTTCTTCATGCGAATCCCTTTGGTTGTGCCCGCCGCGCGGGCGCTCGTCTTGCATCCGAAAGTGTACCAAACCGCCACCGCGGCGCCCGCGCCCCGGCTCAGCCGTTGCGTGGGCCACAGGCGCGTGAGGGCCCTCAGCCCGGGCGGTAGCCGGAGGTGATCGGGTAGCGCCGGTCACGGCCGAAGGCCCGTCGGCTGACGCGCACCCCGGGCGGGGCCTGGCGGCGCTTGTACTCGGCCAGGAAAACCAGCCGCGCGATGCGCTCCACGGTGGCCCGATCAAAGCCATCGGCCACGATCTCCTCCACCGAGCGCTCCTGTTCGACGAAGGCCTCCAGCACCGCATCCAGCACCTCGTAGGGGGGCAGCGAATCGGCATCCTTCTGATCGGGCGCCAGTTCGGCGCTGGGCGGACGCTCGATCACCCGCTCGGGGATCGCCGCGCCACGCGTATTGCGCCAGCGCGCCAGGCGGTACACCCACTGCTTGGAGACATCCTTGAGCGGGGCAAAGCCGCCGTTCATGTCGCCATACAGCGTGGAATAGCCGACGGCCATCTCCGACTTGTTGCCCGTCGCCAGCAGCAGCTTGCCGCTGCGGTTCGACAGTGCCATCAGCAGCACCCCGCGGGCGCGCGACTGCAGGTTCTCCTCGGTCACATCCCCCGCATGGGCGGGCATCGCGTCGAACGCCGGTGACAGGCCCTCGAGGAAGTCCTGCACCATCGGCTCAATCGCGATCTCGTGGTACTCGATACCCAGCAGCCGGGCCTGTGCCTCGGCATCCTCGATACTCATCGACGCGGTGTAGCGATACGGCATCATCACCGCCGTCACGGCGGCCGGACCCAGGGCGTCCACCGCCAGTGCGGCCGTCAGCCCCGAGTCGATGCCGCCGGACAGGCCCAGCAGCACGCCGGGAAACCCATTCTTGGCGACATAGTCGCGGATGCCGATCATCAGGGCCTGGTAGAGGTCGCGGGCATCCGCCTCGTCCGGCTCCGGGCCGGGGTCGGTCAGCGTCGGGCGGATGCCGCAGGCGGACAGGTGCATGGTCTCGGGACGGGGCTGCAGTTCGATCCCGGACGGTCCGCGCCGGCCCTGCACCAGGGCATACCCGGTCGCCCAGGCCGGCAGCACCGCGCGCGCGCCATGCGCGGGGTCGTGCACGAAGGAGCGGCCGTCGAACACCAGCTCGTCCTGACCGCCCACCTGGTTCACGTAGACCACCGGGCAGCCGGTCTCGGCGACCCGCGCGCCCACCACCTGCAGGCGCTCCTCGGCCTTGCCGCGATGATAGGGCGAGGCATTCAGGTTCAGGATCAGTTCGGCGCCGGCCGCCTGTGCGGCAGCGGCTGGCGCCGCCTGCCAGATGTCCTCGCAGACGGTCAGGCCGATCCGCCAGCCCGCCAGCTCAACCACGCAGGCCTGATCGCCCGCGACGAAATAGCGCTGTTCGTCGAATACCGAATAGTTGGGCAGGACCTGCTTGGCATAGCGCGCGATCTCGCGACCGTCGCGCAGCCACAGCGCGGCGTTCACCAGACCCTTCTCGGTGGTAACCGGCGCGCCGAGGATCACGTCGATGCCCGCTACCGAGCGTGTAATCGCGGCCAGGGACTGCTCCACCGCGCGCAGGAAGGCCGGGCGCAGCAGCAGGTCCTCCGGGGGGTAGCCGGTCAGGGCGAGTTCGGGGAAGACCACCGCGCGCGCACCGGCGGCGCGGGCCTGTTCGATCGCGTCCTCGATCAGGTGGCGGTTCGTATCCAGCCCGCCCACGATCGGGTTGATCTGGGCCAGGGCCAGCGGCAGGTCATCGGTGGACGCCATCGCGGCGTATCAGGCGCGATCGAGCGCGGACTGCATGGCCTGGCCGAGTTCGGCCGGGCTCTCGGCCACGCTCGCCCCGGCCGCACGCAGGGCCGCCATCTTCTGTTCGGCCGTGCCCTGGCCGCCGGCGATGATCGCCCCGGCATGGCCCATGCGACGTCCGGGCGGCGCGGTGGCGCCCGCGATGTAGGCCGCCACCGGCTTGTCGAACTCGTTCTCGATATAGCGCGCGGCGCGTTCCTCGGCATCGCCGCCGATCTCGCCGACCAGCAGCACGCCGTCGGTCTCCGGGTCGTCGCGGAACAGGCGCAGGCAGTCGACGAAGTCAAGCCCCTGGATCGGGTCGCCACCGATACCGATACAGGTACTCTGGCCCAGGCCCCGATCCGAGGTCTGCTTGACGGCCTCGTAGGTCAGGGTGCCGGAGCGCGAGATGATGCCGATGCGCCCGCGCTGGTGGATATAGCCGGGCATGATGCCGACCTTGCAGGCATCCGGGGTGATGATGCCGGGGCAGTTCGGGCCGATCAGGCGGGTCGGGCTGCCGGCCAGCACCTGCTTCACGCGGATCATGTCCTGCACCGGGATGCCCTCGGTGATGCACACGGCCAGCTCGATGCCGGCATCCGCCGCCTCGCAGATCGCATCGGCCGCGAACGGGGCCGGGACATAGATCATGCTGACGGTCGCACCCGTCTGCGCCACCGCATCGGCGACGGTATCGAACACCGGACGGTCCAGATGCGTCTGTCCGCCCTTGCCGGGCGTCACGCCCCCGACCAGACGGGTGCCGTAGGCGATCGCCTGCTCGGAGTGGAAGCTGCCCTGCTTGCCGGTAAAGCCCTGGCAGATCACCTTCGTATCGCGGTCGACGAGGATGCTCATGCCACGGCCTCCACCACGGTGCGCGCCGCGCGGTCGAGGTCCGCGGCCGGGATCACGTCCAGGCCGGAGCTGGCCAGGGCCTCGCGGCCCTGCTCGGCATTCGTGCCTTCCAGCCGCACCACCACCGGCACCTGGACCTGCACCTCGCGGATTGCAGCGATGATGCCCTCGGCGATCAGGTCGCAGCGCACGATGCCGCCAAAGATATTCACCAGCACCGCCTTCACCGAGGGGTCCGACAGGATCAGCTTGAACGCGGCCGTGACCCGCTCCACCGTCGTGCCGCCGCCGACATCCAGGAAGTTGGCCGGCTCGCCGCCGTGGTGCTTGATCAGGTCCATCGTGGCCATGGCCAGGCCCGCGCCGTTCACCATGCAGCCGATGGAGCCGTCCAGGCGGATGTAGTTGAGGTCGTGCTCGTGCGCCTGTTCCTCGGCCGGGTCGCGCTGGCGCGCGTCACGTTCGGCCATCAGTGCCTTCTGGCGGTAGGCGGCGGAGTCGTCCACGGTCAGCTTGGCGTCGATGGCCAGCAGCTGGTCGTCAGCGGTCAGCACCAGCGGGTTGATCTCCAGCAGCTGCGCATCCACCTGCTGGAACAGGGCATGGGCATTGGTCACCAGTTGGGCCATCGCCTTGGCCGGCTCGCCCGACAGCCCGAGGGCAAAGGCAACCCGCCGCCCGTGAAACGGCATCACGCCCGTGGCCGGGTGGATCGGCAGGGTGATCACCGCCTCGGGCCGTTCGGCGGCCAGGGTTTCGATGTCCATGCCGCCCTCGGCGGAGACCACCAGCGCCAGGCGCTCGCGGGCCCGGTCCACCAGCAGGGCGAAATAGAACTCGCGGGCGATGTCGGCGGCTGGCTCCAGCAGGAGCTGATCCACCGGCAGGCCCTCGGGGCCGCTCTGCCCGGTGACCAGACGCGAGCCCAGCAGCTTCTCCGCCGCCTCGCGCGCAGCCTCGGCGGAATCCGCCATCACCACGCCACCGGCCTTGCCACGCCCACCGGAATGCACCTGGGCCTTGACCAGCACACGCTCGCCGCCCAGTGCCTGCCAGGCCTCGGGAAGCTCGTCAGCGTGGGTGATCACCTGTCCGTCGGGAACGGGGATGCCGGCGTCGCGAAAGCGCGCCTTGGCCTGAAATTCGTGGAGATTCATGGGTGTGGAGGATAGCGGTGCGCCCATTTCCCTACAACTGCGGGCCCTACAACTGCGGGGGCGAACGCGAGGGGTGGTTTCTCAGGCGGCCTGCACCGGGATGCCGTGGCCGGTGCGCACGATCGCGTTGCGGGCGTCGAGATACACGAGGTTCGGGGTGAATTCCCGGGCCGCGGCGGCCTCCATCTGCGCGTAGGCGCAGATGATCACGCGATGCCCCACCGCCGCCTTGTGTGCGGCGGCGCCATTGACCGAGATGATGCCGGAGCCCGGCTCGCCCTCGATCGCGTAGGTGGTGAAGCGCTCGCCGTTGTCCACGTTGTAGATCTGGATCTGCTCGAACGGCAGGATGCCGGCGGCTTCCAGCAGCCGCGTATCGATGGCGCACGAGCCCTCGTACTCCAGCTCACAATGAGTGACCTGGGCCTTGTGCAGCTTGCCCTTGAGCATGGTGACGTGCATCGGCGATTTTCCCGGCGATAACCTCTGGGGGCGCAAAATTATCCGCGATTGTGCCAGGCGCGGCAAATGCCCCACCCCGAATCGGGCACGGATCAGTTCGTCGGGCGGGTGCGGACGTTGTCGATCAGACGGACTTCCGCCAGCCACGCGGCGGCCAGCACGACCAGGTCCTGATCGGCCAGCGCCACGCCATGCTCCGGCTCGGCCAGGTCCTGCGCGCGGCGGATGGACAGGTATTCGGGGTCGAAGCCGGCCTCGCGGAGACGATCGCAGGCACGCCCCTCGACCTCGGGGATGCGCTCGGCATCGAATACCGTCGCGCCCCGGCAGACCGTGGCCACTTCGTCCAGCACGCGCTTGAGCTCCGGCGCGATCACCCGCGCCTCTTCGGGCAACTGGTCGTTGCGCGAGCTGCAGGCCAGGCCATCCTTCTCGCGTACCGTCGGGATGGCCTCGACCCGTACCGGGATATCCAGCCCCTGCACCATGCGCTCGACCAGCTTGAACTGCTGGTAGTCCTTCTCGCCGAACAGCGCGATATCCGGCCGCACGAGATTGAACAGCTTGGTCACCACCGTGGCCACGCCATCGAAGTGCCCCGGGCGAAAAGCCCCCTCCAGCATCTCCGACAGTCCCGGGACGACCACCCGCACTGGAGGCATGCCGTCGTCCGGGTACATATCCTCCTCCGACGGGCAGAACACCGCGTCCACACCCGCCTCGGTCAGCAGGCGCGAGTCCTCCTCCAGGGTGCGCGGATAGCGCTCCAGGTCCTCGGGGCGGTCGAACTGCATCGGATTCACGAAAATCGAAACCACCACGCGCTGCGAACGCGCCCGGGCATGCCGGATCAGCGTCATATGCCCCTCGTGCAGGTGCCCCATCGTGGGGATCAGGGCAATGGTTCCGCGGCCCTTGCGGGCCCATTCTCGATGCATGGCCACCAACTGGGGCCGGTCACGCAGGATTCTCATGGGCCAGGGGTCTCTTGGGCCGGGGTCCTCATGGACGGAAAAAAGAAAGAACTAACGGTACGTGTGCACGCCGGATTCAGGGAACGTGCGCGCACGCACCGCCTCGCAATAGGCGCGAACTGCGCCCTCCAGCGAGCCACCGTCGCCCAGAAAGTCGCGGGCGAAACGCGGCGGCTCGGGCGTCAGACCAATCACGTCCTGGATCACCAGGACCTGGCCATCGCAGCGCGGGCTGGCGCCGATCCCGATCACCGGGATATCGGTCGCGCGCACGATCGCGTTCGCCAGCTCCTCCGGTACGCTTTCCAGGAGCAGGCCCTGGGCACCCGCCGCTTCCAGGCGTGCGGCCAGCGATTCCATCTCGGCGGCGGCGTGCGGGTCACGACCCTGTACACGATAGCCACCCATGCGATGCACCGCCTGCGGCGTCAGGCCCAGATGGGCACAAACGGGAATCCCGGCGGCCACCAGGCGCTCGACGATCGGCAGCTCGGCCAGACCGCACTCGACCTTGACCATGTGCGCACCGGCACGCAGCAAGGCCCCGGACTGCTGCAACGCGGTCGGTGCATCGGCGTCGCCAAGAAACGGCAAGTCCGCCATGATCATTGCGTTATGGGTCACACGAGCAACATTTGCGACGTGATAACACATGTCGTCAATTGTCACCGGCAGCGTGGTCGGGTGCCCCTGCACCACCATGCCGAGCGAATCCCCGACCAGGATGACGTCCACGCCACAGCGATCCAGTAGCGCGGCAAAGGACGCATCATACGCCGTCAGACAGGTAATCGGTTCGCCGGCCTGCTTGCGCCTGGCCAGCGTATTGACCGTGATCGGCCGCATCAGTCTGCCTCCCGGGCGGGATCGGTCTGCCGCACGTCAGAGCGTGATCGGCAGCGGATTGAAATAGTGTCGGCCACCCTGGATCGGCTCCAGGAACTGCACCAGCTGTTCGAAATCGGCCGGATTGTTCACCCAGTCGATCTCGGTGGCGTTCACGATCACCAGTGCCGCCCCTTCGAAATGATAGAAGAATTCCGCATAGGCGGCGTTCAGGCGTTCCAGGTAATGCGCCTCGATGTGACGTTCGTACGGTCGCGCACGCTGGCGAATGCGGTCCAGCAGCACTTCCACGGGCGCCTGCAGGTAGATCACCAGATCAGGTCGTGGCAGACCCGCGCGCAGATGCCGAAACATCTCGCGGTAGATCTCCAGCTCGTCAGGGTGCAGGTTGAGCTCGGCGAACAGCGGGTCCTTGTCCATCACGTAGTCGGCCACGTGGCGCTGCTCGAACAGGCCCTTCTGGCTGACCGGCGTCAGCTGCCGCACACGCTGCACCAGAAAATGCAGCTGCGTGGCCAGGGCGTGTTTGTCCGGCTCCTGGTAGAAGCGCTCGAGGAACGGGTTCTCGTCCGGTGCTTCAAAAATTCCCTCAGCCCGCAGGTGTTCCGACAGCAGACGCGCGAGGCTGGACTTGCCCACCCCGATCGGTCCTTCCACCGCAACAAAATCGAAGTTGCTCAGACTCACCGCTGCCCTCCAGCACGGGCAACGTTCGGGTCCTCCAGCGCGACCAGCGAGGCGCCATCGAAGCGGCGGGCGAGCCGCTCGATCAGGCCCTCACCCGGAATCTTCAGACCCGGTGCCAGCTCGGCCAGCGGCAGGACCACGAAGTCGCGCTCGGCCAGGCCCGGATGGGGTACATGCAGCCCGGGCAGGTCCAGCACCTGATCCCCGTACAGCAAGATGTCCAGGTCGAGCAGGCGCGGCCCCCAGCGGGTGCCATCGCGCTCGCGGCCACAGTCGGCCTCGATCGCTTGCAGCGCATGCAGCAGCTCCAGGGGTTCGAGCCGGGTGTGCAGCCGGGCCACGGCATTCACGTAGTCCGGCTGGTCCTGCGGGCCCATCGGCGGGTTTCGGTACAGCCGCGACTGCCCCGTCAGCAGCGTCTGCGGCACGTCACCGGCCAGGCGCCGAAAGGCCTCGCGCACCTGATCCTCGGGGTCGCCAAGATTGGCGCCGATGCCCACGAACACCTGCAAACCAGCGTCGGTCATGCCGCATCCCCGCCGTCATTCGAGCTGCCGGCTTCGCCATCGCCCGTGCGTCGACGTTTTCGGCGACGCCCGCCACGGCGGGCACGGCCCTTACCCTTGCCGCCGCCCCCAGCCATCTTCTTCTGCTCGCCCTCGTCCTTCTCCTGGAACTCGGTCCACCAGCGACACAGTTCCGGGTCGGCATCGCCCGCGCGGGCGCGCAGGCAGAGAAAATCGTATCCCGCTCGGAAACGCGGATGCGTCAGCAGGCGCAGCGCGCGGCCACCCCGCGCCCGTTCCAGCCGCGCCTGCAGCTCCCAGATCTCACGCACGATCAGGCTGAAGCGCTTGGGGATCGACACCGTCTTCACCTGGCGATCCAGCACCTCGGCCATCGCCTGCTGCCAGGCCGGGATCTCCTGCTCGCCGTCCTCGATGCGCCGGGTCGCCGCCACCTGCACCGGGGCCCACAGGATCGCGGCATAAAGAAACGCCGGGTTGACCCCAAGCTCTTCGTTGATGCGCTTGTCAGTATTGAGCAACGACTCGACCAGGAACTGCCGCCGCTCGGCGCCCACATCCGGATCGGCGAAGCACTCGGCCGCCTCCGGGAACATCGGCGCGAACAGACCAAAGCGCTCCAGTTCATCCAGGCAGGTGACCGCCGCACCACTGTGGAACAGCTTGATCACCTCGTCGAACAGCCGCGCCGGGGCCACCGTCTGCATCAGGCCCGCGAGCTCGTGTATCCCGGCCTCGACCTCGGGCGCGACGCGCAGCCCCAGCTTCGCGGAGAAACGCACCGCGCGCAGCATGCGCACTGGGTCCTCGCGCAGCCGCGTCTCGACATCGTCTCCGATCAGGCGCAACACGCCCTCGCGCAGGTCCTCGACCCCGCCGGTGTAGTCGAGCACCGAGAAATCGTCGATGTCGTAGTACAGCGCGTTCACGCTGAAGTCCCGCCGCACCGCGTCCTGCTCGATCGTGCCGTAGCGGTTGTCGCGCAGGATGCGCCCCTCGTCGCTCAGCGCCACCTGCCCGTCGCCGCCCTCGTCCTCGTCGTGCGGCGCTCGGAAGGTGGCGACCTCGATCACCTCGCGGCCGAACAAGACATGAGCCAGGCGGAAACGGCGCCCGATCAGGCGGCAGTTACGGAACAGCCCGCGCACCTGGTCCGGCGTGGCATCGGTCGCGATGTCGAAGTCCTTCGGCTCGCGCCCCAGCAGCAGGTCGCGCACGCCCCCGCCCACCAGACAGGCGCGGTAGCCCGCATCACGCAGGCGATAGAGCACCTTCAGGGCGTTATCGTCGATCGCGGCACGCGAGATGCCGTGCTCCTCGCGTGAATACACGCGCGGTTCGGGGATCGCGGCGGACGGGGTTGCAGGATCGGCCTGAGTCACTCGGTTCGGGTTCCGTGAACGAAAGCGCAATATGGTAACAGCAAGCCGGTTCGGGAAAGGACCGGACGGACAAACATCATGTCCCGGCTCCTCGTCCCGCCCCCGACAACTGCAGGCGCAGCGGCGCGGTTTCGCCGGTCAGGCGGTAGCGCAGATAGTCATCGAGGATACGCCGATGGTCAAAGACCAGGGGCTGGCTCTGATCGTCGGGGTCCAGCCAGGCACAGTCCGCGGCGTCATCGGCCGCATGGGCCTCGCCCGCACCGCGCGCCACGAATACGGCGCTGACGGTGTGCCCGCGCGGATCCCGCGCAGGATCGGAATAGACGCCCAGCAAGGCCTCCAGCGTGACCTCCAGACCGGTTTCCTCCAGGGCCTCGCGCACGGCGGCCAGCTCAACCGACTCGCCGACATCCACGAAGCCCCCGGGGAGGGCCCAGCCATGGGGCGGGTTGCGTCGCTCGATCACCAGGACACGGCCAGGGTGAGCGGGGTGATGGATCACCACATCCGCGGCCAGCAAGGGGGTTTGTGGTGGGCCACTCATTCGTCTTGTCCGTCCTGGCGGATGAAACGCCGGATCTGGCGGCGCTGGCGCTTGTCCGGGCGGCGAATAGGCGCGCTGTCGGCCACCGCCCGCTCCGAGCGCCGGCGCTCGGACTCGGCCTCGCGCCGGGCCGTGCTCTCGGGCGTCTCGGCATACAGCTCGCGCGCCTCGGTCGCGGGCCGACGCTGATCATTCAACGCCCGCACGTCGATGTCCCAGGTCTGCTGGCCACGATGAATCGTCAGGCGATCACCCGGGTGCACCCGGCGCGCCGGCTTGCAGCGCTCGCCATTCACATGGACCTTGCCACCACTGACGGCCTCGGTGGCCAGCGCGCGGGTCTTGAAGAAGCGCGCGGCCCACAGCCACTTGTCGATGCGCAGCCCGCCGGCGGGCGCGGCGCGCGCCTCAGCCCTGGCCAAGGAACCCTCGCACTGGAGACACTGGACTTTCCCGCCGGATCGCGGGCATGGACAATGCGCGCCTTTCCACCATCAGAGGATGGGGCCCCGCATGGGGCTTCGATACGTCATGAAACTCCCGCATCTGCACCTGATCAGCTTTGACCTTTGTCCTTTCGTTCAGCGTAGCGTGATCACGCTGAAATACAAGCAGGCGCCGTTCGAAGTGACCTATATCGATCTCGCGGACCCGCCCGACTGGTTTCGCGAACAATCTCCGCTCGGCAAGGTGCCGATCCTGAAGGTTGATCACGACACCGTGCTGTTCGAATCGGCGGTGATTAACGAATATATCGATGCGATCACCCCGCCCTCACTGATGCCGGACACGCCGCTGCAGCAGGCCCGCACGCGCGCCTGGATCGAATACCTGGGCGAGCAGACCATGACGCAGTACCGCTGGATGACGGCGGCGGACGAAGAGGCCTTCGAGATGGAACGCCATGCGGCCTCGCGCGGGCTGGAGCGACTGGAACGGGAGCTGGCAGCCGATCCGCTGCTCACGGGGCATGCCTTCACCCTGATCGATGCCACCCTCGCGCCGATCCTGCTGCGCTACGGCCTGATCGACGACATCGATAATCCCTGGGAGCCAGAGGCGTTTCCGCGCCTGGCCGCGCGCTGGGAAATGCTGCGCGACATGGACGCGGTCTCTACCTCGGTCCCCGGTGACTTTGCGGCGCGGTTGGCCGCCTACCTGCGCGCACAGAAAGGCTTCGCCCCGGCGCACATCGCCTCGCGCCTGGCCGACACGGCCTGAGGCCAGGCCTCCGGGCGCCCGGGCCCTGACGGGTTGGACGTGGCAGCAGCACACGTCTTTGTGGCTGGGCCTGGTTCGTCCTCTGGAGTTTACGGTGGCTTCGGTCCGCCGCCTGCCTGCGCTGTTTCGGCAGCGCGCCCCGAGGTACTTTCTTGCTTGCCCAAGAAAGTACCCAAAGAAGGGCACCCGGATTCCGCCCGGGAACCTTGCTCCAGGACCCTCGGGCCGGCGGCGCTGAAACTCGCTGCGCTACGCTTCGCTCAGACAGTCAGCGCCTCTCTTCCGGCCCGAGGACCCCTCCGCAAGGGGCTTCATACGGGGGATGAAGGTCAAGACAACGGCCGCTCTGACGTTCGTGCCAATGGATGGAGACAAGGTGTTCCGACATCCTGGGCACGCGCGGCCTGCAGCCCTGGCGTGCAGCGCCCGCCAGCGGGCGCCAGACCCCATCGTAGGATGTGATGAGCGCAGCGAATCGCATCAGGGGTTGCCCCGGCGTTGGGATGGTGCGTTTCGCTGCGCTCAACGCACCCTACAGCTCGGGATTTAGACAGGTGCAGAAACACCGTCGGTTTTGACCTTCCCTCCCGATATGAGCCCCTTGTGGAGGGCGTGACAGGCCGGAAGAGAGGCGCTGACTGTCTGAGCGCAGCGAGTTTCAGCGCTGCCGGCCTGGCGCGGCCGGAGCAAGGTCCCCGGGCGAATCCCGGGCGTGTTTCTTGGATACTTCTTTGCACAAGCAAAGAAGTATCTCGCGGCGCGCTGGCGAAACAGCGCATGGCAGGCGGCCGGACGAAGGCACCGTAAACTCCAGAGGACGAACCAAGCCCAGCCTGAAAAGCGGCTGGACTGAAAAGCCGCGCGAGGGCGCGTCAGACGGGGCGGTGGGGGCAGGCGCTGTCGTTGCAGTCGCCGTACAGGACCAGGGCGTGGTCCTTGATGGAGAAGCCGTGCTGGCGCGCGACCTCGCGCTGGCGGGTCTCGATGGTCTCGTCGAAGAATTCTTCGACACGGCCGCACTGGTTGCAGACGATGTGATCGTGGTGCCCGCCGCGCTCCAGCTCGAACACGGCCTGGTTGCCCTCCAGGTGGAGCCGGCAGACCAGCCCCGCGGCCTCGAACTGCGTCAGCACGCGGTAGACCGTGGCCAGCCCGATCTCCTCGCCCGAGTCGAGCAGCTCGCGGTAAATGGCCTCGGCCGTCAGGTGGCGCGTTTCCGAGTTCTCGAGGATCTCGAGGATCTTCATCCGTGGCAGCGTGACCTTGAGCCCCGCTTTCTTGAGATCGCTTGTTTCCATCCTTCGATTCCCGTCACCCGATTGCTTGAGAGCATCCGGACGCTTTGGTGTACCATGCGCGTTCAACGGCCCATCCGACTTCTGGGGACCCGCCGGCTCGATGATCAAGATTCTCATTTCTATTGCCGTGGCTGCAAGCCTGCTCACCGCCTGCAGTGGCTTCAATCAGTTCCGCCTCGATGTACAGCAGGGCAACGTCATCGACGCGACACAGGTCGCCCAGATCCAGCCCGGCATGACCCCGCAGCAGGTCCGCTTTCTGATGGGTACGCCGCAGATCGACGGCGCGTTCAAGCGCGAAGACCGCTGGGACTACGTCTACTATCGCCGTCCCGGGATCGGGCCGACGGAGCAGCGCCGCGTAACGGTGTTCTTCGAGAATGGCGTAGTCAGTTACGTCGACTCCGACGTGCCGCAGCCGATCGCGCTGGACCAGTACCCGGTCGAGCTCGACGACAACTGATCGCAACCGGCCGGCTCAATCGCCGGCCGAATCCTTGCCGCCCCCGGCGCCGTCCTCCGGCTTCTCGCCCGCGGGCTTTGCGGACGCCTGATCGCCGGCCTTCTGCGCGTCCCCCTTGCCGGGCTTCTTCCGGTTCTTGCCGGCCCGCTGACGACGCACTTCTTTCGGGTCGGCGATCAACGGGCGGTAGATCTCGATGCGATCCTTCGGGCGCAACACCGTGTCACGCCGGGTGAGCTTTCCGAAGATCCCCACTTTGGCGTTTTCCAGATCGATCTCCGGGAACTGGGCGTCGATCTCCGACTGGCGCAGGGCTGCGTCCACGGTCGTGCCCTCGGGCACGACCAACGGCAGGATCACCTGGCGGTCGGGGCGTGCATAGGCGACCTCGATACGGATTGTGCCGTGCCCCGCCTCGGGGCTAACGGCATCCTGATCATCGGGCACCGTAGACCTCGCGCGCGCGCCGCACAAAGGCGTCGACAAAAGAGTTGGCGAGCTGGTGGAAGATCGGCCCGATCGCGAACGACATCAGCCGGCTGGCAAACTCGAATTCCAGCTCCAGCGCGATACGCGTCTGGCCATTGTCCAGCTCGGTAAAGCTCCAGGTGCCGTGCAGGCGACGAAACGGCCCGTCCGCCAGGCGGATGTCGATGCGCTCGGGGCGCTGCACGCGATTGCGCGTGGTGAACGACTTGTGCAGGGCGCCCTTGGCCATCTCGATGGTCCCTTCCACCTCATCCTCTCCGCACATGCGCGCACGCGAGCTGCGGCAACCCGGCAGAAATTCCGAGTAGGAATCCACGTCATTAACGAGGTCGAACATCTGCTCGCGGGAGTACGGGACCTCCGCCGAGCGCCGGACTGTCGAGGACATCAAATAAGCTCCACCGCGCGCAGGAACACAAACAGGATGGCAATCGGGGCCACGAAGCGCACCAGGAAATACCAGATCTGGTACAGACCCCCGAGTTTCATGCGCAGCTCGGACTGGACCGAGCGCTCGGTCATGCGCCAGCCTACGAATACCGCGATCAGAAACCCGCCCAGCGGGAGCAGGATGTTAGCAGTCACATAGTCCAGCAGGTCCAGGATCCCCATGTTGAACAGGGTGTAATCCGACCAGACGTTCAGCGACAGCAGCGCGCCAATTCCCATCAGCCAGGCGGCGATAGCAATGCTGGCGCTCGCGGCCACGCGCGTCATGCCGACATTCTCCACCAGATAGGCGACGGCCGGCTCGATGATGGAGATGGACGACGTCCAGGCCGCGAACACCAGCAGCACAAAGAACATCGTCCCGAAGTAGAGCCCGCCCGGCATCTCCGCGAACGACAGCGGCAGCGTGACGAAGATCAGGCCCGGCCCCTGCTCCGGCGAAAGGCCCGCGCCCAGCACGATCGGGAAGATCGCCAGCCCGGCCATGATCGCCACCAGGGTGTCGGCGCCCACCACGGCCGCCGAAGTCCTCGCGATCGAGGCGTCGCTCTGCAGGTAGCTGCCGTAGATCATGATCGCGCCCATGCCGAGGCTCAGCGTGAAGAACGCCTGCCCCATCGCCAGCAGCACCGCGTTGGCCGTCAGCGCCGAGAAATCCGGGTACAGCAGGAACTCCAGCCCCGCGATAAAGTTCCCTTCCACCATCGCGTAGCCGACCATCACCACCAGCATTACGAACAGCAGCGGCATCAGGATGGTCACGGCCTTCTCCAGACCGGACTGCACGCCGCGCGCGACCACCATCGCGGTCATCACCATGAAGATCGTATGCCAGGCCAGCAGGGCCTCGGGATTGGATAGCAGGCCGTCGAACATGGCCTCCGAGCCATCCGCATCCAGGCCCAAGAAGCCGCCCGTGCCGGACTTGAACACATAGGACAGCGACCAACCGGCCACTACGCTGTAGAACGACAGGATCAGGAACCCGGCGAGCACACCGATCCACCCGATCATGCCCCAGCCACGGCTCAGGCCCTCTTCGCGCGCCAGCGTCACCATCGTATTGATCGGGCTCTGGCGGCCGCGCCGCCCCAGCAGGATCTCCGCCATCATCACCGGCAGGCCGATCAGCAGGATGCAGCCGAGGTAAACCAGCACGAAGGCCCCGCCACCGTTATCGCCGGCGATATAGGGAAAACGCCAGATGTTGCCAAGCCCGACAGCCGACCCGGTGGCCGCGAGGATAAAGGCCAGGCGGGTCGTCCACTGACCGTGGATGGAAGTCGTGGCAGGCATCAGCGGCTCCTTGTTGGTGGTACCCGTTCCATCGTTCAGCGCAGCCAGATCGAGTTGCGGTCAACGGCGCAGGCGGCACAAGCGGGGCTTCGAGTCGCCCGGAATTGTGGGGCAGGCTTCCCACGGGCTCAACTGTACGCGGCAAGCGCCGACCCGCAACGCGTCCGCGATCCTGTACGTTCGTGCGTGTTTCCTCGGCTTTCGCCCCGCGCGTGCAGTACACTGCGCGGGCCATGGGAAAGCCAAAGAAGAAAAAGGACGCCGGTTCCAACACCATCGCGCTGAACCGCAAGGCGCGCCACGATTTCTTTATCGAGGACCGCCTGGAGGCGGGGCTGGAGTTGCAGGGCTGGGAGGTCAAGTCCATGCGGGCCGGGCGCGCCCAGCTCAGCGAGGCGTACGTGCTGCTACGCAAGGGCGAGGCGTTCCTGTTCGGGGCCCACATCACCCCGCTGCCCACCGCCTCCACCCATATCAACCCGGACCCGAGCCGCACGCGCAAGCTGCTGCTGCACCGCTCGGAGATCAACCGCCTGATCGGCGCGGTGGAGCGCAAGGGCTATACCCTGGTCCCCATGGCCCTGTACTGGAAACATGGCCGCGCCAAGCTGGAGATCGGCCTGGCCAAGGGCAAGAAGGATTTCGACAAGCGCGCAGCCAAGAAGGACAAGGACTGGCAACGCGAGCGAGCGCGCATCCTCAAGAGCGGCTGAAGGAGAAACCGGGGTTCGACCTTACTCGGTCGGATGAGTCCGGCCCTTCCACCACCAGCGCCGGGTCAGCCAGCTCAGCTTCGTCACCGCCAGCACACCCGCTGTCAGTGCCTTCACGGGCCGCAGCAGGCGCAGTCCGCGCAGCTGATCGACTGCAAATCCCAGCAGGAACGCCCTGGGGATCATCTCCGGTGAACCCAGACGCTGCAGCGCGCGCCACCAGCCGGTGGCACGCACATCGTCGCGCAGTTCGTCGACCTCACCCTGCAGCCGCAGGCGCAGTTCGCGAGAACGGCCCCGCAGGCCCAGCCAGGTGCCAGCCATGAGCTACTCGGTATCCCGGCTTTCGGGCCGTGCGACCAGATTCCGTACCAAGGCACGCGTCTCCGGGTAGGTCATGCCGTGCAGCAGCCGGCCAATGCCGCGCGCAACCAGCCACGCCAGCACGCCGGTCAGCGCCGCCACGATCACCAGCGACAACGCCGGCGACACCCCCGCATAGGCCTGCAGCAGCATCACCACGGCCGCGACCAGCGCCAGCCACACCGTGACCAGCAGCAGCCCCAGCACCACCGCAAACACGATAACCCCCACCGCATTGCGCACCAGTTGTCGGGTCTCGGTCCCCAGCAACTCGCGCGAATCACCCAGGATTCGGCCGAGGTCCTGCATCACGTCCCCGGGGTCGGCGGTATCGGAGTCCGGTCGCTCGCGCGCCGGCCCGTCGTCCTGCGCGGCCATGGCCTACTTGCGGCGGGTCAAGGCCGAGAACAGGGTCCCCGCCACAAAGGCCAGGCCGATCGCGGTCAGCGGGTTGTCGCGTACGTAGTTGCCAACCACGCGCAAGACGTCCTCGGAACTCTGACGCGCCTTCTCCGCCCGCTCGCGAACCTCTTCATCCGCATGCGAAAGGCCCTCGCGGATGCGTTCCTCGGCCGTACCGGCATGCTCCGCCACGCGGTCCACGGCCTCGTGGGCCTGGGCCGCCACACGTTCAGTGGTGGAGGCATCATGCTCCGCTTCGTCCTGTTTCTTCGCACTGCTGCTTTTCGTCGTTGCCATTACACGCACTCCCTATCGCGGGCCTGGATCATCTTCCGACCCATCCCCCGCGGAATTGGTTGCAGGGTCATCGAAACCACTCAACCCCGTCAGGATTTCCGGGTCTTCCTCGGCCACTTCCGAGGTATCCACCAGGGCCGTACTCCACTTGACCCTGAAGTGTTTCCAGAGGCTGGCCACAAACGCCGACAACGGCACAGCCAGGATCATGCCGATGATGCCACCCAGCGCCGTCCCCCAGAAGAAAATCGAGATCACGACAATCGCCGGATGCAGTCCGGAGCGATCCGCCATGATCTTCGGCGTGAGCAGCCAGCTCTCGATCAGCTGCACCAGGGCAAACACCACGAGCACCAGCGCAACCAGGGTCAATCCGCCACCCTCAGGCTGGAGATAGGCCACCGGAAGAGCCAGCGTCAAGCCGACGATCGTCCCCAGATAGGGCACGATATTGAGAAACCCCAGCATCAACCCGAACAGGATCGCCGCCTGCAGGCCGATCAGCGAGAACCCGGCGGCCAGCAGAACCCCCATGATCAGGGCGATCACCACCTGCCCCTGGAAGAACGCCGTCACATAGCCGACAAACAGGCGGCCCAGGAACATCAGCTCGCGCTGGGTCTGGGGCCGAAAGACCGACAAGACCTCGCGCCCGCCCTCCTTCAGGCGTTCGCCGGACAGCAGCGCAAAGAACAGATACAAGGGCACAAAGGCCAGCCCGACGACTACCGTCACGTAGTGCATCAGCTGCGAGCCCACACCCTCCAGGTTCGGCATGATGCTCTGGAGATCCAGGTCCTCCAGCATCGAGGCCACGCGCTCGGTGGCGTCAGGGAAATTGCGCGAGAATGACTCGTAGGCATTCTCCGCCAGCTCCGGGGCACCCTTGATGAACTCCTGAACCTGATGGCTCGCCGTGGGCACCACCAGTACGGCGACAACCACCAGCGCAATCAACACCACACCGAACAGCGAACTCACCGCCCCCATCCGCGAGAATCCCGCAATCCGCTGCAGCCAGCGCACCACCGGGTAGAGGATCAGGCTCAGCACCCCGGCCACCGACAGCGGCAAGAGCAGCGCGTAGAAAAACGACACCACCTGCCCCAGCAACCAGACCAGCAGGGCCACCAGCCCGGTCAGCACCATGAAGGCGGCGAGCACGGCGACATAGCGGAACAAGGTCCGCTCGAAGGCGCTGAATTCGATATTCGATTGCGGCTGGTTTTCCACAGAGGGCTCGCATGAGGGGGTCGTTCGACCGTAACCACCCGGCCTTGATCTGCCACGGTGCGCACCATCGTTTCAGGCACTGCATCACAAAAATATGGCGCTCGACCCAGGCCCGAGTACGCGCGGCCCCTCCCGAGGAACGCTGATTCAATCAGCTAGAACAAATCCGCCCACTCCGTCAGAGCAAACCAGATCACGTATCCCCCGTAGAGAATCAGAAAGATGACGCTAAGGATCGTGATCGGGCGAAAGCCCTTCACCCGCACTTCGTAGGAAACATCCTCGCCGCGCGCCCGCCGCCGCCGCACCTCCAGCCAGCGCGATACCCGCCACCAGACAAACAGCAGGATCAGGACAACGGTCAGGAACTTCAGCATCGCGGTTCGTTTCCTCGCACTCGGCCCGGGTAGGCTCTGAACGCGACACTACCCGAGAACGCCACCCGCCGCATCGTCATCCCGCCGCCGCACCCCAGTTCGCCATCCCGGCCGCAGCCGCGTCCCACTGCGTCAATCCGGCCGCGTCACCTCACCTCGTCATCCCGGCCGCAGCGCAGCGAAGAGCCGGGATCTCCGCAGCCATGCACCACCCCGACGCCCGAGATCCCGGCTAACCGCTCCGCGGTTTCCGGGATGACGACACAGAGGGTGACGCACAGCGTCCTGTGTTGCTCAAGCTCCTGTGGGAACCTGCTTGCAGGCGAAGCCCCCGCCAGACCCGACTCTTCCTAGCCGCGCCGCTTCGTATGCCGCGTGGCCGGCGCATTCCATGGATCCTCCGGCCAGGGGTGTTTCGGATAACGCCCCTTCAGCTCGCGGCGCACCTCCGGATATCCATTCTCCCAGAAGCTGGCGAGATCCTGGGTGACCTGCACCGGTCGCCGTGCCGGCGACAGCAGGTGCAGCACCAGCGCCACGCGGCCGCCCGCCACCCGGGGCGTCTCGCCCAGGCCGAACAGCTCCTGCAGCTTAACCGCCAGCACCGGCGGGTCCTGCGTGTAATCAATGCGGTGAGCGGAACCGGAGGGGACTTCGATCCGCGCCGGCGCCTCCCGCTCCAGTTGCTGCTGGTGGCCCCAGTCCAGCCGTGCGCGCAGGATCGCCGCCAGATCCAGCCGCTCCAGATCCCGGCGCCGTGTAATCCCTGCCAGATACGGCCCCAGCCAGTCCTCGAGGGTCATCAGCAGCGCGTCGTCGCGCAGATCCGGAAAACCGGCCCCCGGCATGGTTTCGTGCAACAGCTGGATGCGCGCACGGAACTGGGTCGCGGCGTCATCCCAGGGCATCAGTGCAAGGCCCTCGCGGCGCAGCCGCTCGCACCAACGCGGGACGGTGGCGGCGGGGTCGTCCAGCGCGACCATCTGCCGCTCCACCACCAGCGTGCCGATCCGTCGAATCCGCGCGTTCTCCAGCCGCGCGCCGTCCTCCACCCAGTCGCAGCGCGTCTCGCGGTGGAAGAGTTCCGGCGCCTCCTGCTCCAGTGCGGCCAGATCCAGCGCCACCGCACAGCGGATGCGGGCCTCGCGGTCGGCATCCGTGCAGTCCACCGCCACCAGATAGTCGGCATGCGCCAGACGCTCGCGTTCCGGCAGCCACGCGCCGCGACCGTTCCCCATCACGAAGCGACCGGCCGCCTCGCCGCGGCGGCGCGCGATGCGCTCCGGCCAGGCCAGCGCCGCCAGCACGCCCAGCGCCGCGCCTTCGTCCAGTACCGCATCCATAACGGCGGGGCGGTCCCCGGCTCGCGCCAGCGCCTGCTCCAGACGCCGCAGCCCGGATTGCCAGGCCCGGCCACCGGAGCGCCGCGCGCGCTCCAGGCGCGCACCCAGCTCCAGCGGAGCCCCCGGCCCGGCCACACCCGGTTCCTCCACGGCTACCGCCAGTTCGCAGGCCAGGCGTGCCAGCCCCCGCTCGCGGCCCCGCAACAGCATGTGCGCCAGCCGCGGGTGGGTCGGCAGGCGTAGCAGGGCCCGCCCATGCCCGGTCATCCGACCGGTGGCATCCACCGCACCCAGTTCCGCTAGCACCGCCTGCGCGGAGGCCAGGCCCTGCGCGGGCGGCGGCTCAAGCCAGTCCAGTTCGGCCACCGCCTCGCCCCAGCCGGCCAGTTCCAGGGCCAGCGGCAGCAGGTCCACCTGCTGCATCCCCGGCGTCGCGTAGTCCGGGCGCGCGACCTCGTCGGCCCGCGCCCACAGGCGGATCGCGACGCCGGGCTCGGTGCGTCCGGCACGCCCGGCGCGCTGCTCGGCGGCGGCCTTCGAGGCCGGGAGCGTCACCAGGCGCGAGAGCCCGGTCGCCGCATCGAAGCGCGGCTCGCGGGACAGCCCCGCGTCGATCACCACGCGCACGCCCTCGATGGTCAGGCTGGTCTCGGCGATGTCGGTCGCCAGCACCACCTTGCGCTCGCCCGCGGGCGCCGGGCCCACGGCCCGGGCCTGCTCCTGCGCCGACAGCCGCCCGAACAGCGGCGCGATCTGCGCGGGGCCGGAGGCCGTGTCCACCCCCTCACCCAGGCGCGCGGCCACTTCGCGGATCTCGCGCTCGCCGGGCAGGAAGACCAGGATCGAGCCCGTCTCCGCCGCCAGCGCGTCCCGCACCGCCTGCGCCACGCCGTCGGCCAGCGGCGCATCCTTGGCCGTTGGGGCATAACGGACCTCGACCGGGAACTGCCGCCCGCGCGCTCGCAGCACCGGAACGGCATCTGCCTTCGGGCCGGCCAGCAACCTGGCCACGGCCTCGTCGTCGAGGGTCGCCGACATCACCACGATGCGCAGCTCCGGGCGCAGCAGCCGGCGCACCTGCAGCGCAAAGGCCAGTGCCAGCTCGGCCTCCGGACGGCGCAGATGGAATTCGTCGAAGACCACGGTGCCGACCCCTTCCAGCAGCGGGTCACCCTGGATGCGCCGCAGGAACAGCCCATCGGTGACCAGCTCCACCCGGGTGCGCTCCGAGACCTTCTGCTCGTCGCGTACGCGATAGCCGACCGTCTTCCCGGGCGCTTCACCGAGCTGCCCGGCCATGTAGGTCGCCGCCATGCGCGCGGCCAGCCGGCGTGGCTGCAGCACGATCACACGGTCCTCGGGGCTGGAGGCGGCCAGATGCAGCGGGACGCGGGTGGTCTTGCCGGCACCGGGTTCGGCCACCAGCACGGCGGCGCCGTGCGACGCCAGCGCGGCATCCAGGGGGTTCAGGAGATCTTCCAGCGTCCGGGCCTGCGGCGCCTCATTCAACTCTTTCGCCATCTACAGCGGTCAGTTCTCGACCACGCGCGTGCCAGCCTGCACGCGGTCCCCCGGGCGGGTGACCACACGCTCGCCCGCCTCCAGGCCCTCGAGGATCTGCGTGGCGAAACCCGAGCGACGCCCCACCTCGACCCGGCGCGGCTCGGCACGGCCGTCCTCGACCACGAACACCGACCACTCGCCGCGGTCGCGGAACAGCGCGCTGGTCGGAACCTGCAGCACCTCATCCCCTTCCCACAGCAAGAACTCGGCCTCCACGCGGTAGCCCACCGCCAGCCCGGCCATGCGGGCCTCCACCGCGTCGAGGTCGAGGATCACCGGCACGCGCTGCTCGTCCACGCCCAGCGCGGAGATCCTGGTAAAGCCGAAAGGCTGCACCCGGCGTACGGTGCCCTCCAGTTCGGCATCGCGGCCCCAGTCGGTCAGGCGCACGCGCATGCCCGGCACCACGCGCACCGCGTCCATGGACAGCAGATCCACCTGGACCTCGAGGTCGTCGAGATCGCCCACGACCAGCACCGGCTCGCCGGCCCCGATCGTGCCCTCGCAGCAGCGATACCGCTCCAGGATCACGCCTGCGGCGGGCGAACGAACCGTCAGGGCATCGGCCTCGGACTCCGGCATCTGTCCACTGGCAATATCCAGCACCACCCGCGCGCTCTCGACCTCGCTGCGCGCGACCTCCACCGCGGATTCGCCGGCGCGAACCGCCGAGCGCGCCCGATCGCGTGCGGTCTCCATACGCTCCACCTCGGTGGCGGAAACCGCACCCCGGTCGAACAGCTCTTGATAACGGCGATATTCCGATTCCGCGAAGCGGGCCTCCGACTGCAGGTTCTCCAGATTCGCCTCGGCGCTTCGCAGCCGCGACCGAGCAGCGGCGAGATTCTCGCGCGCCTGCTCACGCGAACGTGCATCCAGCGCCGGGGTCGGCAAAGGCTCCATGCGGAAGAGCGCGTCGCCGAGCTCGACGGCATCGCCCTCCTCGAGCCGGACGCGATGCAGGAAGCCGGCGATCGGCGCCGACACCGTAAAGGTGTCGCGCAGCCGCGTGCGCCCTTCCTCGCGCACGGTCTCTTCGAACGGGCCGGCCTCGACCGTGGTCAGCGATACCGGCACCGGCTGCGGGCGCAGCGCCCATACCAGCGCGGCCACCCCTGCCAGCACGATGAGCCCAACCGTGATTCGCTTTTTCATCGCCATAGGATCAGTCTCGCAAATCCCGCCACCCGGCGCTTCCCCCTCATCGCCCGGCACGCCGGGGCGTATGTCTGCAAGTTGCCACCCTCGGTTATCACCTGAACGGTGGTTGGCAACCAGCCGCTGTGAGGCTGGGCCTTGTTCAGCATCTGGTGTTTACGGTGCTTTCGTCCGACCGCCTGCCTGCGCTGTCTCGCCAGCGCGCCGCGAGGTACTTTCTTGCTTGCCCAAGAAAGTACCCAAAGAAGGGCACCCGGATTCCGCCCGGGGACCTTGCTCCAGGGCCCTCGGGCCGGCGGCGCTGAAACTCGCT
>NZ_KB906521.1:0-181424 GCF_000381425.1 Thioalkalivibrio sp. ALRh
AGCGAGTTTCAGCGCCGCCGGCCCGAGGGCCCTGGAGCAAGGTCCCCGGGCGGAATCCGGGTGCCCTTCTTTGGGTACTTTCTTGGGCAAGCAAGAAAGTACCTCGGGGCGCGCTGCCGAGTCAGCGCAGGCAGGCGGCCGGACGAAGCCACCGTAAACTCCAGAGGTCGAACCAGGCCCAGCCGGAACGAACGCAGACCGCTTGATAAAGCCTCGCAGCGTGGCTTGGCGTGAAGCGGTTACGAGTCGAGGCGTAGGGAGAAGTCGATGGCGCGGACATGCTTGGTCAAGGCGCCGACCGAGATGTAGTCGACGCCGGTGGCCGCGATCTCGGCGAGGCTGTCCGGCGTGACCCCGCCCGAGGCCTCGGAGATGGCCCGCCCCCGGATGCGCTGAACGGCGGTGGCGAGGTCGTCCCGCGAGAGTTCGTCCAGCATGATCACGTCGGCGCCCGCGGCCAAGGCCTGATTGACCTCGTCCAGGTTCTCGGTTTCCACTTCCACCCAGCGCCCGGCCCCGAGCGCGCGGGCGCGCTCCACGGCGGCCGCGATCGAGCCGCAGGCGGCGATGTGGTTCTCCTTGATCAACACGGCATCCCATAGCCCGAGGCGGTGGTTATAGCCGCCGCCGATGCGCACGGCGTATTTCTGCCCGTGACGCAGGCCCGGCAGTGTCTTGCGAGTATCGAGGATGCGGCTGTGGGCGTCGCCCAGGCGGGCGACCCAACGGGCGGTCTCGGTGGCGGTTCCGGACAATGTTTGCAGCAGGTTGAGCGCGGCACGCTCGGCGGCCAGTACGGCGCGGGCCGGGCCCTCGAGCGTGGCAACGGGCTGTGCGCCCTCGGGTTCCAGCGCGGCGCCCTCGGCTACCTGCCAGTCGATACGGATCTCGGGTGCGAGGCTCGCAAAAACGCGATCGAACCACGCCTGACCACACAGCACGCCGGGTTCTTTCAGCAGCAGAGTGGCGCGGGCGACGCGATCCTCCGGTACCAGTGCCGCGGTGATGTCGCCGGCCAGGGCATTGGGCCCCAGGTCCTCGGCCAGCGCCATCTCGACCTCGCGCACCAGCATGGCCCCGTCTGGCCGTGCCGGGCCCTGGGCGAACGGGTCATGCGGGGCGTGCTGGTGCTCAGCCGTCATGGCGATCGGGCATCGGGCGACCGGAAACATAATCGTCGCGCAGCTTCTTCACCAGCCCGGCCAGCAGGATCAGCGCGATCAGGTTGGGGGCGGCCATCAGGATGTTGGCGATGTCGGAGAAGTTCCAGACCATGCCCAGCGGGATGGTGGCTCCGATGACGATCAGGATCACGAACGCGATGCGATAGGGCATCACCGCACGATCGCCGAACAGGAAGTAGGCCGAGCGGTCGCCATAGTAGGACCAGGCGATCATCGTGGAGAAGGCGAACAGCATCAGGCTGAAGCCGACCACCATCGCGCCGAACGGACCGAGCGTGGTGCTGAACGCGGTGGCGGTCAGCGAGGCGCCGACCACGTCGTCGGCGCGGTCGATGTAGGCGCCGGTGACCACGATCGCCAGGCCGGTCAGGGTACAGACGACGATGGTATCGATGAACGGCTCGAGCATGGCCACCGAGCCTTCGCGCGGCGGATCGCCGTTCTTGGCCGCGGCGTGAGCCATGGCCGAGGAGCCCAGGCCCGCTTCGTTCGAGAACATGCCGCGTGCGACGCCGTACTGGATGGCCAGACCGATCGCGCCGCCGCCGGCCGCCCAGGGGTTCAGCGCCAGGTTCAGGATGGTGGCCACCGCGGCCGGCACGGCCTCGATATTGGCGACGATCACGATGAACGCGCCGATCATGTACACCACGGCCATGAACGGCACGATGGCGGAGGCGATCATCGCAATGCGCTTGACCCCGCCAATGATTACCAGGGCGACGAGCACGGCCATGGTCAGGCCGATGATCAGCGCCATCCAGCCCATGATGTCGTCATCGGCGCGCAGGTTCGGGACCATGAAGGTCAGGCCATCGACTACAGAGTTCGCCTGCACCATGTTGCCGATGCCGAACGAGGCGATCAGGGTGAAGGCGGCGAACAGGATCGCCATCTTCTTCATGTTCAGGCCGTGCAGCAGGGTGAACATCGGGCCACCGGCGATGGTGCCGTCCGGTCCCACTTCGCGGTAGCGCACGGCGAGGGTTGTCTCGGCAAACTTGGTGGCCATGCCGAAGAAGGCGGTTACCCACATCCAGAAGAGGGCCCCGGGGCCGCCGAGGGCAATGGCCGTGGCGACGCCGGCGATATTCCCGGTCCCGATGGTGCCGGACAGGGCCGTGGACAGGGCCTGGAATGGCGAGATTTGGCCAGCGCCCCCGGCACGCCCATCGGTGCCACGCAGCGCGCGCCAGCCCTGGCGGAAGGCGACGACCTGCACCAGTCCCAGGCGGATGGTCAGGTAGAGTCCCGTACCCAGCAGCAGGATCAGCGTGATCGGGTTGCCCCACAGGAGGCTAGCGGTACCACCGAGGAACTGGTCGAGGGTCTCGAGCATTGCGAAGCTCCTTTTGCCGGGCATGCAGGGGGCGCTCCGGGCGAATGTACCGCGCCTTTTCCGCGTTGACGATAGGCAATCTCGAACACCGCAATAGAAAACAGGCGGGAACCGGGTTGAAATCCCGCCTTCTCAACAGCAAAGGGAATGGGTCTCAGGGAATGACTATGACGCAGGATCGACAGGAGCAGATTGACCAGAACACCGAGGATTCGGCCAAGCCCGTTCCGCGGGTTTTTCTGGTCGGATCACTGATCGTACTGGCGGCGTTCATCTGGCTGGTCAGCGTGATCTGGCCGACCCTGGAAGGGCGTATCGCGGACATGAGCACCCTGCAGATCGGTCTGCTGGCGAGCTTTGTTGCCGGTCTGATGACCGCCGTGGGCGCGATTCCGATCTTTTTCCTGCGGCGTATCAGCCAGTCGGTCGAGGACGCGATGATGGGCTTCGGGGCCGGGGTCATGCTCTCGGCCACAGCCTTCGAACTGGTGCTGCCATCGGTGGAGCACGCCGAGGTTCAGTACGGCGGGGTCGGCATGGCGATCCTGGTGCTGTCGGTGGGTATGGCCCTCGGCGGCGGGGCGTTGCTGGCGCTGCACAAGCTGGTCCCGCACGAGCACTTTCACATCGGCCCCCAAAGCGGGGCCGATCCCGCGAAGATCCGGCGGGTGTGGCTGTTCATCTTTGCGATCGCCCTGCACAACCTGCCGGAGGGTCTGGCCGTCGGGGTCGGCTTCGGCGGCGACGATGTCAGCGATGGCATCACCCTGGCGATCGCGATCGGTCTGCAGAACATCCCGGAAGGGCTGGTGGTGGCGATTGCGCTCCTCTCGCTGGGCTACAGCAAGTGGGCGGCATTCGGCGTAACCCTGCTGACCGGCCTGGTGCAGCCGATCGGCGGGTTGATCGGGGCCGGCGCGATCACGCTGATGGAATTCTTGCTGCCCTGGGGCCTGGCCTTCGCCGCGGGGGCGATGCTGTTCGTGATCAGCCACGAAATCATCCCCGAATCGCACCGCAAGGGGCACGAGGCCCAGGCGACCGTCGGCGTGCTGGTCGGCTTCGTCGCGCTCCTGGCGATCGACCTGGCGCTGTAGCGCTGGCGCGGGCTCCGGTACTGTTCTTGCGCGGCGTGTAGTGGCAGCGCCCCTGAGGTTCGGCTTGGGGTGAAGTGGGGCTGCAAGCCCGCCGCCGAAAAGTCGCCGCCAGCCGTCCGGGCTTTCGCGAAGGAGGTATTTGGGTGTACAATTAGTTTCGTCTGCGGGTGCCCGACAATGCCCGCACACCGTTCTGGAAGAGATCTGCGATCGCAAGTCGATTGGCAGACGCCGAAGGCGCAACATCCGCCCGGAATCGCTCAGGCTACCGGACCGGAACGGTGCAGAAGACACACTCTGGAGAGCGGCCGGCGACGGCCCACCGAAGGGGGCGGCCCTGCAGCGAGTAATCGCTGGCACGGCGCAAACTCTCAGGTTTCAGGACAGAGGGGCGGCTGGCAGGTAGACCCTGCTGGCCGCCCTTTTTTTATGCCCCGCGTATACGTAGGGGACGCATCGGGCCGGCAGACGGTCCGTCTCATGAATACGGATGCAAGGCGACAAACGATGAGTCTGAAGAAAACGCCGCTTCACGCCGCGCACCAGCGCGCCGGGGCCAAGCTGGTCGATTTCGCCGGCTGGGAGATGCCGCTGCACTACGGCTCCCAGATGGAGGAGCACAAGATGGTGCGCGCCGGGGCCGGTATGTTCGATGTCTCGCACATGCAGGTCGTCGATATCCACGGCCCGCAGGCGCAGGCCTTTCTGCGCTACCTGCTGGCCAACGACGTCGCCAAGCTGAAGACCGAGGGCCGCGCCCTGTACAGCTGCATGCTGAACGAGTCCGGCGGCGTGATCGACGACCTGATCATCTACTGGACCGGGGGCGACAGCTACCGCGCCGTAGTCAATGCCGCGACCGCCGAGGGCGATATCGCCCACATGCAGCAGGTGGTAAAGGGCTTCGACGCGAACGTCGAGCCGCGCCCGGAGTTCGCGCTGATCGCGATCCAGGGCCCGCAGGCGGTGGAGAAGACGCTGCCGCTGCTGCCGGAAGACCTGCGCTCGGCCGGCGATCTCAAGCCGTTCTCCGCCGTCTGGAACGGCTCCTGGTTCGTTGCCCGCACCGGCTACACCGGCGAGGACGGCTTCGAGGTGATGCTGCCGCAGGCGGAGGCCGACGGCTTCTGGGAACAGCTGAAGGACGCCGGTGTGAACCCGATCGGCCTGGGTGCGCGCGACACGCTGCGCCTGGAGGCCGGCATGAACCTCTACGGCACGGATATGGACGACCAGACCAATCCGCTGACCGCGAATCTCGGCTGGACCATCGCCCTGAAGGACGCCGAGCGCGACTTCATCGGCCGCAAGGCCATCGAACAGTGGAAGGCCGAGGGTGTGCCGGAGCGCATGGTCGGGCTGGTGCTCGAGGGTCGCGGCGTGCTGCGCGGCGGCACCCGTATCGAGACCGCGGCCGGCGACGGCGTGGTGACCTCCGGCAGCTTCTCGCCGAGCCTGGGCGTGTCGGTTGCGTTTGCGCGCATCCCGGCCGCGGTGGACGCCGAGGAACTGCAGGCCGACATCCGCGGGCGCATGCTGCCGGTGCGGGTGGTCAAGCCCGTATTCGTGCGTAACGGCGAGCCACAGATCGAACTGAATCGCTAGCGATTTTATTGCCTCATGCCGCTTGCCACAGACTACACTGCGCAGGCGGGATCCAAACGAAAAAGGAAGACGTCATGAGCGAAGCACCGAAGGATCTGAAGTACACCAAGAGCCACGAGTGGGTGCGCCAGGAGGCTGACGGCAGCGTGACCATCGGCATTACCGATCACGCGCAGGAACTGCTGGGCGATCTGGTGTTCGTGGAGGCCCCGGAGGCGGGCAGCTCGGTCGAGGCCGGTTCCGCCTGCGCGACGGTCGAGTCGGTCAAGGCCGCCTCGGACGTGTACGCCCCGCTGTCCGGCGAGGTGACCGAGGCCAACGAAGAGCTGGCCGACAGCCCCGAGAAGGTCAACGAGTCGCCGTTCGACGAGGGCTGGCTGTTCAAGATGAAGCCCTCCGACGCGAGCCAGCTCGACGCCCTGATGGACGCCGACGCCTACGCCGCGCACGTCGAGGCCGAGTCCTGATCCGACGTTCCCGATGGGTCGGTTCCTGACGGAGCCGGCCTGGCTGGAGCGATAAGGCGCCCCGGGCATCCGGCCCGGGGCCCGATCCGAACTTCGCAGTAGCGAAAGCGAGTACGACATGCCCTTTATCCCGCATACCGAAGAAGACATCCGCTCGATGCTCGACCGCATCGGCGCCGATTCCATCGAGGATCTGTTCGACGAGATCCCGAAAGAACTGCGCGCACCGGCGCTCGAAAAGGTCCCCGAGGGACTGAACGAGATGGCGATCTCGCGTCTGATGCAGGAGCGTGCGGCGCGGGACGGCATGGCGTCCAATTTCATCGGCGCCGGGGCCTACGAGCACCATATCCCGGCGGCCGTGTGGCAGATCGCCACGCGTGGCGAGTTCTACAGTGCCTACACGCCGTACCAGGCGGAGGCCAGCCAGGGTACGCTGCAGCTGATCTACGAATACCAGACGATGATCAGCCGCCTGACCGGTATGGAGGCCTCCAACGCCTCGCTGTACGACGGCGCCTCCGCGCTGGCCGAGGCCGTGCTGATGGCCGTGCGCGTGAACCGCCGCTCGAAGAGCAAGAAGATCCTCGTGCCAGGCGCGCTGCATCCGGATTATCGCCGCGTGATCCACACCCTGATCGGTAACCAGGGCATCGAGCTGGTCGAGATCCCGTTCGACGAGACCTCTGGCCAGACGCCGGTCGAGGCGCTGGCGCCGTTCGCGGACGACGACGTGACCGCGATGATCATCAGCCAGCCGAACTTCTTCGGCATCCTGGAAGATGTCGACGCGCTCACCGGCTGGGCCGAGCAGCGCGAGGTCCCGGTGATCGCCGTGGTCAACCCGGTCTCGCTGGCGCTGCTGAAGCCGCCGGGCGAGTGGGGCGAGAATGGTGTGGACATCGTGGTGGGCGAGGGCCAGCCGCTGGGTGCCCCGCTGTCCTCCGGCGGGCCGTACTTCGGCTTCATGACTACGCGCAAGAAGCACATCCGGCAGATGCCGGGGCGTATCGTCGGCCGCGCCGAGGATGCCGACGGCAAGCCGGGCTACGTGCTGACACTGCAGGCCCGCGAGCAGCACATCCGCCGCTCCAAGGCGACCTCGAACATCTGCACCAACCAGGGCCTGGTGGTCACCGCCGCGACCATCCACATGTCCATGCTGGGTGACGAGGGCCTGACCCGCGTGGCCGAGGCCTGCTACGCCAACACCCACGCGCTGGTGGAGAAGCTCGCGGCCAAGGGCATCAAGCCGCGCTTTACCGGCGAGTACTTCCACGAGGTCGCGCTGGACTTCGGCGGGGACGCGGCGGACCGCGTGCAGGCGATGGCCGACGCCGGCGTGCTGGCCGGATACCAGCTGGGCCGCGACTACGCCCAGCTCGACGGCTGCGTGCTGGCCTGCGCGACCGAGACCAAGACGGATGCCGATCTCGAGCAGTATGTGACGACCTGCGAGCAGGCGAAGGCCGCCTGACGCAGGCCGCACCCGACGCGCCATACACCACAAGCCTGAGGAGGCACGCCATGGCCGAAGTCAAACTGAAGGGTAATCCGATCCATACCAACGGCGATCTGCCGCACGTCGGCTCGCCGGCCCCGGATTTCAAGCTGACGACCAAGGACCTCGAGGACGTCTCGCTCGCCCACTTTGGCGACAAGCGCAAGCTGATCTCGATCGTGCCCAGTCTGGACACCCCGGTCTGTGCCGAGTCCACCAAGAAGTTCGAGGACATGGTCAAGCAGCGCCCGGATCTGGAGATCCTGGTGGTCTCCGCCGACCTGCCGTTCGCAATGGGCCGCTTCTGCGCCGCCGAGAACCTCGAGCGTGTGACCGTGCTGTCGATGATGCGCGATCGCAACTTCGCCAAGGACTACGGCGTGCTGATCCAGGACGGCCCGCTGGAGGGCATCACCGCCCGCGGCGTCGTGCTGCTGGACACCGACAATCTGGTGATGCACGCGGAGCTCGTTTCCGAGATCGGCGACGAGCCGGACTACGACGCCATCTTCAAGGGCCTGGATGACCGGGCCGATTTGAGCCCGACGCAATAAAACACGGGCCATTGGCGGCCGGGCCTCCTGGCCCGGCCGCCTCCAACGAATTCCTGAAGCGAGAAACCGCTATGAACACCACGGAAAACCATCTGATCTTCGAACGTTCGCGTGCCGGTCGCTCGGCCGTGGCGCAGGCGCCTCGTGCGCATGCCACGACTGCCATCCCCGCGAACCTGCAGCGCAAATCGGCCCCCGGCCTGCCTGCGGCCTCGGAGCTGGATGTGGTGCGTCACTACACGCGGTTGTCGCAAAAGAACTTCTCCATCGACACCGAGTTCTACCCGCTGGGCTCGTGCACGATGAAGTACAACCCGCGCGCCTGTAACAGCCTGGCCATGCTGCCCGGCTTCCTGAACCGGCACCCGCATGCCCCGGCCAGCCACAGCCAGGGCTTCCTGCACACCATGTTCGAGCTGCAGGAGATGCTGAAGGACGTGACCGGCATGAAGGCCGTTTCGCTGGCCCCGATGGCCGGCGCGCAGGGCGAGTTCACCGGCGTGGCGATGATCCGCGCCTATCACGATGCGCGCGGCGACAGCGACCGCCGCGAGATCATCGTTCCGGATGCCGCACACGGCACCAATCCGGCCACGGCGATCATGTGCGGCTACGAGGTGCGCGAGATCCCGACGGACGCCATGGGAGACGTCGACCTGGAGGCACTGAAAGAGGCCGTGGGCCCGCAGACCGCCGGGATCATGCTGACCAACCCGTCTACCGTGGGCGTGTTCGAGCGCCGCATCTCCGAGATCGCGAAGATCGTGCACGACGCCGGCGGCCTGCTGTACTACGACGGCGCCAACCTGAACGCGATCCTAGGCAAGGTGCGTCCGGGCGACATGGGCTTCGACGTGATCCACATGAACCTGCACAAGACTTTCTCCACGCCGCACGGCGGGGGTGGCCCGGGTTCCGGTGCTGTGGGCGTTGGCGAGCGCCTGCTGCCGTACATGCCGGTGCCGCACGTGGTCGAGGACGGCGAGGGCGGTTACCGTTTCGCCACAGAGACGGACTACCCCGAGACCATCGGCCGGCTGTCCGCGTTTGCCGGCAACGCCGGCGTGCTGCTGCGCGCCTATGTCTACATGCGCATGCTGGGCCGCGAGGGCATGCAGCGCGTGTCCGAGTTCGCCACGCTGAACGCCAACTACCTGGCGCGCGAACTGGAAAGCGCCGGCTTCGACCTGGCCTATCCCGAGCGCCGTGCGACGCACGAGTTCATCGTCACGCTGAAGAAGCAGGCGAAGGAACTGGGTCTGACGGCCGGCGACGTCGCCAAGCGCCTGCTGGACCACGGCTACCACGCGCCGACCACCTACTTCCCGTTGCTGGTGCCGGAGTGCCTGCTGGTCGAGCCGACCGAGACCGAGTCGAAGGAGACGCTGGACGGCTTCGTCGAGGCGATGGTTGCGATTCTGGAAGAGGCCGGCCGCGACATCGACACCATCAAGGCGTCGCCGCACAACCTGCCCAACCGCCGCTTCAACGAGGTGGCCGCGGCCAAGGCGCTGGACGTGGTGTACCAGGAGCCGAGTACGGATGAAGGCGAGCCGGCCCCGCGTACGGGAACCAGCGGTTAATCCGGTCACGTTCGGTTGTGCTGTCAGGGCCCCCGGTTTCCCGGGGGCTTTTTTTTGCGTGCTGTACTTCTCGATTCTTGCGGGGGTATACGAAAAATTCCGACCCCTGTGGTAGGGTTTAGACCGACTATAAGGATTCATTAACGGGTCCGTGGATACTCCCGCCAGGGGGAGGAAAGGCCAGGCAGGCCTTTTCGAGACGGGCAAGGACTAGGAATGACGGAGATTTGTGCGGCCCACGGCTACGCCGCGCTGTTCGAGCATGCCCCGGTTGGGCTGGCCGAGATGGACACGGAGGGGCGCATCCTGCGCGCGAACCCGCGTCTGGGGGAGATGCTGGCCTGCGACCCTGGGGATCTGGTCGGGGGATGGTTGCGCGAGCGCCTGCTCCCCGAGGATGTCGAGCCCTGCGAGGCGCGGCGCCGTGGTCTGCTTGACGGTGGCTGCCCCAACTGCCAGGTCGAGGTTCGCCTGGTGGACGCCACAGGCCTTGCCCGCTGGGTCGAGATCAGTATCAGCCGTATCCCCGCGACGATTGATAGCCCGGAGGCGCTACTGGCGGCTGTTGCCGATATCGATACGCGCAAGCAGGCCGAGCAGCGTATGGACAGCCTGCTGCATGCCAGCCCCGCGGTGATCTACACCATGGATCCGCACAACCTCGGCACCATGACCTGGCTCAGCCGCAACTCGGTCTCGGTGACCGGTTGGGCCCCGGAGCAGATCAGCTCGAACCCGGACTGGCTGACAACCCACATCGCCCCGGAGGACTATGGCCGCTGCGTCAGCCAGGTGCGGCGCTGGCTGTCCGACGGGGCCCAAGGGTTCTGCCGCCTGAACTACCGCCAGCGGATGCCCAACGGCCACTGGCAGTGGCTGGAGGACCAGATCACCGCCATTCGTGATGCAACCGGTGCGGTGACCGAACTGGTGGGTGCTTTTCAGGATATCGGCGCGCGCGTCGAGACCGAGCGCCACCTGGAAAAGATCGCCCGCAACCTGCCCGGCGTGATTTACCAGTACCGCCAGCACCCCGACGGGCGTGGCTGCTACCCATACGCTAGCGAGGGGATGACCGATATATTCGGGATTGCACCCGAGGAGGCGATGCGCGATGCCGCGGCGGTGTTCCGCGTGATCCACCCGGAGGACGTGGAACGCATCCGCGCGAGCATCGAAGCGTCGATGCGATCGCTGGAACCCTGGTTGCAGCGCTATCGCGTGATGAGTCCCGAACGCGGCGAGACCTGGCTGGAGGGCCACGCGAGTCCGGAGGCTCTGGACGACGGGAGTGTGCTCTGGCACGGCGTGATCCTGGACATCACGCAGCGGGTGCGCGCCGAGCATGCTCTGCACCGAAGTGAGCAGGAACTGGCCCTGGCACAAAGCATCGCGCATGTCGGCAACTGGATCAGTGATTTCCAGAAGCACGAGATTCGCTGGTCGGATGAGGTCTATCGCATCTTCGGGATGGAACGATCCCGCTGGGAGGGCACGCATGGGGCGTTCATGCAGGCGGTCCACCCGGGGGACCGTGAACGCGTACAGGCGGCGGTAGACCGAGCCCTGGCTGGTCTGGAGCAGTTCGATGTGACCCACCGCATCCTGCGGCCGGACGGTACAGAGCGCGTGGTGCGCGAGCTAGCCTCCGTGGAGCTCAGCCCCTGCGGCACGCCCGCGCGCATGGTCGGCACGGTGCAGGATATTACCGAGCAGTATCACCTCGAACAGGAGCAGCGTCTGCTGGCCGCGACCTTCGAGTCCAGCCAGGCCATCTTCATCACGGACGTTGAGGGCACCATCCAGCGTGTGAACGCAACGTTCACGCAGCTCACAGGATATACCGAAGAGGAGGCCGTGGGGGCAAATCCGCGCATCCTGAATTCCGGGCGCCAGGATCGCGACTTCTACCAGGAGATGTTCCGCACGGTGCGTGAGACGGGCCACTGGCAGGGCGAGATCTGGAATCGCCGCAAGAATGGCGAGATCTTCCCCCTGCACGAGGTCGTTACCGCGATCCACGACGATCAGGGCGAGATCGAGTACTACATCGCGATGTTCCACGACATCACGCGGCAGAAAGAACTCGAGGCCGCCCTGGAGCACCAGGCTTTCTACGACCCGCTGACCGATGCCGCCAACCGTGGCTACTTCGAGACGCTCCTGGATCAGGAGGCGCGCCGTGCGCAGCGTTACGCGCATCCCTGCTCGCTACTGCTGCTGGATATCGACCACTTCAAGCGTATCAACGATACGTTCGGCCACGAGGTGGGCGACGAGGTCCTGCGCTTCCTGGTGCATGCCCTGAAGGGTCGTCTGCGCGAGGCGGATGTACTGGGACGCTGGGGTGGCGAGGAGTTTGTGGTCCTGCTGCCCGGAACGGACGCGGAGCGTGGCCAGCATGTGGCCGAACAGCTGCGCGAGCAGGTCACTGCTACGGCATTCCCCTGTGTGGGCCTTGTGACGATTAGTCTGGGGGTTGCGGAGTGCCGCCCCGGTGAGTCGATCAGGGACTGGGTGAAGCGAGCGGACGAGGCCATGTACGTGGCCAAGAAGGGCGGGCGCAATCGGGTCGTGCGGCTGGATGATTGACTACTTCATTGGACCCCGGGCTCTGGGCAGAGTGAGCTGAATGGCGAGCACCGAAGGCGCCGACCCCATTCAATGCGAGCACATTGCAGTAGGCCTGGCCCGCCTCGACGCAGCCGGTGCCATCTGCACGGTCAATGCCCGCCTGGCTGAGTGGCTCGAGTGCTCGCCGGCTGATCTGCAGGGCAGTGCACTGGTGGACTGCATCGCGCCCGAACAGCGGCCATCGCTGGCGGACGCGTTGCAGCGTTCGGCCACATCCGAGGTGACCCTGAGCGTGGACATGCTCGCGCCGGCTGCACCGGAAGGGGCCTCGCTCTCCTGTACGTTGACGCTGGTGCCGGATGACGATGGGCGCGTCGTGACCGTTCAGCGCAGGCCCGGGGGCGATTCTGCAGCCCAGGTCTACGAGCAGACGTTTACCGCCAATACCGCACCGAAGCTGCTGATCAACCCGGCGGATGGCCGGATTGTCGATGCCAACCCCGCCGCGGTGAGCTTCTACGGCTATTCGGCCGACACCCTCAAGGGCATGTATATCCACGACATCAACACGCTGTCGGCGGAAGACGTGCGGGTCGAGATGCAACGTGCGAAGAACGAGGAACGCCGTTTCTTCCGGTTTCGCCACCGTATCCACGGCGGCGAGATTCGGGAGGTGGAGGTGTACTCCGGCCCGGTGGTCCTGGATGGAACCACGTACCTGTACTCGATTATTCACGATGTATCCGAGGCCCGGCGCTACGAGCGCGAACTCGAGTTTTATGGGGGCGTGTTCCGACGCCTTCCGGTGGGGGTCTATCGCAACACGCCCGGGCCGGAAGGCCGCTTTGTCTGGCTCAATCCGGCTATGGTGGCGCTGTTTGAGGCCGAGTCCGAGGCGCAGCTGCGCGCGACGCCAGTGCAAGTTCTGTATCGCGATCCGGATGCCCGCGAGGCATTCAGTCGCGATCTGGAGATGCACGGCCGCGTGGTCGGTCGCGAACTCGACCTGCAGACGCTGCGCGGTCGGGCCTTTCGGGCGCGCGTGACCGCGTATCGCACCCAGGACGAGGATGGACAACCGGTCTTCGATGGCGTGATCGAGGACGTCACCGAGGTGCGCGCGGCCGAGGCCTTTCAGAATCGCTTGCTGGCCAGCCTGGCGGAAGGCGTATTCGGCCTGGATCGTTACGGCCGCTACACCTTTCTCAACCCGGCGGCCTGCCGTCTGCTGGGGTTCAAAAGCGAGGCGGAGGCACTCGGGCGCGATGCCCACTCGACCAACCATCACTCACTGGTGGGTGGGGAGCCCTATCCCAAAGAAGCCTGCCCGATTCTTCGGGTCCTGGAGACGGGCCAGTCGGATGAACCGTGGGACGACTCTTTTGTGCGGGCCGACGGCTCCCATTTTCCGGTGAGCGTCTTTGCGGCGCCAACATTTGATGTGGCCGGTCGGGTCGATGGTGTGGTGGTGTCGTTCCAGGACCAGACGGCCCGGGCGGAAAGGGAAGTACAGCTGAACAAGGCCACCGCCCATTTGCCCGGGGCGATCTACCAGTACCACCTGTATCCGGATGGGCGGCAGGCGTTCACGTTCGTCAGTGATGGGGTGCGGCGCGTGTTCGGGCTCAGCCCGGGGCTGGTTCAGGACAGCGCGGACGCGGCCTTTGCAACGGTACACGCGGATGACCTGCCTCGCATCCAGGCCAGCATGGAGGATTCGGCGCGGTCCTTGGAGCCCTGGCGTGCTCGCTTCCGAGTTCGCCACCCGCTGCGCGGGACGATCTGGGTCGAGGGCCGTTCGACGCCCGAGGCGCGCGCCGGTGGCGTTATCGTCTGGCACGGCGTCATGATCGACATTACCGAACAGGTGGCGATGGAAGATGCCCTGCGCGAGCGTGGCGAGGAGCTGGCCGCTGCACAGCGCATTGCACACATGGGCAGCTGGGTCTGGGATATCCGTGAGGATCGCACCCGCTGGTCGGACGAGGTCTATCGCATCTTCGGCCTCAGGCGGGGTGAGCAGGAAGCCAACTACGCGGGGTTTCTGCAGGCCGTGCATCCCGAGGACCGGCGCGAGGTGGCAAAGACAGTCGAGGCGGCACTGGAGAGCGGCGAATACGATATTCACTTTCGGGCCCTGCGCCCCGATGGACAGGAACGAGTGGTCCATGTACGCGGTGCGGTCGAGTGCGACGACAACGGCAAGCCACGCCGGTTGATGGGGACCGTGCAGGACGTGACCGAGCGGCGCGCCCTGGAGGAAAACCAGCGCCGCCTCGTGGGGATCCTGGAACATACGCCCGACGTGGTCGCGATGCACGGGCCATCTGGCGACATGAAATTCCTGAACTCTGCTGGTCGCCGCTTGTTTGGTCTGCCGCCCATGACGGGCGAACCGTGGACGCCCGAAAACGGCTGGAACACCTGGGGGCTGCCGCCCGAAACCCGCTCGATCGAGAGTGCCGTCCAGCGGTTCCAGCCACCGTGGGCGGCCGAGCGCATCCTGAAAGAGGCCGCTCCGATTGCGATGCGCGACGGGGTCTGGGAAGGCGAGACGGCGATACTGGACGGACAGGGCAGGGAGATCCCGGCTTCACAGGTGATTATTGTTCGCCGCGACGACCAGGGCGAGATCCGGCAGGTCTCGACCATCCTGCGCGACCTCTCGCAGCGCAAGGCGGTGGAGGAGGCCCTGCGCGAGAGCGAGGCACGCTTCCGCCAGCTGGCGGGCAGCGTGAACGAGGTGTTCTGGCTACAGGACGAAGACGGGATCCTGTACGTGAATCCGGCCTTCGAGCGGATCTGGGGGCAAAGCCGGGATCTCCTCTATCGCGATCCGCGTTCGATGCTGGAGGCCGTGCACCCGGAAGACCGCGAGCGCGTGGAACGACGCTTCCTGGACAACCCTTTGAGCGCGGCGCATGTGGAAGACAACTTCCGCCTGCGTCGTGCGGACGGTAGCGAACGCTGGCTACACGTGCATCGTTACCAGGTGCTGGACGAGGACGGGCGAGTGAGCCGAGTGGCGGGAACCGCGGTGGATATCACCGACCTCAAGCAGGTGGAGCTGGAACTACAGCGCGCCAATGCGGAGCTGAAGCGTCAGGCCTATTACGATCGCCTGACCGGTGTGGCCAACCGCCACTACTTCGAAACGCTGCTCAATCGCGAGTTGGCGCGTGCCGACCGCTACGGGGCGCCTTTTGCCCTGGTGATGCTCGATCTCGATCACTTCAAGCGGGTCAACGACACCTTTGGCCACGCGGCGGGGGATGTCGTGCTGCAGGAGGTGACTCGCGTGATCGCGGAACGTCTGCGCGATGCCGACGTTCTCGGGCGCTGGGGCGGCGAGGAGTTCATGGTCCTGCTGCCGGGTGCTCAAGAGGCGGATGCCGCGCGGGTCGCGGAGACCATGCGGGCGCGGGTGGAGGGGCATGATTTCCCGGAGGCCGGCCGGGTCACGATCAGCCTCGGTGTGGCGGCCTTCTGCGCGGGCGAGCCACGTACAGGGTTGTTGCGTCGGGTCGACGAGGCGCTGTATCGCGCCAAGGGCGAGGGCCGCAACCGTGTAGCCGTGGCCGCCTCGGCCGAAGCGATTGGATGAGCCCCGGCGTTTAACCAACCGCGTAGGGTGCGTTGAGCGCAGCGAAACGCACCGCCTTGGCTTGTCCCGCGGGCTATTCCTTACCCAGGCAGCCGGCAAAGCCGTCCGCCATGTTCTGCATCAGTTCGAACCAGGCATCCGGCCCGGGCTCCAGTTCGGCACCGACCGGATCCAGCACGCCGAGCCGTGTATCGGTTCCCTCGGCCACGGTCTCGGCCAGGGCCGGACGGAATTGCGGCTCGGTAAACAGGCAGACCACGTCGCCATCTGCGACCCGTTCACGCAGTTCGCTGATGCGTCGTGGTCCCGGGCTGCGCGAGGGGTCGATGCTGATCGAACCGGCGGCATTCAGGCCGTAGTGCTGCTCGAAGTACTGGTAGGCGTCGTGGAACACGATAAAGGCCTGGTCGCGTACCGGCTCGAGCTGTTCCGCCAGGCGTCCGTCCAGATCGTCGATCCGTTCGAGAAGGGCGTCACGGTTGGCCTCCACGATTTCGGCGCGTTCCGGATCCCATTGCATGAGCTTGTCGGCGAGCTGTTCGGTGATCGAGCGCACCACTGCGGGCGAGAGCCAGATGTGGGCATCGTAGTCGCCGTGATGGTGATCATGGTCGTGTCCATGGGCCTCGTCGTGGTGGCCGTGATCATGGTTGTGGTCATGGCCGTTGTGGCCATGATTATCGTCGGAGTGCCCATCGTCGTGGCTGTGGCCATGGCCGTTGTGATCGTGGTCATGGTTGCCATGGCCGTGATCATCGTCCCCGTGGTCGTGGTGATGCTCCCAGACGCCCCCTTCGCGCGTGGGCTTCAGGTCCAGGTCGAGGTCGTTCATCAGGCTGATAATTTCGCGGTCGCCGGCACGGCGGAGCGGGCGCTCCAGAAAGGTCTCGAGATCCGGGCCGACCCAGACCACCATGTCCGCGTTCTGCAGACGGCGCGCCTCGGATGGCCGCATGGAATATCCGTGCGGCGAAGCCGTGGCGGGGACCAGCAGTTCCACGTCGAAGGCGTCCTCGCCCAGGGCGGCGACGATGCTGTGAATCGGTAGAATGGTCGCGACGATGCGCGGCTTGTCCGCGGCGGCCATGCCCGGGAGCAGGAGGCCCAGGATGGCCAGCAGGCTGACCGTCAGCGAAATCCCGAAGGGGTGGCGCGGGCGCGAGTGCATGGCAGGGTCTCCAGGGTGTCGGATCGGAATTAGAGAACGTTATAGTATATCAACATGAACAAGGGAAGCCCTGCCACCATGTCCGCACCGGAATCGGACCACAGCCCGCTGCTGGACGCCCGTGATATCTCCCTGGAGCGGGGGGGCAAGCTGATTCTCGACCGGGTCTCGGTGCAGATCCCGCCGGCCGAGGTCGCGGTGGTGATCGGCCCCAACGGCGCGGGCAAGACTTCATTGTTGCGTGTGTTGCTGGGCTTGTGGCAGCCGACGCGGGGGCAGGTGAAGCGCCGGCGCGGGCTGCGCATCGGCTACATGCCGCAGCGCCTGCAGATCGAACCGGTGCTGCCGTTGTCGGTGCGGCGGTTTCTGACGCTGCGCCAGCGCGCGCCGAGGGCCGAGCTGCTGGCGCACCTGGAAAGGGTGGGTGTCCCGCACCTGCTGGACAAGCCGGTGCAATCCCTGTCCGGGGGCGAGATGCAGCGAGTGCTGCTGGCGCGGGCGCTGCTCAACCGGCCCAATCTGCTGGTGCTGGACGAGCCGGCGCAGGGCGTGGATATCGTCGGGCAGGGCGAGGTCTTTCGCCTGATCGATGACATTCGGCGCGAGACAGGCTGCGGGGTGCTGATGGTCTCGCATGACCTGCATCTGGTCATGGCGGGTGCAGATGCCGTGATCTGTCTGAACCAGCATGTCTGCTGTACCGGCCGGCCGGAGGAGGTCTCGCGCCACCCGGAGTACCAGCGCCTGTTCCCCACCGCCGATGTGCAAGGCATCGGTATCTACAAACATGACCACAACCATGTCCACGACCTGCACGGCGAGGTGCATGATCTGGACGACAACGGAACGGGCGGGTCGCACGGCTGTGGCCACGCCCACCATCACGGACAGGGAACGCCGAAACGATGATCGAAGCCTGGCTGGATGACTTCCTGTTCCGCGCGGTGCTGGCAGGGCTGATGGTGGCGGCCGTGGCCGGTCCGCTGGGTGCCTTCGTGGTCTGGCGGCGTATGGCCTATTTCGGCGACACGATCTCGCATTCCGCCCTGCTGGGGGTGGCGCTCGGGTTCCTGCTGGGGACGAATCTCAACCTGATGGTGACCATCGTCTGTGTCGCGATCGCCGTGCTGCTGGTGATCCTGCAGCGCCGTCAGGAGCTGGCTTCGGACACCTTGTTGGGGATCCTGGCGCACAGCGCGCTGTCGCTGGGGATTGTGGCGGTCACCTTTATCGAGGGCCTGCGGGTGGACCTGATGGCCTATCTGTTCGGCGACATCCTTGCGGTGGGGACGAATGACCTGCTGGCGATTGCCATAGGCGGCGGCATTGCGCTGTTGCTGCTGGTGCTGCTCTGGCGACCGCTGCTGGCGCTGACGGTGCACGAGGAACTGGCGCGGGTCGAGGGTGTGCCGGTGCTGGCCGTGCGCCTGGGGCTGATGCTGCTGATCGCGCTGGTGATCGCGGCCGCGATGCAGGTGGTCGGCGTCTTGCTGATTACGGCGTTGATGATCATTCCGGCCGCGAGTGCCCGGCGCTTCGCGTCGACGCCGGAGCAAATGGCGTTCCTGGCCGGTGTGATCGGCATGCTGGCGGTGCTCGTCGGCGTCTGGGGTTCGTTCCAGTACGACACCCCGACCGGGCCGACGATCGTCGTCGCTGCGATGCTGGGCTTCATCCTCATTCACCTGCTGCCCGCGCGTCTGCTGCCCCAGTTCGGCGGGCGCTGAGGGAAGCGCTGAGCCATCGGAGCCGTTTCGGAGGGAGGGTCGCGGCCCGTCGTCAGTCGCGGATGTAGTCCAGCGGCAGCGAGGTGCGGTCCACCACCCGGCGCAGGACGAAGCTCGAGTGCACCGAATCCACCCCCTCCAGCCGGGTCACCCGCCGCAGCAGGAAGTCCTGATAGGCGTCCATGTCCGGCACGACGACCTGCAGCATGTAGTCCGCCGATTGCCCGGTGATCAGATACAGGTGCTGCACCTCGGGGTAGCTGGCGATCGCCTCCTCGAAGCGTGCGAAGCGCTCCGGGGTGTGGCGGTCCATGCCGATGTGGATCAGCGCGGTCAGTTCCAGCCCCAGGGCGCGCCGGTCGAGCAGGGCCACGCGCCGGATCAGGATGCCGGCCTGCTCGAGTGCCCGAACGCGCCGCAGGCAGGGCGAGGGGCTCAGCCCCACGCGCTCGGCGAGGGCCTGGTTCGACAGGCTGGCGTCCTCCTGCAGGATCTCCAGGATGTGACGGTCAAAGCGGTCGAGCTTGTGCGGTCGCGGTTCCATGGTGGAATATTGCGCCAGATAGGCTATTTAAAGCAATAAACAGCCTCTTATCTCCCGCTATATGCGAAAAAAGCAAGGTTCTGTCCGCGCAAATTCGTTAGGATAATGTGCAAGTGGACCAATCGCCGCGACGGAAAGCCGCGGCCCCAGGAGAGAATCAAGATGGCCTTCGATCACACCAAGTACGCCCCGTTCCCGCCGATCGACAAGGCGGACCGCCGCTGGCCGGCGCAGCGCACCACGGTTGCGCCGCGTTTCTGCGCGGTGGACCTGCGCGACGGCAACCAGGCGCTGGTGCACCCGATGAGCGTCGAGCAGAAGATGCGCTTCTTCGAGGTGCTGGTGGATATCGGTCTGACCGAGATCGAGATCGGCTTCCCCTCCGCCTCGCAGATCGACTACGACTTCACCCGCCGTCTGATCGAGGAGGACCGGATCCCCGAGGGCGTGTACGTGCAGGTGCTGACGCAGGCGCGCGAGGATCTGATCCAGAAGACCTTCGCCGCGCTGGAGGGCGCGCCGCGCGCGGTGGTGCACGTGTACAACTCCACCAACCCGGCGCAGCGCGAGCAGGTCTTCCGCATGGACCGTGCCGGCATCCGCGGCATCGCCGAGAACGGCGCGCGCTGGGTGCGTGACTATGCGGCGAAGTATCCGCAGACGGACTGGATCTTCCAGTATTCGCCGGAGAGCTTCTCTACCACCGAGCTGGACTACGCGGTCGAGGTCGTGGATGCCGTGAACGCGATCTGGCGCCCGGACCAGGGCCAGAAGGTCGTGATCAACCTGCCGGCCACGGTCGAGTCGGCCACGCCGAACGTGTTCGCCGACCAGGTCGAGTGGTTCTGCGACCATGTGCAGTACCGCGAGCACTTCTGCGTGTCGCTGCATACGCACAACGACCGCGGTACCGGCGTGGCCGCGGCCGAGCTGGGCCTGCTGGCCGGGGCCGACCGTCTGGAGGGCACGCTGTTCGGCAACGGCGAGCGCACCGGCAACATGGACCTGGTCACCGTCGGCATGAACCTGTATTCGCAGGGGATCGACCCGACCATTGACCTGTCCGACATGGAACGGCTGATGGACGTGTACAAGGAGTGCACCGACATGCCCGTCCATCCGCGCCACCCGTGGGCCGGCGAGCTGGTGTACACCGCGTTTTCTGGCAGCCACCAGGATGCGATCCGCAAGGGACTGGCGCACTACAAGGAGAAGGGTGGCCACTGGAACGTGCCGTACCTGCCGATCGACCCGAGCGATCTGGGCCGGCGCTATGAGGAGGTTGTGCGCATCAACAGTCAGTCCGGCAAGGGTGGGGTATCCCACGTGCTGGAGCGCGACTACGGCATCGAGCTGCCGCGCTGGCTGGCGATCGAGTTCGCCCGCATCGTGCAGAAAGACGCCGAGACCTCGCAGGTCGAGGTCTCCTCGCAGCGCATCCACGAGCTGTTCGAGCAGCACTATCTGACGCCGGTCGCCGGCTGGGATCTGGTGCGCTACGAAATCGAGAAGGAAGGCCCGGTGGTACGGCTGGACGCGACCATGGGCCCGCCCGGGCGCGAGTCGCGCCTGCAGGGCGAGGGCCACGGCGCGGTCGAGGCCCTGACCGCCGCGATGAAGGCCGACCGGGGGGTCGAGGTCAAGGTGAGCCACTTTGACGAGCACGCGATGGAGTCGGGCACCGAGGCGCGCGCCATGGCCGCGGTGGACGTGCAAGTCGACGGCGAGCGCTCCGTCGGTGTCGCGCTGGGCGAGGACACGACCGCCGCTACGCTGCAGGCCGTGCTCAATGCGACCGGCCGCCGCCTGGGCGAACGCACCGCCGAGCCGGCCGCCGCCAGCGCCTGATCCAGCGGCCCCTGCGCGTTCGAGGACGCGTAGGGTGCGTTGAGCCTCGCGAAACGCACCGGTCGCAGGCGCGACGCGGCATTGATGCAATTCGCTGCGCTCATTGCATCCTACGGATTTCCGTGGGCCCCGAGGGCAAGGGCATCCCGGACCGTGTGGGAGCGTGCTCGCACGCGAACCGTGCGCACGCCGTCCCCCGTCAGGCCGTCACTTCACCCGCTTCTCCAGCATGCTCTGCATGCGGATGAGGCGTTCCTGAAGCTTGACCGTCTCCTGCTGCAGCTCGTGGATCTCCGAGTGCAGCGCCTTGTTCTCCTCGTGCACGCTGTCATGGATCATCTGCTGCTCGATCTCGATTGCGCGATCATGCATGCGCTGCATCGCGTCCACGATGATCGCGATGAACAGGTTCAGCACGGTGAACGTGGCGATCAGGATGAATGGCACAAAGAACGCCCAGGCCCAGGGGTAGATCTCCATCACCGGGCGTGCGATGTCTTCGGACCAGCCTTCCAGTGTCATTACCTGGAACAGGCTGTACATCGAGGCCCCGAGCGTCCCGAATTTTTGCGGGAACGAGTCGCTGAACAGCCCGGTCGCGATGATCGCGAACACGTAGAAGATCAGCACCAGCAGGCCCATGATCGACACGATCCCGGGGATGGCCCGCAGGAGCGCCTCCACGATAAAGCGCAGTTTGGGCACCATCGATACCAGGCGCAGCAGTCGCAGCACGCGCAATACCGAGAACGGTCCGGAGGCCGGGATGAGTGCGATCCCCACCACGAAGAAGTCGAAGACATTCCAGGGGTTGCGCCAGAAACTCAGGCGATAGACAAACAGCTTGGCCAGTACCTCGGCCGTAAAGATCGACAGGATGACGGCGTCTGCCGTGAGGATCACCGGGCCCATCCAGCCCATTACGGTATCGGACGTCTCCAACCCAAGCGTCACGGCGTTCAGCAGGATCAGCGCGATGATTGCGCGCTGGGTGAGACGGGCTTCGATAAAATGCTCGAGGCGCTGGCGTAGCGAGGTCGGTGCGCTCATGGCGGTTCTGGACTCTGGTGGTTCGCTGGTGGTTCGACATTTCGGCGGCGCGGCGGGCTCGCCGTGGACCAGTCCGGAAAGGCGTGCAAGAGTAGGCGAAACTCCGCTTTCCGGCAATTGGCTGGCAGCCGCGAACCCGCCCACAAAGTGGGTGTCCCTTAGCTGCGCAGGGCAGGTGCTCGCCCACAAAGTGGGTGTCCTGCACATACTTGAGGGCAAGGAACCAACGGGTGGAGTCGATTGATGTGGGATGAACGGTACGCCACGGATGAGTATGTCTACGGTACTCGGCCGAACGATTTCCTGGCCGAGCAGATCTCGGGGGTTCCGCCTGGGAAAGCTCTTTGCCTGGCCGAAGGTGAGGGACGAAACGCGGTCTTTCTGGCCGAACGTGGGTTCGGTGTGCTGGCGGTGGATAGTTCGTCAGTAGGTCTGGAGAAGGCCGAGCGTCTTGCGACGCAACGTCATGTCGCGATCCGGACGGAAGTCGCGGATCTGACCGACTACAGTATCCAGCCGAACCGTTGGGACCTTGTCGTCTCGATTTTCTGCCATCTGCCGCCCGATACTCGGCGTCGGCTACATCGGGAGGCGGTCGCTGGCTTGAGGCCTGGCGGGCGTTTCATTCTGGAGGGGTATACGCCGGCGCAACTGGCCCTGGGAACCGGGGGACCGCCTACCGAGGCACTTATGATGAATCTGCCAGAGCTGCGTGATGAACTGACCGGCCTTGAGTTCATTCATGCGGTCGAGGTCGAGCGTGACGTGGTTGAAGGTGTTTTTCATACGGGCCGTGGTGCTGTCGTGCAGATTCACGCATGCAAGCCCGCCGAGTCCGGTTGATCCACCGCGGAGGCCTGGGCCTTGGGTTGGGTGCCCCGCAAAGTCCCTGTGCAACTGCTGACGCCCTTTCAGTGACGGTGACTCCGGTTTAGTGTCTATCCACATCTCGGGGGCAACGGCTTCCGGGGCAATGCGCCAGGGACGTCGCTGCCATGTCCGTCGCCGCACTCTCCCCTGATTCTTCAGCAGAGCTAGGCTAAGCGCATTGCCTGGTGTTCAGCCTGCAATCGAAAGATAAAACAATCGTTGCTCTGTTGGAGGAAGTACCGCTCAGTCGGCGCATAGGGCCGTTCGACGAAAAACGGGAAATACATCTAGAAATTGGCAAACGATGTGCTACTTTCAACCGCGAAGGCAGGGATGCCTTCGCTAGAGCCGCCCAGGAACGGAAGCCCGGGTGGCTCTTTCTTTTGGGGCCCACGTGAGCCCCACTAAGGCCTAACTCGCCAACAGTGCCGCGGAACAACGTGGATCGAACCGGCCGCGAGCGGCCCAAACAACCGAAATTCATCCATGCCAAGTCGACGTCCTGCGCTCGGGTTCAAGCAGCAGGGCGGGCGAACAGCGCCCGCGCCATGGAGATTCCTCGGAGGTAGCGGCACTGTCGACGTTCGGCGAGGCTCACCAACTGCTCCGGTGCGCCAATGGCCGAGCCGAACGCGCGCAATAGACGGCTGGATCGCCGGATAAAGGCTTCGGCATCCATGCCCAGCTGGTCGAGCAGGCGAGGGCGGTGCGCGGGAATCGATCCTCGTTTCGTCGGATGTACGCAGCGCCCCAATGTGTCCGTCAGCTCCAGGTAATCCTCGAACGCAAATGGGATCGCCGGTTCGAACTGGCCGCTTGCATCAAACGGCATCAGTGGCGCGCGGGGAAGCGATCGCAGCTCAATTTCGGGGCGTAACGTCCCCGGTGCACTGCATGCCCCGGGACGGTGGGAAATGTTGCTGGGCGCGCACGCCGAATCATCCTCGGCCTCCGGGCGGATACGCCGTTTCAGCGAAGTGTGGTCACACTCGTGCAAGGCTTCGGCCATCCCGGCACGGACCGGATTCAAGTCCACGTAGCTCATGGCCGCCAGCACGGCTGCGTCATCCAGCAGGGCCTGACTCTTGAAGCGCCCCTCCCAGAATCGTCCCTTGACGCCTTCCTCCTCGTTGGCCTGTCGTGCGATGGATTCATTCAGCACACGCATGAACCACGACAGATCTGCCAGCCGGTTCCGATACGTTTGGGCGTACTCCTCGACCCGGCGTAACTGTGCGTCGCACATCGCTTTCCGACGTGGAGACAGATACTGCCTGACCAATTCGGGGCCCGAGAACAGCCGCGTCCAGCGAAGCAGGACGGACTCGGTGTCCAGTGAGGCTGCGCGTTCAGGGCCCAGCCGTACCACCACATGGTAGTGATTGCTCATCACGGCATAGGCAGCCACATCGATGGCGAAGATCGCGGCCAGCTCCAGGATCCGCGTCTCGATCCATTCGCGGCGATGCTCGAAGTTGTGTCCGGACACGCGATCCTCGCCGCAGAGAAACGCGCGCCGAACGCAGCGTGAAACGACGTGGTACCAGGGCGTGTCCTCGACGGAGACGAGGGACGAGCGGGGTTGGGTCATTGTGGACTCCTTCCATGGAATCGGACGATTCAGAACCTAGATGCGATCAGCCGCGATAGCAAGGGCCTGTCTTGAGAAAGTGGGTGTCCTACGATGCCGCAGTTTATTCCATCCAAAAGTACCGCCTATGGCGCAAAAACGACCGTTCGGCGGCCTCTTCGGTGTGCAGCTGGAAATCCACGAGGCTCGTGCTAGATTGTGCCCTGGGGCAAGGAAGCCCCTAGAGGGTCGTCCGGGAAGGGAATCCGCGGGCGGCCCTTTTGCGTTCTGTGCCCCGGCAATATCTGGTCACAAGCCTGGAGCCCCTGGGGGCGCCGCAAAGCGGTGTCGTCGTAGTCTCGGTGCCCCGCGAGCGGTCGTCTCTGATCATTTCCTGAAGGCGCTGCATCCAGTAGCCATCCCGGAAAGCGCGCAGCGGTTATCCGGGGCCTGACCGAGGGGCCGTGTAGCGTGGAGGAAAGTGGGTGTGCCGCAGATGCCACCGCGATGTCAGTTGGTCATGCCATACCGCGGCCGCCGCCGCAGCCGGGCACTAACGACTATTAGACGTCGCGCTATGGTCCTTGAGCCAGTCCTTCAAAGCCGAGTCCATTCGCGTTTGCCAGCCCTTTCCTGTAGCGCGGAATGCCTCCACGACGTCGGGCGACAGACGGATCGTGATGCGCTCTTTAGTCACAGGTAGAGGCGGGCGACCCACGCGTCGCAGGGCTTTCGTCTCGTCTTCGGAAGGTTCCCGGGTCTCTGGGTCCGCATCGATTCCGGCCTGAATGGACGACTCTTCGTCGGCGTCGTTCAAGACGACCCGACGACCGCTACGTAGCGTTAGTGATTTGGACATAACGCACAATCTCCCGGTTGTTGGCTTTGCGCAGGCTGATGATCCGCCGCACGGATGATCGATCGGTGAATACGACGCAATACAAGCGTTCGCCCATCAAGGCGTACCCGAACGTTCGCCGTTCGCCGTAGCTTTTCCGTCGGTCTTCCATGGCCAGGAGCGTATCCCATTCGAGCCCGAGGGCATCGCCGAGTGAGACCCCGTGTTTCGCCAGGTTCGCAGCGTCCTTGTCTGCGTCAAACTCGATCCCTATCAAATTATTGTATGTACATTAACTTGCGAGTGCATTTGGCGAGGCGGATTAGCCGCGGACCCTCGGGCTATCCCGGTCGTCTGGCAAGGCATAACACGCCACGGCGAACACACCGGCGGAAGGCTAGTGGCCCTGGGGGGAAAGAGCGGAGTGGGAGTGTGGAGTCTGCCGCCAGTTAGTTGTTTCGCTGGTGTCGGCGAATCGGGCTTATGACAACTGGGAGGAAAGTGGGTGTCCCACAGGTCCGAGTGTCCCACAGGTCCAAAGAAAACCCCGGCTCGAGGCCGGGGTCCGGGGAGGGGAAAATAAATCTGTCCCCTTTAAGCTTGACGTTCAGTTACTTAGTCATCACGGCAGCTGCTAGGAAGATACTTATCTTCCATGTCGTCACCAGAGGAGCAAGTCCAGCCGGTAACTCGATCGCCAGCATCAGTTGTTTGCGCCGTCAGTAGCATTTGGCCACCTCGGATCGCATTGTTGACTGGCGCATCGTCAATCATAGTCACGGTCACAACTGCGCCCGAATGCGTTACGGTGCTGACATAGCGTCCAGCAGCTTCGCCGTCATCACCGCCTGTGCCGATGGCATAATCGTCATCGGCCGGCCACGAGCCCGTGGAAGTGAAATCTTCGACCATTGCTGTACGGAGCCCACCGGATAGGTTCAGCGCCTCAGACATCTGAGCCCGCGCGGTGTAATCCTGATAAGCCGGAATCGCAATCGCCGCCAAAATCCCGATGATCGCCACAACGATCATCAGCTCGATAAGCGTAAAACCCTGTTGGGTGGTTTTCTTCTGCATCTTGTTACTCCCTGGTGTGTGACGGAAGACGGAGCGCCGCCCAGCGGCATCCGTCCAAGCCGATGCAAGGCGGGTGCCAACTCGTCCGATTTCGCGAAAAGCCCTGTAGCCAGGCGGGTTTGGCTCGCCTGATGCTTCGAGTATGACGGGTTTGGTCACTGTGTGACAGGGCGCATGTGACCATTTTTGTCATGTGAACTGACGCACATTGTCAGTGTTGGGGGTTGCGGTGTGTTGTGGCGGGCGGATAGGCCCTGAGCTTCGGCTGGGGGCGGAGATCCCGGCTCTTCGCTTCGCTGCGGACGGGATGACTGGGGCCGGGGTTCCGTTCGGAGATGGCCGCGGCCCCTGTGGGGCCTCGCCATGACGGGGCGGGGAGCGTGGTGCTGTCCTCGGGAATGCAAACCGATTCGTAGGGTGCGTTGAGCCGGGCGAAACGCACCATCACCACGTCGGGGTTAACCCTGATGCGATTCGCTGCGCTCATCGCATCCTACGGGGGCGGTGGTGGGGTGTCGTGCCTTCGGTTGCTGGGGTCAGAGGCCGAGGACGGCGACGGCGACGCCGAAGTAGATGAGGATGCCGACGATGTCGATTACGGAGGTGATCAGCGGGGCGCTGGCCACGGCCGGGTCGATGCCGAAGCGGGTCAGGGCGAACGGCAGGAGCATGCCGAACAGCGAGCCGAAGACGATCACGAAGAACATGCCCAGGGCGATCGCGTTGGCGACCTCCACGGTGCCCAGCCAGTTACCGGAGACCCAGATGGCGGCGGCGAGGGTGACGCCCAGCGCGGTGGCGACCAGGACTTCCTTGCCGCCGAGGCGCCACCAGTCCCGTAGTTGTATGTCGTTCACCGCCAGTGATCGCACGACCAGTGTGGCGGCCTGGGCCCCGGCGTTGCCGCCGGAGGCGATGACCATGGGCAGGAAGAAGACCAGCGCGACGACGGCTTCGATCGCGGCCTCGTAGTAGCCGATGGCGATGCCGGCGAAGATATTGACCGCGACCAGGATCAGAAGCCAGCCGATGCGCTTGCGGTAGAGCAGGCTCATGCTGGCGTCGCGCAGGGAGAGCACCATGTCGCCGACCGCCGCCATGCGGTGGAAGTCCTCGGTGGTCTCCGCGCGCAGCACGTCCATCACGTCGTCGACGGTGATGATGCCGAGCAGGTGGCCGTTGTCGTCGACCACGGGGAGGACGTCGAGGTCGTAATGCCCGATGCGGTGGGCCGCCTCTTCGCGGTCTTCCTCGGCCGCGATGCTGACGACATCGGTGTGCATGCGCTCGCGCACGCTGGTGGTGGGGCGCGACAGCAGCAGTTCCTTCAGGCGCACCCAGCCCAGCAGTTCGCCCTCCGGCGTGGTCACGAAGATGGTGTTGAGGGTCTCCGCCAGTTCGTGGTGTTCGCGCAGGTGGTCCATTGCCTCGCCCACGGACCAGTCCGGCTGCACGGTGGCGTACTCGGGCGTCATCAGGCGCCCGGCGCTTTCTTCCGGGAAGCCGAGCAGAGTCTCCAGCGCCTCCTGGTCGTCGTCCGGCATGGTCTCGAGCAGGGATTCGGCGTGGTCGTCGTGCAGGCCTTCCAGGACCGAGGCGGCGTCGTCGTAGGAGAGCGCCGACATCAGCCGGCTGGCATGGTCTTCGTCGAGCGCGTGCAGCACGCGCGTCTGGTGGTCGGGCTCCAGGTGCGCGTAGACATCGGCGGTGCAGGACACGTCGAGACGCCGGAAGAAGTCCAGCATGCGGTCTTCCGGCAGGGCCTCCAGCGCGTCCGACAGGTCGGCGCCTGCATGGGCGTCGCAAAGCCCCTGGAGCGAATCCTCCGTGGGCTGGTCCAGCGCGGTCTTGAGCGTCTGCGGCAGGGTCTGGATGTCGTCGTCGGTCGGGCTCATCGGTCAGTCCCCTACGGAGTCGCCAGGCCGAGCATTGCCACGGCCAGGGAGAAATAGATCATGATGCCGCCGAGGTCGGCGATCGCGGTGATCAGCGGTACGCTGGCGGTGGCCGGGTCCAGCTTCAGGCGGCTGAGGATGAACGGCAGCAGCATGCCGACCATGCTGGCGAACGCGACGATCAGCGTCATCGCGATCGCGACCAGCAGGGCGATGTCGGCCCCGCCGCGCCACAGCCCGAGTACGGATACGGCCAGCCCCATGGTCACGCCGATCCCGACGGCCACGCCGAGCTCCTTGCCCCACAACCGCAGCCAGTCCTTGGACGTGACCTCGCCGGTGGCCAGGGCGCGCACCATCAGCGTGGCGCTCTGGGCACCCGCGTTGCCGCCGGAGTCGATAATCAGCGGCAGGAAGAAGACCAGTACCACCAGCGCCTCGATGGCCTCCTCGTACTGCGAGATCATCAGCGCGCCGATGGTGTTGAACGCGACCAGACCGATCAGCCAGCCCACGCGCTTGCGGTACAAAAGGAACGGGCTCGCATCCTGTGGCGAAAGCGGGAGGGTCCCGACCGCCCCGATCTTGTGGAAGTCCTCGGTGGATTCGGCTTCTAGCACGTCCATCACGTCGTCGACCGTGATCACCCCCAGTAGCTCGCCGGTCTCGCCGACCACGGGCAGGGTTTCCAGGTCGTAGTGCTGGATTTTGCGGGCGGCCTCCACGGCCGACTCGGATACCCCGATGGTGATCGGGTCGGATTCGCCCAGCAGTTCGCGCACCGGGCTGTCCGCCGAGGCCCGCAGGAAGTGCCGGATCGGCACGGCGGCGAGCAGCACGCGGTCCTGATCGACCACGAAGATCACGTTGTTCGAGTGTTCGTCCGCGTTGCGACGGATGAAGGCCAGTGCGCGCTTGAGCGTCCAGTCGGGATCCACCGCGACGACGTCCGGGGACATCACGCGACCGGTAGAGTCCTCCGGGTAGTTGAGCTGCTTGAGGGCGCGGCGGATGGCGCGAAACGGCAGCAACCGCAGGTAGCTACGCAGAGTCTCCGGATCCAGGGTCTGGAGCAGGCCGGTGAGGTCGTCGGCCTCCATCTCGGAGAGGATGAAGCGGGCGTCGTCCTTCGGCGAGGCCTCGAGCAGCCGGATCTGGTGCGGGGTGTCGAGGTAGGAGAAGACATCCGCCTTGCGCCCGGGCTCCAGCAGGTTGAACACCGCGCACAGGTCGTCGTCGTTCAGCTCCATCAGCGCATGCGCGATGTCCTGCACACGCGTGTAGTCGAGCAGTTCCTGGATGCCGTCGCGGTCGTCCAGACGCAGCAGCTCCTTCAGCTCGATGATGGATTGTTCCAGATGCAAATCCATGCCCTACTCCCGGCTGTCATCCGCGGGCCAGGGGGGCTGGATACACAGCCTCACAAGGCGCCGCACGGATGCGGTGTCTTGGTCCGGTCGGGATCGGGCTGGGGCCCGGCCGCTCCCGGCACTCTAGTACTTAGAGGCCCAGCGGGAAGCGTCCGGTTCGGGAAGGAGGCGCTTACCGCGAGGCGCAGATAGATCGACTGCGTGATCGGCGTTTCAAGGCGCGTTCCCGTGTGTGGAGATGCGACTTATTCTAACGGATGTCGGGCCGCAATCAACCGCTTGGGGGCTGTTTTGAAACATTCCTCTCCCGTCAGGGGTCTGTGCAGACACCATGAACGGCCGTGGTTACGGTGGTGTGAACGCCCCTTGAGTGGGAAGTGCGGTGGTTCTTCCGGCAACCAGTGGTAATCGACAAGGAAAACCCGATGCAGGATCAGACGATGCATCCCCAGCGACCGCTCGGCAGCCCGGTGCTCGCCATGAGTGGAGTGGCCTTCGGCTACCCCGGCGAGGGTCGCGTGCTGCATGACGTGGAGCTGGCGCTGGCACCCGGCGAGCGCGTGGCGATCGTCGGCGAGAGTGGCTCCGGTAAATCCACGCTGTTGCACCTGGCGGCCGGGCTGGAGCCCGCCGACGCCGGCACGGTGCACCTGGCCGGTCAGGTGCTGGCGGGGCTGGACGAGGCGGCGCGCACGCGGCTGCGCCGCGCGCAGGTTGGGATCGTGTTTCAGTCGTTTCATTTGATCCCGACACTCACGGCGCTGGAGAACGTGATGCTGCCGCTGGAGCTGGCGACGGATCTGGATGCCGCGCAGCGCCGCGACCGGGCTGCGGAGCAACTGGCGGCAGTGGGCCTGGGGGACAAGGGCGGGCGCGAACCGGATCAGCTATCCGGCGGCGAGCAGCAGCGCGTGGCGATCGCGCGGGCGCTGGTGCATCGGCCGGCGCTGATCCTGGCCGACGAGCCGACCGGCAATCTCGACTCGCGCACCGGAGAGGCGGTGTTCGGCCTGCTGCTGGAACAGGTGCGTGCGACCGGTTGTGCCCTGTTGCTGGTTACGCATAGCGATGACCTGGCCGGGCGTCTGGACCGGGTGCTGCGCATGCAGGACGGCCACCTGCAGGATCTCGCCGCGGAAGCCTCGGCGACGTGAGCTCGCTGCTGGTAAAGGCCTGGCTGCGCGACTGGCGCAGGCGCCCGCTGCAGCGGCTGCTGACGCTGGTGGGCGTGGTGATCGCCGTGGCCGTGGTGCTGGCGGTGGATCTGGCCAACCAGTCGGCGCAGCGCGCGTTCGACCGTTCGATGGACGAGGTGGCGGGCACGGCCACGCACCAGATTCTGGGGCCGGCCCGGGGTTTCGACGAGACACATTACCGTGATCTGCGGCTGGCCGGCTGGCGCGATACCGCGCCGATCGTGGAGGGACCCGCGCGGCTGCCGGACGGGCGCACGATCTATGTGCTGGGCGTCGATCCGCTGGCCGAGGGCCCGTTCCGCGGGGCGGCCTCGGATATCGGGGATGCCCCGGTGCAGCGGCTGGTGACCGAGCCGGGCACGATCCTGCCGCCGAGTGGCTGGTGGGTGGGCTCCGGGATGGCGCATGAGGACCGCCTGGCGCTCGAGACCGCCGCCGGGCGCTTCGAGGTCACGCTGCTCGAACGCGAGGCGGAGCGTGACGAACCGGCGGCCGAGTCAGACGACGAGGGTGGCTCGCTATGGGTCACGGATATCGCCACCGCACAGTCGTTGCTCGGCCGGCCGGGACGGCTCGATCGTGTCGACGTACGCCTCGATGACGCCGACATCGGCGCCTTCGCGGAGCGATTGCCGAATGGTCTGGAACTCGTGCCAGTGGCGGCGCGCGACCAGGCCTCGCGCGAGCTGGCGCAGGCCTTCCGCATCAACCTGACGGCGATGAGCCTGCTGGCCCTGCTGATTGCAGCCTTCCTGATCTACAACACCCAGACCTTTGCGGTGCTGCGCCGACGCGAGGTGCTGGCGAGCCTGCGCCTGGTGGGGGCCGGTCGGCGGGCGCTGTTCGGCGTGGTGATGCTGGAGGCCTTGCTGGTCGGTGTGATCGGCACGCTGCTGGGGGTGCTGGTCGGGATCGGTCTGGCGCAGGTGCTGGTCGGCCAGGTCGCGCAGACGGTGACGGATCATTTCTTTGTGGTGGCGGTGACGGAGGTGATGCCGCGCCCGCTGGCGCTGCTGGCGGTGATCGCTTTGGGGGTGGGGCTGTCGCTGCTGGCGGCGCTGGCCCCGGCCTGGGAGGCGGCACGGGCGGCCAGCCCTGGCAGCTTTGGGCGCGGGCGGCTGGAGCGCTGGGCACGGCGCGGCCTGCGCGGCCTGGCCTTGGCGGCGGTCGTGCTGCTGGCGGCGGGTGGCGTGATGCTGCTGCTCGGGACCGGGGGGCTGGTGGGCAGCTTCGTCGCGCTGTTCCTGCTGATCACTGGCTTTGTGCTGCTGCTCCCGCTGGTGCTGGCCGGGGTCCTGCGCGGTCTCGCGCGGCTGGGTCGCGGGCAGACGCTCCCGCGCATCGGGGTGCGCAGTCTGGAGCGGAGCCTGTCGCGCAGCGCGCCGGCGACCTCCGCGCTGACGCTGGCCCTGGCGGCCGCGATCAGCGTGTCGGTAATGGTCGGGAGCTTTCGCGACAGCGTGGAGCAGTGGCTGGGGCAGGCGCTTACCTCGGATGTGTACGTGGTGCCGGTGGCGCCGGCCGCGGCGCGCAGTGGGGCGCGCCTCCCCGCGGACTGGGGGGAGACGCTCGCCCGGATCGCGGAGGCGGAGTCGGTCAGCACCGGCTCCAGCCAGGACACACCGAGTGACGTCGGGATGATCGATCTCTACGTGGTCGAGCCGCACCCGGTCTGGCTGGAGTACCTGCCGCTGCTGGAGGCCGAGGCCACGGGCGAAGCACTCGACCGGCGCCTGCGCGAGACCGATGCGGTACTGGTCACCGAGCCCTTTGCGGCCCATCACGACGTGGGTGTGGGCGACCGGCTGGAGATCCGCGTGGAGGGCGGACGGCGGATGTTCCAGGTGGCGGGCGTGCATCGCGACTACGGCAGTCCGCAGGGCACGGTGCTGATGCTGGGTGAGCGGTTCTACGCGGGCACGCCCGGCGCCGAGGAGGTGGGTTCGTTTGGGCTGCGCCTGCCCGAGGGCGCGGATGCCGACGCGGTGATCGAGCGCCTGGAGACTTGGCTGGCCGAGCGCGAGATGGCGGCCATGGTCACGCGCCCCGGCGATATCGAGCAGGAGTCGATGGCGATCTTCGACCGTACCTTTGCGATCACGCATCTGCTGCGGGTGATCACGCTGCTGGTCGCGTTCATCGCGATCCTCGGGGCGCTGATGGCCCTGCAGATGGAACGCGCGCGTGAATTCGCCACGCTGCGCAGCCTTGGCCTTCTGCCCGGCGGGGTGCGCGGACTGGTGGTGTTTCAGGGCGCGGTGCTGGGCGCTTTCGCCGCGCTGGCCGCGATACCACTGGGTCTGGGCATGGGCTGGCTGCTGATCGAGGTGATCAACCGCGAGGCGTTCGGCTGGGGCATGGACCTGCGCTGGGCAGGCCGCGAGATTGCCGAGACCGTCGCCCTGGGCGTGGGGGCCGCGCTGCTGGCGGCGCTGATCCCGGCCTGGCGCATGGCACGCATGCGGCTGGTGCCCGCTTTGCGGGAGGTGCCGTGATGACCTGGTTGAAGGCTGTGGGAGCGGGCATTGTGGGAGCGGGCTTGCCCGCGAAGCCCCTGCCTGCGTCAGGCCCTGGCAAGGTCCTTTCGCGGGCAAGCCCGCTCCCACAGGCACTCTTATGCCAGGTCCTGCGCCTGTTGGTGGCGGTTGGGCTCGTGGTATTGCTGGCGGCCTGTGGCGGGTCGGAGCCGCCGGATGCGCGAGAGGCCGAGGTATCCGGATTGCGGGTGGGCGAGGCCCTGGGCGGGGAGGAGACGGAGGGGTTCCGGCGCGCGGACGTGCCGCGGGTGTTCGAGTTTCCGCGTGATCACGGGCCGCACCCGGGGTTTCGTAACGAGTGGTGGTATGTGACCGGCAATCTCGACGGGCCGGAGGGCGAGCGGCTGGGCTTTCACATCACCTTCTTCCGCGTCGGGCTGGCGCCGGAGCTGGCGGGGGACGCCCGCTGGCACGATTCGGCCTGGGCCAGCCCGGATATCTGGATGGCGCATACGGCGGTGGTCGACCGCGAGGCCGGGTACCACGCCTCCGAGGAGCGCTTCGTGCGCGACGGGGCGGGGCTGGCGGGCGCCACGGATCCGGTTGGGCGGGTCTGGGCCGAGGACTGGCAACTGGCGGATCTGGACCGGGATCGCTGGACGCTGGACTTCAGCGTGGATGACTACCGGCTGGCGCTGGAACTGGAGCCCCTGCGCGGCCCGGTGCTCCAGGGCGAGGCGGGGCTCAGCCAGAAGGGCCCGGAGCCGGGCAATGCCTCCTATTACTACTCCATGCCCCGCCTCAAAGTGAGCGGTGAGGTCGAGCGGGCGGAGCGCGGGCCCCTGGCGGTCACCGGTCAGGCCTGGATGGACCGCGAGTGGAGTACCAGTGCGCTGTCCGAGGGTCAGGTGGGTTGGGACTGGTTCGCGCTGCAGTTCGACGACGGGCTGGACGTCATGTACTACCAGCTGCGCAAGGCGGACGGCGAGCCGCACCCGCTGTCCAAGGGCCGCTGGATGCCGGCGGATGCCGACGACCGATTGCTGGAACCCGACCAGGTCGAACTGGAGCCCCGGCGCTGGGCCACGCAGCCCTCCGGCAACCGCTACCCGGTGGAATGGGCGATGCGCATCGCGCCGCCGGACGGCTCGGGCCCACGCGAATTCACCGTGCGCGCCATCCGCGATGAACAGGAGATGGATACCGTAATCCGCTATTGGGAAGGCGCGGTGGACATCCTGGATAGCGAGGGCCAACCCGTTGGGCGCGGCTTCGTGGAACTGACCGGCTACGACGACGAGTAGGCGGGGGCTTGGGCGGCACATCCTGCGTTGATGCGTTTCGCGGGGCTCAACGCATCCTACGAAGGGGAGGGGATAGCTGTAGGATCTGATGAGCGAAGCGAATCGCATCATTCCGCAACAACGTTGAAGACCATGAACCCAGGGAAGGGGGCTATGGATGACGGACTATCGCCGCGTATACGTGCCCGGCGGCACGTGTTTTTTTACCGTGAACGCCGCCTGGCGTCGCAACACCACCCTGCTGACCGATCATATTGATGCCCTGAGGGACGCATTTCGCGAGGTACGGCGACGGCACCCGTTCGTCATAGACGCAATGGTGGTGCTGCCCGAGCACCTGCACTGCATCTGGCGGTTGCCGGAGGGCGATACCGATTTCAGTCGGAGATGGCGACTGATCAAGGCACGCTTTTCGCGTTCGATTGCGCCGATCGAAACCCGAACATACAGCCGGGCTCAGCGAGGCGAGCGCGGCATCTGGCAGCGCCGGTTCTGGGAACGTTGCATACGTGACGAGCGGGATTGGGCGCGGCACGTCGATTACATCCATTACAACCCGGTCAAGCACGGCTGGGTTCGGGCCGTGGCGGATTGGCCATATTCCAGCTTCCACCGGTTCGTGCGGGCCGGGGTGTATCCGGCGGACTGGGGCGGGGTGCCCGAGATGGAGGATTGGCCTTTGGGGGAGAGGGATTGGAGATTCAGGGATTGATGCGATTCGCTTTGCTCATCGCATCCTACGAGGCTACCCCTGCCGCCCCTCGTAGGATGCGTTGAGCCCCGCGAAACGCATCGTTGATAAACGCAGGGTGGCCCATATGGGCCACCCTTCTTTTGGCTACCAGTCCAGTGGGTCGCTGGCGTGGTCGAGGTCGAAGTCGTCCTGCAGGTGGGCGCGCAGGGCGCGTTCTTCCATCATGCGTTCGAGGGCACGGCGGGCGGCGTGTTTGCTCGGGCCGCGGTCGTTGACGAGCGGGTTCTCGAACAGGCCGGTGAGGTCTTCGGTGCTGTCGAAACCGGTATCGAGATTGAGGTCCATGCGGGGTCTCCAGGTATGCCGGCCGGGCCACCCCGGTACTGCGGCATCAGGAAAGCCTTATATAGCGGCGGCGGCCGCGCGCAAGCAGAAAATTCTTATGCCTTGTCGCGTTTCCTTATTGTCCACAGTCGGAGCATGACAGCGGCAAAAGTGCCAGGGTTTTCGAACTTGGCGACGGGTTACCGGTCCATCCCGAAGGAGACACTTGGACAGGCACCTGCGGTGCCGCCCTGCAGGGAATGGGCTGGCGGTCCGGTTGGTCCCGAATGGTCGAGATGCGAGGTTGTTCATGCTGATTCGTACGCGGCGGCGTTCCGATCCCGCCCGCAGCGAAATTACCCCGAAGGCAATCTACCAGCGACGGCGGGAATTCCTGCGCGCGGGTGTTGGGCTGGGTGCCGGTCTGGCCCTGGGCGGGCTGGGCATGGCGGTCCCGGCGACGGCTGCTTTGCGCGGCTTTGAGCTCGACTTCGAGCCCAGTGATTACTCCACCGACGAGTCGAAGACGCCGTACGAGGAGATCACCAGCTACAACAACTTCTTCGAGATGGGGCCGGGCAAGGGCGATCCCAAGACCTATGCCGACCAGCTGAAGACGGATCCCTGGACCATCAAGGTGGACGGGCTGTGCGACAACCCGGGTGAGTACGCGGTGGAGGACTTCATCAGTCCCTGGTCGCTGGAGGAGCGGATCTACCGCATGCGTTGTGTAGAGGGCTGGTCGATGGTGATCCCGTGGATCGGCTTCGAGCTGAACCGCATCATCGAAAAGGCCGAGCCCCGGGGCGATGCCCGCTATGTGGCCTTCGAGAGTATCTACGACCCGGACAACCTGCGCGGCCAGCGCCGCCGCCGCGGCAGTGGCGGGCTGCAGTGGCCTTATACCGAGGGCCTGCGCATGGACGAGGCGATGCACCCGCTGACGATCCTCGCCGTAGGGCTGTACGACGAGGTGCTGCCGAACCAGAACGGGGCGCCGATCCGTCTGGTCGTGCCCTGGAAGTATGGTTTCAAGAGCATCAAGTCCATCAAACACATCCGCTTCGTCGAGGACGAGCCGCCGACCCTGTGGAATCAGGCGCAGCCCGATGAATACGGCTTCTACAGCAATGTGAACCCGGACGTGGATCACCCGCGCTGGTCGCAGCGCACCGAGCGGCGCATTGGCGAGTTTCGCCGTCGGCGCACGGAGATGTTCAACGGGTATGGGGATGAAGTCGCCTCGATGTACGAGGGGATGGACCTGACCGAGTATTTCTGACGGGTTCGGCGTGGCGACGACCCAACGCCGCAGAGGGCAGCCCCCGCGAGGCGTCTGGACGGGCGTGCTGCTGCTCTCGCTCGTGCCCGCGGTCTGGATTGGCCTGCGCGCGCTCGGATGGTTCGGCGGGCTGGGAGCGAACCCCATCGAGAAGCTGCTGGAGCTCTCCGGCACCCACGCGATGATCGCGCTGCTGATCGCGCTGGCCGTGACCCCGCTGCGGCAGATGACGGGGCTGGCCTGGATTACCCGGTTGCGCCGGATGCTGGGGCTGGTGGCGTTCGGCTACGTAACCGCGCATGCCCTGACCTGGCTGGGGCTGGACCTGTTCTTCGACTGGGAGCTGGTGCTCTACGACCTGACCGAGCGGCCGTTCGTGATGGTCGGCTTTGCCGCCTGGGTGATCCTGCTCGCCCTGGCGGTAACCTCCACCGACGGGGCACAGCGCTGGCTCCGCAAGAAATGGGTCTGGCTGCACCGCGGGGTGTACGTGGCCGGGGTGCTGGCGATCCTGCATTTTCTCTGGCTGGCGCGGGCGGACTATGGCGAGGTCGCGCTGTACGCCGCGATCCTGGCCTTCCTGCTCGGCTGGCGGGCGGTCCATTCCTGGATCTGGGCGCGAAGGGTGCGGGCACGCAGGGCCGCCACCGCTTCCTGAGGCCCCGTCCATAAGCGTCTCCCTAGGCGCGCCGCGATGCTACACTACGCAGGATTTGCGGGCCGCGTGTCCGCCCCATTCCGACCGGAACCACATCATGCACGAGATCGAGACCCTGGAAGGCGAGTTCACGGATGCCGCCAACCATCGCTACGGCCTGCTGCTGGCGCGCTTCAACAGCCTGATCGTCGAGCGCCTGCTGGAAGGCGCGGTCGACACCCTGAAGCGCCACGGCGTCGCCGAGAAGAACCTGACCATCGCACGCGTGCCCGGCGCCTACGAGCTGCCGCTGGCGGCGCAGGCGATGGCGCGCTCCGGCCGTTATGACGCGGTGATCGCGCTGGGCTGCGTGATCCGGGGCTCGACCCCGCACTTTGACTATGTCGCGGGCGAGGCCGCCAAGGGCCTGGCCCAGGTGCAGATGACCGAGGACCTTCCGATCAGCTTCGGCGTGCTGACGACCGACTCGATCGAGCAGGCGATCGAACGCGCCGGCACCAAGGCCGGCAACAAGGGCGCGGATGCCGCAATGGGCGCGATCGAGATGGTCAGCCTGATGCGCAAGCTGCGCGCCGACTCCTGAACGAGTGGGTGCCGTACACGCCGTGAGTGAATCCCATAACCCTTCGCAGCCCGCAGGCAAGAACCCGCGCCAGGGCGGGCGGGGCAAACGCCCGCACAGTACGCCCGAGCAGCGTGCCCGCCACGCACGCTCGGTTGCGCGCCGCCGTGCCATGCAGGCCCTGTATTCCTGGCAGATGACGGCGGCCGAGCCCAAGGACATCCTGGCCGAGTTTCGCGACGACGAGGAACACGCCAAGGCCGACGCCGAATACTTCCGCGAGATCCTGATCGGTGTGACACGCAACCGCGAGGCCCTGGATGCCCGTATGGAGCCGTACCTGGGCCGTCCGCTGGATCAGCTCGACCCGGTCGAGCGGGCCCTGCTGTGGCTCGGCCAGTGGGAGCTCGCCGAGCGCATCGATGTGCCCTATCGCGTAGTGATCAACGAGGCGGTGGACCTGGCCAAGCGTTTCGGCGCCGAGCAGTCGCACCGCTACATCAACGGGGTGCTGGATCGGCTCTCTGCCGACCTGCGCGGCCCCGAGCGTTCCGTTCAACGCTGATTCCGATGGGCCGCCTCTCGCCATGACCGGTCCCGACTCCGAATTCGATCTGATCCGGCGCTACTTTGCCGAACCTGCCGGGACCAGCCCGGACGTGCGCCTGGGCATTGGCGATGACGCCGCGCTGCTTGGGGTGCAGGCCGGCCACGAGCTGGTCGTCAGCGTGGATACGATGGTCGAGGGGACGCACTACTTCCCCGACCACCCGCCGGCCAGCCTGGGGCACAAGGCCCTGGCCGCCAACCTGAGCGATCTTGCTGCGATGGGGGCCGATCCGCTTGGGGCGGTCCTGTCCCTGACCCTGCCTTCCGTCGACCATGACTGGCTGGCGGCCTTCAGCCGCGGCTTTCTGGCATTGGCCGAACAGGCCTCGGTTCCGCTGGTCGGTGGCGATACGACGCGTGGCCCCGGGGCAATCAGCGTGACTGTGCTGGGTCAGGTCCCGGCCGGGCAGGCCCTGCGGCGCGCCGGTGCCCGCCCCGGTGACCGCCTGGTAGTCAGCGGCGCACTGGGCGGGGCGGCCGCGGGCCTCGCCTTTGAGAAGCAGCGCCGGGCGCAGGGCCGGCCACCGGACGAGGAGTCCCCGGACTGCGCCCGCCTGTTCTGGCCGAGTGCGCGCCTGGCACTGGGGCGTGGCTTGCGCAATCGGGCGCGCGCCGTCATCGATATCTCGGACGGGCTGTTGGCGGACCTCGGCCATCTGGCCGCGGCATGCGGCTGCGGTGCCCGGGTCGACTGGTCGCAGCTGCCGGTCGATCCGTTGCTGGAAGGGCAGCCCGAGGAAATGGTTCGCGATTGTGTGCTCGCCGGTGGCGAGGACTACGAACTGCTGTTTGCCTTGCCGCCCACCGAGCCGCTGGAGCTGCTGAGCCTGAGCGTGCGCACCTCGCTGACCGTGATCGGCGAGTTCACCAGCGGCCGCGATATCGAGGTGGTGGACGCCCATGGCGCGCGGCTGGACGTCGCGCGCCGGGGCCACGATCATTTCGCGGGCTAGCCAGAAACACAAAAACAAAAGAACAAAGCCAAGGGACGTCATGGCCAGGAAGAAGACCGGCGCCGGTGCGGCGCCCGCCCAAAGCGCAAAGCCGAAGATGCCGTCGGCGAAGACGGTGTTCACTGATCCGATCCACCTGCTGGCCTTCGGGTTCGGGAGTGGCCTGTCGCGCTGGGCACCGGGGACCACCGGATCGCTCGGGGCGCTGGTGCTCTACTTCGCGATCATGAACTTCCCGGAGTGGGCTTATCTGGCCGTCACCGTGCTCGTGGTGATGGCCGGGTTCCACATCTGCGGGGAGAGCGCACGCCGTCTGGGCGTGCACGACCATCCCGGGATCGTCTGGGACGAATGGGCGGGCATGCTGATTACCCTGGCGTTCGCACCTGCGGGGCTCGTCTGGATCGTGATCGGCTTCCTGCTGTTCCGGCTGTTCGACATCCTCAAGCCGTGGCCGGCCAACTACTTTGACGCCAAGTGGAAGGACGGGCACGGGATCATGATGGATGACGTGGTCGCGGGGCTCTACGCCGGGTTTGCGCTGGTGATTCTCGCGGCGCTGTTCCAGCAGTTCTTCGTGCAGTAGCCGGCTTTCGGTTGTTAGAGCCCTTTGATGGGATTCGCGTTGCTCATCCCATCCTACGAGGTTGGTGGCGCGCCGTAGGATGGGATGAGCAACGCGAATCCCATCATCCCTGACTCCGGGTGAAAAGAGGCAGTTCATGGCGCCGCGCATTGGCCGCGATGAAGGTCCCGCGGCCCCCCTGTTCCGTGTCCAGACCGGCGCGTTCGGTCGACGCCTCGCCCAGAATCGTGGCAAGAAACACCTCCAGCTCGCGGCCGTCCACGCGTAGCTCTCCATAGGGTCCGCCATCGGTGGCCGGATACCAGAAAAGACGCGGCTGCCAGTTGCAGCCCTGGATCTTCGGATGCTCGTAGAGCGCGATCAGGCGCTGTTCGAGGGTGTCGCTCATGGGAACCTCTGGCGGGTCAGGGGGACGAAAAACGTACACCACCCCATTTCGGCTATTGCCCGTGGTGCCGGAAAAGGCGCTACTGTAGTGCAAACCGTTCCCCGCGTCAGAGGACCCGACGTATGGCGATTGACTGGAAGCAATACGACCCCAAGCCCTTCTTTGATGAACTGATTGCCAAGCCTGGCAAGCCGCGCAAGCCGGCGAAACCCCTGACCGATTACCTCAGCAGCCTGGACGACGCCGAGATCCAGAGCCGCAAGGCCGCGGCCGACAGCGCGATCCTGGAAATGGGTATCAGCTTCACGGTCTACACCGAAGGCGAGAACATCGACCGCGCCTGGCCGTTCGACATCATCCCGCGGGTGATCACCAAAGCCGAATGGGAGCGGGTGTCGAAGGGGCTGGAGCAGCGCCTGACGGCGCTCAACATGTTCATCAACGATATCTACAACAAGCAGCAGATCTTCAAAGACAAGATCATCCCGCGCTACGTACTGAAACAGTCGAAGAACTTCCGCGAGCAGTGCGTGGGGATCACCCCACCGCACGGCGTCTGGGCGCACATCTGCGGCACCGACCTGGTACGCGACGGCAAGGGCGACTTCTACGTGCTGGAGGACAACCTGCGTGTGCCCTCTGGCGTCTCCTACATGCTGGAAAATCGGCAGGTGACCAAGCGCGTGTTCCCGGAGCTGTTCGAGAACTCGAGCATCCTCCCGGTGGACGAGTACCCGACCCAGCTGTTCGACATGCTGGCCTCGATCTCGCCCCGCCCACAGGACTACCCGGAGATCGCGGTACTGACCCCGGGGATCTACAACTCGGCCTATTTCGAGCACTCGTTCCTGGCCCAGCGCATGGGGGCCGAACTGGTCGAGGGCGCGGACCTGGTGGTCGGTGATGACGACTGCGTGTACATGCGCACCATCGACGGTCTGGAACGGGTGGACGTGATCTACCGCCGGATCGACGACGAGTTCATCGATCCGGAGGTGTTCAATCCGGACTCGATGCTCGGCGTGCCCGGCCTGATGCGCGCCTGGCGCAAGGGCAATGTCGGGCTCGCCAATGCCCCCGGGGCCGGGGTCGCCGACGACAAGGTGATGTACGCCTTTGTACCCGAGGTGATCCGCTACTACCTCGACGAGGAGCCGATCCTGCCCAATGTGCCGACCTACCTGTGCGTGGACGACAAGGACCGCGAGTACGTGCTCGATCACCTGGACGAGCTGGTGGTGAAGCCGGCCAACGAGTCCGGGGGCTACGGGATGCTGGTCGGCCCGCACGCCACCAAGAAGCAGCGCGCGGAGTTCGCCCAGCTGATCCAGAAGGACCCGCGCAACTACATCGCGCAGCCAACCCTGGACCTGTCCGTCGCGCCGACGCTGTGCGGCGACGATATCGAGCCGCGCCACCTGGATCTGCGGCCCTTCATCCTGCAGGGCGTGCGCACGGACGTGACCGCGGGCGGGCTGACCCGGGTGGCGATGCGCAAGGGCTCATTGGTGGTGAATTCCTCGCAGGGCGGGGGCAGTAAAGACACCTGGATCGTGGACGAGGAGAACTAAGATGCTCTCGAGAGTCGCGGAACGCGTGTACTGGATGGCGCGTTATGTCGAGCGGGCGGAGAACACCGCGCGCATGGTCACGGCCTTCCATCTGCTGGCGCTGGACATGCCGAAGTCGGTACAGCTCTCCTGGAAGGGCCTGGTCGAGGTGACCGGGAACGACGAGCTGTTCGACAACCACTACCAGCGCGAGGACGAGCGCAATTGCGTGAAGTTCCTGCTGGCCGATGCCGACAACCCCAGCTCGGTGCTCAACTCCCTGCGCTCGGCGCGCGAGAACGTGCGGACCACCCGGGACCTGGTGCCATCCGAGGCCTGGGAGGTGATGAACGAGCTCTACCTGTTTGCGCGTGACGAGATCGACCAGGGCATCGGCAAGCGCGGTCGCTTCGAATTCCTGTCGAGCATCGTTCAGCGCTGCCAGACCCTGACCGGGCTGCTGGCGGGGACGATGAGTCACGATGCCGCCTATGACTTCATCCGCCTCGGGCGCAATCTGGAACGCGCGGACATGGGCACGCGTCAGGTGGATGTCGGCGCGCTGAAGCTCCTGAAGAAGGACCACGACGACCCGGAGCCCTACGAGGGCCTGCTGTGGACCAGCATCCTGCGTTCCGAGAGTGGCTTTCAGATGTACCGCCAGCACGTGAAGCGGCGGATCAATGGCGTGGATGTCGTGCGCTTTCTGTTGCAGGACAGCGCCTTTCCGCGTTCGGTCACCCACGCCCTGAAGCAGGTGCAGGATGCGCTGGAAAGCCTGCCGAACAACGAAGTTCCACTACGGCTGGTCATCCAGGCCCGGCGCCATGCAATGAACGCCAACGTGGACGAACTGCTGGCCGAAGACGGTCTGCACGACTTTGTCGACCGCCTGCAGCAGGACATCGCGGATATCCACGGCGCCAATGCCGAGACCTGGTTCCTGGCCGCCCCTGCACAAGCCGCGTAACCCGCCCCTCTGGGAGCTTGCTTGCAAGCGAACGCCCCTGCCAGCGTTCGGCACGGGCAGGGGCTTCGCCGGCAAGCCGGCTCCTACGGCGCCGTGGTCAGCGGCGGGGCTTTTTGGGCTTGCTGGTGCTTGCCTTGGTGGTGCCGGCCTTGCTGCCGCCGGTGGTTTTGCTGGATCCACGGCTGACCCGCGTCCCGCGCTGCTTGCGCCCGTGCGTGCCTTCCCAGTCGAAGCGGGGGAGGTCGGTAAAGGCACGCTTGATGTTTTCGTCCCAGGCCTGAGTGAGGGAACGCAGGTATTCGTCGTCGGCCTCCATGCACAGGTAGTGGTCGAAGTCGAGGGTGCCGCGCTCGTAGACGAGGACCTCGATCGGCGGCCCGACGGTCAGGTTGGAGCGGATGGTGGAATCGATCGACACCAGCGCACAGCGGGCCGCATCGCCGAGCCCAGTGTCGTGCTCGATGATGCGATCCAGGATCGGTTTGCCGTACTTGCTCTCGCCGATCTGCAGGAACCGCGTCTGCTGCGACGTGGTGATGTAGTTACCCTGGGGGTAGATCAGGTAGACGCCAGGGGGGGCCTCCCCGATCTGGCCGCCGATGATCATCGTTGCCTCGGCCTGCATGCCGGAACGGGACAGGGCCTCCGAGTGTTTCTCGGTCTCCTCGCGATTCAGGCGCCCCAGGTACTCGGCGGCGTCCGACATGCGCTCCACGGTCGCCAGGCTCTCCTCGGCGTTGTCCTCCATGTCGCGCTTGAGCCGGTGCACCACGGCCTGCGTGGTGGCCAGGTTGCCGGCGGTCAGCACGACAAACATGCGCTGACCCTCGACCTCGAAGGTGTGCATCTTGCTGTAGGTGCTGACCTGGTCGACACCGGCATTGGTACGCGAGTCGGAGGCGAACACGAGGCCGTCGTCCAGATCGATGGCGACACAGTAGGTCATGCGGGAGCGGGATTCCGGGCTGGGGAGAACGGAATACTAGGGCCGAGATGGGGGGGCGTCAACGATCGGGTATGGCGAACCTCGGGTGGTACGGTTGGTCTGAACCGACTGGATGTCGGGTGGGAAACGTGAGGGCATAACGCATGTGGCGCATGGCTTTTATTCTGATTGCGACTCTTCTCGTACCGGCGGTGGGCCACGCCGATGCCGAGTTGGCTCCCGAGGCGCTGATCGAGCGCATGCAGGAGGGTGGGCTGGTGATCTACTGGCGCCACGCGGCGACCGACCGCAGCCAGCGTGACCGCGACCTGTCGGACATGTCCCGCTGCGAGCTGCAGCGCAACCTCAATGATCAGGGCAAGGACGAGGCGCGCAAGGTAGGCGAGGGTTTCGAGCGTCACGCCATTCCGGTCGAGTCGATCCTGAGTTCGGCGTTCTGCCGCAACGTGGATAGCGCCCGGATCGCTTTTGGCGAGGGCGCCTACGAGATCCGCGAGGATCTGTTCAACGTGCCGCCGGTACGCGATCGCGGGCGTCAGGACGAGCTGGTTCGCGCCTTGCAGCGTTATCTGAATACACTCCCCGAAGATGCCGACCAGAACGTCGTAATCGTGGGGCACAATATCAACCTGCAGCGGGCGGCCCGGGTGCAGATCGACGAGGGCGAGATCGCGGTGTTCGAACCCGGAGAGGAACGCCCGCGGCTATTGGGGGTGCTGACGCCCGACGACTTCTGAGCCGGTCCGCCCGGGCGCGCCCTCGATATTTCGTCTACGCATTATAGTGTTGGATAGACGAAGCATGGGGAGCAGAGGCGATGGCGAGGCGGATGTTTGGGTTCTTTGGGGCGCTGCTGATCGGCCTCGTCCCCTTGGGGCTTGGGGCTGATGAGCTGAGTGCGGAACAATTGATCGAACGCCTGCAGGGCGGCGGGCTGGTCGTCTTCTGGCGCCATGCGGAGACCGACCGCTCGCACGATGACTACGACATCAGCGACATGGATGACTGCGCGGGGCAGCGCAATCTCAGCACCCTTGGGCGCAATCACTCGCGGCGGGTGGGTGACGGCTTCCGCGCGCTGGAGATCCCGGTCGAACAAGTGTTGACCAGTCCCTTCTGCCGAAACTGGGAGACCGCCTCGCTGGCCTTCGAGGAATACGAGATCCGCTATGACCTCTTCAATCTCCCCTGGGTGCGGGACGAGGACCGCCGTGCCCATCTGATCGATGGCCTAGCGCGCCACCTCCATACGCCCCCGGAGGATCCGTCTTCCAACATCGTGGTCGTGGGCCACGACCTGAACCTGCGCCAGGCGGTGGATCTGGAAATCCAGGAGGCCGAACTGGCGATCTTCGTGCCCGCACACGACGGCCCCAAGCTCCTCGGGGTGCTCGCCCCGAGTGACTTCCCCGAGCCCGATGCCGACCGTATCGCACCCGTCCCCGGGACTCCCGAACGCGAGGCATCCGATCCGCACTAGCGACGTCACCTGGGCGGTCCCCGGGTACAATGGCCGTTTTGGGGAGAATCCGCATGCGTCCTTGCAGGGGTGTTGGCCTGGCAGGGCTGTTGCTCGGGTTATGGATCGCGGGTCCTGCATTCGCGGCCTGCCCGGAGGGCAGTGCCCATGAGGGCGAGGCTCTCGCAGCCGCCTGGCTGGATCGGGAGCCCGTAGCTCGGGTCCAACCGGAGGACATGGCCGATGCCCTGTGCATTCAGGGCGCCTTGGTGGCGGATCTGGATGCGGCGGTGGGGCCGCATGTGGGGTGGAAGGTCGGTCTGACCTCCGAGAGCATGCAAGAGCGCTTCGGCGCCGATGCCCCGGTGGCGGGCCCCATGCTGGTCGGGATGATCTGGCCGTCGGAGGTTCCGGTCGAACGGGATTTCGGCGCGCGCCCCATGGTCGAGGCCGATCTGGCCGTGCGCGTGGCGGACCCGGCCATCATGCAGGCATCGGACCATGCCGAGGTGCTCGCGGCCATCGACTGGGTGCTGCCATTCATTGAGCTCGTGGATCTGATGGTCGCGGACCCCTCCACCCTGGATGCCCGGAGCATTACCGCGATCAACGTGGGCGCTCGGGGAGGTGTCCTGGGCGAGCCGTTGCCCGTGAACCCGGAGATGGGTGAGACGCTGGCCGCGATGACGGTGGTCATCGAGAACGAGGATGGCGAGGTGCTGGGCGAGTATCCGGGTAGCGCCATCCTCGGACACCCACTGGACGCCGTACTCTGGCTGGTGGATGAACTGGCGGCCCGCGGCGAGACCCTCGAGGCCGGCGAACTGCTGAGCCTGGGGAGTTTCGGGCCCTTGTTTTCGGTGGATGAACACGACGCCTTCCTGGTGCGTTACGAGGGCCTGGTTCCGGGCCAGGCCCCGGAAGTCGAAGTGCGGTTCGAGTAAAAACGGGCCCGATCAAAAAAGGGGCCCGCGCTGGGCGGGCCCTTGTCGAGCAAGGTCAGTGGCTTAGTAGAGGAAGTCCGGCAGGTGACTGCGCAGGGCGGCCGGGTCCTGGATCTTGGAAACGTTCTTGGCAATCTGGGCGGTTACGATCTGCGCGACCTGCGGGTCCAGCAGTTCGCGCAGGGCCCCCAGGAATTGTGGCGCGGCAAGGATGACCAGCCGCTGATAGCTGCCGCTGTGATAGCCCCCCCGGAGACGGTCGGCGACTTCGCGGGCGAAACGGTTGCGTTCATTGACACTTGGGTCGGTGGTCTCCTGCATGGCGTGGCGGCCGTCACCTCCGGCGCTGCTCCAGCTGCGGCCGGGGCGGTCCGTGACCAGATCCCGGGGATGTACGCGGGACTCGGTGTGCGTCAGGGTTTCGATTTCGTGCAGACCCTGGCAGGCACGACCTTCACAACTGAGGATGCGCGCGCGGGCGGCATCGGCCACAACGATCCATACGGTATCCATACAGTGCCTCCTGTTGGACAGGCGTGAATGCCCCGAAGGGCGAAATGAACGCGCGATCCACGAGCGGGCCCGGTACTGCGATCGGGTCCGCGCGGGATGTTGCATCCTTTCTTCTTGAGTGTAGATCGTTGTGGCTGAGTTTCCTGGTTCCAGGGGCATCGAATCGGCCCCTTTGATCTGTGTCACAGGACGTACAAATAAAGGAGGCGGGAGTGAATTTCACGGTGGAACGTGGCACGGGCCTTGAGCCGCACCTGGAGGCCATCGCGCGCCTGCGTATCGAGGTCTTTCGCGAGTGGCCCTACCTGTACGAAGGCTCCGTCGAGTACGAGCGGGACTACCTGGCCGACTATGTCCGCTGTCCGCAAAGCGCGGTGGTGCTCGCCTGGGATAGAGGAGAACTCGTGGGGGCGTCGACCTCGCTGCCGCTGGCGGCGGCCGACGCCGATTTTCAGGCCCCTTTCGCTCAGAACGGACTGGACCCCGAGCGGTATTTCTATCTCGCGGAGTCGGTCCTGCAGCGGCCTTATCGGGGACAGGGGGCCGGCCATCGCTTCTTTGATGCCCGCGAGGCCGCAGCGCGCGAGTCGGGCTATACGCAGGCGACCTTCTGTGCCGTCATCCGTCCGGACAAACATCCGGCACGCCCGGCGGACTATCGCCCGCTGGACGGTTTCTGGCGCAAGCGCGGCTACGAGCCCGCCGACGGGCTCGTGTGCCACTACCACTGGCCGGATCTGGGCGAGGACGGGGAGACCTGGAAGCCGCTCCAGTTCTGGTGGCGGTCACTGTAAGCAAGTCCTCGGGACGCCTGCCCCGCAGGCCTTACTTCGAGTCTTCGTCCCGGTTCAGCAGATCGGCGAGCCCGGCAAAGGGGTTATGGGTCGCCGTGGTTTCGGCGCTCTTGCCGCTCCCTGGGGTCGCGTCGGTATAGCGCTGGTGTTCGTTGTCGTGGCAGTACAGGCACAGCAGCTCCCAGTTGCTACCATCGGGGGGGTTGTTGTCGTGGTTGTGGTCGCGGTGGTGCACCGTCAGTTCCTGCAGGTTGGCGCGCGTGAACTCGCGCCCGCAGCGCCCGCAGACCCACGGGTACATCTTCAGCGCCTGTTCGCGATAGCCCCGCTCGCGTTCGGTCCTGGATTGATGGCTTTGCGCGACCAGCGCGTCCAGCCGTTCGGAAGACCCCTTGCCCTTTTGTCCCATCGTGCCTCCGGCCGCTTTGTCAGCCACAGCGTAGCGGTATCCCACGATAAAACAGCGTGGGCCGTCAGGCGAGGCCGTTCAGTGGCGGGTCTCGCCATTCCCGGGACCGGGCAGCGGTCCGGGGCCGGGGTGGCCCACATGAAAGCCCTGGGCGTAGTGGATGCCGATGGACTTGACCGCTTCCAGGATCTCGGCGTCCTCCACGTACTCGGCGATGGTGCGCACGTTCAGGTCGCGCGCCAGCGCCGCGATCGAGCGGACAAATGCCTGGTCGCGCGCGTCGTGGACCATGTTGCGCACAAAGTCGCCCTCGATCTTCACGAAGTCGATGGGGAAGCGCTTGAGGTAGTGGAACGAGGAGAAGCCCGAGCCGAAGTCGTCGACTGCGAACTGGAATCCCTGCTGCTTCAGGTCGAGTACGAACTGTTCCAGCACGGCCATGTTCTTCACCGTGTCGCGCTCGGTGATCTCGAAGACCACCTTGGCCGGCTCGATGCCGTGGTCGTGCGCCAACTGGCGGACCTTGCCGATGAACTCGCCGATGATCAGGGCGCGCGGCGAGAGGTTGATGAACAACAGCCCCGAGTAGCCGGAGCGGCTGACCTCGATAAAGGCCTGCTCGATCAGCACGTAGTCGAGCTGGTGCATCACCCCCATGGTCTCGGCGACCTCGACGAACTGGCCCGCCGGGATCAACTCGTCGCCCACACGGATGCGCATCAGCAGCTCGTGGATATGGGCCTCGCCGGTGGCGGTGTCCATGATCGGTTGGAAGTAGGGGACGATGCGGCGGTCCTCCAGCGCCTCCATGATCATGATGCCGGTCTCGCCCGCCTCGCGGAACACTGCGGCCACTTCTTCGTCACTCGGCACGCAGACCGCGTTTTTCCCCTCGCGCTTGGCCTTGTACATCATGTTGTCGGCCACCAGGAACAGGTCGCGCGTGTCCTTGCCGTGGCGTGGATAGGCGGCGATGCCAATGCAGGTGGTGGCCTTGACCCGCGAGCCGTCCGGGGCCGGGAGCGACAGGCCATCGGTGGCCTCGGCCATGTGCGCCGCGAGCTGCCAGGCGGAGTGCTGGTCGGTCTCGGGCAGGATTAACGCGAACTCGTCGCCGCCGTAGCGCGCCAGGATGTCCTCGTTGCGGATCGCGCCCTGGATCGTCTCCGCATAGGCCTGCAGGAAGCGGTCCCCAAAGGCATGGCCGTAGCGGTCGTTGATGGTCTTGAAGTTGTCCAGATCCACGACCATCACCGCAAAGGAATAGCCATGCCCCTCGGCGCGCTTGATCTCGTAGTTGAACAGCTCCCAGAACACCCGCTGGTTGTAAAGATTGGTCAGCGGGTCACGCGTCGCGTAGTACTCGAGGTCCTGGGTGTACTTGTAGATCGCCTTCACCGAGCCGACCAGGTTCAGCAGGGTCGACAGGATGCTCTCGATCACGACATGGCGTACCGGGTCGCGCACCAGATCGGACTGCACGCCGATGCCGACCACACCGCCAATGCGCGGGGTGTCCAGTACCAGTGACTTGGTCGCCAGCTCGATCTGGCGGGGCGAGAGTTCCGGCAGATGACTGGAGGCGTCGGCGACGTTGTGCCGCACGCTGATGTTGGCGTCCCGCACGAACTCCTCGGACGCCCGGATGCGATGCGTGGCCAGGCGTTCCACAGTGCGCCGGGTGGCCTCCGTGGGCTCCGCGCGCCAGAAGATCTCCAGCTCGTAGACGTCGTCGTTGGCCTTGAACAGGGTGAACAGGGTGTAGGCGTCGATGATCGTGTTGATCTCGGTCAGCAGTACCCCGATGTATTCGCGCCAGTCACGCACCACATCCGACGTGATGATGAACTTGTCCAGTAGCTTCAATTCGAACTCGAGGATGTCCTTGTCGACCGCGACCGCGCGCAGCTTGCGCACCAGGTCATCCACCTGGTCGACCACCTGGTTGAGCTCCACGAACCCGGTGTCGATCGCCTGCGTCTCGACGTGGTTGAGGTCCTTGATCGCATTGACGCGGGTTACCTGGTCCTGGAAACGGCGCACCGAGCGGGTGATGGGCGCCGTTGCCCAGGCTGCGATCAGGGAGCCCAGCAAGAGCGTGCCCAGCCCGGTCCCGAGGAAGGTCCAGACCTGCTGGTTACGCGCCTCGCTGATGGCCGTGCCCAGGTCCTGGCGCACCTCCATCACCCCGAGCACATCGCCGCTGGACGCGTTGCCATGACAGGCGAGGCATTCGTTGCGGGCGCGCAGAGGGAAGGTGTAGCGCAGCTCGCCGTTGTCCTGGCGGCTTTCGATGGCGCCGGTCTCGAACGCATGCTCGATGCGCTCGTGCCACGCGGGCTGATCCACGTCGCCGTACAGTGCCGAGACCTTCTCGCCGCGATAGAAATCCAGCTGCAGCGGCGTATCCGCCAGCGATTCCTCGATCCCCGCCGAGAACGCCTCCAGCTGCTCGCGAGTCCAGCCCTCGCGCATGATCTGGAACATCGAGGCGAAGGTCTGGTGGGCGATGCCGCTGGCCGTCTGTTCTGCCTGGCGCGCCATCGTCCGTTCGTAGATCAGCGTGGAGGTGATATGGACTGTCAGGAACACGAGCAGGGCCACGCCCATGATCGCGGCGACGATGAACAGCCGCAGTCGCAGGGCCCGGCGCGGGGATGCGGGGCGTTCAGCGGACATGAAGACCTCGCGGGTCCAGGCAAAAGGCCTCTGAGTATTAGATACCTCATGCCCCGGGATCTTGATCTGGATCACATGCGCAAGCGATGCAACTTTTGTGACCCTTTCGCCGGCGTGGGCCGGTCGGCGCGAATCAGCGTTGCGTGTCGAGTTCTTGCAGGTTCTGCACCATGGTCTCGGGCGCGCGTTCGTGGCCGGAGGGCAAGTTGGGCTCGGGGTCCAGCATCCAGGCAACGAGATCGCCAAAGGTGTCCGCGGAACGGGTATAGCGCGTGAGCATGTGGTAGCCCGCGGGATAGAGCACCATGCGGTGGCCGGGGTCGCCGGTCGCGGCCAGGTGTTCGGCCAGCACCGCCGTAGGCCCGGGTGGCACGAGGTCGTCTTTCGCGCCGTAGAGCAGCAGGCTTGGGGCGGGTAGCGTGCCTCCGGCGCTCAGCGCGCGGCCCATCAGCGTGGTCAGTCCGTCCAGGGCGTCGATGCGGGCATCGCGCAGGACCAGCGGATCATCGCGCATCTGCTCCAGGACCGCCGGGTCGTCGGTGGGCTGGATATCGAATTCCGCCGCCATCTCGCCGGTCAGGCGCATGCCGGGGGCAATGCGGGCGCCAACCCAGAGGCCGAAGCGCTGGTACCAGGGCATTTGATCGCGGCTCCAGACGGCCGGGCTGATCAGCGCCGTCCCGCGCATGGGCGGCGGGTCTTCGCCGGTGGCGGCCACCAGGGCCACGGCGCCGCCCATGCTCTTGCCGATCAGGTAGGGCGGGTTGTCGGGATAGCGCTCGGCGAGGATGCGCAGCCCGGTGCGTGCGTCCTCGGCCATCGTCTGATAGCCCGCCCAGCGGCCGATATCGCGGTTGGCGCCAAAGCCGCGCTGATCAAACGCGTAGACGGCGATCTCGTGCTCGGCAAGGGCCTCGCCCAGGGCCGCCATGCTGCCGCCGTGGTCGTTGAAGCCGTGCAGGGCCAGGGCGACCCGGCGGGGCTCTTCCGGTCCCCAGCGGTGTAGCGGGAGGCGGGTCCCGTCCGCGGCTTCCAGCACCTCGGCGTCCGGGCGTTCATCCGGGGCATCGTCCACGGCCGGCTGCGGCGGACTGCCGGCACAGGAGGCCAGCCAGAAGGCGGCGAGGACGACCCACCAGACGCGCATCATGCCGGCTTCACCTGGGCGGCGCCTCGTCACCTTCCTGTGCCTCGCCACCTCGTGGTGGGAGCAGGAATTGCGTCGGGTGTCGGCGCAGGTGTCGGCCGTAGGCCTTCAGCACGCGGTCGAAGGCCCCGATGCGGACGCCGCGGGCACGCAGGGCGACGTACAGGGCCAGGCCGAAGCTGACCCACAGGTTCACCGCGCCGATCAGCAGCACGAACACCAGGAACAGCAGGAAGGTGAACACGCCGATCGACTCGCTGGCGGTCACGTAGCCGAGGTTGGCGGAGGCGAAGGCCACATGCTGGATGTCCAGCGGCAGGTTCAGCAGGTAGCCGACAAAGCCGGTCATGCCGAGCAGCATGCCGAACAGGAAATTGCCCAGCACCGCGCCGTAGTTGTATCCGACCCAGTCGGCGAGACGGTGACGGGTGGTGGTTGGCAGCAGCCGCTGCAGCAGCGGGTGCTCGCGCAGGCGCCCGGGCAGGTCGAGATAGGCGCAGCGGTTGTCGAAGAACCCGGCGATCAGGCCAGAGACGAACAGCCAGACCCCGGCGATGGCCGCGAAAAACAGCGCCAGGCCCAGGATCGGGCGCAGGCCGTCCAGCAGGTAATCCGTCTCGGTGCCCGAAAGGATCGGTGTGCCGAAACCCCAGGCCGCGAGGGCCCCGATCAGTAGCGCCGTGGGGAGTGCCACGCCGACATTGCCCAGCACGGCCGCAAACTGGGAACGGCCAACCCGTACCAGCAGTTCCGCAAGCTTCGAGGCATCGGCCGTGCCGCGTTCGTTCTCCTCGATCGCGGCCGCGAGGCGCGCGGCGGTCATCGCCGGCTGCTTGGTCGCCACGGTGAAGTGCAGGATGTGGATCAGCACAAAGCCCAGACCGTAGTTCAGGCTGACCCACAAGGCGTTCCAGCCCTCGGACAGGCCCAGGGATTCCACCTGGATCTTGATCAGCGCCATGAAGGCGATGATCAGGCCCGCACCGGCGCCCGAGCGCAGCATCGTCAGGTACTCGCCGCGATCACGGGTGATGTAGTGCTCGCCGGTGTCGGAGACATGCTGCGTGATGCTGCGCGAGACCAGCCGGATGTTGTCCTGCCACAGCGCGCGCAGCCCGTGGCGGCGGGCACTGGCCGTGACCAGCTCGCGGAACACGCCCACCGCGGTGGTGCGTGTGTGTGCCTCCTCGCGCGGCTCGAGCAGGTCCAGCAGCTTGTGGATGCGCGACAGCGTCTGGTCCAGGCGCTCCAGCAGATGGGTCAGTGACAGGCTGCTGCCATGCGTGATCGCCCGCCGGCGCAGGCGCAGGATCTGATCCCCGCACTGTTCCAGCAGCACGCGGGCATGGGCGTCGTCCATGCGCTCGTGGCCGGGGTCCTGCAGCCAGGCACGGTAGTCGCGCACATAGGCGGAGATCTCGCGCTCCTGCGCGACGAAGGCGGAATTGCGCTCGGCAATCGACGGATCCAGCCGCAGCAGTTCCGGTTCCAGTTCCTCGGCGGCGATCCAGATCGAGAGCATCTCCAGGGCGTAGAGCGTCTCGCTGCGGGCGCGGTCCAGCACGCCGGGGTGTTCGCCGGACAGGCAGCCCAGCGCCCCGAGCAGCCGGGACCAGGCATCGTCCGGCAGCGCCGATACCCAGATCGCGTCATCGGGGTTGTGGAAGACGTGGTAGAGCACGTCCCGGAGATCCGCGCGGTCCATCGGGTGCGGATTGATGCGCTCGTACAGGAGTTCCGCGGCCTCGCGGAAGAAACCCTTGCGGGAGAACAGGCCCACGCCGGTATACAACGTCAGGTGGCGGGCGTCCTCCAGGCCGGCCTCCAGACGCTCGCGCAGGCGTTCGCGAACCTCGGGCTGTTCCTGGAGGGCCAGCGTCAGGCTCTCGATCCGGGCAATGACCGGCGCGATGTTGCGGGGGTTGTCCGGGCGCAGCCAGTCCACGATGCGGCGCAGGGTCTCGGCGAGATCGCACTGACTGTCATCCTGCAGGGCGTCCAGCAACTGTGCGGCATCGTCCGGGGTCTGCATAACGCTCCCTGCGCAATCGGAAAGCGCCCATTATACGGATAGCCGGTGCCCGGTCAGCGGCCCCCGGGTTCGCCCGGAACCGTGGTCAGGCCGAATACGAGAAACGAACAAATCCCGTGTAGCAAGGGCCGATCTCGGCGCATGCGCACCTCCCGTTGCGGCAATGCGGGTCGACGCGCGCGATATATTGAACATAGCAGGTGCCGGCTCGGCCGGTGCTGTTGATGAGGGCAGTGGCTGCATGAAGGCAACAGTAAGCAGGATGGGTGGGTTCCGGAGTGCGAGCCTCTGGGTATGGGTCTGCTGGTTGTTGCTTATGGGGTCGGCAGCCGCCCAGGCCGACCCCGAATCACGGGTGGTCACGGACGACTCCGGCGCCGCCTTCGACGTGACGTTGTATCCGGCCGAGGGCCAGCGTCTGTATCTGTGGCTGCTGCCTCAGGCAGGGCAACACGAGAACCATGATCGGCTGGCGCGCGAACTGGTCGCCTCGGGTATCGAGGTGTGGATGGTTGACCTGCTGGACGCGTATTTCCTGCCCCGTACCAATGAGAGCATGCGCAGCCTGGATGGTGAGGGCGTGGCCGCACTGATCCGGGAGGCGCACCACGAGACGGGCAAGGAGGTGATGGTGGTGGCCTCCGGACGCCCGTCGATCGTCGCGCTGCGCGGCATGCGCCACTGGCAGCTCGGCGAACCCGGCAGCGCCTACCTGATAGGCGCGACGCTGGGCTTCCCCAACTTGATGGTCGACACACCCGTGGCCGGGGCGCCGGCCGAGTACGTGGACGTGGCACGTGCCACCAACCTGCCGGTCTTCATCCTGCAGCCGGAACTGGGGGTCTATCGCTGGTATCTCGACGAGATCCTCGGCGCCCTGCGCGGGGGCAGCAGCCCGGTGTTCGTGCAGATGGTCCCCGAGGTGCGCGACTTCTACTACCTGCGTCGCGGCGACCCCAGTGCCGAGGAGCGCGCCGCTACCGATCAGCTGGCGCGTCAGCTACGTCGGGCGGGCAACCTGCTGGCGACCATGCCGCGCCCGCTCGCGGCAAGTCCGCTCCCGGAGCGCGAGTCGACCGTGGAGGCCCGCCGCGGTCTGGTGGAACGCGATCACACCCCGCCGATGGAGGACTTCACGCTGACGGATCACCTGGGGGACGAGCAGTCCCTGAGCGACTATGCCGGGGACGTGATCCTGCTGAACTTCTGGGCGACCTGGTGTCCGCCCTGCGTACACGAGATCCCGTCGATGAACCGCATGGCGGAGAAGCTGGGCGAGGGCTTCGAGATCGTCTCGGTCAACTACCAGGAAAGCGCGGAACACATCGCCGAGTTCATGGACGAGGTGCAGGTCGACTTTCCGGTGCTGATGGATTTCGACGGCCGGGTGGCGGCGGGCTGGCGGGTATTCGCCTTCCCCAGCTCGTTCATCCTCGACCGCGAGGGGCGCATCCGCTATTCGGTTAACAGCGCCATTGAGTGGGATGATCCGGAGGTCATCGACACGGTACGCGAGTTGATGCAATAACGCGGCGAACGGAGCGCACCCGCGGGATCAGGAGATTTCGGCCTCCCGCGAGCGCAGCCTTGCGTTATTGCCCCTGCTGGTGGTTCTCGACCGCCTGCATCAGGAAGCCCGAGAGGTCCGGAAGGCCAAGATCGGGGATCCAGTTACCGGCCTCGGCCCAGGTCCACAGACCGATCAGCAGGAACATGCCGGAGGCGACAAAGCGCATCGGCGCGGCGGGGATGCGCGCGGCAAAGCGCTTGCCCAGGATCAGGGCCGGGGTGGTGATCAGCAGAATGCCCACGGTGGCGCCCAGTACGACGGGCAGCAGGGCGCCGGAGGCCCCGGCCAGGGTGACGACCGCCAGCTGGGTCTTGTCCAGCATCTCGAACAGGAAGAAGGCGACCGCGGCGGCGAAGAAGGCGCTGCGCGCCTTGGGCGCCTGCTCGTCTTCCTCGTCCTCCGGGAACAGGACCCAGATCGCCATGATCAGGAAGGCCGCGCCGACCACCCACAGGTGCCAGTCGGTGGCAATCACCGCGAACAGCCAGATCCCGACCACGGCGGACAACAACTGGTTCAGGAAGAGGCCGGTGGCCATACCCCAGAATACGGCCCAGGCACTGCGGCAGCGCATGCCGAACACGGCCGCCAGGAACATCGAGCGGTCGCCGATCTCCGCGATGGCCACGGCCACGATGGACAGCAGAAAGAGTTCCATGAATGCAATTCCGGGGCGGGCGGCGCAACGCAGAGCCGGTGACATCGCCATCCGCCGCCCGCCCACGGGCTGTCCTCGCGATCACGCGAGGCGGATATCGATGCCACAGGTCTCGTCAGGCCGCTTGTCGGAGGCGCACCGGGGCGCCTTCGGACGGGCTGCATACGCCATGGCCCGAGGGCCAAGGATGTTGACGCATGCCTCCGGCGCTGCCGGAGCGACTACTCCCCTGAGGGTGCGCGAACTATAACCAATGCGTTTAGGGTCTGTCTATCGTGTTCTTGGCGGACGTTGCCCTTGCGGGATTGGCGCGGCGGGCGACGTTCAGGATGGGGCCGGCGCAGCGTCGTCCGGCGTGGCGAACCGCGACTGGTTGCGGCCCTCGTCCTTGGCCCGGTACAAGGCCCGGTCCGCGCGCCGGAGCAGGCCTTCCGCTGTTTCCATCGGCTCGGCGAAGGCGATACCAGCGGAGCAGGTCTGCTGGTTCGGGGTGCGCTGACGGAGGCGCTCGATGACCGTGCGCGCCTGATCCGGACCGGTGTGAGGGAGCACCACCACAAACTCCTCGCCCCCGTAGCGGGCGACCGTGTCGCTGGGGCGCAGTTCCTGATGCCAGGCGGCGACCAGGTCGCGCAACAGGCGATCACCCTGCGCGTGGCCGTGCTGGTCGTTGTACTGCTTGAAGTAATCCAGATCGATGAAGGCTAGGGTGAGCGGTGTGTCCAGACGCCGGGCACGCGCAAGTTCTTCCTCGAGAACGGTTTCCAGCTGTCGGCGGTTCGCCGCGCCGGTGAGAGGATCGGTGCGCGAGAGTTGCTCCAGCGCCTGGGCCTGGCGTTGGGTCTCCCGGATCAGGCCGCTCATGCGAACCAGAACCAGCAGGAAGATCAGGATGGAGGCACCGGCGGCGACGCGCACCGTGTCGGTATCCACCCCGGCGGTGAACAGGATGATCCCCGGCACCAGTACCGCCGCAGAACCCAGGATGTAGAGCCTGCGGCGGGAGAGCTCATGGCTGCCGGTGCGGTCCTCCGGATTTACCTGGGTCGAGGGGTGCCAGGCGGCTGCGGCGAACAGGGTATAGGCGATCAGCCAGCCGGCATCGGTCAGTCCGCCGGGCTGATACCAGCCGGTGGAGTTCCCATGGGCGTAGAGCAGGTCGGCGCTCAGATAGGCCAGAACGCCGAGCAGCAGCAACAGCTGGCCATCAATGTGCGTGTTGTAGCGAAACACCAGGCGCAGTACCAGTGGCAGCAGCATCAGGTCGAACACTGGGTAGCCGGCCGACACCAGCAGCTGGAGGCTGGTCAGTTCCGGATCGTACACATAGGGCTGGATCAGCAGCGCCCAGGCGAGCACCGCCGCGGAGATGCCGACGATCAGGGCGTCGCCCAGGGCACCATCGTGCCGGTCCGTGGGGCCGCCCAGTCGCCACAGGGCGACAATGAATAGCGGATACACCGCCAGGTACAGGAAGTCCGGCGCCGCCGGAAACGGCTCAAGGCCCTGCAGATCCAGGACATACCAGATCAGGTGCCCGGTACCTCCGAGGAGCAGGGCGGTCGCGATCAGGATCCAGGCCGAACGGCACCAGGGGCCCCGGTCACGAAACAGCGAGGCCGCAACCACGGCGGCGGCGCCAAGGCTTGCCGCTACATACAAGGCCGCGGCAGTGTGGCCGTAAGGCATGGCCACATAGGCAATGGTGGCCACAAGCCCGATCGCCAGCCACACAAGCCATTGGCGTCGGCCGGATCCAGGCGTCATGGCCTGGGTGTGCGGATTATCTGAATCGGTCATTGATTCCCCCTGAGCCCTGATGTTGGCAGAAGCGACACGTTTTCGCGCGTGCCGCGTTGGGGATGGCAATCGCCGTGTTTCTGTCATAGGGTAGAACGAACGTTCGTTCTAGGGTGCGACATGTCGGCTGCGGTACAGGAGAATCTGCGCGGGGATGCGCTGCGCCAGCGTGTGCTGGAAACGGCGCTGGAGCTGTTCGGCACGGCCGGGTATTTCAACACCTCGATTCACGACATTCGGCGCGAGGCCGGGGTCTCGATCGGCTCGATCTACCACCACTTCGGCAACAAGGAGTCGCTGGCCAAGGCCCTGTACGACGACCTGCTGGAGCGGATGGATAGTGGGCTGCGCGAGGTGATGGAGCAGCAGCGGACGTGCCGCGCGCGCTGCGACGGCATCATCGCCTTCATGTTCCGGGCGGCGACCGACGATCCCCGCACCATGCGCTTCGTGCTCGAGGCGCGCCATCGGGAGTTTCTGCCAAACGAGCCGCCCGTTTGTTCGTCGCGGCCCTTCCTGCGGATGCGCGAGTGCATCGAGCAGGGCATTGCCTCCGGCGAGGTTCGCCCTATCGAAGTCCCGGTCGCTGCCACCGTGGCGTTTGGCGGGGCGATCCGCCTGCTCCACCTTCATCTGGACGGCGTCCTCGAAGAGCCCCTGTCGTGCTACCTCGCGTCGATGCAGGACGCGGCCTGGCGGGCGATTGCGAGTGATCCGCCTGCGGCCACAAACCACCCTACCTAGGAGACCGAAGAATGAAAATGCTGGCTGTTCTTTCCCTGATCTTGACGCTGTCCGTGGTGTCACTGTCCGCGCATGCGGAACCGACGGATACCCGGGCCCTGGAGGGTGTCGACCAGGGCCGGGTCGTGTTTGACCTGAACAACAATGACCCAGAGCTGCTTGCGCTGTATCTGATGGTAATCCGCGAGACCTTCAACGACCTGACCGATCAGGGCGTCGAGCCGGACATGATCCTCGCCTTTCGTGGTCGGGCGGTGACGATGGTCAGCGAGGATCGCGAGCGCTTCGAGCTGACCGAGTTCGACCATCTGGATGCGATCGAGGAACACATTGCCGCGCTGAAGGAGAAGGGCGTGCGGATGGAGTCGTGCGCCGTTGCCACCCGCCTGTTCGGGGTGGATCACGGCGAACTGCTGCCGGGCATCGAGCCAGTGCGCAACACCTTCGTCTCGCTGACCGGCTACCAGGCCCAGGGCTACGCAGTGATCCCGATCTACTGAGCCGCCTAATGCGGCCACACCGGGCCCGAAAACAAGACAAGCGGGCCCCAACCCCAAAGGAGACATAGCTCATGCGAAACCGAATCCTGATCCTGCTGCTGGCCGCCTTGCTGCCTCTCGGGTTGATCTCGAAGGCGAATGCAGAAGGCCTGGACAACCGCGAGGCCACCCAGGGCATCGAGACCATGCGCGCGGTCTACGACATGCGCAAGTCCGACCCCGACGTGATGCTCGCCTACCTCCGTGGCATCGCCACCAATCACGAGAATCTGGTGAAGGAAGGCGTGGAACCGGACCTGCGCATGGTGTTCATCGCCGAGGCGGTCAAGTTCATCACCACCGACCCCGAGCCCGAGATCGCGATGGACCACGGCGACACGCTGGAGGAGATCGCGAAGGCCGTCGAACGCCTGGACGAGCTGGGCGTGCGCATGGAGGTCTGTGCCGCGGCCACGCGTGCCTATGGAGTGGACAACGACAAGGTCCTCGATGCGATCAAGCCGGTCCGCAGCGGCTTCATCGCCGTGATGGGCTACCAGAATCAGGGCTACGCGCTGGTTCCGGTCTACTGAGCACCTCCGGGACCTCTCACACGGTCCCTTTTCCGGCCGTCACAGGGATGTGACGGCCTTTTTTGTGCCCATGCCGCGTCAGGCGATGCGGTAGGCCGAGGCCAGGTCCCGCACGCGGGCGGCGATGCCGGCGACGTCCTGGCTGGCCGTGGAGGTCTGTTGCGCGCCACGGGAGGTATCGCCGGTGAGGTCGTTGATGGTGGCGATATTGCGGTTAATCTCCTCGGCCACCGCATTCTGTTCCTCGGCCGCGCTGGCGATTTGGGTCGTCATGTCACTGATGCGTCCCACCGCCTGAACGATCGATTCCAGTGCCTCGCCGGCCCGTTCCGCGTCGTGGCTGGTCGATTCCGCCATTTCGCGCCCGCGCCCCATCGCGTTGACGGCCTCCCGTGTGCCGGCCTGCAGGGCCTCGATCATGGCCTGGATGTCCGCGGTGGAGTCCTGGGTGCGGGAGGCGAGGGTACGCACCTCGTCGGCGACCACCGCGAAGCCGCGACCCTGTTCACCCGCGCGGGCGGCCTCGATCGCGGCGTTCAGCGCCAGCAGGTTGGTCTGCTCGGCAATCCCGCGGATTACATCCAGCACCGAGCCGATCTGCTGGCCCTTTTCGTCGAGGCTGCGGACGGTGCCCTCGATGGTCGCGACCTCGCCGGACAGTCGGCCGATCTCCTTGACCACCGAGCGCACGACCTCGCCCCCGTCCCGGGATTCCTGATCCGCTTCCTGGCTGGACGAGGCGGCATCGGAGGCATTGCGTGCGACCTCCTGCACGGTGGCGGCCATCTCGTTCATCGCCGTGGAGACCTGTTCGGTCTGCGACTGCTGCTGGTCGACGTTGCTGTTGGTCTGGCTGCTGACGGCAGAGAGCTGCTCCGCGGCAGAGGCCATCTGGTCGGTCAGGCCCCGCAGTTCCCGGATCGATCCCTCGAACTGCTCGAGCATGCCGTTCAGGGCTCGGGCAGTGGCCCCGATCTCGTCGTCGTTCCCGATCTCGACCCGTTGTGACAAGTCGTGATTCTCTACGATTGCAGAAAGGGTCTCGCGCATCCGCGACACCGGGGTGGCGATCGCGCGGTAGGTCCATGTGCCGATCACGACGACCGCAATCAGCACGATCAGCAGCACGATGCCGGTGCGCAGGAGTACCTGGCCGTAGACCTCCGATACACGCTCCGCCTCCACGCCGGCAACCTCGATCTGCAGGTCGACCAGTTCGGTTATGCGGTCGCTGATTGGGTCGATGGTGTCGTACAGCGGGCCGTTGAACGCGCCCAGCTCGCCCTCGACGTTGCCGGTCATCCCGGACAGGGCCTGTTCCAGGCGGTCGAGATCGGCATTGGCTGCCTGGAATTCCTCGATGGCGGCGGTGGCCAGCTCTTCCTCTCGGGGGGTGAGCGTCGTGGCCATGTAGCGCTCCCAGATTTCGTCGATCTCGGCGCGGGCGGTCTGGACCCCGTCGAGGGCTTCCTCGGCCGACATCAGGCCGTTGTCGGCCTTGTTCACCGCGTCGATCACTAGAATCGCGTAGTTGTCCGCGATCGTCTTGAGCTGCTGCAGCGGCACTACGCGGTCGTCGTAGATGCTCTGCACCCCATCCTCGATGGTCGCGATGCCGCGTCCTGCCATCAGCGCGACCACGAGCAGTGCCAGCACAGGGACGATGATGGTGATCGCCAGTCGGGAGCGGATATTCAGCGAACGGGGCATGGGCAAGTCCTTTCGTTAGTACTTCGATCCCGGGCGATTGTGCTCGGGGCAGAGAGTTTAACGGCAGGGTCAAGCCCGTTTTTAGGGAGTGGTCAGGGAAGGGGGCGATCCGCATGTGGCGGGCGGAAGGGCATGCGGGTGTGTGTCGCAGCTTCAGGTTTTGTTGTTGAGCAGGTCGGCGAAGCCGTGGTTGACGTCGCGATGGCCGGCCTCGTCTTCGCGTACGGCGCGAATAACATCGGACAGGCGTGCGCCCTCCGGCAGGTCCCAGTACTGGATGGCGCGATCCGGTGCCGGGATGTTCTCGATCGCACCGGTCTCCACTTCCTCCAGGTAATCGGTATAGCTGATCACGGCCTCCTCCTCGAAGTAGCCGACGATCCGGTGCGCGGTGCGCGAGGAGACCACGTAAATCAGGAAATACAGCGTGTAGAAGAACCCCTGCGCCACGATGATCAGGAGCCGCTCCAGCCAGTTGGGCGAGGCGATCTCGATGAAGGTGAGCAGGTGCATGCGCTCGTTTTCGGCCTCGTCCATCAGCGTGCGGATCCAGCCGTGGTCGTCCTCCATGCGGCGCAGCGAGCGCAGATGCTGCAGTGTGGCGCCGACCATGCCGGGGACCCCCGCGACGGTTTCCAGCACCACGGCGCGGTGCCCGTAGCGGCGGGCAAAGAAGGTGTCGGCGAACAGGCGCATCAGCGATGTGAAGGCGCGTGCGACACGGTCGGAGAAATCGCGCGGTTCGTGATGGCGACTCAGGTCCGTTTCCTGGTTGATGCTCATACAGGCTCCCGGGCAGGGCGCAAAACCATGGATGTCCTGTCTCGAGAGTAGAGTCAGCCACCCTCACTGTCGTTCCGCCGTGTCACAAAAATGCGCCGTTTCGCGCAGCGCAGGAGCGTCTGGCGTTGAGGTTCGGGGCCGCTGCGTTCACAATACGCCCCTCTATATCTCCCGTGTGCGCGAACAAGCCGGCGGTTTTCTGGCGGCTCAAATTCGTGTGTGCGGATTCCCGCGCGGGCCCGGGCCGCGCCGCGCGGGGGCTAACGGGGCGTTGCCCCGGCCCTGAGCGAATCGATGATCAAACTGCGCACCTACGTCTACATGGATTCCCTCCAGCCCCAGCTGGCGGAATACATGGCCACCGTCTCCCAGGGCTTTCTGCCCGTGCCGGGGGACGCGTGCCTGTGGGTGGAGGTGTCGCCGGGCATGGCCGTGCACCGGCTGACCGACGTCGCGCTGAAGGCCACCCGGGTGCACCTCGCGCAGCAGGTGGTGGAGCGCGAGTTCGGTTCCATGGTGATCCACCATCGCGACCAGAGCGATGTGCAGGAGGCCGGTCGCGTGCTGTTGCAGCGCCTGGGGGCGGATCAGTCCGATCGCCAGCCCTGCCGTATCCCGTGGCAGGAGACGATCCGCGGCATGACGCCGGACCACACGGTGCTGATCAACCGCCAGAACCGGCGCGGCAACATGATCCTGCCCGACCAGAGCATGTTCATCCTCGAGGCGGAGCCGGCCGGCTACATCATCTATGCGGCCAATCAGGCGCTGAAGGCCTCCCATGTCTCGCTGATCGACGTGCGCGCGGTGGGCGCGTTTGGCCGCCTGACGCTGGCCGGCTCCGAGGCGGACATCGACGAGGCGGCGCGGGCGGCGATCCACGCCCTGCACAACCCCGCCGGAACATAAGATGCATCGCGCGCAACTGCTCGAGCTGCTCGCCCATCACCAGACCCCGTTCATCGAGGAAGCCGGCTTTGTGCGCCGCGCACTGGACTTCGTGCAGGCCCATCCGGACTGCTTCCACTGCGATCTCCTGCCGGCGCACGTGACCGGCTCGGCCTGGGTGGTCAGCCCGGATCGCGAGCGCGCGCTGCTCCTGCTGCATGGCAAGCACCACCGGTGGTTCCAGCCGGGCGGGCATGCCGATGGCCAGTCGGACATCCTGCAGGTCGCCCTGCGCGAGATCCACGAGGAAACGGGCCTGGCGCGGGAACATATCCACCTGGTGGCCGAGGACGTCTTCGACCTCGACATCCACACGATCCCGGCGAGCCCGCATTTCCCGATGCACGAGCACATCGACGTGCGTTTTCTGCTGGAGATCGACGACCGCCTTCCGGTCCCCGGCAGCCACGAATCGCACGACATCCTCTGGGTACCGCTGCAGCACGTCTCGCGCTACAACAACAGCCGTTCCCTCTGGCGCATGGTCGAGAAGACCCGCCGCCTGCGCACCTGGCTGCACACGCATCCACGCTGATCACGCGGCCCCAGGCCCGCTCAGCGTTTCCCTCAGCGGGGCTTGACCGGCGCGTAGTCCTCGAAGCCGCAGCTCATGCAGTGAAAGCGCGCCTCGTAGCCCGCGCCGTCATCGCGTGTGCGCATCGAGCCGGGCTGGAAGTTGAACGAATGCAGCGTGCAGCGCGGGCATCTCAGATTCGTCTCCCGGGGTGCCCGCAACTCCCCTGAATGGTCCGCCTGGCTGGTTCCCGAGGCGGGTTTATCGCCACTTGACCGTGCCGCCAGCTCTCCCTTCAGCTCGTCGGCGAGCGTGCGTGCCGCAGCCGCATGTTCATCGGCGGCCATCCCGGCCAGTTGATCGATCCGTTCCTTGAGTCGCGCCAGCTCGGCGGCGTCTGTCATGGTGGTTTCTCCTGTACCCCTTGGGCTGGGCGTTCCGTTGCCGGGCGCTGTTATGGAAGCTCGCGCCGTGGCTGTCTATGTTCAGGGAATCACATCCGGCAACAACAGGACACCCCGATGCGTACATCATGGCTGGCTTTGGCCCTGTTCGCGGCGGCAACCGTCGCGCAGGGGGACGAGATCACCGCGGATTCCTTGGTCGAGGATGCCCGGTCCGAGGTCACCGATATCGACCGGGAGGGCCTGCGCGAGCTGATCGCGAACGAGCCGGACCATGTCCTGATCGACGTGCGCTCGCACCAGGAGATCGAGCTGGGCGGCGGGCAGATCCGCTCGCACCTCACGCTCAACATCCCGCGGGGCGAGCTGGAGTTTCGCATCCCGGGTGCGGTGTCTGACAAGGGCACGGCGATCGTCGTCTACAGCGACGAGAACCGCCGCTCCGCCCTCGCGGCGCAGACGCTCGAGCGCATGGGGTATACCAACGTGCACAACTACGCCGGCGGCTTCCCCGAGTGGAAGGAGGCCGAGTTGCCGCTGTACGTGCTCGACAAGGCGCTGGATTCCTTCCTCTACGACATGCCGCAGGAAGTGACCGATGGCGTGTGGTCCGCGATCGGTGCCACCCAGCCCTCCACCTACGAGAACTCGGGCCACAACAACAACCTGTCGTTCATCATCACCGACGATGGCGTGGTGGTGATGAACGCCGGCGACAACTATCTGCTGGCTCAGTCCCTGCACGAGGAGATCAAGAAGCGCACCGATCAGCCGGTGAAGTATGTGGTGCTGGAGAACGCCCAGGGGCACGCGATGCTCGGCATGACCTACTGGCAGGAGCAGGGCGCAACGGTGATCGCACACGAGGACGCCGCGCGCGAGATCGAGCAGAACGGCCAGCGCAGCCTGGAGGGTGCCCCGAACCGCACCCGCGACAAGGCGTTTCTGACCGAGCTCGGCACGCCGGACAAGATCTTCGAGGATCGCGTCGAGCTGGACATGGGGGGCGAGATTATCGAGGTGCTCTACCTCGGTCCCGCGCATGCCCCGGGGGACATCGCCCTGTGGGCCCCGGAACGCAAGACGCTGATCACCGGCGACCTCGCCTTCCACGAGCGCATGCTGCCGATCTTCGAGTACACCGACACCGCCGGCTGGATCGAGACCTGGGACAAGCTGGAGGCGATCGAGGCCGACTACATCATCCCCGGCCACGGCGGTCCGGTGACCGACTTCGAGCAGCTGCGCAAGTACACCCGCGACTACCTCGTCTTCCTGCGCGAGGAGGTGCAGGAGATTCTCGATACCGGTGGCACGCTGAACGACGCCTACAACATCGATCAGTCGGCCTACCGCCACCTGGACACCTACGACGAGCTCCACCGGCAAAACGCCGGCCGCGTCTTCCGCACCATGGAGTTCGAGGACTTCTGATGCCAACTGGCGGCGGGGGCCTCCCTCGCCGCTACTTCGACTTCAGCAGGTCGCGGATCTCCGCGAGCAGCTTTTCCTCGTTGCTGGGGGCGGGCGGCTCGGCGGGCGCGGCATCTTTTTTGCGCTGCAGCCGGCCAATCATCTTGATCGCGGCGAACACCACCATCGCGATGATCAGAAAATCCACCACGCGCTTGATGAAGATGCCGTAATTGATCGTCACCGCGGCGACGCCGTTCTCCGCCTCGCGCAGCACGATCACCAGCTCCGAGAAATCGACCCCGCCGACCAGCAGGCCGATGGGCGGCATCAGCACGTCCGACACCAGCGACGACACGATCTGCCCGAATGCCAGCCCCACGATCACGCCTACGGCCATGTCGATGACATTGCCGCGCGCTACAAACTGTTTGAACTCCTCGACGATGCCCATGACCGTTCTCCATTCCCGGAGGTAAAGAAGTTCCTATAGGCCAGCGCTAAGGCCGTTTCCATGGGCGGTGACGGGCCGTATTCAAGGCAATTATCGGTAGCCCCATGGGCGCGTGACTTGCGCAACTTCGTTCCGTGCGTCTAGAAATAGGTATATAGGCAATACAGGTTTGTATGGGGTGCCGTGCACGCGGCCCGGGGGAAAGCGCCATGAAACACACAGAAGCAGCATCTTCGACCATGGGTCACCGCCATCGGGATATGCACCTCGTGCTCTGGTGCGTGATCGGACTGTTCTGGTGGGTGGCCTCCGCGGCGCAGGCGTCGCCGGGCCCGGATTTCAGCGAGCTCTTTGGTGACAGCGACTTTATCGAGATCATCGAACGCGACGAGGGGCTGGAGACGCGGCCGACCGGGTACGTCTCGCAGGATGTCGAACCGGACCACGTGCTCCGGATCGACCTCAACGAGGGCCAGGTGCCGATCGGGCAGGGCGTGGTCTACGACGGCTTTCTGATCGACGGCCAATTGCCGGGCCCGACCCTGCGCGTGACCGAGGGCGACATCGTGCGCATGGAGATCACCAATAGCGGGGCGGTGATGCATGGGGCGTCGTTCCATGCCGCCTACACCCAGACCTCCAAGCATGTCGGTTCCATCATGCCCGGGCAGACCAAGTCGATCACCTTCCGCGCCACCACGCCGGGGGTCTTCATGTATCACTGTGCGCCGGGCGGCCATGCGATCCCCATGCACGTGATGTTCGGCCAGTACGGGATGATGGTGGTCGAGCCGCGCGACAAGCCGTACCAGCTGGAAGAGGACCTGGGCCAGGAACCCGATCTGAAGCTCTACATGCTGCAGCACGAGCTGTACGCCAGCGGCAAGGAGGCGGTGGAAGGGGATCCCAGCTACACCGCCTTCAATGGCGAGCTGTTCCGCTACGTGGAAAACCCCATCCCGGTGCGCCCCGGTGATTACGTGCGCATGTACTTCCTGAACGTGGGGCCCAACCTGCTCTCGACCTTCCATATCGTCGGCATCGTCTGGGACTACGTGTACTGGCAGGGCCACCCCGAGGCCATGTGGCCCGGCGGGCAGACGGTCACCGCGGGTCCCTCGGACTCCTGGGTGATCGAGTTCCGGATACCGCCGGAGGAGGGCGTCTACACCATGCTGGATCATGGCGTGGGGGGCACCAGTCGCGGTGCCATTGGGCTGCTGGATGCCCGTGCGGACGCCGATACGCCTTCCGAGATCCTGGCCGAGGGCCCGAGCTACGAGCCGGCGGAACTGGAAGAGCGGATTGGCGAAGCGCGGCGAATTCTTTCGCCATTCGGCATCCCGGACGCCGATGCCAACCCGGTACCCGCGCGGGCCGATCGGCCGGTTCGGTTCAGCTCGGATATCGAGGAAGTCGTGATCGAGATGAAGGGCAATGCCTTCTACCCGAAGATCGTCGAGGTGGCGCCCGGCACCAAGATCACCTGGGTTAACGAGGATGTCTTCACCTACGGACACGGCGAGACCTCCGGTGCGCACAACGCGGTGGCCCTGAGCGGTCCGCAGTCGTTCGCCACTGAGTTGCTGGCACACGCCGAGAGCGACAGCGTCACCCTGACCGAGCCGGGCACCTACGACTACATCTGCGCCCCGCACCCCTACATGCAGGGCCGCATCATCGTGCGCGACAGCGACTGACTCCGGCCCGAGCGGGACAGCGCCCGCAACAGGCGGCGATGATCGCCGCGCCGCAGGCAGGCTTCAGGAGCCGTGGGCGGCGCGGGAGTCGGATGGTGCCTGGTCGCGGTCGTGCATGCCGTAGTCGCGCACGACCTCGGCCACGCGCAGGCGATAGTCGACAAAGATGTCGCCGCGCCCGGCCGCCTGCACCTGACGGTGCGCCTCCAGGTTGCGCCACTGGCGCACCGCGTGCTCGTCGCGCCAGAACGACAGCGACAGCACCTTGCCCGGCTGGCTCAGGCTCTCGAAACGTTCGATGGAGATGAAGCCGTCCACGTCCTTCAGGTGCTCGCGCAGGCGCGCGGCCGCATCCAGGTAGTCCTGTTTGCGCTCGGCATGCGGTTCCACTTCAAAGATCACGGCAATCATGGCGGCTTCGCTATCGGCGGGATGAGGCGCCGATTAAAGCACGCCAAAGCCCATTGTGCGGAAGCCGCGGCGCACCTGTGACCCACGGCGCACCCGTCACCCAGCACCCGCTAGTCATCCCGGAAACCGCGCAGCGGTTATCCGGGATCTCCGCTCGCGGGACGGGTGCGGTCGGTGGGGCTTGCCGGTGCATGAGATCCCGGCTCTACGCTTCGCTTCGGCCGGGATGACCAGGTGTGGCGACCGCCGCTCGAGGCAGGGCCCCGAGCGATGACAGGCGGGTTCAGGCCGTCTCGGCCTCCCCGCTGGGGGAAGCCTCGCGGCGGATCAGGTAATCCACGTAGAGGAAGCCGAACGGCACGACGCCGAGGAACAGGACCAGTAGCCACTTCCACACCGGCCAGCCGCTAAGGTGGCTGGCGATCAGGGAAGTCGCGCCGTAGATGATGAACAGGATGCCGTGCACCCAGCCGACATAGGTGACGGCCAGCGGCATATCCGCATAGGTGCGTAGAGGCATCGCGATAAACAGCAGGGTAATGAGCGACAAACCCTCGAGAACGCTGATCAGGCGGAAAAATTTCATGGGAGGGACCGGAGGAACGGGAAACGCGGCGGAGGGTAGCACGAAGTGCGACGGGCGCCACGAAATGGACCAGGCAATGTGGCCGGTTTAATCCTTGCGCGGGTTGCGCACCGACTGGGCGTAGCCCTTGGCCCGGGCGCGGATCTCCTCGAAGAACAGCGCCTCCCAGCGTGTGTTGTGCTCGTCGGGCGAGAGGCTTCCGTCGGCCGGCTCGTTCTTCAGGCGTGTATCGGCTGCCGCCTCGGCCTCGTTCAGGATCTTGCTGAACACCTCCTGGGCAGCGGCGGCCGTAGGGTCGATCCCGTTGCGCTTGAGCACGTCGGCCAGCAGCGCACCGCCTTTTTTCCACTTCGACCAAAGCCTCACGCATCCTCCTCGGGCAGGGTGCAAGGAATTGGTGGCGGCCCCGCTATGGAATGATTGTGCCCAAAGCCTCTCGCGAAGATGAAGAGGCAGCACACGGACACGGTATTCTGCCTGCCGGGGCGTGAACCTCCGGCAGGCATGTATGGATTATTGGTCGGGATTGTGCCCCGGTGCCACTATCTCGATCACCAGGAATCGCAGTCGGCTACGGAGCAGCGTGATCTCGGCCAGCGAGTTCTTGCGCAGCCCCAGCAGACGCGAGCCCAGAGGGGACAGGATCGATATCTTGCCGCGCTCGGGCTGGGCATGCTCCGGCTCGCAAAGCTCGACCAGATAGGTTTCCTCGGTCTGCAGGTCCAGTAACCGGACGCAGCAGCCAGCCTGGATGACTTTCCCGCACTGGGGAGCTGTGTCCGTATGGGGTGTCTCGCTCTCGATCTTCTCGAGTAGCGAGGCCAGGTCGACTGGTGTGCCAATCGCGCCCCAGTAGTCCTGGCGGACCCAGCGATTGACCTGGGAATCGTAGGCTTGACGAAGGTAAGACGAATTCTTGCGCGCCACGGTCGCATCTCCTGTTCAGGTGTTAGAAGAAGGCATGGGCCGGGCGCGGAACATTCGGCGCCCGGCCTAAGTGAGGGTTCCCGTCATCGTGAGCTCCATCGTTTGATAAGTGTCTGTTAGAATTAAAGAAATAAGGATGCTACCCAGGCACCCCGAAAAAGGCAAATCCATGTGAATCGTGGCATTTTTAGTGTGCCTAATCCCGATTTTTTCGATCCCGAGTGCAAAGGAGCCTTCATGGCGAACGAGACGAACGACCCGCAACTGGAAATCAGCGTCAGTTCGGCGCGCGAACTGGTCGATATCGGCCTGGCCGTGTTGCTGGATATCCGCCAGCCCTTCGAGCTGGAGCTGGAGGGTGAGGTGGAAGGCGCGGTGTCGGTGCCGCTGTTCCGGCTGAAACAGCTGCTGGGGCGCGAGATCTCGGAGGAGGAGCAGGAACTGCTGGACGCGGACGAGCCGGATGATCGCGACTTTCAGCACTTCCTCTCGCTGATCAATCGCTACCACGTGACGCAGGATCAGATCCTGCTGTGCCTGTGCAACAGCGGTCGGCGCAGCCTGCGCGCCGCCGAACTGCTGCGGGAGCTGGGCTATGCACGCTGTCTCTCGGTACGTGAGGGCTTTCGCGGCTGGAAGGACTAGGGGCCTGTCGTATTTTGGCGATTCGTTGACTGTCCGGCGATTCCGGGCCTTGTCGGGAACCCGTGGGCGTGCGTGGCTGTCGCTGGTGCAGCACGTAACGGGAGACAGGCATGCAGTCCACGGGTGAGCGGTTGGCGAATCACTGGATCACGAAGCGGCGCAGGTCGCCTGCGGCCATCGCGTTGAGCGTGTCGCTGGCGTTGTTCGCCGTACCGGCCGTTGGCGCTGCCGAGACCGAGGTCGAGGCCGAACTCGTGGAGGGTAACGAAGGCCCGTGGGCCGAGGGCGAGGCGCCGCCGCTGCTCGAGCTGGAGCAGTTCTTCCGCGATCCGCAGCATGCCGCCGGGCGCATCTCGCCGGATGGCGACTACGTGGCACTGGTGAGCGCCCACGAGGGTGCGATGAACCTGCACCTGATGGAGCGGGGCGAGCCCCTGGAGTCGGCGCGTCCGCTGACCGAGGAGCCGCGTTCGATCATGGGCTTTTTCTGGTCGCGCGACGGGCGGCACCTGATTTTCGTGCGCGATCGCGACGGCGACGAGAACCTGGAGCTGCGCGTGATCGCGCTGGAGGACGCCGCCGGGCAGGATGGCATCCCCGAGTCACGCCGGCTCGCCGGGGGTGATGGCGTGCAGGCGCGGGTGCAGCATGTCCCGCGCTCGACCCCGGAGTACATCTTCGTCGGGCTGAACGAACGCGACCCGCGCCTGCACGATGTCTATCGCGTATCGCTGGAGACCGGCGAGAAGACGCTTGTGGCGAAGAACACCGCCGAGATCGAGGGCTGGGGCTTCCACGAAGGCGAACTGCGCAAGGCGGTGCGCACCACGGACGACGCGGGCACCGAGATCCTGCGCGTGAAGTCGCAGGACGAGTTCGAGTCCATCTACACCTGCGCGTTCGGCGAGACCTGCTCCATTGCCAACTTCCACCCCGACGGCGAGCGGCTCTATATGCGCACCAACGCGGGGGACGAGCGTGACTTGGTCGAGCTGGTCCTGTTTGACCCGGCCACCGGCAAAGAAGAGCTGGTGCACCGCGACCCGGAGGGCGAAGTCGACCTCGGTGGCGCGAAGTTCTCCGACCGGGACCATCGCCTACTGGCCACCGTGTACACCGGGGATCGCCAGCGCATCTATGCCCATGACGAGGACTTCGAGTCGCACCTGGAGTGGCTGCGCGAAGAGCTGGGCGAGGGCGAGCTGGAGATCACCTCGCGCACCCGTGACGAGTCCCTCTGGACGGTCGGGGTCATCCGGGACACCGACCCGGGCAGCGTGTATCTCGCGAACGTCGAGGCGCGCGAGATCGAACTACTGTACGAGGGGCGCCCGGATCTGCCGCGCGAGCACCTCGCGCCGATGGAGCCGATCCGCTACACCGCGCGCGACGGCCAGGAGATCCCCGGCTACCTGACGCTGCCACATGGCGTGGAGCCGGAAGGCCTGCCGCTGGTGGTGATGCCGCACGGCGGCCCGTGGATTCGCGATACCTGGGGCTACAGCGGCACCGTGCAGTTCCTCGCCAACCGCGGCTATGCGGTATTTCAGCCCAACTTCCGTGGCTCCTCCGGTTTCGGCAAGGAATTCCTCAACGCCGGCAACCAGGAGTGGGGCACGGGCGTGATGCAGCACGACGTCACCGACGGCGTGAAATACCTGATCGACCAGGGCATCGCCGATCCCGACCGGGTCGCGATCTTCGGGGCCTCCTATGGGGGCTACTCGGCCCTGGCCGGGCTCACCTGGACGCCCGAGCTGTACGCCGCCGGCGTCTCCATGGTGGGGCCGTCCAACCTGATTACGCTGATGGAGTCCATCCCGCCGTACTGGGAGGCCGGCATCCGCCGCATGCACGGCCGCGTCGGTGACCCGGAAGACGCCGAAGACCGCGAGCGCCTCAAGGCCCAGTCGCCGCTGTTCCACGTCGAGAACATCCAGGTCCCGCTGATGGTCGGGCAGGGCGCGAATGACCCACGCGTGAAGCAGCAGGAATCCGACCAGATCGTCGCGGCGCTGCGCGAGGCCGGGCACCCGGTCGAATACCTGCTGGCCCCGGACGAGGGCCACGGCCTGGTCGACCAGACCAACCGGCTCGCCTTCTTCGCCGGGCTGGAGACCTTCCTGGCCGAACACCTGGGCGGCCGCCACCAGGCGGACTACCCCGAGGCCGTGCAGGAGCGCCTGGACCTGCTGCGCCAGGACGTCGACGAGGTGGAGGCTCCGTAAGGGTCTAGCGCGCCCTGCCCGAGGAGGATGCGTGCAACTTCGGTGAAGGTGAAACAGCGATGTGCTGTGGGTCGGCAAGCTCAAGCTGCATTCAGAGGAGGTTGTGCGCGACTACGTTATGCGCCAGCGCGGCCAGGCGGCGCTCGACTTCCCCGCTGTCCACGGGCGATGTAGGTCGCCCAGTATTCCGGCAGGCCGTGCAGTGTCCCGCACGGCTGCGGGGTCAGAACAGTTCGATCTCGCCCGCCTCGATTGGCGTGGGCTTGATTGCACCTTCCTCGACCAGCCGGTCATACAGGCAGACTCGGTTCTTGCCGTGCGCCTTGGCGTGGTACAGGGCCTGGTCGGCCTCGTCGAGTGCCGCGCTGGCGGTCTTGTAGGGTGCCAGCCGCGTCACGCCGATACTGGTGGTGAGCCGCCCTACCCGTGGAAGTGGGTACTCGGCTACAGCGCGGCGCAGCCGGTCAAAGGTGGCAAGGGCCTGGCTGGCGTCGGCGAACTCGGCCAGTACCACGAATTCCTCGCCGCCGAAGCGGTAGACCAGGTCGTTCTCGCGGAAGCTTTGTTTCAGCAGGCGCGCGAGCAGGATCAGTACTTCATCGCCATACACATGGCCGAAACCGTCGTTGATCTTCTTGAAGTCGTCGGCGTCGATCACGCCCAGCCAGACGCCGGTCTGCCCCGGCTCTTGCAGCTGGCGGCGGTCTTCCGGCAATCCCGGCATCGGGCTGATCCGCTCGAGCGTTGTCAGATCATGGAAATTGTCATCGAAGGTCTTGCGGTTGAGCAGCCCGGTGAGCGCGTCGGTCTGGGCATCATCAATCAGATTGACGAAATTGCGATAGACCAGGAGAAAGCTTTCCACTAGGCGCTGGTCCACTCGCTTGCTGCCCAGGTGCCGGTCAAAGGCGAATACCAGGCAGATGCTGAATTCTTTGAGTCCCGACATCGGGAAGATCGATATCGCGCGACCCGCTTCGTCCTGATCCGCGACCCAGTGTCCGCTGGCCAGTGCCTGATCCAGCAGCCCCGCAGGTACAAAGGGATGTTCGGGGTCGAAGGGCACGCTCATCACCGCGTCGCGCTTGCGATCGTAGAAATGCAGGCTCCGGGGGCGGCCTTCGGCATCGAACCGGATGGTCCGGGTGCAGGCGGACTCGTAGATGTCGTCCAGGGTCTTGAGCAGACTGTGTTCCAGTCGCTGGGCATCACGTATGCCCGTCAGTTGGGCTAGTCCGTCCAGCAGGTCTCGACCGCTGTTCATGGCATTGTTCTCGTGGCGGCGAAGGCGCTGTGTGGTTCTTCGCAGATGCTTTCAGGGTACCAGCGAAAAGACAAGCTCGAGCTGTGTGACGCTGGGATTTCCCTGCCGGGCTCGTTTCACCGGGTTACGCAGATGGATCCATTCCGCAGACGCCGAGAAGGGACCCGAAGTGGAGGGCCGTAATGCCCAGCCGGTTGCTCGCCAGGTTTGGAGTCGAAAACAACAGGGCCCTCCGAAGAGGGCCCTGACGTGATCCTGCGCGGGGGATCAGTTGGAGAAGAAGCGCACGCTCGGGTCGGCCATGTAGGCGCCGACTTCTTCCGGATCGGCGGGGGTGATGCCGTCCAGCAGGTCCGCCTCGGTGTAGTCAGTGTTGGGCAGGAAGATCGCGCAGGTTTCCACCTTGGCACCGTTGTTGATGAGGTTCATCAGCAGCTGCTGGGCGTTGCGACCGGCGGGCTCCATGGTCGGGCCGTCGAAGTCTTCGGTGGCCATGGTAGCGGCCGGGCCGCACAGCAGCACGCGGATCTCCTGACCCTGACTCATGGTCTGGTTCGCCAGCACCATGGACATGAACTGGGTGTGGTCGTCGGCCGAGGTCAGGCTTACGAACAGCTTGTTGGGTTCGGCAGCCTGAGCTGCACCACTGGCACCGGCAATGGCGAGAACGGCGGAAGCGGCGAGCGTCTTGAGGGTTCGCATAGAATCTCCTTCGGTCTTCGTATGAGCGAATCACAAGATAAGCACATGCTAATGGATAGGGCAAGGGCTACTCGCAAGGCTGGGGCCATACAAAGCACGCACCTTCGAAATTGGTTTCCCTACGCACTTTTCGAAAGTGGGTGTCCCTTCGCAGTTCTCGAAAATGCGAAGGTCCTCTGCTTCAGCAACCGGCTGCACCATCCGGGTGGAGGAGCCGGGTGCGGGGGCACCGCATCCGGCAACAACCGTTGAGGGCGGCAGGCTTAGTGGTCGTGGGTCTCGTGCGCATCCACCGGGTCTTCGAACGCGATGAACAGGATGCAGTCCTCGTCCGAGATGCAGTGGGTGGTGTGCGCCAGGCGCGGCGGGCCGTAGGCGTAGGTCCCCGGTCGGAGTACAACCGGCTCCTGGTCGTCGTAATCCACTTGCATCTCGCCCTGAACGAGCACCATGCGTTCGGCGCTGGTGTGCCAGTGGTGGGGCGCGGTGCTGTTGCCCGGCAGCAGGAAGAACACATCGGCGTTGGGTTCGGCCGGGTCGCCCTGGAGGACGGCCAGGCGGCAGTCGTCGGGCATAAACGCCGGGCAGGGGTTCCATTCGAGGTCGGGGGAGTCCGGATCCCAGATGAAGGCCTGGCCGTCGTCGGCCCCCAGGCTCGCCAAGGGGGCGGCCAGGGCGAGCGCGGCGGCAGCCGTGGCCAGGTGGCGAAGCGCTCCCGCGGGCCGGGTCGAGTGGTCGTACATGATGCACCTCCTGTGGTCCATGGCTTGCGCGGCCGCGGGCCGGGCGTGACCTTGGCTTTGGCATGGCGGCCCCGCCACAGAGATTGGTGTGCGCGGCCTGTATCCAGGATTCTGGCTTGGGCCGGTCGGGGTCGCTTCCACAATCTTGCGGCGGGGGAGCGGATGTTGCGGTTACCGCGTCGCGCCGCGTCGCGCGGCGTCGGCCGAGGGTGGCGGTCGCCTTCACGGGCCGGCTCCTTCATCGCGAGGCGCGCTGCGCCGTGGCGATCGCTGAAGGGATGCCCGGCCGCTGATCGAGGCGGAGGTCCGGGGTTGCGTTTGGAGATGGCCACGGCCCCTCCGGGCCTCGCCATGACGAGGCGGGGATTGGGCTTGCTGCCCTTTGGTTGCCGCGCTGGTGGACTAGCGGGAGGTCTCGGTCTTGCGCGCCTCGGCCTCGCTGCGTTGCTCCGGGGTGAGCTGCTGGTGGACGTAGTCGCGGGCTTCCGCGGCCGGCTTGTGGCCCTGATCGGCTGCGCGCGCGAACCAGACCCAGGCACCGGGCAGGTCGGCCTCCACGCCACGGCCCTCGGCGAGCACGATGCCCATGTTGTACTGCGCCGGGGCCAGCCCCTGCCGCGCCGAGGCCAGGTACCAGGCGGCCGCGGCCGCCTCGTCCTGAGCCACCCCTAGCCCCCGTTCCAGGAGGACGCCCAGATTCGCCTGAGCCAGGGGATGGCCGGCATCGGCCGCGGCGCGATACCAGCGGGCCGCCGCCGTCAGGTCTTCCTGCGTGCCGTTGCCGTCGCGGCAGAGGTTCCCCAGGCGGGCGGCGGCGTCCGGGTCCCCGGCCTCGGCGGCTTGCCGATACCAGTGGGCGGCCCCGGCCATGTCCGTCGCCACGCCGTCGCCCTGTTCCAGGGCCAGGGCGAGGTTGAAGGCCGCGTCGCGGTGTCCCGCCTCGGCGGCCTGGGCGTAGTACTCGGCTGCCGCGGCCCGATCGCGCGCGCATCCGCTGCCTTGCTGGTGCGCGACACCGAGACTGTTCAGGGCATCGGGGTCGCCGTGTTCCGCAGAGCGTTTCCACCACTGGACGGCTTCGGTGGCGGCGGCCTCGTCGCCCGCGTTCTGCAGCAGCACGGCCAGGTTGTTCTGCGCCACGACGTGACCCGCCTCGGCCGCATGGCGGTACCAGTGTCGGGCCGCGTCGGCATCGGCGGGGTCGGCCTTCTCCGCCATCACGCCGAGGTTGAAGCTGGCATCGCTCAGCCCCTGCTCCGCGGCCTGTTCCCAGTACCCGCGCGCACGCTCGGCATCGGCCTCCAGCCCCAGGCCGTCGGCATACAGAATCCCCATACCCAACTGGGCCCAGGCCGAGCCGGCCTCGGCGCTGGCCGCCCACAGTTCCCCGGCGGTCCGATAGTCGCCGCGTTCAAACGCGGCAAAGCCGTCCTGATCGGCAATGCTCGGACCTTCGGGCTGTTCCGGGTCCGGGGAGTCGGCAGGCGTACCCATGGTGGTGGTTCTCGCTGGCAGTGTTTGCGGAGCGCCCGAGCATACAGCCTGGGCACTCGGCCGCAAGCAACCCCGGGCGCTGACCACCCCGTTGCGGAGCGGAAACGATGGGTGTCCTCGTCTTCGTTGCCCCCGTGAGGCTTCACCACACGGAGAAGCAAACACCGTCATCGCGAGGCGCGCAGCGCCGTGGCGGTCTCTGCGGATGTCCTCGGCGCTGATCGAGGCGGACGTCTGGGTTGGATTCGGAGATGGCCACGGCCCCTGCGGGACCTCGCCATGACGCGGCAGAGAAGGTGGGTGTCCTCGTCTTCGTCGCCCCTTTGAGGTTTCATCACGGCGGAGAAGCAAACACCGTCATCGCGAGGCGCGCAGCGCCGTGGCGATCTCTGTGGATGTCCCCGGCGTTGATCGAGGCGGACGTTTGGGTTGGATTCGGAGATGGCCACGGCCCCTGCGGGACCTCGCCATGACGCGGCAGGGAAGAAGGATGTGTTCTTGTTGACCTTTGCTCAGGTATGCCCTGGTGCGTGTCCCTGGCGGGGGCTGTCGAGTTCGAGCAGCTCCAGGCGATGATTGCCGGTGGGGTTGGGGCCCGAGGGGCCCTGAACGAGGAGGGCGAGACCGTCGTGGATGGCGTTCTCGGCGAGCCACTGGCGCGCAAAGTCGTTCCAGTCGCTGCGGTCCTCGGCGACTGCCACCGGCTGGACGCCGTAGGAGAACTGCAGGTTCTGGGCGGTTTCCGGATCCGGGGTGAAGGCGGCGACCCAGCAGGGCAGGCGCAGGCGCGCGATGCGCCGGGCGGTCGCGCCACTGAGCGTGGGCGCCAGGGTGACGCGCGGCAGGCGCCGTTGCGCGGTGTGGAATACGCTGCGCGCGATCAGGTCGACCGCGCGATCGTGCCCGGCTTCTTCGGGCTCGTCTGGACTATCCGGGGCCATGCCGCTGTCACGCTCCGGTTCGATCGAGCGGGCGATAGCGGCCAGCATCGCCACGGATTCCACCGGATAACGCCCCATGGCCGATTCGCCGGAGAGCATTACGCAGTCCGTACCGCCGAGGATGGCATTCGCCACGTCGGTGGCCTCGGCGCGCGTGGGCCGGCGTGAGGTGACCATGGACTCCAGCATCTGGGTGGCGGTGATCACCGGACGGTTGTGCTGGTTGGCGCGCCGGGTGATGCGGCGCTGGGCGCGGGCGATGCTCGCGATCGGGATCTCCACCCCCAGATCCCCGCGCGCCACCATGATGCCGTCCGCCGCCTCGAGGATGCCGTCGAGCTGCTCCAGCGCCGCGGCCCGTTCGATCTTGGCGATGATGAAGGGGTTGTAGCCCAGCGCCTCCGCCGCCTTGCGCACGGCCAGGATGTCGTCGCCGTCGACGACGAAGCTCTGGCTCACGGCATCCACGCCATGTTCCGCCGCAAACCGCAGCCAGTCGTGATCGTCCAGGGTAAAGGCACGGATGCCCAGGTCGATACCCGGCAGGTTCAGGCCCTTACGCGAGCGCAGCTCGCCGCCGGTCAGCACGCGGCAGGCGACCTCGCGGCCCTCGACCGATACCACCTCCAGTTCGATGTAGCCGTCATTCAGAAACAGCGCATCACCGGGCTGTACCGCCTCCGGCAGCTCGGAGAACGACACGTTGACACGAGAAGCATCGCCGACGCAGTCCTCCGTGGTCAGCGTGATCGTCGCGCCGGGCTCCAGTTCGATCGGCTCCTCGGCCAGCTCGCCGATCCGCATCTTGGGCCCCGGCAGGTCGCCGAGTATCGCGACGCGGGCGCCGGTCTCCTGCGCCGCCTCGCGGATACGGCTGATTAGCTCGGTGTGGTAGGCGGCATCGCCGTGCGAGAAGTTCAGCCGTGTCACATTGAGCCCGGCCTGCATCATCCGCCGCAGCGTGTCCGGGGAGTCGGACGCCGGCCCGATGGTGGCCACTATCTTTGTCTTCTGTGCGGGAAACGGCATGGGCAGGCCCTTACTCGATCAATGCCCCTTGAGGGTAAACCGTCCGCGCCAGCCTGTCGCCGCTGGGCTTTCTGGTTCGTCCGCCGTCAGGTGGGGGGACAACTGGCGCTGAACGACGAGTAGCTGCAGCATCAAGAGGGTGGGTGTCCTCTTCTTCCTTCTCTACTTCTTGCATCGAATGTCTCCCTTCGGGCGGTCGGTGTTTGCCTGGTAGATACCCCTAGGGGGCGCGGCGGGGTTCCGCGTCACAACCCTCATGAAATCGGGGTTGGTTGTGGGGCGGACCGCATCTACCGAAGGTCTAGGGTAGCTTTCGGGCCGTTCGGGCCAGCCGGCTGTCAGGAGACGCCGCTCGGGGAGGGATCTCATGTCCACTGATTCGTACATCCATTTGCTGCATCCGCGTCGCTGGCGGCGTTCAGGTCTGGTGACCGCGTCGGCGGTCGTGCTGATGGCCTGTGGTCCCGGGGATGGGCAGTCGGAAGTGCCGGGGGTGTCGGGCTCGTCGCTGGAACATCCGGAGGGCACCGGTGAACTGGTGGTGGTGACCCGCAATGCCCCCACCGCCTGGTTCTACGACCGCCACACCGAGACCGCAGGCCCGGAACACGACCTGGTGGAAGCCTTCGCAGCCGCGCGTGGCTGGGAGGTCCAATGGAAGGTGGTGGACTCGGTGGGCGAGGTGCTGAAGAGCCTGGCCTCCGGCGAGGTCCATATGGCGGCGGCCGGTCTCACGCATCTGGAATCGCGCGATGCGGATTTCCTCCGCGGGCCGCAGCATACCGAGGTGACCGAGCAGGTCGTGTGTCACCGCGATCGCGGCTCGCTGCCGGAGTCGGCCGCCGATCTGGACGGGCTGGAGCTGGCAGTCAGCGCCGGCAGCGCCTACGTCGAAACCCTGCAGGCGCTGGACGAGCCGGTGGCCCATCGCGCCGAGCCGGAGGGCACCGAGCGGCTGTTGGCGGCCGTGGAAGAGGGCGAACTCGACTGTACAGTGGCCGACTCGCATATCGTCGACCTCAACCAGCGGATCTTCCCGCACCTGGAAGTGGCCTTCGACGTGAGTGATGAACGCGCGATCGGCTGGTATCTGCACCCCGATTTCGAGGAACTTGCGGCGCAGGCGGGTGCGTGGATGGACACCGACGAGGGGACGCAGGTGCGTGCCCGGGTGGACGAGCAGTACTATGCCTACGTCCCGGAATTCGACTTCGTGGACCTGCGTGCACTGACGCGGCGCATCGACCAGCGGCTGCCGGATTTCCGCCCGGTGTTCGAGGAGGCCGCTGACGAGTACGAACTGCCAGCCGACCTGCTGGCCGCGCTGGCCTACCAGGAGTCGCACTGGGATCCGCAGGCGCGCAGTCCCACCGGGGTGCGCGGGATGATGATGTTGACCCAGCGCACCGCGCAGGAGCTGGGGATCGAGGACCGCCTGGATCCGGAGCAGAGCATTCGTGGTGGCGCGCGCTACCTGCACCAGATGCACGAGCGCCTGGACGAGGACATCCCGGAACCGGACCGTACGTATCTCGCGCTGGCGGCCTACAACATCGGCCGCGGGCACCTGCTGGATGCACGGCGCCTGGCGAGAGAACTGGATCGCGACCCAGACCGCTGGGCGGACATGCGCGAGGTGCTGCCGCTGCTGACCGAGGAACGCTATTACCGCGATCTGCGGTTCGGCTACGCGCGCGGTTACCAGCCGGTGTACTACGTGCAGCGCATCCGCAACTACCGTGCCGTGATCCGGCCCGCCTTCGTGGGGGACGAGGTCGCCGTGGACGGGCCGGCGCCGTCCATCTTCTCGCGGCTGCTGTCGGACTGAGCGGGCCGCCGGTCAATTCTTCTTCCAGCGTCTGCGCCCAGGCGGGCAGCAGCTACGTCTAGCGAAGCGGGCAAACCTCAACAAGGTGCGTGTCCTCTTTTTCGTCGCCTTCTCAACCCGTCTTCGCAACCAAACACCGTCATCGCGAGGCGCGCAGCGCCGTGGCGATCTCCGAGGGTGTGTCCCCAGCGCTGGCCAGGGCGGACGCGGGAGGTAGCGTTCGGAGATGGCCACGGCCCCTGCGGGACCTCGCCATGACGGCCAGAAAAAACTGGGTGTCCTCTCTATCTTCGTCGCCTTCTCAACCCGTCTTCGCAACCAAACACCGTCATCGCGAGGCGCGCAGCGCCGTGGCGATCTCCGAGGGTTTGTCCCCAGCGCTGGCCAGCGCGGACGCGGGAGGTAGCGTTCGGAGATGGCCACGGCCCCTGCGGGACCTCGCCATGACGGCCAGAAAAAACTGGGTGTCCTCTCTATCACCACTGGCAGAGGCAAACGTCAGGAGTTGCGTTCGGAGATTGCCACGCCCCCCGGGGCCTCGCCCTAACGGGCAATAAAATGATGCTATCGAGGTCCGAGCCCGTTTCCCGCTGGTTTTCGCCTTCCGGTCAGGCGGAACCCGGATTTCTCGCAATGGTCCATCGGTATAAGTATCGGGGCAGGGGATCCGGCAGGCCGACAAACACCGGCTGTCAGCGCATCAAGCCGGAAGGACGGTGGACGTGATACGGAACAGGATCTGCGCATGCCCCATGGTTCTGGTGGCCGTGGCGCTTCTCGTGTTCGGCCTGAGCGGCAACGCGGCCGCCGGGGAACGGGAGGCCGAGATCGTGCAACTGGTGGAAGGCCTGGACGAGGACGAGCTCATCGTCTTTGAGCCGGACGATGCCCAGTACACCGTGACGGTCTTTACCGACGTCAACTGCCCTTATTGCCGCGAGTTCCATCAGCAAATCGACGACTACCTCTTATGGGACATCCGCATTCGCTATGCGGCGTTCCCCGTCATCGGCAACGCCTTCGAGCAGATGGAAGCGGTGTGGTGCAGCGACGACCGGCAGAATGCCATCACCCGGGCCAAGCTGGGCGAGACCATAAAGGCGGAAGACTGCCCGCATCCCGTGGCCGACCATCTGGCCATCGCCCGGGAGCAGCGGTTCCGGGGCACCCCCACCATCATCACCCCCCAGGGCCGGATCAGGTACGGCCTTGTCTCCGCCGCCGAACTCGTGGATATGCTGGAAGCCGAGGCGGCCCGGTAAGCAGCGTATCAAGAAGATGGGTGTCCTCTTGTTCCTACTTGGTCCTAAGCCGTTAGTGCGCGTTTTCTGCAGCTACGCGGCTGGCTGCCCGTTCTCTCTGTGCCCGTCGAACCGCATCGGCTGCACGGCGTCCAGCTTCACGCTCTTCCGTGCACACCAGAGGTCGTGCTGATCCTGCATGGCCAGCCAGCTTTCCGGCGATCGGCCGAGCGTTCTAGACAGACGCAGTGCCATTTCGGCGCTCACCCCGCTACGTCCCTGCAGGACGCGCCCCAGGGTGGAAGGCGAGACATCGAGCTTGCTGGCCAGTTGGCGGGCACTCAGTCCAAACGGTGCCAGATAGACCTCGCGAATGAACGCGCCCGGATGCGGAGGCTTGTGTATGGTCATCAGTGGTAATCCTCGAAGCCTACGGCAGCCGTGTTAAGCGCGAAGGAAGATGGGTCTCCTGCCGCTGAGCAGTAATGTCCGATACAGCCTAGCCGCTTCAGTTTTCATTATTGCTCTCGTTGTTCATCTCTAGCCCCAACCGCTGATGCCACTCGGCGATGCTCTCCTCCGGGAAACCGGAGAAACATTGACTGGTGTCGTCTGCCTCCACCTCCACCCAGTTGGCCTTGCTGTCGAGCAGGATATGGACGTGCTCGGGCGGGGTCGGCAGTTCGCTGTCGATGGCGGAGGCAAAGGGGTGGACGAGGGCGGGCCAGCGCGGATCATAGACCCAGAGGGCGCTGGCGCAGTGGCGGCAGAAGTGGCGTTCGCCGACGCTCGGCTCGCCGTCGATCACTGCATGGTAGATACCCGTGTGCTCGGCACCCTCGACCTCCAGCGTCTCGGCGCGTCCGCTCAGGTTGATGGCATAGCCGCCACCCCCAGCCGTCTTGCGGCATATCGAGCAGTAGCAGCGCTGGTAGGGATACGGATGCGGCGATTCCACACGAAAGCGCACCGCGCCGCAGTGACAGGACCCTTCGAGCAGCATGTCCTCTTCTCCCGATGTGGGGGCCTACTGTGAGTCTAGTGCAGGCTCACGAGACCCAATAGAAAGCCCATGGAGCGGTTCGTTGCCCGTTACCAACCGGTTTGGCGCCATGCGCTCGGATCAGATGCAAGGGCCGTCCCTCGTTTGTCCTGTGCTGACAAAGCGGCCAAACCGGTCACTTTGGCCGACAAAGTGCTGAATTGTCCGTTCGCTACCCCGACGGTTCTGGCCTGTATGCGGCGAAAACAGCCGTAGCAAGGGGCGGCGGGGCTCTTGGCGCGCTTTCTGCACTGGGGTTGAGTGGCCCGGCTGAATGCCGGGGAACCATGAACCCCAACCGTCAGGAGTTCGTTCGCATGAAGCACTCACGCTTGTTCGCGGCGGGGCTGGTCGCCTCGCTGGCGATGGTCGGCACCGCATCCCAGGCCATCGCCGACAATGACGAAATCACCCGTGGCCAGCTAATGGCCGCGTCCTGCATGGCCTGCCATAACGCGGCCGCGGCCGAAAACGGCGTTCCCGATCTCGGCCGTGTCTCGGCGGGTGTCATCCAGAGCCAGATGCGCGCATTCCGCGATGGCGAGCGTGAGGCGACCATCATGGATCGTCACGCCAGGGGCTACACCGACGAGGAGATCGAAGCCATGTCGGTCTACTTCGCGCGCTTCTGATCACGGGGGATAACAACAATGCATAACTTTACGCGACGTCACTTCCTCAAGGCCTTCGGGATCACCAGCGCGGCTGCCCTGACCGGAATCGGTTTAACGCCTCATGCTGCGCATAGCGCTGGCAAGGCCCATGTAGTCGTGGTCGGGGGCGGCACTGGCGGTGCCACCGCGGCGCGCTACCTGAAACAACTCTCGCCAAGCATGGCGGTCACGCTGATCGAGCCCAACGCCTCCTACGTCACGTGCTACGGCAGTAACTGGGTGCTTGGCGGCTTCGAGAGCATCGAGGCGATCACGCACGGCTACGACAACCTGCGCGATCGCGACGGTGTGGATGTCATACAGGACAAGGTCATTGGCGTGGACGCCGACAGCCGCACCGTCCGGCTCGAAAGCGGCGACAGCCTGCAGTACGACAAGCTGGTCATGTCTCCGGGGATCGACTTCAAGTACGACGACATGCCCGGCATCGAAGAGGCCGATGCGGAGACGATCCCGCACGCCTGGAAGGCCGGGTCGCAAACCGAGCTGCTGCGCGCGCAGCTACAGGCCATGCCCAACGGCGGGGTCTACGTCATGGTCGCCCCACCCAACCCGTACCGCTGTCCGCCGGGGCCGTACGAGCGCGTCTCGATGGTGGCGTACTACCTCAAGACGCACAAACCACGCTCCAAGGTCATCGTCCTCGACCCCAAGGAGAACTTCGCCAAGCAGGGCCTGTTCGAGGAGGGATGGGCCGAGCACTACGGAGACATGATCGAATGGCGGGGCGGCTCCAACGGTGGGCGCGTCGAGGAGATCGACGTCAGCGGGAAGACCGCCCACGCGGATGGTGGTCAGGAGCGTGTCCGCGCGGACGTGATGAACTTTGTCCCCGCCCAGCGCGCCGGACAGATTGCCCACGATGCAGGCCTCACCAACGAACAAGGCTGGGCCTCGGTCGATCAGCGGACCTTCAAGTCCGTCATGGACGACAACATCTATGTGATCGGGGATGCCAGCGTGGCGGGTGCCATGCCCAAGTCCGGCCACGCGGCCAACAACCAGGGCAAGATCGTCGCGGCGGCCATCCTGCGCGAGCTATCGGGCCAGGAGCCCCTGGAGCCGTCATCGGCCAGCACCTGCTACGGCCTGATCACCCCGGACTACGGCATCAGCATCGCCGCCGTATACCAGTACCAGAACGGCGCCCAGGCGGCGGTCGAAGGCTCCGGTGGCGTAAGCCCGCTCGGCCAGTCTTCAACCTTCCGCCGCCAGGAGGCCGAACACACCCGCGCCTGGTACGCTGGGATCACCCAGGACATCTGGGGCTAGCTAGGGCCCGGCACTTTCCCACTCACATCGATCGGCGCCTCCGGGCGCCGAGTTCGTTTTCGGGTAGGCGGCCAGAAAGTGGGTGTCCCCTACGTGCTGCGTACGGGCAAGCCCGCAGAAAGTGGGTGTCCTCTACTCGGGGCGTGAGAAAATAAATCTGTCCCCATTTTTCGCGCAGAATAGTGGGTGTCCTCTACTCGTGTCCCGACTTTTCCTTAGAACGGAATCTCATCTTCTGATTGGTTGTCTGCCTGCAATTCGTGGCTCTCAGGTGTGCCTTCGTGTTCCTGCGGAAACTGAGGCGGGCGATGGAGGGGCCGGAAGGATCGTAGGAATTCGTCCCTGTCATTCAATCTCAGCAATACGGGATTCTCACAACTTGAACCCCTACCAAAAAAGACAGCATGCCGCTCCCTTATTGCTGAGAGCGATTCTGCATAATCTTTTCCAATATAGTTTCCAAGAAAGTCCTTACCCGTATCGTCAAATGTCCGCATCGCAAATATCGTATTGCATTGATTGAGTATGGTTTTGGTGACGTTGGCTGTTCTTTGGGTGATAAGCATGCAACCCAACCCATACTTTCTGCCCTGAAGTATCGCCCTAGCTGTACCACTCGTTGCGTGCTTGTCACGGTCTGCAACAACGGAGTTCCACTCCGGAACCAAAGAGTGAGCTTCTTCATAGACTAGGCAGACTCTAGCATTGTCAGACATTTCTGAAGACAGTATCTCCAGGACAGATTCGGACACTATTTGTGTGACCTCTACAGGCGTAACACTAAATAGTGCCGCCCCTCGTTGCCACTGCCCGCCGGACTGATAGCTACCAGGAGCGCGTTCTTGCCGAGTAGCCACAAACTCTGCTGGATTGTAAATTTTTAGAACATGGCCTCTCGTATTGTTAATGAACTCGTGAAGATCTCGATAGAATGCGCTCTTAAGGTTAGGCAGGCTTCCTCCTTGTTCTGGGTTTTCTTGCCATGCATTCCTGTCCTTTTCGGTTGCTGCACGAAGCTTATCTATGCAAGTTTTTTCATGGGGTGAGTCATAGTATTCCGATAGCTCCGTAGAATATTGGTTGGTGAGGTCTAAGCATACAACTTTAATGCCTTCAGCCATCATTCTCTCGAGCAGTTCAATGGCTAGCATTGATTTTCCCACGCCAAGGATTCCCAGGATAGCGGTATTGTGAGTTACCAGATGGTTGAGGTTGCCAATTCTTATCTGGTAATTGCTACTTGGGAAGTGCCCAATGGTGTCGGGTTCTGGTGTATAAATGTCTTGTCTCTCTAGGTATACCGGTTCGTTAATGTTCGGTAGCCAGCTAAACTGAGCGAACTTCTTCCGGTCTTGATCCCAGAGCCCGATTTGCTGGGCTTGAGCGCGGAGGTACCCATACGTATTCTTTTGATGGACGATTTCTTCTTTTGTTAAGCCGCCAACGATCTGATATAGAACTTGCTGGTTTTGTATGTATACGCTGACTAAGCGACCTTCTTCGAGGTTGGTGTTATCGACGACCTCAAAGAACAGCCGTTGTATTGACGTGTCTGGGGCTACAATACCGACCACGGAATCTTTCTGCGGAAGATTAATGTTCCCCGAATCGCAGATCTTTTTGAGGTGTGTTGGTTCGATTGTTGCGACCGAGTTATTGGGTATCGACGATTCAATCTCATTGAATGTGGTGGAATCGGCTCCCGCGATCTCGACAGACCGTATCAATAAACCATTGTCCCTGCCGACGAAGTCAAGGGTCAGGGCTAACTTCGACCTTGAGTCCCGGTCTTTTATGTAAACAATAGATTTCGGGGGGATATCGCCATCATTCATTTTCCGTAGGAGAATGACTTTTGGGTCTTGATAAGCGGCGACCTCCGCGACATTTGATAGTTTCCAGTCGGTGCTGGCGGCTCGCTGCATTCGGTTATATGCCTTGATCATGACATCGCCAGACGACATCGCGACGGTGAGCAACACAGCGATGGAGATGAGAATGAGTTCGTGTGGGCTACCTATGTGGTAGGCGTACATAGCAAAAATGACTATCGGGGTGTAGATAACCTGGGGCTTTGCGAATACTTCAAGAAGAATGCGAATTCTATTGGAGACTTGTTTTAGGCGGTCGTCTCTCCAGTTATTTAGAGTAATGGTGATTAATGCAAGAGCAAGAACGGAGGCGGGGAGAGCCGTGACAGCTAGAAATGCAGACTTTGTCGCTGTTGGCCATAGGTTCCAATCGTTTACGACCATGAGAGATACAAACGCAGGGACGGAGTATGCGACTGCGTCCACGGGTTTAACGTAAAATGGGGTGACAATTTTCGATCCGACCAAGATGCTCAAGAGTGCCGTATAAAACCAGAACCCTGTATCGCCAACCGGAGGGTAAGGGGTGCCGAACGCCAAAAGGCATATTACTAAAAGTAGTAGAAGGTCTATCCCTAGCGAGACCACCCTTTCTTTTTGAGAAAGTCTAGTCATCTATTTCGTCCATGGGGTTGTCAGTTTGGGTTGCAGAGGTGTTCGAACTAAAGTGATTAGGTTTCGGGCGTTGATGTAGGGTGAGCGTCTGACGTATATTTTCTGGATGATGGGGCGTCATATTGTGCGTTGTTATGAGGTGGTTATGGCGTATGACTGATGAGTGCGCCGTGGCGAGTTTCGGCAGTGCTGGTTGGCGTAATGGTGTCGGCGGTAGGTCAGCTTTGGGTTGTTTTTAGGCTGATTCTGGCATGGATGGTGTGGGTTTGCGAAGTGGTTGGACGGTGTAGTGGTGTTGGGCGTGGCCGGGACGTTCAGTCGAGAAAGGCGACGGATTTGACGAGTGCGTGGGCGCGAGCGCCGGGCCTGAGACCAAGCCGCTCGGTAGATAACCGCGTCAACTCCGCCATCAACGTCTGCCCATCGTCCTGCCGGCACACGGCAAGGACCCGTGCGGGTCCGTGGTGCCCAGGCGCCTCGTCCAGCGATTCGATGGTGGCGGGGATGATGTTGAGGATGGAGACGTCCTGAGGCGGGGTCAGGGCGATGGATACGTCGCGGGCATCGATGCGCAGGCGGGCGGGGCGGCCGGCGCCGTTGGTGGAGCCGGGGGTGGACGGTACGCGGTAGCGGGCCTCGGGCGGGCCGAAGGGGTGCAGGCCGTGGGCGTCGGCCGGGCCCAGTGTGCCTTGCAGGACGGAGACGGCGCCTTCGTCGCGGAATAGGGGGGAGTCGGCGCGGGCCAGTGCCTCGCGCAGGGGTTCCAGGCGTTCGAGTTGGCCGTCTTGCATGAAGGCGACGCGGGTGGCGAGGCGTTCGACCTCGTCCGGGGCGTGGGTGACGAGCAGGCTGGGGATGCCGGTCTCCTCGGACAGGCGGGCGAGGAAGGGCATGATCTCGCGCTTGGTCTGGGTGTCCAGGGCGTTCAGCGGTTCGTCGAGCAGCAGCAGGTCGGGGCTGGTGAGCAGGGCGCGGCCGAGGGCGACGCGCTGGCGCTGGCCGCCGGAGAGCTGGTCGGCGCGGCGCTCGAGCAGGTCGTCGATGCCGAGCAGGCGGGCGACCTCGTCCAGGTGCAGGCGGCGCTGGGGCTCCGGCGTGCGCTTGTAGCCGTAGAGCAGGTTGCCGCGTACGGACAGGTGCGGGAGCAGGGTGGATTCCTGGAACACGAGGCCGACGCGGCGGCGGTGCAGCGGGACGAAGGTCTTGCCGGACTGCCAGGCGGCATCGCGAAAGTGCACCTCGCCGCCGGGTGGATGTTCCAGCCCGGCGATGATGCGCAGCAGCGTGGTCTTGCCGCAGCCGGAGCGGCCGAACAGTGCGGTGACGCCCTCCAGCGGGAAGGCGGTGTCCACGTTCAGCGCGAAGCCGGGGCGTTCCAGCCGGGCCTTGATGCGCAGCGTGTCGGGATCGGGCCGGGTCACAGGCGCACCGTGTCGAAGCGGCGGTTGATCGCGTAGACGATGAACAGCACGGCGAAGGCGAACACCAGCAGCCCGAAGGACAGGCGGTGGGCGGAGTCGAAGTCCATCGCCTCGGCGTGGTCGTAGATCAGGATGGACAGCACCTGGGTCTCGCCGGGGATCGCGCCGCCCAGCATCAGGATCACGCCGAACTCGCCGAGGGTGTGGGCGAAGGCGAGCGTGGCGGCGACGATGAAGCCGCCGCGGGTCATCGGCAGGATCACGGTGACGAAGCGGTCGATGCGCCCGGCGCCCAGTGAACCGGCGATCTCCACCGGGCGGCGGCCGAGGTTGGCGAAGGCCTGCTGCAGCGGCTGCACGGCGAACGGCAGGGAGTAGATCACCGAGCCGATCAGGATGCCCTGGAAGGTAAAGGCCAGGTGGTTCAGGCCCCAGTTCTCCAGCGTGCTGCCGACTGGCCCGGCCGGGCCAAGCAGCACCAGCAGGTAGAAGCCGAGCACGGTGGGCGGCAGCACCAGCGGCAGGGCGACGAGGGCCTGCACCGCGGTGCGCACGCCGGGCGAGCCGCGCCCGTTGGCCAGCCACCAGGCGATCGGCGTGGCGATCACCAGCAGGATCAGCGTGGTGTAGAGCGCGAGCTTGAGGGTGACCTCGATCGCCATCCAGTCCGTGGGGCTCAGGTCGAACATACAGCTCTACATAGCCTCGCGGTCGGCGCCTTTGGAGGCGTTCTCGGCGGCTTCATCGTCGGGCATGACAAAGCCGTAGCGGCGCATGATGTCCCGTGCGGTGTCGCGATTCATGTACTCGGCGAAGCGGTGGGCCGAGTCCTTGTCCGCGCCGCGGCGGGTGATCACGAAGCCCTGGGTCAGGGGTTCGTGCAGGGCATCGTCTATCAGGTGGTGCGGGTGCTCGGCCAGATCGGGAAACTTGGCGAGCGATAAGGCGATGATCCCGATGTCCGCGCCGCCGGCCTGCACCATGCGCGCGGTCTGGGCAATGTTGTCGCCGTTGACGATCTTCGGCTGCAGCGCGTCCCAGACGCCGGCGGCCTTTAGCGCCTCCTGCGCGCGCACGCCGTAGGGGGCGTGGGTGGGCGAGGCGATGGCCACGCGGCGGATGTCGTCGCGCGTCAGGTCCTCCAGCGTCAGCTCCGAGGCATCCATGCGGTTGCTCCACAGCACGATGCGGCCGATTGCGTAGACGGACGGCTCGGTGACGGCGGCACCCTCCGCGTGGAGCCGCTTCGGGTAGGCGATGTCGGCGGAGAAGAAGATGTCGTAGGGCGCGCCGTTCAGGATCTGTGTGGTCATGCGCCCGGAGGAGCCGTAGGTCACGCGCACGCGGTCGTCCGGATAGGCCTCGCGGTAGGCCTCCACGATCTCGTCCAGGGCGAAGCGCAGGTCGGAGGCGGCGGCGATGGTCAGCGGGCCGGAGGCGTGCGCCAGGCCGGGCAGCAGCAGGACGAGGGTCAGGAGGAGGGCGCGCAGGTGCATGCTGTGGGGGCTTCCCGGTGGTTGGGTCCAGGTGGGTTCGGGTGGTTCCATTCGCGATTACTCGCTGCGCTCGCCCTTCGGGCCGGCCTTCGGCCGTTCAACGCAGCTTCGCTGCTTTTGTGCTTCGTCGCGGTGCTCCTCGCAGTGACGGTGAGGCTGGGGATATGCGGGTCGTTATATTTCAGTTTGCATATCGCCAGACAGAAGCCTACACCGGAACGGCCTCCGGCTGCCAACGGTTTGGCGGACCCCGCCGCGTGTCAGGCGATATGCACGATGCCGACCACGGCGCCGGTCATCAGCGTGGCCAGCGTGCCGGCGACGATGGCGCGGATGCCCAGGCTCACGATCTCGCTGCGCCGCTCCGGCACCAGCGCGCCGAGGCCGCCGATCAGGATGCCGAGGCTGCCCAGGTTGGCGAAGCCGCTCAGCGCATAGATCAGGATCAGCTCGCTGCGCGCGGACAGCGCATCGTCCCCCAGCTCCGCCATCTGCAGGAAGGCGACCATCTCGTTGAGGATCGTCTTGACCCCCAGCAGCGAGCCGGCGGTGGTGGCCTCGGCCCAGGGGATGCCCATCAGCCAGGCCAGCGGGGCGAAGACCCAGCCCAGGATGCGCTCCAGACTCAGCGCGGCCCCGGCGACCTCGGGCAGCGCCCCCAGCATCACGTTGACCAGCGCGACCAGGGCGATCACCACGATTAGCAGCGCGATGATCTGCAGCAGCAGTTCCAGCCCGCGCAGGGTGCCGCGGGTGATCGCGTCCATGGCGCTGGTCGCGCTCTCGGTCTCGGGGAGCAGATCGCCGGCGGTGGAGGGCGCGGTCGGCGGGATCATCACGGTGGCGATCAGCAGCGCGGCCGGCAGGCTGATCAGCGAGGCGACGATCAGGTGGCCCAGCGCATCGTCCAGCACCGTGCCGATGATGGTCGAGTACAGCACCAGCATCGTGCCGGCGAGCGTCGCCATGCCCACGCTCATCAGCGCGAACAGCTCGCTGCGGTTCATCTGGCGCAGATACGGGCGGATTACCAGCGGGGATTCGACCATGGAGAGGAACACGTTCGACGCCGTGCCCACGCCCAGGGCACCGCCAATGCCGAACGCCCGCTGCAGCACCAGCGAGGCCCCGCGGATCAGCACCGGCAGCACGCGCCAGTAGAACAGCAACGCCGACAGGGCCGAGAGCACCAGCACCAGCGGCAGCGCCTGGAACGCGAGGATGAAGTTGTTGGCCGGGTCGTCGACCGCGAACGGCGGGTCGTCCCCGCCGATATAGCCGAAGACGAATGAGGTGCCGGCCTGGGTGGCATCGGTTAGCGCGATCACGACCTGGTTCAGCCACAGGAACGCATGCTGTGCGCCGGGGACGCTCAACAGCAGTACGGCAATACCGAACTGCAGCGCCAGCCCGGCCAGCACCTCGCGCCAGGGGAAGCGTGTCTTGTGTTCGCTCAGCAGCCAGGCGATGGCCACGAATACGAGCAGTCCCAGCCCGGCTTGCAGTGCGAGCATGCGCCTTCCTTTATTCTGTGACGGCGTTCAAAAACCGCACAGGATACCGGCTTTGGGCCGGATGCCAATGGGGGCGGGCGCAGGGGCGTGCACATTGGTAGGGTAGGCCCATTACACGGCGCTCACATGGGGCACAAGGAGCAGGGGTGACGCAGTCCGGCGATTTGCAGCCAGGGATGGTGGTGCTGCACGGCAACCATCTGGAGTCGCTGCGTGCCCTGGTGGTCGATTGGATGCAGCGTGCGCCGCTCGGCCCGCTGGAGAACGAGACCCTGCTGGTGCAGAGCAACGGCATGGCGCAGTGGCTGCGCTACGCCCTGGCCGCGCACCCGGATGCCGACCCGCCCGGCTGTGGCATCGCCGCCGCGCTGGACATGCAGTTGCCGTCGCGCTTTGTCTGGTCGGCCTACCGCGCGGTGCTCGGGCTCGAGGCCGTGCCGCTGGAATCCCCGTACGCCAAGCGCCCGCTGATCTGGCGCCTGATGCGTCTGCTGCCGGAGTGCCTGACGCACCCCGAGTTCGCCCCGCTGGCGCGCTTTCTCGCCGATGACGACCCGCGCGACGGCGGCGACCTGCGCAAGCGCCACCAGCTCGCCGAGCGCCTGGCCGACCTGTTCGACCAGTATCAGGTCTACCGTGCCGACTGGCTGACCTCCTGGGCCGCCGGGCGCGATGTCCTGCGCGACGCGCGTGGCCGCGAGACCCCGCTGGGGGAGGACGACCGCTGGCAGGCCGCGCTGTGGCGCCTGCTGCGCGAGGACATCGGCGAGGGTGCGGCCGACACCAGCCGGGCCACGGTCCACGCCCGCTACCGCGAGGCGGTGCAGGGCCTGAGCGAGCGCCCACAGGGCTTGCCGCGGCGGCTGATCGTGTTCGGCATCTCCTCGATGCCCGGGCAGATCCTGGAGGCCCTGGAGGGGCTGGCCGGCGTGTGCCAGATCCTCGTCTGCGTGCACAACCCCTGCGAGCACTACTGGGCCGACATCGTCGCCGACAAGGACCTGCTGCGCGCGACGCGCCAGCGTCAGGCACGCAAGGCCGGCATGCCCAGCGTGCTGGACGACGCCGAGCTGCACCAGCACGCGCACCCGCTGCTGGCCGCCTGGGGCAAGCAGGGCCGCGACTACATCGGCCTGCTGGACGAACACGACGACCCCACTGCCTACGACGCCGTGCTGCAGACGCTCGCCTGGAAGCGGGTCGACTACTTCGAGCCGCACGGCGGCGAATGCCTGCTGCACCAGTTGCAGGAGGACATCCGCGAGCTGCGCCCGCTGGGCGAGACGCGCGAGGCCTGGCCGGCGGTGGCGGCGGACGACGACTCCATCCAGTTCCATGTCGCCCATGGCCCGCTGCGCGAGGTGGAGATCCTGCACGACCGGCTGCTCGCGCACTTCGACGCCGACCAGGGCCTGCGCCCGCGCGACGTGATCGTGATGGTCCCGGACATCGACGCCTACGCCCCGCATATCGAGGCCGTGTTCGGCCAGCTCCCGCCGGACGACCCGCGCTACATCCCCTACACCCTGTCCGACCAGGGGCCGCGCGGGCGCGACCCGGTGCTGATCGCGCTGGAGCGCCTGCTGTCGCTGCCGGAGAGCCGGATGGGCGTGGCCGAGGTGCTGGACCTGCTGGATGTGCCCGCGTTGCGCCGGCGCTTCGGAATCGCGGAAGAGGACCTGACCACGCTGCACCGCTGGGCCGAGGGCTCGGGCGTGCGCTGGGGGCTGGATGCCGAACAGCGCGCGGGGCTCGGCCTGCCGGAGGGGCTGGAGCAGAACACCTGGCGCTTTGGCCTGCGGCGGATGCTGCTGGGCTATGCGTCCGGGGGCGCCGGGGCCTGGCAGGGGCTGGAGCCGTTCGACGAGATCGGCGGGCTGGATGCCGTGCTGCTGGGCCCGATGGATGACCTGATTACCGCGCTGGCGGAGGCCTGGGGCTGGCTGCGCCACGCCCATACCCCCGGCGAATGGAACACCCGGCTGCGCGAGCTGCTGGATACCTTCTTCGCCGGCGAGACCGACGCCGAGCTGTTCACCCTGGGCCGCCTGCGCGAGGCGCTGGACCAGTGGCAGGCCGACTGCGCAGAGGCGGAACTGGACGACCCCCTGCCGCTGGGTGTTGTGCGCGAGCAGTGGCTGGCCAGCCAGGAGGACAGCGGGCTGGGACAGCGCTTCCTGGCCGGTTCGGTCAACTTCGGCACGCTGATGCCGATGCGCGCGATCCCGTTTCGCATCGTCTGCCTGCTGGGCATGAACGACGGCGACTATCCGCGCAGCCCGACGCCGGTGGACTTCGACCTGATGCGCCGCGACTACCGCCCCGGCGATCGCTCGCGGCGCGAGGACGATCGCTACTTGTTCCTGGAGGCATTGCTGTCCGCGCGGCGACAGCTGCATGTCAGCTGGGTCGGCCACAGCGCGCGCGACAACGAGTCGCAGCCGCCCTCGGTGCTGGTCGCGCAGTTGCGCGATCACCTGGCCGCCGGCTGGCGGCTCCAGGGCGCGGAGGAGGTCGACGGGCAGGCCCGGAAGGAGCCGCTACTGGAACACCTGACCACCGTGCACACTCTGCAGCCGTTCTCGCCGGCCAACTTCCCGCCCGACCCGGCACACGCCCGGCACTTCACCTACGCGCGCGAGTGGGAGGCGGTCCACCACGCCGACGAGACCCCGGCGCCGGACGCGCTCGAACTGCCGCCGCCGGACGAAGCCGACGATGAACGCGTGCTGGGCCCGGATACGCTGATGCGCTTCCTGCGCGATCCGGCGGAGGCGTTCTTCCGCCACCGGCTGGGCGTGGTGTTCGATCGCGAGGAGGCCCCGAGCGAGGACCTGGAGCCGTTCACCCTGGCCGGGCTGGAACAGTGGCAGGTGCGCGAGGCCCTGGTCGCGGCCGCGCTGGACCATGGCGAGGACCCCGAGACCTGGGGCCCGGTGCTGGAGGCCGAGGCCGCGCGGCTGCAGCGCGCCGGTGCGCTGCCGCTCGGCGCGGCTGGCGAGCTGGAACGCGAGGCGATGATCGCCGAGGCCGCACGTCTGCTGGAGCGCATCGGCCTGCGTCTGGCCGTCTGGCCGGAACGGCTGCCGCCATCGCCCGCCGTGCGTCTGGGGCAGGGGGGCTGGATGCTGGAGGGTGCCGCCCCGCCCCTGCGCGGCGGGGCCGGGCAGGCCGTGCTGCTGGACTACACCGTGAGCCGGCTGAAACAGAAAAAGGACTGGCGCGTGGACAAGGTGGCCAAGCCCTGGCTCGAACACCTGCTGGCGAACCAGGGCACGGGCGAAGGCGGCCGGGTCGCGACCGAGGTGATCGGGCTGGATACCGGGATGCGCCTGCCGGGCGTGGGGCCGGAGCAGGCCCGCGAGCACCTCGGGGCCCTGGTCGAGGGCTGGGTGGCCGGGCTGGAACGCCCGCTGCCGGTGGCCTGCGCCACCGCCTTCGCCTGGCTGCAGGCCGAGGCGAAGGACGACCCCGACCCACTGGCGCGGGCGCGCAAAGTGCTGGTCGGGGACGACTTCAGCCCCGGAGAATGGGCGCGCAGCCCGGCCCTGGCGCGTGCCTGGCCGGACCCGGAGGTGCTGCTGCAGGATCCGGCGTTCGGGCACTGGCGCGACCGGCTGTACCGGCCGCTGTTCGAGGCGCTGGCCGCCGGGGAGGAGATGGAATGAGTGCAGGTGCGCAGCCGCTGGAGCTGATGGAACTGCCGTTGCACGGCAGCCGCCTGATCGAGGCCAGTGCCGGCACCGGCAAGACCTACACCATCGCCGCGCTGTATCTGCGGCTGGTGCTGGGCCACGGCGAGCTGCCGGAGGGTACCTGCGAGCTGACCCCGCCGCAGATCCTGGTGATGACCTTTACCGAGGCGGCCACCCGCGAGCTGCGCGAGCGCATCCGCGCGGTGCTGGCGCGCGGGGCGCGCATCCTGCGCGGCGAACCGGCCCCGGCCCACGAGGCGTTGTGGCCGGCGCTGCTGGCCGCCTACCCGGATCCGGCCGCACGCGCCGGGGCCGCGCGGCGGCTGGAGCTGGCCGCCGAGTGGATGGACGAGGCGGCGGTCTCGACCATCCACTCGTGGTGCTATCGCATGCTGCGCGAGCATGCGTTCGACAGCGGAAGCCTGTTCAACCAGCGCCTGGAGGCGGACCAGAGCGAGCTGCAGGCCGAGGCGGCGCGCGACTACTGGCGCCGCTTTGTCTACCCGCAGCCGGCGGATCACCTGAAGCTGCTGCGCCAGGCCTTTGGCGAAGGACCCGACGAACTGCAGGCCCGGGTGCGGCCGCTTCTCGGCCATCTGACAGACACGGCGGGGCTGGAGCCCTACCGCACGCCGGACGGGCTGTATGCGGAGCTGGCCACGCGCCTCGCACGCCTGGCCGAGCTGAAGGCCGTCTGGCGCGAGGATGCCGCCGAGGTGGAGCGACAGTTCCGCGAGTTGCTGGCGAACGTGCTGCTCGGCACGAAGTACCAGAAGCCGGACGAGTTGATCGAAGTGATGCGCGCCTGGGCCGAGGACCCGGCCGCACTGCTGCCGGACAAGGTCGGCACGACGCCTGTGCTGGAGCGCATGTGCGCGGCGGGGATGGCCGAGCGGCTGAAGAAGGGCAAGTCCCTGCCGGACGACCTGCACCCGGCGTTTACCGCGCTCAATGCCGCCGCCGAGGTCTGCGCGGACGACAGCGAACGCCTGCTGCAGGCGGCGGCGGTGGAGATCGATCTCCAGTTCCGCCAGGCCCAGCGCGTGCGGGTGCAGATGGGGTTCAACGACCTGCTGCTGCGCCTGCGCGATGCCCTGGAGGGGCCCGGCGGCGAGGCGCTGGCCGAGACGCTGCGGCGTCAGTTCCCGGTCGCCCTGGTGGACGAATTCCAGGACACCGACCCGGTGCAGTACCGCATCCTCGAACGCGTCTACCGCATCGAGGACAACCCGGCCGAGCAGGGCCTGCTCCTGATCGGTGACCCGAAGCAGGCGATCTACGGCTTTCGTGGAGCGGACATCCACAGCTACCTGAAGGCGCGTCGCGCGACCGCCGGGCGTCACTACACGCTGCCGCGCAACTTCCGCTCGACCGCGCGCCTGGTCGGCGCGGTGAACCGCCTGTTTGCCCATGCCGACGGCTGGTCGGAGGGGGCGTTCCTGTTTGGCCAGGGCGATGACGGCGAGCTGCCGTTCCACGCGGTGGATGCCCAGGATCGCGGCGAGCGCCTGGAACAGGACGGCGCCGAGGTGACGGCGCTGACCCTGTGGTGCATGGACCCGGGCACACCGGTCGGCACCGGTGTCTATCGCGAACAGATGGCCACGGCCGCGGCCGAGCAGATGGTGCGCCTGCTCAATGGCGGGACGGACGGGACCTGCGGCTTTCGGGATTCAGACGCGCTGCGGCCGGTGCGTCCGCGGGATATCGCCGTGCTGGTGCGCAGCAAGGTGGAGGCCCGCATCATGCAGGAGGCGCTGCGCGCGCGGGGGGTGCGCAGCGTGTACCTGTCCGAGGGCGAATCGGTGTTCGTGACCCCGGAGGCGGGCGACCTGCTGCGCTGGCTGCGGGCCTGTGCCGAGCCGACCAGCGAGCGCCTGCTGCGCGCGGCGCTGGCGACCCCGACACTGGGGCAGTCGCTGGCCGACTTGCACCGGCTGACCACCGACGAACTGCGCTGGGAGCACCGCGTCGAGCAGTTCCGCGAGTATCGCCGCCTGTGGCAGACGCGTGGTGTGCTGCCGATGCTGCGCCGCCTGCTGCATGACTTCGACGTGCCGCGCCGGCTGCTGGCCAGTGCCGACGGCGAGCGCGCGCTGACCAACCTGCTGCACCTGAGCGAACTCCTGCAGCGTGCGGCCGCGGAGCTGGATGGCGAGCAGGCCCTGATCCGGCATCTGGTGGAGCACCGCGAGGGCGAGCGCGCGACCGCGGAGGAGCAGGTGCTGCGCCTGGAGAGTGACGAGGACCTGGTCAAGGTGGTCACGCTGCACAAGTCCAAGGGGCTGGAGTACCCGCTGGTGTTCCTGCCGTTTGTCTGCGCGTTTCGCGCGGTCGACCCGAAGAAGGATGTGCCGCGTATCGATCGCCCGCCGGGCGGCAGGCCGCGCTGGATCTTTCGTATGGATACACGTGCCCAGGAGCGCGCCGATCGCGAGCGCCTGGCCGAGGACCTGCGCCTGCTGTATGTGGGCATGACCCGTGCGCGCCACGCCTGCTGGATGGGGCTGGTGCCGATCGTGTCGGGGCGAAGCAAGGAGAACGAGCTGCACCGCAGTGCGGTCGGCTATCTGCTGAATGGCCCGGAACCGATGCCGAACGGCGAGCTGGAGGACCGGCTGCAGGCGGCCCGTGGCGACGAGGCCGCGATTGCGATCGAACCCCTGCCCGAGATCACGGGCAGGGGCGTGCGACTGGCACAGCACACGGCCGCCCCCGGGCGGGCGCGTACCCCGACACGCCCGGTACGCGAGCCCTGGTGGGTGGCCAGCTACAGCGCGATTGCGCACCCGGACGAGGCGGATGCGCCGGCGCCGCTGGTCGCCGACCCGGTGGCCCCGGATTCCGCGCTGGAGGACATGCTGCGCGAGAGCGCAGTCGGCTCCGGGGCCGGGTCCCAGGCCGGGCACGACCCGACGCGGGCGCTGCCGCTGCCCGAGGTACCGGTGGCTGGAGGGCTGCACGACTTCCCGCGCGGGCCAGCCCCGGGGACCTTCCTGCACGGCCTGCTGGAGTGGGCGGCCGAGCAGGGCTGGTCGGCGGTCGTCGCCGATCGCGCCCGGCTGGACGACGAGGTGCAAAAGCGCTGCGAACAACGCGACTGGGGCGACTGGACCCCCGTCGTGCAGGACTGGATGCGGCGGCTGATTACGGCCGAGTACGCGCTGGCCTCCGGTGGCGTGTTCCGCCTGGACGGACTGGGCGTGTATCAGCCGGAGCTCGAGTTCCTGTTCGAGACGCGCTGGCTGCAGAGCCGCCGGCTGGATGCCGCCGTGCGCGAGCAGTTGCTGCCCGGACAGCCCCGGCCGCCGGCGGGCGACCGGCTGCTGAACGGGATGCTCAAGGGCTTCGTCGATCTCGTCTTCGAGCACGAGGGCCGCTATTACGTCGCCGACTACAAGTCCAACTGGCTGGGGCCCGGCCCCGAGGCCTATGTGCCCGAGCGCCTGCGCGACGCCGTGCTGGAACACCGCTACGACCTGCAGCTGGTGATCTACACGCTGGCCCTGCATCGCCAGTTGCAGGCGCGGATGCCGGGATACGACTACGACCGCCACATGGGGGGCGGGGTGTACCTGTTCCTGCGCGGGATCGATGCGCCGGGGCGCGGCGTGTTCCACGACTGCCCGCCACGGGCGCTGATCGAACAACTGGACGACTGGTTCGCCGAGGGGCCGGACCGGCCGCAGGAGGCGCGGGCATGACGGCCGAGCGCGCATTGCAGGACGCCGGGGCGCTGCTGGATCTGCTCGGGGAGTGGGAGCACGCGGGCTGGGTGCGCGGCGTTGACCGCGTGCTGGTGCGTTTTCTGCGCGAACAGGTGCCCGCCGCACCGCCGCTGACGCTGCTGCTGGCGGCGCTGACCAGCCATCAGGCCGGGCGCGGGCATGTCTGCCTGGACCTCGACGGCCTGCTGGAGGCCCCGGACCGGATGCTGTCGCTGCCGCCGGAGGGCGCGGAGCGGGGGCTTCCTAGGCCCTCGGATGTCCTGCGCGGCCTGGACCGTGGGGCACTGGACGCCGCGCTGGAGGGGCATCGGATCTGCGGTGTCGACGCGGACGCGGGGACCCCGCTGGTGCGCGCGCAGGACCGGCTGTACCTGCGCCGCTACCGCGAGGCCGAGCGCCGGATCGGGGAGGCGGTGGCCGGACGCCTGCGCGAACAGCCGGCCTGGCGCGAAGGGCTGGATGCGGATGCGCTGCGCACCTGGCTCGATCGGCTGTTCGGTCCGGCCGAGGAGGGCGATGGCGAACCGGACTGGCAGCGCCTGGCCTGCGTGCTGGCGGCCGGATCCGCGTTCAGCGTGATTACCGGCGGGCCGGGCACCGGCAAGACCTACACGGTGTTGCAACTGCTCGCGCTGCTGCAGGGACTCCAGGGGGAGGGCGAGCCGCTGCGCATCCGTCTGGCGGCGCCGACCGGCAAGGCGGCCGCCCGGCTGAATGCCTCGGTCGCCGGGGCAGTGGACGCGTTGGGGCTCGAACGTTTCCCCGGTGGCGAGCGCCTGCGCGCCGCGATCCCGCGCGAGGTGGTTACGCTCCACCGCCTGCTGGGCGCGCGACCGGATACCCGGCGCTTCCGCCACGATGCGCGCAATCCGCTGCCGGTGGATGTGCTGGTGGTGGACGAGGCCTCGATGGTGGATCTGGAGCTGATGGCTAGCCTGATGGCCGCGGTGCCGGCGCATGCGCGGCTGGTGCTGCTGGGGGATCGCGACCAGCTCGCCTCGGTAGAGGCCGGGGCGGTGCTGGGCGAGCTGTGCGCGCGGGCGGACGGCGGGCATTACACACCGCAGACGGCGGCCTGGCTGCGCGAGGTGGCCGGGCTGGCGCTGCCGGCCGGCTACGTGGACGAGGACGGGCGGGCACTGGACCAGCACGTGGCGATGCTGCGCCGCAGCCGGCGATTCGGCGCGGACAGCGGGATCGGTCGTCTGGCCGCGGCGGTGAACGACGGCACGGCCGAGGTGGCGGGCCACCCGGGCGAGGATGTCCACGCGGCGGTGCTGCAGGGCCCGGACGATCCGGCCCTGCTGCGGCGCGTGCTGGACGGGGCCGGGCATGCCGACGCGGCACCGTTCGGGGTCGTCCGCTATCTGGAGCATTTGACGGCCGGACGCCCGGCATCCCGCGATGCGCGCGGCACGTGGGAGGAATGGGCGCGCGGCACGCTGCGCGAGCACGGGCGCTTCCAGTTGCTGTGCGCCGTGCGCGAGGGGCCCTGGGGTGTGGACCGGATGAACCGCCGCGTTGCCGGGGCGCTGACGGCGAGGGGTGTATTGCAGGCGGAGGGCGTCTGGTACGAGGGGCGCCCGGTGATCGTCACGCGCAACGACTACGCGCTGGGACTGATCAACGGCGACATCGGCTTGACCCTGCGCGTGCCCGCCTGGCTGGCCCGGGGTGATGCCGAACCGGGCGCGGACGATGCGGCGGAAACCGCCCTGCGGGTCGCCTTTGTCGCGGCGGACGGGCATGTGCGCTGGATGATCCCGCAGCGCCTGGAGTCCGTGGAGACGGCGTTCGCGCTGACGGTGCACAAGTCCCAGGGCTCGGAGTTCGAGCATGTGGCCTTCCTGCTGCCCCCGCCGGAGAGCCCGCTGCTGACGCGCGAGCTGGCCTACACCGCGATCACGCGCGCGAGCGGCTGGCTGAGCCTGTTCGAGCCACAGGCGGGGGTGCTGCAGCAGGCGAGCCGGCAACCGACCCGGCGCAGTGGCGGCTTGCTGACCTGGCTGTAGCGGCCCTTTCTGGAGTGGGTGCGCAATAACAAGGGTTGTTTACGTGCGACATCGGGGCACGCTACCGTGGTTCCAAGCACCGTCATGGCGCCGTTTCGGCCGGGTAACGATCGTATGCCGGCCCATATTTTCGACGACTGCGACTTTTTGGCGTGACGGAAATCACAGTTTTGCGCCCCTGACGGGGGTGGACTCCGGGCGCGCCCGGATCAGCGGGAGAAGCATTCATGCACCACCTGCGACTGGCCGCCCCCCTTTCGGCCCTGAGCATTCCTCTACTGGCCCTTTTGCTGGCCCTTGTCCTGCCCGGTTGCGCGGCGGAATCCGACGACGAAGACGATGCTGAACCCGAGGCGGTCGAGGTGCCGGTACGGGAGATGGAGAGCGAACTGGTCTCGATCTCCCGAACCTATACGGCGCGCACCCGCAGCCCGCGCGAGGTGGAGGTGCGCGCGCGGGTCGCGGGCGTGCTGGAGAGCCGGCGCTACGAAGAGGGCGAGATGGTGGAGCGCGGTACCGAGCTGTTCCGCATCGACCCCTCGCCCTATGCCGTCCAGGTGCGCAGCGCGCAGGCCAGCCTTGAACGCGCCGAGGCCGAGAAGCGCCAGGCCGAGCGCGAGTGGGAGCGCGTGCTGGACCTGTACGAGGACAACGCCGCCAGTGGCCGTGAGCGCGATGAGGCCCGCTCGCAACTGGAGCTGGGTGACGCCGCGGTCGCGGAGGCCGAGGCGGCGCTGGCGGAGGCCCAGCTGGATCTCGACTACACCTCCGTGACGGCGCCGCTGGAAGGGGTTGCGGGGCTGGAGGAGCGCCCGGAAGGCAGCCTGTTGCAGGCGGGTGACCTGCTGACCACCGTGACCCAACTCGACCCCATCCGTACCGACTTCGCGATCCCCGAGGGCCATCTGACGGCCTATGGCCCGCAGATCCGTTCCGGCGTTGGCCTGACCGTAGTGCTGACCCTGCCGGATGGCTCGTTGTACCCGCATCAGGGGCAGATCGACGTGACCGAGGCCGCGGTGGACGAGGCCACGGGCATGGTCGAGGTACGCGCGCTGTTCCCCAACCGCGAGGTCCAGTTGCTGCCGGGGCAGTTCGTGCGCGTGACCCTGAGCGGGCTGATGGCGGGGCATGGCATGCGCGTGCCGCATGCCGCGGTCATCGAGGGCTCTGACGGGGCCGCGGTGTATGTCGTCGACGCCGATGACATCCCGCATGTGCGGCCGATCCAGATTGGCATGGACCTCGACGAGGACTTTCTGGTCACCGCCGGGTTGAGCGATGGCGACCGGATTGTGGTCCGGGGCGTTGAGGGCGTCGAGGAGGGCGAACGGATCGATCCCCGGGACGCCCCGCGCGAGACGGAAGAACCCGTGTCGCCGGGCGTGCTGCCGGAGGTGGCGCCGGATCTGCTGGATGAGGTGATGGATCCGGAGACCGAGGCCGATGCGGTCGAGGACATCCTGGATGGGCTGGGCAATGGCGCCGAGCCGGGTCTGGATGATTCTGACGCCGACGAGGCGTCCGACTAATGCTGCGCTTCTTCATCGGCCGGCCGGTACTGGCCTCGGTCATCTCGATCCTGTTCGTGCTGGCCGGGCTGTCTTCGGCCCTGCTGCTGCCGGTGGATCAGTATCCGGACATCCTGCCGCCGAAGGTGATCGTGACCGCCAGTTATCCGGGCGCGAGCGCCGAGGCGGTGGCGGAGACGGTGGCCGCCCCGATCGAGGCGACGGTCGATGGCGTGGACAACATGGCGTACATGCGCTCGAAGTCCACCGATGATGGCGACATGGAGCTGATCGTCACCTTCGAGGTGGGGACCGACCCTGATATCGCCGCGATCAACGTCAGTAACGAAGTCGAGGGCGCGATGGGGCGCCTGCCGGAGACGGTGACCGGCGCCGGGATCGCGGTGGAGAAACGTGCCCCGTCGATGCTGCAGATGATCACGTTCACCTCGTCCGACGGCAGCCTCGACAACCGTTTTATCAGTGACTACGTCTGGCGCAACGTCTATGCGGAGCTGCGTCGCGCGCCGGGGGTTGGCGACCAGACCTTCTTTGGCGCGCAGATCTATTCGATGCGGATCTGGCTGCAGCCGGACCAGATGGCGGAGTACGACCTGACCGCCAGTGACATCCGTTCCGCGATCCAGGAGCAGAACGAGCAGTACGCGGCCGGCCAGTTCGGGGCCGAGCCGATGGACAACGCGATCGACTTTACCTACGCGGTGACGACCCCCGAACGGTTCTCCGAGGAGGAGGAGTTCGAGCAGGTGATCCTGCGCAGCGCACCGGACGGCTCCGCGTTGCGGCTAGGGGATGTGGCGCGCGTGGAGCTGGGCGCGCACTTCTACAACTTCGAGGCCAAGCACAACGGCCAGTCCACGGTGCCGGTGGGGATCTACCTGGAGCCCGGCGCCAACGCGCTGGAGACGGCGCGCGGGGTGCGCGAGATCCTGGAGGAGCTGGAGCCACGTTTCCCGGACTCGCTGGAATACTCGATCCCGTTCGATACCACGATCTTCATCGATCAGTCGGTGCAGCGCGTACTGCTGACCCTGGTGCAGGCGCTGATCCTGGTGGTCGCGGTGGTGTATCTGTTCCTGCAGACGTTCCGGGCCACGGCCGTCCCGATTATCGCGGTACCGGTGTCGCTGATCGGGACGCTGGCCGGGATGTACGTGCTCGGCTTCTCCGCGAACATGCTGACGCTGTTCGGGCTGGTGCTGGCGATCGGGATTGTGGTGGACAACGCGATCATTGTGCTCGAGAACACCGAGCGGCTGATGCGCGAGCAGGGGATGAAGGCCGTCGATGCGGCCTACCAGACCGTGGACGAGGTGGCCACGCCGATTATCGCGATGACACTGGTCACCATCGCCGTGTTCGTGCCGGTGGCCTTTATTGGTGGATTCAGCGGGCAGATGTATCAGCAGTTCGCGATCACCATCGCCGTGTCGGTGGGGATCTCGGGGATCGTCGCGCTGACCTTGAGCCCGGCGATGTGCGCGCGGCTGTTGTCCGATAAGCCACGCCGCCCGGCCTTTCCGTTTCGCTGGTTCAACAGCGCGTTCGACCGCTTCACCGCCGCCTACATGGTGGGGGTGCGCTTCCTGCTGAGACGCAATTTTGTGGGCATGGGGCTGTTCGCGCTGCTGCTGGTGGCGATCGTGGTGCTGTTCCGGATCGTGCCTGGCGGGCTGGTGCCGCAGGAGGACCAGGGCTATGTGTTCGCGGCCGCCGAACTGCCCGCTGCGGCCTCGCTGCAGCGTACCCGTGGCGTGATGGATCGCCTGGGCGAGGAGGCACTGGAGTACGACGACACCGCGGATGTCGTGGCCTTCTCCGGGATGGACCTGCTGTCGGACGGCATGAAGACCTATGCCGGTGCGGCCTATGTGACGCTCAATGACTGGTCCGAGCGTCGCGGCGATGATCAGAGCAGCGATGCGGTGATCGACCGTCTGGTCGCCGATGGCGAGCGCCAGCCGGAGGCGACGATCCGCGCGTTCAATCCGCCGCCGATTTCCGGGATCTCCACTACCGGCGGATTCGAGGCCTACCTGCAAAGCCGGGTCGGGGATGACTCGGAGACCATGCGGGCGCGGGCCGAAGAGATCATTGAGGCAGCCGCGGAGCGCCCGGAGCTGGCGGATGTGCGTACCTCGCTTAATGTCGAGGTGCCTCGTTACGACGCCGATGTGGATCGCGAACGCGCCTTTGCGGCCGGAGTGCCACTCGGAGACGTGTTCGATGCGATGCAGAGCACCTTTGGTGCGGTCTACATCAACGACTTCTCGCTGTTCGGCCGGGTGATGCAGGTGCAGATGCAGGCCGAGGCCGATTATCGCCGCAGCCCGGATGACCTGGACCGCATCTTTGTGCGCTCGGATGCCGGCGACCTGGTGCCGCTGTCCAGCCTGGTGTCGGTCGAGCGGGTACAGGGGCCGGACGAGGTGGAGCGCTTCAACGTGTTCCCGGCCGCGCGGATCATGGGCGATCCGGGACCCGGCTACAGCTCGGGCGATGCGATACAGGCGCTGGAGGAGGTGGTCGACGAGACCCTGTCGGACGACTACCTGCTGAGCTGGACTGGCGCGGAATATCTGGAGCAGCAGGCGGCCGGGACCTCGGTGCTGGCCTTCGTGCTGGGCGTGGTCTTCGTGGTGTTGATCCTTGCCGCACAGTACGAGCGGTGGAGCCTGCCGCTGGCGGTCTTGATGGCCGTGCCCTTTGCGGTCTTCGGGGCCCTGGTGGCGATCTGGCTGACCGGGCAGGAGAACGGGATCTACTTCCAGATCGGCCTGCTGGTGCTGATCTCGCTGGCGGCCAAGAACGCGATCCTGATCGTCGAGTTTGCGCAGAACAAGCGCGAAGAGGGACTGAGCCTGTTCGATGCCTCGGTGGAGGCGGCCCGGCTGCGTTTCCGGCCGATCATGATGACGGCGATGTCGTTCATCCTTGGCGCGGTGCCGCTGGCGCTGGCCTCCGGGGCGGGGGCGAACAGCCAGCACGCGATCGGTATCGGCATCATCGGCGGCATGCTGAGCGCGACCTTCCTCGCGCTGCTGTTCGTACCCCTGTTCTATTTCGTCATTTCCAGTGGCCTGGAGCGCCTGCACAAGCGCCCGCGCGACACGGACGACTCGAAGGAGGCCGGAACGCATGCGTAGGACGTTGTTGGGGGTTTCTGCGGCCGCGCTGCTGGCGGGCTGTGCAGTCGGGCCGGATTACGAGCGCCCGGAGGTCACGCTCCCGGACGAGTGGCCGGAGGAGATCGGTGACCAGATGGATGCCGACTACGCCGATGCCGAGTTCTGGTGGGAGATGTTCGAGGACCCGCTGCTGGATCGTCTGGTGCGCGAGGCGCTGGAGAACAACGTGGATGCCGAGATCGCCGCGGCGCGGGTGGTACAGGCACGCGCGGTGCTGGGCCTGAGCCGTGCCGAGCAGTTTCCCCAACTGGAAGGCATGGCGTCGGTCGAGCGCGACTACCCCGCGGGGGATGCCGACCCGGAGACCGAGATGACGATTGGGGCCCTGCTAAGCTACGAGGTCGATCTCTGGGGCCGGCTGTCGCGTTCGGAAGAAGCGGCCCGCGCGCAGCTGCTGAACACCGCGTTTACCCGTGATGCCACCCGTTTGGCGGTCGTGAGCGATGTGGTCAGCACCTATTTCGATTATCGCGCCACGCAGGAGCAGATCGAGACCACCGAGGCGACGATCCTGTCCCAGATCGAGGCCCTGGAGCTGGAGCGCTCGCGCCTCGAGAGCGGTGCCACGACGGATCTGACCGTGCGCCAGGCTCAGGCCGAGCTGGAGACCAGCCGCGCGGGCCTGCCCGACCTGCGCGCCGATGCCGCACAGCAGCGCCGGGCGCTGGCAGTCCTGGTGGGGGATACCGAGGCCGTGGTCGAGGGCCTGGAAGGGCTCGGTGACGAGGGTCTGGAGGATCTGCCGGATACGATCTCCGGGCTTCCGCACTCGGTGCCGTCGGACCTGATGATCCGCCGGCCGGATATCCGCGCGGCGGAAGCCAGCTTGATTGCGGCCAATGCCGATATCGGTGTGGCCCGCGCGGAATGGCTGCCCAGCCTGAACCTGGCCGCGCTGTTCGGGCAGGAGGTCAGCCGGGTCAGTCAGTTTTCCTCCAGTGATTCGTTCTTCTGGGAGTTCCTGGCGGAGTCCACGGTGCCGATTCTCGATTTCGGCCGTCGGCGCGCCACCATTGAAGGCGTGGAGGCCGAGCGCGATATCGCCGAGCTGGAATACCGCGCGGCGATTCAGGAGGCCCTGGAGGAGGTCGCCAACACCTGGAGCGTGCTGAATGCAGCGCACGAACGGGTGGAGGTGCGCCAGCGCGAGGTCGGGGCGCGGGTCGAGGTCCTGGATCTCGCGGAGCGCCGCTATCTGGGCGGGTTCGTGGGGTATCTGGAGGTGCTGGATGCGCGGCGGGCCCTGCTGGATGCGCGCCTGACGCTGACCGAGGCCTCGCGCGATCGCCTGGCGGCCACCGCGACACTGTTCCGCGCCCTGGGCGGTGGCTGGGATAGCGCCGCCATTCCGCATGATGTGCTGGAGGACGGCGATCCGGATGTCGCCGAGGCGGAGGCCGAGGAACAAATCATCGTTCCGGCCGATTCGGAAGACTGACCGCCAGGACGCCTATTGCCGATCGCGCAGGGCATCCTTCATGCGGTAGAGGGCGTCCAGGGCCTCGCGCGGGCTCATCTCGTCCGGCTCCAGGGTGTCGAACAGGGCCTTCAGGGCTCGTTCTTCCGAGGGCCAGTCTTCGGCAACCGACTCGGGGGCCGCGGTCGCGGTGTCCGGGGCGGCGGCGAACAGCCCCAGTTGCGGCGAGTCCGTCGCGGCCGCCCGATCCTCCAGTTCGCGCAGGTGTTCCCGCGCGAGCTTGAGTACGTCGGCCGGGACGCCGGCCAGCTGCGCGACCTGCAACCCGTAACTCTGATTCGCCGGGCCCTCGCGGACCTGGTGCAGGAACACGATGCTGTGTTCGTGCTCCATGGCGTCCGTGTGCACGTTGGCCACGGCCGGCTCGCGCTCGGCCAGCGCGGTCAGTTCGAAGTAATGCGTGGCGAACAGGGTCAGCGCGCGGTTGTGGCGCGTCAGGCGCTCGGCGCAGGCCAGGGCGAGCGCCAGCCCGTCGAAGGTGCTGGTGCCGCGGCCGATCTCGTCCATCAGCACCAGGCTCTCGGGGCCCGCGTTGTGCAGGATGTTCGCGGCCTCGGTCATCTCCACCATGAAGGTCGAGCGTCCGGAGGTCAGGTCGTCGGAGGCGCCGATGCGGGTGAAGATGCGGTCCACGGGGCCGATCTGCGCACGCGCGGCCGGCACGAAGCTGCCCATGCAGGCGAGCAGCACGATCAGCGCCGTCTGGCGCATGTAGGTGGACTTGCCGCCCATGTTGGGGCCGGTGATCACCAGCAGCCGCCGCGTCTCCGGGTCCAGCTCGGTGTCGTTGGCGACGAACGGGGTGTCGAGCCCGGACTCGACCACCGGATGCCGGCCCTGCTCGATCTGGATGCCGGGTTCGCCGACCAGCTCCGGGCAGTGCCAGTCGAGGCGGGCCGCACGCTCGGCCAGGCAGGCGAGCACGTCCAGTTCGGCCACGGCGTCCGCGATCGTACGCAGACGCGGCGCACGCGCCTGCAGGTCGGCGATCAGGTCGTCAAACAGCGCGCGCTCGCGGAGCATGGCCTGTTCGCGGGCGGAGAGGATCTCGTCCTCGAAGCGCTTGAGCTCCTCGGTGGTATAGCGCTCGGTGTTCTTCAGCGTCTGGCGGCGCATGAAGCGGCCGGGGAGCTCGGCCGAGCGGCTGCGCGAGACCTCGATGTAGTACCCGTGCACGCGATTGTAGGCGACCTTCAGCGTGGGGATGCCGGTGGCCTCGCGCTCGCGGGCCTCGATCTCGCGCAGGAAGGTGTCGCCGTCGCTTTCCAGCGCGCGCAGGCGATCCAGCTCGGGGTCGTAGCCCGCGCGGATCATGCCGCCGTCGGTCACCCGCAGCGGTGGTTCCTCCACCAGGGCCGCGGCGAGCCGCGCGGTCAGCTCATCCTCCGGCGCGAGCGCGGCATGCAGCGCGGACAGGCGCTCGGCGGCATCGGCCAGCGGCGCCAGGGCGGTGTGCAGGGCCGGCAGGCGCTCCAGGCTGGCGAGCAGGGCGGTCAGGTCGCGCGGGCGCGCGCTGCCCAGCACGATGCGCGAGAGGATGCGCTCGCTGTCGGCGCTGCCGGCCAGGGCGTCGCGGATCGGGGTGACGGCCTCCTGCTCCAGCAGGGCGGTGATCGCGGTCTGGCGCTCGCGGATGATCGCGCGCTCGCGCAGCGGCTGGTGCAGCCACTGCATCAGGCGGCGGGCGCCCATCGCGGACTGGGTCGTGTCCAGCAGGGCGAGCAGGGAGCCGCGGCGTTCGCCCGTCAGGGTGCGCGTGAGTTCCAGATTGCGGCGGGTGGCCGGGTCCAACACCAGCATCTGGCTGCGCTGCTCGTGCGCCAGGCTGGTGATGTGGGCGAGATCGCCGCGATGGCGGTTCTGCACGTAGGCGAGCAGGGCCCCGGCGGCAGCGATGCCCAGGGCCAGCCCCTCGCAGCCAAAGCCGGACAGGTCGCGGGTGCCGAAATGGGTGATCAGCAGGCGATGGGCGGACACGGCGTCGAAATGCCAGTCGGCGTGGCGCTGGGGGGCGAAGGACTCGGTGCCCGGGATCGCGCCCGCCTGATCCGGCATCAGCAGCTCCACCGGGTCGAGCCGCGCCAGTTCGGCGGCCAGCTCGGTTTCGTCGCCGACCTCCAGTACGCGGAACTGGCCGCTGGCGAACTCCAGGCTGGCGATGCCGTAGCCGGTCTTGCGGCCCTTTACGGCGGCGGAGGCGGCCGGGCAGACGGCGACCAGGCGGTTCACCTGGCGGGCATCCAGCAGGGCCTCCTCGGTAACCGTGCCCGGAGTCACGATGCGCACGACTTCGCGCTTGACCGGGCCCTTTTGCGCGCCCACCGCACCGGTCTGCTCGCAGATCGCCACGCTCTCGCCCATCTTCAGCAGGCGGGCCAGGTAGCTCTCCAGCGTGTGCACGGGGATCCCGGCCATCGGGATGGGCGCCCCGGCTGATTCGCCGCGCCGGGTCAGGGTAATGTCGAGCAGCCCCGCGGCGCGCTCGGCGTCGTCGTAGAACAGCTCGTAGAAATCCCCCATGCGGTAGAGCAGCAACGTATCCGGGTACTCGGCCTTGATGGCCAGGTACTGCTGCATCATCGGGGCATGGGCGGAGAGGGGCTCGGCGGTGCTCATCGGTTCGGCTGCGGTCGATCCGGGCTTGGGGAAACACTGATTAATGTACACGTTCGCGCTCGAGTCGCTTTTGCGTGCGAACAAGGCGCGGTGACTGTCGTGCAGTCATTCTGCACAAGGGAACCGCAACGCCGTTCCCACGCAAAAGCGGCCGAGCCCCTTGGGGTTGGCACCCCAGGTTCCCCGATTCTGCGTTGCGCCGCTTGCGGGTAGAACCACTACCCGCTGCACGACGCGCCTTGTCTCGGAAAACCTGGGGTACCAACGCGAGCGTGTACATTAATCAGTGTTTCCCTGCCGCGCAGTATACGGATGCGCGGGCCCGTGTGGCAGGTGCACCATCACGAGACGTGATGTGCCACACTCGGGTGGAGTCATGGAGGATGCGCATGCTGGGAGAAGATGACCGCCGGGGCTTCCGGCGCATGCAGGTCGACACCCCCGCACGAGTGACCTGGATGGCGACTGGTGCGGCGGACGAGGTGCGGCTGGAGGACCTTTCGGCCAGCGGCTGTGCCTTTCGCTGGCCGCATGCACCGCAGGCGGGCGAGCGTGTGAGCATCGCGGTCAACAGCCCGGACGGGCGACTGCCCTCCCTGGAGCGGGCCGGCCAGGTGGTGCGCAGCGAGCCCCTGGGCGAAGAGCGGGTGATCTGGCGTGTGGCCATAGCCTTTGACAGCGAGGGATGATCCGGACATGGAAGCGGAATCGACTCTGATTGCAAGCCCGCGCGAGGCTGATCTGGCCGGGCTCTCGGCGCTGGTCTACGACCTGGGCGAGCGGCTGCTCGCCAGCGAACGCAAGCTGTGCACCATCGAGTCCTGTACCGGCGGCGGGATTGCCCAGGCGATTACCGATGTCCCGGGCAGCTCGGGCTGGTTCGAGTGCGGCTGGGTGGCGTACTCCAACGCGGCCAAGACGCGGATGGTCGGGGTGCCGGCCGAACTGATCGAGCAGCATGGCGCGGTCAGCGAGGCCGTGGCGCGCGCGATGGTCGAGGGCGGGCTTGCCCACTGCGATGCCGACCTGGCGCTGTCGGTGACCGGCATCGCCGGGCCCGGTGGCGGCAGCGCGGACAAGCCGGTGGGTACGGTCTGCTTCGGCTGGCAGGAGCGCGGGCGGGACGCGCGCGTCGAGACCCTCCATTTCGATGGCGAGCGCCACGATGTACGCCTGCAGGCGATGCTGCACGCGCTCAGTGCGTTGCTGGCGCACGAGGCGGCCTGACCCCGCGACCATCCCCCGGGGCATGGCGCCCCGGTGATTCCCTTCGAGCCGTGAACCCGGGTTGGGTCGCTCCCCGCCCTGTGGGATACTGCGGCCCCGTATCCGCCCCGCAACGGATCGGAAACCATCGCTGCAAGTATCGGGAGGCATACCGTGGACGAGAATCGCAAGAAGGCCCTGACCGCCGCACTGGGGCAGATCGAACGCCAATTCGGCAAGGGCGCGGTGATGCGCATGGGCGATCAGCAGGCGGTGGATGTGCCGGCCGTGTCCACGGGCTCCCTGGCGCTGGATATCGCGCTCGGGATTGGCGGCGTCCCGCGCGGGCGCGTGGTCGAGATCTATGGCCCGGAGTCCTCGGGCAAGACGACCCTGACCCTGCAGGTGGTGGCCGAGGCGCAGAAGCTGGGCGGCACCGCCGCGTTCGTGGACGCCGAGCACGCGCTGGACCCGACCTACGCCGAGAAGCTGGGCGTGAACGTCGACGACCTGCTGGTCTCGCAGCCGGATACTGGCGAGCAGGCGCTGGAGATCGCCGACATGCTGGTGCGCTCCGGCGCGGTGGATGTGGTGATCGTCGACTCCGTGGCCGCGCTGACGCCCAAGGCGGAGATCGAGGGCGAGATGGGCGACTCCCACGTCGGCCTGCAGGCACGCCTGATGTCGCAGGCGCTGCGCAAGCTGACCGCCAACATCAAGCGGTCGAACACCCTGGTGATCTTCATCAACCAGATCCGCATGAAGATCGGCGTGATGTTCGGCAGCCCCGAGACCACCACCGGCGGCAACGCGCTCAAGTTCTACTCCTCCGTGCGCATGGATATCCGCCGCATCGGCGCGATCAAGAAGGGCGACGAGGTGATCGGCAACGAGACCCGCGTGAAGGTCGTCAAGAACAAGATGGCACCCCCGTTCCGCGAGGCCTACTTCGAGATCCTCTACGGCGAGGGCATCTCGCGGGTCGGCGAGATCATCGAGATGGGCGTGAAGGAAGGCCTGATCGACAAGGCCGGCGCCTGGTACAGCTACAACGGCGAGCGGATTGGTCAGGGCAAGGAAAACGCCCGCCAGTACCTGAAGGACAACCCGCACATCGCCGAGGAAGTCGAAAAGACCCTGCGCGAACGCCTGCTGCCGAAGCGAAACAAGGCTGCGGTGGAGGACGAGCCGGTCGATGCCCCGGTCGAGGAGCAGGGCTGACCCGGCTGATCCGGACGCCGCACTGGAGGCCGGGCTCCGGCTGCTGGTGCGGCGCGAGCACTCCGCGCTGGAGCTCGCGCGCAAGCTGGCCGAGCGCGGGTTCGAGCGCGACGCGGTGGATGCCGCTCTTGAGCGTGCGCGCGAGCTCGATTACCTGAGCGACACCCGCTACGCGGACTTCATCGCCCGCCACCGCACCGAGCAGGGTTACGGCGAGCAGCGCATCCGTGCCGAACTCGCCCATAACGGCATCGGCAGCGAGACCGTCAGTGCCGCCATCGACGCCCTGGAGGTCGACTGGACCGACCAGGCCCGCGGCCAGCTCGAACGCCACTTCCGCCACCCCCCCGAGACCCGCGAGGACGAGGCCCGCTACCTGCGCCACCTCGCCGGGCGCGGTTTCCCCGGCGGTGTCGCCCACCAGGCCCTCGCCGCCTGGAAAGACGACGCTGGTGGTTCCTGACCGATTGCTTCGTCGCGTTGCTCCTCGCAATGACGTTCCTCCAAACCCGTCATTGCGAGGAGCCCTGCGACGAAGCAATCTGTGTCCAGAACCACCCGGCCCAGACGCCGAGTGATCCACCAGCGGTTGCCACTGCCCCTTCAGGCCATCGCAATGACGTGCTGGTATCGAGGACACGCGAGTGTCACCGGTGGTGAATGGCCGAAAGGATTCTCGGCCGCTGAGTACCAATGTGCAGTCGCCCACGGAGGGAGCGATGAAACAACCCTGTGTCTACATGATGAGCAACCGTCGTGACGGGACCCTCTAAGTGGGTGTGACCAGTAACCTTGTGCAGCGGGTCTGGCAGCATCGTTCGGGAGAGGTATCCGGGTTCACCAGCCGCTACGGTCTGCATCGGCTCGTCTGGTTCGAGCAATGCGTGGAGATGGAATCCGCGATCGAACGCGAAAAGCAGTTGAAGGCGGGTCCGCGGCGCAGGAAGGTTGCGCTGATCGAGCAGGTGAATCCCGGGTGGCGGGATTTGTTCGACGACATTGTGGGTTGAACGCGGCTGGGGAGGTACTTGCCGATTGCTTCGTCGCCGGGCTCCTCGCAATGACCGCGATCATGGTGCGTCATTGCGAGGCGTTGGAGGGACCGTGGCAGTCGTTGGTGGGTCACTCGGCGCTTGGATCAGGTGGCCGTGGATGCCGATTGCTTCGTCGCGTTGCTCCTCGCAATGACGTCGTCATTGTCCCGTCATTGCGAGCGCAGCGAAGCAATCGCTCTACGGAACCACCTGATCCCGATTCTGGCCAGGCCCAGCCGATTGCCACACCCTCTTCGGAGCCTGGTGATGATAGGCAACATGGCCCGAAGGCGGGGGCGGCAATACGCGGGTTGGGGGCTTGCGTGATAGGATTCCGGTTTTGACCCCATATTCAATCGGAACCGCATGAAAAGCGCCGACATTCGCCGGAGTTTCCTCGAATTCTTTGAAGGGCATGGTCATACGATCGTGTCTTCCAGCCCACTGGTACCGGGCAACGATCCCACGCTGCTGTTCACCAACGCGGGGATGGTGCAGTTCAAGGATGTGTTCCTCGGCCGCGAGAAGCGTTCGTACAACCGCGCGGTGTCCAGCCAGCGCTGCGTGCGCGCCGGCGGCAAGCACAACGATCTGGAAAACGTCGGCTATACCGCGCGGCATCACACCTTCTTCGAGATGCTGGGCAACTTCAGCTTCGGCGACTACTTCAAGCGCGATGCCATCCACTACGCCTGGCAGTTTCTGACCGAGACCATCGGTCTGCCGCCGGAAAAGCTGTGGGTCACGGTCTACGAGACCGACGACGACGCCTACAACGTCTGGGCGAACGAGATCCAGGTTCCAGCCGAGCGCATCGTGCGCATCGGCGACAAGCCAGGCGGCGGTTCCGACAACTTCTGGCAGATGGGCGACACCGGCCCCTGTGGCCCCTGCACCGAGGTCTTCTATGACCACGGCCCGGAGGTCGAGGGCGGCCCGCCCGGTTCCCCGGACGAGGACGGCGACCGCTATATCGAGATCTGGAACCTCGTGTTCATGCAGTACGACCGCGACGCGGACGGCACGCTGAACCCGCTGCCGCGCCCGTCGGTGGATACCGGCATGGGCCTCGAGCGCTTGGCCGCGGTGCTGCAGGGCGTGCACTCCAACTACGAGATCGACCTGTTCCAGGACCTGATCGCGGCCGCCGCGCGAGTGACCGGGGCAAAGGAGCAGGACTCCGCCTCGCTGCGCGTGATCGCCGACCACATCCGTTCTATCGCCTTCCTGATCACCGACGGCGTGCTGCCGTCGAACGAGGGCCGCGGCTACGTGTTGCGCCGCATCATCCGCCGCGCCGCACGCCACGGGTTCAAGATGGGCGCGCAGGACGCCTTCCTCTACCAGATGGTCGGCGATTTGGTGCGCGCGATGGGCGAGGCCTTCCCGGAGCTGGCAGAGGCACAGGCCCGGGTCGAGCAGGTGCTGGAGAAGGAAGAGCGCAAGTTCCTGGAGACGCTCGACAAGGGCATGAAGATCCTGGAAGACGATCTGCGTGACCTGAAGGGCACGGTGATCCCGGGCGAGACCATCTTCCTGCTGTATGACACCTACGGCTTCCCGGTGGACCTGACCGGTGACATCGCCCGCGAGCGCGGTCTGGAGCTGGACATGGCGGGCTTCGAGTCCGCGATGGCGGATCAGCGCGCCCGCGCCCGCGCGGCCAGTCACTTCTCCATGGACGACGGCGGCCTGCCGCAAGTCGACGTCGAAACCACATTCTCCGGCTACGAGACCGTCGACGACGAGGGTCGCGTGGTCGCGCTGTACCAGAACGGCGAGCCGGTCGAACGACTCGAGGTCGGCGCCGAAGGCCTGGTGGTACTGGACCGCACGCCGTTCTACGGCGAGTCCGGCGGCCAGGTGGGCGATGTCGGCACGCTCAGTGGCTCCGGCGTGCGCTTCCAGGTCGCCGACACCCGCAAGCAGGGCGCGGCACATATCCACGTGGGCCAGGTGCGTGCCGGCACGCTGGAGGTCGGCCAGACGCTGCAGGCCGCAGTCGAAGGCCCGCGTCGCGAGAACATCCGCCGCCATCACTCGGCGACCCACCTGCTGCACAAGGCCTTGCGCGACCAGCTGGGCGACCACGTCCAGCAGAAGGGCTCGCTGGTGGACCCCGATCGGCTGCGCTTCGACTTCACCCACATGGAGCCGCTGACCGACGAGCAGCTGCGCTCCATTGAGGCCCAGGTGAACGCCGAGATTCTGGCCAACGAGGCCACCGATACCCGCGTGATGGACATCGAGTCGGCGATGGAGTCCGGCGCGGTCGCGCTGTTCGGCGAGAAGTACGGCGACCGCGTGCGGGTGCTGAAGATCGGCACCTCCGTGGAGCTGTGCGGCGGGACGCATGTGCACCGCACGGGCGACATCGGCCTGTTCCGCATCACCTCCGAAGGCGGGGTGGCCGCCGGTATCCGCCGCATCGAGGCGGTGGCCGGTGAGGTGGCGCTGCGCTGGGTCGACCGGCAGCTGGGGTACCTGGATGCGATCGCCGATCGCCTGCGCGCCGGGCGCGGCGAGGCGGCCGACAAGGTCGCCCAGCTACAGGAGCGTTCGCGCGAACTGGAAAAACAGATCGATCAGCTCAAGGGCAAGCTGGCCAGCCAGGCCGGCAGCGATCTGGCCTCGCAGGCGCAGGAGGTCGGCGGCGTGCAGGTGCTGGCCGCGAAGGTCGAGGGCGTGGAGCCCAAGGCCCTGCGCGACATGGTCGATCAGCTCAAGCAGAAACTCGGTAAGGCGGTTGTGGTCCTGGGTACCGCGACCGGCGAGGGCAAGGTCAGCCTGGTGGCGGGTGTCACCAAGGCCGAGACCGGCCAGTTCAAGGCCGGCGATCTGGTCGGTCACGTCGCCGCGCAGGTGGACGGCAAGGGCGGTGGCCGTCCGGACATGGCGATGGCCGGCGGCCAGAGCCCGGACAAGCTGGAGGCCGCGCTGGCCTCGGTCGCCGACTGGGTACGCGAGCGCGCCTGAAGACCATCCGTCACCGCGGGGCCAGCGCCGCGGGGATGTCTGTCCGCCACCCTCGGGGCGCTTTACGCGCGTGCCCGTGGGTTCTCGCAATGAAGAACTGAATGATGTTTAATGCGCCGCCTTTCCGGGTGGCGGTGAATGGAATCGTGCAATGGCGTTGCTGGTACTGAAATTCGGGGGCACCTCGGTGGGCACCACCGAGCGCATCCAGGCGGTCGCGGAGCGGGCGCTGAAGCTGCGCGAGGAGGGCCACCAGGTGGTGATCGTCGTCTCCGCGATGAGTGGCGAGACGGATCGTCTGCTGGGGCTCGCGCATGCGCTGAACCCGCGGGCCGATGGCCGCGAGCTGGATGTACTCCTATCCACCGGCGAGCAGGTGACGATTGCCCTCCTGTCGATGGCGCTGGAGGCGCATGGTTGCCCGGCGCGATCCTATACCGGCGCCCAGGTCACGATTCGCACCGACAGCGCGCATAACAAGGCGCGTATCCGCAGTATTGACGATGCCCGTGTGCGCGCGGATCTGGAGGCCGGCCGTATCGTCGTTGTGGCCGGTTTCCAGGGCGTGGACGAGCACGGCGCGATCACCACGCTGGGCCGCGGCGGATCGGATACCACGGCGGTCGCGCTCGCGGCCGCGCTGAAGGCCGACGAGTGCCGGATTTATACGGATGTCGATGGTGTGTACACCACCGACCCGCGCCTGGTGCCGAATGCGCGACGCCTGCACAGCATCACCTTCGAGGAGATGCTGGAGATGGCGAGCCTCGGGTCCAAGGTGCTGCAGATCCGCGCGGTGGAATTTGCGGGCAAGTACAACGTCCCTCTCAGAGTGCTGTCCTCGTTCGAGGAAGGACCGGGGACCCTGATTACCACGGAGGAGGATGCGCAGGTGGAACAGGCGCTGGTTGCGGGTATCGCGTTCAATCAGAACGAGGCCCAGCTGACGGTTCAGGGCGTCCCCGATCAACCGGGGGTCGCGCATCGCATCCTCGGCCCGATCGCGGACGCCAACATCGAGGTGGACATGATCGTGCAGAACGTGGGCGCGGATCAGACCACCGACTTCACCTTTACGGTTCATCGCAACGACTACGACAAGGCGCTGGCGATTCTGCAGGATGCCTGCAGGGCGCTGAGTGCGCGTGAGGTCTCCGGGGACACCCACATCGTGAAGATCTCGGTGGTCGGCGTCGGTATGCGCTCGCACGCGGGGATTGCCAGCAAGATGTTTGAGGCGCTCTCGCGTGAGACGATCAACATTCGGATGATTTCGACCTCCGAGATCAAGATCTCGGTGGTCGTGGATGAGAAGTACCTCGAACTTGCAGTACGCGCTCTGCACGATGCCTTTGAACTTGAGCAGGAACCTGTCGGTCAACAGGAGGACGGTTAAGGATGACAGACCGTAAAACGGTTACCGGACGACCGACTGCGTCCGACACAGGCACTGCGGAGAAGAGCATGCTCATTTTGACTCGACGTGTGGGCGAGACCCTCATGATCGGCGAGGACGTTTCCGTCACCGTCCTGGGGGTCAAGGGCAATCAGGTTCGTATCGGGATCAACGCGCCTCAGGACGTTGCTGTCCACCGCGAGGAGATTTTCCAGCGCATCCAGCGCGAATCCAACGTAGCGGGCGACGATCAGGGTTCGTCCGGCGGTGGGTCCGCCCCGGGGGGGAGCGTGGCCGCTTCCTCGCGCGACGACTGACAGAGGTTGCCAGGCCCGGCGGCCCCAGTGGCCGCCGGGCCTTTTCTTTATGGGCACAAGTCCGTATCCTGTGCCGCGCATTCCGGAGAGTTGGCCGAGTGGTCGAAGGCGCTCCCCTGCTAAGGGAGTATGGGTCAAAAGCCCATCGAGGGTTCGAATCCCTCACTCTCCGCCAGATCCAGAAAGGGGCCCGAGTGGCCCCTTTCGCACGTCTGGCCCCCGAGGTATCGGGATTCGAACCCGAGATATCGAAAATGATGGTTCGACGGGTGACGCGTAGCGGCACCCGAACGTCGCCGCAGGCGACGGCCCGAAGGGCGAGGCGCGCGTCGCGCCGAGTAATCCTCACTCTTCGCCAGATCCAGAAAGGGGCCCCAAGTGGCCCCTTTCGCACAGCTGGCCCCCGCGGTATCGGGATTCGAACCCGAGATATCGAAAATGATGGTTCGACGGGTGAGGCGCAGCGGTACCCGAACGTCACCGCAGGTGACGGCCCGAAGGGCGAGGCGTATTGGTTGGGGGCTCTAAGGGGCGGAATGACGATAGTCGGCGCGCTGGAAGGCGTTTTCCGGGCTCAGTGACAGCGTGTACCGCCAAGCCCATCGCTGACGGTTTTGCTGAATGCCTGCACGCATTGGGGGTTCCACGCTCCCGAGCGTGCTAAACTTGTGCGAAATGGTCGACTTATAAAGGCCGGATCGGCCAAAGCGGATTTCCTATGTCTCTGACCCCCACTGTCCTGTTCAGCCTGCTGGCGGACGACACCCGCTTGCGTTCGTTGCTGCTGATTCACCTGGAGCGCGAGCTCTGTGTGTGCGAGTTGATGACTGCGCTGGAAATCTCGCAGCCGAAGGTCTCGCGTCATCTGGCCGCGCTGCGTCAGCAGGGCGTGGTGACGACCCGGCGCGAAAGCAACTGGATCTACTACCGGCTGCATCCGCAATTGCCGGGGTGGGCCCGCGAGGTGCTGGCGTCGACGGCCCAGGCTTCGCGCGTCGATGGCACGCTGCGCGAGGATCATGCGCGCCTGCAGGCGATGTGGCGCGATGCCGATCTGGGGCTCCCGGTTTCCCGGCGCACGTCGGAGACCTGATCAGCGCTCCTCGGTGGGAGGCATGGCAATGCCGGCTTCCCGCAACCAGTGACACAGGCGGATCAGCGGCAGACCCACCAGGGCGGTAGGGTCCGAACCCTCCATGCGCTCGAACAGGCTGACGCCCAGGCCTTCCGACTTGAAACTTCCGGCGCAGTCCACGGGATTGTCCAGCGCGACATAGGCCCGAATCTCCGCGTCCGACAGCCGGCGGAAGCTGACGACGTATTCCACGTCCTCCACCTGCGCCTCGCCGCTGGAGGCATCCAACAGGCACAGCCCGGTGTGAAAGGTGACCGTGCCGCCGGACAGCGAGGCCAGCTGTTCGCGGGCGCGCTCGGGATCGCCCGGCTTGCCGAGGATGTGGCCCTGATGGCTGGCGCTCTGGTCGGAACCAATGATCAATGCGCCCGGGTGGGTCCCAGCGACTGCTCGGGCCTTGGCCTCGGCGAGGCGCTGCACGAGGGCCGCCGCGTCTTCGTCCGGGAGCCGCGTCTCGTCGACCTGCGGGGCGGCCGTCGCGAACGGCAGATGCAGGCGCTGCAACAGCTGGGCGCGATAGGGCGAGGTCGAGGCGAGGACGATTTCACGCATGGGGCTTACGCATCCGGGCTGTCGATCTCGATCAGGGCATCGTCCGGGTTGGCGGCCGCACCCTTGGCCACGTTTACCGCGCGCACGGTGCCGGCGATGGGCGCGGCGATCTCGGACTCCATCTTCATCGCCTCGAGCACCAGCACCGGCTGGCCGGCCTCCACGGTGTCGCCCTCGGCCACCAGGACGTCGATGATCGTGCCCGGCATGGACGTGGTGACATCCCCCGGGCGGGTGGCGCGGCGGGATTTCTTGCCCGTGCGCGGCGACTCGGCGCCACCGCTACCGCCGCCGGCGGTGTCGATGGTGTCGAGCGTCTCGATCAGGACCTCTTCCGGCATGCCGTCGATGGTGACGTACATCGGCCGCGTGTCCTCGCGGTGGTGGCCGCTGCCATTCACGCGGATATGGTACGACTCCCCGTGGAAAGTGACGTTGAACTCGACCGGCGCCGGGCAGCCCGCCTGGGTGTTCTCGGGCAGGTTCAATGGTTCCGGTTCCAGTGTCCCGTCGCGGCGCTGCTCGAGGAAGGAACGTCCCACCTCGGGAAACAGCGCGAAGGTCAGTACGTCCTCCGGCCCCTGCGCGAGGTCCCCGATCTCCCGGGTCAGATGGTCCATCTCCGGCTTCAGCAGGTCCGCCGGGCGCACGTCGATGACCTCGGCGTTGCCGATCGCCTTGCGCTGGATCACGCGATTGATCGGACCCGGTGCGCGGCCGTAGTGCCCGGTCAGGTACTGCTTCACCTCGTTGGTGATGGTCTTGTAGCGCTCCCCGGCGAGGACGTTCATCACCGCCTGGGTCCCGACGATCTGCGAGGTCGGCGTGACCAGGGGCGGGTAGCCGAGATCCTCGCGCACGCGCGGGATCTCCTCCAGCACGGCATCAAAGCGATCCAGCGCGTTCTGGTCGCGCAGCTGGTTGGCGAGGTTGGAGATCATGCCGCCCGGGACCTGGTTCACCTGCACGCGGGTGTCGACGCCGGTGTATTCGCTCTCGAAGCGCTGGTACTTCTTGCGCACCTCGTGGAAATACAGGCCGATCTTCTGCAGGGCCACGAGGTCCAGCCCTGTGTCGTGCTTGGTGCCGGACAAGGCCGCAACCAGGCTCTCCGTGGGGGGGTGGCTGGTGCCCCCGGCAAAAGCGGAGATCGCCGTCTCGATGTGGCGGCAGCCGGCCTCGATCGCCTGCCAGTGACACAGCTCGGACAGACCCGAGGTGGCATGCGCATGCAGGTGGATCGGGACATCCAGCGCGTCGACCAGCTCGGTCACCAGTTCGCGGGTGGCCGTCGGGGTCAGCAGCCCGGCCATGTCCTTGATCGCGATGCTCTGCGCCCCCATTGCCACCAGCTCGCGGGCGAGGGCGACGAACTGGGCGGCGGAGTGTACCGGCCCGGTGGTGTAGCACAGCGTGCCCTGGGCATGACCACCGGCCTCGCGCGTGGCCTCGATCGCCGTGCGCAGGTTCCGGGCATCGTTCATCGCATCGAAGATGCGGATGATGTCGATGCCGCCGGCCACGGACCGTTCAACAAAGGCGCGCACGACATCATCGGCATAGTGGCGGTAACCGAGCAGGTTCTGCCCGCGCAGCAGCATCTGCAGCGGCGTGTTGGGCAGCGCGGCCTTGAGCTGGTGCAGGCGTTCCCACGGGTCTTCCTTGAGAAAGCGCACGCAGGCGTCGAACGTGGCCCCGCCCCAGGCCTCGAGGGAGTGAAAGCCGATCGCGTCCATCTGCTCGCAGATCGGCAGCATGTCCTCGGTGCGCATGCGCGTGGCGATCAGGCTCTGGTGGCCGTCGCGCAGGGTGACATCCGTAATGTGAACTCGATCCATGGCTAGTCCGGTGTTCGGGCGGGGCAGTGTTTCCCTAAAGCCCGTGGTGGGCGGCGATTGCGGCGGCGATTGCGACGGCCAGCTGGCGGTCGGAGCGCTTGGCCGGTAGCTCGGTCAGTTCTGGGTGCTCGGCGATGAAGCCGGTATTGAAATCCGCGCGGCGAAAATCCGGGTGGTTCACGATCGCCAGGTGATACGGGATGGTGGTCTTGACCCCGAACACGCCCATGTCGCGCAGGGCCCGGTTGCTGCGCGCCAGCAGGTCGTCCCACTCCAGCGCCCAGCAGATCAGCTTGGCGCACATCGAATCGTAGTGGGGCGGGATCTCGTAGCCGGTGTAGATCGCGCCGTCGGTGCGCACGCCCGGGCCACCGGGGGCGAAGTAGCGCGTGATGCGACCGAAGCTTGGCAGGAAGTCGTTGGTCGGGTCTTCCGCGTTGATGCGGAACTCCATGGCGAAGCCGCGCCGCGTGATCTGCGACTGGTCGTAACGCAGGGGGTCGCCACTGGCGATGCGCAACTGCTCCTGCACGATGTCCACGCCGGTGATCATCTCGGTCACCGGATGCTCGACCTGCAGGCGCGTATTCATCTCCATGAAATAAAACGTGTCATCGCCGTCCATCAGGAACTCGACGGTACCGGCGTTCTGGTAGCCGACGGCCTGGGCGGCGGTAACGGCCAGTGTGCCCAGGTGCTCGCGCTGGGCCTCGCTCAACTGCGGCGAGGGGGCGATCTCCACCAGTTTCTGGTGGCGCCGCTGCACGGAGCAGTCGCGCTCGTACAGGTGCACGGCATTGCCCTGCGTATCCGCGAGGATCTGTACCTCGATGTGGCGCGGGTTGACCACGGCCTTTTCCAGGAAGATCTCGGTGCTGCCGAACGCACGGGTCGCCTCCGAACGCACGCGGTCGAAGTTGCGCCGCAGGGCGTCCGCGTCGTCGCACAGGCGAATGCCACGCCCGCCGCCGCCACTGGTCGCTTTGAGCATCACCGGATAGCCGATGGCCTCGGCGGCCTCCAGTGCGGCCTCCAGGGTTTCCAGGTTGCCCTCCGACCCTGGGGTGACCGGGACCCCGGCCTCGATCATTGCCTTTCGCGCGGCCACCTTGTCGCCCATGCGGCGGATGACGCTGGCGTCCGGGCCGACCCAGGTGAGCCCGCGCGCGTCGCAGGCCGCGGCGAAATCCGCGTTCTCCGAGAGAAAGCCGTATCCCGGGTGTACGGCGTCGCATCCGGCCGCGCGGGCCACACTGAGCAGCCGGTGGATGCTCAGGTAGCCACCCATGCTGTCGGGGCCGATCGCGTAGGCCTCGTCCGCCTTTTTAACGTGCAGGGCGTGGCGGTCGGCGTCGGTATGCACCGCGACCGAGGTAATCCCCATCTCCGCGCAGGCCCGGATCAGGCGTACGGCGATCTCGCCCCGGTTGGCTATGAGCAGCTTGCGGATCAAACGGAAGGCCTTGGGAAGGTCAGTGAAAGCCCGAGTATCGGCATGCAGTCGAAGGCCTGCAAGTTTCTGTTTCGCTTTGACAGAACGGCCCTCTCGCGCGTATATTCCGCGCCCTTGTATTTGAGTGTTCTATGAGTCGTATTCCCGTATCTCTCGACCCGTGGCAGCCACGGGCCCGGCACCAGGAATTCGAAGGCGATTTGTCTGCGGAGGACCTGCCGCGCCTGCGGGACGAGGCGCTGGCCGAGCACCCGCTGCGAGTCCATGTCCGTTTCGGGCTGGAGCGCGGTGCGCTGGACGAGGTGCGGCTGGCCGGTGTGATCACCGGCGAGCTCTGGCAGACCTGCCAGCGCTGCCTGCAGCCGATGGCCTGGGAATTCCGGCTGGAGACCGATGCGGTGATCCTGCCGGCGGGCGGCTCCGTAGAAGGCCTGGGCGCGGACGAGGACATCCTCGAACTCGAGGACGACGGACGGCTGCACCCGGCGGTCTGGGCCGAGGACGAGGTGCTGCTGGCCTGGCCGCTGGTGCCGCGCCACGTGGACTGCGAGCCCGCAGTGGAACCCGAGTTTGTTCCCGGGCAGCGCGAGGACAACCCGTTTGCGGTGCTCGAGCAGCTAAAGGGCAGTTCGAGCGACGGCGAGGATCGGTAGGCCGGGCGGAGCAGGGCGCCGCCCGGCTCGAAACGCTATACTTGCGCCCGTTTTTGATTCGGGCTAACCCCGCACAGGCGGGATTTGATTAATCTGGAGATTCATCATGGCTGTGCAACAACGCCGCAAGACCCGTTCCAAGCGCGATATGCGCCGTTCCCACGACGGGCTGAAGGGCGCGACCCTGTCCACCGATCCGACCACCGGAGAGGTCCATCGCCGGCATCACGTGACCCCGGACGGGTTCTACCGTGGTCGTCAGGTGATCCAGCAGGACGTCGAAGTCGAAGACGACGAAGACTAAGCTCGGCGTGATGACCTTGCTGGGGCCACGGCTGCGGCTGCACCGTGGCCTTTCCGCGTTTAATCGGGCCCGGTCGTTGGGTGTCTCGCGGGCGCGCGCATGAGCCGAGAATTCACCATCGCCCTGGACGTGATGGGTGGCGACCATGGGGCCCCCGTGGTATTGCCGGCCGCCCGCCGTTCGCTGAAGGTGGCGGACGACTTCCGCCTGCTGCTGGTGGGGGACGAGGCGACGATCGAGTCCGGTCTTGCCGACTGGACGCCTGCCGAGCGCGACCGTGTGGAAATCGTGCATGCCAGCCAGGTAGTCGGCATGGAGGAGTCGCCGGCCGTCGCCCTGCGCACCAAGCGCGATTCCTCGATGCGGGTCGCCATCGATCAGGTCAAGAAAGGCACGGCCCAGGCCTGTGTGTCCGCCGGTAACACCGGCGGGCTGATGGCCACTGCGCGCTATGTGCTGAAGACCCTGCCGGGGATCGATCGTCCGGCGATCGCGACCGCGCTGCCGTCGCTTTACGGCCATACCCACATGCTGGATCTTGGCGCCAACGTGGACGTCGAGGCGGCACACCTGTACCAGTTCGCGGTGATGGGCTCGGTGCTGGCGAATGCGGTGGACGGGCTCGAGGCCCCCAAGGTGGGACTGCTCAATATCGGGTCGGAGGCCATCAAGGGTAACGATCGGGTACGCGAGGCCGGGCGCATGCTGGAGGAATCCAGTCTGAACTATGTCGGCTTCGTCGAGGGCAACGACGTCTACTGCAGTGATGTCGATGTGGTCGTCTGCGACGGCTTTGTCGGCAACGTCGCGCTGAAGGTCAGCGAGGGCGTGGCCAAGATGATCTCGACGAACATGAAGGCCGAATTCCGTGCCTCGCTGTACTCGCGTCTGGCCGGATTGTTTGCCCTGCCCGTGCTGCGCCGGTTGCGCCACCGCTTTGACCACCGACGCTATAACGGGGCCTCGCTGCTGGGGTTGCAGGGCGTGGTGATCAAGAGCCACGGCAGTGCCGATGCGCTGGCATTCGAATACGCGATCCGCATCGCCCGGGTCGAGGCGGAGGCGAACATCTCCAGCCGCATCGACAAGCAGCTGGGTCAGCTACTGGGGCAGGAGCACGCGCAGTGAAGCATGCACGCATCAGCGGGACCGGGAGCTACCTGCCCGAGCGGATCCTGACCAACGCCGATCTCGAGGCCATGGTGGATACCTCGGATGCGTGGATTCAGGAGCGCACCGGGATTCGCGAGCGCCACATCGTGGCCGAAAACCAGGTGACCTCCGACCTGGCGCTGAAGGCCGCCGAGCGTGCGCTGGATGCCGCGGGCATCCGTCCCGCCGACCTGGACCTGATCATCGTCGCCACCACGACCCCGGACCAGATTTTCCCCAGTACCGCCTGCATCCTGCAGGCGAAGCTGGGTATCGGCGGCTGTCCGGCATTCGACGTGCAGGCGGTGTGTTCCGGTTTTGTCTATGCACTCGCCACGGCCGATCGCTTCATGCAGAGCGACGAGATCCGGCATGTGCTGGTCGTCGGGGCCGAGACGCTCTCGCGCATCACCGACTACACCGACCGCGGCAACTGCATCCTGTGGGGCGATGGCGCGGGCGCGGTGGTGCTGTCGCGCTCGCCGGACCCGGGCATCATCTCCACCCACCTGCACGCGGATGGCCACCACAAGGGCCTGCTGGAGGTCCCGGGCGGGGTCTCGCAGCCCGGCGACAACCCGGATCTCGAGTTTATCCGCATGGAAGGCCGCGCGGTCTTCCGGGTCGCGGTCAACACCCTGGACCAGATCGTCGACGAGACACTGGAATACAACGGGATCGAGAAGTCCGAGCTGGACTGGCTGGTCCCGCACCAGGCCAACATCCGCATCATCCAGGCCACGGCCAAGAAGCTGAACATGTCCATGGATAACGTCGTGGTCACGGTCGACCGGCACGGCAACACCTCCGCCGCGTCGATTCCGCTGGCGCTGGATACCGCCGTGCGCGACGGGCGTATCAAGAAGGGCGACCTGATCCTGACTGAGGCCTTTGGCGGCGGCTTTACCTGGGGCTCCGCGCTGATCCGGATGTAGCGCGCGCCGCTTCGCGATTCCATTCCTGTGGGAGCCTGCTTGCAGGCGAAGCCCCTGCCAAAGCCTGATACGAAGCGGTTCGCCGAAAGACGGGAGTCGACGACATGGGTCGCGAGATCGAACGCAAGTTTCTGCTGGCCAGTGATACCTGGCGCGAGGCCGTGGTGCGCTCGCAGCGCATGCGCCAGGGCTATCTGTGCGGCAATGATCGCGCCTCGATCCGCGTGCGCGTGGACGAGGAGGGCGCGAACCTGAACATCAAGAGCGCGACCCTGGGGGTCGAGCGCGACGAGTACCAGTACGCGATCCCGGTCGAAGAGGCCCATCGCCTTCTCGACACCCTCGCGGGTCCGCAGGTCGAGAAGACGCGCTACTGGGTGGATGTGGACGGCTGGGAATACGAGATCGACGTGTTCGAGGGCGCCAATGCCGGCCTGATCGTCGCCGAGCTGGAATTGCCCGCGAGCGATGCCGACTTCCCGCGCCCCGAATGGCTGGGCGAGGAGGTCTCGCATGACCCGCGCTACTACAACACCGAGCTGGCCCGGAACCCCTACCGCGACTGGCCCGATGCAAGCTGATTCCTTTCCCGTGTTCGATCCGGACTGCCGGCGCTGCCCGCGCCTGGCCGGTTTTCTGGAAGACGTGCGGGCGAAGCACCCGGACTACCATGCCGCTCCGGTGCCCTCGTTTGGGCCGCTGGATGCCCGCCTGCTGATCGTTGGACTCGCCCCGGGGATGCACGGGGCCAACGCGACGGGGCGGCCCTTCACCGGGGACTACGCCGGGGTGCTGCTCTACGAGACCCTGCACCAGTACGGCTTTGCGACCGGCCCCGAGAGCGTGCGCGCGGACGACGGGCTGCAGTTGCTGGACTGCCGCATCACGAATGCGGTGAAGTGCCTGCCGCCGCAGAACAAGCCCACCACCGAGGAGATCCGCACCTGCAACGGTTTCCTGGCCGCGGAGATGGACGCGATGCAGCCCCGGGTGATCCTGGCGCTGGGCAAGATCGCCCATGACGCGGTGCTGCGGGCCTGCGGCCTGCCGCTGTCCAGCCTGCGCTTTGCCCACGGCGCCGAGCATGCACTGGATGGCATGCGGCTGATCGACTCCTACCACTGCTCCCGCTACAACACCCAGACCCGCCGCCTCACCCCGGCCATGTTCGGCGAACTCTTCGCCCGCATCCGTACCCACCTCGAGTAGAAAAGCCTGTTTGGTCCGGCTGCTCGCGATGGCGTGGGGCCCAAAGGTGTCGAGGTACCAACGTGCGAAGGGCATTGAACGCCCTCTGCTGACATCTCTCACGCCCAGTTGCCCTGCAGGTTTGGCCGACTCCCTTGGCCGTTCCGGTATCCTGAAGCTGTCATGAGTGCCTCCGACACCAGTTTCGATTCCAAGGCCTTCCTGAAGACGCTGACGCAGTCGCCCGGCGTCTATCAGATGCTGGATGCCAGCGGCGGCGTGCTGTACGTCGGCAAGGCGCGCAATCTCAGGAGCCGTGTGGCCAGCTACTTTCGCGGTTCGGATGATCGCGGGCCGCGGATCCGGTCGATGGTGCGCCAGATCGCGGACATCCGCGTCGCGGTCACGCACACCGAGGCCGAGGCCCTGCTGCTCGAGGCCAACCTGATCAAGCGCCACCGGCCGCGCTACAACGTGCTGCTGCGCGACGACAAAAGCTACCCCTACATCTTCGTGTCCGGTCAGGAGTACCCGCGTCTGGGTTTTCACCGGGGCGCGAAAAAGAAGGGCGTGCGCTATTTCGGTCCGTACCCGTCGGCCGGGGCGGTGCGCGAGAGCCTGGCGCTGCTGCAGAAGCTGTTTCAGGTGCGTCAGTGCGAGGACAGCGTGTTCGCGCACCGCTCCCGGCCCTGCCTGCAGTATCAGATCGGGCGCTGTACGGCACCCTGCGTGGGCTACATCACGCCCGAGGAGTATGCCCGCGACGTCGAGTCTTCCGTGCAGTTCCTGCAGGGCAAGAGCGAGGTGGTGATCGCCGATCTGATGCAGCGCATGGAGGCGGCCTCCGAGCGTCTCGACTTCGAGCATGCGGCCCGGCTGCGGGACCAGATCGCGCGGCTGCGCCAGATCTCCGAGCAGCAGTTTGTCTCCGGCGGCGAGGGCGATGCCGACGTGATTGCGCTGGCGCAGGAGGCGGGCGCGGTGGCCGTGGAGATCTTCTTCGTGCGCGGCGGACAGAACCTGGGCAACCGCGAGCTGTTCCCGAACGTGCCGGAGGCCACTGACACCGGGGAGATCATGGCGGCGGTGCTGGCGCAGTACTACGCCGAACGCGAACCGCCGGCGCGCGTGCTGCTGTCGCACGAGCCGGAAGGCGCGCCGGCGCTGGAGGCCTTCCTGATGGAGCGCCGCGGGGGCCGCAAGGTCCAGGTCGCCTGGTCGCTGCGCGGGGATCGGGCGCGCTGGCTGGATATGGCGCGGCGCAATGCCGAACTGGCGCTGAAGACCCGCATTGCCAGTCAGGCCGGACAGACCGCGCGCCTGGACGCCCTCACCGCCGAACTGAATCTGGAGAATCCCCCGAAGCGCATGGAGTGCTTCGACATCTCGCACACCGGCGGCGAGCGCACGGTCGCTTCTTGTGTGGTGTTTGGGCCCGAGGGGCCGATCAAGTCCGACTACCGGCGGTTCAACATCGACGGCATCGAGCCCGGCGACGATTACGCCGCGATGCATCAGGCCCTGAGCCGGCGCTTCGCGCGGCTGAAGAAGGGGGAAGGGCAGGAGCCGGACATCCTGTTCATCGATGGTGGCAAGGGGCAGGTTACGCAGGCGCTCAATGCGCTGGCGGACCTCGGGCTGGATCACATCCGCGTGATCGGCGTCGCCAAGGGCGAGGAACGCCGGCCGGGTATGGAAACTCTGATATTGAGCGAGGTGGAGGCCCCCTCTATACTCCCCGCGCACTCGGGTGCGCTGCACCTGATCCAGCAGATTCGCGACGAGGCGCACCGATTCGCGATCACTGGGCACCGTGCGCGCCGTGCCAAGGCGCGCAAGGAATCGACCCTGGAGTCGATCCCGGGGCTGGGGCCGAAGCGCCGCAGCGCGTTGCTGCGCCACTTCGGGGGGCTGCGCGGAGTGGCCCGGGCCGGCGTCGACGAGCTGACCAAGGTGCCGGGCATCCACCGGCGGCTCGCGCAGGCGATTTACGACCAGTTTCACGAGGGCTGACCAGCAGATGATCCGTGAACTCCCCAACTGGCTGACCTGGTCGCGGATCGTCATGATCCCGCTGCTGATCGTCGTGTTCTACGCGCTGCCGATGCCCACGGCCGGCATCGTCGCGGCGATCGTCTTTGCGCTCGCCGCGATCACCGACTGGGCGGACGGCTACCTGGCCCGGCGCTGGGAGGTGACCAGCCGCTTCGGTGCGTTCCTCGACCCGGTGGCGGACAAGTTGATCGTGGCCGCCGCGCTGGTCCTGGTCGTGGATCACAACCCGGGCGTGGGCCTGGCGCTGGCGGCGGTCGTCATTATCGGGCGCGAGATCGCGATCTCGGCCTTGCGCGAATGGATGGCCGAGGTCGGCGCCAGCGCGAAGGTGGCCGTATCCTGGGTCGGCAAGGTCAAGACCACCGCCCAGATGGTGGCGATCTTCCTCCTGCTGTGGGCGGAGCCGGTCGCCGGGCTGCCGATTTTCGCGATCGGTGAATGGCTGCTGTATCTGGCGGCCATCCTGACGCTGGTCTCGATGGTGCAGTACATGCTGGCGGCTGCGCGCGGGCGCTGATTGGCCGCACGGAAACACCGGCGGGGTATTGACGTTCGCCCCCGGTGCGGTAGAATACGCGCCGTTAACGAAGAGCGGGAATAGCTCAGCTGGTAGAGCACAACCTTGCCAAGGTTGGGGTCGCGAGTTCGAATCTCGTTTCCCGCTCCAACAGATTCCTGAAACCCCGGTTCGGCCGGGGTTTTCTGTTTCGGCCGCCGCCTGTCGCATCACGCGGGCATCATGCGGACCGGGACCCACCCGATACAGGCTGGGTGGCAGAGTGGTTATGCAGCGGACTGCAAATCCGTGTACGCCGGTTCGATTCCGACCCCAGCCTCCATCATCGCGCTTCGCGCCAGGGCCGCCTTCGGGCGGCCTTTTCTTTTGTCGGTATGGCGTGCCAGCGCGGATCGAAATCAGTATGGAAATTCTCGTCCCAATAAGGGTTACAGGGTCTATGCTCTTAACTCGATAACCACAACAAGACGGGGACGCGAGATGCTGATTGTTGGCCTGATTATCGTCGTGGCGGCACTGGTGTTTGCCACCGTGAAGCTGCGAGTCCACCCCTTCCTTGCCCTGTTGCTGGCGGCCTTCGTGATGGCACTGATCGGAGGTATTGCCCCGAAAGAGGCGATCAGCGTCATCAACGACGGCTTCGGCGGTACGCTCGGCTATATCGGGATCGTGATCGCGCTGGGTACGATCATCGGGGTGATCCTGGATCGCACCGGGGCGGCGATCGTGATGGCGGAGGCGATCATTCGGGCGTTGTCGGATCGATTCCCGAACCTTACGGCCACGATCATCGGCTACATCGTGTCCATCCCGGTGTTCTGCGACTCCGGCTACGTAATCCTGAACTCCCTGAAGAACGCGCTGGCGAAGAAGGCGGGCGTGTCCCTGGTGGCGATGAGTGTGGCACTGGCGACGGGTCTGTTCGCCACGCATAACTTCGTCCCGCCGACCCCGGGTCCGATCGCCGCGGCCAGCAACATCGGCATCGCCGATGCGCTAGGGCTGGTGATCCTGTTCGGCCTGTTGGTGGCCGCCGTGGCGGCGGCAGTGGGCTGGCTCTGGGCGAGCCGCTATACCCACGCGAACGACGACGAACTGCTCGAGCCAGACCCGATCGAGGAGGCGACTGGCCAGGAGGTGAAGAAGCCGGAGCCCGATCTGGCCCATCGCCCGTCCACCCTGGCGGCATTCATGCCGATCCTGGCGCCGATTGTACTGATCTCCATCGGTTCGATCGCGTCGCTGGCCACGCGCGATGCCGATCCCGGCATGTTCGCGGAGGGGCTGATCTTCCTCGGCCAGCCGGTGGTCGCCTTGGCGATTGGCGTGGTGTTCGCCCTGCTGCTGGTGAAGGGTGGTGACAAACGCGGGCGTTTCCACCAGATGACGGTCGATGCGGTCCTGCTCGCGGCGCCGATCCTGCTGATCACTGGGGCCGGCGGCGCGTTTGGCTCCGTGCTGCAGGAGACCCCGATTGGTGACCAGCTCGGCGACATGCTGACCGGTCTTGGACTGGGGCTGTTGGTGCCGTTCCTGCTCGCGGCTGCGCTGAAGTCGGCCCAGGGTTCGTCGACGGTTGCGCTGGTGGCCGCCTCGAGCATGGTGGCACCACTGCTGCCCTCGCTGGGCCTGGACTCCGACATGGGCATGGTGCTGGCGGTGATGGCTGTCGGTGCCGGCGCTATGACTGTCTCCCACGCGAACGACAGCTTCTTCTGGGTGGTGACCCAGTTCAGCCGCATGAAGGTGTCGACCGCCTACAAGGCCTATACGACCGCCACGCTGTTGCAGGGTGTGAGCGCGATGATCGTGATCTACCTGCTGGGGCTCGTCTTTGTCTGAGCTGAGGCGGGTCGTGCTGTGTCCGGACAGCTTCAAGGGCAGTCTGGATGCGGCAGACGTGGCCCAGGCGATGGCTCGCGGTGTACATGCCGCGAGTCCATCCACCCGCATCCGGGCGTTGCCGATGGCGGATGGAGGAGAAGGGACGGCGGAACTGGTCAGCCATACGATGGGTTGGGCCTGGCATTTGTCCGATGTCCGTGATCCGCGTGGGCAGCATGTCTCGGCGGGCTGGGGGTGCGATGCCGTCACCCGACGCGCGGTGATTGATGTCGCCTCGGCCTGTGGGCTGGACCTGGTGCCCGAGGCCGAGCGCGATCCGTGGAGGCTCGATACCCGCGGCGTGGGGCAGCTGATCCTTGCCGCCCTGGATGCCGGTGCCCGGCATGTGCTGATCGGCCTCGGGGGCAGCGGCACGGTGGATGGCGGTGCCGGGATGCTGCACGCACTGGGGGTCCGCTTTCGGGACCGAGAAGGGGCCGAGCTGGATCCTGTCCCGGACCGGCTGGAGCACCTGGAAAGTGCCGATTTCTCTGGTCTGGAGCCACGGCTTGCGGGACTCCGCATCACGGTGCTGAACGATGTCGACAACCCGTTGACGGGCAACCGGGGTGCTGCGGCGGTGTTCGGCCCGCAAAAGGGCCTGGCCACGAAAGACGTGCCACGCATGGATGCCTACATGGAGCGGCTGGAACGCGCGATTGACGAGGCGGGGGAGTTGCGCCGCCCGGGCGCCATGCCCGGGGCGGGGGCTGCCGGCGGACTGGGCTTTGCACTGGCCTGTGTCCTGCGCGGGCAGTCACGCATGGGGGCGGTGTACCTGGCGGATCTGATCGATCTCGATGCGGCGATCGCCGGGAGCGATCTGGTGATCACGGGTGAGGGGCAGGTCGACGGCCAGACCGCGCATGGCAAGGTCGTGGCCGAGGTGGTTCGGCGGGCACGGCGCTGCTGTGTGCCGGTCGTCGCCGTGGCCGGTTCGATCGATGCCACCCCGGAGGAACTCGAGGCGGTGGGGCTCGCCGACGCGCGCGCCCTTTGTGATGGCACGATCACGCTGGAGCAGGCGATGGGCGAGCCCGGGCGCTGGATCATGGAGCGTACGCGCGCACTGGTGGAGGCGCGAGGGGCGCGATCGGTCTAACGAACGGATAACAACGGGCGGTCCGTGGCCTGGCCATCCATGGCACTATGCGGTACCGAACGCACAGGGGCGCGTCGTGCCTGATTGGAAACCCAGAACCAGGAGCAAATGGACGCGATGGCGCCGTGCGGTCATGCCTGTCCTGCTGGCGGTGTCCCTGTGCCTGCCCGCCGGGGCCGGCGCGGATGATCCCCTGCGCATAGGGCTGTACGAGAACGTGCCCAAGGTCGGCACGGGTGACGATGGGGCGGCAGGGGGCGTGTTCGTCGAGTTGCTGGACGCCATCGCGCGACGCGAGCACTGGCGGCTGGAGTATGTCTCGTGCGAGTGGTCGGCCTGTCTGGAGGCCCTGGAGGCGGGCGAGATCGACCTGATGCCGGATGTCGCGCTGACGCCGGAGCGGCGCGAGAGCCTCGCGTTTCACTCGATCCCGGTGGCTCAGGCATGGAGCCAGGTGCTGGCGCCGATCGATTCGGGGCTGGATCGCATCGAAGCGCTGGAAGGCCTCCGCCTTGCGGTGCTCGATGGATCGATTCAATACGACTACCTGCGCGAGTACGCACTGGACACCGGCCTGGACTGGACCCTTGTGACCCGTGGCGACATGGAATCCGTGCTGGCTGCTGTCGCGTCGGGCGATGCCGACGTGGCGATCACAAACAACTTCTATGCGCGGCGTCATGCACGCCAGCATATGCTGGTGGAAACCCCCGTCACCTTCGACCAGGTCGGTCTTTACTACGCCGCTGCCCCTGGGCGGCAGGATGACCGACTGGAGGTGATCGACGCCTACCTCCAGCGCTGGAAGGGCGACGCGGGGTCGCCCTATCAGCACGCGATGGAGCAGGCACTGGAACCACCCCTCGGGGAGGGGGAAATCCCGACGTGGGCCTGGTCGGCGCTGGCGTCCGCCGCCGTGATCGCACTCGTCCTGGGGCTGATGGCGGTCTGGTTGCGACGCACCGTGCGCGCGCAGACACGTGCCCTGCGCGAGGCCAATCAGCGTCTCGAACACCTGCTCGAGAGTGGACCGGTCGTGCTCTATCAACTCAATGCGCTGGATTTCAAGCCGCTTTGGGTGAGTGGCAACTTCGCGCGGCTGTTTGGATTCAATTCCAGGGTGGCGCTGCAGCCGGGCTGGTGGGAGCAGCAAGTCCATCCGGAGGACCGGGCCACGGCCATGCGCGAGAACCGGCGTTTGCAGGAGGAACGCCACATGGTCCGTGAACTGCGCCTGTTCGACGGCTGGGGCAAGCTGCGCCATATCCGCGACGAGATGCGGATCATTCCCGGCGGCAATCAGGGACAGCGCGGGGCCGAGGTGGTCGGCAGCTGGACGGATCTCACCGCCAGCATGGAGCAGAAAGAAGCGCTGCGGCAGATGGCCCATTACGACGCGCGTACCGGCCTCCCGAACCGCGTGCTGTTGCACGACCGGCTGGGACACACCCTGGAACGCGCGATGGCCGATGGTCTTGCGCGCTGGGTGGTGCTGATCGACCTGGATCGTTTCCGCAATGTTAACGAAACCCTGGGAACGTCGGCGGGCGACCGCGTGCTGGAAGGTATTGCGGAACGGCTTGGGGGGTTACTGGGGCCGCAGGATACGGTGTCTCGCGTGGGGGCAGACGAGTTCTGCCTGATTATCGAAAACCCGCCGATGGATGGCGGCGCCGAGGCCTTCCTCGAGCAGCTGCTGGAAGCCTTGCGCGAACCCTGCGCTATCGGTGGGCGTGCGCTGGTCACCACGGCGAGCGTCGGGCTGGCGACGTTCCCCGAACATGGCAACACGCGTGACGAATTGTTGACCGCCGCGGAACTCGCAATGGCGGCCTCGCGCAGCGTTGGCGGGGACACCTGGCATGTCTACGAGCCCGGAATGGGGGCGCAGACGGAACATCGTCTGTTCCTGGAAAACGACCTGCGTAGCGCCATCGCCAACGACGAGCTGCTGCTCTACTTTCAGCCGCAGCTGGAGATGCAGTCGGGCCGGCTGGTGGGGATGGAGGCGCTGGTGCGCTGGCGTCATCCACAGCGCGGAATGGTGTCCCCCGCGGAGTTCATCCCGCTGGCGGAAGAGACGGGGATGATCCAGGCCATTGATCGCTGGGTGTTGAACGCGGCCTGTGCCCAGCTGGCGCATTGGGACCAGGACGGCCGAGGCGTGCCGACCGTGGCCGTGAACCTGTCCGCGCGCGAGCTGCATGACGAAACTCTGGTGGCGGCGATCCAGGAGATCCTGGAGCACCACGGTCTGGAGCCCGACCGGCTGGAGCTGGAACTGACCGAGACCATGATGATGGAGCAGCCAGAGCGGGCGCTGGCCGTGCTGCACCGCCTGGAAACGCTCGGCGTGACGCTGGCCATGGATGACTTCGGTGCGGGCTATTCCAACCTGGCGCATCTGCGTCGCTTGCCGCTGCGGCGGCTGAAGATCGACCAGTCACTGGTCCGCGATATCGGGCACTCGCGCAACAACGAATCGATTATCCGCGCCATCATTGCCCTGGCGGACGCACTGGGGCTGGACCTGATTGCCGAGGGTGTGGAAGAAGCGGGCCAGCAAGCGTTCCTGCTACGCGAGGGCTGCCGTTTCGGGCAGGGCTACCTGCTGGGCCGCCCGGCCCCGGCCGATAATGCCTTGCAAGGCATTGGCGCATAGTCTGCTGCGAGGGCGGGACGGGACCGCAAACCGGATTCAGGATCGGGCAGTTCGACGCCCGAAGTCGGATTCCGCCTGTAGCAGGTCCGCGAGGGGGGAAGGGTGCCCGAACAGGAAGCCCTGCATCATCGGGCAGCCAAGGCGGCGCAGATACTCCTGCTGGGCTGCGGTCTCCACGCCCTCCGCGACGATGTTCATCTGCAGGCCGCGTGCCATCGATACGATCGCGTTAACGATACAGGCCTCCCCGTCGGTACAGATGGTGAGGGTGAAGCTGCGATCAATCTTCAGGGTGTGGACCGGCAGCTTCTGCAGATAGCTCAGCGACGAATAACCGGTGCCGAAGTCATCCACTGCCACCTGGACGCCGGCTTCGCACAGGCGGTTGAGTTTGGCCACGGTATCGTGGGTGTCGCTCATCAACAGGCTTTCGGTGATCTCGATCTCCAGCAGTTCTGCGGGGAAGCCGGTCTCGACCAGCAGTCCCAGTACGCCGTCGACAAAGTCGTCGCGCTCGATCAGTACCGGTGACAGGTTCACAGCCAGGCGCAGGTTGGGTACGTGTTGATGGGCTTTGCGTATGTCGCCGAGGGCGTTGCGCAGGGTCGCGCGATCGAGGTCGACGATCAGACGTGTGTCTTCGGCGACCGGGATGAATTCGGCTGGGCCCAGCATGCCGCGATCGGGGTGATTCCAGCGAACCAACGCCTCGACGCCCAGGAGCTGTCCTGTCTCGCCATCGACCTGCGGCTGGTAGAGGATGTGGAACTCTTCGCGCTCCAGGGCCTTGCGCAGGTCCTGCTCCAATTGCAGGCGGTGTGGCGTGTTGCCGTGCATCTCCGGTGCGAACAGGCGGATGCCATTCTTGCCCGTGTTCTTTTCCCGGTACATCGCGATGTCGGCATGCCGGATCAGGGTCTCGAGCGTGTCGCCCCCCTCGGGGTAGATCGCGATCCCGATGCTGGCCCCGACATACAACTCGTGGTCGCCCCCCAGGTGGAACGGTTCATTGAGGCTTTCGAGGATCTTTTCGGCTACATCAACCGCGGCCTCCTGGCGGCTGATCTGAGGGAGCAGCAGGGTAAATTCGTCGCCGCCGAAGCGCGACAGCGTATCCCCTTTGCGAATGCAGCCCAGCAGGCGCTGGGCGACGGCCTGCAGCAGGCGGTCGCCGATGGTGTGCCCCAGCGAATCGTTGATGACCTTGAAGCGGTTGAGGTCGATGAACATCACGGCCAGGGGGTGACCCTGGCGCTGTGCCTGGGCGATGGCCACATCGACCCGGTCGCGGAACAGGGCACGATTGGGCAGGCGCGTAAGCAGGTCGTGGTAGGCCTGAAAGTTGATGAAGGCTTCTGACTCTTTGCGGTCGGTGATGTCGCGGGCAGTCCCGTAGACCAGGGTCTCGCCTGTATCGTCGCTGGCCGCCGTCGGCCAGACCGCGACCTCGAAATAGCGCCGGGTGCGGGCCATCTCCCGCGGCTTGAGCGCGAGCTCCACGGAGCGGATGTGGGCATGGCTGCGCCCGGCCTGCTCGAAGAAGTACTCCGCCTTCTCGTGGTCGTCGGTTTCGACCAGATCCAGGACACGGGTGTCCAGCAGGTCCTGACGGGAATAGCCGAGCAACTCGTGGACGCGCGAATTCACGAAACGAAACCGACCGTCGCGGTCCAGGATGAACACGATGTCCGGCGAGTTGTTGACGATCAGCCGGTGCAGGCGCTCGGAACGCTCCAGGCGTGCCCGCATGTGGCGATTGGCGTCTTCCAGGTCTTTTTTGTGCAGGGCATTGCGGACGGTCGCCAGCAGCTCGTCGGGCTGGTAGGGCTTTTTCAGGTAGTCGGAGGCCCCGTCGCGCAGGGCGCCGGCGACATCGTCCACCGAGGTGTTGCCGCTGATGACCACCACAGGGACCGCGAGCCCGGCGGCCTGGATGAAGCGCAGGACATCACGCCCCCCCAGTTCCGGCATGCACAGATCGAGCAGCAGGAGATCGGGCGGATCCCGCCGCAGGGCCTCGATAGCGCTGCCGCCGCCCGGCGCGGTTTCCACGTTGAACGTTTGTAGTTCCAGCAGCTGGCGCACGCTTTCCAGAAGGCGCGGGTCGTCGTCGACGACGAGGATGCGAGGGGTCTGTGGTGTGCCGGGTTCGTTCATGTGCGGCTCCCGCCGTGGTCTCGCATCATCGCGGGGGCTATCCCTGTCCCGCCCCGAGGGCTCCGGTTTCGGCCTCGCGATGGGGGAGCCGAATCTCGAACCGCGTTCCTTCGCGGTCGCTGTCGCACTGGATGTGAGCGCCGATCTCGTCCGCCAGGCGGCGGACAATACTCAGGCCTAGCCCGGCGTGCCCCTCGCCCTTGTGCGACTCCACCGGCCGATAATGGGCCGCGCGGACCTCCGGGGGAAGCCCGGGGCCGTCGTCGGCGACCACCAGTGCCACCACGCTGGTCCCATTGAAGCTCTCGGGGTCACGGGTCTGCAGCCGAATGACGCCCCCCGGCTGCAGGGCCTCGGCGGCGTTTTTGAGCAGGTTCGTCAGAATCTGGCGCACATGGTCGCTGGAGACAGACAAGGGCGCATCGCCGGGTGCCAGATCCAGTTCCAGGCGGATGCCCCGCGTGTGGCAAAGAGAGCGGTCCACGATGTCGGCCACGTCCTGGACCAGCCGATTAAGCGAGGATGGCGGTCCGTCCACTGCCTGGTCGGGTTCCTTTAGACGCAGCAGGATGCGGCCGACGCGATCAATCTCCTCCTTGATCAGGGCCAGTTCCTGGCTGGCCTCGTGCTCATCGCCCAGCTTTGTGTTCAACACACCCAGATAATTCTGGATGATGCTGAGGGGGTTGCCCGCCTCGTGCAGCGTCTCGCGGATTCGCTCCTGCGTCGTATCGTCGGTGTGCGCTTGCTCGGGCGGGTCGGACTGCGAGGTGCACAGCGCGCGTGCAATCTCTCGCGCCAGGGCCCGGACAAATCCGGTTCGGGGTTCCAGGGTCTGGGCACGTTCTCGGTCCAGTCCCAGGATCAGCACCCCTGCGGGCGAGGAGTTGGCATCCGCCAGCAGAGGGAATGCCCAGATCACCTCGGCACCGCAGAGCCGGAACAACTGCTGGTCGATGACCGGTGCAGGTGTCTCGCCATCGGGTTTGTGCTGGCGCATCTCGCGGTCCAGCAGGGTGTCGGTCACAAGGCTCCGTCCCGGCAGCAGGGGCAGGGTGAAGTCGGGCTCGTCTTCCTCGCCGAGCCAGGCGGAGACCGATGCACCGTCCGCGTCTGTCAGGAACATCAGGCTGTGTTCGACACCCAGGGTGAGAAACAGCGTTCGCTGGGCGGCCAGACAATGTTCTCGGGGGGTCCGCGAGGCGCGAAGCTCGCCGGACAGCCGCTCCAGCTCGGTGAGGTCGCGGACACGCATCCCCAGCGCCTCGCGCGCCGCCTGATCGGGGTGATGTGCCTCGATATTCGCGGTTTCGGCTCCCGCGTCCAGCTCAATACCCAGGGAACCGGCAACCCGGGTGACATCGTCTTCGATGCGGTTGCGCAGTTCCCGGGTCAGGCCGTCATTGAGCCCAAACAGGTCGTGGGCGGCTGCCAGGGCCGGGTCGCCGATGGCGTCGGGTGGTTCGTCGCCAAGTCGGCTGGCGAGATGGACAATCTTCACTAGGTGGTGTGCATCGCGCACTTGTGCCGTGGGTTCGAGGTGGAAACGCACCGCATCGGTGACGAAGCCGTCCAGGCCCCATTGGTCCAGGTGTTCGGCGGCCAGTTCTGCATGGTGTTGACCGTAGGTCGCCTGTTCACGGGAGACCAGCTCGCGGTGGTCGCTGCTGGCCTCGAGCAGCGGCCAGTAGCGCGCTTCGTCGGACGCCAGTCGCATCAGCTTGCCGAGATCAACCAGAAGCCCTGACAGATACGCCTCTTCGGGCCGTGGGTGGCGTGTCAGGGAGGCGAGGACCTGGCCGAGCATGGCGGTGGTCAGCGCACGGCGCCAGATGGTCCGAAGCGTGCTGGTGCGCTTGGGCTGGTAGCGGCCGAAAAGCTGCTGGATCGCGGCGGTCAGGGCGAGGCTGCGCACGGTGTCCAGCCCCAGGCTGAAAAGGGCTCTATCGATGGTGCGACACGGCGAGCCGCGGTAATAGAACGGGGAGTTGGCTGCCGCGAGGAGGCGTGTGGTCATGCCGGTGTCGCGCAGAATGGCACGGCTGAGGGCCTCGAAATCGGCCTCCGCCGCCTGGCCCGCATCGAGAACGGACGTCAGGGCCTGTGGCAGGCTGGGGATGGTTTCGGTTGCCGTATGCGCCGTGGCCATGCTTCTCCCCGGGACCCGAGAGGGTGCCCTTGTATTGCCCCGATCCGTTGCTGCGTCGCGGCTTCTCGCCCTGGTTCCCGACTATACTGCTGGGACTTGCGTTGCGCCAGCGATTCCAGTAGACGAGACGTTAGGCGTGCGTGAGGCCTATCCCGTGAGGCCACTTCGGAGGCAGGAAGCTTTGAAGCCCATGATCGACAGGCAGTCTGGCACGGCTCGCGTCCAGTCAGCTCAGCCGCGTGTCCTGACAGTGACCAGCGGCAAGGGCGGGGTGGGCAAGTCCAGTATCGCGGTCAACCTCGGGATTACCCTGGCCCGGGCGGGGCGCCGGGTCTGCATCCTGGATGCCGACACGGGGCTTGCCAACGTGAACATCCTGCTGGGGCTGCACCCGCAAAAGGGGCTGGCCGAGGTCCTGACGGGGGAGTGTCCGGTCGAGGATGTCCTTCTCGAGGGCCCCCATGGCCTGAAAGTCATCCCGGGGGCCTCGGGTATCCGCGATTGCGTGGAGTTGTCGGCGGCCCGACAGCGGCGGCTGGTGACCGAGCTGGCGCGGATCGAGCAGCATTTCGATGACCTGATCCTGGATACCGCTGCGGGGATTGGCGATACCACCCTGGATTTCGTCGCCGCCGGACACCAAGTGCTGCTGGTCATTACGCCGGAGCCGACCTCGCTCACCGATGCCTTTTCGTTGCTGAAGGTCGCGCTACGGCGGTATCCGCTCACCTGTCAGGTGGTCGTGAACATGGTGGCCGACATCAGTGAGGCGCGGGCGGTGTATCAGCGCTTCAGTGGTGCGGTGGAGAAGTATCTGAAGATCTCGGTGGGCTTTCTCGGGTTCATTCAGCGCGACGAGAGCCTGCGTGCGGCGGTGACCCTGCAGCACCCCGTAGCGATGTTCTCGGAGCATGATCCGTCAGTACGCCCGTTTCAGCGGCTGGCACAGGCCTTGAACGATCTCTCCTGGGACCCCTCGAACCAGGCCTCGTTCAGCCGTTTCTGGTTCCGGCATCTATTGCGCAAACCCGCATCGAGCGAGCCAGTGGCGGTTGACGCCGGGGCGGATGACACCCCGTCGGAGCAGCCGCTTGCCGAACGGGGTGCCACTCCGGATGTGGAAGTCCCGGCACCGGAGTCCGGCAGTGAGGTGAAGAAGCGGTTCGAGGCCCTGCGGCGGGAGTTCCGTGCCCTGGCGAGCGCGGTCGACGAGCCCTGCGCGCTGGCCGAGTGGATCCAGACGCTGGAGGCCGATTATCGCGATCGCTTTGGCATCCCCGCGGTGGATCCGGAGGCGCTGATCGAATGGCTGCTCGAGCACCCTGAGACCTCCGAAGACGTACTCGAGCGCATCGGCGCGCGTCTGGAACAGGCAACCCGCGGAGAGGATGCCGCTTGCCCGGAGCCGCCCGAAAACGTGGTGACGCCCGACTTTGGCCGCTACGGCCCGCTGGCGGCGAGCGAGCGCCCAACGCCGATCCCGAAACCCGATGCCATACACCGGGTGGATGTGGCGGTGTTCGGCTCGCAGCAGGACCTGTTGCAGTGGTTGCGCGATTCCCGCGACGAGGGACAGCTACTGATCGAGCAGCTTGAGCGGCGCGGGGACGGTGTAGCCCCGTCCCCGCCCATCGGCAACCCGAACGGCGATGATTCGACCGATCCGTCTTCCGGGCTACTTGGGCCCGAGGAGGAGCCAGGCGATCAGCCCCGCCACTGGCAGGAACAGCAGGATCAGAATCCACAGTAGCTTGACCATTGGCCCAGCCGGGCTTTGCGCGGTGCGGACGATGGCCCAGATCACGATGATCAGCCAGATCAGACCGAGAATTCCGGTGACTTCGATACCCATGGGGGCTCCTTGTCGGCGCGAGTGCCGTGTCCGTTGAGCGTAGCACCATGGCATGCGGCCGGGGGCAGGGCCAATCGAAAAGCGGTGGAGTGTGTTGCGCTTCGCCGAACCGGCTATGCTGCGGAACTTCTCTCGAATCGACGATCGGTGAGCATGAAGATATGGGTAGACGCGGACGCCTGTCCCGCGGTGATCAAGGAGATTCTTTTCCGGGCGGCCAACCGCACTCAGGTGCCGCTGACCCTGGTGGCCAATCAGCCGCTGCGCACCCCACCGTCGAAATGGATCGATGCCATTCAGGTGGGTGCCGGCTTCGACGTGGCCGACAACGAGATCGTGCGGCGGCTGGAGTCGGGGGACCTGGTGATCACCGCCGACATCCCGCTGGCGGCCGAGGCCATTGCCAAGGGCGCCCAGGCCCTGAATCCGCGCGGCGAGCTGTATACCGAGGGGACGATCCGCGAGCGCCTCAGCATGCGCGACTTCATGGAGACCCTGCGCTCCAGCGGCGTGGATACGGGCGGTCCCGCCGCCTTCAGCCAGGCCGATCGCCAGGCCTTCGCCAACCAGCTCGACCGCTTGCTGACCCGTCAGGCAAAAGCCCGGTAGGCGGCTCGTTCAGCGTTTCCCAAGTGGGGTCGGCAGGTCGTCGATGCTGACCGCATTCTTTTCCTCCCAGTAGCGTTCCAGGCCCTCGGGGCCCTTGCGTTCGCTCCACTCGGTCAGGGTGGGGCGTGGCTGCAGTTCGCCTTCGGGTACGCCGAAGCCACAGGAGGTCTGAATGCGGTGGATCTCGATGTCGATGATCTGCCGCGTTCCCGGATGTGCAGGGAACGCGCTGTACAGGGATTCCCAGTCGCCATCGGTCGGGAGCACGGTTCGCCCGCGGCCGTATAGCCGGAGAATCTTCGGTTTTCCGGAAAAGGCACAGAACATCAGCGTAATGCGGCCGTTTTCGGCCAAATGGGCGGAGGTCTCGTTGCCGGAGCCGGTCAGGTCGAGATAGGCCGCGCGGCGAGGACCCAGGACGCGCAGGGTGTCCAGCCCCTTGGGAGACAGGTTCACGTGGCCGTCGGCCGCGAGCGGGGCGGAGCCCACGAAATAAACCGGCTGTTCGAGGATGAAGCCCGTGAGTCGTTCGTCGAGGGCAGGGAAGGTCTTGGCCATTGGCATTACCGGCTTGATTGGGGTGAATCGAGACGTTGAAGGCAGGTTTCGGTACCCTCGCGAGCGTACTACAACGTTGCTTCGGCCCGGAGATTCACATGAGACATTCGCTGCGCCCCCTGCTCCTGACGCCCATCCTGGTGGTGGGGCTTGCCGCCTGCGGGGGTGGTGAGCGTGTGTCCGAGGTAACGCTGGCCCAGTTGGCGGGTGCGGCGGGCGAATTCAACGGTGAGCTGGTGCAGACCGAGGGTGTGGTCAAGCGCTTTGACGAGGACCCCGAACGCTACCACTACTGGCTGGAAGACGAGGATGTGAACCGCGTGGCGGTCGAGCCTCACGACGAGGTATCGGATCGGCTGGGGGAACATATCCGCGTGGTCGGGCGCTTCAGCTACCACCCGGAAGAAGGCCGCCTGATCGAGATCGACCCGGCCGCAACGGCAGCCCTGGATGCGACGCCTTAGGGACAGTGTTTCCCAAGATGGAGATTCGCTGGGCGGCAAGTTGAAGCCCAACCACAAGGCCCTGGAGGAGAGATGAGCGAGTGGATCGACGTGGCACCGGTCGACAGTATCGCGGACGGTGAACATCGTCTGGTAGATACGGCGGGAACCGAGGTTGCGATCTTCAACCTCGACGGCGAGTTCTTCGCGGTCGAAAACCTCTGCACGCACGAAGAAGTGCCCATCGCCGATGGCGAGCTCGACGATGACTGTATCACCTGCCCATTGCACGAGGCCCAGTTCTGCCTGCGCACCGGCGAGGTGATGGAGCCCCCGGCGGAGGACCCGCTGACCCGTTTCCCGACTCGCGTGCATGGCGGCATGGTTCAGGTGGGTTCCGAGCCGCTGGACGACTAAGCTCTCCAGTTAACCTCCCGCGCTACGGTGCAAAATAGCAACTTGTGGCTGTTTTGCCGCTTTCTGACCTGTACACTGGCCGATTAACACTGGGCTAACGGCCGCGCCGCGGCCGGTCGCGAAGGCAGGGCGCATGGCGGGAAAGGACTCCAGAGAACAGGGAAACTACCAGGACGACACGGCGATCTGGAGCGGTCTGTCGGGGCTGTCCGAGGCACAGCGTTCCGAGCTGGCCGCCGGTGTCGCCCCGCGCGTGGTCGATCACCTGGATCAATGCATGGAGTGGGTCGCGACCGAATGGAGCGCCGGGCGCGTCTGGGGCGACCAGGAAAGTGATGCGGTCGAATGGGCCAACCAGTTGCATGGCTATCAGTACGTCCTGCGGCGTGAGTTCGAGGAGGCACTGAACCGCGACCTGCGCACCACCACCTATCCGCCCGAATACGATTTCTCCGGCACGCGCTATGCGGGTGGTGATTCCGGGCTGCAAGTGCTCGACGACTACCAGTCCACCCGGCGCTCCCTGCGGCACAAGCTCGAGGGCGTGATCCGCGAGCACAACCGCTACTCCTACTACATGTTCCAGCAGGCCGCGCGCGAGGAGCACCGCTTCGAGCACCCGGGCTGGGCGCCCTGGTCTCCGCTGCACTGGTACGAACGGGTGATCGAGGCCGCCGAACGGCAGTTCGGCCGCACGGCCATGACCCTGGACCTGATGCGGGCCTACGTGAAGTGCATGGGGCGCACAGGCGCCCCGATGCTGGCCTTCGTGGTGGAGACGATTGACGAGTGCGGGCTGGTGACCGAGCCGCCCCGCAGTCCGGAGGCGCACGAGTCGGACTGCGTGCCCCAGCAGCGCGCGAGCTGGGCCCACTACACCGCGGGCAGCCCACCGCGATCCGCCTCCGAATCAACCGCCGGCGGAGACCCGGCGACGCTGGGGCTGGGGGCGGCGGGCTCCAGCGGGACACGCGAAATGCCCGCGCCGGATGCCGACCCCACCGCCTGGGCCCTGTGGGCCCGCGCCCTGGTGCAGGCCCAGGGGTTGCCCGCCAGTTCGCCGCATGCGGCCGGCGTGCCGGATGGGGCCGGCTCCGGGGCCGGGGGCGCGGGCGGCGAGCGTGTGGCCCCGGAATCAGCGGAATTCTCGCGCGAGTCCTTGACCCCGTTCATCCTCGATCTGTTGCAGGGGATGTTTGATCACATCTTTCGGCAGGTCGGGTTCAACTCGCGCGTGCGTGCGGCCATTGCCGACATGCAGTTCTCCCTGGCGCGCGTGGTCATCCGTGATCTCTCGTTCTTCCGCGATCGCTCGCACCCGTTACGCCTGTGGATCGGCAGCCTGATCAACACCGGCGTGCGCGTCAGCCCGGATGACCAGGCCGAGGGCAACGACGCCATTGAGGCCTACTTGCAGCATATCCAGCAGTCGGTCAATCGGCTGCGCCACGAAGCCGACAGCATGGACCGTGATGCCGCGCAGGCCCTGGTGGACGACTGGCTGGCGGCGATCGAGGAAGAGGATGCGCGCTGGCAGGAGCTGCAGGATCCCCATATCGATCCACTGCGCCAGGAGGAGCGCGCGGCGCGCGCGCGGCGCAGCCTGACCATCTGCGTGCTGGAGACCGGCGCGGAGCTGCCGGAACGTTCGGCTGAGCAGATCGCCGAGGCCTGGGAAGACCTGCTGGCCGCCGATGGTGACTCGGCCGAACGGCTGGACCAGGTGGTCAAGGACGTGGCCAAGGCCATCTGCAACCGCGCGACCCCGAAGGAGGTCAACCCGATGGTGCAGCGCATTGTGGCGACCGCGCGCGAGGCCGGGGTCTCCGAGGAGCGCGTGAAGGCCGTGGTGCAGCACTTGGGGCAGGCCCATCTGCAGCGGATCCGGGCCTCAGGAGACGAGCCGCGCTTTGACCCGCAGGAGCGCATTCGGGCGCGCCGTTCCGTCCGCTTCGAGGACGACGATCCGGACCTGCTGGCGGACCAGGACGACCCCTATGTGTTCGAGGCCTCGCGGGTACAGGTCGGGGACTGGTTCGAGTTCATCGACAAGTCGACCGGCGAGACCCAGCGCATGGCGCTGGTCTGGCGCGGGGAGGCCACGCGCCGCTTCCTGTTCCTGTCGCTGGATGGCGTGACCAGCCGTCGCCACAGCCTGCAGGGTGTGGCCCATGAGATGCGCGAGGGCCGCATGCGCGCGCTACCCCGAGACAACCCCCTCGACGCGATGATCCGCTAGCGCCAGGGTCTCTGGGTGCGATGTGGGAGCGGGCTCGCCCGCGAACCCCCTGCCCAGGCTTTTATCTGACGCACTCCCCATCCCCCGGGCAGTAACGCAGCGCCAGCACGGTAATGTCATCCGCCTGTGTAGCACCATCCGCGAAACGCTCGACGGACTCCAGCACCGCATCGACCTGCTCCCGTGCTGGCTGGGATGCGATCCCCCCGTACAAGGCGAACAGCCGGTCCTCCTCATACAGCTTCTGCTCCCCGTCCGCCGCCTCGGTCACCCCGTCGGTATACAGCAGCAACGCATCGCCAGGCGCCAGGCGGACGGTCTGCACCGGGTACTCCATGTCTTCCATCGCCCCCAGCACCAGCCCCGGCGGCAGCTTCAGCCAGTCGTAGGTGCCATCGGCGCGGTGGATCAACGGCGGGTTGTGGCCGGCGTTGGCAAAGCGGACCTCGCCGGTGCCCAGGTCCAGTACCCCGCACAGGTAGGTCACGAACATGCCGTTGTCGTTGTTCAGGCACAGCTCGTTGTTGACGCGGGTCAGGATCTCGCCCGGGTCGCGCGGATCCTGCTCGGCGATGCCCTTGACCAGGGTCTTGGTCACGGCCATGAACAGGGCAGCCGGAACGCCCTTGTCGGAGACATCGCCGACCGCGAAGAACAGGGCGTTGTGCTCGCGCAGCGGGAAGAAGTCGTAGAGATCCCCGCCGACCTCCTTGGCCGGGATCAGGCGCGCCGCGAGGTCGATACCTACATCCAGGTCGGACAGGTCCAGCCGCTTGGGCAGGAAGCTCATCTGGATGTTGCGGGCGATCTTCAGCTCGCTCTCCATGCGCTCCTTGGCGGCGGTGGTCGCGGTCAGGTCGTTGATGTAGTCCTTCAGCGACAGGCGCATCTCGTCCAGCGAATGGGCGAGCTGGCCCACCTCGTCGCCGGTGCGGATCGGCGGCAGCGGGCGGTCCAGATTGCCGCGGGCGATCTCGCCGGCGCTGCTCGCCAGGCCCTTCAGCGGGCGGGTGATGCCGCGCGAGATGCCGATGATGGTGCCGAGCAGGATGAAGAAGCCGATCGCGGCGATGATCAGCACCCAGTGCATCACCCGCAGGATATCCCCGAACAGTTCGCGCTCGGGGATGATCACGCCCACCGCCCAGTTCGCCTCGGGCAGGCGCACGTGATAGAGCCGGGCGGGTTCCTCCAGCAGGGCCTCCGGCACGCGGGAGAAGCCTTCGTCGGTTTGCTGGATGCGCCGTCCGAGTTCGCGCAGTTCCGGCTCGCCCAGGGTTTCGGCCAGGCTGAACAGGCTCTCGCGCATGATCCAGTCGCGCTGTGGATAGGTGATAAAGCGCGTACGCGGGCTGACCAGAAATGCGAAGCCGCTGTCGAAGATCTCCACCTCGTCCACGCGCGCGGTCAGGGCTGGCAGTTCGATGTCCATGGTCACGATCCCGCGCAGTGCCTCGGCGTCGTCGGGGTCGAAGAACGGGCGCGAGTAGGTGGTGATCAGGCGGTTGGGGTCGGCGGCCGATGGAAAGGGCTCGGTCCAGAAGCCGCTGCGCGTGAGCGCCGGGATCTGGTACCAGTCCCGGGTAAAGTAGTCGAAGTCGTCGCCGCCCAGGTGCATGCGCGTGATGCCGTTGGGCGTCTCGTAGGAGAATGGGCCGTAGTAGCGCTCGTCGGGGTCGGCGGCATAGGGCTCGTAGGTCACGGCGGCGCCCTGGACCGCATCCGACTGGAGCGTCACGTTGTCCAGCACGGGAAACAGGCCGTCGGGTCGAATCTGTCCCGAATTCAGGGCGCTGGCGAGGCCCTGTGCCGACCCGGCCACCTCGTTCAGTGACGAGCGGATGCGGTTGGCCGTCGCGTGGGTCAGCTCGCGCGCCTGGTCCTCGGCGTGCTCCAGCATGATATCGCGCACCATCAGGTACAGCGCGCCGGAGGAGATGAAGAAGATCGACCCGGTCGTCAGCAGGGTGACCAGGGCGAGGCGGACGGCGAGGCTCTTGCGGCCGTTCATTGCGTCACGTCCTGGTGAAACTGTTCGTACGGTACCGGCTCCCATTCCAGGTGCCCCAGGTTGCGCATCAGACTGACGGCCAGCTGGTAGTCCTGCCGATCCAGGTGCGGGCCGCGGAGCGCCTCGTCTTCCAGATACAGCGGGCGCAGCGCCTCCAGCATCAGACGCTGGTGCGCCCGATTGGTCGGCTCGCCGGCCTGGATGACGCGATCCATCACCGCGTCCACTGCGGCGTCCGGATGGGCAAACGCGTACTCCCAGCCCCGCAGTGAGACCTCGACGAACGTGCGGACGGCTTCGGGGCGTTCGCGCAATGTCGACTCCAGGACATAGATCCCGTCCTCGGCCAGGCCCACGCCGTGATCCTCCAGTGGCATCACCTCGATCTCGTCCGGATCCAGACCGCTGAGATACAGCTCGACCAGTTCGTTGTAGCGCGTGGCGGTGGCGGCCGCGACCGCGCCGGTGCGCAATGCGGCCATCGTCGCCCCCTGATCGACCGTCTCGGGGTGCACCCCGTAGGTGCGGAACAACGCCTCCGGCTGAAGGCTGAAGCTGGCCCAGCGCGAGACGCGCTGCCCGTCCAGGTCTTCGGGTACCAGGATCCCGGACTCCGCCAGCGATACCAGCACCAGAGAGGAGTCCTGGATCAGTTGTGCTACGTTGACCACGTCCACGCCCTGTTCACGCAATTCCAGGGCCTGGGTGAGATAGAGCAAAGCCACATCGGCCTCCTGGCGGGCCAGCGTGGCGGGGGCGGGGTGCTCCGCGCCGTGCGGGAGTATTTCCAGCTCCAGTCCGGCGTCCTGGTACCAGCCCATCTCCTTGGCCAGGTAAAAGCCGGCGAACTGCGCCTGGGGGACCCAGTGCGGCTGAAAACGCAGGGTCTGCGTGTCGGCCAGCGCGGTGTTGGCGCAAAGGAGCAGGACAGCCGCCAGGGCCAGTACGCGGCGCATGCCGGCGCCCGGGCCATGGGCCGCAGAATTGGGGAATCGTGCGTATGCAGCGTCCATGGGGAGGGAGTCGGCCGTGGGGGGTCTTAGACGGCGACAGCATACCGAGGTGTTCCTGCGGGCGCATCCAGTCGCGCGCTAGCCGTCAGGCGGGCGTTATTCGGGCGTCGCGGTGGCGCCAGAGAAGCGGTTGGGAGCGGCCGCGGGGCCGACGTTCGCGGGTTGCGCGTTGGCTGGGGGGGCTGTGGGTGGGGTTGGCGCTGGCCATCCTCGCGCCGTTCACGGCCGGTGCGTCCTCGCCCCCGTCCGCGGCCGATATCGGCACCCCGATCCCGATCGCGCAGCAATCGGCGCCCGAAACGTTGCGCTCTGGCTGGTTCGAACGTCCCCCGTATCAGGCCGGTTCCGACAGCGCATCCCGGGCATCCCCGGCCGGGCTCGACGTGCGGGTCGCGCAGGAGGCGCTGGCCGGTGTCGGGCATGGCGCCGAGTTCACGCCGCTTTCCTGGAACGACCAGCTCGCCGCACTGCGCCACGGCGCGATCGACTTCGTCATCGGCAGCTATTTTGATTCCGGTCGCCTCGACTATGCGCAGTACTCGCAACCCTACCGTCAGGAACGCAACGCCCTCTATGTGCGCGCCGGCGAGCGTGGTGATTATTCATTCGAGGATCGCGCCGGCCTGGTCCAGGCGGTTCGCGACGGAGACTTCCGGCTAGGGGTGACCACCGGCTATGCCTACGCCTCCAGCGAACTGGCCGATCTGGTCGCGGATCCGGGGGAGGCCGCGCGCCTGTACCCCGCCGCCGGTGACGAGGCCCATATCCAGGCGCTGATCGAGGGTCGGATCGACGGCTTTGTCGCAGACCCCGTGATCGTGGATCTGTTGCTGGCGCGGACGGGTCGCGCCCGCGAGATCCAGACGCATCCGCTGGACCTGGGGACCGTCGGCGTGCGCGTGATGTTCTCCCGTGCCACCGTTCCCGAGTCCTTCGTCGAGAACTTCAACGCGCAGTTGCAGGCGCTGGGGGACAGCCGCCGGATGGCCGCGCTGGAAGTCGAGCATGTGCTGCCCGCGTTTCTCTCGATGGCTACCAGCGAGACCTGGTTCAATACGCTCACCCTGCTGGGGATTCTCGCGTTCTCCGCCTCCGGGCTGATCCTCGCCCGGCGCGAACGCTACAACCTGTTCGGTGCCCTGGTCCTGGCCTCGCTGCCGGCCATCGGTGGCGGCGTGCTGCGCGATCTGCTGCTGGGCCGCGACCCGATCTTCATCTTCGAGACGCCGGAGTTTCTGCTGGTCCCGATCGTGGTCGTGGTAGTCGGGTTCGTGCTGTACAAGCTGCATGACCATGTGCTGGTGCGCTGGCATCTCGTCCAGGAACTCCTGGCGCGGCAGCAGAAGGGATTGGGCGGGCGCGTAGTGGGGAATCTGCAGCGGGGTCTGGATGCCTGGGCCGTGGCCTCGTTCACCGTGATCGGCGTCGGGGTGGCGGTCGAATCGCAGGCCAGCCCGCTGTGGCTCTGGGGCCCGGTGATGGCCGTGGTGACCGCCTCGTTCGGCGTGATCATGCGCGATGTGGTGCGCTCGGACTTCAACATCGACATGCTCAAGCGCGACTCCTTCGCCGAGATCTCGGTCCTGGGCGGCATTCTCTATTCGCTGATCCTGCTCTGGCCCCCGGTGGAGCTGAGCCTCGGATTCATCCTGATCGCCACGCATGCGGTGATCGTGCTGCTGTTCCTGGCGCGCTTGGGCGTTCTCTACTGGGGCCGTCCCAACCCGTTGCAGATGGGGGATCCGCATACCCTGCCGGAACGGCGCCTCGAGGCACTGGCGCAGCGCGAACCGGAGGCCTGGTCCAGTCTGACCGGCTACCTCACCGAGGATAACGAGGGGCGGGCCCGCCCGGCCGATTCCGGGGAGCTGGAGCGCCTGCACAAGGACTTCGAATACCTGTTGCAGCCGGTGTTCGCCGAGCTGGACCGGCTGGCGGGCGAGCCCCTGCTGGAGGCCGCCGCGCGCCGGCACGAGGCCCTGCGTGACCGCTTCCGGCTGGTCGCGCGCCTGGAGCAGCAGCTGTATGACCACCTGCGCGCGACTGTGACGGATATGGAGATCGCAGCCGACGAGGTGGCGTGGGCCCTGGAAGGCCGCGTTCTTGAGGCCCTGCGGGGATTGCTGGATGCCACGACCATGGCCGCGAGTTCCACGGACCCCGACGACCTGGCCTGGCTGCGCGACATGACGGCCAATCAGCGCAGCCGCTTCGATGCCCTGCGTGCCCGCTACCTCGACCCCGATCATTTCCAGCCCGGGGGTGCACTGGACCGCGTGCTGCAGCGCACCCACCGCGTGGAGCGCATGCTCTGGATGCTGGCGGAGTACGCGGAGCGGCGGCTGGAACCGACGTTGAGCCCGGTACAGGGGGATCGGCGTGCACTGCAGCGGCGTTTCCTGCGCGCCGAATGATTGCCTGGTCGGCGGTCTATGGGGTTGCGGCCAACTGCCGTGTGCGCAGGTGCGTGGCGCCGATCACCGCGGCCGGCACCAGCAGCAGGTTCACCATGGGCACCATCGCCAGCAGCGTCGTCCCGGCGCCGAATGCGAGGGTCTGCAGGCGGCGCTCGCGCAGGCGCTGGCGCACCGTATCGAATGACAGGCCGTCGTTGGCCAGCGGGACCTCCATGAACTCCACCGCCAGGACCCAGCTGCCATAGAGGAACCAGGCAGCGGGTGCGAGCAGGTTGAGCCCCGGAACGAAGGTGATGATCAGCACCGGGATCAGCAACAGGGCGTAATACCCGAGCTTGCGCGCCGCGGTGGCCAGCGCGTGTACGGACTCCGCGGTCAGCGAGCGCGGCGCGGCCAGGGGCGGGTGGCCCAGACCTTCGGCCGTGCGGTAGGCCAGCGGCCCGGAGAAGGGGCTGGCCACGATCGCGGCCAGGGCCACGGCGGATATCCCGACCACCAGCAGCAGGAACAGGGCGAACAGCGGCCACAGCAGCCAGGCCAGCCAGTCCAGGGTCTGCGGCAGCCAGGCGGCGAGCAGGGCGTCAAAGCCCACCGCCGCGGCTGCGACCAGCGCGCCCACCAGCAGGACATTGATGATCAGCGGAATGATCACGAGCCCGCGCAGGGCGGGCTCGTGGACGCGTGTCAGGCCCCGGAACGGGGCGAGGAACGCGTAAAGCGGCGAGAGGGGTCTTGCCCGCTGGTTCAGCGGCGGGCCCCGAACAACGTCAGGACCAGACCCACTGCGGCCATGATGCCGCCACCGATCAGGTACATGCGAGTGTCGTCCGTGTAGCGTCCGGTGAAGGTCTCGTGCAGCTCTTCACCCAGGCTTTCGGTCGCGTTGTAGCCCATCACCAGCAGGATGACGCCACCCACCAGCAGGGCGATTCCGAGAATACGGCTCCAGTGCATGTCTACGTCCTTTCTTGTTGTGGTTCTTTGCCTGAATGTAGCACCGATCACCGGCGCTGGCGGTGACGTATCCAGAGAAACGCGAGTCTCCCCGGTTGCGTAGGAGGCCAGCCCTCTGGCCGATCGCCGTTGGCTTCAGCGAGAAGGCGAGAAGGCCTCCAGTCCCATGCCGATGCGCGCCAGCCGTGCGGCGCCGTGTGCGGCGTCGTCGTTGTCCGCGCCCGTCACCGGGATCTCCAGGATGCGCTCGCGGATGCGCGTCCACGTGGGGTTCGCGGCACCGCCACCGAGCGTGATCACGCGCTCCACGCGCGGTGCCCCAAGCTCCGTCAGGCGCCGGTAGCCATCACGCTCGATGCGCGCGATGCCTTCGAACAGTCCTTGGAGAAAGCGCGCGTCGTCATCCGGGCGCGGCGTCAGGCGTGGCTCCAGTTCCGGATCGCTGACCGGAAAGCGCTCGCCCCGTCGGGGCAGGGGCAGGTAATCGAGGCCCGTGTCCGTATCCGGGGCCATCTGCTCGCTCAGCCGCTTCAGCGTGGTGTCGTCGAAGTGCTGGCGCAGTACCGCGCCGCCGCTGTTGGAGGCGCCGCCGACCAGCCACTGGCCGAACAGGTGATGGCTGTAGATTCCCAGCTCGGGCGCAAACACGGGCTCCGACGAGAGCTGCTTGATCACCATGGTCGAACCCAGGCTGGTGACCCCGGTGCGGTCGTCTTCAACCCCGGAGGCGAGAAAGCCGGCGATACTGTCGGTGGTCCCGGCGATCACCCGCGAGGCCGGGTTCAGCCCCAGGTGCTGCGCCATCTCCGGCGCAATCGGCCCCAGGTTGGTTCCCGCCGGCACGACCTCCGGCAGCAGGTTGGCATCCGTGGTCAGGATGTCCTCCAGCCAGTCCGGCCAGCCCTGCCAGAGGGCGTCGTAGCCAAGCTTCAGCGCATTGTTCTCGTCCATCACGTCAAAGCGCCCGCGCAGGCGCCCGGCAATCCAGTCGGCCTGATGCAATACGCGACGTACCCCGGAGAGGCTCTCGTGGCGGCGTACCCACAGCAGCTTCGCCGCCGAGGAGCTGGGGCTGTGTACGGCCGATCCACTGGGCGCGACCCCGGCGAGGATCGCGGTCATGTCGGTGGCGCGGGCGTCGTTGTACATCATCGCCGGGCGCACTGGCCGACCATCGGCATCCAGGAACAACAGCGTGGCGGAGGTGCCGTCCACCGCGATCGCGACGGGTTCGCCCTTCAGGTGCTCGGCGGCCTCGCGCAGCAGTTCCCGCACGAGGGTCCACCACTGCGCGGGGTCCTGCTCCGCGATGCCGTCTCCGTCCGTCTCCGACTCCGGAAGCTCGCGCTCGGCCGAGTACACCCGCGCGCCGTCCGGATCCACCAGCGCCAGGCGGATGCCGGAGGTCCCCAGGTCGAGGCCGATCGCGTGCATGGGGACCGGCTACAGGCCCGAATGCAGTGGGCTGCGACCCGGCGGCGGGAGCGTGACCCGCTCCGGCGGGGCCCAGCCGGGCTGGCGGTGCTCGGCCACCACCGAGGTATAGATGCCGCCACGTACGTTGAAATACGAAGTCAGGCGCATGAAGCGCGGCTCGGTCGCCGCGACCAGATCCGCCAGGATCTGGTTGGTCACCGCCTCGTGGAAGGCGCCTTCGTCACGGAACGACCACATATAATTCTTCAGCGACTTCAGTTCCACGCACTTGTGGTCGGCCACGTACTCCAGGTGCAGTTCCGCGAAGTCGGGCTGACCGGTGGCCGGGCACAGGCAGGTGAACTCCGGGATGCGGATATAGATCGCGAAGTCGTTCTCCGGCGCCGGGTTGTCGAAGGTCTCCAGGGTCTTGCTCGGCTGGCTGGGCATGTCGGTTTCTCGTTGCGGATAAGAGATGTGGGAGCGTGCTTGCACGCGAAGCGCCTGCCCGCGTGCGGACGATCGCCTGCCAGCAGGCTCCCACCGTCGTTATGTTGTGATGGCGAATGGACCGGTCACGTTACCGGCACAAGCGTGTACCATTCTACCCCCGAGTGTCCTGACCGCGGATTACGCCGAACGTGCGACTCGCCCGAATCAAGCTGGCCGGCTTCAAGTCCTTCGTCGACCCGACGACGCTGGTGCTGCCCGGAAACCGGGTGGGCATCGTCGGGCCGAACGGCTGTGGCAAGTCGAACACCATCGACGCCGTGCGCTGGGTGATGGGCGAGTCCTCGGCCAAGCACCTGCGCGGCGACTCCAGCGAGGACGTGATCTTCAACGGCTCCTCCAGCCGCAAGCCGGTCGGGCAGGCCTCGATCGAGCTGATCTTCGACAACTCCGACGGTCGCCTGGGCGGCGAGTACAGCGCCTACGGCGAGATCGCCGTGCGCCGCGCGCTGACGCGCGATGGCCAGTCCAAGTACTTCCTCAACGGCCAGCGCGCGCGCAAGCGCGACGTGGTGGACCTGTTCCTGGGCACTGGCCTCGGCCCGCGCAGCTACGCGATCATCGAGCAGGGCATGATCGCGCGCCTGATCGATGCCCGCCCCGAGGAACTGCGCGTCTATCTCGAGGAGGCCGCCGGCATCTCCAAGTACAAGGAGCGCCGGCGCGAGACCGAGAACCGCGTGCGCCACACCCGCGAGAACCTGGAGCGCCTGGACGACGTGCGCGACGAGGTCGCCAAGCAGGCCGAACGCCTCAATCGCCAGGCCGCCACCGCCGAGAAGTATCAGACCCTCGCCGCCGAGCGGCGCCAGAAACGCGCCGAGGCGATCCTGCTGCGTCTGCGTGCGCAGGAACAGGAACTGGACGCGAGCCGACAGCGCCTGCAGGCGGCCGAGACCGAACTGGCCGGCACCCAGGCGGAGGCGCAAAAGGTGCGCACCGAGACCGAACAGCAGCGCCAGACGCGCGTGGACCTGGAGGCGGCCACTACCGAGGCGCAGTCCGCCTACTACGACCGCGCCGCCGAGGTCTCGCGCCTGGAGCAGTCGATCCGCCATGCGGAGGACGAACTGGCCCGCGAGCGCGCGGAACTGCGGCAGCTGGAAGAGCGCCTGCAGACGGCCGGCGAGGCGTTCGCGGCGCTGGAACAGCGCATTGCCCAGGCCGAACGCGAACGCGACCAGCGCCAGCAGGAGGCGGGGGCCGCCGAGGCCGAGCGCGAACGCCTGGAGGCCGCAGCGGAGCAGGCCGAAACCGAGTTTCAGGCCGCTCGCGAGGCCCAGTCCGAGTGGGAACGCGCCCTGGCCGAGCCGCGCCAGAATGCGCAGCTCGCGCGTTCGCGCATGGATCACGCCGAGCACCAGCTCGCGCGCCTGGAACAGCGCCGCGAACGCCTCGACGCCGAGCGCGCGGCCCTGCCACAGACCCACCCGGGCGAGGAGGCCGAACGGATGCAGGGCGAACGCGATGCCCTGGCCGAGCGCCTGGAGCAGCTGCGCCAGCAGCACGAGCAGCAGCAGGAACAACTGAACCAGCTCACCGAGGCCCGCCGCGAGGCCCGCGACGCCCTGCACCAGGCCGAGCGCGAGGCGCGCGAGGTCGCGGGGCGTCTGGCGGGGCTGGAACACTTCGCCGGCGAGGACGACCCGGCGCAGACACGCGAGCGCCGTGAGGCCTGGGCACGCGAACAGGGGCTGGACCTCTCGCGGCCCCTGGTGCAGCAGCTGGAGGTCGACGACGGCTGGGATACGGCCGTGGAGCTGGTGCTGGGGGCCTGGCTGGAGGCCGCCGTGCTGGACGCGCCCGAGGCCACGCAGGACTGGCCGGATGCCGCGCTGCGCCTGGTGAGTACGCAGGCGGATGCCGCCGCGGCGACCTCGGACGACTCGCTCGCCGGCCGCGTGCGCGGCTCCGCGGCGGTGACGCAGTGGCTGTCACGCATCCACTGCGCGCGAGATCTGGACGAGGCCCGGGGCCGCGTTGCGAACCTCGCACCGGACGAGAGCGTGATCACGCCCGATGGCACCTGGATGGGGCCGGGGTGGGTCGCGCATCGCACGCTGGAAGGTGGGGCCTCCGGTGCGGTCGCGCGGGTGCGCCTGGCGCGCGAGCTGCGCGAGCAGGAAGAGCAGCTGCAGGGGCAGGTCGAGCAGCACCAGGCGACCCTGGCGGAACGGGGCGAGGCCATCGATGCCGCGCAGGCCGAGCGCGACCGGCTGGATGCCCAGCTGCGCGAACAGCAGGGCGAGATCGACGAACGCGACCGGCGCATCCAGCGCCTGCGCGATCAGGCCCGGCAGCTGGAACAGCAGCAGGCGCGGATCGACCGCGAGGCGGGCGAACTGGAAGAAGAAACAGCTCGCGCCCGGGAGCAATTGGAGACCGCGCAGCAGGAACGCAACCAGGCCCTCGCCACGCTGGAAACACTGGAGGCCGACCGCGGCACACTGGAGAGTCGACTGGAGGCCGCGCGCGACGCCCATAGTCAGGCCCGCGATGCGGTCCGCGAGGCGCGCGATGTTGCCGGGCGTTCACGCATGGCGGAGCAGGAGGCGCGCCACCGGCTGGAGCGCGAGCAAAGCGAACGCGAGCGCCTGGAACGCCAGCGCGCGGAGGATCGCGAACGCCTGGAAAAGCTGCAGCAGGGCCTGGCCGGGCGCGAGGGGCCGCTGGAGCAGTGGCGTGGGGATCTGCAGGCCGCCGCGGAGCAGCGCCAGCAGGCGGAAGAACGCCTGACCCGGGCGCGCGCGGATCTCGAGGCCTGCGATGCGCGGCTGCGGGAACTGGCCACACAGGCCAGCGAGCTGGACAGCCGCGTCGAGGCGCAGCGTTCCACCTGCGAGGAGCTGCGCCTGGATCAGCGCGAGCGCTCGGTGCAGATCGAACAGCTGAAGAGCCAGTTCCAGGAGTCGGGATTCGAGGCCGGCCCGCTGGCGGATGGGCTCGCGGGGGATGCGACGGTACCGGCCTGGGAGCAGGCGATCGCGGAACTCGACCGCAAGATCGACCGCCTGGGGCCGATCAACCTGGCGGCGATCGACGAGGCGCGCAGCCTGGAGGAGCGTTCACGCTACCTCGAGGAGCAGCATGCCGATCTGATCGAGGCGCTGGAGACGCTGGAGGCGGCGATGCACCGCATCGACCGCGAGACGCGTCAGCTGTTCAAGCAGACCTTCGATCAGGTGAACGCCGGGCTGGGGCAGAAGTTCCAGCGCCTGTTTGGCGGCGGCGAGGCGCGCCTGGAGATGACCGGTGACGACCTGCTGGATACCGGCGTGAACATCATGGCCCGCCCGCCGGGCAAGCGCCTGTCCACCATCCATCTAATGTCCGGAGGCGAGAAGGCGCTCACAGCATCGGCGCTGGTGTTCGCTATCTTTGAGTTGAATCCGGCACCCTTCTGCATGCTGGACGAGGTGGATGCGCCGCTCGACGAGGCCAACGTCGGGCGTTTCTGCGAGCTGCTGGAGGACATGTCCGAGCAGATCCAGTTTATTTTTATCACCCATAACAAGGCCACGATGGCGATGGCGGAACAGCTGATCGGCGTTACCATGCACGAACCGGGCGTCTCGCGCCTGGTGAGCGTGGATATCGACGAGGCCGTCGAACTGGCCGAGGCCTGATCCCTGCGATCCCACGGGTTGGGGCGCGGTCGTACAACCGGAAAGACGAGGTATTGAGTGGATTGGATGCGCATCAGTCTGGTGATCCTGGGGATCGTGCTGGTCGCCGGTATCTGGATGGCCCATCGCCTGCGCACGCGCGATCGCGCGCAGGATCTGGATGATGACGCCACCGACTGGAGTGACGACGCGGTGCACATTCGCGCCCAGGACGACCCCGCGCCGCGCAGACGCGAGGGCGATTCCGACAGCCTTGGGGCCGAGGCGGGCTGGGCCGATCCCCTGGAGACCTCGCGCGAGTACACGCGGGACGCCGATACTGCCGATCCCGATGAAGACTTCGACGACGTGCGCATTCCCCAGCACGACCGCGCGGAGCCGCACCTGGGCGTGACCTCGGCGGACGACGACGAGCCACTGCCTCCGGGCGAGCGCCATGCCGACCGAGCGCAGGATATCTACGGCGTCCTGGACAACGACGAAGAGCCGGTTCCGCCGCCGCCCCATGGCGCCTTCGAGCCGGACCCGGAGGATGCGCCGCGACGCCGAGCCAGGTCCAGCGCCGCGGAAACCGCGAAGGGCGTGATGGGCCAATTGAGCGGCCGTATGCGCTCCGGGATCGCCGCGCTGCGCGGGACGCGCCTGCGCCGCCCGCGTGCGGAAGAGACGCTCGGCGAACAACTGCACCCGGATCACGAGGTCGACCCCGAGCTGATCGAGGAGCCGGCGCCCGACATGGAGACCCTGGGCGAGTTTGTGTCCGAACCGCGTGTGGTGGGGCGCAACCCGCTGCGCGGTGGCCCGGGGTCGGACGAAAAGATCCTGCTGCTGCATGTGGTCGCGCCGCGCAACCGGCCGTTTACCGGCGTCGCCCTGGGGGCTGCGCTGCAGCGCGCGGGCCTCAAGCCGGGCGCGATGGACATCTACCACTACCACGATGCCGAGATCGACGGCCGCCAGGCCCTGTTCTCCGCCGCGAACATGGTGCCGCCGGGCACGCTGCGCGAACAGGACCTGACGGACACGATGACCCCTGGCATCACGTTGTTCGTGCAGGTGCACAACAGCGCCGATCCGCAACGCGCGTTCGAGGCACTGCTGGAGAATGCACACGGCCTGGCGCGGGATCTCGGCGGCTCCATCCTCGACGCCCAGCAGTCCACCGCCACCAACCAGACGCTCGCCTACATGCGTGAGGATCTGAACGAGTGGCTGATGCGCCACCGCCCGGATCTGCTGCGGCGGCGGAGGGCGCGGTGAGTTCGCTCTCCGCGTCCCGCGAGGGCGCGGCGGGGGAGGCGGGCGCACGGATCGAGCAGCTGCGGCGCCAGATCGAGCACCACAACTACCGCTACTACGTCCTCGACGACCCGGAGGTCTCCGACGCCGAGTTCGACACGCTGATGCGCGAACTCGAACAGCTCGAGGCCGAACACCCTGAACTCGTCTCCCCGGATTCGCCCACCCAGCGTGTCGGCGGTGCCCCCGCCGCCGGTTTCGACACGGTGCGGCATCGGCTGCCGATGCTGTCCCTGGCCAACGGCTTCGAACCCGACGAGATCCGCGACTTCGACCGCCGCGTGCGTGAGCGCCTGACCAAACAGACTGGCGAGCCCGACCGCGTTGAGCAGGCGGTCGCCTACATGGCCGAGCCCAAGCTGGACGGCCTGGCGATCAGCCTGATCTACGAGAACGGCCGCCTGGTGCAAGCCGCGACGCGCGGCGACGGCGAGACCGGCGAGGACGTGACCGGCAATGTCCGCACCGTGCGCCCGATCCCGCTGCACCTGGGGGATCGCTACACCGACGATGCGCCCGGCGTGCTGGAGGTGCGTGGTGAGGTGTTCATGCGCCGCTCGGATTTCGAACGCCTGAACCAGGGCCTGGAGGCCGATGGCCAGCGCGGCTTCATGAACCCGCGCAATGCCGCCGCCGGCAGTCTGCGTCAGCTGGACCCGAAGGTGACGGCGCGGCGGCCCTTGAGCTTTTTTGCCTATTCCGTCGGCCATGTCGAGGGCGGCACGCTGCCGGACACCCAGTCCGGCACGCTGGACTGGCTGCACCACCTGGGCTTTCCGGTCTGCCCCGAGCGCGCGGTGCTGGAAGGGGTAGAGGGCTGCCTTGCCTACTACGAGCGTCTGGCCGAGCGTCGTCGCGAGCTGGACTACGAGATCGACGGCATTGTCTACAAGGTCGACTCGCTGGAGGATCAGCAGCACCTGGGCTTCGTCTCGCGCGCGCCGCGCTGGGCGATCGCCCACAAGTTCCCGGCCGAGGAGCAGACGACGACCCTGCGCGCCGTCGACTTCCGCGTTGGCCGCACCGGGGCGCTGACCCCGGTCGCGCGGCTGGAGCCGGTACTGGTCGGCGGGGTCATGGTTAGCAATGCCACGCTGCACAACATGGACGAGATCGCGCGCAAGGACATCCGCATCGGCGATCGTGTGATCGTACGCCGCGCGGGCGACGTGATCCCCGAGGTAGTCGGCCGCGCCGGCGGCGAGCGCCCGGAGGACACCGGGGAGATCGAGATGCCGTCCCGCTGCCCGGAGTGCGACTCGCACATCGAACGCCCGGAGGGCGAGGCCGTCGCGCGCTGCACCGGCGGGCTTGTCTGCCCCGCGCAGCGCCGCGAGGCGCTGAAGCACTTCGTCTCGCGCCGGGCGATGGACATCGAGGGCTTTGGCGAGAAACTGATCGAGCAGCTCGCCGATGGCGGCATCGTGCAAAGCCCGGCCGACCTGTTCGCGCTGGACGCCGAGCGCCTGCAGGCCCTGGAACGGGTCGGCCCCAAGCTCGCCGAGAACCTCGTCAACGCCCTGGAACAGGCGCGCGAGACCACGCTGGCCCGGTTCATCTTCGCCCTCGGTATCCGCGAGGTGGGCGAGGTCACCGCCCGCAACCTGGCCACGTACTACGGCGACCTGGACGCACTGATGCAGGCCGATGCCGAGGCCCTGCAGGAGGTGCCGGACGTCGGCCCCATCGTCGCGGAACACATCGCCAACTTCTTTGCCGAGCCCCACAACCGCGACGTGATCCAGTCCCTGCGCGACGCCGGCGTCCACTGGCCCGATCCGCCCGCGCGTCCGGCAGCGGAGGAGGGCGATGCCGCCCCGCTGGCCGGCAACACCTACGTCCTCACCGGCAGCTTCGACACCATGACCCGCGAAGAAGCCAAGGCCGCCCTCGAGGCCCGCGGCGCCAAAGTCACCGGCTCCGTCTCCAAAAAGACCACCGCCGTCATCGCCGGCGCCGACCCCGGCTCCAAGGTCACCAAAGCCGAATCCCTCGACATCCCCATCCTCGGCCCCGACGACCTCGCCCAGCTCCTCTCCTGACAAGACCTCCCGTGGGATCGGGTTGGAGGAAGTGGCTTGGTGGGATTGGTCTTGTGGGGCTGGTTTTGTGGGAGCGGGCTTGCCCGCGAAGCCCCTGCCCCGGGTCGGCTCTGGCAGGGGCTTCGCGGCCAAGGCCGCTCCCACACAAGTTTCGGGCAGTGGAAAGGTTATAGCTGTAACAGTTACGGGAGGTTCGAATGCCACGGAAGGCACGATCCCACCGGCTGCGGTTTGGGCGGGTTAGCGAGCACGGAAGGATTTACCTGGTTACGGCGGTTTGCGCCGACCGGAAAGCCTGGTTTTCTAAGTTCGAGCATGGGCGCTGCTGTGTCCGTGCGATGCGTGAACTGGAAGGCGAAGCAAATACGCTCTGCTTCGTGGTCATGCCGGACCATATGCACTGGATGATGCAACTCGAAGCTGGAACCCTCTCCCGCGTTGTACAGAAAGTGAAGGGTTCCACGACGCGCCGAATCGGGCAGTTGAGTGGCCGACCGTGTAAGGTTTGGCAGCCGGGTTTCCATGACCGCGCTTTGCGCCGGGAGGAGGAACTCCAGGCTGTGGCTCGGTATGTGGTGGCCAATCCTCTGCGAGCGGGGCTCGTGAGCAACCTGCGCCACTATCCGCTGTGGGATGCGATTTGGTTGTAGGGTTCCGGCTCCAAAAGGGCTTCGCGGCCAAGGCCGCTCCCACAGCTCGGCCCATCCTGGGCGGCTCGAGTGGGTGTGGGAGCGGGCTTGCCCGCGAAGCCCTGCCAGCGCGAACAATGGCAACACACAACTCCAAGAGATCAGCCCATCGCCAGAAGTGCATTTTCATCAGGGGTTGCTTATGCTTCGTGCGCCGCGATGGGGTGCGGCGGGCGCCAGGGACCGGCACTTGATGTAGTGTGGTCGGGCTGAGTTTTGTATATAGGGTTTTAGGTCAGGATCAGGATGCCGGACGCGCACAACACACCATGCTGAATCGTGGGCTGGAACGTCTGCTGAGACTGCCGCGCGGCAAGAAGCGCTGGCTGATGATCGCCGCGGATGTGGTCATGCTGCCGCTCGCCCTGTGGTCCGGATTCATGATTCGCCTGGCGGAACCCTTCCCGCCGATCATGCAGCAGACCTGGTGGCTGTTCCCATTGATCGTCATCGTGGGAATCCCGCTGTTTACCCGTCTGGGTCTGTACCGCGCGGTGGTGCGGTTTATGGGCTCGCGCGCCATCTGGGCGGTCAGCTCCGGGGTGGTGATCCTGGCGATGCTGATCTGGGCAGCCGTGGCGGTCGTCCAGCTGGAGGGTTTTCCTCGATCGGTTCCGATCAATTTCGCCATCGTGGCGTTTCTCTATGTGGCTGGTAGCCGCTTCCTGGTTCGGGCCTGGTATCGCTCGGTTGTGGATGCCGTGTCGGGCGCAGAACCCGTGGTCGTCTATGGCGCGGGCGAGACGGGGGTCCAGCTCCTCTCCGCGCTTAAGGCCGGTGGTCGTTTCCGCATCGTCGCGTTCGTGGACGAAGACCGGGCCCTGCAGGGGAGTTCGATCGACGGTGTGCCGGTTCATTCTCCGGATTACCTGCCGAAGCTGGTGAATCGATTCGGTGTGGGGCGTCTGCTGCTGGCGCTCCCCTCGGCTAGCCGCAATAAACGCCGACACATCCTGGAGCAGCTTGAGCATCTGCCGCTCTATGTCCAGTCCGTGCCGTCGATGGAGGCGGTCGTCTCTGGGCAGGCCAGCCTGGAACAGCTGGAAGACATCGATGTGGCGGACCTTCTCGGGCGTGATCCGGTCCCGCCGGAGCCCGAGTTGCTGCAGCGCAGCATTCGCGGTCGCGTGGTTATGGTTACGGGGGCCGGCGGCTCCATCGGCTCCGAATTGTGCCGGCGTATTGTGCTGGAGGAGCCCGCCGCGCTGATACTCTACGAGCGCAACGAGTTCGCCCTCTACAGCATCGAGCGCGAGTTGCAGGAGCGATCGGTGCCAACCGGCCGGATGCCGGTGATTCACGCAGTTCTTGGGTCTGTTGCCAATCCGCGCCGGGTGGCGGCGGTGTTGCAGGAGTTTGGCGTACAGACGCTTTATCACGCTGCCGCCTACAAGCACGTGCCGATCGTGGAAGCCAATCTGATCGAAGGCGTGCGGAACAACGTATTCGGTACGGCCATTCTCGCGGATGCCGCCCTCAAGGCCGGGGTCGAGCGCTTCATCCTGATCTCCACCGACAAGGCCGTCAGGCCTACGAACGTAATGGGCGCGACCAAGCGCATGGCCGAGATGGTCCTGCAGGACCGTGCCCGCGAGAAGCGCGGGACCATCTTCAGCATGGTGCGCTTTGGCAACGTCCTGGGCTCCTCGGGCTCGGTGGTGCCGCTGTTCCACCAGCAGATTCGGGACGGTGGGCCGGTCACCGTTACCCATCCCGAGATCACGCGCTACTTCATGTCCATCCCGGAGGCAGCCGAGCTTGTGATTCAGGCCGGGGCGATGGCCGAAGGCGGCGAGGTCTACGTGCTGGACATGGGCGAGCCCGTGCGCATCGTCGACCTCGCGCGCCGAATGATCCGGCTGCACGGGCGCCAGGTGAAGGAAGACGGCTACCCCGAAGACGGCATCGAGATTGTGTTTACCGGACTGCGCCCGGGCGAGAAGCTCTACGAGGAACTGCTGATCGGGGACAACGTGGAAGCCACCGTGCACCCTCGAATCATGCGTGCCCGTGAGGACTGCGTAACCCCTGAGGATGTGCGCGCAGCGCTCGTGCAGCTCGATCGCGCGGATCGCGAAATGGAAGTCGATCTGGCCTGCCGCGCACTGCGCAGTGTCGTACATGAGTACGCACCGGCTGATCACACCCCACAGACGTACGGCAAAGTGGCGTCATCATCGGAATGACCGTATTACTCCGTGGCATGGAGGCTTGCAGCAGACAGGGTCCCGTGCTGCAATCGCCGTTCATTGAATGAACAGCTAAAGCCGTGCTGCTCCCCGCGCAGCCAAAAACTGCGAGCCAATGCCTTCCGACGAACTCCAATTCAAACTCCTGCGTTTGCTGGAGGAAGACCCCACGCGCTCGCAGCGCGCGCTGGCGCGCGAGCTGGGGGTCTCCATCGGCGGTACGAATCATGCCCTGCGGGCATTGCTCGCGCGTGGTTGGGTTAAGGCGCAGAATTTCACGCGCAGCGGCAACAAGCGCGGTTATCTCTACAAGCTCACCCCGAGCGGCGTGAGCGAAAAGGCTCGACTGGCGTACTACTTCCTGCAGCGCAAACGCGCGGAGCACGAGGCCTTGATGGCCGAGATCGAACAGCTACGGGCCGAGGTGCGGCGTCAGGAACGTGACTGAAGCCACGATAGCCCTTTATGGAACGCGCACCGTGCACGACCTGCCATCGCCAGGCGCCGGTATTCTGCGCGCGCTAACGCAGCGAGTCGGTTAGGGACCCCGACCGCCCAGCGGGCTGTCACTGTAGGAACGCAGCCCTCTGCGCGATGGGGTGCTGGACAGGCCCCATCGGCCAGAGGGCTGGCCTCCTACCGTTTCGGGGCGGGAAGGCGGGTATTTGCGCCGATGCGGTACCGGACAGCCGCAAAAGGTGCCTGACCTCAACCAATGAGCACATCAATAAATGGGAACGACAAGGAATTCGGGATGAAGATCGCAGTCGCCGGTACCGGCTATGTAGGCCTTTCCAATGCAGTGCTGCTGGCACAGCACCACGAGGTGGTGGCGCTGGACGTGGTGCCCGAGAAGGTTGAGCAGATCAACCGCAGGGAATCGCCGATCATCGACGCCGAGATCCAGGATTTCCTGCAGAACCGGTCGCTCAATCTGACCGCTACGCTCGACAAACAGCAGGCCTACGATGGGGCGGACTTCATCATTGTCGCCACCCCCACGGACTACGACCCGCAGACCAACTACTTCAACACCACCACGGTCGAATCCGTGATCCGCGACGTGCTGGCGATCAACCCGCACGCCACCATGGTGATCAAGTCCACCGTGCCGGTCGGCTACACGCGCGAGATCAAGGCGCAGATGCAGAGCGACAACATCCTCTTCTCGCCCGAGTTCCTGCGCGAGGGCCGGGCGCTGTACGACAACCTGCACCCGTCCCGCATCATCGTCGGTGAACAGTCCGAACGCGCCGAGACCTTCGCCAACCTGCTGGCCGAGGGGGCGATCGACGACGACATCCCGATGCTGTTCACCAACTCCACCGAGGCCGAGGCGATCAAGCTGTTCGCCAACACCTATCTGGCCATGCGGGTGGCGTACTTCAACGAGCTGGACACCTACGCCGAGACCCATGGCCTGGACACGCGCCAGATCATCGACGGCGTATGCCTGGACCCACGCATCGGCAGCCACTACAACAACCCGTCGTTCGGCTATGGTGGCTACTGCCTGCCGAAGGACACCAAGCAACTCCTGGCCAACTACGAAGAGATCCCCAATAACATCATCGGCGCCATCGTGGATGCCAACCGCACGCGCAAGGATTTCGTGGCCGACGCTGTCATTCGGCGTAACCCCAGGGTTGTCGGGATCTACCGTCTGGTGATGAAGAGCGGCTCCGACAACTTCCGTGCCTCCGCCATCCAGGGCGTGATGAAGCGCATCAAGGCCAAGGGCATCGAGGTCGTCGTCTACGAGCCGGAACTTCCGGACGACGACTTCTACCGCTCTCGTGTGATCCGCGACCTCGACGAGTTCAAGCGCATCGCCGACGTCATCGTCGCCAACCGCATCACCGACGACATCCGCGACCAGACCGACAAAATCTACACCCGCGACCTCTTCAACAGCGACTAACCAGAACCCGGCAACAAACCTGTGGGAGCGTGCTTGCACGCGAAGCCCCCGCCAAAGCCAGCCCCTGGCACCCCTTCGCGTGCAAGCACGCTCCCACAGAATCGCGGCAGGTTCGTCCTCCAATGGATCCATCAACCATTAGAGGCGTACACCATCCCCGCCGTAGCGCAGCGAAGAGCCGGGATCTCCGACGGTGCGGCACTCCAAACGACAAAGACCCCGGATAACCGCTCCGCGGTTTCCGGGGTGACAGTGGAGAGTGATGCGGCTTGGCCGGATGAGCAATGCGAGTTTCTAACTGTTCTCCGCGGCCCGTACATTCGCGAGGAATTCCCGGAAGAAAGCGCCGAAAACGCCCAGCATCAGGCCAAGAACCAGTGAGAGCGCGGCGAATAGGGAGCGGCCAGGTCCCTCGGGACGCTCGGACGCCAGGGCGTAATCCGAGCCGCGGGCGACCACCTCCTGGATTCGCTCTAGTTCACGGTTAAGCGCGGAAAGGGAACGTTCGTGCCGTTGCTCTTCTTGCGCCATCTGCTCTTGAATCTTCTGGCTGGACGCTTCCAGCTCAGCCAACTGTAGTCGCGTTTCCTGGATGCGATTAGGCAGGTCCGTGAGGAGGCCACGCTCCGCGCTGTGTCGCATCTCGACGATCGACGTCTGTGGCATCAGTGCCCACAACGGCGAGTTGTCTTGTGGATTGGCCAGAGTTTCTTCAAGCCGTTCGCGGAGAGGTTCTAGCTGGTCGATGTGTTCCGCGAGGAGCTTTTTCTCCTCTTCAAGCAACGCCAGGCGCTCGTTGGTCAGGGTGATCCGCTCGTCAATCGAGTCGGCTTCGTATGCCATTTCCTGCATTCTTGCCTGATGGCTCAAGATGAGCTCTTCGCGGTCGTCCTCCAGGTTGGAGCGCAGGTCTTCGACCCTGGGGTTGAACTCCGAGCGCAGGCCACGGGTGACGAGTGTATGGAGTTCCCGTACCTCTTCGCGGCGATCGAGAGGGGAAGAGCTCGTCAGTTGGAGGAAATTTGTGCCCTCGACATGTCGGCTTCGCGCTTCCGGTGGGCGGCCCTCCTCGTATTCCTCCTGCATGTCGCGTCGAATTCCAGGGATCAGGACGTCATTGAGGAACGAGACCTTCACGTCAGGGCTTTCAATCGGATTCCGGTTGTTATCCAGTCCGATCTGGATCGTGGTCAGAAAGGTGTAAGTGGGGGTTTGCAGCAAGCCGTAGCCGGTTCCCAGGACAAATACAATGACCGTAACAGCAGCGATCCACCACTTGCGGCGTGCAAGCACCCGCCACAGGTCGATCAGGCTGATTTCATCGTCGTAGGGACCGGAGTGCCTCTCGTCGCGTTCTCTGGGAGACGCGGATGGGCTGGATTTGTCGGCGTTCGGTGGCATCGGTTGGTTCTCGAGTCATGGTGCAAGTGCACGCATTCTCCGGATTTCGCCGAACAAAGGGAACCAGGCACCGATGCCCCCGTTAGTTCCGTCGCAGAAGTCTGTTGGCCCCCGCGTTTGTCCACCCTGCGTATGCGTGGTCAAATTCGCAGCCACCCCTTGAGCATCCTGTTGGAGCCTGCTTGCAGGCGAACGCTCATGCCCGTGCCGGACCTTGGCAGGGGCTTCGCCGCCGAGGCGGCTCCTACAGGTGCCGGACGCGTCAGGAGCTTCTGCTCCGCTAACGCGCGTTGTATGGGCTTTCCGCGGCGTAATCGGCCAGAGGCCTGGCCTTCTGAAGGGGTGCTATAATCGGTACTGAAAGAGGTACCGGAGGGTGTATGGAGAACGTGATTTCGGCGCAGGAGATCAAGCGGCGCGGCATTAGCGCAGTGGATCGGGCGCTAAAGAAGGGGCCGGTGCACGTGATCCAGCGCAATCGTCCGCGTTACGTGATCCTGAGTGAGGAGTCCTACCAGCGTTTGGCCGAGGGCGCCGAGGCCAGGGGACGGTTGTGGCACCGATTGCTGGAAGACGATGCAACGCCCGCCGCACCCCGAAGCCGGGCGGACCTGGACCGTGAGTTGCAAGCCGAACGCGAAGGCTGGTCCGATTGATGCTGGCGTTTCTGGATGCCAGCGCCATCATCTACCTCCTGGAGGGTGATACCCGTACCCGAGAGTCGGTCCGACAGGTGCTCAGAAATCTGGAGCAGAGCGACGGCCCTCCGGCGCTGGCGGTATCCGCCTTGAGTCGTCTGGAATGCCGCGTACGCCCGCTACGCGAATCGAACACCCGGGTTCTTGAACAACTGGATGTGTTCTTCGGCGACCCGGGGTTGTCGGTCATCGCGCTGGATACGGCCGTTCTGGACGAGGCAACAAAACTGCGTGCGCACCATGGCCTGCGAACACCTGACGCTATCCAGGCCGCGTCCCTGCTCGCGGCCGACCCGGAAGGCGCATTCGTGACGGACGATGGCGACTTTGAAAAGGTACCGGGCCTGCGCGTGCACCGCATTCCACGGTGACCCGGAAACTCCCGCACGGCGTCATCTGGCCGAAACGGTAGGAGCGCAGCCCTCTGCGCGATGGGGTGCTTGTGATACCCCAATCGGCCAGAGGGCTGGCCTCCTACAGAAGGTAAAACGACAACGGATGACGGAATGGAATTGATTACGCCGTATGGCGGCACGCTCTGCGATCGGTATGTGGACGAGGCGACGGCCCGCGACCTGAATGAAGCGGCGCGGGATATGCCCTCCTGGGACCTGACCCTGCGCCAGCAGTGCGATGCGGAGCTGCTGCTGAATGGGGGCTTCTCCCCGCTGACGGGCTTCATGGGCCCGGCGGACTACGACGGCGTGCTCGACAACATGCGCCTGGCCGACGGCACGCTGTGGCCGATGCCGATCGCGCTGGATGTGACCGAAGCCTTCGCCGCGCAGGTGGAGGAGGGCAGCCGCATCGCGTTGCGCGATGCCGAGGGCATGCTCATCGCGGTGATGGACGTGGAGCACCGCTGGACGCCCGATCGCACGCGCGAGGCGGAACAGGTGTTTGGCACCACCGATACTGCGCACCCAGGCGTCAACGAGCTGCTGCATCGTACGGGCCCCGTCTATCTGGGCGGAACGCTGCACGGCCTGGAGGCCCCGGTCCACCACGACTTTCGCAACTACCGCTACAGCCCGAGAGAGCTGCGGGAATACTTCCAGAAGCTCGGCTGGAACCGTGTGGTCGCCTTCCAGACGCGCAACCCGATGCACCGCGCCCAGGTGGAGCTCACCCGTCGCGCCGTGCGCCAGACCGAGGCCAACCTGCTGATCCATCCGGTCGTGGGCGTGACCGCCCCGGGCGACGTGGATCATTACGCCCGCGTGCGCTGCTACGAGCATGTGCTGCGCCAGGCGCCGGAGCAGACCACCCAATTGAGCCTTCTGCCGCTGGCGATGCGCATGGCCGGCCCGCGCGAGGCGTTGTGGCACGCGATCATCCGCCGCAACTACGGTTGCACGCACCTGATCGTTGGCCGTGACCATGCCAGCCCCGATGCAGGCCCGGACGAGTGGGGCTTCTACGGCCCCTACGAGGCACAGGAACTAATCCAGCGCCATGCCGAAGAGATCGGCATCGAGATGGTCCCAGTCCAGGCGATGACCTACGTGCAGGATCGGGCAGACTTCGTACCGGCTGACGAGGTGCGCGAGGGCGAACACACCCTCAGCCTCCCCAGCTCGGAATTCCGCCGCCGCCTGCGCGAAGGCCTGGAGATCCCCGAGTGGTTCTCCTACCCGGAAGTGGTGCAGGAGCTTCGCCGCAGCTTCCCGCCGCGCGACCGCCAGGGCTTCACCGTGTTCTTCACCGGCCTGTCCGGCTCCGGCAAGTCCACGATGGCCAACGCCCTGCGGGTCAAGCTGATGGAGCTGGGCGGGCGCGCCGTCACGCTGCTCGATGCCGACATCGTGCGCAAGGAGCTCTCCAGCGAGCTCGGCTTCTCCAGGGAACACCGCGACATCAACGTCCAGCGCATCGGCTATGTCGCCAGCGAGATCACCAAGAACGGCGGCTGCGCCATCTGCGCCCCCATCGCCCCGTACACCGACATGCGCCGGCGCGTGCGCGAACGCATCGAGCGGGCAGGGGGCTTTATCGAGGTGCACGTCGCCACGCCGCTGGAAACCTGCGAGGCCCGCGACCGCAAGGGCCTCTACGCCAAGGCCCGCGCCGGGCTCATCAAGGAATTTACCGGCATCGACGACCCCTACCAAGAGCCACAAAACCCCGAGCTGCGCCTCGACACCCGCGAGATGACCCCGGACGAAGCCGCCCACCGCATCCTGCTCAAGCTCGAAGCCATGGGCTTCATCCGCAACCCTTAACGCACAATCGGCCAGAGGCTAGCCTCCTCTACGGAAGATTTTATGGACCGCAATGGAATGCATTCCCAGAGATTTGAACGGCAGGTAGCGATCACTCGCCACGCACAAGAGCGCATGAAGCAGCGCGGTATCTCTGAACACGAACTGTTTGAATTGATTGAGCGCGGCGACTTGCGTTACAAGGACGAGATACGGCTTTGGGTGGCGAAACACTTCGAGGGGCGGTCCGATAATCTTATCTGTGCAGCCGTGATCCTTAAGGAAACACTGATTAATGTACACGCTCGCGCTCGAGTCGCTTTTGCGTGCGAACAAGGCGCGGTGACTGCCGTGCAGTCACTCTGCACAAAGGAGCCGCAACGCTGTTCCCGCGCAAAAGCGGCCGAGCCCCCGCATTAAATGGCTTGTGGGGTTGGTACCCCAGGTTCCCCGATCCTGCGTTGCGCCCCGAATCAATCAGAAACGGGCGGGTAGAACCACTACCCGCTGCACGACGCGCCTTGTCTCGGAAAACCTGGGGTACCAACGCGAGTGTGTACATTAATCAGTGTTTCCTTAAGGAGCAGTTGGTGGTCAAAACCTTTATGCACCACTTTGACTGGGGAGAGTGATAATGCGCACTACTTATGACGAAGCGGACGACATTCTCGTACTCCACCTCTCGGAAAAGCCGATTACGCGGGAATGCTCACAGGACTGGAATACGCACGTGAGCTACGCAGACGACGGAACGATCGTCGAAGTCGTGATCCTTGAAGCATCCAAACAGGGTGCCTGGCCGCTCCTGCGATCCCGGGCCGCTTGATTCCCGCCACACCCAGAGGTCTCAACCCCACCTGTAGGAGGCCTGGCGTCCCCTACCCAATGCTAGCCCCCCTGTGGGAGCGGCCTTGGCCGCGAAGCCCCTGCCCGCGTCGGACGCCGGCAGAGGCTTCGCCTACAGACACGCTCATACGGCAAATTGCACCGCGGTCGCAGAAGCGCGATCCCCTGCGCGATGGGGCACAACCCGAATCCATCTGACCAGAGCACTGGGCTCTTCATCGTTACCTGCGGCCGGCCAGCGTGCTTTCTGGTGCCCGAGCCACCCCCCAAACCTTGAGCCCAACCCCCCAACCATGGTCCAATCAGCGTTCAACCGCTGAACACACCCCTGTAGGAGCGTGCTCGCACGCGAAAACCCAGGCGAGCCATACCCCCTCTCGCACGCGCTGCCCCCTCCAGAACCAGCACCCGGAATCCAGTACCCAGCAATGTTCAGCACCTACCGAAAAGCCCTGGCCCTGCTCACCCCCAAGGAAAAACGCCGCGGCGGCCTCGTGCTCGGCATGGTCATCGTGATGGCCGTGTTGGAAACCGCCGGCGTCGCCTCGGTCATGCCGTTTCTGAGCGTGCTGGGTAATCCCGAAGTGGTGCAGACCAACCCGGTGCTCAACACCGTGTACGAGGGCCTAGGCTTCACCTCGGTGGATGCCTTCATCCTCGCGCTGGGCGCGGCCGCCTTCGGGCTCATCCTGTTCTCCGCCTTCTTTCGCTCGCTCACGCACTACGCGATGAACCGCTTCGTCGAGATGCGCCGCCACAGCACGCCTGCTGGAGACCGCTGTGGGGCAGCCCCGCACCTGCAATGAGTAACGCAATGGCCCTCCCGCGGCGCGCGTTCGATCGCGTCTGGCGCAGCCGTTTCGCGCGTAATGTGGCCGTGGTCGCGTCCGGTACCGCCGGGGCGCAGGCCATCACCATGGCCTTCGCCCCGCTTATTACGCGTATCTACGGGCCGGAGGCCTTTGGCCTGCTGGGCACCTTCATGGCGATCGTTGCCGTCGCCATCCCCGTCGCCGCGCTCGCATACCCCATCGCCATCGTCCTCCCGCGGGACGACCGCGACGCACTGGGCCTGGTCCGCCTGTCCGCCATCCTGTCGTTCGGCATCGCGCTTTTGTCCGCCGCCCTGCTGGCGTTCGGTGGCGACTGGCTGACGGCAACGCTCGGCGCCGAATCCGTTGCCGGCTATCTGTTCCTGATCCCCGTGGCCATGCTGTTTGCCGCGTGGATGCAGATCGCCAAGCAATGGCTGATCCGCAAGAAGCAGTTCGGCGTGGTCGCCCGCTCCGCAGTAGCCCATTCGCTGATCCTGAATAGCGCCAAGAGCGGCATCGGCTGGATGCACCCGGTCGGGGCGGTACTCATTGTGTTGGCCACCCTGGGGCACGCCCTGCATGCTGCGCTGCTGTTCATCGGCGCCCGCAGGCGCTACCAGGCAGAACCCACCGCGGACGACGAAGGGCAAAGAACGCCTCTGAAGGAGCTCGCGCACAGGCACCGCGATTTCCCGCTGTACCGCGCGCCGCAGAACTTCATCAATGCTGCGTCGCAAAGCCTACCGATCCTCATGCTCGCGGCCTTCTTCGGCCCGGTGGCAGCGGGGTTCTACACGCTGGCCAAGATGGTCATGGGTATGCCCACAACCCTCGTTGGCAAGGCGGTGAACGACGTGTTCTATCCACGGATCACCGAAGCCGCGTATAACGGCGAGAACCTGCCCCGGCACATTGTGCAGGCAACGGGAGCACTGCTTGCGATAGGCGTTGTGCCGTTTGGCCTGGTTGTGCTGTTCGGCCCCTGGCTTTTCGGCCTGGTGTTCGGCGAGGACTGGCTGATAGCAGGCGAATATGCCCGCTGGCTGGCCTTTTTCTTCCTGTTCAATTTCATCAACAAGCCTGCCGTTGCGGCAGTTCCGGTTCTCGGTGTTCAGCGTGGCTTGCTCGTGTACGAGTTGTTCAGCACTGGTACCAAGGCTTTGGGCCTTGTTGTCGGGTTTTACTGGTTTGGTAGCGACATTTGGGCCGTCGCCTTTTTCTCTCTAATTGGCGTTGTGGCATACATTGCTATGATGCTATGGATTCTTGCCCATGCCAAACGGTACATGTCCGATCAAAAATGACTGAACCGTTGGCTATGCAGCCCTGGATGGTGCGTATACCCCGGACGTTGAGCAGCGTCTGGAGTAAGGCGAGCGCCATCTACAAGGGTCGGTGGTACCATAGATAAAAGATGTACGCTTCGCCGGGCTTTCCATGAGAGCACGCGGCGACATGATCCTTTGAGAGTGAAAGGACAGTGCGGCGACAGCCGCCCGTCCACTAAGCATAGTATCGACCTATGCCCCATTCTCGGAACGTTTGGATATTTGCTCAAACCTATCGAGGCCAATTTTGAAGAAAACGATCAAATCCTTGCTGTTCCGCGCGCTTCCGGAAGACCTTTACGTGCGGTGGGCCCCTGTGCTCCTCCCGCTGTTTAACTTTAAGCGGCTAGGTTCGCGTTGTAAGGCCGGGCGCATTGACGGCGAGATATTTGAGTGCATTACACATGGACGCTCATGGCGCTTTGTCGGGGCAAGTCGTGTCGATCGCTATATTTGGCCCAAAGGGCTTGAAGTGGCTAAATCTAAAATGCGTAGTAAATACCTACACCACGATTGGCTACTTCCGGATGAGGCGATAATATTAGACATAGGCGCAAACGCTGGAGAATTTACTGCTGCCGTCGCGGAGCAGTCGAAAATCGTGGCGTCATTCGAACCGGATCCGGCCGTATTCCGCTGCCTCAGTTTCAACCTCAGCAACCATCCGAATTGTGATCTGGTCAATGCTGCCGCAGGAGACGAAAACGGATCGAAAAGATTCTACTTGGCGAACCAAGATGCTGACTCATCACTCATTGAGCCCGACGAGTTTATCAGCACGATCGATGTCAATTGCGTGCGGCTAGATGACTGGATCGACAAGGCAGGTATCTCGCAAATTACCCTGATGAAGGTCGAAGCAGAAGGTTTTGAGCCAGAAGTGCTGAAAGGAGCGGAGCGAGCGCTGCAGCGCACGCAATACGTCTCAGTGGATGCTTCACCTGAGCGGAAGGGTATGGATACCCGGGACGACGTTTGTAGAATGCTTGTTGCGTCGGGTTTTTCGGTGCAGGTCTCGGGTTACATGGTGTACGCAGAAAAGCCCAGGAGTCCTGTGAGGTGAACTGTTTCGCTGGCATGGTGACGCGTTTCCTCTATCGCGATGGCTGCGGTGGCAGGCAGCGACGCTGGCCTGCGAAGTGCGTTCGCTGCGTTTTCGGAGGTGCTCAGTGAAGTGGAGGGATAGGCTCTTGACTCTTCCAGTGCTGGGGCGGTGGTTTTTGGTTCCAGTCTACTTAGTGGTCCGATATCTTGTCGTCTATCGTCCATGGTTGTCTGACGAACGGGCGGTTTCGAGAGTGTATAAGAGGCGTCTCGGGATGGTTCCAGACTTGCAAACCCCGCGTCGATTTAATGAAAAGATTCAGTGGCTTAAGTTGCATGACAGAACGGATCTAAAAGTTCGTTGTTCTGACAAGATTAAGGTCCGAGGCTATATCGCAGAGAGGGTTGGCCCCGAGTATGCAGTTCCGCTGCTTTACGAGACCTGTGATCCCGGCGAGATAACTTACGATGTCCTTCCGGTCGAAGGCTGCGTAGTAAAGACTAGCCATGATCAAGGGACCGTGTTTATGTTGAACGGTCGAGAACACGAGAATCTTCGGGTTATTCGTGAACTTTTGAGAATCGCGCTAAAACGAAATTTGTATCATCAATCGAGGGAATGGCCTTACGACAGGGTCGACCGAAAGATTTTGATTGAGCCGAACTTATGTAAAGAAAACAGCGGCACTATGAAGGATTACAAGTTTTTTTGCTTTAACGGTGATCCACGCATGATTCAAGTGGACCACGATCGGTTTTCCGAACACACCCGAAACATCTATTCTGCATCGTGGAATCCCTTGAAGGTAGCCTACGGCTATGCCTGCGGACCGGTTGAGCCGGCACCGCCCTGCCTGGATGAGATGCTGTATGTTGCCAGGGAGCTATCGCGTCCGTTCCGGTTTGTGCGCGTTGATTTTTATGTCGTGAACGGAAATCCATTGGTGGGGGAAATGACGTTCTTTCCCACCGGGGGGTTTAAGCCGTTTTCGCCCGATTCGTTTGATCGTGAATTAGGGGATATGCTGCTGCTGCCGGCTGTCAATGAATATGAAGGGTGATAGCCGGGCCAAGCTGTTAATCTACCTCATGTGGCTTGTTGGTGGGGCAGGCAAAGCTGCTGTGCAATATGCAAACGTGCTTGCCAATGACGGCACCCGGGTGGTCATCGTAGCTAGTCGTGCTGATCCAGCGCTGCTGGGGCAACTCGACGCAAGAATCGAGCTCCGGATTATGGGTGTCAAGCGGAGTCTGTTGGCCGTCGGGCATTTGCGGCGAGGGCTCCGCGAGGTGCGGCCCGATATTTTGTTTGCGATTGGTGTCGGTAATGTGCTGCCGCTTCAGCTAGCCCTGACGGGCGCGCGCTATGACTGTCCGCTCATCGTTCGTGAAACAAATTCTCCCGAAGGGTTGCTTAGTTCATACGGCCCGATCAAGCGGGCGGCGAAGCGGCTCGCGATGCGTTCGGCATACCGAACCGCGAAGCAACTCATCGTGTTGACACGGAGTATGGAGGCCGAGTTGCGACACGATTGGCAGGTCCCGGCGGAAAAGCTCAGTTATGTGCCAAATGGGGTGGCGCTCCCGCAGAATGCACCTGAGCGTAGACCGGCTGACCCAGCGATGATTCTCTCGGTGGGCCGCCTTGTTCCGCAGAAAGACCATGAGACACTGCTCCAGGCGTTCGCTCAGGTAAGGCGTGACCGCGAATGTCGTCTTGTGTTAGCCGGTGACGGCCGGGAGCGCATGCGGCTGGAGCGCGCTGCTTTCAACCTTGGTATCCACGACGATGTAACCTTTCTCGGCCGCGTCGCGGACGTTGCTCCACTTTATCAACAAGCGCGGGTAACCGTGCTGGCGTCGCGGTATGAGGGCTTCCCGAATGTCCTGATAGAAGCGCTTGCGTATGGTTGCCCGGTGGTCGCGACGGATTGCCCGACCGGGCCTGCGGAAGTAATCAACAGTCCCTCGGTAGGATTATTGGCCGGAGTTGGTAACGCCGGCGAATTGGCGCGCCGGATGGAGGAGGCATTGGAGCAGACGTACGAGCCGGATGAGCTGCGTGCCCGAGCTGCTGATTTTTCGCTTGTTGTCTTAAATGAGCGCATCAGTCGGTTGTTTAAGCGGTTATCGAAGATGAGCTAATGGTGCATCTCCTATATCTAGTCAGTTTGGTTGTCTTGTTGGGCATCGTGCTCCACTTGGCAATGCGGAACGGGATGTTGTATTTTCCGGTCTATTTCTATTCGTATCTGGCTGTTTTTCACGTCGCTCTTCCCATCGTATTGATGTCGGCGTCCGACGCCTTTCTCGCGGTAATGCCCCGGCAGTTTCTGTTGGAGCTCCTGGAACCCGTGCATTATGTAGCGGCTCTTATCTTAGTCTGGTCTGCCGCAGCCTGTTTTGCGTTGGGGTGGAGAGTTGCCCGCTACATACCACTTGTGGTGGGTCGGCCGACTCCTGGGGAGCGAAGGGACGTGGCGGAGGGCCGTTTGGCAGTCCTAGCGGCATGGGCACTCTTGGTTGTTGGGGCGATTGGCTTCATCTTGTACTTCGATGCGTTTGGGGGGGTCTTCAGGGCGTTGGAGGTGGCGCGAGCGTATCGGACAGGAGCATTTGAGATTGAGAACCCACTGTCGTTTCTGCGGCCGATTGGGGACTTCGCAAAGGTCGCGCTAGTGGTGTTTATCGCTTTGTGGCTTTCTGGCTGCCGTTCCTTCAGCGTGGTGGTGGGGTTGGTGACGGCACTTGTGCTTGCATTCTTGATGACAGTCTTTCAAGGCGGCCGGCTAAGCTTCGCTCTGCTTATCTGTCTTGTAGTGCTGATGTTTGTGTCTGATGGGGCTCTTTCTATCCGCCGTGCGGCCGTGATCGGGGCGGTCGGGGCACTGTTTTTGTTTTTTGGTTACCAGATACTTTTCTTTTTTTATGCTCTTGCGGGAGCCGGGGAGCTCCGAATACCGGACGCGCGTGATAGCTTGTCACCATTTGAGTTCTTTATTGTGGAGATGTCGTTTCCGGCTGTTGGGCTCGCGACCGCACTCGATGCAGTGCGGTCGGGCGATGTGGCAGTGCGTTACGGGATCGATGTGGTATATGGGATGGTGTCCCTTGTTCCTGCGCGATGGTTGGACTGGGATATGGAGTCCATTGGTGCAATACACACGGCGATCTCTAACCCGTCAGGGCAGGCCAGTATTCCTGTGGATATGGTGACATATGGTGTTTATGCCGGGCATTGGGCCGGTCCGGGGCTATTTGGCTTTTTGGTGGCGCTTGTAGTGAGGGTGACCTTCCGCTACTTAGCGCGTATTGCATGGGCAAGAGTCCGTTACGCCCTTCAGCTTTATTTTTTCCTGCTGTTTGCGCGGCATCTCGTGTACTTCGACCCATCGGCGTCGATAAATAGCATGTATTTTCTCATTCTGGCTGCTGCGTTTATCTATGCTCTCGCGCCACGCGTTGGCCCAAATGAAGGGGGCCCGGGGATTGAGCCGCTGCGCGAGCGCTCCTAATGGCGCAGGGCTTGTCGCGTTGTTGCTGTTTTATACTATGGCCGGCCTATATGGGTGGGTTGCGTCTGCGTTTGCGAGTTATTCCCCCGTGCGCATTTCCGAGTGACGGGCTGGCTGATGGTTCAGAGTAGGCTGGAAAATCGGGCTATTGGGGTACCTGGCGGCCGCTTCTGTATTCGGAGACTAGGCGCGATGGCTCAAGCGCCTTTAGGTGCAGGCGCTTGTGACGGGCCGGACGAACGGTATCAGCTTCGGTTTGGCCTGGGCACGGCGTATCGCGGGCGCGTAGTTGGACGCTAAACGCCGTGCGCTCGTTGCCGGATCCGTCGCCCGCTTGGATTTTTAGGCGGGGTCGAGACGCGCACTATCGCCGAGGGGAACGTGGGGGGTAGCGTCTTCGATGCCCTTCGGCGGTCGCTCACGTCATACATTAGCACCGTAGGCCACTTGTAATGCTTGACGGTCTGGCTGGCCCTGAGTACTGGCGTTGCCGTGGTGGCAGGGTGTCCGGGGGCGTGTCTACGCGGCTGACCTCCCGTCCGAGTGGGCGAATGATGCCCGTTGGGCTCAAAGGACGCCTCTTGGATGCACTCGCTTAGCAACTGCTAGACGAGCCGGGGCCCTGGTTGGGTAGGGCGCGATTGGGAATTCAGTCCGTCTGCGATGTTCTCTAGGGGCCGCCGGCCGATGAGGCCCCCATGGAAAGGAATGGAAGGTATGCCGAACGTACTGTTTGTACACGATCACGTATTTCGACGTGGAAATGATGGGGGTGTCTATTCCTCCGGTTGCTTTCCGAGCTCTGTCTGGTCTCGCTTCCTGGCAGTATTCTCGTCTCTTACGGTTCTCGCCCGCTGCGCCGCGGACCCGCTCACGCACGAGGAACAAGGCCTGTTTCCCCTGTCCTCAGCGGATAAGGTTGCATTTGTGTTTTCGCAAAGCGCGTCCAACCTAACGTCGTTGCTGGGTTTGCACAACGCTGCGAGGGTTACGGTGAGGGAGCAAGTGGCGCGTCATGATGCGGTCATCGCAAGACTTTCGAGTGAGCTTGGGCTGCTGGCAATCCGCGAGGCCGTTGAGCAGGGAAAGCCTTGGGCGGTGGAGCTGGTTGACTGTCCTTGGGACTCTTACTGGAACTATGGCGGCATGAAGGCGAAGCTGTATGCACCACTGATGGCTGCGCGCGTGCGGCGCGTAATGAGGCGAAGTACACATGCCCTGTATGTAACCAAGGAGTTTCTCCAGCGGCGTTATCCCTGTAGCGGCGAGGCCACTACTGCAGCCTGTTCGAACGTTGAAATTCCGCCGTTGGATGCGGAGGTGCTCACGAAGCGGGAAGGGGTTGCCGGGGGGGCGCCGGAAAGGCTCGTGCTGGGGCAGATCGGGAGCTTGAAAGGCCGGTTCAAAGGTATCCAGACAGTTATGGAGGCGCTTGCGATCGTGCGAGCGGAATTTCCCTCGGTCGAGTACCACATCTTGGGAGGAGGTGAGAAGGAACCCTGGATCGAGGAAGCGCGACGTTGGGGTGTCGAGGACTTGTGCCATTTTGATGGCGTTCTCCCGTCCGGGCCGGCAGTTTATCAATGGCTGGATTCGGTCGATGTGTATGTGCACCCGAGCTTTAAGGAAGGATTGCCTCGTGCGTTGATCGAAGCGATGAGTAGAGGGTGCCCGGCTGTTGCCTCCACTGTGGCGGGCATTCCGGAGTTGTTGCCGGAAGATTCGATGATTCGTCCGGGCGATGCCAAAGGTTTGGCTCGGAAGATTCAGGATCTGGGGCGTGACCGAGAGCGTCGAGTTTCCGAAGCGCGCCGTAATTTTCACATTGCGGGAGGGTATACGAGTGACAAGCTTTCTCTGGAAAGGACGAAGTTTTGGAAGGAGTTTGGGAGTGCGGTGGAATCTAACGTCGCCCAGCGTGGGCCGAGAGGCGGGTAATGGTGCGCGCGATTTGGCGGGCAGCGGTCGTGAGGGCCCGGGGGCAATGGCGTGCGGCTCCGTGAGATGAGGAAAGGGGTGTAGCGGTGGGGAAGAATCTGCCTGACGGTTGCTCGGAGAAGGTTTTGGTTGTGACAGATAACAACGTCGGGACCGTGGGCGGGGAGCAGGAATCGATAAAGATAATTGCGCGAAATCTGTCGGCGGAGCTGGACGTGGCGGTGCTGCACCCCGGGGGCGTGGAGGGGGATCTGGGGTTTTGTTGTATTGGCATCGGGCGGCGTACGCGCATCAAAGCGCTTGTGAGGCGGCCGCTGGAGCTTGCGAGTTATGTAATGAAGGTGGTGCGGTACCTTCGGAATACGGATGCGAAAGTGGTGCACACGCAAGCGCAGGCGAGCCTCTTTTTGATTGGTGTTTCGATCAAGCTGCGGTTGATACCAAAGCGGTTCACAGTTATGCACACCGACCGAGGTACATATTCGAAATATTCGGCGCTGGTACGGGCGCTGTTCCGGCTATCGCTGTCGGTGGTTGATACGTTGGTTACTACCACGCATCGGAATAGGTATCTCTGGGAGGATGCGCTGTCGAGGGTTGGGTCGAGGCCGGAATATGCGGTGATTGAGAATGCGGTGTCGAGCGACGGGTCTTGGGTGCCGCGGCCGGTGGGGCAGGCCGGCAAGATAACGATTGGGTTTGCAGGTCGTTACTGCGGATGGAAGGATTGGCCGCTCGCGCTCGAGATAGCCCGTCGTTTGGTGGCGGATGAGGCGGTGACGGCGTATTTCCGGATGGCGGTCGGTTGTGTGGATGAGAGAGATCGAGAAGCGGCCGAAATCTTTCTAAGGGATGCGCATGCTGTGCTGGGGAAGGCCTTAAGTGCGCAGGTCAATGTGCCACATGACGAGATGGCGGAGTTTTTCCGGTCGACGGATATCTTGGTGATGACCTCGAAGCCCGGGACAGAGTCGTTCGGGAGGACGGCGATTGAAGCCATGAGCGAGGGATGCGTCGTGTTGAGTACGGATAGCGGTGGGCCATCCGAGGTCCTGGATGACGCGGGGTGCATCTTGGGAGAGCCCGACGAGTTTGCGAAAAAAATAAAGTTCTATGCGATGGATGTGGATGCGCGAGCCGCGAAGGGGCGCGCGAATCAGAAAAGAGTCCAGGAGCTGTATTCGGCGGATAGTAACGTAGCAAAGCATCGTGCGTTGTATCTGGCCGCCATTGCGGGGCGTGGGACTTAGTTGGGGGTTATGTCCTTCGGCCGAAGGGGCGGTTCTTGGTGGCGGTGTGCTGGTCTAATTTTCGTGGACACCTCGATCGGTGGAATGATTGGGATCTGATCGAGGAGACGATATGGGACGCAGGAATTTTGATCCGGAGTACAAGCTTCGGGTGGCCCGGATGGTGGTGGATGAGGGCCAGAGTGTGCCGCAAGTGGTGCGGGACACCGGGGTGGGCGAGACGGCCGTTCGGCGCTGGGTCGAGCAACTCAAGGCGGATCGTGCCGGGGAGGCCGGCGATGGCCGGCCTTTGACGCCGGAGCAGCGACGGATCCGGGAGCTGGAGGAAGAGAATCGCCGGCTGCGGGAAGACAAGGCCATCCTAAAAAAGGCCTCCGCCTTCTTCGCCCGGGAA
>NZ_KB906522.1:0-169960 GCF_000381425.1 Thioalkalivibrio sp. ALRh
CACTGGATCTGGAGAGCAGTGACCAGGCCTCGGAAGGGCAGCTGGCATTCACGCTGAGCAGCGAAACCGACTACGCCGGGATCGATCCGGAGTTGGGCGGTGAGGTGAGCTATGAAATCACCGGAGGCAATGAGCAGGGGTACTTCGAGCTGAACGAAGCCGGTGATGCGGTGGTGCTGAGCGAGGCCGGTGCGCAGGCGATCCGTAATGGTCAGTTCGATCCGGCGGGAGCCAGCGTGACGGTAACGGGCACGCAGGTGATCGGTGAGGACGAGGCCAACAGCTTTACGGTGACCGGCGTGGATGATGCGTCGGTGGGCGAAGTGCCGGCGCCGAATCCGGAGCTGACGGTGGATCTTGCCCTGGCGGATGGTGCTACCGAGGGTTGGCCGCAGTCGGCGGGCGCGGGCGATGTGGTGTTTGAAGTCACCACGGATCTGGACCTGGACGGCATCGATGGCAACCTGGCGGGTGACATTGCCCTGTCGCTGACTGAGGACAGCAACGGTTATTTCGCGCTGGATGGTAACAACGTGGTTCTGACCGAGGACGGAGCTGCTGCCGTCCGTAACGGCCAGGTCTCGGGGAACGAGCTCGACGCGACTGTCGAAGGCTCGGTGACCATCGCCGAGGACGGGGTGAATCCGTTCGAGCTGACTGGTCAGGCGTCCGCAGTCACAGTGGTTCCGGTCCCGGGGCCGGAAATCACAGGATTGGGCGAGAAGGATTTCTTCTTCGACGAGAAGCATCTCGAGAACGGCACGAATCCAGATCCCGCTCAGTTGGTGAAGTCGGGCAGCTTCGCGCTCAATGCGCCCGCAGGGATCGCAAGCTTGGCAATCGCAGGAACCTTGAGTGGGAGCAACACCGCCGGGGCCACCGATGAAAATGGCTCTGTGCTTTTGACGCTCGAACAACTCGAAGCGCTTGGCGAATCCAATACGGTAGGTATCGAAACCGACAATGGCAATCTGCTGACCCTCAATGGTTTCGATAGCGATACCGGGGAAGTGAGTTTCGATCTGGAGTTCCGCGAGCCGATCGAGCATCCCGAGGGTCAGGGTCGTAATCTGGACTGGAAGGACTCGATCGCGGTCACGCTGACCGACGATAACGGCCAGGTTGCCGATGACACCATCGACGTGTTGATCCGCGACGATGCGCCCGTATTCAAGGACGGTGAAGGAATTACCCTTACCGGTGAGATAACCGACAGCCCGGTAGAAGGCAACAACGGGCTCAACATCGGTGCGGACGTCGATGGGGCATTCATTCAGGACATAGAACTATCCGTTGATAACGACGGGTATCTCGTGGCGCTGCTCGATGGGGATGAAGTCCTTCTGACCTCGCGAGGCGACAAGCTAACGTCCAGTTTTGACGCCGATACGGCGACACTGACCGCTCTCAATTCAAATGGAGACCCGGTCTTCACGATTCAGGCGGGTATTGATGGTGGCTACAACATCAGTGTGCTGGAGCCGATCGACCCGGTGGCACGGAGCAGTTTCGACGAAGAAAGCCTGACCGCTGGTGGTGGAATCGACGATGACCTGTTTGTCTTCGACAACGGTTTGGAAGTCCAGTTTGCGTCGGATAATGGAGCCGTCAATTGGTCTGGAAGCGGTATTGGTGTCGCGAACAACCTAATCAGTGGCGGTCAAACCCTGTCCGCAAGCTTTAATCAGCACGTCACGGATCTTGACTTCACGATGGGGAACCAGGGTACGCCGAGCTGGGAGATCTACCGCGATGGCGACCTCGTGGGGTCCGGTAACAGCTTGTCGATTAGTGAGCCAGGTGGGTTTGACGAGATCCGTTTCCTGGGAGCCTCGGGCGGGAACCAATACAACATCAAGGGTATGTCCGGGACTTACATGGATGCATCGGAGAGCTTTGAACTTCCGGTGACCTTCCATGCGGAAGATGGTGATGGTGATGCCGCCAGCTATGAGATTCCGATTATCTTTGATCCTGCGCTGGTCGATTTGCCTGAGGTCGAGACCCTGTTGATTCCGACGGTTTCGGTTTCGGTCGATTCCGAGGAGGGCCAGGAGACTGTCCTCAAGGATGGTTTCGCGGACCTGGGTGTCGGCGGTTCCGGTGATGGGAATATTAACGATCCCAATCCGCCGGCGGATACCGAGACACTGATGTTCGACTTTGGGCAGACCAATGCCGGGCAAACTTTCAACCTCAGCTGGACGCAGCAAGCGAAAGGTGGCTGGGAAGATGGAAACCCGGATGGGCTTCCGTCTTGGGAGAATCGTGGCGGTACGCGGGACACCTTTAAGGTCTTTGTGAACGGCGAGGAGCTCTACGAGACCTCGTGGTACGACCCGGCCAATTCGGATAGCACCGTGTTCCCTGCCGAGGACGAGTCGCTGACGGTGACGCTGGATGAGAACGGTCGAGCGGAGGTTGTGTTCGAGGTGCGTTCTACGCATCCGGACGAAGTCGTCGATGTCAGCAACATCCAGGGGCAGCTGGATGTCACGTCCACTATCTACACGGTTTCGCTCGACGGCAGTATCGATGACCCGGGCGAGATCGACTACTACCAGCTGGAGGTACAGGGCGGCGAACTACTGGTCAACGGCAACGTACAGTCAGCGGTCGATGGCCTTTATACGGTGAACCCGGCCGATATCGATGGATTGACGGTACGTCCCGATGCTGGATCCGATGAGATCGAGGTGTCGGCGCAAGCAGTTTCCACGGATGGCGTATGGAGCGACGTGGATGTCGACAGCACGGAGGTCGTTTACGCCAGTGCAGTGAGCGCGGTCGATAATCTGAATACGGCCTATGTCGGCGAGTCGTTGGAAGAACACCTGAGCGGTCGTGAGAAAGCGACGGATTGGACAGAGACTCGCGAGTTCACGATAAGTGAGGGCTATACGGGTTCGGTCTCTATGGCTGCGGAGTTCAGCCTTTGGGCAGGGATCATTTCTCAGGGCGAAGCCGAATTCACGTGGGCGCTCTACCAAGACGACATTGTTGAAGGTGAACAACTTCTTGCGAGTGATGTTATCACGCGAAAGGCTTCAGATGGTTCCGACTTGAACGTGCCGCTGGACCTACCCGAGGACCTGAGTTCGGGGTCTTACCGACTGGAACTGGTTGGGGAGCAAACCAACGGCGGGAGCTTTGGTCCCATCTCTTGGGGCGGGGAGGTCGGATTCTCGGAGATTGTGGTAGACCAGCAGGCGTCTAACACGGTTACTGGGAATGTGATTACGGATGAGGATGCCGAAGGCAATTCCGATGAGCCAGGAAGCGATTCGACGTCCCTGAGCGTCTTCGATGGCGATGGATTCGTCGAAGTCGATGGCGAACATACGGTGGCCGGGGAGTTTGGTTCACTGACCCTCGCGGAGGACGGGACGTATACCTATACGGCATCCAATGATGTTGCCAACGCCGGGAACATTGAGACCTTCGATTACAAGCTGACGCATCCGAACGGTGACGAAGCGGTTGCGACCCTTTCGATCCGTATCGACAGCCCGGATGTGGAGGTGATCTGGGGTGACGATCTCGAGCCGGGTGCAACCATTGCGGGTACGGAGGTAGACGAGATCCTGGTGGGCACCTCGGGTGCGGATCAGATCGCGGCTGGTGCCGGCAATGACATCCTGATCGGTGGTGACGGTGCCGATACGTTTATCTGGCCCGGTGATGTGGCCGGGGACGTCCCGTCGACCGGCCCAGGGAACTCCGGAGACGACTTTGATCCCGACGAAATGCCGCAGGATGTGGTGCGAGATTTCACGGTCGATTGGGAACAAGGTTTTACTGGCGAAGGGGATGCTGACCGGCTGGACCTTTCGGACCTGCTGGTCGGAGCGGACTCCGACAATGTCGATGAGTTCATCCTCGCGGTAGAGGATGGCGAAGGCAACACGGTTCTGTATGTACGAACGGAGGGCGACACGTCGCCGGGCAATAGTGGTAACGCGAATAACGGCAATGGTGAATGGGCGCACAATCAGTCCATCGTGTTGGAGGGCGTTAGCATGGACGGCAGGGATTCGGCTGAATTCGTCAAGCAATTGTTGGATAACGACCAGCTGAAGATCGACCAGTAACTGGTCGAACGGGAAGAAGCCCCGCCGGTCCGAATCGGCGGGGCTTTCCCGTGTCTGAGGGTGTAGGCTGGGTACTGGAATGCCGAGCGGCCGGGAGGCGGCCTATGTATGTGAGACGGGATGCAGAAGGCAGGATTGACTTAGTGAGTCGGGACGCGAATGCCGAGTGTGCGGAGTTTATGGCGGCCGAGTCGCCGGAACTTCTGGGCTTCTTGGCTGGAAATAATGCTGAGCCTGCGCCCGCCGCGTTGCAGGCCTCGGATCTGGAGCTGATTCGTGTGCTGGAGGACCTGGTGGAGGTGCTCACGTACAAGGGTGTGATCCGGTTTACGGACCTTCCGGATGCGGCGCAGCAGAAGCTGCTGGGCCGCAAGGATCTTCGGGCTTCGGCTCGGCGACTGAATTTGATGGAAGACGACGAAGGCCTTCTCTAGAAAAGGCTGGCTAGAACATCACGTGTCATGCACAGCGGTGTGCCGGTGGCGATGGACCCAGACCAGGCACTGAGGTTGGATCGATTATGGACGCGAAGGCGTCTGTTTGAGCCGGTCTTGAGGGCTGGCGCATGAGGGGGATTCGATGGCAGTGAATACGGTAGTGGCCACCGTCCAGGCATTGACCGGGACTGTGATTGCGAGAGATGTCGACGGCAATTCCAGGGTGCTCGCCGTCGGCGATCCCGTGTATGCGGGGGAAGAGGTGATCCCACTGCAGGGGGCGTCGGCTGATCTGCAGGCAATGGAAGGTGGTGTCTTGTCGCTCGGTGAGGGTCAGCAGGTCCTGGTGGGCGAAGCTCTGGCGGATAGCGGCCGTGCGGACAATCCAGAGATTCCGACGGCGGAAGAAGTGATTGCGGCCCTGGAGCGTGGTGAGTCACTGGATGCGCTGATTGCGCCACCGGCGGCCGGTCTCGAAGGTGGTGATAGCGATGGCGGCGGTTTCGTGCGTGTCGCACGCATTAACGAGCCAGTAGAGCCGATTAACTACACTTTTCCGGAAAACGTCTTCGGTCGTCCCGATGCTCTGGGCGAGACCGTCGCGGTGCCGGGAGGAGAAACGGCGGACACGGTTGTGCCTCCCGGGCAGCCACCAGTAGAACCACCGGTTGAGCCGCCCCCTCCGGTGACCGCCAACCCGACGCTAACGGTGTCGGTATCCGTGGCGGCCGGATACGGCTATGACGACGCGAACGATGCGGCTGCGGGCGATGTGGTCTTCGAGGTTTCCCATACCCTGAATCTGGATGGGCTGGACCCCGCTCTAGCCAGCGCAATCGTCTACAGCATTGTCGGCGGCGATACGGCGTATCTTGCGCTCGCTCAGGATGGGGCGGGCAACTGGGTGGTGGTACTGACCGAGGCCGGGGCGGCCGCAATCCGGGCAGGTGTGGTGGACGGTAACCAGTTGAACGTGATCGTGGAGGGCACGATCGAACTGGTGGATCTCCCCAGTCTGGTGGATACCGACAGCGCTTTTGCGCGGGTTCCCGAACCAGGCGGGGAAGAACCCCCCGAACCCGGGCCGGATCTGTTTGCCTCGGCTCATGTGGTCGGCGCCAGTGATGTGCAGGGCACGATGGCGAACGCGAACAACCTGAAGTCGACGGGCGCGCAGAGTGCCGCGGTATCGCATCAGGACGGGTTCTTTGCGATCGACCATCAGTCGGCATCGGATGATCCGAACGCGATCGAATTTGGCGAGGCCCTGCTGTTTACGTTGGTCAGCCCCACGGATACAGCAGTGTTCCAGATTGAAGGTGCGATCAATGGCGGCTCGTATCACCTTTACGATGCCGATGGAGTGCGCATCGGCGAGGCTCGTGATCTTGCCGCGGATGTGAACGAAGACGGTTTCCTGGAGCTGAGCGGCGAGACGTTTTCCTACATCGCGTTCCAGGGCGGCAGCACAGGCTCGGGAGGGAGCGGCGATCGAAGCGAGTTCTCGGTTCGACCGGTTGATCTGTCGGTCCAGGTTGGCGAGGGCGAAGATGCCGATTTCTATCCTGCCGGAGCCGAGGAAGCCCTCGCCACCGAGTCGGTGGAGGCGCTCGAAGAAGCCGATGACTTTGGCGCGAACTTCCTGACCGTGGACTCGGATCAGGACATCTTCGTGGTCGCGGAAGGCGGGCAGGGGACGACGGATGACCCCGCTCGGTTTGTGATCCAGGGATTCAGCCTGGAAAGCGAGAGTAGTGCGGCCCAGATTACGCTCGGCGAGCTGCTGTCGAGTGCGAGCCGGGAGACCATCGACCAGTACCTGATGGCCGAGTCGCAGGGCGAGGATACCGTGCTCCACATCAGTTCGGGCGGCATGCTTGGGTCGGACACGGGCGGCGCTGATTATGCGATTACGCTGGAAGGGGTCAGCATGGAGGGTTTCGATTCGTCCTATGACTTCATCCAGACGCTGATCGAGAACGGCCACCTGACCATCGATCAGTAAGGCGTTCACTCCCCGATGGAACATGCCCGGGCCGCATCGCGGACCCGGGCTTTTTTGTGTCCTTGTATGAGGCGAGACCGCCATCGTTTTGACGGGTGTATGGAGAAACTCATCCCCTGTACTTCAGTACAGCTAACGGGATTTTGACGCCGGGCGTATTCAGTAAGTCATGAGCATCCCACTGTGGGGTGCATGACGAGGGATACGGCCATGGATCAACAAGCCATTGTTGCCATCGTTGAAAATGTCATCGGTACTGCCTTCGCACGCGATGAGGCCGGCAATGTTCGAGTCCTGCAGCCGGGTGATCCGATATATGTGGGCGAGGAGGTGATCGCAGAGTCAGACGGCCTGATCGAATTGGCCTTTCCGGATGGGTCCGGACTTACCCTTGCGCAAGGCGAGCAGGCGACGATCACGGACGACCTCGCGCAGTCCGCTGGGGCAGATCCGATGGAGTCGCAGCTAGGTGAAGCCACGGTCGAGGAGATTATTGCTGCGCTGGAACGGGGCGAGAGCCTGGACGGGCTGTTGGAGGCGCCGGCGGCGGGTCTTGATGGTGGTGGCGAGGGCGGTGTGAGCTTTGTGCGCATTGCCCGGAACGTCGAAGAAATCAGCCCGGTTGGCTATGAATTCCCCTCCAACCTTTTCGGCGAGCCCGAGTTCCGCCTCGACGGCGCCCCCTTGCCGGCTTCGCCCGCGGTACCGGCTGATACGCCAGATGTGCCGAGTACCCCCCCTTCGATCAGCGTGATTGAGGCCGAACTCGGCGGGCGCGCCTTGCTCGTGAATGAAACGGACCTGCGCGCGGCCAATGGTTCAGTGGCCACCGTCGATTTCTCGGGAGCCTTCCTGGTCGACTACGGCTCGAATGGTCCGGGTGGCGTGGCCTACGGACTGGGGCTGGCCGGTTCAGCGAGCACGGGCCTTGTAACCACGATCAGCGGCGAGCCGATCAGCCTGGTTAACAACGCGGGTGTAATCGAGGGCGTGACCGGAACCGGTGCCCTGGCATTCACCGTCTCGGTCGATGCGGCGGGCGTGGTGACGTTTACACAGATGCTGGCCGTGATGCACCCCGATGCAACCGACTCGGCGGATGTGCTGACTCTGGCGGGTACTGGCATTACGTTGACTGCGGTCGTCACGGACGCGGCGGGCGATAGCGCGTTGGCCACGGTCGATCTTGGCGCTTTGCTGGCGATCGTCGACGACGGGCCAAGCCCGGCAGTCGAAGTGGCTTCGCTGGACAGCATCACCCTTCAGACTTCCGATGCGGCACTGGAAGGTGGAACCCTGGAGGATCCGGACGGCCGAGAGGACCGTGTTTCGCTTGCGCATTTTTTCCGGCTGGGTGAGGACAGCACGTTCGGAGCGGATGGCTCGGCGAGCGAACACGCAGAGGAGTGGGCGTACAGCCTGAGCCTGAAGGACGGCGTAGCCGGGCAGCAGGCCACCAGTGGGGATGGCAGCGACAAGCGGGGCCTGTCCAGTGGGGGCACTGCGGTTGTTCTGTTTGCCGTCGGGGGCATGATCATCGGGACCACGGCGACTTCGGCCGAGTCGATCGACGATGGCAACACCGTGTTTCGAGTCTGGCTGGATGGCGATACGAACGAACTGGTGCTTAGTCAGTACCAGCCGGTGGATCATGCTTCCAAGGATGGCAAAGACTTCGAGGCGGATGTCCTGGCGCTGTCGTCCGGCCAGATCGTGTTGCGGGGCGAGGTCACGCTCACAGACGGGGATGGAGACAGGGCGAAGGATTACGCCTATGCCGATCTGGGTGAGCTGCTCCGGTTTGCGGACGATGGGCCGGCCTTTGATAGCGCGGGGATCACATTCGATCTAGGAGATCTCGGCTTGATCGTGCGTGACGACGAGACCGTGGATGGCGCCAGTACGGACGCCATCGTGCTGGACGGCCTGTTCGAGGTCGAGGTGAACTACGGCGCCGACGGCCCCGGTGAGCTGACTTGGGCCTATGCGCTGGGTCTGGCCGGTCTGGCGGCCGAGGATGGCTCCACCGGCCTGTTCAGCCAGGGGCAGGCGATCAGCCTGACGCTCTCGGAGGATGGCCAGACGATCACGGGCAGTGCGGACGGGGAGGTCGTGTTCGTATTGCAGATCACGACCAACGAGGCGGATGAGGCCGTACTGCAACTTACGCTGTATCGGCCGATGGACCATACGGGCAGCAGCGACCCGAATGCCATCGAGACGCTGGGTGGTCTGGTAACGCTGACCGCCACGGCGACGGCAACGGACGGCGATGGTGATTATGCGGTCCTGTCGACGGAAGCAATCCCGCTGGGCGGTGCGCTGTCCTTTGTGGATGACGGGCCGACCCCGATCGTCCCCGATCTGGGCTTCCTGGTAAACGATGCCGACAGTGCATTCAGCAAGATCGAGGGTGTGCGTCTGGACCTGGACGGCCGGGTCGACGACAACTTCGGTGCCGACCCGGGCGGTACAGTGAAGTTCGCCTATGCCAACGGGCACGTATCGGGTCTCACATCGGGCGGGCAGCAGGTGTACTACTACGTGACCAGCGATGGCCAGACGCTGGTTGGGTCGACCCATTCCGGCGGGAGCGGGGCGGATGATCCCGACGTGCTAGCGGCCAAGGTGTTCACCGCCAGCCTCAACCTGGACCCGGAAGGCCCGGATACCTATGACTTCGAGTTGGTTCAGCCGCTCGACGAGCAACAGCGGTTCTCGGTCGATGATGGTGGCTATTCTCTGGCAGGTGATGCCGGCAACCGATACTACAACTACTTCACGGGCGCGGACGGCTTCCCGGACATCCTGCTGACTCCGGTCGGCGCCACTTCGGTGAACACGAACTCCAACGAGGGCGGCGTCGGCAACGTGTTTGTGAGCAGCGGCCAGGCGATGCGGGTGGACTATGTCGAAAACGCCTCCGGGATCCCGCCGAACGGTGCGGGATACGACCCGGCGAACCCAGGGCATATGTTCGACGGACACGTACTGGTCGACGGTGCCTCCGCGCGGATCTCGACGGCGAATGACACCACCATTCGGGTCGAGGCCTTCAACGACCCGGATGGCAATAACCGGGTGGGCGATGGTGATCCGGTACGGATCACGGGTGCCTTTGTCGAGTACGGCGGGCAGACGTACACCGTGGACATGACCGGATGGGCAGAAAACCAGTCCGAGAACTTCTCGCTATCGGGGAATCTGTTCTCGATCCGTCTGGTGGGCGATCACGCGGTGTTCGAGGGTGTACAGTCCGGCACGACCATTGGTGTGTTCGCCGAGGATGGCCTGAACAGTGTCGAATATCATCATGCTGGCGGCGGCCGCTTCCAGATCGGTGGATTTGGCGGGCTGACATCGAGTCCGATTGGCAGCCCGCTCGACTTCGGGCTGGATCTGGCGATCATGGACGGTGACGGCGACAGCATCACGCTCACCGACGCGATCAAGCTGCAACTGGCACCCGACCATTACGTCATCCAGGAGGCTGCAAACGATGACGGGGTGGAGCTGGTGGTGGCAGCCGGGACCGAGGGTATGCTCCTGGGAGGTGCCGGCAACGACACGCTGATCGGCAATGACGGCGACGACATTCTGTTCGGCGGTACGGGCGACGACACCCTGATCGGGGGTGGCGGTAACAACCTGCTCTATGGCGGTGCCGGGAATGACAGCATCATCGGGGGTGATGGTGACGACGTGATCATCGGTGGTGCGGGCAGCGATACGCTCACCGGGGGTGGCGGCAGCAACACCTTCGTCTGGTTCTTTGGCGATCAGGCGATGGATGGCACTCCCGCCGCCCATGACGTCATTACCGACTTCAAGCTATCGGATAACGGCAGTGGCGATGTTCTGGACCTCTCGGACCTTTTGCAGGGCGAGGAGGCAGGCGAGCTGGGTCAGTATCTGTATGCAGAATCGCAGGGAGGCGATACCGTACTGTTCGTGCATTCCACCGGGCAGCTGGGTGCGAACGGGGATAATGCGGATCAGATCATCACGCTGCAGGGCGTTGATCTGGGCGGCAGCTCCGATGTCATCATCCAGGCATTGCTGGATAACGACCAGCTAAAGATCGACCAGTAGAACGCGCGGTTCGTTGGTATCCGCGAGGCCCCGCCATTGTTGGCGGGGCTTTTTTGTGGCGATCAAGCCTTGAGGGACTGAACGGCTCGGCCGGTCACGCCGTCGATCCCAAGCTCCATCAGGGGCTCGATATCGTCGGTGCTGTCGCAGCCTTCGGCGATCACCAGAATGCCGATCGAGTGCGCGAGGGTGCAAAGCCCGCGAATCAGCGCCTGGGTCTCCGTGGATCGATGGACACCCTGGATCAGCGAGGCCTGCAGCTTCACGTAATGCAGCCCATACGCGGTAAGGTCGTGTGAGCGGAACGCCTCCGGCCCCGCGTGCTCTAGACCGACCACGAAGCCCGTGACACGCGCGATACGGCACAGGTCGCGCAGTTCGGCCGGATGCGCCAGGGCGCCCCGGGCCGGGAATTCCAGCCACAGTCGACCGGCCACTTCCGGGTCGGAGGCCAGGCGGGATTCCAGGCGTTGGCGAAAGTCGGTGTCCTGCAGGCTGTCGACCGACAAATTGATTGCGAGGCGCTCGTTTCCTGCTCGTAGCTGATCGATGGCGGCATCGAGGACGGCGTCGTCCAGCTGCCGGATCAGGTCCAGGCGTACGGCCCAAGGCATGAAATAGCCCGCCGGGCGCGATTCGCCATCCAGCAGCAGGCGCATCGGCGCTTCGTGGTGCATCAGCTGGTGGTCGGCGTCTATCACCGGGAATCGCGCGAGCTTCACGCCATGCGTGGCCATGGCCACGGTGATCGCGGTGCGCCATTCGTTCTGATTGGCATGTGGCAGCACGGCATGAGGTTCTTCGGCGATGGAATCGCCCGGCTCCAGTTCCGCGCGGACCAGCGCCTGGTCGACGCGGCTGAGCACCTCTCCGGTGGTGTCGTCGGGGTGGTAGGGCGTCCCGGCCAAATGCAAGGCCATGGCTTCGGGAGCTTTGGGGCCCAGCTCCGCGCGGATCGCCGTCAGCAGGGACTCGGCAAAACGGCGGCTGTCCCCTATGCCGTCGCCAAAGACGGCAATATCGGAACCCTTGAGGCGCCCTGCGGCGCCGTAATCGGTCACGCTGGTTTGTTGTTCCGCGACTTCGGCAATGCGTGCCAGAAGCTCATCCAGCTTGTCGTGTCCGATCGCCTGGTTGAGCTCGGGCAGGCTGGCGACGCGCAGGACGACAAAGCTCCCGGCGGAACCGGCGTGCCGATTTTCGAGGGTCGACTGGAATCGGGCCAGGAAGGATTCGCGGTTCAAAAGGCCCGTTACATCATCGTGTTGAAGGCGAGTTTTCAGGCGTTCTAAACGCGTGGATTCTTCCTGCAGCATCATCCGGACGTGCTCGGTCAGCCGGTTCATGGCGCGGACCAGTGCCTGGAACTCCCAGGTGCGGGGTTCCGGGGTGGTCACGAACCGCCTTTCGCCGACGGCCTCGGCCTGTTCCACCACTTGCTTCAGAGGCCGAATCAGCCGGCCGAGCAGGAACGACCCAATCAGGCCGATGATCAACAAACCGCCGGCAAAGATCGCGGTGAGGCGGAGGGTGCCGTCCCACAGGGCCTCGTAGGCGTAATTCGTCTGGCTCTCGACGATCAGCGTGCCGAACGAAGACCAGCCATCGGACACATGCGCGACCCCGGGGCGCACGTTGAAGGCCAGGCGCTCGACAAACCATTCGGGCACGCCCTGGGGTGGCTCGGGGTTGCGGCGTTCGATCATGAGGTCGCCGGTCGGATCGATCAGCCGGATGTGCTGGTAGTGGCCGGTGTCGAACTGCGAGGCGATTTGCAGCTCCACGGTGGTCTCGTCCTTGGGCAGCTGGGAAAGCGACAAGGCCAGGGATGCGGCGTTGTCGATGTTCTTGGTCAGCAGCTGCTGCGCCAGGTAGTTGCGGGCCGACAGGGTACTCACCACGATGCTGACCAGTAACGCCAGCAGCATGATGATGGCTACCGCGATCCAGAGTTGTTTTCTCAGCGTCATGACTGCGCCCTCATTCCGGGGTCGAGTTAATGGGTCGGTCGAGATCAAGGCCGTATTCGTCCAGTTGCTCCAGGACGCGGCGCCAGCGTGACAGGCGTGCCGTAGGGTCGGCCGCGGACTGTGCCTGCCCGTCGGGCCAGAGTCCCTCGCTATTGAACGAGAAGATCGGCGTCAGGTCGTCGCGCTGGGAGGCGCGTTCAATTCGGGTCACCAGGTTGTCCAGGACCTTGGGCTCGTCTCGCGGGTCGGTGAAATAGCCGAGAACCATGTGCGCCTGGCTGAGATGGCTTCCAGGCCCGCCAAGGCGGGCTCGGACGTAGAAAAGCCGCAGGCGTTCATCGGGGATACCCAGTTTGCGCAGGCTGACGTACTTGGCGATGGAGTAGTCCTCGCAGTCGCCAGCACCCTTGTCCAAGGCCTCCAGGGGGGTGGCCCAGAAGTCTTCCTGGCCCCAGGTGACCTGGTCGTCCTGGTAGCGCAGCTGACGATTGAAAAACTCGTTCACCCGCGTGATCTGGGTCTGTTCGTCTTCATCAGCGAGATCTTCCAGCAGCTCGCGCCAGCGCCGCACGCGCTCGGCGGTCTCCGGCCCATATCGGTCGGCCGCAACCTGCTCGAGCTGGGCGAAGCTGTCGAGGCCTGCATGGCTGGCGCCCAGCAGCCACGCCCCGGCGACCAGCACAAGCACGAGGCTTGCGCGCCGTATCAGTCGGGACGGGTTGCGGGGCCAGATGCCAGGCACGTCGGCGCGCTCTCCGGTGGCTGAAAAAAGCACTACTTCCCGAATGATGGGCTACGCCTTTGTGGAAAGCCACAAACATAAATCCCAAGCGTAGTGCTGTGCGGTGTTTCTCGCCTTATCAGGCGTTTGTTTGCCGTTATGTGAACCATTTCAAAAATGATTGCGCGGGTAAGGGCTTAGGCCTATCGTTCAAATGTGTGAGGCGTACATAAGCGTTTCTTCCGGTTAGCGGTATGCGCTGGCTCGGTGACAAAAAGAGTGGGCGAACAGGTTTTATGGGAGGACAAAAATGATGAACCGAATTAGGCCTGCGGTTGGCAAAGGTGGTTTGCTGGCCCTGACGGCGGCCGTGGCGATGGTAGTGGGTGGTTCGGCGCAGGCCGAGGCACCGGAGCCGTTGCGTGACGCCGCGATGGAAGCGGTACTTTCCAACCCCGATGTGCAGTCGCGCTGGCATGCCTTTCGTGCCTCCGGGGAAGAGCAGACCGGCGCGCGCGGGCGCTTTTTGCCGGAGATCGACCTGAACGCCCGTGCCGGGTATCAGCGCCAGCGCTCCAGCGACGACAATTTTGATTCTTTCTCGCGCAATCCGCGGGGCGTGGACATTACGTTGACGCAGATGCTCTACGACGGCTTCGAGACCGCAAGCGAAGTGAGCCGCCTGGGCGAGATTCAGCGGGTGCGTTATTTCGAGCTGCGCGAAACAACCGAGGAGATCGCACTGGAAGCCGTGCGGGCCTTCGCCGATGTCCAGCGTCAGCGTGCCCTGGTCGACCTGGCGCAGGAGAACTACGACGCGCACAAGGAGGTTTACGACCAGATCGTGGACCAGACCGATCGCGGCGTGGGCCGGGGCGTTGACCTCGAGCAGGCCTCGGGGCGTCTGGCTCTGGCCGAGTCCAACCTGCTGACCGAGCGCCAGAATCTGCACGACGTGAATGCGCGGTACTACCGGATCGTAGGGCAGATGCCCGCTGACGACCGGGTGGATCTGGTCGGGACCTTCTCTGACGAGCCGATTCCCGGCACGGTTCAGGAGGCCCTGACCGAGGCCATCACCAAGAACCCGGCCATGTTCGCCTCGCTGCGCAACATGGAAGCGGCCCAGGAACAGCGCAACGTGGCCCGTTCGGCCTTCCATCCGCGTCTGGACCTGCAACTGCGTCATGCCTACGAGAATGATGTGCTCGAACGTGAGGACATCCGTATCCATGACACCTCGGCGCTGGTGGTGATGACGTGGAACCTGTTCCGCGGCGGCACTGACCAGGCGCGGGTCCGCCAGTTCACCGAAGAGTTCAACCAGGCGCGCGATCAGCAAGAGTCGGTTTGCCGCAATGTGCGCCAAACGGTGTCGGTGGCCTACAACGACATGCGTTCGCTGGACAGTCAGCTGCGCTTCCTGCGCCAGCATCGGGACTCGTCCGACCGCGTGCGTACCGCCTATCGTCAGCAGTTCGGCATTGGCCAGCGCAGCCTGCTGGATCTGCTCGACACCGAGAACGAGCACTTCGAGGCGAGCCGTGCCTACATCAACGCCCAGCACGATATGGAGATCGCCAAGGCACGGGCGCTGAATGGCATGGGCCGACTGCTCGAGTATCTCGATATCTCGCGTGGCGACATGCCGACTGCTGCCGAGCTGGGGCTCGTGGATGATGCCGCCCGGATTGATCCGGAGTCGGTCTGCCCGGCGGATGCGCCGCAGATGAGCGAAGCCCGCCACGAAAGCATCTTCCGCTAGGACCGACCCGCGGGAGTGCAGACAAGCAAAGGGCCAGCCATTTCGGCTGGCCCTTTTGCTGTGTGCGATATGGAGCCGGCGACAGGAGTCGAACCTGCGACCCTCTGATTACAAATCAGATGCTCTACCAACTGAGCTACACCGGCCAGGTGCGCGGTTTCGAGCCTGGCGGAGGGCCCGAGATAAAGAGGTGGTGCCGGGAGCGAGAATCGAACTCGCACTCTGTTGCCAGAACCGGATTTTGAATCCGGCGCGTCTACCAGTTCCGCCATCCCGGCTTTCGAGGCGCTAGTGTAGCGCACGAGCAGGGTGTGGCAAGGGAGATTGCGCCTTCGCTTGATCCGCATTCAGGGCGCCGGTGCGTGGTAGCATCGCGCGCCATGCGTGTTTCCGATTTCGACTACGAGCTCCCGCAGGAGCTGATCGCCCAGTATCCGCTGCCCGAGCGAGCCAGCTCGCGCCTGCTCGTGCTGGAAGACCAACGGGCGGAAGATGCCGCGTTTGGCGCGATTGAGTCACTGCTGCGGCCGGGCGATCTGTTGGTGCTGAATGACACGCGCGTGATCCCGGCGCGGGTCTTCGGGCAGAAGGCGAGCGGTGGGCAGGTCGAGGTCCTCGTAGAACGGATCGAGTCACCGACCCAGGTGCTGGCGATGGTGCGGGCCAGTCGGGCACCGAAGCCCGGCACCTGCCTCCACCTGGCGGATGCCTTTACGGCGGAGGTGACGGATCGTCAGGGGCCGTTTTTCCGGCTGCGTCTGGTGGACGGCGCCGACATGCTCGCACTGCTGAAGCAGCATGGTCATATCCCGCTGCCGCCGTACATCGAGCGGGCGGACGAGGGCAGCGATGCCGAACGCTACCAGACCGTGTTCGCCCGCAAGGAGGGCGCGGTGGCGGCGCCGACGGCTGGGCTCCATTTTGACGATGCACTGCTGGACCGGCTGCGCGCGCAGGGGGTCGAGACGGCCACGGTGACGCTGCATGTCGGGGCGGGGACTTTTCAGCCGGTGAAGGTGGACGACACCTCGCGCCACGAGATGCACGCCGAGTGGCTGGAGGTGGGGCCGGAGGCCTGTGCCGCCGTGGCGGCCTGCAAAGCGCGTGGCGGGCGCGTGGTGGCTGTGGGCACGACCTGTGTACGGTCGCTCGAGACGGCCGCGGCGGAGGGCGGGCTTAAGCCCTTTCAGGGTGAAACACGACTGTTCATCCAGCCCGGATATCGTTTTCGCGTCGTGGACCGGATGGTGACGAACTTCCACCTGCCGCAGAGCACGCTGCTGATGCTGGTAGCCGCCTTTGCAGGATATCGGCGGATCCTGGACGCCTATGCCCATGCGGTCGCGAATCGCTATCGCTTTTTCAGTTACGGGGATGCCATGTGGTTGGCGCCGGGCGATCCCGCGGATCTGCCGCCGAGCGTCCGGGAGGAACACGATGGAGTTTGAACACCTGGGGCAGGATGGCGCGGCACGCCGAGGCCGACTGCGGTTTCCGCGTGGTGAAGTCGAGACGCCCGCCTTTATGCCGGTGGGGACCTACGGGACCGTAAAGGCTATGACCCCGGAGGAGCTGCGCGAGCTGGGGGCACAGATCATCCTGGGCAACACCTTCCACCTGATGCTGCGGCCGGGTACCGAAGTGATCCGGGCACATGGTGACTTGCATGACTTCATGCACTGGGAAGGACCGATCCTGACCGACTCCGGTGGATTCCAGGTTTTCTCGCTGGCCGAGATGCGCAAGATCAGCGAGGAGGGCGTGCGTTTCCAGTCGCCCGTGGACGGTTCGAAAGTGCTGATGACGCCGGAGTCGTCCATGCGGGTCCAGCGCGAGCTGGGGTCGGACATCGTGATGATCTTCGACGAGTGCACGCCCTATCCGGCCACCGAGGACGAGGCGCGCAAGTCGATGGAGCTGTCGCTGCGCTGGGCCGCGCGATCGCGCGAGGCGCATGGTGACAATCCGGCGGCACTGTTCGGTATTGTGCAGGGTGGCATGTACCCGGCGCTGCGTCGGGAATCAGCCGCCGGTCTGCGCGAGATTGGCTTTGACGGCTATGCGATCGGCGGGCTGTCGGTGGGCGAGCCGGAAGATGAGCGGCTCGCCACGCTGGATGTGACCCTGCCGCTACTGCCGGAGGACCGCCCGCGCTACCTGATGGGCGTGGGGCGGCCCGAGGACATAGTGGAAGCCGTGCGCCGCGGCGTGGACATGTTCGACTGCGTGATGCCTACCCGCAACGCACGCAATGGATTTCTGTACACCCGGGAAGGGGTCCTGCGTATCCGTAATGCGCGCTTCCGTGACGACACGGGCCCGATCGATCCGGAGTGTGGTTGTTACACCTGCCGCAATTATTCAAGGGCTTACCTGAAACATCTCGACAAATGTAACGAGATTCTCGGGTCGCGCCTGGCGACGACCCACAACCTGCATTACTACCAGGACCTGATGCGCGGCCTGCGCGAGTCGATTGCGGCGGGCACGCTTCAGGCGTTCGTCGCCGATTTCTATGGTCGGCGCGGCATGGAAGTGCCGCCTGTGCCATAATCCGCGCGGCAATTTTCGCGAGCCCGGTCACGGGTCTCGCGGGCGCCGGGCGCCAGGCCCGGCGGCCCTGAACCGATTCGCTAGACGGGAGTGTTCCAATGGATTTTCTGATTTCTGCAGCGCATGCCCAGGACGGTGGTGGCGCCGGTGGTGGCATGATCGAATTCCTGATCATGATCCTGATCTTTTTCGCGATTATGTACTTCCTGATCATTCGCCCGCAGAGCAAGCGCGCGAAGGAACACCGGTCGATGGTGGAGTCGCTGTCCAAGGGTGACGAGATCGTGACCAATGGCGGTGTGGCCGGCACGATTACCGAGGTAGGCGAGAACTTCATCAAGGTCGACATCGCCAATGGCGTGAACATCGCCGTGCAGAAGCAGTCGGTTCAACAGGTTATGCCCAAGGGCACCCTCAAGGACCTCTAGGGTCTTCGAATATGCGCAATTCCTATCCGGCGTGGCTGTACGCCCTGATCGTCGTCATCATCCTGGGCGCGGGGCTTTATGCCGCGCCCAACCTGTTCCCGGAGGACCCGTCGGTCCAGATCGGGAACCCGACCACCGGCGAGATCGATCAGAACATCCGTGAACTGATGGGCACCATCCTGGGCGCCCAGGGCGTCACGCCGCACACGGTCGAGGAGCAGGACGACGGCCAGATCCTGTTGCGCTTCGAGACCACAGACGAGCAGTCCACCGCTGCCGAGATATTGCGCAACGCGCTGGATGACAATCACACCGTCGCCCTGAACATGGCCCCGGCCACCCCGCGCTGGTTGCGAGCCATCAATGGCCAGCCCATGGCTCTCGGCCTCGACCTGCGTGGCGGGGTCCACTTCCTGATGGAAGTGGACCTGGACGCGGTGATCGGTACCGCGATGGAGCGTTACTCGAACGAGCTGCGCGGACGCCTGCGGGAAGAGCGTATTTCGTTCGACACCGTGGAACGCGGCTCCCGCGATCTGACCGTGATGTTCGAGAGCGAGGCGGACCGCGAAGCGGCCGAGAGCTGGCTACAGCGCCAGTATCGCGAGGAACTGGTCTGGGAGTCGCGTGGGTCCGGGGACACCAGCCGACTGGTAGCCACGCTGGATGACGACCACCTGACGGAACTGCGTCGTCAGGCCCTGCAGCAAAACATCTCCACGCTGCGTTCGCGGGTCGACGAGCTGGGCGTGGCGGAACCGATCATCGCTCAGCAGGGCGAGAACCGGATTGTGGTGCAGCTCCCGGGCGTGCAGGACACGGCACGGGCAAAGGAGGTCCTGGGCGCGACTGCGACGCTGGAATTCCGCCTCGTGTCGGAGAGCGGTGATGCGCGGGAGGCTGACGAGACCGGGCGTGCGCCGTCGGGCACGCGTCTTTACCACGAACGCGACGGGACACCGGTGCTGCTGCAGCGTCAGGTCATGCTGACCGGTGACTACATCACGGATGCCTCCTCGGGCATTGCCCAGGATACGGGCGGTCCGGCGGTGTTCATTAATCTGGACGGTCAGGGTGCGCGGATTTTCTCCCGCGTGACCTCGGACAACGTCGGTCGGCTGATGGCCACCGTGTTCATCGAGACCTCGACCGAGACCGTTGAGGAAGACGGTGAGCAGGTGATGCGCACCTCGCGTAGCGAAGAGGTAATCAACGTCGCACGCATCAACGAGCCGCTGGGGCGTCGCTTCCAGATCTCCGGACTCGACAGCAGCCGCGAGGCCCGCAACCTGGCGCTGTTGCTGCGCGCCGGGGCGCTCGCCGCGCCGATGTCGATCGTCGAAGAACGTACGGTGGGCCCGAGCCTCGGTCAGGAGAACATCGATCGCGGTATGCAGTCGGTGGTGATCGGCTTCATCGCCGTGATGATCTTCATGGTGCTGTACTACCGGGTGTTCGGGGTGATCGCGAACGTCGCGCTTGCGTTGAACCTGATCTTCATTGTCTCGGTGTTGTCGATGCTGCAGGCGACACTCACCTTGCCGGGCATTGCGGGGATCGTGCTGACGGTGGGTATGGCCGTCGATGCCAACGTGCTGATTTTCGAGCGAATACGCGAAGAGTTGCGAAACGGGTTGTCACCACAGGCCGCGATCGCCTCGGGCTATGATCGCGCGTTCACCACGATTGCGGATGCCAATGTGACCACGCTGATCGCGGCGCTCGTGCTGTTCCTGTTCGGCACCGGCCCGATCAAGGGGTTCGCGATCACGCTGTCGATCGGGATCATCGCCTCGATGTTCACGGCGATCATCGTGACCCGCGCCATCGTCAACCTCACCTACGGGCGGCAGCGTCGGCTGAACCGTCTGGCTATCTGAGGCGGAGAACGACATGCTTCCGCATTTGAATTTCGCCGAATCGAATCTCGATTTTCTCGGCAAGCGCAAGATCACGATCACGGTTTCCCTGATCCTGATCCTGATTTCTGTGGCGCTTCTGGCCACGCGCGGGCTGAATTTCGGGATCGACTTTACCGGTGGCACGCTGGTCGAGGTCGGATATCCCGAGGCGGTCGAGCTCGATCCGATCCGCGAGACGCTGGCCGATGGCGGCTTCGCCGGGGCCCAGGTGCAGACCTTTGGTACTTCACGCGATGTCCTGATTCGTCTGCCCCCGAGCGAGGACGACGATGATCCGGCCACGCTGTCCAACCGCGTACTCAATGTCTTGCAGGATGGAGGTCCGGATGACCCGGATCTGCGGCGTGTGGAGTTCGTGGGGCCTGCCGTGGGCGAGGAGCTGCGCGAGCAGGGGGGGCTGGCGATGATCTACGCCCTGGCCGGGATCCTGATTTACGTCGCGGTCCGCTTCGAGTGGCGATTCTCGATCGGTTCGGTGCTTGCGTTGATCCACGATGTGGTGATCACGCTCGGGATTTTCTCGCTGCTGCAGCTCGAGTTTGACTTGGGGGTCCTGGCGGCGGTGCTTGCGGTGATCGGGTATTCATTGAATGACACGATCGTGGTGTATGACCGAATACGCGAGAATTTCCGAATATTGCGCAAGAAGGGCACCGAAGAGGTGATGAACATCGCGGTGAACAAGACCCTGGCGCGTACCATTGTCACCAGTACGACGACCCTGCTGGTGTTGTTCGCGCTGGCGTTCCTGGGTGGCGCTGCGCTGCAGAACTTCTCGATCGCGCTGATCATCGGGGTGATTGTGGGTACCTATTCGTCGATCTTTATCGCGGCCACCGCGGCATTGCTGCTAGGCGTGGACCGCCAGGTGCTACTCCCGGTGAAGAGGGAAGGCGCCGAGGAAGATCAGACGCCTTAGCGGACATCCGCTGGAATCAGTGGGCACAAAAAAGCCCGGCAGCCTGCGAGGCTAGCCGGGCTTTTCGCGTTCAGGCGGTGGTCAGAACGACAGCGCTTCCTTGATGATGCGCTCCACCAGTTCGTTGACGTCGCGCAGGCTCTTCTTGGAGTCTTCTTCACCGATCTCGGGGACAGGGGTGTAGCCCATGTACACCACGCCGGGCTCATCGGTCAGCTCGTACACCGTGATGATGTAGGGGCAGAACACCATGTTGTGCGGGTCGGCCTCCATCGTGGCGCGCGAATAGCTGGCGCTACAGAAGTCCAGGGACTTGCCATTGAGATAAATGCCCTCGCCACTCTCCTGGCCAGCGGTGCGGTCCAGCATGTTGGCGATGTAGCCGACGTTGTTGATCACCAAGCCCTCGGATGCGATGGCTTCCTCGACCATTTCAAAGTAGTGATCGAACTCGCCTTCGATCTTGAAGATCACGCGTTCGTCGGTTTCCATCACGGTTTCGTACGCACTGGCAGTGGCACCCAGTGCCAGGCCGGCGCCCAGCGTCAGGGCGAGCGCCGAACGGCGCAGCAGTTGGGACAAATTAGGGAATGCCTTCATGGTTCCTTCCTCGTAGTAGGTTCCAGGGGCCCAAGGCCCATTAGTCGAAGAAATGGCCCGCGAATCGGGTGCGTGGAGCCCAGTAGGGATTGTCGAGTTCCTCAATTCGGACCTGCCCGCGCGAGCTTGGCGCGTGGACAAAACGGCCTTCACCGACATAGACCCCGACGTGGTCAATTTGATTCCCGTTGATCGCGAAGAACACGACGTCTCCGGGGCTCGGGTCGCCATCGCGCTTTACGGCGGCCGAGGCCTGTTCGCCCGTGGTCCGAGGGACATCTTGACCCGCCTCGCGGTAGGCGCGCTGTACCAGGGCGGAGCAGTCGAGCCCGTTGGCGTCGGTGCCGCCGTAGCGGTAGGGCGTGTCGAGGTGTCCGAGCGCCGCCAGTACGACCTCGGAGCGCTTCAGCTCGGCCTCGGGAACATAACTCATCGGGCCTTCGGCTACCCGGGGTTCCGGATCGACCTTGAGGGGCTCCGGTGCCGGCCCGCGTGGTTCAGGGCTGCTTGCGCACCCGGCCAGTACGAGCGCTGCCCCTAGCAAGGGGAGAACGCTGTGGGAGGATGGTATGCCGGATTGGGACCCGTAGGCCGGGGAGGGCGTTGGCCCCGGAGCACTAGAACATCTCGGTTTCTTCATAGCTTTCCGGTACCTGGAACAAGGCCTCGCTAAGGGCGTCCGTCGACAGCCCTGCCAGTCGGGTCGTGACGCCATCGTGTTCGCGGACCTCGAGAGGGATGCCCTCCACACGGGGAAGGAGCGACGCCCCCATCTGGGAGGCCATGGGGCCTCCGGCCTCAAGGGCGCGCAAGGACAGCTCATAGAGGCGATCCATCAAGGCCCCGAGGGTCTGAAAATCGGACGCCTCCAGGCCCAAGGATTGCGCGTCGGCGACGCAAACGGTGCTCTGGGGGCGGTCATCGATCAGCACTTCGATTTCGCTGCAGACAAAGTCCCCGATCTCGCGTTGCTCATTGGTCTCGCGGGTACTGATTTCGGCCTCGAACCCCTTGGGGCCGATCCCAAGCTGCTGTTTGAGCTGATCGCGAACGTCCGGGGGGAGCTGCTCCATCTGGCGGCGCAGGTCGCTGACCATGTCGGTCATCGCCTGGATCTGTTGATCCATCACCTCGCGCGTCAACGGGAGATAGGTCTGCTCGTCGTCATCCACGACGGTGAGCTGGTCGTTGCGCGCGTCGAACAGCATGTACCCGGAAGTTCCGCTGATCGCCTCGTTCAGCTCCATGCGGATCATGTGATCGCGCACGAGGATCTGGCTCTCGAGCCCTTCGTCGTCGATGTAGTGCAAAAGGGCGTCAGCCTGGGCCGGCAGGGCGGTCGCCAGGACAATCAGACAGGCAGCCGGGAGTAGGGCGAGGGTACGGGACATAGGCATTCGCAGATGTTGTGTCAGGCTGTATTTTGGCACGTACGCGGACAATTAGGCGGAAACCGGTTGCAGAAGCTGGCGTGCCAGGGCATCGGTATCCAGCGGCTGTTCCGGGGCAACCTCCACGACGCCCTCCGCTCCGGTCGGCCATTCCTGCTGCGGGCGTTGCTGCTGCATCACCTGGTAGTCGGCATCGGACGCATCCTTACCGGCCGCAGAGCGTTGCTCGAGGCGTTCCTGCAGGACGCGATCGCTGGCGTGGCAGGCGACGACTGCAAACCCCGCCTGGTGCCGGGTAGCGAGCTGCTGGAAGGGTGCCCGCTGGGCACGGGTCAGGAAGGTCGCGTCGACGATCACGGTGTGCCCCAGCGCCAGCAGGGTGTCCGCGCGGGCGCGCAGGTGGTCGTAGATCTGCCCGCGAGCCTCTTCGCTGTAGGAGACCGCGTCGCCCATGCGCTTGCGCTCGATATCGGAGCGCAGCCGCAGCGCCCCGAGGGCCTCAACGATCTGCGTGCTGATCACGGTCTTGCCGCTGCCGGATACGCCATGCATCAGCACCAGGCGCGGCGCAGACGGCTCGGTCAGGCGTTCGGCGAGTGCGAGATAGCGCCCCATTTCGGCGCGGTGGGCCGCCTGTTCGTCCGAGGGGAGATGCGACTCCTGCGCGTGGATGCCCTGCACCTTGGCGCGGATCAGAGCGCGATAGACCTGATAAAGGGGCAGCAGCCGGAGCCCGGCGATGTCGTCACGACCGTCCAGGTAGGCATTCAGCAAGCGCCAGGCATGCGCCCGGGCCTTGCGTGCCAGCAGGTCCATGGTGGTGAACGCGATCTCGGAGATCACGTCGATCCAGCGCAACTCGGGATCGAACTCGATCGCATCAAACGCCGCCAGGGTCTCGCCGTTTTCCGGATCGTCGACATACACGATGTTGCCCAGGTGCAGGTCGCCATGCCCGTGGCGGATGAAGCCCTCGCGGTGGCGTGATTCGAGAAGCGGGCCCAGGCGTTCGATTTCGTTCCGGGTCCAGCGCTCCAGCGCCGTGAGCCGGGCCCTGTCGACCTCGCCATGGATCGCTTCGCCCAGGGCCGGGAAGTTGTCGAGCATGGGCTGGGTTGCCGCTTCCGGGGTGCCATGGGGCGAGTCGGCGCCGGCGCGCTCGGTGCGCTCGTGAAAGGCAGCGATGTAGTGGCCCAGTGCCTCCATGGCCTCGGTGGGCAACTGGCCCTGGTCCAGCAGGTTATCCAGTTGCTTGCGGCGATCGAATCGGCGCATGCATACGGCGTAGTCGAGGATCGGGCCTTCGCCATTGATGCGGGGAGCCGAGGCATCTCCGTTCAGGGTCACCACATCGAGATAGATTTGCGGGGCGAGGCGGCGATTCACCTTCAACTCGGTTTCACAGAAGTGCTGGCGCGCGTCGAGCGTGGAGAAGTCCAGGAATCCCAGTGCGAGTGGCTTCTTGAATTTGTAGGCATAGTCACCGGCGAGAATGACGGTCGAGATGTGGGTCTCGATGCGCTGTACCTGATCTTTCGGTGGTGTGGGCTCCGGGAATCCCAGTGTCGCAATCAGGGCCTGCAGTTGTTGTTGGTGTTGTTCCAGCGCGCTCATCACGCCTCCATGGGATTGGCAGATCGCGATCGGGTGGACGGGTTTTGTGCCGATTCGTTCCCGGAAACGCGGCATTTGCGGCATGTCTGCTGTTCCCGGTCAGGTTAACATTGGGACTGATCCCTTTCCTTGTGCCGCTTCCAGAAGCCCTCATGCCCCGAAAACGTACGACCCGTTCCCGCCGAGGTGGCCGACCCGGAGGCCTGCGCCGTTTCTTTGGTGCCGGGGTGTGGCTGTTCGCCGGTCTGGTGCTGGCCGGCGTCGGGGTTGGGGCGATCTATGTCGTCTCGCTCGATCAGGAGATTCGCGAGCGCTTCGAAGGCCAGCGCTGGGCCTTGCCGGCGCGCGTCTACGCGCGACCGCTGGAGCTGTACGAGGGTCGGGCGCTAACGCCCCAGGCGTTGGAAACCGAACTGGAGACACTGAACTACCGCAGTAGCGCACAGGGAAGTGGCCCGGGCGAGTATCGCGTGGACGGCAACCGGGTGTCGTTCACCACGCGCCCGTTCACCTTCGGCGACGGTCCGGAACCGGCCCATTCGGTGCGGGTGGATTTCTCAGGTGGAAGGGTGCAGTCCGTCCAGGAGCAGGGGAACGGAGAGCGCGTCGATCTGATGCGGGTCGAGCCCTTGCTGATCGGGAGCATCTACCCGACCCATGGCCAGGATCGCATCCTCGTGGCCATAGACGAGGTGCCACGTGAATTGATCGGTGCACTGCTCGCAATTGAGGATCGTCGCTTCATGTCGCACCGCGGGGTGGACCCGGCGGGGATTGCCCGGGCCGCCATGGCGAATCTGCGCGCGGGGCGGACGGTGCAGGGTGGCAGCACGCTGACGCAGCAGCTGGTCAAGAACTTCTACCTGACACGGGACCAGACCCTGGCGCGCAAGGCGAACGAGGCGGTCATGGCCTTGTTGCTGGAGCGACGCTATTCCAAGCGCGAGATCCTCGAGGCCTATATCAACGAGGTCTACCTGGGCCAGTCGGGCGAGCGCGCGATTCACGGATTCGGCCAGGCGTCCCAGTTCTACTATCAACGTCCGCTGAACGAACTCCGCCTGGACCAGTTGGCGCTTCTGGTAGGGCTCGCCCGCGGTGCCAGCTACTACGACCCCCGGCGTCACCCCCAGCGTGCCGAGGCGCGCCGTGATCAGGTGCTGCGGGCGATGCTGGAGACCGGGCTGGCCGATGCCGACCAGGTCGAGGCCGCGCTCGATACTGAACTCGATGTAACCCCCGTGGTGCCCCAGGGCCGCAGCCGATTCCCGGCGTTTCTCGACATGGTGCGCCGCGAGTTGCGCGCTGACTACGCGGACGAAGATCTGCGCAGCGAGGGGCTACGCATCTTCACCACGATGGACCCGGTCGTGCAGCTCACGCTGGAGGAGCGCGTGAAGGCAGGTGTGGATCGGGTGATCGAGCAGCGCGGGTCCAGCCTGGAGCGCCTGCAGGCGGCTGCCGTTGTGACGGATCCCCAGGCGGGGGAAGTGCTCGCGGTGGTCGGGGACCGCGATCCGCAGTATCCCGGCTATAACCGGGCGGTCGAGGCGCAACGTCAGGTCGGGTCGGTACTCAAGCCCTTCGTCTATCTGGCCGCGCTCACGCAACCCGGGCGCTATACGCTAGCAAGTCTGCTGGATGACAGCCCAATGACCATCCAGCTGCCGCATGGCGAACCCTGGACGCCGCGCAACTTCGATCGCGAGCACCGCGGCGACGTGACGGCGTGGGAGGCACTGGTCCAGTCCTACAACGTCGCCACGGTCCAGCTGGCCGAAGAGATCGGTATTTCGCAGCTGATCGACGTGCTGCAGACGCTCGGCTTGCAGCGCACCCCGGCGCCGTTGCCCTCGCTGGCCCTCGGGGCGATCGAGTTGTCGCCACTGGAGGTGGCCGGGCTGTACCAGGCGCTTGCCAATGGCGGCTATGCGACCGGCACCCGCGCGATTCGCGATGTCCTCGATCTCGAGGACGAGGTCCTGTCCCACTACGGGCTGGAATTGCGCGGTGCCGTACCCGATGGGGCGGTCAGCCTGCTGACCCACGCCCTGCATGATGTGACTACCGAGGGGACCGGGCGGCAGATCAGCCAGCGCCTCCCGGGGCGCGTCGTGGCCGGCAAGACCGGCACCACGAACAACTTCCGCGACAGCTGGTTCGCCGGGTTCGATGATCGCCATGTCACGGTGGTCTGGCTGGGGATGGACGACAACGAGGCGACCGGCCTGACCGGAGGGGCGGCCGCCGCCCCCATCTGGGCGGACATAATGGCAGGTCTCGGCGCCCAGTCGCTGCGCCTCGACCGTCATCCGGAGATTGCCTATCAGGCGATTGACCTGAAGTCCGGGCTCCGTGTCGAGCAGGACGACCATGCCTGCGAGGCGGTGAAAACGCTCCCGTTCTGGCAGAATTCCATCCCCGAGAGCCGTGCCGACTGCGACACGGGCCGTACCCCGGATGAGCGGGGCTTTTTCGAGAGATTGTTCCGCTGATGACTTCAACCACCTCCTTACGCTCGAGCCTGCCGTTTCGACCTCGCCCGGTCGCCGCACTGCTGACGGTGCTGTTTCTGGCGGCCTGTGCGGTGCCGGAGACACGGGCCCCGGCCCCCGAGCAGCCGCCGGCGGCCGAGGCACCGGAGCCTGAGGCGATCCCGCACGAGGAGTCGCGCGAGCCTGAACCGGCGGCGGAGCCAGACGCCACGCCGTCGGCCGCGCTGGCCCTGGCCGAGCAGGCTGAAGGCTCGCGCAGCGAGGGGAACCTCGAGCGCGCCGCCCAGCAGCTGGAGCGTGCGCTGCGGATTGCGCCGCGCGATGCCTCGCTGTGGCATCAGATGGCCCACATCCGGCTGGAGCAGGGCAATTACCCGCAGGCGGACCGTCTGGCAGGGCGCTCGCTGCAACTGGGCGGCGAACGGGATCGCTCGCTTGCTCTGGAGAACTGGCGTGTGATCAAGGCCGCGCGCGAGGCGATGGGTGACGAAGAAGGCGTCCGGGAGGCCCAGGAGGCCATTCAGAGGCTGGAAACCGGCGTTGTCTAAGTCCGCCGAATCACCCGCGACGGCCCCATCCGGGTCGGCGGCCGTGCGCGCGCTGAGCCCCGGCGGCGATCTGGCCGAGGCACTGCACGGGTTTCGCCCGCGCGAGCCGCAGCAGCGCATGGCGGCGGCCGTGGAGTTGGCCCTGGGGCAGGCCCCGACTGCATTGCTCGTGGAGGCCGCCACAGGGGTGGGCAAGACCTTTGCGTATCTGGTGCCGGTCCTCCAGTCACGCCGCAAGGCCCTGGTGTCGACGGGCACCAAGACGCTGCAGGACCAGCTCTTCGAACGGGATCTTCCGACCGTATGCGAAGCATTGGGCTATCGCCCGCGCACCGCACTGCTAAAGGGCCGCGCTAACTACCTGTGCCATTACCGCCTGGAACTCGCGGCCGCCGAGGCCGGGGGCCAGACGCAACGTAGCGCGCAGCGCGAGCGCATGCCCGTTATCGAGGCGCTGCGGCAGTTCGCGCGCACCCATGCCACGGGCGATCTGGGACAAGCGGGCATCCTGGCCGAAGACTCGCCCCTGTGGCCGCAGGTGACCTCCACCGTCGACAACTGCCTGGGCAGCGAGTGTCCGCAATACAACGACTGCTTCGTGGTGCAGGCGCGCAAGCGCGCGCAGGACGCCGATATCGTGGTCGTGAATCACCACCTCCTGCTCGCCGATATGGCGCTGAAGGAAGAGGGTTTCGGCGAGCTCCTGCCGGAGGTGGATGCCGTGATCGTCGACGAGGCCCATCAGCTGCCGGAGATCGCCGGAGCGTTCTTCGGCGTTGCCGTGGGGAGCCGGGCGTTGCGCGACCTGGCGCGCGATGTGCGCCGGGAGCAGGAGCAGGCCGCCCCGGAGATGGTGGTGATCCGCGAGGCTGCGGTCGAGCTTGAGACTGTGGCGAAGAAGCTGCTCGACGCGACACAGGGCATGGAACCGCGCGCCGCCTGGGACGTGGTGAACGAGAAGGGCCGGGTGGAGCCGTCGATCGAGGAGCTGGACGAGGCCCTTTGCGGGTTGAGTGATGCGCTGGCCCCGGCCACCGAGCGCGGACCCGGCCTCGAGCAGGTGCAGGGGCGGGTACTGCTGATGCGGGAACGTCTGCAGACCTGGCGCGAGGACACGCCGGATACCGTAGCCTGGGTGGAGCGCTTCGCGCAGAGTCTGATCCTGCACAGGACGCCGCTGGATGCCGCGCGACCGCTGGCGCAACGGCGGGCCGCGCGCCCGGCTGCCTGGGTCTTCACCTCGGCTACGCTGGCCGTTGGAGAGGACTTCACCCATGCCTCGCGCCGTCTGGGACTGCCCGCGGACGTCGCCCAGGAACGCCTGGAGAGCCCCTTCGACTTTGCCCGGCAGGCCTGCCTGGTGCATCCGCAGCCTCCGCTGCCCAACCCGAACAGCCCCGAATACACGCGCGCCTGTGTCGCCTGGGCCTGGCCTCTGCTGCGTGACAACCCGGGCGGCGGGTTTTTTCTGTTCACCAGCCATCGTGCTCTGCAGGAGGCGGCGGCACTGCTACTGGCCGAGCTGCCCGATCGCGAACTGCTGGTACAGGGCGAGCAGCCCCGTAACGACCTGCTGGCACGGTTTCGCGAGAGTGGTAACGCCTGGTTGTTGGGTGCCCACAGCTTCTGGGAGGGCGTCGATATCCGCGGGGAGGCGCTGTCGGTGGTGATCATCGACCGCCTGCCGTTTGCGGCGCCAAACGACCCGGTGCTGCAAGCCCGCGCGCAGGCCCTGGAGGCCGAAGGGCGTTCGCCGTTCATGGAGTTCAGCCTGCCGCAGGCGGTGCTGGCCCTGAAGCAGGGGGCTGGACGCCTGATTCGTGATGCGGATGACTCCGGCATCCTTGCGATCTGTGATCCCCGGCTGACCGGAAAGTCCTATGGACGCCGGTTCCTGGCCAGCCTTCCACCGTTTTATCGGACGCGGGACCCGATCGCGGCCCTGCAGTTTCTGGCGACCGCACGGGAGCGTGTCGAATGCGACTGATCGCCATCGAGACCTGCACCGAGATGTGCTCCGCCGCGTTGTGGGTGGATGGGGCCCTGGAAAGCGTCGAGGTGCGTGCCCCACGCAAGCATGGCGAACTGATACTCCGGCAGGTGGAGGAGCTGCTGGCGCGGTCGGATATTGCACGCTCGTCCCTGGATGCCGTTGCCGTCGGCCGTGGACCGGGGGCATTTACCGGCGTTCGCCTTGGGCTGGGCGTCGCACAGGGCATGGCCTTCGCCCTGGATTGCCCGGTGCTCCCGATATCGACCCTGCAGGCGCTTGCGCAGCAACTGGTCAGCGAACGGCCCGACTCACCGTCGGGCGAGATCCTTGCGGCCCTCGACGCCCGCATGGGCGAGGTGTACTGGAGTCTGAATACGGTCGTCGAAGGGCGTGCGCAGGCAGCGGCGGAACAGGTCGCGGCGCCCGGACAGATATCCCCCGCCTGGCGTGGCGCACCCGACCGTGGCATCGGTTCCGGTTTTGCCGCCTATCCTGAACTGGGCGAACGCTGCGGATTGGGCGAGGAGCGGCTCTATCCGGACGCACTGCCGCGGGCGCGCGAGGTGGCCATGCTGGCCGTGGATGCATGGGCACGGGGCGAGGCAATTCCGCCCGAACAGGCGCAGCCGGTTTACCTGCGCGATAACGTTGCCGCGCCGCCCAGTCCGCGAGGGGCGAAGACATGACGCCGGTATATCCATGGTCGCCACCGATTACCGGGCGCATGAAAGAGGCCCCGGAAGATTTCTGCGTATTCGAGCTTCCTGCGACCGAACCGGAAGGCAGTGGCGAGCACCTGTGGCTGGAGATCGAAAAGCGGCTGCTCAACACCGAAGATGTCGCCGTCGCGCTGGCGCGGGCTTGCGGGGTGCCGCGCGGCCAGGTGAGCTATGCCGGGCGCAAGGACCGGCAGGCCGTGACGCGGCAGTGGTTCAGCGTGCAGTGCACGGCCGCTGCCGAACCGGACTGGCAAGATCCAGCGACCTTGATACAACGCATGGGCAAGGACGCTGTGGGCGAGGCCCGAGTGCTGCGGGCCGAGCGGCATTCGCGCAAGCTGCGTACCGGACACCTCGCGGGGAACCGTTTTGTCGTCTGGCTGCGGGACGTTGCGGGCGATCGGGACATGGCGGGGCAGATCCTTCGGCGTATCCGGGAGGAGGGGGTCCCGAATTACTTCGGTCAGCAGCGGTTTGGCCGCCGAAACCTGGAACAGGCCGAGCAGTGGCTAAGCGGGGGGAGGGCGCCGCGGGGGCGCAACCAGCGCAGCCTGCTGCTCTCTGCGGCGCGCTCCGCGATCTTCAATGCCGTTCTGGCAGAACGGGTAGCCGACGATTCCTGGGCACGGTTTCTGCCCGGTGACGTGGCGACGTTTCAAGGCTCCGGCAGTGTGTTTGCCGTCCCGGAGGTGACTGCTGATATCGAACAACGCCTGGCGGAGGGGGTGATACACCCGACGGGCCCGCTGTGGGGTCGTGGCGAGCCACTGACGGCGGGCGATGTGCGTGCGCGGGAGGCAGAGTGTGCCGGTCGTTTCGAGAGCCTGGCGTCCGGTCTGGAGGCCCAGGGCGTGAAGTCGGCACGCCGTGCCCTGCGCATGCTTCCGGGGTCACTCGGTTTCGAGTGGCAGGGGAATGACCTGCGGCTTGAGCTGGAACTTGGCCCCGGCGAGTACGCGACCAGCGTCATCGACGCATTGATGGACAGCGCACCGAAAGCGGATACCCCCTAGGGAGTGGCCGCGCTCAGGCGGAGCGGGCCTCGGTCTGCTTGAGCTTCTGTTCGGCTTTCTCGGCGCGCTGCTCGGCCTCGACCCGGGCCGTGATGTCTTTCTGGATACCGATGTAGTAGGTCAGATGGTCTTCGTCGTTGAACACCGGCGTAAGCGAAAGCTCGTTCCAGAACTGCGAGCCATCCTTGCGGTAGTTGCGCAGTGTGACGCGGCAGGGACGGTTCTCCTGGATTGAAGCTCGGATCTCGGCGATTGCCTCCTGATCGGTATCGCCCCCCTGCAGGAAGCGGCAATCACGGTAGAGGATCTCCTCGGAGCGATAGCCGGTCAGTTCTTCGAAGGCGCGATTGACGTAGATCAGGATGTTGTCATCGCCTTCGCGTTCGGCGATTACGACACCGTCGTTGGAGGCGTCTATCGCGAGGGCCAGGAGTTCGGCATCAATCGTTCGCGTCATAGTTCGGTCACGTTCGTGTTCGGGTCTGGCGGGCGGGACCGTCCTTCAGGGGGATGCCCGTGTTTGAGAATCAAGTGTCTCGAAAATATCACGAATGTGCCCCCTCGCGGGGCATTTTTTGCGCCGGATACGAAAAAGGCCGCCCGGAGGCGGCCTTTCAGGGGGCGAGATGCCCGCTGGATTACATCTCTTGCGTGATAGTGAATGCACCGCGGACGTCGCCTTCGCTGTACCCGGTTGCCTGGTCATCCGGATACAGACGCTCGAGCGCGTGCTTGACGTCGCTACCAATGTCCGAACCGTGGCAGGCCAGGCAGGCACCGCCGGTCGGAATCGCCGCCATGAAGCGGAAACGGGCGCCATCGTCGCCCTCGACCACTTCGTGGCGCGGAGCAAGCTCGTTGGCGGGGGTGCCGTCGGCATGCTGGGACTGGAAATGCTCCAGCTGGATGCGTTCCCATTCGTCCGGACTGTTGTCAGGGTTGCGGATCTTCAGGCTCGTGCGACCGACTTCCCAGCCGGTGTCGGCCGCAATCTCGTCCGCAATTTCGGGAGCCCGCTGGTTGCAGACCTCAATGGCCTGGGTCGGCCCGCCTTCTTCCATGGCGGCGACCAGTTCCCCCTGGAGGGTGCTTGCGAACTGTTCGATCGCCGCTCGAGTTTCGGCGATGCGTTCTTGCAGTTCTGCTTCGGTCATTTCTTTTGCGTGATCGTCGCCAAGGGCGTGTCCGCTAGTGCTGACGAACGCGGCCAAGCCAAGGGCGATCGGGGCTAGCTTCCAATTCTTCATGAACAGGACCTCCCATTGCAGTGTCCGTTGCGTCCCGTAGAACTGTACAAGACTTGTACAGAGCATGGTACGGATTACCGAAGATTGCAAGGACTGGCGTAGGAAAAACGTGAACCAGTCCCGCGCTGAATCCCCAGCCTGGAATCAGTCTAAGCCCAAGAATCAGCGAATGGGAATATGTGACTTAAGTATAGCTGGTGGGCGTGGTAATGCGCGTGCTAGCGCTGCGCTTTCGGCCGCTTCAGGAGGACATACACGGCGCCCGTACCACCATCGGCGGGCGGCGCGGAGCAGAACGCCAGCACGTCGTGGCGCTGGCGCAGCCAGTGATCCGTGAGCCCCTTCAGGACGGGTCCTTTTTGCCGCGAGCGCATGCCCTTGCCATGCACCACACGGACGCAGAGGCGCCCATGCGCGCGGGCTTGATCGAGAAACTGCCCGATCGCCTGTCGCGCCTCGTCCGCGAACATGCCGTGCATGTCGAGTTCATCTTCCACGCGGTAGTGGCCACTGCGAAGTTTACGAAAAATGCGGTGGCTGATGCCGTCGCGGGCATAGCGCAGCTCGTCACCCGGCTGGAGCTCGGAGGCGCCGATCGGATCGCTTAGCCAGTCGGAATGGGCGGCCGCCTCGTCGCGGTCACGTTGATGGGCGCGGGCAGGGGGGCGCGGCTTGCCGGTGTCGGCCTGGTCATGGTGCAGGCGTCGCACATCGCCAATCGCACGCAGGAATTCGTCCGCGTCATCGGGCATATCGTTGGGATCATCACCGGAGTTCATGGCAGGATACTCGCGTTTTCCGTGGCGTGGACGGAGAAGAACCTCAGGCAGACGGTGAGGTTCGTGACCGCGCTCGGTGTTCCGAATCCAGTATATTAGGCCACTTCCCAGCGACCCCAATCCGAATGCGCATTCTGGTAAGCAACGACGATGGTATCCATGCGCCCGGCATCCAGTGCCTGGCCAAATGTCTGCGTGAAGTCGCGGAGGTGCGGGTTGTGGCGCCGGATCGTGACCGCAGCGGTGCGTCCAACAGCCTGACGCTGGTGCGTCCGGTGCGAGCACGGGAAGTGGGGCATGACGGGATTCAGGTGGACGGGACGCCGACGGACTGTGTGCATCTCGCATTGACCGGCCTGCTGGGCGAGTGGGAGCCGGATGTCGTGATCTCCGGGATCAACTCCGGTGCCAATATGGGTGACGATGTGCTGTATTCCGGCACCGTCGCCGCAGCGATGGAAGGGCGTTTCCTGGGTTTGCCGGCTATTGCGGTCTCGCTCGTCGGCACGGACCTCACGAACTATGACGCGGCCGGCCGTATCGTGCTGGATCTGCTGGACCGGATTCATCGCGTTCCCCTGCCGGCCGCGACGATCCTGAACGTCAATGTCCCCGATCTGCCGCGTGACGAGATCCGCGGTGTACAGGCGACACGCCTGGGTAACCGGCACCGGGCCGAGCCGATGATCGCGGACGCCGATCCGCGTGGGCGACCGATCTACTGGGTGGGCCCGGCGGGGTCGGAACAGGACGCCGGGCCGGGTACGGATTTTCATGCGGTGCGAGAGGGCTATGTGTCGGTGACTCCTATTCAGGTGGACTTAACGCGTTACGACGCCATCGATACGGTGGGCCGCTGGCTGGAGGATGCAACGCCCGGGAGCCATCATGGTTCCTGATGCGCGCGGGGCCGGTTTGACGTCGGGCCGAGCAAGAGAACGACTGATCCGCTTGCTGGAAGGTCAGGGTATCCATGACCGCCGGGTGCTCGAGGCCGTTCGCGATGTCCCTCGCCACTTGTTTGTCGAGGAGGCGCTGAGCCATCGGGCTTACGAGAACATCGCGCTGCCTATCGGGCATCGTCAGACGATCTCGCAACCGTTTATTGTCGCGCGCATGACCGAGGCCCTGCTGGAGGGCGGTCCTGTGAGCACGGTGCTGGAGATTGGCACCGGGTCCGGCTATCAGGCGGCCGTTCTCGCCAAGCTCGTGGACCGCGTCTACTCCGTCGAACGCATCCAGGCGCTCAGCCGCAACGCGCGGGAGCTGTTAAGCCGCCTGGGGATCAACAACGTGAACCTGCGGCACGGCGATGGGGCGGAAGGCTGGCCCGAGCGCGCGCCGTTCGACGGCATCATCCTGACCGCCGCACCGCACAACGTTCCGGAGACCCTGCTGACACAGCTGGCCCTCAACGGCCGTCTGGTAGCCCCTGTGGAGGGACCGGACGGGCGCCAGCAACTGGTGCGCTATACGCGGACCGAAGAGGCCTATGTGCGCGATATCCTCGATGCGGTCATGTTCGTTCCTATGTTACCCGGGGCCGAGCAGTGAGGTGCGCGGGTGCCGAGGCGTGATGTCTGCAGCCACCGGGGATCGGCATGAAGCTGTTTGAGCCGTTGTACGATCGGGTCATGCAGTGGTCCCGCCACCGTCATGCCCCGCGCTACCTGGCGACACTGTCGTTTGCCGAATCCTCCTTTTTTCCAGTGCCGCCGGATGTCATGCTGGCGCCGATGGCGGCCGCCCGACCACGGGCGGCCTGGCGCCTCGCCGCCCTGACGACGATCTTCTCCGTACTGGGCGGCTTGCTGGGGTATCTGATCGGGTGGGCCGCGTTCGAATGGATTGGACCATGGCTGGAACGCTGGGGATACGGCGGCGAGATCGCGCAGGCCGAGGCCTGGTTTGCCGTCTGGGGCGTGTGGGTGGTGCTGATCGCCGGGTTCTCGCCCATCCCGTACAAGCTGTTCACGGTGACCGCCGGGGCCCTGTCGATGGCCCTGATCCCATTCGTGATTGCATCGCTGATCGGGAGGGGGCTGCGGTTCTTCCTGGTCGCACTCGTGATGGCCTGGGCGGGGCCTCGAGCCGAGCAGCACCTGCGGCCCTATATGGAACGTATTGGCTGGGCAGGTGTGGTCGTGCTGCTGGGCGCGATGGTGATCGTGCTGTTGATGGAATGACGCCTTGAGTCGGCGATTCTTGCAAACGCTCATGCTGGTGGCCATCGCGGGCCTGGTTGTCGCTTTGGTCAGCGGTTGCGCGACACGTGCCCCCAGCGGCAGCAGCGACACGTCGCGTGCCAGTGGCCCGGTGCCTGCGACCCATACGGTTCAGCGCGAAGAAACCCTTTACCGCATTGCCCACCGCTACGGTCTGGACTGGCGTGAAGTCGCCCAGCGCAACGCGATTAGCGCGCCGTACATCATATACCCCGGGCAGGAACTGCGTCTGCGCGGGGCTGCGCGCTCGTCGCCGCCGCAGGCCCCACGCCAGCAGCGGCAGGAATCCTCAACCGCGAGCAGCAGTGACGGTGATAGTGGTGCATCGCGGGAAGCCGCGCGCTCGGATCCACCGCCGGATGACCCGGGTGGGTGGCGTTGGCCGGCGGATGGCGACGTCCTTCGTGGTTTCTCCAGCAGCGGAACGCGGCGAGGGCTCGCGATTGGCGGAGAACGCGGCGACGAGGTGCGGGCGACGCGGTCCGGAGAGGTGGTCTATGCAGGTGGCGGCCTCGTGGGGTATGGTCGACTGATCATCTTGAAACACGACGCGCGCTTTCTGAGCGCCTATGGCCACAACGACGAGCTCCTGGTCTCCGAAGGGGATCAGGTCGAGGCCGGCGAGACGATAGCGCGTCTGGGTTCATCGGGTGCGGAGCGCCCAATGCTGCACTTCGAGATACGGGTAGACGGAACACCCGTGGATCCGACCCGATATCTGCCGGATCGCTAGATAGAAAAGGGAGTACAGGGCATCCATGGCTAAATCCCGGAAGCCGGTCGATTCCGCACTGGACGAAGAACACCTGATGGATGACGGAACCGGTCAGTCGGGTGAGGAGAATCCTGCCGAACACCTCGGCGCGAACGGCGATCCTCTGGCGACTGGAGAGAGTCCCGAAGAGGTCGAGGTCCCGCCCCCGGAAGACGAGAAGGAACTCTCCCCGGAACAGGATGTTCCAGTACGCCCCCGAACACTGCGCGATGCCCGGCCGGCCGAGCTCGACGCCATCCAGATTTACCTGCGTGACATTGAATACCGGCCCCTGCTGACCCCCGAAGAAGAGCGCAAGTACGCGCGCCTGGCCCGTGATGGCGACGAATCCGGGCGGCGCCGCATGATCGAGTGCAACCTTCGGCTGGTGGTGAAGATCGCGCGGCGCTACCTGAATCGCGGTCTGCCGCTCCTGGATCTGATCGAGGAGGGCAATCTGGGCCTGATGCACGCGGTGGAGAAATTCGACCCCGAACGCGGTTTTCGGTTCTCGACCTACGCGACGTGGTGGATCCGGCAGACGATCGAGCGCGCCCTGATGAACCAGGGGCGCACGATTCGCATCCCGGTGCATGTCAGCAAGGAGCTGCGGATGCACGCGCGGATCGCCCGCAACCTGACGCAGGAACTGGGCCGTGACCCCACCGAGGAAGAGCTGGCCCAGCGCCTGGGCAAGCCCGTGGCCGAGATCCAGAAACTCCGGGCGATGTCGGAGCCGTCAACCTCCATGGACCTGCCGCCCGGGCCGGACGGCGAACGTTCGCTTACGGATATCCTGGCGGACGTGAATGCGCAGGAGCCGTCGTCGCTGCTGGAGGATCAGGACATTCAGCACCTGGTGGACGAGTGGCTGGGTGAACTGGATTACAAGCAGCGCGAGGTGCTTGTGCGACGCTTCGGGTTGCATGGATTCGAGCGTTCGACCCTGGAGCAGGTGGGGGCCGAGATCGGCGTGACACGCGAACGGGTGCGCCAGATTCAGATGGATGCCCTGAAGCGCTTGCGGCGTTTGCTTGAGTCACGCGGTATGAAGGGCGACGAGGTACTGCCCAACTCCTGACGGCGAGGTGCCGTAAGGCTTAGCTCAGTCGCCGCCGTCGATGATCAGGGCGGCCGCCACCTCGCGACCCTCGGCCATGATCAGATTGTAGGTCCGGCAGGCGGCAGCGGTATCCATGATCTCCACGCCGAATCCTTCGCGGCGCAAATGCCGCCATACGGCCCGATCCGGAAAGCGTTGCACCTCGCCGGTACCGATCAGCAGCACCTCCGGGGGATGATCGATCACGGGTTGCAGGTGTTCGACCGCCAGCGCGTCGACGGAATCGACCGGCCAGTCTTGCTGCAGCGCATTCGGGCGCACGATCAGGCTGCGGGTGTACCCCACCTGGTTGATCCCCACCGCACCCGACTCGTAGCCGGTCACGATGTAGGTCTCTTCGCTGGTGACTTCGGAGAACAGCATGCGCTACACGCTACTCCGCGCGCGAGGCAGGCTCAAGATCAGGCATTTGTAGCCGGGCCAGTTTGGTGCCCGATTCGTTGACAGAGGCGGGCCCGGGTTATACTTTGGCGCGCTTTCCGGTGCGGTATTCAAGGGGATTCCGCGGCGTCTCCCCGACCTGCTGCCGGCTCGCTTGGCCCAACCAGGACCTGACCTGTGACCGACGTCTTTCCCCGTATCGAGCGCCTCCCGCCCTACGTCTTCAACATCGTGAACCAGTTGAAGGCCGAGGCGCGTGCCCGCGGCGAGGACATTATCGACTTCGGTATGGGCAATCCGGACCAGCCGACCCCGCGTCACATCGTCGACAAGCTCTGCGAGGCCGCGCAGCGCGGCGATACGCATCGCTATTCGGTGTCCAAGGGCATTCCGCGGCTGCGCAGGGCGATTACGCGCTGGTACAAGAGCGAATTCGATGTGGAGCTGGACCCGGAGACCGAGGCGATCGTGACCATCGGGTCCAAGGAAGGTCTCGCGCATCTGGCGCTGGCCACCCTGGGGCCCGGGGACGCGGTGCTGGTTCCGAATCCCGCCTATCCGATCCACCCTTATGGCTGCGTGATTGCCGGGGCGGACGTACGCCATGTGCCGCTGACGCCGGACGTCGACTTCTTCGCCGAGCTGGAGCGGGCGATTCAGGATTCCTGGCCGAAGCCGAAGATGCTGATCCTGAACTTCCCGGCCAACCCGACCACGCAGTGCGTGGACCGGGACTTCTTCGAACGGGTCGTGGCGATTTGCAAGGAGCATGGCATCTGGATCGTGCACGATCTTGCCTATGCCGAGATCAGCTTCGATGGCTACAAGGCCCCTTCGATTCTGGAAGTGCCGGGTGCGAAGGATATCGCGGTCGAGTTTTACACCCTGTCCAAGACCTACAACATGCCGGGCTGGCGAGTCGGTTTCATGTGCGGCAACCCGACGTTGGTAGCCGCACTGGCGCGCATCAAGTCCTATCTGGATTACGGCACCTTCACGCCGATCCAGGTCGCCGCGATCGCCGCGCTGGAGGGTCCGCAGGACTGCGTCGACGAGATTCGCGAGCTTTATCGTTCTCGCCGCGACGTGCTGTGCGAGGGGCTCGGCAAGCTGGGCTGGCATGTGGAGAAGCCGAAGGCGACCATGTTCGTTTGGGCGCCGATCCCGGATGCCTATCGCGAGATGGGGTCGCTCGAGTTCGCCAAGAAGCTGTTGCGGGACGCCAAGGTCGCGGTCTCGCCGGGCGTTGGTTTCGGCAACTACGGCGACGACTTCGTGCGCTTCAGCCTGATCGAGAACGAACAGCGCACGCGGCAGGCCCTGCGCGGGATCAAGGCCATGTTCCGCGCTGACTCGATCCTGGCGGATGCCACCGTCGAGCCGACCGAGCCGACCGAGCCGGCTCGGGGCGAATAGCAATCAAGCACTCATTCGGGCGGTAGCGCCCGCACGCAGACAAGACAAGGCTTTTATGACGCCGGTAAAGATTGGAATCCTGGGGCTGGGCACGGTTGGCTGTGGCACCGTCAATGTGCTGGACCGTAACGGAATCGAGATCGCGCGCCGGGCTGGCCGTGGCATCCAGGTGGTCGCAGCCGCCGCGCGTGATATCAAGCGTGAGCGCGACTGCGATTGCTCGCAGATCCGCCTGACCACGGACCCGGCGGCGGTCGTCAATGACCCGGAGGTTGAGGTCGTTGCCGAACTGATGGGCGGCACTGACCCGGCGCTGAACCTGGTGCTGGCCGCAATCGACGCCGGCAAGCATGTGGTCACCGCGAACAAGGCCCTGATCGCCCTGCACGGCAACACCATCTTCCAGCGCGCCCAGGAGAAGGGCGTGATGGTCGCGTTCGAGGCTGCGGTGGCCGGGGGTATCCCGATTATCAAGGCCATCCGCGAGGGCCTGGCCGGCAACCAGATCGAGTGGCTCGCCGGGATTATCAATGGGACCGGCAACTTCATCCTGACGGAGATGCGTGACAAGGGCCGCGACTTCGACGACGTCCTCGCCGAAGCCCAGGCGCTCGGTTATGCCGAGGCCGACCCGACCTTCGACGTGGAGGGCATCGATGCCGCCCACAAGCTGGCGATCCTGGCGTCCATCGCCTTCGGTATCCCGCTGCAGTTCGACCGGGTTGCGGTCGAGGGCATCAGCAATATCACCCGCGAGGACGTCGGTTTCGCCGCCGAACTGGGCTACCGCATCAAGCATCTGGGGATTGCCCGGCGCACCGACAAGGGCTACGAACTGCGCGTGCACCCGACCCTGATCCCGGAGCGCCGGCTGATCGCCAACGTCGACGGCGTGATGAACGCGGTGCTGGTCAATGCCGACGCGGTGGGCCCGACGCTGTACTACGGCGCGGGTGCCGGTGCCGAGGCCACCGCCTCGGCGGTGGTGGCCGATCTGGTCGACGTCGTGCGCGCCCTGACCACGGACCCCGAGAACCGGGTCCCGCATCTCGCCTTCCAGCCGGATGCCCTGTCGGACAAGCCGGTGCTGGATCTGTCCGAGGTGGAGACGTCCTTCTATCTGCGCCTGCGTACCCAGGACCGTCCGGGCGTGCTGGCCGACATCACCCGTATCCTGGGCGAGCACGGCATCAGTATCGAGGCGATCCTGCAACGCGAGCCGGATCCGGAGCGCGGCGAGGCCACGATCATCATGCTGACGCACAAGGTCCGCGAGGGCGCGATGAACGAGGCGATCGCCGCGCTCGAGGCGCTGGATCACCTGCTAACCCCGATTACTCGTATCCGCATGGAAGCGCTGGGCCGCTAGGCTCCGAGTTTCCTGCGCAACACGCTAAAGAGAACACCATGGCCTTTGGACATCGCTATACCGGACTGATCGAACGTTACCGTGACCGCCTGCCGGTGCACGACGACACGCGCATCATCTCGCTGGGCGAGGGCAATACACCGCTGATCCGCCTGAACAATATCCCGCGGGACCTGGCGCGCGAGGTCGAGATTTACGTGAAGTTCGAGGGCCTGAACCCGACCGGCTCGTTCAAGGACCGCGGCATGACCATGGCGGTCACCAAGGCCGTGGAAGAAGGCTCGCGCGCGATTGTCTGCGCCTCCACCGGTAACACCTCCGCCGCGGCCGCCGCCTATGCGGCACGCGCCGGGATCACGGCATTCGTCGTCATCCCAGATGGAAAGATCGCGATGGGCAAGCTGGCCCAGGCGATGATGCACGGCGCCACCGTGATCCAGATCGAGGGCAACTTTGACGATGGCATGCGCCTGGTGAAGGAGGTCGCCTCCAACACGCCGGTGACCCTGGTGAACTCGGTCAATCCGTATCGCCTGCAGGGCCAGAAGACCGCGGCCTTCGAGATCGTCGAGGAACTGGGCCGCGCCCCGGATTATCACTGTCTGCCGGTGGGCAATGCGGGCAACATCACCGCGCACTGGATCGGCTACAGCGAAATGGCCGCCAAGAGCAGCGACGACGTGACGGATGCCTGCTCCTATTGCAAGGGCCACTGCAAGTACGCCGGTGGTGGCATGGTGGGTAACCGCCCGCACATGGTCGGCTATCAGGCGGCCGGCTCCGCGCCCTTCATGCGCGGCGCAATGGTCGACGACCCGGACACCGTGGCCACTGCGATCCGCATTGGGCACCCACAGTCCTGGGACATGGCCTGGAAGGTGCGCGAGGAATCCAGCGGCTGGTTCGACGAGTGCCAGGACGACGAGATCCTGGCCGCGCAGAAGCTCCTGGCCGAGAAGGAAGGCGTGTTCTGCGAGCCCGCCTCGGCGGCGTCGCTGGCCGGCGCCCTGCGCGATATCCGTGAGGGCAAGATTCGGGAGGGCTCCACCGTGGTGTGCACCCTCACGGGTAACGGCCTGAAGGATCCCGACACGGCCATCGCACAGAGCGTGGTCCAGCCGACCAAGGTCCCGGCGGAGCTGGACGCGGTCTCCCGCGCGATCCGCGACAACCTCGCCTGAGACCCTTTAATAATCGCAGCGAGCAGCCCCGAAGTGCTCAGGGCTTGCTGCGCAGGTCCAGGTCGTAGAGGGTGTCGCCACCCAGCCGGAAGATGCGGCAGGGCGGGCGCAGGGCCTGATCGAGGGTGTCGATCTCGGGCAGGGTGATGCCTTGGCGCCCGGAGCCGATCAGCATCGGTGCGATCGTCAGATGCAGGCGATCGAGAGTGTCACTGGCGAGAAAGCGCGACACCGTCCGGCCTCCGCCCTCGACCAGCAGTCGATGCAGCCCATGCTCGGCCGCCAGGCGGTCGCGGAGCTCGGGCGGCGCAAAGCGGCCATCGGCATCGACGGGCATCTCCATGCATTCGACGTGGCCGGGCATGTCGCAGGGGCCGTGGCCCTCGGCGTGGACGACCAGCGTTTTCACCTCGCCGTCCTGGAAGACGCGGGCACTGGACCGGATTCGTCCATCCGGGTCGAGGATGACCCGCACCGGATGGACGCCCTCGGCCTTGCGGACGGTGAGACGCGGGTCGTCGGCGACTACGGTGCCGGCACCCACTACGACGCCGTCCACCAACGCACGCAAGCGGTGCAGGTGCTCGATGTCCTCGGGGCCGGTTACATACTGGGAGTGCCCGCTCTGAGTGGCGATGCGGCCGTCCAGGCTCTGGCCCAGTTGCGCGACGGTGATGCTCTCCGCCTCGATGATCGGGCCGTAGAGCTCCAGCAGGTCGTGCGCAGCCGGGGCAAGGGGGCCGGGCAGGGGGCAGCAGCCCGGATCGGCACGCTGGGCCAGCAGCCAGCGCCAGGCCTCTTCCTCGGTCACCGGATAGGCGGTCATGCCTGGAAAACCCGGGTTTCGCGACCCTTTAGGGGCACATGCGATAGGCTTGGGGGAGACGACAGGGGTGACGGGTCGCGGCTGGACAGAGTGGAATTCGCGTCCTGCGGGCTGGTCATAAGAAAAACTCCATTGGGAAGGACCTGATGCACAACGCCGATCGTGGGATTTTCGACCTTCGCCGGGGCCATCCGGTTTTGCTGAGCGGCGAGCAGTCCAGCGTACTGGTTGCTGCCGTTGAAGGTCTGACCCCGGTGTTGCTGGATCGCCTGACGCATATGACCGGCGGCCGCCCCCGTCTGATTCTAACGCCCCACCGCGCGTCCGCAATGGGCTGGCCGCAACCACTGGCCGAGGGATGGGAAGGCGTGGCGCTGGAGTTTGCGCCCGGAACGGACCCCGAGGCACTGTTTACCCTGGCCAGTGCGCCTGAGGCCTCTAACGAGGGCGAGCACCCGACCCACGCGCTGGACCAGGCGGACGTTCGGCCCGCCGAGCCCGCGGAAGTCGCGGCGCTGGAGCTGGCCCGCGCCGGTCGTCTGCTGCCTGCCGTCGTATCGGCGCGCGTGCCCGAACCCGTACCCGAGGCCATCCACTCGGCGCTGGCCGACGGGATGTTCCTGGACGTGGACGAGCGCGAGGCACGAGCGGTCGCACATCACCCACGCCTGGAACTGGCCTACGTGAGCGAGGCCCCGGTACCCCTGGCCGATGCCCCGGTGACCCGCTTCATGCTGTTCCGGGAGGGGAACGGGATCCTGGAACACGTGGCGGTGGTCATCGGCGAGCCGAACGAATGGCCGGAGGCCGTCCCGGTACGGCTGCATTCGGCCTGCCTGACGGGCGATCTGTTTGGCAGCCTGCGCTGTGACTGCGGCGATCAGTTGCGTCTCGGTGTGAAGACGATCAACGAGAGTGGTGGCGGGGTGCTGCTGTATCTGGCTCAGGAAGGGCGGGGCATCGGCCTGGCCAACAAGCTGCGCGCCTACACCATGCAAACGGCGGGTCTGGACACGATTGACTCCGACTGCCAGCTGGGGTTCGAGGCCGATGGACGCCGCTACGATGCGGCCGTGGAGATGCTGGAATTTCTCGGCATCGACACGGTGCGTGTGCTGACCAACAACCCCGCGAAGATCGAGGCGCTGCGCGCCGGGGGCATCCAGGTGGTGGCCCGCGAGCCCGTCCACGGCACGCTCAACCCCCACAACTTGCGCTATCTCAGTACCAAGGCGGACCGCGGCGGCCACTGGCTGCAGGAACTGCTTGCCTCGGAGGCGGAGCGGGGCTGAGCCGGCCGCCGGTCTACGCAGGCGCCCGGATGTGCGTCAGATCAGCCTCAGGTCACTGCGGGCCCGCACGATCTTGCGCAGGGCAATCAGGTAGGCCGCAGTACGGTAATCCAGCACCGCTCCATTGCTCTCCACCTCGCGGGTCTCGTACATCTCGCTGAAGGCCTCGCGCATGGTGTCATCGAGGCCGGAGCGGACCAGGTCGATCTCCTCTGCGCCGCGCACGATGGATTCGCGTATCCAGTCCGGCAGCTTGTGGTCCGTGGACATCTCGATCGCGGTGACCAGATGCTGGCCCTGCGACTGGTCATAGCGCCGCTCGAGGCGTCCGAAGCGCATGTGGGCGAGGTTGCGCACCCACTCGAAGTACGAGACCACGACGCCGCCTGCATTGACGAAGACATCCGGCAGGATGGTAATGCCGCGGTCCTGCAGGATCTGGTCGGCCTCGAAGGTCACCGGGCCGTTCGCGGCCTCCGCGATCAGTCGGGCCTGGATGTTGGGCGCATTCTCGCGATGGATCGCGCCCTCGAGTGCCGCCGGAATCAGGATGTCGCATTCGCGTTCCATGATCCGGTTGCCATTGCGCTCGAATTCCACGCCGGCGAAGCCTTCCATGGTGCCGGAACGGCGTACATAGTCGTTCAGGGCGTCGACATCGATCCCGTCCTCGCAGTAGACCCCGCCATCACTCTTGATCACCCCGACGATTTTGGCGTGGTCGTCGTTCTGCAGGAAATGGGCGGCGTGATAGCCCACATTGCCGAAGCCCTGAACGATGATGCGCTGGTCGCCCAGGCCGCCTTCCAGCCCGGCTTCGCGCGCGGCATTGCCCTCGCGGAAGAAGGCCTGCAGGGCGTACTGAACGCCGCGCCCGGTGGCCTCCAGACGACCCCGCATGCCGCCCAGGTCGACGGGCTTGCCGGTCACGGCGGCGCTGTGGTTGACGTCTTCCGGATGGCGTTCGCGATAGGTCTCCATGATCCACGCCATCTCGCGCTGCGAGGTCCCGACGTCCGGGGCCGGCACGTTCTGCGCGGGACTGATGTAGTCGCGCTGGATCAGTTCGTGGGCGAAACGGCGGGTGATCCGCTCCATCTCCCACTCGTCATACTTGCGCGGATCGATGCGCAGCCCGCCCTTGGAACCCCCAAACGGGATATCCACGATCGCGCACTTGTAGGTCATCAGGGCGGCCAGGGCCTCCGCATGTCCCTGGTCCATGGTGGGGGAGAATCGCAGCCCCCCTTTGACCGGGAGACGGTGGGAGGAGTGCACGGCACGCCAGCCGGTAAAGACCTCGATGCGGTCGCGAAAGCGGATCGGAAAGCTCACCTGGATGACCGAGTCGCAGGCCTTGATTGCATCCATCGCACCTTCGGGCAACTCGAGGAAATGCATGGCGCGATCGACCATGTGTGAGACACTGTCCAGAAAGGTTTCCGGCGTTTCGTTTTCCGACATGCGTATTTATCCCTTGGCATTCCGGGCACCACCCGCAGGGCGGGCGGCGCTGTGACTGAATCGTTGCGGTTTCCCGATCCGCGTTTTTCGGTGGCGCCGATGATGGACTGGACCGACTCCTGGTGCCGGCGTTTCCATCGGCTGCTGACCCGGCGCGCTCTGTTGTACACCGAGATGGTACACGCCAACGCGGTGATTCACGGTGATCGCGACCGGCTGCTGGGCCATGTCGCGGCGGAACACCCGCTGGCGCTGCAGCTAGGTGGATCGGATCCCGACACGCTCGCTCAGGCCGCCCGCATCGCGGCAGAGCGAGGCTTTGACGAGATCAACCTGAACGTCGGCTGCCCCTCCGACCGCGTGCAGTCGGGCACGTTCGGCGCCTGCCTGATGGCGCAACCGGAGCGGGTGGCCGAAATGGTGCGCGCGATGCAGGATGCGGTCGACGTTCCGGTGACCGTCAAGCATCGTATCGGGATTGACGAACAGGATTCCGAGGCCGATCTGCGCACGTTTGTCGAAACTGTGGCGCGGGGCGGCTGCCAGCAATTCATCGTGCATGCCCGCAAGGCGTGGCTGCAAGGCCTGAGCCCCAAGGACAACCGCGATGTTCCGCCACTGGACTACGAGCGCGTGTTCCGTCTGAAGGCGGAGTTTCCGGAACTGACCATCGTGCTGAATGGCGGCCTGGACAATGTCCGTGCGGCGCACGGCTATCTCGAGCGGGTGGACGGGGTGATGTTCGGGCGACTGGCCTACCACCAGCCGTGGGTGCTGTCCGAGGTCGACCGGTTTTATTTCGACGAGCCCGGGACGGTGACACGCGAGGCCGTGCTGCAGGGTCTGATCGACATGGCCCGCGAGATGCGCGCCGAGGGCGTCCCGCTGGCACGGCTGACACGGCATGTGCTGGGTCTGTTTCACGGCGAGCCGGGGGCGCGCCAGTGGCGGCGCATCCTGACCGAGGGTGCACATCGGCCGGATGCCGGACCGGAGCTGATCGAGCGTGCGGCGGAGCCCTGCCTGCGGGCCTGTGCCTGAATGTCCGGGCCTCAGGTCTGCGTGGAGTCCTCAGCGGGCTCCAGCCAGCCTTCCTCCAGGCCGTCGCGAAGCATTTCGTGAATCTCCGGCCATTGGTGTTCCCAGTGCCGCGGATCGAGGGTCTCCGTAGCGCACAGCTGCTCCAGTTGGTCCGGCGACAGGGTGTCGGCCGGGTAGCTGTGCCCGGCGGCGCAGAGGACCGGCCCCGTCGGCGTCTTCAGCCAGTGGCGCCGAATACCCGGGTGAATACGGCACGCCCTCGCTGCGGCGAGAGGATCTCCGGGATGCAGTTCGACGTTCCCCGCAGGCCGGCTCAGTACGCGCCCGAGGAAGGCATCCAGTTCCGTGTCGTCGGCGGCGAGCATCTCGCGCAGGATGCCGCGCAGCCGGGTGCGGTCGTGTGACGGCAGTTCGCTCGCGTAGGCGGACACCGGGCGCTGGGGATCGCTGTATCGGGGCGCTTCGCCGACCCGGTTGGCCCGTTCTTCCAGGAACCCGGTCAGCAGATCGAGGTAGGTCGGGGCACGAAAGCCGACCGACCAGGTCATGCACTGATCATCCAGGGAGAGGCCGTAGTGGGGCAGGTTGGGGGGCAGGTAGAGCAGGTCACCGGGTTCAACATCCCAGCTCTCGCTTGGCTCGAACTCGCGCAGGATCGCCAGCGGCAGGTCGTCGTGGCAGTCCAGCGGTCCCGGTGGCGACTGGATCTGCCAGCGCCGACGCCCGGCCGCCTGAAAGAGAAAGACATCGTAGGCATCGACATGGGGCCCGACCGATCCCTCGGGTGCTGCGTAGGAGATCATCAGATCGTCGCGGCGCCAGCGCGGGACAAAGTCGAACCGGGCCAGGAAGTCCCGCCCCTCGGGCCAGAAGCGCTCGACGTCACTGACCAGCAGGGTCCAGGCGCGATCGGGCAGGGAGGCGAAGTGATCTTCTTCGAACGGGCCGTATTCGACTTCCCAGTCGCCGTGGTCAGTGTGGCCGAGTACGAGCCGGGCGCCGGCATCCGGATCACAGGCGAGTCCGGCCAGGTCGTCGGGCTCGATGGGGTTGGAAAAGCCCGATATTGCGCCGCGCACCAGCAGAGGCTTTTGTTGCCAGTAGTCCCGGAGAAACTCCGCCGGTGAGAGCCCGCCCAGCAGCTCCAGGGCCTGATTCGGGTCGTAGGCGGGCAACGCGTTACTCGTCGCGCGCCAGCTGGCTGGCGATCCCCGTGTAGCGGCCCGGGGTCAGCTTGCGCAGGCTCTGTTTCGCCTCGTCCGGGATCTCCAGGCCGTCGATGAATTCGGCCAGCGCCTGCGGCGTAATGCGCTGGCCACGGGTCAGCGCCTTCAGCTTCTCGTAGGGAGAATCGATCCCGTAACGGCGCATCACCGTCTGCACAGCCTCGCCCAGCACCTCCCAGTTCTGGTCGAGATCCTCGTCCAGGCGGCCGGGTTCGATCTCCAGCTTGCCCAGACCGCGTTGGAAGGCCTTGTAGGCGATCAGCGACCAGGCGAAGCCCATGCCGATGTTGCGCAGCACGGTCGAGTCGGTCAGGTCACGCTGAAAGCGCGAGACCGGGAGCTTGCTCGCCAGGTGATCGAACACGGCATTGGCCAGCCCGAGGTTGCCTTCCGCGTTCTCGAAGTCGATCGGGTTGACCTTGTGCGGCATGGTCGAGGACCCGACCTCGCCGGCCACGACCTTCTGCTTGAAGTAACCCAGCGAGATGTAGCCCCAGATGTCGCGCGAGGCATCCAGCAGGATCGTGTTCAGACGCATGAAGGCGTGAAACAGCTCGGCCAGGAAGTCGTGCGGTTCGATCTGGGTGGTGTGGGTATTGGGGGCTAGCCCGAGGCTCTCCACCATGCGCCGCGAAAGCGATGGCCAATCCACTTCCGGGTAGGCCGCGTAGTGGGCATTGAAGTTACCCACCGCACCGTTGATCTTGCCCAGGCATTCGTTGGCGGCGATTGCGGCGCGCTGCCGCTCCAGACGGTGGACCACGTTGGCCAGTTCCTTGCCCATGGTCGTGGGCGAGGCCGGCTGACCGTGGGTCCGGGCCAGCAGGGGCTGATCGGCGAAGCGCCGAGCGAGCTCGCGCAGCGGCTCCAGCACGGCATCGAGCGCCGGCAGCATCACGTGATTGCGCGCCTCGCGGACCATCACCCCGTAGGCGAGGTTATTGATGTCCTCGGAGGTGCAGGCGAAGTGCACGAACTCGATCTGGCTTTGCAGATCGGTCCGGTCGCGCATCTGCTCCTTGATGTAGTACTCGATAGCCTTGACGTCGTGATTGGTCGTGGCCTCAATCTCCTTCACCCGGGTGCCGGCGACCTCGTCAAATTCCAGGGCAATCTCGTCCAGGAACGCCTCCGCCTCTGCGGTTAGCGGCGGGACCTCGGGGATAGCGGGCTCCGCCGCCAGGGCCTTGAGCCACGCAATCTCCACCCGTACCCGGGCCTGCATCAGACCCTGTTCGGAAAAATAGGGGGCCAGGTCGCGGGTGTGCCGGGCGTAGCGGCCATCGACGGGACTGATCGCGGACAGGGGGCTCAGGGACATGATGCACTCGAGTCGGAATGGGTGGGTCCGCAGGGCGCGTGGGGCATGCGCTCTGCGGACGGTCGATTGACGCGGCGCAGTATAATACAAAGCTACGCCCGATCATTTGGAGGAGTGCATGTCGAAGTCCCCGACCCGCCAGGAGCAGGACAGCCTCGGACCGGTGGAAGTCCCCAGGGATGCCCTGTGGGGCGCCCAGACCCAACGCGCCATCGACAACTTTCAGATTGCCGGCCGGCCCATGCCGCAGGCGTTCATTCGGGCCCTTGCGCTGACCAAGGCGGCCTGTGCGGAGGCCAACCAGGAACTGGGGCAGCTCCCGGACGGTGTGGCCAGCGCGATTGTGGCGGCGGCCGAGGCGGTCGCGGCGGGCGAGCATGCGGACGCCTTCCCGGTTGACGTCTATCAGACGGGGTCGGGCACCAGCACCAACATGAACATGAACGAGGTGCTCGCGCGGATCGCATCGGGTAGTGAGGAACCGGTCCATCCGAACGATCATGTCAATCGCTCGCAGAGCTCCAACGACGTGATCCCGACCGCGTTGCATGTATCTGCGGCGCTGGCGCTGGAGGAGGAACTGGTCCCTGCGCTGCGCCACTTGATTGCCACGATCGCCCGCCGCGAGCGCGATGTGGGGGCGCTAGTCAAGACCGGGCGTACGCACTTGATGGATGCGATGCCCGTGACGATGGGGCAGGAACTCTCCGGCTGGCGTACCCAACTGGAACTGGACCTGGATCGCCTGGAGCACACCCGTGTGCGCATCCAGCGTCTGGCCATTGGCGCGACTGCAGTGGGCACCGGCATCAATGCACCGCCGGCCTTCGGCGCGCGTGTAACAGGGCGCCTGGCCGAGCGAACCGGCCTGCCGTTTGTGCACGAGGGTAACGGTTTTGCGGCACTGGCCAGTCAGGACAGTGCGGTGGAGCTTTCCGGGCAGTTGCGCACGGTGGCCGTCGGGCTCACCAAGATCGCGAACGATCTGCGCTGGATGAACTCGGGCCCCCTGGCGGGGCTGGGCGAGATTGCCTTGCCGGCCCTGCAACCAGGCAGCTCGATCATGCCGGGCAAAGTGAACCCGGTAATCCCGGAGGCCGTGATTATGGCCTCGCAACAGGTGATCGGCCTGGATGCGGCGATCACCGCCGCCGGCGCCGCGGGCAATTTCCAGCTGAACGTCGGCCTCCCGCTGATTGCCGACAATCTGTTGAGTCAGATCGGTCTGCTGGCACGGGCCTCTACCCATCTGTCGGATCGGGCGATCGCGGGCTTCACCGTGAACGAGGACAACCTGCGGGCCGCGCTGGATCGCAACCCGATCCTGGTCACGGCCCTGAACGCCGAGATCGGCTACGAGGCGGGGGCGCGCATCGCCAAGGAGGCCTATGCCACCGGGCGGCCCATCCTGGACGTTGCGGCGGAGCACACGGATATCCCGCGCGAGCGGCTGCAGGTACTGCTGGATCCGGCGAAGTTGACGGGCCCGGAGGGTGCCGGCGGGTAAGGCTTATCCGGCCCACGGGAGGCGGGTCCGGTCCTGCAGCAGGGTGTGGAAGTCATTGAAGGGCATGGGGTGCGCAAAGAAATAGCCCTGTGCCTCGTTGCAGCCGAATTCGCGCAGGATTTCGGCCTGGCGTTCGGTTTCGACGCCTTCGGCGATGATGTTCAGCCCCAGGGTATGCGCCATCTGGATGATGGCCTGAACAATCCGCGCGTCGCCGTCGCTGCGTTCGAGGTCCTGGACGAAGGAACGGTCGATCTTGAGGGTGTCCGCTGGCAGCTTCTTCAGCTGAATCAGCGAGGCATGGCCGGTACCGAAATCGTCCACGGCCAGCCGCATACCGATCTTGCGCAGGCGCTCGAACATGCGGGCGGCACCCTTCGGGTCATCCATGATGGTGGTTTCGGTCAGTTCCAGCTCGATGCACTCGGGCGCGACATTCGCGGCCTGCAGGATGGCGTGAAAGTCTCCGGCGAGGTCGGGATGGCGAAGCTGCCGTGCGGAGACGTTAATGGCGACACGGAAGGCGTGATCCCGGCCCTGCGAGGGCAGCCGCTTGAGGTCCTGGCAGACCTGGCGCAGCACCCACTCCCCAATGGCCTCGATCAGGGTCATGTCCTCCGCCAGCTCGATGAAGTGGCTGGGGGGCAACAGCCCAAGCTTCGGGTGCTGCCAGCGGATCAGCGCCTCTGCGCCGAGGATATCGCCGGTATGCAGGTCGACCTTTGGCTGGTAGTGCAGGACCAGTTGATCTTGCTCAATGGCGGTCCCCAGTTCCTTTTCCAGCTCGAAATGGCGAAAGGTGCGGGAATTCAGGTCCTGGGTGTAGAAGCGGAAGCCGTTGCGGCCACGTTGCTTGGCCTCGTACATGGCCGCATCGGCGTTGCTGAGCAGGACATCAGAGTCTTCCCCGTCGTAGGGAAACACGGCGATCCCGCAGGAGGCGCTGGTCACCACGGGCCGATCAAAGATCGTACGTTCGACCGCGGTCGTGCGCACGACGTCGGTGACCAGTCGCACGCAGCCCTCGAGACCCTGTAGATCCTCGACCAGGATGCCGAACTCGTCGCCCCCCAGGCGCGACAGGGTCGCGCGCAAGGGACGCCCCGATCGGTCGTGGCTGCGATCCAGCAGCTTTCCGAGATCCTGTGCCACCTTGCGGATCAGCTCGTCGCCGGCGCGATGGCCGAGCGAGTCGTTCAGGCGCTTGAAGTTGTCCAGATCCAGCAGGATCAACGCGATGTGATGATCGGTTCCCTGATGGCGGGTAATGGCTTGGGACAGACGGTCACTGAACAGCATCCGGTTGGGGAGGTTGGTCAGCGAGTCGTGGGACTGGTGATGAAGCAGTTCGCGTGACTGGTGCTCGGTAATCCGCTGCAAGGCCTTCTGGCGCCGGTCCATCATCTGGAACAGGTCGGCGCTCTCGAGGGCATAGGCGGTATTGAACAGGACCATCGTCAGGGTCGAGAGGGTCATCTCGTGGCGCTGGAGGTCGTTCTGGCGAAAGCGGGCGGCAAACATGCCGCGAATGCGGGTCCGGGTCGAGATGACATGGAGCAGCACGTTCTCGCCGTCGAAGCGTGAAGGCAGGCAGACCGGATGATTCTGATGCAGCGCCCAGGAGAAAGTGCCTTCCTGAATCAGATCCTCGACGGCATCCGCGAGGTCGTATTCATCCTCCTGAGGATGCTGTTGATAGGCGAGATCAAACGAAGACTCGCCGTCGAGGATGTAGACGGCCATGTCGCGGGCCGGCAGCAGACGCCGGATGGATTCCAGACTGCTCTGGATGATCAGGTCTGGGCTGCGATTGCGGTCGGTGTCGCCAAAGATCGCGGTAGTCGAGGCGAGCACGTCCATCGCGTAGGCGTTCGCCTCCAGCGCTTCCTCGAGGAAACGGATGCGCTCATGCAGCGCATTGACCTCTTCAGGCGTTTTGTACGAAGGGCTCATGCCGGGTCGTCCTTTACCTGCATCCGTGCGCTCATCCGTCCCTCGTCAGTCCAGCAGGATCGCCTGCATCTGTCCGAGCTGTTTCCGGGCATCGCCGATCACGGCCTCGTAGGTCTCCATTTCCAGACCAATGCGGTCGAAGGTCTCTGCTTCCACGGGCGGAACGAAGCGTTCGCCAGACGAGCCCAGCCGCAAGGCGTTGGCGATGCTGTCCGCCACATGGACGATCGCGGTCTCGACCGGGAAGGCCTGTGCGTCACCCGGCGCATGGTGGAAACGGGTGGCCTCCACCTGTGCCGGTGACATGCCCCAGCGCTCCATCAATTCCGCGCCAATGGCGGCATGGTCGAAGCCGAGAAATTCGGTTTCCGCTTCGAACAGCAGCATGCGTTCGCGCTCGCGGATATTGATCAGCTCCTCGGTGCGACTGGACAGATGCAGGAACATCAGCAGACGTCCCAGGTCATGCATGATCCCGTAGAGATAAAGCCGTTCGATGTTGGCCTCGCGCCGGAATCGCGCGATCGAGCGGCTCAGAACGCCGACGGCCAGGCTGTGCCGCCAGAAGGACTCCATGTCCACGCCGATCACCGGCACGCCGCGAAAGTGTTCGATCACGACCGTCGATATCACGATCTGGCGCATCTGCTGCAGGCCGATGATGGAGACGGCCCTGTGCAGGGTGTCGATCGGTTCCGGGAAGCCATAGAGCGAGGAGTTCGCCACCTTGAGCGTCTTGGCCGCGATCGTGGGGTCCAGTTCCACAGCCTCGGTGATGGCCGCGACGTTGGCCGTCGGGTCGCTCAGGCGCGTGAAGATGGTGTTGTAGCTTCCGGAGAAGCTGCACAGGGCATCGTCGGTGGCGAGGAACTCGTCAACGGTCATGCCTGTTCACTCTGCCTTCTCGGTGCGTAGCGGCACAGGTCATCCAGCAGGGCTTTCCGCGCCAGAAGGTAGATGCCAGACATGGGGTGATCCTCGATCGAGCAATGCTGAAAACGCTCGGCCAGGATCTCGTCGGCGCGGGCCTCTATCTCTGGGGTGGGCTCGGTGGCGGGGGGCTCATCAGGCTCGTGCGGGGACGACATGGAGACGTCGTCGGCACCCTCGTCGAGCACTTCAACCGCTGTGATTCCCCAGGACAGCAGTACTCGAATCTGCTTGTCCTGGAGGACCATGCCAGCGGGGATCAGCAGCCTGCCCGAGCGGTCATAAACCGCAGTCGCCAGTGTATTGCCGGACCTCACGTCCTCTATGGATACCCGACGCGTCATGCTGTGACCTTAGTCTCATTGCGCCAGTTGGCGCAACACGTAGGGCAGGATGCCCCCGTGGCGGTAGTAGTCGATCTCCTGCGGGGTATCCAGCCGCACACGGACGTTGAAGGTCGTGCGCTCGCCGTCATCGGCCACGGCGGTGACGGTGGCCTCGCGTGCCTCGCCGTTGTTCACGCCGGTGATCGAGAACGTCTCCCGACCGGTCAGCCCCAGACTGGCCGCGTTGTCGCCCGCCAGGAACTGCAGCGGCAGCACACCCATGCCCACCAGGTTGGAGCGGTGGATGCGCTCGAAGCTCTCCACGATCACGGCCTTCACGCCCAGCAGCAGTGTGCCCTTGGCCGCCCAGTCGCGCGAGGAGCCGGTGCCGTACTCTTGCCCGGCGATCACGATCAGGGGCGTGTCCTGCTCCTTGTACTGCATGGCCGCGTCATAGATGGACATCTGGTCGCCATCCGGCAGGTGGACCGTGACGCCCCCCTGCGTGCCGGGAGCCAGCAGGTTGCGCAGGCGCACGTTGGCAAAGGTGCCGCGCATCATGACCTCGTGGTTGCCGCGCCGCGAGCCATAGGAGTTGAAGTCTGCGGGCTTCACGCCCTGTTCTTCCAGGTAACGTCCGGCCGGGCTGTCCTTGGCAATGGAGCCGGCGGGGGAGATGTGGTCGGTGGTCACCGAATCACCCAGCAGGGCCAGCACACGGGCACCCTGGATGTCGGTCAACGGCTCGGGCGTCATGCCCATGCCGTCGAAATAGGGCGGGTTGCGCACGTAGGTGGAGTCGTCCTGCCACTCGAAGCGGTCCCCAGTGGGGGCCTCCAAGTTGCGCCAGCGATCCTCGCCGCTGTAGAGATCACCGTAGGCCTTGGTGAAGCTCTGGGCATCGACATGCGCCTGCACAGCTTCGTTGACCTCTTCGGTGGTTGGCCAGACATCCTTCAGGAACACGGGGTTGCCCTGTGCGTCCTCTCCGATGGGGTCGTTGTACAGATCCAGGGTGCTGCGCCCGGCCAGCGCATAGGCGACCACCAAGGGCGGCGAGGCGAGGAAATTCATCTGCACCTCGGAATGGATCCGCCCCTCGAAGTTGCGGTTGCCGGAGAGCACGGAGCTGACGATCAGGTCATCCTTGATGATGGCCTCGCTGATCGGCTCGGGCAGCGGTCCGGAGTTGCCGATACAGGTCGTGCAGCCATAACCGACCACGTGGAAACCCAGCGCCTCGAGATCTTCGAGCACCCCGGCCTTTTGCAGATAGTCGGTCACCACCCGGGAGCCGGGCGCCAGGGAGGTCTTCACCCAGGGCTTGACCTGCAGGCCGCGTTCGCGGGCCTTGCGGGCGACCAGGCCGGCGCCCAGCATGACCGACGGGTTCGACGTGTTGGTGCAGGAGGTAATGGCCGCGATCACGATGTCGCCGTGGTCGAGGGTGAAGGTCTCGCCGTTCATCTCGATGGCCGTATGGCGCGGCTCTTCGGCCTGATGCTCAACGCCGACTGCGGTATGACCACCCTCGGCCGCGAAGCGCTCGGCCTCCTCCGGCTCGTCCGCGCCGCTGTCGCGCTCCTTGAGCATGGTGTCCAGGTGGCGGCTGATCTCGGCTCCGGCCTGGCTCAGGGCGATGCGGTCCTGCGGGCGCTTGGGCCCGGCCAGGCTGGGCTCGACCGTCGCAAGGTCGAGTTCCAGCATGTCGGTGTAGCGCGCCACCGGGGCGTTGTCATTGCGCCACAGTCCCTGGGCCCTGGCATAGGCCTCGATGAACTCGATATGGCCCGCCTCGCGGCCGGTCAGGCGCAGGTACTCGAGGGTCTCGTCGTCGATCGGGAAGATGCCGCAGGTCGCGCCGTATTCCGGTGCCATGTTGGCGATGGTGGCGCGGTCCGCCAGCGGCAGATCGGCCAGCCCGTCCCCGAAGAACTCGACGAACTTCCCGACCACGCCCTTCTTGCGCAGCATCTCGACGATCACCAGCACGAGGTCGGTGGCGGTGGCCCCTTCGGCCAGCCGGCCGGTCAGGCGGAAACCCACTACCTGCGGGATCAGCATGGAGATCGGCTGACCGAGCATCGCGGCCTCGGCCTCGATGCCGCCGACGCCCCAGCCCAGGACGCCCAGGCCGTTGATCATCGTGGTGTGCGAGTCGGTGCCGACCAGGGTGTCCGGGTAGGCCAGACAGGAACCGTCTTCACGGTCCTCGACAAACACGGTGCGCGCAAGGTGTTCAAGGTTGACCTGGTGCACGATCCCGGTGTCCGGTGGGACGACCTTGAAGGTATCGAACGCCTGCTGGCCCCACTTCAGGAAGCTGTAGCGCTCGCGGTTGCGGGAGTATTCCAGCTCTGCGTTCAGGTTCATCGCGTTCGCATTGCCATACTCGTCGACCTGCACCGAGTGGTCGATTACCAGTTCGGCCGGCTGCAGCGGCGTGATCTTCTTGGGATCGCCGCCGAGGGCCTCCATCGCGTCGCGCATGGCCGCCAGGTCCACGACCGCGGGCACACCGGTGAAGTCCTGCAGCAGTACGCGGGCCGGGCGGAAGGCGATCTCCTGCGTGGGCTCGGCCTTCGGGTCCCAGTCAAGCAGGGCCTCGATATCGGCGCGCCTGACCGTGCGCTCGTCCTCGAAGCGCATCAGGTTCTCGAGCAGGATCTTCAGCGCGTAGGGCAGGTCCCGGGCGCGCGGGTCATCGGTAATCGGCACGTAACGGCACTCGCGGCCGCCGGCAGAGAGGTTTTCGGTCTTTTTCGGTTCTGCGTGGCTCATGATGCGCTATCCGCTGTCAGGTGTTCAGTCGTTGAAGGATGTGGTCCGCTTGGCGAATCAGTCGCTTGCGGCCCAGAAGGAGCTTCCACCGAGATCCACCCGCCTGGCGCCAGAGCACGGCGGCACGGATGCCCGCCAGCAGCAGGGCGCGCACGCGCGCGGCGATCTCGGGATTGGAAAGATGATTCTGTTCGCCCTGGACGACGATCCGGGGGCCCAGCTCCGAAATGGTCTCCTTGTAGATCTCGGCCAGGCGCGCGATCACGCTCTCGTGCGTGATGGTGAAATAGTCCACCTGCCGCTGGGCACCCTGCAGGCCGTCGCCTAGTTTTTGCAGCATGTCCGGGCGTTTTTGCAGCTTGCGCTCCAGAAAGATCAGGCCCACCGCGTAGCGGGTGATCTCCATATCCGGTGGCTTGCCGCCGTTTTGCAGCTGGCTCTGCACCCGCTCCAGGCCCGGGCGCAAGCTGCTGGCGCCGCGGTAGACATCCTCGGGCGTCTCCGCGTCGAACGCGAACAGGCTGCCGATCAGGATCTCGAATTCGTACTCGTCGCAGCTGCCGCGCCAGGCCAGGTCCTTGACCAGACTCGCGCATTGGAAGAGGGCGGCCAGCGCCAGGGTGCGGTTGTGGTCGTTACGGTCCAAGCCGGAGGGCTCCCGGAGCAGGCGTGAGTGGGTGGATACGGAAAACGCGCCTACTATACCGGAACCGGGGCTTCTGACTCACTGGCGAGTGTGCGGCGGGTGGCAATCACGCCCCCCCCCAGACACACGTCGCCGTCATAAAAAACCGCCGACTGACCGGGCGTGGCCGCACGCTGAGGGGCTTCGAAGCGAACGCGTAGACGGTCCCCATCGACGGATTCCAGTCGGCAGGGCTGCAAGGGCTGGCGATGACGCAGACGCGCCATGACTGGCTGTCCCGGTTCGGGCGGGCGGTGAATCCAGTGGGCGGCCTCCGTCTCGATCTCGGGACTCATCAGCAGCGGATGCTGCGGGTCCTGCGCGACAATCAGCCGATTGCCTCCCAGGTCCTTGTCCACGACATACCAGGGGGCCTCGGGAAACCCGTCGATCCCGCCGATGCCCAGTCCCTGGCGCTGGCCCAGGGTGTAGAACATCAGGCCCTGGTGGTGCCCCACGACCTGACCTTCCGGTGTGCGCATCTCGCCCTCCGGCGCCCGCAGGTACTGCGCCAGAAAATCGCGGAAGCGACGTTCTCCGATGAAACAGATGCCGGTGGAATCCTTGCGGGCGTGGTTGGGCAGACCCAGCTCGCGGGCACGCGCCCGGACCTGATCCTTGGGGATGTCCCCCAGCGGGAACAGCGCGGGGCGCAGCTGCTCCTGCGTCAGGGTGTGCAGGAAATAGGTCTGATCCTTGTTGGCATCCGCCGCCATGCACAGTTCGCTGTGGTCAGGGAGGTGGCGCACGCGGGCATAATGGCCGGTGGCGATCCATTGCGCACCGAGTTGCCGGGCGTGCTCCAGGAACGAGCGGAACTTGATCTCGCGGTTGCACAGGATGTCCGGATTCGGCGTCCGGCCAGCCTCGTACTCGTGCAGGAAGTGGCGGAACACCCGCTGGCGATAGTCCTCGGCGAAGTTCGCCTTGTGCAGGGGGATCTCGAGACAGTCCGCGACCTCGCGGGCCATCTCGTAGTCGGCCTCGGCCGCGCAGTATTCCGCGTCGTCGTCATCCTCCCAGTTCTTCATGAACAGGCCTTCCACGCGATAGCCGGCCTCCAGCAGGCGGCTGGCCGCCACGGCCGAATCCACCCCGCCCGACAGGCCCACGATGACCCGATCGGGACCGCTCACGGCCCCTCCGCATGAACCAGTGAGCCGGCCGCCGCGAGCGGCAGGCGCATCCCGTCCTGATAGCGGCGGATGCTGCGCAGGACCAGCGGGCTGCGCAGCGGCCATCCGCGACGCGCCTCATCCGGTGTCAGCCAGTGGAGGGCATGGATGGCGGGATCGCGGGCCGGCGGATGGCTGGGCTCGCTTGCCGTGCCGCAGAACGCGACGCGCAGCGTCACCGCGCCATTCGCCAGCGCGAGCAGGTCGCAGCCAAGCAGGGCCTCCGGCTGGAAGTCCAGACAGGTTTCTTCGCGGACCTCGCGGATCACCGCTTCGACCAGGTCTTCTTCGGCATCGAGATGGCCGGCCGGCTGGTTCAGTACATGGCGGCCGTCGTCGGTCTCCTCGACGAACAGGAAGCGCCCGTCCCGCTCGATGACGGCGGCGACGGTGATATGGCAGGGCAGGCGTTCGGTCATGCCGTGAATGATAACGCAGCGGCCCGTCTTGCTGGCGTTCTCGAGACCACGTTCCCCTCGGCGGGGGCGGATGGGTATGTATAATCCGGGAGAACGATTTCAATTCTTGCGCACAAGGAGTTTGCATGGCCTACCAGCACATTCAGGTCCCGGAAAAGGGCGAACGCATCACCGTCGACGAGCAGGGCAAGCTGGTGGTGCCAGAACGCCCGATCATCCCCTTTATCGAGGGGGACGGGATCGGTGTGGACATCACGCCGGTGATGCGCCGGGTGACCGATGCGGCCGTGGAAAAGGCCTACGGTGGCCAGAAGGCGATCGAATGGATGGAGGTCTACGCGGGCGAGAAAGCCACGCAGGTCTACGACGACGACTCCGGGCTGCCGGATGAAACCCTGGAGGCGGTCAAGGACTATCGCGTGTCCATCAAGGGCCCGCTGACCACCCCGGTGGGCGGCGGTTTTCGTTCGCTTAACGTCGCGCTGCGCCAGAAGCTGGACCTGTTCGTCTGCCTGCGCCCGGTGCGCTACTACGAGGGCACCCCGAGCCCGCTGAAGGAGCCGGAAAAGACCGACATGGTGATCTTCCGCGAGAACTCGGAGGACATCTACGCCGGCATCGAGTTCGAATCCGGCACGCCGGAGGTGAAGAAGGTCATCGACTTCCTGCGAAACGAAATGGGCGTAACCCAGATCCGCTTCCCGGATACCGCCGGCATCGGCGTGAAGCCGGTCTCCAGCGAGGGCACCAAGCGCCTGGTGCGCAAGGCGATCGAGTACGCGATCGACAACGATCGCCCCTCGGTGACGCTGGTGCACAAGGGCAACATCATGAAATTCACCGAGGGCTCGTTCAAGGCTTGGGGCTACGAACTGGCGCGCGAGGAGTTTGGTGCGAAGGATCTGGACGGTGGTCCGTGGCAGACCTTCAAGAACCCGAAGACCGGCCGCGACATCGTGATCAAGGACGTGATCGCGGACGCCTTCCTGCAGCAGATCCTGTTGCGCCCGGAGGACTACTCGGTGATTGCCACGCTCAACCTGAACGGCGACTACATCTCCGATGCACTGGCCGCGCAGGTTGGCGGTATCGGGATCGCACCCGGCGCCAACCTGTCCGACACCACGGCGATGTTCGAGGCGACCCACGGGACCGCCCCGAAATACGCCGGCCAGGACAAAGTCAATCCGGGCTCGCTGATCCTGTCGGCCGAGATGATGCTGCGCCACCTGGGCTGGCCCGAGGCCGCCGATCTGGTGGTGAAGGGTATGGGCGGCGCGATCAGCGCGGGCGAGGTGACCTATGACTTCGCGCGCCTGATGGACAACGTCGAGCCGGTGAGCTGCTCGGCCTTTGGCGAGGCCCTGATCAAGCACATGTAACGACAGCGGGTGCGGGCACTTGGTCCGAGCCCGGAACCGAACGACCATGAACGTGGCCTAAGGAGCCAGGGAGACATTGGATTCGTGTTTCCCTGGATGGCCGAACTGGCATGACTAAACCGCTGAAAGCGTGAGTTCGACCGATGAGTGAGAAAAAGCCCCAGATCCCCGATCACGACAGCAATACCGCGGTCGAAGAATCGAGGCCGGAGCTCAAGCCACCGCGGCAGTACAAGGTGGTACTGCTCAACGACGACTTCACGCCAATGGAGTTCGTGGTCGAGGTGCTGGAGACCTTCTTCAGTATGGATCGCGAAAAGGCCACCCAGGTGATGCTGCACGTGCATACACGCGGCAAGGGAGTATGCGGCATCTATACCCGGGACGTGGCCGAGACGAAGGTGGCACAGGTGAACGATTACGCCCGTAGCCACCAGCATCCACTGCTTTGCTCGATGGAGGAGGTCTGACTCCCATGCTCGACAAGGAACTCGAATTCAGCCTGAACATGGTCTTCAAGGAAGCGCGAGAGAAGCGCCACGAGTTCGTGACCGTGGAGCACCTCCTGATGGCGCTCGCGCAAAACCCCAGTGCCGCGACGGTGTTGCGCGCCTGTGGGGGCGACCTCGACCGCATCCGCGACGAGCTCGAGGTGTACATTGACGAGAACACCCCGCGCATCCCGCCGAATGACTCACGCGAGACGCAGCCGACCCTGGGGTTCCAGCGGGTCCTGCAAAGGGCGGTCTTTCATGTGCAGTCCAGTGGCCGCAAGGAGGTCTCCGGGGCAAACGTGCTGGTCGCGCTGTTCGGCGAACAGGACAGCCAGGCCCTCTACGTGCTCGGACAGCAAAACATCAGCCGCCTGGACGTGGTGAATTTCATCTCGCACGGCATCTCCAAGGTGGGCGAAGACGAGCTGGGGGCCCAGCAGAACCCGAACGACCCACAGCCGGAGCAGGTCGAGGGCGAGCGCGAGGAAAAGACCAATGCCCTGCAGCTGTACGCGACCAATCTCAACGCGAAGGCGCGCAAGGACGAGATCGACCCGCTGATCGGGCGGGACCACGAGATCGAGCGCACGATCCAGATCCTCTGCCGCCGACGCAAGAACAACCCACTGTTGGTGGGCGAGGCCGGTGTCGGCAAGACCGCGATCGCCGAGGGCCTGGCGCGCCGTATCGTCGACGAACAGGTGCCCGAGGCGATCGAATCCGCGACCGTCTATGCGCTCGATCTGGGCGCGCTGGTGGCGGGCACCAAGTACCGCGGTGACTTCGAGAAGCGCCTGAAGGGCGTGCTGGCGCAGCTGAAGAAGGAACCCGGCGCGGTGCTGTTCATCGACGAGATCCACACCATCATCGGTGCGGGTGCCGCCTCCGGCGGGGTGATGGACGCCTCCAACCTGATCAAGCCGATGCTCGCCTCGGGCGAGCTGAAGTGCATCGGCTCGACCACCTACCAGGAATATCGCGGCATTTTCGAGAAGGACCGCGCCCTGGCCCGTCGCTTCCAGAAAATCGAAGTGCCGGAGCCGACCGTGGACGAGACCGAGCAGATCCTGCGGGGGCTGAAGTCACGCTTCGAGGCACACCACAATGTCCGCTTCACGCGCCCGGCGCTGCGGGCCGCGGCGGAACTGGCGGATCGCTACATCACCGACCGGTTTCTGCCGGACAAGGCGATCGACCTGATCGACGAAGCCGGTGCCAGCCGGCAGCTACTGCCAATGAGTCAGCGCAAGAAGACCATCGGCGTGCAGGATATCGAGACGATCGTGGCCAAGATCGCGCGCATCCCGCCGAAATCGGTTTCCAGCTCCGACAAGGAGACGCTGCGCAACCTCGAACGCAACCTGAAGATGACCGTCTTCGGCCAGGACGAGGCGATCGGGACGCTCGCAACCTCGATCAAGATGGCGCGTTCGGGGCTTGGCGACATGGACAAGCCGATCGGTTCGTTCCTGTTCGCCGGGCCGACCGGGGTCGGGAAGACCGAAGTGACGCGTCAGCTGGCGCAGCAGCTGGGGATTCATCTGGCGCGCTTCGACATGTCCGAGTACATGGAGCGCCATACGGTCTCGCGCCTGATCGGGGCGCCGCCCGGATATGTCGGCTACGACGAGGGAGGGCTGCTGACCGATGCCATCCTCAAGCATCCGCACTCGGTGCTGTTGCTGGACGAGATCGAGAAGGCCCATCCGGATGTCTTCAATGTGCTGCTGCAGGTGATGGACCACGGCACGCTGACGGACGCCAATGGCCGCGAGGTGGACTTCCGCAACGTGATCCTGGTGATGACCACGAATGCCGGTGCGGAGCAGGCCAGCCGCCCGTCGGTGGGCTTTACCCAGCAGGATCACTCCAGCGATTCCACGGAGGCGATCAAGCGGACCTTCACGCCGGAGTTCCGCAACCGCCTGGATGCCACGATCCAGTTTGGTCCGCTGGACGAGGCGACCATCCTGAATGTCGTCGACAAGTTCCTGACGCAGTTGCAGGCCCAGCTGGACGAGAAGAAGGTGCACCTGACGGTGGAGCCGGATGCCCGTGCCTGGCTGGCCGAGCATGGCTACGACGTGAAGATGGGCGCGCGTCCGATGGCGCGTACGCTGCAGGAGCACATCAAGAAGCCGCTGGCCGACGAGTTGCTGTTCGGGCGCCTGGCGCAGGGGGGCGAGGTTGTGGTCCGGGTGGGCGAATCCGGGCTGGAGCTCGATATCCGCGAGCCGGCTGTCTCCTGAGCCAAACCCCGGCCTGCAGAAACCACGAAGCCCCGGTCCAGCCGGGGCTTCGTCATTCGGGGATCGACCCTTATGTCTTACGAGCGGCCCCGCAACCCCCGGGGCGGAACTACTTGTTGCGGTAGACGATACGGCCCTTGGTCAGGTCGTAGGGGGTCATCTGCACGATCACCTTGTCGCCACGCAGGATGCGGATGTAGTGCTTGCGCATCTTGCCGGAGATGTGGGCGGTGATGGTGTGCCCGTTTTCGAGCTCTACCCGGAACGTCGTATTCGGCAGGGTCTCTACTACCGTTCCTTCCAGCTCGATTTCGTCTTCCTTCGCCATGCAGTTCCTCGCGTATTGAATTCGGTGGCGACATTATCCGGATGCCACGCGCGAACACAAGTCAACACGGGGTTTTCGGCGTGGCAGGGCTCCGTGCCGGTCGCCGAGTGGCCGCCATTCGCGGAGGATGGCGAGCGTGTACATTGATCAGTGTTTCCCGTGGCCCTACACTACGCCCGCTTTTTACGCGCGAGATGAATAGCGAATGACCACTACCTGGGCCGCAGTCTTTCCGGGGCAGGGCTCCCAGTCCACCGGCATGCTCACCGATCTGGGCGACGACCACGCTGTCGTACGCGATACCTTCCAGGAGGCGTCGGACTGCCTCGATGCCGACCTCTGGAGCCTGTGCCAGCACGGTCCGGTCGAACAACTGAACCAGACAGAATGGACTCAGCCGGTCATGCTCGCTGCCGGCGTGGCCACCTGGCGGCTGCTGACGCAGCAGGCGGACGCGCGCCCCGCGGCTGTGGCCGGCCACAGCCTGGGCGAGTACAGCGCGCTGGTCGCGGCCGGCGTGCTGCGCTTCCCCGATGCCGTGCGGCTGGTGGCCGAACGTGCCCGCGCCATGCAGGCCGCCGTGCCCGAGGGCGAGGGCGCAATGGCTGCGATTCTCGGTCTCGACGATGCTGCGGTCGAGCAGCTCTGTGCGGACAACGCGAGCGGCGGGGTCCTGGAGGCCGTCAACCTGAATGCCCCCGGGCAGGTGGTGATCGCGGGGGCGGCCGCGGCGGTCGACCGAGCGGTCGGTGCGGCCAAGGACGCCGGGGCGAAACGGGCGCTCAAGCTGCCCGTATCCGTGCCGTCCCATTGCGCGCTGATGCGCCCGGCCGCCGAGCGTTTGCAGTCGGTTCTCGACTCGACGAGCTTTGCGGCCCCGCAAATCCCCGTTTGGCAGAATGTGACCGCGGCGCCCGCCGAGACGGCCGATGCGATCAAGGCCAATCTGGCCGCGCAGCTCTACCGGCCGGTCCGCTGGGTGGAGACCATACAGGGGCTTCGCGGCCAGGGTGTTGCGGTACAGGTAGAATGCGGACCGGGGCGCGTGCTGACCGGCCTGGCCAAGCGGATCGATCGCGGGCTGGAACTGTTCGATGTGGCCGATCGCGATACCCTGGATGCCACCGTGAACCGGCTGAGCGCCGGCTGACCCTCTACACTCGATTCCCAGTACGTCCAATTACAGAAGGCGAATGATGTCCGATAACAAACGAGTGGCCCTGGTGACCGGGGCCAGCCGCGGCATTGGCGCGGCCATTGCCCGTCGTCTGGCGGAGCAGGGCCTGCAGGTCGTGGGAACCGCGACCAGCGAATCCGGCGCCCAGCGCGTCAGCGAGGCGTTGTCCGAATGGAACGGGCGCGGTATCGCTATGGATGTCACGGACGCCGATTCGGTCGCGACCGGTCTGGCGGGTATCCAGGAGCAGGAAGGACCGGTGGAGGTGCTGGTGAACAATGCCGGCATTACCCGCGACAACCTGTTCATGCGGATGAAGGACGAGGAGTGGGATGCGATCATCAACACGAATCTGTCCTCCGCCGCCCGGCTGACGCAGCGCCTGCTGAAAGGCATGATGAAGCTGCGCCGCGGGCGGATCATTCTGATCGGCTCGGTGGTCGGTTCCGCCGGCAATGCCGGCCAGACGAACTACGCCGCGGCCAAGGCGGGGCTTGCGGGATTCGCCCGCTCGCTGGCGCGCGAGGTGGGCAGCCGGAACATCACCGTCAATACGGTCGCGCCGGGCTTCATCGATACCGATATGACCCGCGAACTCGGGGACGAGACCAAGGAACACCTGCTGGGCCAGATCCCGCTGGGGCGCCTGGGCGCGCCGGATGAGATCGCGGCTGCCGTGGGCTTTCTCGCCTCCGAGGAGGCGGGCTACATCACCGGCGAAACACTGCATGTGAACGGCGGGATGTTCATGCACTGATCAACCCGCGGGGCCCTCGGTCCCGCGCAGGCCCGAGAGGTTCGCGTCTCCCTGGAACGCAGCCGGGCTTTTCTCTAGAATGGCGAACCTTCAAACGAAGCCGCCTCAATTGGAAGGGGATTTCTGAACCATGAGTAGCATTGAAGAACGCGTCAAGAAGATCGTTGTCGAGCAGCTGGGCGTCAAGGAAGAGGACGTCACCAACAGTGCCGCCTTTGTCGACGACCTGGGTGCCGACTCGCTGGACACCGTGGAACTGGTGATGGCGCTCGAAGAAGAGTTCGAGACGGAAATCCCGGACGAGCAGGCGGAGAAGATCACCACCGTGCAGCAGGCGATCGACTACATCAACGAGCACATGAAGGACTGATTGGGCGCCCCCCTGGGCGCTCGAACAGGACGCGGACGGGCCTCTCTGCGAGCAGAGTGGCCCTTCGTCGTTTCGTTGAGCGCGTATTTCAGTCTTTCCGAGGAGAACATCATTGGCTAAGCGACGTGTCGTGATTACCGGACTGGGCATTGTGTCCCCGGTCGGCTCTACCATCGACAAGGCCTGGTCCAACATCAAGGCCGGCAAGAGCGGCATCTCTCCCATCGACGTGTTCGATGCATCGGAGATGCCGGTCAAGATTTCCGGAGCCGTGCGGGACTTCGACGCTAATGACTATGTTCCGACGAAAGACCAGAAGAAGATGGACACGTTCGTCCTCTACGGTCTGGCCGCCGGGATTCAGGCGCTGGACGACTCGGGTCTGGAAGTAACCGAGGAAAACGCGGACCGCATCGGGGTCGCGATTGGGTCCGGCATTGGGGGCCTGCCGTATATCGAACGGTCTTATGCCGCCTATCTCAAGGGCGGTGCTCGCAAGATCTCGCCGTTCTTCGTGCCCAGCGCCATCATCAACATGGTGGCGGGTAATCTCTCCATCATGCGCAACCTGCAGGGCCCGAACATCTCGATCGTGTCGGCCTGCGCGACCGCGACGCACAACATTGGCGATGCGGCTCGCATGATTGCCTATGGCGATGCGGATGCGATGGTGGCCGGCGGAGCCGAGATGGCCACGACGCCACTGGGGATCGGCGGCTTTGCGGCGGCGCGCGCGCTGTCGACCCGGAATGACGACCCCGAGCGGGCCTCGCGCCCCTGGGATCAGGATCGCGACGGCTTTGTGCTCAGCGACGGTGCCGGCGTGATGATGCTCGAGGAATACGAGCACGCCAAGGCGCGCGGGGCTCATATCTACTGCGAGGTCGCCGGTTTTGCCTGGAACGCTGACGCCTACCACATGACGCAGCCGTCTCAAGATGGCGCGGGGGCCGCCAAGTGCATGCTTCGCGCACTGAAAGATGCCGGCGTGAACCCGGAAGAGGTGGGCTACATCAACGCCCACGGTACTTCCACCCCCGCGGGCGACCTGGCCGAGACGCAGGGCCTGAAGAAGGCCTTTGGCGACCACGCCTACAAGTTGCTGGTGAATTCCACCAAATCGATGACCGGACACCTGCTGGGAGCGGCGGGTGGCATCGAGGGTGTGTTCACGGCACTGGCGCTTCGCGATCAGGTCTCTCCGCCGACAATCAACCTCGAAAACCCGAGTGAAGGCTGCGATCTGGATTATGTGGCCAACGAGGCGCGTGAGATGAACACGAAGGTGGGCCTGTCGAACTCCTTCGGTTTTGGGGGCACGAACGGCACCCTGGTGTTCCGCACCCTCTAGTCCGCCCATATGGCAGTCGAACGCCTGGGGCGCGGGATCGATCTGGCGCCCCTGGCCCGGCGCTTTCCGGAGCGCTATCCCCACCTGCTCGAGTCGGCCCTGATTGGTCAGGCGCCGGCTCGTTACTCCATCCTGTTCGCCTTTCCGGGTGTAACGGTCGATGCCCGAACGGATGACGATCTGTTGGCCGTGCTCGATCAGGACCTGAGCGGTTCAAGGGCCTCCTCTGAAATCGAGCCGGGTTATAACCATCTGCCTTTTCTCGGCGGCTGGTTTCTCTATTTTGGGTATGAATGGGCATGGCAGCTGGAACCAGCCCTGGGCCGCTGCCGCGCGGATCCCTGGCTGCCCACCGCCCGGGCCATCCGCTTTCCCGCCGCCATCATTGTGGATCACCACGACGATCAGACCTTTCTGGTGAGCGAGGAGGGACCCGACCCGCTCGCGGAGATGCGGGCCGATGTCGAGTTGTGCCGGGAGGATGTGCTGGTGCCAGGGGCCTTGCCGGAGCTCGTGATCGACGAGGAGAAGCCCGAGCGCTATCGCGAGGCGGTGAAGCAGGGACTTGAGTACATTCGAGCGGGCGATACCTTTCAGGTGAATCTGTCGCGCGAGTGGAAGGCCACCAGCCCAGAGGCACTCGATGGGGCTTCGTTGTACGCCCGCCTGCGGCGCGCAAATGCAGCACCGTTCGCCGCCTGGTTGCAGTTTCCCGAGGGTCAGGTGATCAGTTCATCGCCCGAGCGTCTGGTGTCTGTGGACGACGGCGAGGTCGAGACGCGGCCGATCGCCGGCACGCGCCGCCGGGATGACAATGCGGATAAAGACTCCATTCTTTTTAGTGAGCTAACGGGCAATATTAAGGAGCGATCTGAGCACGTGATGCTGGTCGACCTTGAACGCAACGATATCGGCCGGGTGGCCTCTGCCGGGAGCGTGCGGGTAGCCGAATTGATGACCGTCGAGAGTTACCGACGGGTCCATCACATCGTCTCGAGTATCGTGGGGCGGTTGAAGCCCGGGACGCGCGCGGGCGATGTGCTCCGAGCCGTGTTTCCGGGCGGGACGATTACCGGGTGTCCCAAGATACGGAGCATGCAGATCATTCAGGAGCTCGAGGATGGCGCGCCCCGGGGGGCGTACACCGGGTCCTGTGGCTATTTGAGCCGGCATGGGCGCATGGATACCAACATCTTGATCCGTACCCTGGTGCTGCGCGGCAACGAACTGCGCTTTCGTGCCGGCGCGGGCATCGTGGCGGACTCGGATCCCGACCGTGAACTCGCCGAGACCCGCCACAAGGCCCATGGTCTGCTGGATGCACTGGAGAAGGAGGCGTGATCCTCGTGAACGGCGTTGAGAGCTGTGTGCCGGGCGACGATCGGGGTCTGTTGCTGGGCGACGGTCTGTTCGAGACGATCATGATGGAGGGCGGCCAGCCACGCTTGTGGCCTTATCATGTCGCACGGCTTGAACGGGGACTGAAACGACTCGGCTTTCCGCGCGTTGACGCAGCGCTCCTTCGCGAGGAACTGCAGCAGGTGGCGCCAGAGGGGCAGCGTATGGCGCGCATTACTGTGACCAGGGGGCAGGGGCCCCGGGGTTACGCGCCACCCGAAAATGTGGAGATGACGAGGATTGTGTCCGCGGGTCCCGTGCTGCGTCAGTCTCGCGGTGCCGAACCGAAGCCACTGCGTATGGGCTGGTCGCGGGTCGCCATGGCGATTCAGCCCGCGCTGGCAGGGCTCAAGCACACGAGCCGCCTGGAGCAGGTGGTGATCCGGCAAAGCTGGGAGGCCGGTTGGGACGAGGCGGTCGTTTGCGATACGCAGGGGCGGCTGGTGAGCGCCACGCAAGGCAATCTCTGGTGGCGTCAGGGGATGGACCTGTTCACCCCCCCGGTGGACGAGGCGGGGATCGCGGGTACGCGCAGGGCCTGGATATTTGCCCATGCGGCTTCCTGTGGCTTCGCCGTGCACGAGCAGAGCGTGGAACCGCAGGCGCTGGATCAGGTGGACGGGCTTTATGTCAGCAATGCGCGCCTGGGATTACACCCAGCCCGCCTGATCGAAACGGACATGCCGGACACGGCGTGGCAGGATGACCCGGTTAGGGTTCTGAGTATGGCGCTCCATGAAGCGGATTAGTGGTCTGATCATCGGAATTGTGCTGGTCGGCGTGATGGCTGGAGGCTGGTGGTTTGCCGATCGCTATTACCAGGATCTCAACCAGCCACTGGCGCTCGACCAGACAGAGCGGTTCCAGCTTGAACGCGGGCAAGGACTGCGTCAGGTGAGCAAGGAGTTCGAGCGGCGCGGTTGGGTCGAGCAAGCCTGGATGATCGAGCTGTACGGGCGGCGCCAGGGACTGGCACCGCGGCTACAGGCGGGCGAATACGCGGTGGACGCGGGTGCGACCCCGCGCAGCCTGCTGCACGCCATGGCGCGTGGAGAGGTCGTCCAGCATCGATTGACCGTCCCGGAAGGCTGGACGATTGCTCAGGCCCTGCGCGCCTTGCGCCAGCATCCCGAGATCGAAGGACCAGCCGAATCCGTCGGGGTCGATAACCTGCTGGACGCGCTGGGCCTCGAAGAGCTGGAGCATCCCGAAGGCTGGTTCTTGCCGGACACCTACTTCTTTGGCTCGGGGACCGATGCCCTGGATGTGTTGCGGCGCGCGCACCGCGCGATGGATGCCACCTTGCACTCTGCCTGGGATTCCCGCATCGAGGACCACCCGGTCGAGTCACCGTACGAGCTCCTGATCCTGGCCTCGATCATCGAACGCGAGACGGGCCGCGGCGAGGAGCGTGATCGAGTCGCAGGCGTGTTCGTGAACCGGCTCCGCCGCGGGATGCTGCTGCAGACCGATCCGACGCTGCTCTATGTCCAGGAGCCCGGCGTGCAACGGCTCACCCGCGCCGAGCTCCAGCGCGATCACCCCTACAACACCTACACTCGCACCGGGCTGCCACCGACCCCCATCGCCTTGCCGGGACGAGCGGCGATCGAGGCCGCCGCGCAGCCGGCCGAGACGAACGACCTGTTCTTCGTCTCCAGGGGCGACGGCACGCACCACTTCTCCGAGACGTATCGCGAGCATCGCCAGGCCGTAATTCGCTATCAACTCGGCGGCGATGGCAGCCGCTACGGCATCCGGAACCGCCAATGACCACCGACGCATCCAGCAATGCACGCTTCGTGGTACTGGAAGGCATCGAAGGCTCGGGCAAATCCACGCAGCTCGCCACGGTGGTGGAGGCCCTGCGCGCCATGGGCATCGAGCCTGAATGCACGCGTGAGCCGGGGGGTACGGCGCTGGGCGAGCGGTTGCGGGGGTTGCTGCTCGATCCCGACCTTCCCGGTATGTGTCCGGAGGCGGAGCTGCTGTTGATGTTTGCCGCCCGTGCGCAACATCTCGCCTCGGTGATACGGCCTGCACTCGCGGCGGGCCGCTGGATAGTCAGTGATCGCTTTACCGACGCCAGTTTTGCCTATCAGGGTGCAGGGCGAGGACTGGGGATGGAGCGCGTGGCCCGGCTGGAAGAATGGGTGCAGGGCGATCTGCGGCCCGACCTGGTCCTGTTGCTGGATATCGATCCGGCCACCGGGCTGGAACGCGCCGTGCAGCGGGGTCGACGGGACCGCATCGAGCGCGAGGCGCTGGATTTCTTCGCACGGGTGCGTGAGGCCTACCTGGAGCGGGCCCGCGCCTACCCGGATCGCTACCGGATTATTGATGGGCATGCCGATCCTGAACAGGTGGCGGAACGGGTTCGTCAGGCGCTGCAAGAGTGGCGCACCAAGATCATGCCCCGGGGCGCCTGATGTCGACCCAGCCACCCTGGCTCGAACCCATCCGCCAGCGGCTCGTGCTGCGCGGGCGGGATGGATGGCTCCCCAGCGGGGTTCTGATCAGCGGGAGCCCCGGGGTGGGCAAGGCCCTGCTGACGACCAGCGTGGTCCAGAGCCTGCTGTGTCAGCGTGTGTCCAGTGATGAACCCGCCTGCGGCGAGTGCAACGCCTGTCGCAGCCTGGAGGGCGGCGTGCACCCGGAGGTACGGTTACTGGAGCCCGCCGAGCCCGGCAAGGATATCCTGGTCGATGCCGTACGCGACGCCACGGAATTCCTCACCCTGAGTGGCTCGGGCGGGGCGCTGCGCGCGCTGATTATCCGTCCGGCCGACGCACTGAACGTCAACGCAGCCAATGCCCTGCTCAAGACGCTGGAAGAACCTCCCGCCGGGGCCACGCTGTTTCTCGAGGCAGCGCGTCCGGCCAGTCTCCCCGCAACCATTCGGAGTCGTTGCCAGCAAGTCGATGTCGCCTGTCCCTCGATAGAACAGGTCCACGAGTGGCTTGCGGCTGAAACCGATCAGTATGAACGAGTCGCGGAGGCTTATGCTGCGAGCCTCAATCGTCCGCTCCTGGCGCGGGAGATCCTGACCGATTCCGCGGCGCTGGAGGCCTGGGAGACCGATCGACAGATCCTGACGGGGCTCCTGAGTGCGGCGGATCTGCATTCCACCGCTGCTGCCCTGCAGCGCAGCGTGCCGGAACGCCTGATCCCTCGCCTGCAGGCCTTGCTGTTGTCGGCGCAGCGCCTGCTACTTGTGGGGCAGCTGGATGCCTTTGGCGAGCAGTTCCCGCGTGAGCGGCTGCTGGACTTCGCACGCGCGCGGGGCGCGCGTCGTCTCGCATGGCTCGCGCAGCAGGCGTTGGAGTGGCAACGCCAGAGTGGCGCAAACCTGAATCCGGCGCTTCGCAGCGAGACCATCGCGCTTGCGCTGGGGCGACGCTGACAGCGAGGCCCCAAAGGGGGGTGGCGCGCGCCACGCGGGATAGGGGATACTCGCGAGTCCAGACACCGTCACGGGAGGGAACATGGCCGGGCAGGGCATGCTGACCTTGGCAATCAAGGAAAAACCGGCGCTGTACGCCGCGTACATGCCCTTCGTGACCAACGGCGGGCTGTTTATCCCCACGGACAAATCCTACAAGCTCGGGGACCAGGTCTTCCTGCTGTTGTCTCTGCTGGAGGATTCCGACCGCCTGCCGACCCCGTGCACGGTCGTGTGGATCACGCCGCCCAGGGCGCAGGGCAACCGCCTGCGCGGCATTGGCGTGCAGTTCAACAAGTCCGACAAGGGTGTGACGCACCGACGGATCGAGGAACACCTGGGCGGCATGCTCAATTCCGACCGCAAGACCCACACGTTCTGAGCATCCGATCCCTGCGGCCCGTCAGGCCGCGATCCCAAGCGCCTCTTTCACCTGATCCAGGGCACGCCCGATCTGCTGATCCGTCAGGTAGTAGTGGGGCGAGAAGCGGATGCCCCCGCCCCGTACCGCGCACAGGACTCCACCGGCCTGAAGCCGCGCATAGACGGCGTCGAGATCCGCCGCAGGGGGCCGGAAAGTCAGGATCCCCGCGCGGCGGCCACGCGGCGTAAGCACCTCGCACCCCATCGCCTCCAGCTCCTCGGCCAGGTGGTGCCAGTGGAAGCAGATGTCGTGGTCGATGTTCTCGATCCCGACCTCTAGGAGCAGCGAGAGGCTGGCATGCAGCGCATGGATGCCCAGCATGTTGTGGCTGCCCGGTTCGAAACGGCGTGCCGACGGGGCCGGGGTCAGGCTCGGATTCGCGAAGTCGCCGGCGTGCGCCAGCATGTTCCACCCGTACTCCTGCAACCGGAGCTGGTCGCGAACCTCCGGATTGACGTAGAAGATCCCGATCCCCTCCGGTGCCAGCATCCACTTGTGGCCATCCGCCATCACAAAGTCCGCGTGGCAACCCGGGGCGTCGAAGGGCAGCGCCCCCAAGTGCTGGATCGCGTCGACACAGAACAGGATCCCGCGGGCGCGCAGCTCTGCCCCGAGTGCCTGGATATCCACGCGGATGCCCGAGTCATAGCGCACCGCGCTGGTCGCGACCAGCCGTGTCCGGCGATCGCAGGCAGCCAGCAGGTCGCGTTCGGGTTCATCACCCACCTTGACCTCGCGTACCTCAATGCCAAACCGCTCACCCGCCGCGTGCCAGACGACCCGGTTGGACGGGAACTCCCCAGCGGGAAAGACAATGTTCTCCCCCTCCGACCACGGCAGGCCGAAGGCCACCATCGACAGCGCTTCCGAGGTGTTCTTGACGAAGGCGATATCCGCCGCGTCGCGGGCCCCGATCAGGGCGCGTGCCAGCTCGCGCGTCGCATCCACCTGCTTGAGCCATCGGCCATAGTCCTTCGAGCCCTGGCGTACGTTCTCGCGCGCGAACTCGCAAACGGCCTCTTCCGTACGCCTCGGCCAGGCGCCGACCGCCGCGTGGTTCAGATGGATGATGTCCTGCTGCGGAAATTCGGGATGCATGGGATCCTCCTGGCCGGCAGAAAAGGGTACCTCAGAAGAGGGGGCCGGCTGAATCCCGGGGCGCATGCGCGATGCCTTGTCCGGTCAGGGACCCCCTGCTACTTTCCGCCCATCGAAAACTGGCCCCTCCGGTGCGTTTCCGGCGGCTAGGGGCCCACAGCGCCAAAGAGTTCACCGCATGGATAACGAACAGCTCAAACGCCGGGACCTGCGTGCCCTATGGCACCCCTGTACCCAGATGAAGGATTACGGAGAGGAGGGGACCTTGCCCCTGCTCCCGATTCAGCGCGGGGAGGGCGTCTGGTTGTACGACTTCGACGGCAATCGGTACCTCGATGCCATCAGCTCCTGGTGGGTCAACCTGTTCGGCCATGCAAACCCGCGAATCAATGCCGCGGTGCGCGACCAGCTGGACCAGCTCGAGCACGTGATCCTTGCGGGCTGTACGCATGAACCCGTCGTGGAGCTGTGTGAGCGGCTGATCGACCTCACCCCCGATGGACTCGACCGGGTCTTCCTGGCAGACAACGGCAGTGCCGGCGTGGAGGTCGCGCTCAAGATGAGCTTCCACTACTGGCTGAACAGTGGCCGGAGCGAAAAGACCCGGTTCATACGACTGTCGAACAGCTACCACGGTGAGACCCTGGGCGCACTTTCCGTCAGCGATGTCCCGCTCTACAGCGCCACCTACAAGCCCCTGATGCTGGATGTCATCACCGTACCGGCTCCGGACTGCTACGAGCGCGAGCCCGGGGAGACCTGTGCCGATGTGGCCCGGCGCCAGTTCATCCATATGGAGGCCGCACTCGCGGAACACGCGGATGAAGTCTGTGCGGTCATCGTGGAGCCCTTGGTGCAGTGCGCAGGGCACATGCGTATGTACGACCCTGAATATCTGCGCCTGCTTCGTGCTGCATGTGACCGTTATGGCGTTCACCTGATCGCAGACGAGATCGCGGTGGGCTTTGGGCGCACGGGCACCATGTTCGCCTGCGAGCAGGGGCCGGTCATCCCGGATTTTATGTGCCTTTCCAAGGGGCTGACAGGCGGTTACCTGCCCATGGCAGCTGTGCTGACGTCGGAGCAAATCTACCGCGCCTTTTATGATGACTATGAGAAACTCAATATGTTTCTCCACTCGCACTCTTACACGGGTAATCCTTTAGCGTGTCGTGCTGCCCTGGCCACGCTCGACATTTTTACTACAGAACCCGTTCTTGAGCGGAACCAGGGGCTGGCCTCCCACATCTCCAAACGTCTTGCTCCGCTTATGGATCACCCCCATGTTTCCGACGTGCGACAACACGGCATGATTGCGGCGGTTGAACTCGTACAAGACAAGGCCTCCCGTACGCCTTACCCCTGGCAGGAACGTCGAGGTCTGGAAATCTACCGGTATGCCCTTGGTCGAGGTGCGCTTTTGCGTCCATTGGGCAATGTCTCGTACCTCATGCCGCCCTACGTAATCACGGAGGATGAGATCGACTTCCTTGTCGAGGTGATGACCGAGGGTGTCGACCGCGCCACACATCGGCCTTAACGCCGTCTAATCACTTTGTATGCCCGTTGGATGAGTTTCATCGCGCTGTGCTTGACGGACCATCGGACCTGTGTCTATATACTTTCTAAAAGTGCGGATACGCAGTTGGTACTAGGCCCATCGGAAGGGCACCCGAGGTAAGTCTGAAAAATCTAATCGGTTGACTCGGACCCGCCTCGTCTTTCCAATATCAATGGTTCAAATGTGGAGAGCAGGTGACGTCATGAACGATTCAAACGATGATTCACAAGTACTGATTGTAACGTCGGCATCCCCCCAGTCGGCCCTTTTTATCGAGTACGTTTCCGAGAAAACCAAATGTTCGGTAACGGGACTAGAACCTGGGTCCCCAAAGGTCGCCCAGACGCTCAGGGATTACAGCCTTGCCCTGTTTGACGCCAGTTCCCTTGACGAGCGTGACATTGGGCATGTTCAGCAGGCCGTCGCGGACGGGGCAAAAACGGTCTTTGCCGGATTCAATATTCCCAGCGAGGACGAGGCACTCCGGCTCCTCGATGTGCTGTACCTGCAGGGCATTTTTTACAAGACCGATCAGCTGGACCTGTTGTGCAAGGGGATCCTGTGCCTGCTGAACGGTGACTTCTGGATGTCCCGGCACCTGATGACACGGCTGGTGCGGCTGTATCGTCAGCAGCGCACCAACACCTATCGGCCCGCCTGTGGCTTGACTCAGCGCGAGCTGGAGATTCTGGCCATGCTGGGTTCAGGCGAGACGAACATGAATATCGCGAAACAGCTGTTCATCAGTGAACACACGGTCAAGTCCCACCTGTACAACATCTTCCGCAAGATCGAGGTCAAAAACCGCACGCAGGCGATCAACTGGGCCAAGGATCATCTGGGCGCTCCGCCACCCCAGGTGATGTGGCGTCGCCGTCGTGCCGAGGCGCGCGCCGTCTAACGCGCGCTGGCTCCTGGCCCCTGGGCGGGGCGATAGGGGTGAGGGCGGCTGCAATTGCCGAACCGTCCTCACCAAACGGGTGCAATGCCCGAAGCGGATGTGCCTGCGCCATCAGTCACACCGGGAGCTTAGGACGAACGACTGGCGTAGCTCGCGATCCTCGGTCGAGTCGCACCCACATGGCTCATACTTCTCGCTTGATAACGACCGACAAAGCTCTCCCGGAAAACCACCCGTTATTCTGATGCCTGCTGCCAATCCGACCGCCATACTGCAGTTGGATTAACGGTCGGAGGCCGCCTCATTCCTGCAATTGCCGCAAGGGGCACTCAAGCCTGCCTGGCGGCGATGCCGGAACTTGCACCGACCCGACGCCCGCGATCGGCCAGACATCCTGATCCGTCGTGTTCCTGGCGATCCCTGCCGGATTGCCCCTGGCTGGAGGTGTTCACGCGATGTCGACATCGCCCAACGAATCGCGTATCGGCCTGCAAGCCTCCGGGCCCGAGGGTACTGCGTATTCCATTACATGCACGGTCACCCGAATCCACGACGTCGAGGAAGTGGAATTCGAAGGCGTCGTGCCACTGGAAGTGGAATTTGAAGGGATCGGAGTGGATTGCAGGGTCGTACAACTCAGTGGGCCGGGATATCTGGACCTGGTCCTGACGAAGAATGGGCATGTCACGCGTTCGCGTTGCCATGGTCTGAACAGCACAATGAATCTGCGAATCCGGTGACAGGGGCTCTTGGTTAACGCCACCCATTACGACGCATAATACATATTATGTTAAGTCTGGGATCGGTGAGGGTCAGCTGTCTGTTCTAGCCCGCCTGCTCCCCTGGCCGAAAACGACGATCGTTCCCGGTCCTGCGCCTCAGGACAGCGTCTCGATAACGTGCGTAAGCACATCCTTCACCCGCGTCATCCCTTGATCCAGGTTGCGGCCGATCTCGTCCATGGTGATCTCGCCCTCGGCACGACCGGCCGCCCAGTTGGCGATCACGGCACAACAGGCGTAGTTCAGCTCCAGTTCGCGCGCCAGCGCCGTCTCCGGCATGCCGGTCATTCCCACCAGGTCGCAGCCATCTCGCGCCATGCGGTCGATCTCGGCCGCCGTCTCCAGCCGCGGGCCCTGGGTGGCCCCGTACGTCCCTCGGTCCGTAGCCTCGATGCACAGGTCATCAATCGCATTCAGCAGCGTCTCCCGCACGCCCTGGTTGTAGGGCCAGGTCATGTCGATATGGGTGACCTCTTCGAGGTCGCCGCCTTCGAAAAAGGTGTTGGCGCGTGACCAGGTGTAATCGATGATCTGATCGGGAATCGCGATCATGCCCGGCTTCATCGATTCGGTAATGCCGCCCACGGCGGCCACCGCAATCACGTTGTCGACCCCGGCATGCTTCAGGGCCCAGATGTTGGCCCGGTAGTTCACCTGGTGCGGCGGGATAGTGTGACGTGCGCCATGGCGCGGCAGAAACACGATTTCCGTGTCATTCAGCCGCCCGAAGACCAGCGGCCCCGACGGTTCGCCATACGGGGTATGCATGACCTGCCTGCGGGTAATCTCCAGCGACTTCAGCTGGGTCAGTCCGGTGCCGCCGATCACGGCAAGACGGGGTGTCGACATATGGCGGGTATCCCTAGTGGTTCGAGACGGCAAAGATGCCGGGTGCGTTGCGGAGGTAATCCTGGTAATCCATCCCGTAGCCAAACACGTACCGATTCGGCACCTCCAGGGCCGCAAAATCGACGGTAATGGCCGGATCGCGTTCCGGGTTGGCCTTGTCCACCAGCACCACGGAATAAACTTTCGCGGCGCCCTGCTCTTCGCAGAAAGCCTGGATGCCTTCCAGGGTAATGCCACCGTCGAGGATGTCATCCACGATCACTACGGTGCGCCCCTGGATCGGAGTCTGGGGGCGCGCCAGCCAGTGCAGCTGCTCCCCTCCCCGCGTGCCGCCGCGATAGCGCGTGGCGTGCAGATAGTCGACCTGCATTGGAAACGACCAGCGAGTCAGCAGCCCGCCCATCAGGACGACCCCGCCATTCATCACGCCCAGAACCAGGGGGTTACGGTCCTTGAGCACCTGCGCCGAGCGTTCGGCCAGGCGGTCGATCGCGGTCTCGACTGCATCGCGGCTATAGAGGCAGTCGGCATCTCGGAGCGTTGCACGGGCCTGTTCCGGGCTCATCAAGGGTCCTGCGGTGGGGGGGTGGAGGAAGGATGTTGGCCGAGCGTCTGGCAGACGGCAAGGTCTGGGTCCGGTATGCGCGGGCCCTACAGGGCCCTTAAACGCAACCGGCCGGCACAAGGGCCGGCCGGATGGCAAAGCTACGGACGTGTGGACCCTTAGTAGGTAAAGGTCACGGTGTCGTCGTCCATGGCTTCGGAAATCACGTAGGCGCCGCCCACGGTTTCTTCGATTTCCGGGATCAGGTCGTTGCCCCACAGATCCAGAGTCGGGGTGCAGACCTTCATCACCACGCCGGCTTCGTGGGCGTCCTTCATGAAATCGTAGACGCTCTTGCTGGAGCCTTCCTGGACAAACAGGTTTTCGGCAACGCCCTTCTTGGCCAGCTCGCCGGCACGGCCGGTCATGACGACTTCAACGTCATATTCCATCGCGGCGGCCACGGTGGCCTGGAAGAACGGGGCACCCAGTTCAGACGGGTTGCTCGGATCGGTATTAACCATGACGATCAGGAGCTTGTCGGCCATTTTTGATCTCCAACTTCAGTGGTGAGTGTGAATATTAACAGCTGCTCAAGCGCAAACCGGTGGCGCATTATAGGCGCGCGAGCGCCTGTGCGCCAATGAGTGACTCCCCCGCCGCGGAACGGGGTTTCAGGCCGTCGCTGCCTGACGGGCCGCGAGCCAGTGATGCAGCTGAGCGCGAAGGGCGTGAATTCGCCTGGGTTCATGCGCAGTGGACTGTGCACGCAATGCCTCGACTCTTCGCAATGCCTGGGCATCGAGCGGCTGTCCCTCCTGCGCCTCGAGGATGGCGTCGGCCTGCTCGGGCTGGTTGCAGATCAGCACCATGTCGCAGCCTGCCGCACGCGCTGCCGCGGCCCGTTCGGCCGGGCTGCCGATGGCCTCGGCGCCGGCCATGGCCAGATCATCGCTGAGGATTGCCCCGCGGAACCGAAGTTCGCGGCGCAGGATGTCCTGTAGCCAGATCCGCGAAAATCCGGCGGGCTGGTCATCCACCTGTGGGTACAGGACGTGCGCGGGCATCACGGCATCGAGATCGCCCAGCACCGGGCGAAAGGCCGCGATGTCATCGGCCTCGATCTCGGCCAGCGGGCGGTCATCTACCGGGAGCGCGAGATGGGAATCCGCCTGGACGGCCCCGTGTCCGGGGAAATGCTTGCCCACACTGGCCATGCCGCCGGCCGCGAGCCCGCGAATCAGCTCGCCTGCCAGGCGTGCGATGACATCGGGATCATGGTGGAACGCACGATCCCCAATCACCTCGCTGACGTCGATGTCCCGGTCCAGTACAGGCGTGAAACTGAAATCGATTCCCACCTCGCGCAGTTCCAGCGCCAGCAATTCCCCGGTCGCATGGGCCAGCTCACAGGCCTTGTTGCGATCGTAATCATCGACATGCCCCAGCTCGCGCATGGGCGGGAGCGCGGTGAAACCGTCTCGCAGACGCTGTACGCGCCCACCCTCCTGATCCACCGCGATCAGGATGCCGGGTCGCTCCGCGCGTATCGCATCGGTGAGTGCCCTCACCTGCTCGGGCGTACCGGCGTTGCGGACAAAGAGGATGACGCCGCCTGTCGCCGGGTGGCGCAGGCGTTCACGGTCTTCCGGGGTCAGTTCCAGGCCTGTCACATCGAGCATGACCGGCCCCAGGGGCAGGGATACGGGAGAAGCCATTGAACCTGTACTCAACTGGCGCTCGTGACCCGAGCAATCTTTTTAGGATAGCGAGGCTTCCGGGCGGAACGCGAGTGCTTTGAGCTTCTCGATGCGGTCACGGATCCGCGCGGCCTCCTCGAACTCCAGGTCGCGGGCCTTCTGGAACATCTCCTGTTCCAGCTTCTCGATCTCCTTGGCGGCCTGCTCCGGGGCGTCGATGTAGTCGGGCGCATCCTCGGCCACCTTCTTCTGGCCACGACGCCGCCCGGAGCCTGGCGTAGCGTTGCGCGCCTCGAGTATGTCGGCGACATTCTTGCGGATGCCCTGCGGGGTGATGCCGTGCGCCTTGTTATGGGCGATCTGCTTCTCCCGCCGGCGCTCGGTCTCGTCGATCGCCCTCTGCATCGATCCGGTCACCTTGTCGGCGTACAGGATCGCCTTGCCGTTCACGTTGCGCGCGGCACGCCCGATGGTCTGAATCAGCGAGCGATCGGAGCGCAGGAAGCCCTCCTTGTCGGCGTCCAGGATCGCCACCAGCGAGACCTCGGGCATGTCGAGGCCCTCGCGTAGCAGGTTGATCCCCACCAGCACATCGAACTCGCCCAGGCGCAGGTCGCGGATGATCTCCATACGCTCGACGGTGTCGATATCCGAATGCAGATAGCGCACCCGCACGCCGTGTTCCGAAAGATAGTCAGTCAGGTCCTCGGCCATGCGCTTGGTCAGCGTCGTGATCAATACACGCTCGTCGCGCTCCACCCGGTCGCGCACCTCGGACAGACAGTCGTCGACCTGGCTGCCCGCCGGGCGCACCTCGAGAATCGGGTCCAGTAGCCCCGTGGGCCGGACGACCTGATCGACGATGGCCCCGGCATGCTCGCGCTCGTACGGCCCCGGTGTGGCGGACACGTAGATGGTCTGCGGCTGCAGGGCCTCGAATTCCTCGAAGCGCAGCGGGCGGTTATCCAGTGCCGAAGGCAGTCGGAAACCGTATTCCACCAGCGTCTCCTTGCGCGAGCGGTCGCCCTTGTACATCCCGCCCACCTGGGGCACCGACACATGCGACTCGTCGACCACCAGCAGCGCGTCCTTCGGCAGGTAGTCGAAGAAGGTGGGCGGCGGCTCGCCCGGTGCCCGGCCGGAGAGATAACGCGAGTAGTTCTCGATGCCGTTGCAGTAGCCGATCTCGAGGATCATCTCCAGGTCGAACAGCGTGCGCTGCTCCAGGCGTTGCGCCTCGACCAGGCGATCCTCCTTGCGCAGGAAATCCAGACGCTCCTTGAGTTCGTCGCGGATATGGTCCACCGCCTCCAGCAGTGTCTCGCGCGGGGTCACGTAGTGCGTCTTCGGGTAGATGGTCAGGCGCGGGACGGTGCGCAGCTGCTCGCCGGTCAGCGGATCGAAGTACGACAGCCGCTCGATCTCGTCGTCGAACAACTCGATGCGCACGGCCTCGATTTCGGATTCGGCGGGATGGATGTCGATGACCTCCCCACGTACCCGGTAGGTGGCGCGCCGCAGCTCGGTGTCGTTGCGGGTGTACTGCAGCTCTGCCAGACGCCGCAGCAGGTCGCGCTGGTCAATGCGATCCCCGCGCTGGAGGTGGAGCACCATCGACAGGTACTTGCGCGGATCGCCGAGGCCGTAGATGGCGGAGACCGAGGCCACGATGATCGCATCCCGGCGCTCCAGCAGGGCGCGCGTCGCGGACAGTCGCATCTGCTCGATGTGGTCGTTGATCGAGGCATCCTTCTCGATGTAGGTGTCCGAGGACGGGACGTAGGCCTCCGGCTGGTAGTAGTCGTAGTACGAGACGAAGTACTCCACCGCGTTGTTCGGGAAGAACTCCTTGAACTCGCCATACAGCTGCGCGGCCAGGGTCTTGTTCGGCGCCAGGATGATAGTCGGGCGTTGCAGGTTCTCGACGACGTTGGCGATCGTGAAGGTCTTGCCCGACCCCGTCACACCCAGCAGGACCTGATGCGCCAGCCCCGCCTCGATGCCATCGATCAGCGCGCGGATCGCCGCGGGCTGGTCGCCGGCAGGCTGATACTGCGATACCACCTTGAATTGTTCGCCTTCATCTGGCTGCACGCCTTATCCTCCGCGCCTGATTTCAGTATTATTTCGCCACTTGCGGCCGGTTATGCATTCGCGCCCGGCCGCCCACCCCGCCCAACCCGCATGAGGCCCGCCTTGGATATCGAGCTCTCCGATCGCGTTCAGCGCATCCAGCCCTCCCCCACCCTGGCCGTCAGCGCGCTGGCCGCGCAGCTGCGGGCCGAGGGCCGCGATATCGTCGGTCTGGGGGCCGGCGAGCCGGATTTCGATACCCCGGAGCATATCAAGCAGGCGGCCATCGACGCCCTTGCCCGCGGGGAAACCAAGTACACTCCAGTGGATGGTACGCAGGGCCTGAAAGACGCCATCATCCGCAAGTTTGATCGCGACAACGGGCTTACGTTCGAGCGTGACCAGATCCTGGTCTCCTCTGGTGGCAAGCAGAGCATCTTCAACCTCTGCCAGGCCCTGCTGAACCCGGGCGACGAGGTGGTGATCCCGGCGCCCTACTGGGTCTCCTACCCCGACATCGCACTTCTGGCCGGTGCGCGGCCCGTAGTGGTCAGCGCCACCCAGGAGGCGGGATTCCGGATTACGGGCGAGCAACTCGCGGCGGCGATCACGCCGAATACCCGCCTGGTGTTCATCAACAGCCCGTCCAACCCCACTGGAGCGGCCTACTCGGCCGACGAGTTGAAGGCCCTGGCCGACGTGCTGCGCGAACACCCCCGGGTGGTGATCGCCACCGACGACATGTACGAACACATCCGCTTCGGCTCCACGCCGTTTGTGAACATCGTGAATGTGGCTCCGGATCTGCTCGAGCGCACCGTCGTGCTCAATGGCGTGTCCAAGGCCTACGCGATGACCGGCTGGCGTATCGGTTATGCCGGTGGACCGAAGAATCTGATCGCGGCGATGAAAAAGATCCAGTCGCAGAGCACCTCCAACCCCACCTCGATTGCGCAGGCCGGAGCGCAGGCCGCGCTGGATGGCGATCAGGGCTGCGTGATCGCCATGTGTTCGGCCTTCGCCGAACGGGCGCGGCACGTGGTCGACGGCCTGAATGCGATCGACGGCATCGACTGCCTGATGCCCGACGGCACCTTCTACTGCTTTCCACGAGTCACCGGCCTGATGCAGGCGGCCGACATCGACACCGATGTCGCCCTCACCAAGCAATTGCTGGACGAAGTCGGAGTCGCCCTGGTGCCCGGCAGTGCATTCGGCGCCCCGGGTCATGTGCGCGTCTCGTTCGCCACCAGCGTCGACATGCTCGACAAGGCACTGGACCGGCTCAGGCAATTCGCCTCGACCCACCGCTGAAGCAATAATTGAAGCTTGACGGGGTGGCCGCCCCCCATTAGGATCTGCGGCCAATTCCCCGGTAGCTCAGTCGGTAGAGCGGGTGACTGTTAATCACTAGGTCGGCGGTTCGAGCCCGTCCCGGGGAGCCAGATAAAGAGAAAGGGCCAGGTCTGCGCTGCAGCCTGGCCCTTTTTTATGCAGCCTTCGTCCCGTTCAGTCCGGCTCGTGTTCGATGGGGTCCAGCGACTGCAGATAGGCCGCGATTGCCCGGCGGTCGTCACTGGTCAGGTAGGACGTTCCGTGCTCGATCACGTCGGCCATGCTGCTCCCGGCAAAATCGCCGTCACGGGTGATACCCATCTCCAGGTAGCGGGCGATATGACGCGCGCCCCATCGGCCGATGCCGGTTTCCCGGTCCGGCGTGATATTCGGTGCGACGTCGCCATCCGGCATGCGCGCCCCTGCCCCCAGACGCTCGAGGTCCAGCCCGCCCGTCCGGGTGCGCGGGGTATGGCATTCCATGCAGTGCCCCAGGGCCTGAGTCAGATAGGCGCCACGGTTCCACTCCTCGGACTCGTCAGGATTTGCCTCGAACTCGCCGGGCTCGAAGTGCAACCACTTCCATACACTGAGTGATGGCCGAAAGCGCACGAACCAGTCCAGATCGTGCGGGGTATTCTCGCGGGCGACGGACTCGACCTCGGACTGCAGATAGGCCCATAACGCCTCCACGTCCTGGTCCGTCATCTTCGTATATGCGGTGTACGGAAATGCCGGGTAGTAATGGGTCCCGTTCGGGCTGCGCCCTTCCCTCAGGGCCTTCTTGAAGTCGCCCTCCGACCAGCCGCCGATGCCGTGCTCTTCGTCCGGGGTGATGTTCGGGCCGTAGAACACGCCGAACGGGCTTTCGATCGGCCGACCACCGGCCAGGAAGTCACCCTCCTCCGCGGTGTGACAGGTCACACACCCGCCGGCGCGCAAGACGTATTCACCATAGGCAATACGTTCGTCCTCTCCGGCCTGGGGGTCCTCTTCACCGATTTCCACCTCCGCCTGTGCGACGGAACTCCATGCAAAGGCCGCAATGGCCAGGGCCGGCAGCCAGGCGGCCGGCCCTGTGCGCCTTGTTGTCACCGCCACCGATCAGTCGCGGCGGAAGTCGTCGTGGCAGGCCTGGCAGGACTGCCCCAGGTTACGGAAGCGAATCGGGAGTTCGTCGTCGTCACCGGCTTCAACCGCGGCATGCAATGCCTCGGCTGCATCCTTGGTGTCCTGAGAGAGCTCCTTGAACCGGTCCCAGTCGTCCCAGATCTCCTCTTTGGCATCGGTATCGGGGAAGTCACTGCCTTCCGGGAACAGTGCCGGGATGTCCGCGGTTAGATCCACCAGATGCCTGGTGTGCATCTCGAGGTTGTCGCCGAATTCGGCGCCGTCGACAACGACTGCGGCGATAGACCCGACGTTGCCGCCGATGGACCGCATCACGCCCTGACGGTAATCAATGGTTGCCTCGTGCTCGTCAAAGGCATGCACGGAATGCACAGCGCCCAAGCCCAGCGCGAGGGTTCCGGCAACGGAAGCCGCAGTCAGAAAACGAAGGGGTTTTTTCATGGGTTGTCCTCCCTGTTCAAGGAACATCGAAAGTGCCGCGCGACCGCTGCGGCCTGCCAAGTACAGCCTTCAATATAGATGTCCAGGTGGCGTGCGCGCCATCCGCGTCTTCACGTCCCGCTCACGCCGGCCTCTCGACATTGACCCCATAAACTAACGGGTGTTCCCCGAGACATCCTTCGCGCCTGTCGCGATACAATCCGGCTTCCATCTATCCCCCTGGATTCCGATGCCTGCCACCGATGAACTGGCCCTGCGCCAGGCGATTATCGACACCGCGCTCGAGACCAATCGCCGTGGCCTGAACCAGGGCACCTCGGGCAACGTCAGCGCGCGTCTGGGCGACGGCATGCTGATTACCCCGTCCGGCGTGCCCTATGAAGCCCTGCGTCCGGAGGACCTGGTCTCCGTCGATGCACAGGGACGCTGGCCGGATCACCAGAAGCCTTCCAGCGAGTGGCATTTTCATCGGGCGATCCTCCAGGCGCGCCCGGAGTTGAACGCCGTGGTGCATGTCCACTCGATCTATGCCAGCGTGGTCGCGATTCAGGGTCGTGATATCCCCGCCCTGCACTATATGGTGGCGGCGGCCGGGGGCAATTCGATCCGTTGTGCCCCCTATGCCACGTTCGGAACGGAGCAGCTGTCAGGCAACGCGGTGGAGGCCCTGCAGGATCGACTCGCGTGCCTGCTGGCCAACCACGGCATGATTGCGACGGGGCCGGATCTCGCGCGGGCCTTGTGGCTGACCCAAGAGGTCGAACTGCTCGCGCAGCAGTATGTGCTGAGCCTGCAAATTGGCGGCCCGCAGCTGCTCGGCGATGATGAAATGGCGCGCGTGCTGGAAAAATTCCGAGACTACGGGCCGTCCCGGCGCGCGCAGGACAGCTGAACTACAACCCGCCCAGCGGGCTCGCGGACTCCGGGGCGCCCATCGGCGCGAATTCGTTCAGGTGGCGCGTCTGCTGATAGTGCGCCAGAGCCCAGGCGACCGACGGAAATGCGAGCTCCCCGGGGAGATCATTGAAGTCGAACAGCGCGACCTCTTCCGATTCCGGTCCGGGAGCGACATCGTCGCCCAGCAGCTCGGCACGGTAGATCATCTGCACCTGACCGATATGCGGCAGACTGTAGACCGCGAGCAGGCGATCGATACGCAGCCGGGCGCGTGCCTCCTCCCAGGCCTCTCGCTCGGCGCCCTGCTCGGTCGACTCGCCAAGCTCCATGTATCCTGCGGGCAGTGTCCAGTGACCCTTGCGCGGCTCGATCGCCCGGCGGCACAACAGGACCCGCTCTCCCCATGTGGCCACGACGCCCACCACAATCCGCGGGTTCTCGTAGTCCACGAAGCCACAGTGACTGCAGATCTTGCGTTCGCGGTCATCATTTTCGGGCACGGCCCGGTGAAATTCGGGGCGGGGGATGCTGACGTCACGGGACATGGTATACGTTCGCTTTGCGGGTTCAGGACCACGCGCCGGAACGCGAGACCCGGGCGATGGTCTTTTCTGAGAGACACTGTCAATGCAGCACAATTAATGCACCAAACGCCGCCAGGGGGCAGCGATGACACAGGGAACACGCTTCACCGTGGGTGAACTGGTCCACCATACCAAGTTCGGCTACCGCGGTGTGATCGTCGAGGTCGACCCGGTCTACTCCGGCTCGGACGAATGGTACGAAACCGTGGCCAGGAGCCGCCCCCCCAAGGACCGGCCGTGGTACCACGTGCTGGTGGACGGGTACTCGCACAGCACGTATGTGGCCGAACGCCACCTGGAACCCGACACCTCCGGCCAGCAGATCGACCATCCGGCACTGGGCCAGTTCTTCGATCACTTCCTCAATGGGCGCTACTGCCGGGGAAGCAATTCTCGCACCCACTAGTCCGCCCTCTCCCGGGCCGGACAACGGACAGGACGACTCGATGACCCAGGACAATCGACGCAGCCGCGTCGTCACCGAAGGGCCACGCCGCACCCCCAACCGCGCCATGCTCAGGGCCGTGGGCTTCGGTGACGACGACTTCCAGCGCCCCATCGTTGGCATTGCCAACGCCCACAGCACCATCACTCCCTGCAACATGGGGATCGGGGCACTGGCCGAACGTGCGGAATCGGCCGTACGAGCCTCGGGCGGCATGCCGCAGACCTTCGGCACCATCACCATCTCTGACGGCATTTCGATGGGCACCCCGGGCATGAAGTACTCCCTGGTGTCGCGCGAGGTGATCGCCGACGCGATCGAGACGGTCGTCAACGGCCAGAGTCTGGACGGGCTGCTGGCCACCGGCGGCTGCGACAAGAATATGCCCGGCGCCATGATGGCGATCGCCCGGCTTAACGTGCCCGCGATCTTCGTCTACGGAGGCACGATCAAGCCGGGACGCTACAAGGACCAGGACCTGACGATCGTCAGTGCGTTCGAGGCCGTCGGACAGCATGGGGCGGGAAAGCTGTCGGATGAAGACCTGGCCGGCGTGGAGCGCAATGCCTGCCCGGGAGCCGGCTCCTGTGGCGGCATGTTCACAGCCAATACCATGTCCAGCGCCTTCGAGGCGATGGGCATGAGTCTGCCGGGCTCGTCGACCCAGGCGGCCGAGGACCCGGAAAAGGCCGACTCCGCCGCCCGTTCCGCCGAGGTCCTCCTGGAGGCGATCCATGCCGACCGCAAGCCGCGCGACATCCTCACGCGCGAGGCCTTCGAGAACGCCCTGGCCGTGGTTATGGCCGTCGGGGGATCGACCAATGCCGTGCTCCACCTGCTCGCCATTGCCCACTGTGCCAACGTGCCGTTAGCTCTGGATGACGTAGAACGGATCCGCCGGAAAACCCCGGTACTGTGCGATCTGAAGCCCTCCGGTCGACACGTGACCACGGAATTCCATGCGGTGGGGGGCACACCGCAGGTCATGAAGATCCTGCTGAACGCCGGTCTTCTGCACAGGCACTGCCTGACCATTACCGGCCAGACCCTAAGCGAGGTCCTCGCAGACATCCCTGATGCACCACCATCGAACCAGACCATCATCCGCCCGCTGGATGCCCCCCTGTACCCGCAGGGGCACCTGGCGATCCTTAAGGGCAATCTGGCGCCGGAAGGCAGCGTGGCCAAGATCACCGGGCTCAAGTCCACTTCGATTCGCGGGCCCGCGCGCGTATTCGAATCCGAGGAGGAATGCCTGGACGCCATCCTGGCGGGTGGGATTCAGGCTGGAGACGTCATCGTGGTCCGTCACGAGGGTCCTCGTGGGGGGCCCGGTATGCGCGAGATGCTCGCCCCCACGGCAGCGATCATCGGCGCGGGTCTCGGCGACTCCGTTGCGTTGATTACCGACGGACGCTTCTCCGGAGGCACCTACGGTCTCGTCGTCGGACATGTCGCGCCCGAGGCGGCGCAAGGTGGGCCCATTGCCCTGGTGCGCGAGGGCGACATCATCGAGGTCGATGCCGACCGTAATCGTCTCGCGCTCGAGGTACCAGAGGACGAACTGGCGCGTCGCCGCAGTGCCTGGCAGGCACCCCCGCCGCGCTTTGATCGAGGTGTGCTCGGGAAGTACAGCCGTCAGGTCGGATCCGCCAGTCGCGGCGCGGTCACCGACGACTTTCGCTGATCCCGGCCCCGATGACGCACCCGGACCCGCGCCACCCCGATTTCAGCATGATGCCACCGGTGATCGGCTTTTTGCTGATCACCAACGTGGCGCTCTTTCTTGCCCTGCCCTGGCTGGGCGACTGGCTGATGACCCATTTCGCCCTGTGGCCCATCGGAACGCCATCGATGATCCTGCAGGACGGGCAATGGCTACGTGTGCCGGACTTCCAGCTCTGGCAGCTGTTGACCTACGGGTTCCTGCACGGAGGCCTCGTTCACCTCTCGGTGAACATGTTTGCCGTCTGGATGCTGGGAGTGCAGATCGAGAACGCCTGGGGCTCCAGGACCTTCGCCCTGTACTTCCTCATCTGCGTGATCGGCGCAGGGCTGGTACAGCTTATGGTCACCGCCTATGGCGACAATGGGATGGTCTATCCCACTGTTGGGGCATCCGGCGGCGTATTCGGGGTCTTGCTGGCGTTCGGGATGATGTTCCCCAACCAGCGGCTTTATCTGTTCTTCCTGCCGATCCCCATCAAGGCAAAGTACTTCGTCATCGCCTACGGCGCCCTGGAACTCTACCTGGGGATCTCGGGCACCCTCGCCGGTATTGCGCATTTCGCGCATCTGGGCGGGATGGCGTTCGGCTTCCTCGCCATCCAGTACTGGCGCGGAAGGCTTCCGATACGTCCGCGTCAGCGGAGGTTCTGGTGGTGAGGCTTCAGGAGGTGCTGGCGCGGGATTTCAGATAGGCGCCAAAGTCGTCCTTCAGCTCCGGGTGCATCAACGCGAACTCCACGGTCGCCTCCAGATAGCCCAGCTTGCTTCCACAGTCGAAGCGGCGACCTTCGAAATTAAGGGCAGTTACACGCTCTTCCTGAAGTAACTTGGCAATTGCGTCGGTCAGCTGGATTTCGCCCCCAGCACCGGGCTCCTGCTCCGCCAGCAGCTCGAAGATGCGCGGGGTCAGGACATAGCGGCCCACGACCGCCACATTGGAGGGTGCGTCCGCCGGCTGCGGCTTCTCCACAATCCCGCGTACGTCCCAGGTGCGCGGGCCCGTTTGCACCGGATCAATGATGCCGTACTGATGGGTGCGGTCCGCCGGCACCTCTTCCACGCCCAGCACGCTGCATCCATGCTGGTTAAAGGCCTCAACCATCTGCTTCGTGGCACCGCCCTGCTCTTCTTCGATCAGGTCATCGGCCAGGATCACCGCAAAGGGCTCGTTGCGTACCACCGGCCGCGCGCACGCTACCGCATGTCCCAGACCCAGTGCCTCGGCCTGACGCACGTACACACAGGTCACGTTGGACGGCACGATATTGCGCACCTTCTCCAGCATCTCCGTCTTGCCGCGTTCTTCCAGCTCCGTTTCAAGCTCGTAGGCCTTGTCGAAGTGATCGGGGATGGAACGCTTGTTGCGACCGGTCACGAACACCAGGGTCTCGATACCCGCACGCACGGCCTCCTCGGCCGCGTACTGAATAAGCGGCTTGTCGACAATGGGGAGCATCTCTTTGGGGTTGGCCTTGGTGGCCGGAAGAAAGCGGGTGCCCATGCCCGCGACAGGAAAAACAGCGGTACGGATCGGTGGCGTATTCGGGTTCATCCTGACTCCAGGTGGGAAAAGACGACGGGGATCGGCCCCGTCGTCCTCGATCGGGCTACTCGACCTCGATACGGTCGAGATTCATCTCCACCGTGCGCTCGCCGACGCCGGATACGTCCGTCAGCGCCTGCACCGAGGCAAACGGACCGTGGGCTTCGCGATGCTCGACGATCGCCTCGGCCTTGACCTGGCCGATGTTGTCCAGCGTCGCGAGTTCATCCGCCGATGCCGAGTTCACATTCACCGGCGTCTGCCCGCCTGATGCCGTAACCAGCGCCAGCGGCAGCACGCACAAGGCGGCGAAGAACCAGCATTTCACACAGTAGATGGCATTTTTCATGTTAACTGCTCCATGTTGAGTGATAACCGGCGCAACCCTTGCGCCAAGGTCATCCTAACGGGATCAGTGGCTCTGGAAAACCCTCTCCAGGCGATGTGCGAAATCGGTCGCAGCGGCCGCCGGATCGGCCGCCCGGGTAATGGGTCGTCCCACCACAATGGCGCTGGCACCGGCCTTGATCGCGTTCTCCGGTGTCATCACCCTGCGCTGATCGTCTCCTTCGGCCTCCGGAAGCCGGATTCCGGGGGTCACCAGCATCGGGCCAGAGCCCAGCTCCTCACGCAGCAGGCTTGCCTCCTGCGCAGAACACACCAGCCCCTCCAGCCCAGCCCGTGCGATGGCCAGATTGCCCAGCAGGCGCACCTGGGCCTCCGGGCTGCGCTGAACGCCAATCTCGCGCAGCGTGTGTGCGTCGCTGGAGGTCAGAACCGTAACCGCCAGAACGGCGGTGTGATCATTGACCTCGCGGACCGCCTCGTGCGCCGCCTGCATCATCTGCAAGCCACCACTGGCGTGCACATTTACCAGCCATACGCCGGTTCGCGCCGCTGCCCTGCAGGCGGCGGCCACTGTATTGGGGATATCGTGAAACTTGAGATCGAGGAATACCCGAAAGCCGAGATCGTGCAGTCTGCCCAATAAATCGGGCCCGGCCACGACAAACAACTCGAACCCGACCTTCAGGGCGCACAATGACGGATCGAGACGCTGCGCCAGCTGGATGGCACTGTCGGCATCGGCAAAGTCGAGTGCCACGATCAGACGCGGGGCTGGGGACTGAACGACTGCTCGCATGGCTCTTCCTGATTAAATGGGTTTCAGCGCGTCCCTTCGCGGACCAGCGCATCTTCAGCCTCCTCGGTAGAGGCATCGAGTTCAAAATCCAGCCCCCGCAGGGTATCCCATCGGCGACAGCTCGGACATTGCCAGACGTGCGCTCGACCCTGGTAGCCACAGTTCATGCACTGGTACAGATGCTGGCTTCCGAGCTGATCCGAAAGCGCTTTCTCGAACGCGGCGAACTCCACACTGTATTCCTGCACCGCGGGGAGAATCTTCATCCAGCGCACGGCCTCGAGCAAGCCCGATGTCGGCACCGGGCGTTGCGAAAGGATCATCCCGAGTTCGGAGAGTGCGGCATCCAGCCGCCCGGTGCGACGGTACAACCGCATCAGTGCGATCCGCGCCACGGTGATACCGCGGCTGTTCGCCAGATCTTCCAGGGTTTGCTCCAGCTGCCCCAGGCGGTTCTCACCTGGCAGTGCCTGGTGCAGCCGCTCGAGGCGCGGCACGACCAGGGGTGCCAGCGGTGGCGTACGGGCCACGGCCTCACGGCCGCATGCAATCGCATCGGCGATGCGGTCTTCGCGTTCCGCGATCTCGGACTTGATCAGCAGTGCGCGCGACAGCCCAGGGACCAGCCCCTCTGCTTGTGCCGCTCGCTCGGCGGAGGTTGAGCGGTCACCTTGCTCCAGCGCAATAGTCGCCAACTCACAGTGATAATGCGCGATTCGAAGATGTTCATTCGGCACGTTATGCGCTTTCAGTCGTGTGCCGACCTCGATCGCGCGCTCCCATTCACGCTGGGTTTCATAGACATGCTGCAGGCCCTTCAGCGCCTGCACCGCCTGATGCGGCGAGTCCGCAAGCTCGCGGAAGACCGCCTCGGCCCGATCGAGAACGCCGGCTAGCAGAAAGTCCTGCCCGAGCTCGTTCAGCGCCTGGGCCCGCTGCTCGTCCTTCAGAGAAGGACGCGCCACCAGGTTCTGATGGATCCGGATCGCCCGATCGACCTCGCCTCGACGCCGGAACAGGCGTCCAAGAATCACATGGGTCTCAAAGGTTTCGTGGTCGACCTCCACCATCTCGATGAAGGCCTGCAAGGCATCATCGGTACGGTCGTCCAGCAGATATCGGACGCCCTCAAGGTAACGGTGAAGGGAAGGTTCCTGGTCCCCCGGGTCTTCCGGGTGGACGCGACGGGCTACCCACCAGCCGCTTGCCGCCGCCACGGGCAGCAAGAGCCAGAACCAGTCGTTGATCACGTGACGCTCCCGGACTCGGACAGCGACCCCAGCTTTCGCGCCGGGCCACAGGGCCGAGCGAACGCTGCGAGGCATACCCGTTTCCACACCCTGCAACATGACCCACGAGAAGGGCCTGGCCAACCAATCTTGTTACATCGGGTGATCAATAAACGAGCGTTCACGGGAGAGGAAACGAGCCATCCCAACCATATGGTCGATCGATTCTCGGACGTAGCGGAAGACATGGCGCGTCGTTTGTGCCTCAAGGCTAGTGTGCCTCAAGGCTAGCCTTCGCCGGCTGCACTGTGCACGTGGGCGAAATGGACTCCAGCGCGGGCATGCACAGTGATCCGCATTGCACTAATAAAAATCCCGCATCGGGGCCGTTCGCATCTGCTCGACCTCGGTCTTCAATGCGCGATTCTCCGCGCGCAGGTCCGCCACCTTCTGGTTCAGTCGGCGGATACGGAGAAGCAGAATGGCGGCCGTGACGACCACACCCACGAGCGCGGAAATGCCCAGCAGGACTACCAGGGGCGCTTGCACGTCTACCCATGGCAGGCTCAGGGTGACCTGGCCCTCGTTGAACACCACAAGAATACCGATCGCCGAAGAGATCAGGATCAGCAAGGCAAACGCGACTGCGTTGCGGACCTGCTGGCGCCGTCGATCGGACATGCCGATTACTCGTCGACAACCGCGGGGCTATTGACCCGCTCGCGCAGTTCCTTGCCGGGTTTGAAATGCGGGACATGCTTGCCCGGCAGTGCCACCCCTTCCCCGGTCTTGGGATTGCGTCCAAGACGCGGCGGGCGGAAATGCAGGGAGAAGCTGCCGAAGCCACGAATCTCGACTCGCTGACCATGCGCCAGGGCCTGACTCATCCGTTCCAGCAACGCCTTCACGCACATCTCGACATCCCGTGCGGGCAGGTGAGGCGATTTCTGGGCGAGGCTTTCGATCAATTCCGATTTGGTCATCTGACGCTCGTCACAGACAGAAGAAAGAGATCCGCAGTGTGCGGATAAAAAACAGTCCACGGCATCCGTACGGACACCGTGGACTTTATTGTGACGGACTTAGTCGTTCTTGCCCATCTGTTCCTTCAGCAGATCGCCAAGGGAGGTCGTCGCACTACCGCTCGCGGAGTAGTCGGAGACCATCTCGGCCTCTTCGGCGCGGTCCTTGGCCTTGATCGACAGGCTGATCGCACGGGTCTTCTTGTCCACACCCATGAACTTGGCCTCGACCTCTTCGCCAACGTTCAGCACGGTCCGCGCATCTTCCACACGGTCCTGGGAGATATCGGCCGCACGCAGGATGCCGTCGATACCGTCAGCCAGCTCGATCACGGCCGCCTTGGCGTCCACTTCCTTGACCGTACCCTTCACGATGCTGCCCTTGGTGTGCTCGGCCACGAAGTTGGAGAACGGATCGCGGTCCAGCTGCTTCAGACCCAGGGAGATACGCTCGCGCTCCGGATCCACCGACAGCACCACGGCCTCGACTTCGTCGCCCTTCTTGAAGTTGCGGATCGCCTCTTCACCGGCCTCGTGCCAGGACAGGTCGGACAGGTGGATCAGGCCGTCGATGCCGCCATCCAGACCGACGAACACACCGAAGTCGGTGATCGACTTGATCTGGCCACGGACCTTCTCGCCACGATTGTGGTTGGCGGCGAAGTCGTCCCACGGGTTGGACTGGCACTGCTTCATGCCCAGCGAGATGCGGCGGCGCTCTTCGTCCAGGTCCAGGATCATCACCTCGACCTCGTCGCCGATGGCCACGACCTTGCCCGGATTGACGTTCTTGTTGGTCCAGTCCATCTCGGACACGTGCACCAGGCCTTCCACGCCGTCTTCGATTTCCACGAAGCAGCCGTAGTCGGTAATGTTGGTGACCTTGCCGAAGATGCGGGTGCCGGTCGGGTAACGGCGGGTGATGTTCTCCCACGGATCCTCGCCCAGCTGCTTCAGGCCCAGCGAGACGCGCATGCGTTCGCGGTCGAACTTCAGCACCTTGACTTCGACTTCCTGGCCGATCTCGACCACGTCGGAGGGGTGCTTCACGCGCTTCCAGGCCATGTCGGTGATATGCAGCAGGCCGTCGATGCCGCCCAGATCCAGGAATGCACCGTAGTCGGTCAGGTTCTTCACAATGCCCTTCACGACCGCGCCTTCCTGCAGGTTCTTCAGCAGTTCTTCGCGCTCGGCGCTGTATTCCTGCTCGACCACGGCGCGGCGCGATACGACCACGTTATTGCGGCGGCGATCCAGCTTGATGAGCTTGAATTCCAGTTCCTTGCCTTCCAAGTACGCGGTATCGCGCACCGGACGTACATCCACGAGTGAACCGGGCAGGAACGCACGGATGTCTCCCAGCTCGACGGTGTACCCGCCCTTGACCTTGCCGGAGATCTTGCCGGTGACGTACTGCTCTTCTTCCATCGCACCTTCGAGACGATCCCAGGCCTTGGCGCGCTTGGCCTTCTCGCGCGACATGCGCGTCTCGCCGAAACCGTCTTCGGGGGTTTCGAGGGCCACTTCGACGACATCGCCGACCTTGACCTCGAGCTCGCCCTCGTCGTTCATGAACTGCTCGGTGGGGATGACCCCCTCGGACTTCAGGCCGGCATTGACCACGACCACATCCGGGGTGACCTCAATGACGGTGGCACTGAGGATGGCACCCGGCTGCATCTGGGTGTAGGCCATGCTCTCTTCGAGCAGTTGCGCGAAACTTTCACTCATGGATTTAAAAACCTGTGATTAAACAAACTCTTGAAGAAACTTCCTACAAGAGGGTTTGAACGTTAATGTACCCGCTTCGAGGCTATCCCTCGATTCGGGGGCTTTGTTCCGGGAGTACGTCCCGGAGGCGCTCCAGGATCATATCCACCACGCTGACGATGTCGAGTTCCGTGGTATCCAGCACCCAGGCATCTTCGGCGGGCTTGAGGGGAGCCACGCTACGCTCGCGGTCACGGCGGTCGCGCGCCTCCATCTCATCCTGAAGGGCGGAAAGATTAGCACTAAGTCCTTGTTCCTTCAACTGCATGTAACGCCTGCGCGCCCGCTCCTCCGCCGAGGCCGTCAGGAAGATCTTGAGGTCCGCATCCGGGAACACCACGGTGCCCATGTCGCGCCCGTCCGCGACCAGCCCCGGGGCCTGAGCAAACCATCGCTGGCGATCGAGCAATGCCTCGCGTACAGCGGGCAGCGCGGCGACCTGCGAGGCATCGGAACCCGCCTGTTCGGTGCGCAGGAGCACGTCCACCGGCTGGCCCTCAAGCAGGGTCGTTACCCTTGCCGCATCGCCGTCGATCTCGAAGCTGACGTCCAGTGCGCCGGCCAGGCGTTCGAGTCCTTCGATATCGGTCAGCTCCACCCCATGCTGGCGCGCGGCAAGGCCCAGCAGTCGGTACAGGGCCCCACTGTCGAGCAGGTGCCAGCCCATCGCCGCGGCGACGCGCATGCACACCGTCCCCTTTCCGGCACCACCCGGGCCGTCAATGGCGAGCACCGGGATCGCCGCCGTCATGCCGCCTCCAGCGACAGACCGGCATTACGGGCAAGGTCCACGAAACCCGGGAACGATGTCGCCACATTGGCGCAGTCACGAATGCGAATCGGGCCACTGGCCCGCAGCCCGGCCATCGCGAACGACATCGCGATACGGTGGTCGCCATGGCTGTCGATCTCTCCGCCGGCGAAACCCTCGCCGCCCAGAATGCGAATACCATCGCGCTGCACCGAGCACTGCACACCCAGCGCCTGAAGCCCATCGGCCATCACCTGAATGCGATCGCTCTCCTTGACCCGCAGTTCTTCCGCGCCCGTCAGGACCGTCTCGCCCTCGGCGCAGGCCGCGGCGACAAAGATGGCCGGGAATTCGTCGATCGCCAGCGGCACCAGCTCGGTCGGGATTTCGATCCCCTTCAGGCGCGTGGCATGTACCTCGATGTCGGCCACCGGCTCGCCGCCGGCTTCGCGTTCGTTCTCCACGCGGATATCCGCGCCCATCAGGCGCAGGATGTCGATCACACCGGTCCGGGTCGGATTGATGCCGACGTGTTCCAGGCGCATCTGCGAGCCCGTCGCGATGCTGGCGCCCACCAGGAAGAACGCGGCCGAGGAAATGTCCGCCGGGACATCCACCGAACTGGCCTGCAGGCGCCCGCCACCGGTCACACAGGCCTTGGGACCATCCCGGGTAACGACGCAGCCGAAGCCATTCAGCATCCGCTCGGTGTGGTCCCGGGTGGGCGCGGGCTCGGTCACACAGGTTTTCCCGTCTGCCCACAATCCCGCGAGCAGGATCGCGGACTTGACCTGTGCGCTGGCCACCTGCAGCACATGATCGGTGCCCCGCAGGGGTGCGCCGCCACGGATGCGCAAAGGCGGCGTACCCGTCTCGCTGGTCTCGATCTGCGCACCCATGAGCGCCAGGGGCTCGGTGACCCGGCGCATGGGGCGACGGGTCAGGGATTCATCGCCGATGAGCTCGCTATCAAACGACTGCCCGGCGAGCACCCCGCAGAGCAGCCGCATGGCGGTCCCCGAGTTACCCATGTCCAGCGGGCGATCCGGGGCCTGCAGGCCCTGCAGGCCCCGGCCCTGGATCACGACCTCGCCTGGCCCTTTGCGCTCGATCGGCACACCCATCGCGCGAAAGGCCTCCAGCGTCGCCAGGCAATCGGCCCCTTCGAGAAAGCCGGTGACACGCGTATCGCCCTCGGCCAGCGCACCCAGCATGATCGAGCGATGGGAAATGGATTTGTCGCCCGGCACACGGGCGACACCGGAGAGCGTGCCCCCCGGCTGTACGGTAAAGGTGTTCATCTGTCAGGTATCCAGTTGTGCATCCGCCGGGTCACAAAAACGATCCCGGGTTTCCTTTGCGTGCCGAAAGCGCGTCTCGATCGCGGGCCCGTCCGCCGATTCGATCATCCCGCGTAACTGCTCCAGGTCACCCTGGTAGCGTTCGATCACCTCGAGGATGGCCGTGCGGTTGGCCAGGCAGATATCGCGCCAGACCACCGGGTCCGACGAGGCAATGCGGGTGAAATCGCGAAAGCCGCCCGCCGCATAATGAAAGATCTCGTCGCGCTCGCTCATGTCCGACAGTGACGCCACCAGCGTGTAGGCCAGCACGTGAGGCAGATGGCTCGTCGCCGCGAGCACCCGGTCGTGGTGGGCGGGTGTCATGAATTCCACCCGCGCACCAGTCGCCTGCCACATCTGTGCAATGCGATCGCTGGCCATCGGGTTGGTCGCATCCGCCGGGGTCAGGATCACCAGCCGGTCCCGAAAGAGGCTGGGGAATGCCGCCGCCACCCCGCTCTTCTCGGTCCCGGCAATGGGGTGACCGGGCACAAACTGGCGCGGCGTGGTGCCAAAGCCCTCGGTCACCGCGTCGATCACGGCCTGCTTGCTCGAGCCGACGTCCGTCAACGGGCTGTCGTCCGGCCAGCAGCCGGCCAGGTCGCGTGCCAGCGGGCCCATTGCCCCCAGCGGCACTGCCAGTACGCCGATATCCGCCCCTTCCGCGGCCTCCGCCACCGAGGTCGTCCAGCGGTCGATCACGCCCAGACGCTCGGCCTCGCGCAGGTTGTCCGCATTGCGCGAACAGCCCACGATCTCGCGTACCGCTCCCGCCTCGCGCAAGGCGAGCGCGAGCGAGCCACCAATCAGGCCAACCCCAAAGATGACCAGCCGCTCGATCATGCCAGGGCCCGATCCAGCGCCTGCAGGAAGCGTTCGTTGTCCTCGGCCGTGGAGACCGTTACCCGCAGATGCCCGGGCAGCCCGTAGTTCTCCACTGGACGGGTGATCACGCCTTCGCGTTGCAACGCCTCGTACACCGGCCCCGCATCACGCCCGGTGTCAAAGGTAATGAAGTTGCCCACCGACGGGATCACGCGCAGTCCCCGCTCGCGGAGACCTTCGTCAAGCTGCGCCAGCCCCTCGCGGTTGACGCGCACCGAACGCTCGATATGCGCGGAGTCCCCCAGTGCGGCAAGACCTGCGGCCTGTGCAACCGCATTCACATTGAACGGCTGGCGCACGCGATTAAGCAGTTCCGCGACCGCGGGCGAACTGACGGAATACCCCAGGCGCAGACCGGCAAGGCCCTGAATCTTTGAAAACGTGCGGGTCACGATGAGATTCGGATAGCGCGCGACCCACTGGGTGGTATCGGGATAGTCTTCCTGCTCGACGTACTCCGCATACGCCTCGTCGATCACGACCAGCGTAGTGGCCGGCATCGCTGCCACGAAAGCCTCGAGTGCTGCGCGCCCGACCCAGGTCCCGGTCGGGTTGTTCGGATTGGCCACGAACACCACCCGCACGGTGTCATCCACTGCTTTCTGCATCGCAGCCAGATCATGCCCGTATGGCTGTTTCAGGTCGGCCGCAGGCAGCGCTTCGACCACCCGGGCCTCGGCCCCCACCGCCTGGGTAACCAGCGGGTACACGGCAAAGGCATGAGCCGAAAAGACCGCGGCCCGACCGGGCGCCAGCCAGGCCCGCGCAATCAGCTCCAGGATCTCGTTGGACCCATTGCCGAGGGTAATGGCATCCGGTTCGACAGCATGCCGGGTGGCCAGCGCGGCCTTCAGTTCGAAGCCTGCCCCATCGGGATAGATGTGGGCCTCGCTCATCGCCGCGCGTGCGGCCTCCACCGCCTGGGGCGAGGGCCCCAATGGATTCTCGTTGGAGGCCATCTTGATCGCCTGCTGAATGCCCAGCTCCCGCTCGAGCGCCGCGATCGGCTTGCCGGGCTGATAGGGCGTGAGGCCCCGAACGCCATCCACGGCAAGCGCGGCGGCATCAAAACCACCCGGGTTCTGGTCGGACACGGGGTTGCGTGAAGCCATGGAATGCCTCGGTTAGGTAGCGGCCTGGGGGTAGCTCCCCAGCACCTTGACGGTATCGGCGGTCTGGCGCAGCTGCTCAAGACAATCCTGGATTGCCGGATCCTTCTGGTGGCCCACCAGATCCAGGAAGAACACATAGGTCCACTGGGTACAGCGCGAGGGCCGGGACTCGATCCGGGTCAGGCTGATGCCGGCCTCTGCGATCGGCTTGAGCAGTGCATACAGCGACCCTGGCCGGTTCGCGGTACTAAGCATGATTGAAGTCCGGTCCGCACCACTCGGCTCGGTGGACGCGGTGCCAATAATCAGGAAGCGCGTGGTGTTGTCCGCGCGATCCTCGACATGCTGCACCCGCAGTGGAACACCATAGTGCTCGGCGGCCACGCGGCTGGCGATCGCCGCGCTTTCCGGATCTTTCGCCGCGACCTCCGCCGCCCGCGCGTTGGAGGACACCGCCTCGCGCTCCGCGTGTGGGAGGTGGGTGTCCAGCCACTGCCGGCACTGGGCCAGTGCCTGGGCGTGCGCGCGGACACGGCGAACCTGGCTCAGGTCTTCGGCCTGCGCCAGAAGATGATGATGGATCGGCGTCACGACCTCGCCGCAGATCTGCAGCGGCGAATCGAGGAAACAGTCCACGGTATGCGTGACCACGCCCTCGGAGCTGTTCTCGATCGGCACTACACCGAACTGCGCCCGCCCGGCTTCCACCGCGCCAAACACCTGATCGATCGAGGTCAGCGGGGTGGTCTCCACCGCATGACCAAAGTGCTTGCGTGCCGCCAGGTGGGTAAACGTACCCTCGGGGCCCAGATAGGCGACCGTCAGCGGGTGCTCGAGCGCCAGGCACTCGGACATGATCTCCCGGAACAGCCGGACCACGGCCTCGCAGGACAAGGGCCCGGGATTTTCCTCGCGCACGCGCCGCAGGATCTCGGCCTCGCGCTCCGGCCGGTAGAAGACCGGATTCGGCTCGAAGTCGCGCTTGACCCGCGCGACCGCCTCGGCGCAGCGTGCACGCTCGCTGAGAAGCTCCAGCAACTGCCCGTCCAGCGCGTCGATGCGGTTACGCAAGGACCCGAGGTCTTCCGGCCCCGTAGCGGCTTTCGGCGATGGCCCCTTCTTCGTCACGATCTACAGCACCCGTGCGCGCAGCACGCCATCAATCTGCAGCAACGCATCCAGCGTGGACGGGTCGGGCTTGCCGTCCACGTCCAAAAGCGTATACGCGAGATCCCCACGGGAATCGTTCATCAGGTGCAGGATGTTCAGGTTGGATTCGCCCAGGACATGCGAGATGCGCGCCACGCGATCCGGGAGATTGCGGTTGACCACCGCGATGCGGGTGTCGCCCTTGCGGTCCAGCACCAGGGTCGGCAGGTTGACCGAATTGACCACATTGCCGTTCTCGAGATAGTCGCGCAGCTCGTCGGCGATCATCACCGCGCAGTTCTCTTCCGACTCGGTCGTCGAAGCCCCCAGGTGCGGCAGCGTGATGACCCGCGGGTGGCCCAGCATGTTGGGCACCGGGAAGTCGGTAATGTAGGCGTGCAGCCGCTCGGCATCGAGCCCTTCGCGCACGGCCTCGTCATCGACGATGCCCTCGCGCGCCAGGTTCAGCACCATCGCGCCTGGATTCATACCAGCCAGCCCCTTGGCATTGACGATATGGCGAGTGTTCTCGGTCAGCGGTACATGTACCGTCACCGCGTCGGCACCCTCCAGGGCAGCTTCCACGGAGCGCGCCCGCTCGATGTCCGAATCGAGGCGCCAGGCATTCTCGACCGTGACCTTGGGGTCGAAACCCACGACTTCCATGCCGAGGGCCTTGGCCGCATTGGCCACGCCGACACCGATGGCGCCCAGTCCCAGCACGGCGAGCTTGCGCCCGGGCAGTTCGAAGCCCGTGAACCGCTTCTTGCCGTGTTCGACCGCGGCCATGAAGTCGTCCTTGCTCGGGTCCAGCTCCTGCACATAGCCGGCCGCCGGGAGCAGATTGCGCGCGCCCAGCAGCAGGCCGGCGATCACCAGCTCCTTGACGGCATTGGCATTGGCCCCGGGCGCGTTGAATACCGCGACCCCACGGTCCGACAGCGCCGTGACCGGGATATTGTTCACCCCGCTGCCAGCCCGCCCGACGGCCAGCACGGACTCCGGGATATCGACATCGTGCAGATTGAACGAGCGCAGCATCAGCGCGTCGGGCTGATTGATGTCCGAGGCGACCTCGTAACGGTCCCGCGGGAAGCGATCCAGCCCGCGTATGGCGATATTGTTGTAGGTCTGTATGCGGTACATCCGGGTCCTCCGTGATCGGTTACCCCAGGGGGACACGCTCAGGCGTGGCGGTTCTCGAAGTCCGCCATGAACTCGATCAGCGCGTCCACAGCACTCTCCGGCACGGCGTTGTAGATGCTAGCGCGCATACCGCCCACCGAACGATGCCCTTTCAGCGACGACAGCCCGGCGGCATCGGCCTCGTTCAGGAACGTACCATCCAGCGAGTCGTCCGCGAGGATAAACGGCACGTTCATCCACGAACGCGCATCCGGCTCGACCGGGTTGCGATAAAACGCCGAGTTATCCACGAAATGATAGAGCTTCTCGGCCTTGCGCTGGTTGATCTCGGCCATCTTGTCCAGCCCGCCCTGCTCCAGAAGCCACTCGAAGACCAGTCCCGCCAAGTACCAGCCGAAGGTCGGCGGCGTGTTGTACATGGAGTCGTTTTTCGCCTGCAGCGTCCAGTCGACCACCGCCGGCAGATTCGGATTCGACTCTTTGTCCAGCAGGTCATTGCGAACAATCACCACGGTCAGCCCGGCGGGCCCGATGTTCTTCTGCGCGCCCGCGTAGATCACGCCAAATTTCGACACGTCGATCGGGCGCGAGAGGATGGTGGAGGACATGTCCGCCACCAGCGGCTTGCCCCCGACATCCGGGACCTCGTGAAACTCCACGCCACCGATCGTCTCGTTCGGGGTGTAGTGCACGTAGGCGGCATTCGGGTCCAGATTCCAGCTGTCGCGCGCCGGGATCGAGGCGTAGCCACTGGCCTGCGAGCTGGCGACGATATTCACCGGCCCGAACTTCTGGGCTTCCTTGATCGCCTTGCCCGACCAGGCCCCGGTGTCGATGTAGTCCATCGGTTTTCCGCCCGAGTGCAGGTTCATTGGGATCGCCGCAAACTGGCCGGTCGCCCCACCCTGCAGGAACAGCACACTGTAGTCGTCCGGAATGTTCATCAGCTTGCGCAGGTCTTGCTCCGCCTTCTCGGCAACCTGCATGAACGGCTTGCCGCGATGGCTCATCTCCATAACCGACATCCCGGCGCCATGGAAATCGATCAGTTCTTCGCGTGCCCGTTCCAGGACCGCCTGCGGCAGCGCAGCCGGCCCCGCACTGAAGTTATGCACTCGGCTCATTCCGGATCTCCGTTGTCCATGGTGTTCTGCGTGGATTCGTCGTCCTCGCTGTCGCTGTCGTCGTCCAGGTCTTCATCCTCGCCCTGCAGCTTTTCGACCCGGGCCAGTTCCACCAGGCGCTCGCCCTCGTCCAGGCGGATCAGCCGCACACCCTGCGTATTGCGCCCGATCAGCGGGATCTGGTCCACCGGTGTACGCACCAGCGTACCGCCCGTGGTGATCAGCATCGCCTCGTCGTCTTCCAGCACGCGCGCGGCCCCGACCAGTGGCCCGTTGCGCCCCTCGGTCTGGATCCCGATCACGCCCTGGCCGCCACGACGGTGGACCGGGAATTCGTCGAAGCGAGTCCGCTTGCCGTAGCCGTTCTCGGTGGCCAGCAAGGCGGCACCCTCGGCGACATTGAGCAGCGCAATCACGCGATGATCCGATTCCATGCGCACGCCGCGCACACCGCAGGCGGTACGGCCCATCGGCCGCACGTCGTTCTCGGAGAAGCGCACTGCCTTGCCGGCCGTGGTAACGAGCATTACGTCCATCTGGCCATCGGTAAGCGAAACGTCCACCAGGTAATCGTCGTCGCGCAGATCCACCGCGATGATCCCGGTCGAGCGGCGGCGCGAGAAGTCGGTCAGCGGGGTCTTCTTGACCGTTCCGCGCGCGGTCACCATGAACACATAGTGGTCCGGGTCGTACTCGCGCACCGGCAGGATGGCGTTGATTCGCTCGTCCGCTTCCAGCGGCAGCAGATTCACGATCGGCTTGCCACGCGAGGCGCGCGAACCCTGCGGCAGTTCATAGACTTTCAGCCAGTAGACCCGCCCGCGGCTGGAGAAACACAGCACCGTGTCGTGCGTGTTCGCGACCAGCAACCGGTCGACAAAGTCCTCTTCCTTGAAGCTCGCGGCCGCCTTGCCGCGACCGCCTCGGCGTTGCGCGCGGTAGTCGGCCACAGGCTGGTACTTCACATAGCCGGCGTGGGAGAGCGTCACCACGACGTCTTCCTCGCCGATCAGGTCTTCCAGGGTGAGGTTCGCCTGGCGCTCGCGGATCTCGCTACGGCGTTCGTCGCCGAACTGCTCGGCCACGGCCAGCAGTTCGTTGCGGATCTCCTGCTGCAGGCGCTCCCCCGAACCGAGAATGTCGAGCAGGTCCTCGATCAAGTCGAGCAGCTCCCGGTATTCGTCGAGGATCTTGTCCTGTTCCAGCCCGGTCAGACGGTGCAGGCGCAGATCCAGAATCGCCTGCGCCTGGGCCTCGGACAGGCGATAGCCGTCGTCGCCCACGCCGTAGTCCGCTGCCAGATCCTCCGGACGCGAGGCGCTGGCCCCGGCCCGGTCAAGCATGTCGCTGACCACGCCCAGCGGCCAGCTGCGCGCCAGCAGGCCGGCCTTGGCCTCGGCCGGGTTGGGGGCGGCACGGATCAGTTCGATCACCGGATCGATGTTGGCCAGCGCGATCGCCAGGCCTTCCAGGATATGGGCGCGCTCGCGCGCCTTGCGCAGGTCGAAGATCGTGCGGCGGGTAACCACCTCGCGGCGATGCCGCAGAAAGGACTCCAGCACCTGACGCAGATCCAGCACCTTCGGCTGGCCGTCAACCAGGGCGACGATGTTGATGCCGAAGACGTTCTGCATCTGCGTGTGCATGTACAGGTGGTTCAGGACCACCTCGGCCATCTCGCCGCGCTTGAGCTCGATGACCAGTCGCATGCCGTCCTTGTCCGACTCGTCGCGCAGCTCCGAGATGCCGTCGATGCGCTTTTCCTTGACCAGCTCGGCGATCTTCTCGGTCAGGCGGGCCTTGTTCACCTGGTACGGGAGTTCGGTGACGACGATCGCCTCGCGCTGTCCGCCCTCCAGCGGCTCGACATGCGAGCGCGCCCGGATCAGCACCCGGCCACGACCAGTGCGATAGGCCTCGCGCACGCCTTCCACGCCGTTGATGATCCCGGCCGTCGGGAAATCGGGGCCCGGCACGTGCTCCATCAGACCTTCGATGGATATCTCCGGGTCATCAATCAGCGCCACACAGGCGTTGATCACCTCGCGCAGGTTGTGCGGCGGGATGTTGGTCGCCATCCCCACCGCGATCCCGGCGGAGCCGTTGACCAGCAGGTTGGGAAACTTGCTCGGCAGTACCGCCGGCTCCGTCTCGGAGCCGTCGTAGTTGTCGATGAAGTCGACGGTTTCCTTGTCGATATCGGCCAGCAGCTCGGCCGCGATGCGCGCCATGCGCACCTCGGTATAACGCATGGCCGCCGGGGAATCACCGTCAATGGAGCCGAAGTTGCCCTGCCCGTCGGCCAGCATGTAGCGCATCGAGAACGGCTGCGCCATACGCACGATGGCGTCGTAGACGGCGGAGTCACCATGCGGGTGGTATTTACCGATCACGTCACCGACCACGCGCGCCGACTTCTTGTACGGCTTGTTGTAGTCGTTGCCCAGCTCGCGCATCGCGTAGAGCACGCGGCGATGGACCGGCTTGAGGCCGTCACGGACATCGGGGAGGGCCCGGCCCACGATTACGCTCATCGCGTAATCGAGGTAGGACTGCTGCATCTCGTCTTCGAGATTGACCGGGAAGATTTCCTTGGCAAATTCAGCCATCGAGGGTTACGCCGTCCGTCTGAACAAGCTCGCGATCATACCACAGGGGTAACCACTGGGACCTAGCAAATGGGCCTGAAATCGCCCCTCCGTAGCTCTCAGCCGGGGTGCACTACTGTGAAACACCGTGATCCGGCGCTGTCAGCCCTCCACAACAGGCTCTCCAGCGACGGCTTTCCGCCGCAGGGCGGCCAGATTGTCCCGATCCGGCGCCTCGACCACACCGTGCTCGGTCACGATCGCGTCGACCAGGTGCGCCGGCGTAACGTCGAACGCCGGGTTGTAGGCCCGGGCGCCGTCCGCGGCCACGCGCTTCCCGGCGAGAGCCAAAACCTCGTCTTCGGCGCGCTGCTCGATCGGGATACCCTCCCCGTCCGGCATGTCGAAGTCGATGGTCGACAACGGGGCCGCGACCATAAAGCGCACGCCGTGGGCACGGGCCAGGAGGGCCAGCCCATAGGTGCCGATCTTGTTCGCCACATCGCCGTTCGCCGCAATGCGGTCGGAACCCACGATCACCCAGCCGACGCGTCCGGAACGCAGCAGACTGGCGGCCGCCCCTTCGCACAGCAGCTGTACCGGGATACCGTCATGCACGAGTTCCCAGGCGGTCAGCCGGCTCCCCTGGAGCCACGGGCGGGTCTCGTCGGCAAAGACCTCGGTCACCCGACCCTCGTCCCAGGCCGCCCGAATCACCCCCAGGGCCGTGCCATAGCCCCCGGTGGCCAGCGAACCCGTATTGCAGTGGGTGAGCACCGCCTGTCCCGGCTCAATCAAGGAAGCCCCGTGCCGCCCCATGCGACGGTTGCCCGCGATGTCGTCGTCCAGCATCTGCCGGGCCGCGGTCGTGGTCGCCTCAATGGCGGCCTCCGGATCCGGGGCGCCATCGACCTCCCGGGCCATGCGGTCCAGTGCCCAGAACAGATTCACCGCCGTGGGCCGCGAGGCCCGCAGGCGATCCATGTCCGCGGCCACGCGTTCGCGCCAGTCGTCCCGACCCCGGGCCTTCTGGCAGGCCAGCACGACCCCGAACGCGGCCGTGATCCCGATGGCGGGCGCACCGCGCACGACCATGTCGCGTATCGCGGTCGCCACCTCGCCGGCATCGGTGTAGCACTGGCGCACGGCCTCGCCCGGCAACAGGCGCTGGTCGAGCAGATAGAGGTTGCCGTCTTCAAAGCGAATCGGGCGGATCGTGTCGGAGCGGTGTTCGGTCATGGCGTTATTCTATCAGGGCTCATTTCGGTCAGGGCTTCTTGGATGCCAGAATCGCAGCCGCGGACGGCCTGTCGCCGGAGCGCTGTCGAGTTGGGTACTGCTCGTGACCAGCGCCCCGCTGCGCCCAGTCTCGTACAGGGGAATACCGCTTAGCTCCAGCCGTTTCCGTGCCTCGTCGGGCAAACCGGCACCCTCGGCAGTCGTCGCAGCCCAAACCTGACCGGGCGGGAATTGCGCCAGCCAGTCGTCCTGCAGGGCGCGCGGGTTGGAAGTCCTCGGCGCTACCAGCAAGTCAACCGCAAATCCTGCGGTGCCCCGACGCATCACGGCCTCGCCGAGACCATCCAGCCCGCCCATGACCAGCAGGGTCGCGTCCGCCCCCTCCACCTTCAGCACACAGGACGCGGACGAGTCGTCATTCCAGCCCGGCGGCGGATGGAGTATCTCGAAGCGCACACCGTCCCAGTTCCACTGATCCCCCTTTTCGCAACGTTCGTCAGTGCCATGGCTCACCGGGGTGCGCCGCAGCGTGCGCCTCACCGAGATCTGTTCCCGGACTACCGCCACGCCGCCGGCGTGCCCGGCATGCTCGTGCGTCACCATCAGCGTGTCCAGGGAGCGGATGCCGCCCGCCCGCAAGGCCGGCACCACAATTCGGTCACCCGCGCTGAAGCCGCCCTCCCGGCCCGGACCCGCATCAATTAACAGCGCGTGTCGTCGGGTCTCGACGATGGTGGCCTGCCCGGCGCCAACGTCCAGGACCTGAACGCGCCACTGCCCGGCCGCAAAGTCCGGGCGCAACGGCGCGACCAAGGCGATCGCAGCCACTGCAATCCAGGGCGCCAATCGCCGGGCGAGCGGCTGCAAGGCCAGGAAAACAGCCACCCCGCCCAGCAGGGACGCGGCCACCGGCACATGGCGCTGGTCCACCAGGACAGGGATCCCTGCCAGTGCCTCGAGCGTCATCACCAGCAGTGCCAACAGGCCATCCGCAATGCATAACAACAAGCCACCTGCGGCCGGCCACCCCCACGCGAGCAAGGCACCGACCAGCAACAACGGCAAGATCAGTAGCGTCACCATCGGCACCGCGACCAGGTTGGCCACGGGTGCGACCCAAGACCCCAGCTGGAACCAGGCCAGACTGAGCGGCAGCATCGCAATCGCCAGCACGACCTGGATGCGCAGGCCTTCGCGCCAACCGGTCGCCCCGACCCGACCCTGCAACAGCAGCAGGATCGCGGCCACTGCGCCGAACGAGAACCAGAACCCCGGGGCCAGCACGCTCGGTGGGTGCACAATCAGCACCATGGCCGCGGCAAGGGCCAGGGCGCGCCAGGCAACACCCTCGCGACGCGACAGCACCGCAAGCGTGAACGCAATCAGCATCAGCAAAGCCCTTTGGGTCGGGATGCTGAAACCGGCGAGTACCGCATAGCCCGTGGCGGCCACCAGCCCGACCACACCCATGAACAGCCAGCGCCGCAGCCGTCTTATAACGGCCACCCCGGACCACAACCATCCGGCAATGCCACCGGCAAACCCCGCCACCAGGGCCACATGCAACCCGGAAATCGCCATCAGGTGATTCGTCCCGGTGTGTAGAAAGGCCTGCCATTCACTCTCGGTCATGGCCTGACGATTGCCGATGACCAGCGCCTGCACCAGGCCCGGGTGACGCAAATCCGGTGCCGCGCGCTCCAGACGTGCCTGCATTGCGGCCCGAAGGCGGTGCATGACCACGCGGCCCCTGGCCCCCTCGTGCACGCCTGCCAGTGGGGTAACGGAACGCGCAACGGCGCTGCCGTGCATCCCCTCGCGGTAGAACCAGCCTGCGGCATCGAATCCGCCGGGGTTGCGGGGGCCGTCGACACCACGCAATCGCAAGTCCAGCCGCAGCGAATCACCCACCTGTATCGCCGGCCGCGCGGGGAAGGTGCTCACCCACAACTCGCGGCCTTCAAGCTCCAGCCCCGGGCTGCCCTGCTCGATCTCCGACACCCCAACCCGGAACCGGCTGCGCCGCTCCCCGTGGTCCGGCAAACTGACCACCTGTGCCCGCACCGAGACCTCGACTCCCGACCACTCGGGACCCACGACCTTGCCCGACCAGTCCGTCGCATGCGGGAGTGCCAGCCACACGCCCGCGAGCAACCCCAGCGAGGCTGCTGGCAACCACGTGAAAGGAGAACCTCGCCGAGCCGCCTGGACCCAGCCAAGTGCGACCAGCGCGCCAGCGACAGGCAGGAACACTCTCAACGGACCTTCGAGCAAGACAGGCAGGACGGGGAGCTGGTGCAACCCCCACACACCGGCGATCAGACCCAGCACCGCGACCATCATGGCGCACGGTCCCGTCCAGGAAGAGTTGGAATCCTCTCCCCAGGGCCCAGTCCTAGCAGGTAGGATGCACGCCTAGGATTGGGCCTGCGAGAGTCCGACAGATACCCACAGACATGGCGAAGCACATCATCAGAAGGCTGTTCCCCGGCATGGAGGGCGTGCGCGGCCATCGCGCACTCTCCCCACTGGGGCCGCGCCTGCGGTCTCCGGATCTGTGGCATCTGAACCGCCGCTCCGTGGCTGGTGCGTTTGCCGTTGGGCTGTTCGTGACCTTCCTGCCTATCCCTATGCAGATGCTGGTCGCCGCGATTGTCGCGCTGATTGTGCGCGTCAACCTGCCCATCTCGGTGATCCTGGTCTGGATCTCCAACCCGATCACCATGCCCCCCATGTTGTATATGGCCTATACCGTCGGCCGCAAGCTGCTGGGTGAGCCGCCCCGCGATGTGCATCTCGACTGGAGTTGGGAATGGTTCAGTACCGAGCTGCTGACCATCTGGCAGCCGCTACTGCTCGGCAGCCTGCTCTTCGCGACGCTGGCCAGCCTCTCCGGATATCTGCTGGTGCGTGTGCTGTGGCGCGTGAATGTCGTACAGCGCCTGCGGACCCGTCGCGCGTTGCGGCGGTTGCGTCAGGAGCGGGAAAGGGAAAAAGCGGAAAAAGACGATTCGGGCCGGTAGCTGACGCACGCCAAGGGCTGACCGCAACTTCGCAAGGCTTTACCCAGCGCTCCCGAGCGGACGGATCAGTCGTCGGCCAGCTGGCCGTGGAAGTGCTCGCGCTCCAGGTGCCCCTTGACCAGCTGTACCGACCGATCCAGCTCGCGCGCCAGGGTGATGTCATGCGTCACCAGTGCCAGCGCGGTGCCGGTCGAACGGTTCATCTCGCGCAGCAGCGCGAACACATGCTGGGCGCGCTCCTGATCCAGATTCCCGGTGGGCTCGTCGGCCAGAATCGCGGACGGCCGCGTCACCAGCGCCCGCGCGATCGCCACGCGCTGGCGCTCGCCCCCCGACAGTTCGGCCGGCTTGTGCGCACCACGGTGCCCGAGGTCGACCTGCCCGAGCCAGTGCTCTGCCTCCTGGCGCGACCGACGGCTGGAGGTCCCCCGGATCAGCAGAGGCAGCGCGACATTCTCGACCGCCGTCAGCTCCGGCAACAGGTGGTGGAACTGATAGACGAAACCGAGGTGCTGGTTGCGCATGCGCCCCCGGCGCGCCTCGCCCATGCGCGACCACTCCTGCCCCAGCAGCCGGACCTCGCCCGCCGTGGGCCGATCCAGCCCCCCGAGCAGATGCAGCAGCGTACTCTTGCCGGAGCCGGAGGCGCCGATGATCGCCGTCTGATCGCCCCGCTCCAGGCGAAAATCGACCCCCTGCAGCACGGCCACGTCCAGCTTGCCATCGCGGAAGCGCCGCTCGACCCCCACGGCCTCCAGTACAGGCACAGTCTCAGTCATGGCGCAGGGCCTCCGCCGGCTGTGTACGGGCCGCCCGCCAGGCCGGGAACAGCGTCGCCACGACGGTCAGCAAGAACGCAATCCCGCCCACCCGAAAGACATCGGATGCCTTCAGTTCCGACGGCAAGTCACTGATGTAGTAGACATCGGCCGCGAGAAACTCGATGCCCATCGCGCGTTCGATAAAGGGCACCACGACATCGATATTGAGTGCCAGCGCGACACCGGCGACCGAGCCGAGCAGGATGCCGATCGCGCCGATCACCACCCCCTGGACCACGAACACCAGCATAACCCCCGAGGGGGACAGCCCAAGGGTTCGCAGTATCGCGATATCCCCCTGCTTGTCGGTCACCAGCATGATCAGCGTGGAAACGATATTGAAGGCCGCTACCGCGACGATCAGGGACAGGATGATGAACATCACCATCTTCTCGATCTGGATCGCGCGAAACAGGTTCGCGTGCTGGCGCGTCCAGTCGGACACCCGGAACAGCCCGTCAAGCTGACTGGCCACCTCGCGCGAGACCACACCCGCCCGCATCATGTCCGTCAGGCGCAGGCGCAGGCCGGTGACGCTCTCGCCGGTCTGGAAGACCGCCTGGGCGTCCTGCAGATGAATAAACGCAGTCCCGCGGTCGTACTCGTACATCCCGACCTCAAAGATCCCCGCCACCTCAAATCGTCGCATGCGCGGCATTACACCCGCTGGCGACACCGAGGCCTGTGGCGCCATCAGGATCAGAGAATCGCCTACCCTCACGCGCAGTTCCGCTGCCAGCTCGCGCCCCAGCACAATGCGGTACGCACCGGGTTCGAGCTGCCCGAGCCGGCCCTGAGTCATGTGCTCGCCGATCCGCGCCACGCGCTCCTCGGCCCCCGGGTCCACCCCGCGGATCAGCGCGCCGGAGATGTTCCCGGTGGCACTGAGCATCGCCTCGCCCTGGACATACGGAGCGACCGCCAGTACTCGCTCGTCGATCGTCTCGACCTGCTCCTTCAGCGACTCCCAGTTGCGCAAGCCACCATTCACGTCCTGGATGGTCGCATGCGACGCCATGCCCAGGATGCGATCGCGCAGCTCGCGTTCGAAGCCGTTCATGACCGAGAGCACGGTAATCAGCGCCATCACACCCAGCACCAGGCCGAGGATCGAGACGACCGAGATAAAGGAGATGAAGTGGTTACGCCGTTTGGCGCGCGTATAGCGCAGACCAATGGCGAGCGGGAGCGGGCGGAACATCGAGAAATCATGCCAGAGTTACACGGGCGCGCCTATCCCCGATGGCACAGACTTTCACGATGGGAGGCACAGCCAACAGGATGACGCTACCATGTGGTTTATCGTCCGCGAGCCATCGGAGATTTGTCTCATGCAAGGGAATCATGCAAAGCCAACGCTTACCCGTCCGCGCGGCCTGCTCGCCGTCGCTGCCGCGGCGGTCCTGGTCATGACCACGGCACTGACCCCATTGACCGTCAACGAGGCGCAGGCCGAGATCCTGCGGGGCACAAGCGGAGACTTCGAAGTGCAAACCCGTGAGGGGCTGCCAGCCCGTGGCCAGAGCCAGTCCGGGGTGCGCAGTCGTCATGGCGAGCCCAGCCAGCGCCATCCCACGGTCGGTGATCCGCCGATCACCCGCTGGGACTACAGCGATTTCTCTGTCGTGTTCGAGGGCGAATACGTGCTGCACAGCATCGTGCACGGCGAACAGACCCCGCGTCGGCCGTGACGGGCGGCGCATCTTCCCCCCATACCCGGCGTCTACCAGCAGAGTGGGAACCGCAGGCCGGTGTTCAGCTCACCTGGCCGCATAGCGGTACCGACTGGGCCGGAGAACTCGACCGGGTCCACCCTGTCTTTGCCACCCTCGCGGCTGCGATCAGCCGTTTCGAGCCGGTGGTGATCGTCGCCCGCGACCCGGAACACATCGAAGAGATCTCCGGATTTCTGGTCGAGGCCGCCATCCGCAACGACCGTCTGTGGTTCGCGCTGGCCGACTCCGACGACACCTGGGCTCGCGACCATGGCCCGATTACCGTACTGGAAGGGCCGCAGCCCCGCCTGCTCGACTTCACCTTCAACGGCTGGGGCGGCAAATTCCCTGCAGAGCATGACAACGCGATCACCACTGTCCTGGCCCAGCAGGGCGTCTTCGGCCCCAACGTGCCGGAGCCCATCGCAATGGTGCTGGAGGGTGGCAGCATCGAGTCCGACGGCGACGGCACCCTCCTGACGACTGCCCAATGCCTGCTGCAGCCAACACGCAACCCGGATCTGGACAAGGCGGCGATCGAGCGCCGCCTGCACGAGCATCTGGGCACACAACGGGTCCTGTGGCTGGAACATGGCCACCTCGAAGGGGACGACACCGACAGCCACATCGACACCCTCGCCCGCTTCTGCAGCCCGGATACGATCGCCTATGTCCAGTGCGACGACCCCGATGATCCGCACCACGGCGAACTGGCGGCCATGGAGGAGGAACTCCGCTCGCTGCGCCAGGCCTCCGGCGCGCCCTACCGGCTGATTCCCCTGCCCTGGCCTCGCCCGCAGCGCGGCCCCGATGGCCAGCGCCTGCCGGCGACCTACGCAAACTTCCTGATCCTCAACGATGCCGTCCTGATGCCGGCCTACGACGACCCCGCCGATGCCATCGCGCTCGATCGCCTGACCGAGGCCTTTCCGGGGCGCGAAATCGTGGAAATCGACTGCCGGGCCATCATCCGTCAGGGTGGCAGCCTGCACTGCCTGACCATGCAATACCCCAAGGGCGCCCTTGGCATCCCGGAAGACTGATCTGTGATGACGACCGATACCCTTCCCGTGGCCCTGATCCAGCACCGCGATGCCGGGAGCGTCGAGGCCAACCTGGACGCGACCGCCCAGGCCGTAGCCGATGCCGCGGCGGGCGGGGCTCGCCTGGTCGTGCTGGCCGAGCTGCACACCGGCCCCTACTTCTGCCAGACCGAAGACCCGGAGGTCTTCGACCGCGCCGAGCCCATCCCCGGCCCGTCCACCAGGCGCCTGGGACAGATCGCCCGCGACAACAGCGTAGTGATCGTGACCTCGCTGTTCGAGCGGCGCGCAGCCGGCGTTTACCACAACACCGCGATCGTCTTCGAGGCCGATGGCCGCCCGGCCGGCCTTTACCGCAAAATGCACATCCCGGACGACCCCGGGTATTACGAGAAGTACTACTTCACCCCGGGTGATACCGGCTTCGTCCCGATCGACACCTCGGTCGGCCGGCTGGGCGTGCTGGTCTGCTGGGACCAGTGGTATCCGGAGGCCGCGCGCATCATGGCCCTGTCCGGGGCGCAGTGCCTGATCTACCCGACCGCCATTGGCTGGGACCCGCGCGACGAGGCGGACGAGCAGACCCGTCAGCGCGAGGCCTGGATCACCGTCCAGCGCGGCCACGCGGTCGCGAACAACCTGCCGGTCCTCGCCTGCAATCGCACCGGACACGAAACGGACCCGTCAGAGACCAGCCCCGGGGCCCGGTTCTGGGGCACCAGCTTCGTTGCGGGCCCGCAGGGCGAGTTCCTGGCGCAGGCGGGCGAGGATCAGCCCGAGACCCTCCGCGCCACCCTGGACCTGGGTCAGACCGAGGCGGTCCGCCGGATGTGGCCCTTCCTGCGCGACCGTCGCATCGACGCCTACAGCCCGATCCTCAAGCGCTACATCGACCGCACGGACTGACCGCTACCGGCTAATTCAGCGCCTTCCCGACGGGGTTCCGCCGCAAACAGGATCGAATCCGTATAATGCCGGCCCGTTTTCCCGGATTCTCGACACTGCATGTCCGAACAGCCGCGCAACCCGCTAAAACCCGGTCGCTTTCCCGGCGACGGATTCGAGATCTGGTCGGGGCTCAATACCTCGGCCGCGCCCCTGGCACTCGCACGCGCCGCCGCATCGGCCGAATGGCCGCTGCTGGTCGTCGTCGAGTCGAATGAGGCCGCGGACCGCTGGCAGGAAGAGTGGGACTTTTTCGGTGCCGGGCTTGACCTGCCAGTGATGCGTCTCCCCGACTGGGAGACCCTGCCGTTCGATGTCTTCTCCCCACACGAGGACATCATCTCCGAGCGGCTGCGCACGCTGTATCACCTCCCGTCGCTGGAGCGCGGGATCATCCTGATCCCGGTCTCCACGCTGATGCAGCGCCTGCCCCCGCGCGACTGGCTGACCACCCAGGGTCTCTCCCTGCGCAGTGCCCAGCGCCTGGACCGCATGCAGCTGCGGGAACGGCTGACCGAGGCGGGCTACAGCGCAGTCAACCAGGTGATCAGCCACGGCGAATTTGCCGCACGCGGGGAGATCCTCGATCTGTTCCCGATGGGCGCCGAGCAGCCGGTGCGCATCGAGTTTCTCGACGACGAGATCGATTCCCTGCGCCATTTCGACCCGGAGACCCAGCGCTCCACGGAAAAGGTCGAGCGCGTCGAGATCCTGCCCAGCCACGAGTTTCCGCTGAACGAGGATTCCATCCGCGCGTTCCGCACCCGCTACCGCGAGCAGTTCAGTGGCGATCCCAGTCGCCACCCGATCTACCGGGACATCAGCGAAGGCCTGGTTCCCCCGGGCATCGAAGCCTACCTGCCCCTGTTCTTCGAGGGCATGGACAGCGTATTCGACTACGCCCCTCAGGCTCGCGTCGTGCAGGCCGGCAATATCGCCGACGCCGCGCAGGAGTATGCCCGCGAGATCGCCGACCGCTTCGAGCAACTGAGCCACCAGGTGGAACGCCCCCTGCTGCCACCGGAGCGCCTCTATCTCGACGAGTCGGCCCTGAACGAGGCGCTGCGCGCCCGCGCCGGTATTGCCCTGGGCGGCGAGCCGCCGCAGCCGCTACCGGCAGACCGAGGCAGGACCGTGCCCTTCACCTGCGACCCCCTCCCCGAACTGGGAATGGAACACGGCAAGGATGCCCCCGCCGAACGCCTGAAGCGCTTTGTCGGGGAACAGGAGCGGGTCCTGCTCACCGCCGAGTCCGCCGGCCGGCGCGAGGCCCTGCTCACACTGCTGCGCGAACAGGATGTGCCGCACCACGCCGTCGATGACTGGGAGGCCTTCCTGGGGGGCGAGCCCGGCCTCAGCGTGACAGTCGGTGCGCTGAGCGAAGGGTTCCGACTGCCGGACGGGATCGTGCTCGTGCCGGAGTCCGCCATCCTCGGCGAACGCGCGCGGCAATCCCGCCGGCGCAACCGCCCCACCCGCGATGCCGATGCCGTCATCCAGAACCTCAGCGACCTGACAGTCGGGGCCCCGGTCGTCCACGAAGAACAGGGCGTGGGCCGCTACCTGGGCCTCCAGACGCTGGATTTCAGTGGCCAGCCGTCAGAGTTCCTGACACTGGAGTACGCCGATGGCGCCAAGCTCTATGTCCCGGTCTCCTCGCTGCACCTGATCAGCCGCTATACCGGAGCCGATGCAGAACACGCCCCACTCCACCGCCTGGGCAGCGAGCAGTGGAACCGCGCCCGCCGCAAGGCCGCCGAGAAGGCGCGCGATGTCGCCGCCGAGCTGCTGGAGGTCCACGCTCGGCGCGCCGCCAAGCAGGGGACGGCGTTTGCGACCGAGACCCCCGAGTATCACGCCTTTGCGGCTGCCTTCCCGTTCGAGGAAACCGCCGATCAGCTCCAGGCAATCGACGCGGTACTGACCGACATGGCTGACACGCGGCCGATGGACCGCGTGATCTGCGGCGATGTCGGCTTCGGCAAGACCGAGGTCGCGATGCGCGCCGCATTCGTCGCCGTGCAGAACAATCGGCAGGTGGCCGTGCTGGTCCCGACCACCCTGCTCGCCCAGCAGCACCATCAGAACTTCAGCGACCGCTTCGCCGACTGGCCCGTCCGCATCGAGTCCCTGTCGCGCTTTCGCAGCGCCAAGCAGCAGGCCGCGGTGCTGGAAGGGCTGAAGGAAGGCAAGGTCGATATCGTGATCGGCACGCACAAGCTGCTGCAGTCGAACCTGGACTTCTCCAACCTCGGGCTCGTGATCGTGGACGAGGAACAACGCTTTGGCGTGCGCCACAAGGAGGCGCTGAAGAGACTGCGCGCCGAGGTCGACATGCTGACCATGACCGCGACCCCGATCCCGCGCACGCTGAACATGGCCCTGTCCGGGCTGCGCGACCTCTCGGTGATCACGACCCCGCCGCGCGAACGCCTGGCAATCAAGACCTTCGTCAACGAGTGGAACGACGCGATCATCCAGGAGGCCTGCCTGCGCGAGATTCGCCGCGGTGGCCAGGTGTACTTCGTGCACAACGAGGTCAACACCATCGAACGCATGGCGGAACAGATTCGTGCGCTGCTGCCGGGCGCCCGCATCGGTATCGCCCACGGCCAGATGCGCGAACGCGAACTCGAACAGGTGATGCTCGACTTCTACCATCGGCGCTACAACATCCTGGTCTGCTCCACCATCATCGAGACCGGCATCGATGTACCCACCGCAAATACGATCGTGATGAATCGCGCGGACAAGCTGGGCCTCGCCCAGATGCACCAGCTGCGCGGCCGCGTCGGGCGCTCCCACCACCGGGCCTACGCCTACCTGGTCACGCCGCCGGAAAAAGCCATGTCGGCCGACGCGCGCAAGCGCCTGGAGGCGATCGCCTCGCTGGAGGATCTCGGCGTGGGCTTCACGCTCGCCAGCCACGACCTCGAGATCCGGGGCGCTGGCGAGTTGCTGGGTGACGAGCAAAGCGGCCAGATCCAGGAAGTCGGCTTCTCGATGTACAACGACCTGCTCAACCGCGCGGTCAACGCCCTGCGCTCCGGCAAGATGCCCGAACTGGAGACCCCGGAGACCCCCGGAACGGAGGTCGAGCTGGGGCTGCCCGCCCTGCTCCCGGATGCCTACGTGCCGGATGTGCACACACGCCTGATCCTCTACAAGCGCGTCAGCAGCGCCGAGAACAGCGATGCACTGCGCGAACTGGAGGTGGAACTGGTGGATCGTTTCGGCCTGCTGCCCGATCCGGCGAAGGCCCTGTTCGAGGCGGCCCGCCTGCGGCTCAAGCTGACGCCGCTGGGGATCCGCAAACTGGAACTGGGCCCGGCCGGCGGACGCTTCGTTTTTGGACCCAATCCCGAAATCGATATCGCCGCCCTGATCGAACTGGTGCAATCCGACCCGAATGCCTACAAACTGGATGGCCAGAAGGCTTTCCGCTTTTATGCCGAAATGGAGACTCTGGAGGCCCGCTCTCAGGCCGTCCAGCGTCTGATCCATACCATCAGCCCGAAACAACAGGCCGCCTGAATGCCCGCCAACACCAATCGCCCCGACCCGAACCGCCGCAGGCTCGTCAGCAGCCTCGCCCTCCTGCCACTACTCGGGCTTGGGACAACGGCCACCGCCCAGGTCGGCCGCCGCTACCGCATCGAGCTGGTCATCTTCGAGCACACGACCGCGGAGAGCCGGCGCCTGCAGGAGGAGATCGCCTCCGTGCGCGAACCCAACCTGGCAGGATCCGAACTGGGTGGGCGCATCTATCAGGATTCTCGGCGCGGCTTCGAGTTGCAACGGGCGGCCAGTCGGGTCGAAGACTCCGGCACCGGGCGTGTGATCGCGCGTCTGGCCTGGGATCAGCTGGGCCGCGATCATAGCGCCACGCCCTGGCTCAAGGTGCAGCAGGGCCGCCGTCTTGGGGCCCGTCAGGCTGTGTTTGGCGATTCCACCACCGCAGCGCAGCCGATCGTAGTGGACGAAGACCGCTACGAACTGGAGGGCCGGCTACGGGTATGGGTCGGGCGTTTCCTCCACCTGGAGACCGACCTCGTCTATCACATCGACCGTGACGGGGCCGAACCGCTCGGCGTGGCCGTGCGCGGCCACCAGCGCATGAACTCCGGCAGCCAGCTCTTCTACCTGGACCACCCGGTCGTCGGGATCATCGCCCGCGTGACGCGGCTGGACAGCTAGTCCGGACTGAAACAGGCGTCACCCCGCCTGTTTTGCCGGCTCAGCGCCAGTTGGGCTTGGTCTCCATCGCCAGCCAGCTCTGCAGCGCCGACATGCCCAGGTCCTCGAACAGAAGCTGCAGGGCGCTGCGGCGCGGCTTGAAGGTCACCATTTTCTCAACACCAATCACGTCGCGTGCGACCGACTGATCCGTCCCCAGACCATCGAGAAGGCCCAGATCCACCGCGCGTTGACCGGTCCAGATCAGGCCGTCGAACAGCTCCTCGTTTTCGGCCAGACGATCTCCCCGCCCCTGGCGGACCACATCGACGAACTGCTGGTGCAGCCCGTCCATCAGGTCATGGATATGGCTCACGTGACCCTCGTCGAGCGGCAGAAACGGATCCAGCAGGGCCTTGTTCTCCCCGGAGGTGAACAGCCGCCGTTCGACACCAATGTTCTCCAGCAGATCCACCACGCCAAAGCTGTCCAGGCGCACCCCGATCGAACCGACCATGCTGGCCTGGCTGGCGTAAATCTCGTCGGCCGCCACGGCGATGTAGTAGGCGGCCGAGGCCCCGATATCGGTGACGACCGCATAGACCGGGATGTCCTCGTGCTCGTCCTTCAGCCGCAGGATCTCGTCATGGATCGCGGCGGCCTGCACCGGACTCCCGCCCCCACTGTTGATGCGCAGCATCACGGCGCGAGTGCCATCCGCCTCGAACGCCCGTTTCAGGGTCTTGTTGAGCTCTTCGGCGTTGGCCCGAGCACTCGACGCGATCAGTCCGTCGACCTCGACAACGGCCACGTGCTCTTCGGGCTCGCGGTCGTCCTCGAACCAGGCGGTCAAGCCCATATCGCCGCCCCGCACCAGAACCAGCAGCGCGAACAGATAGATGAACAGCAGCAGCTTGAAGAAGATTCCCCAGCGCCGGGCACGCCGCTGTTCCACCACCTGGGCCTGGACCAGACGCTCCAGCGTCTCGCGCTCCCAGCCCGGCTTGTTCTCGTTCGACCAACCCATCGTTTGTCCTCAGTCCTCGGGAAGCGGCTCCGACTGCCGCAGGAGATCCAGCAGTTCCTTCAGGTCGCGGGCCACGGCCAGCGGGCGCTCGGCGCTCAGCCGGCGGTGATCGTGGACCCCATGTGTCACGGCCAGCGACGGGACGCCGGCGGCGCGAGCCATCTGCAGATCATAAACGCTATCACCGACCATCCGTGCCCGGGAACGTTCCACCCCGCAGCGCGCCATCACATGTTCCAGCATCACCGGACTGGGTTTCGACGGATGCTCGTCCCCGCAGGCCGTCGCGACAAAACGTCCCATGAGGCCGGCGGCTTCCAGGGCCTGGTCCAGCCCCGCCCGCGACTTGCCGGTCGCAACGCCCAGCAGCACGCCGCGTTCGTCAAGCCAGTCGAGCAAGGGCTCGACATGCGCGAACAGGGGCGTCTCTGGCGCATCGGTGGCGCCCAGATAGCACTGGCGATAGGTGGTGGCGAACGCCCCCACGAACGCAGAGTCGGCGCCCGGGAACAGTCTCTCTACCGCCGCCTCCACGCCCAGGCCAATAATATCGCGCAGCTCGCTTTCCGCGGGCGTCTCGCGCCCCAGGGCCGCACAGGCCCGCTGCAGGCAGTGAACAATCCGGCGTGGCGAATCCATCAGCGTCCCGTCCCAGTCGAATACGACCAGGCGCAAGGCATCCCCCTCCGGTGGCAGCAGTGTGCTCATCCGGACGCTTCGGGGCTTGCGAGCGCATCGAGGATCGACTGCAGCTCGTCCGGCAGCGGCGCGGAGTACACATGCGACTCGCCGGCCGAATCCTCGTACTGCAGGGCCTGGGCGTGCAGAAACAGGCGTTTCAGGCCTGCCCCGCGCAGTACCCGGTTTTCATCGGGCAATCCGTAGTCGTGATCGCCGCCAACGGGATGGCCAATCGCCTGGCCATGTACGCGGATTTGGTGGGTCCGTCCGGTACCGATCCGTACCTCGGCCAACTGAAAAGATCCAAAACGTTCCAGCGGCACGAACTGGCTGATCGCCGAGCGGGCACTCTCGGGGTCGGCATCCTCCCCCGCACGCATGCGGCGTTTCCCGTCCTGACCCCGACTGGAGGCAATCGGTTCGTCGCACACAATGGGCTGATCGTTGGGGAACGCCCCCACCAGCAGCGCCAGATAGCGCTTCTCCACACGCCCCTCGCGCAGCGCCGCGTGGAAGTCCTGCAATCCCGCGCGAGTCTTGGCCAGCAGCAGGCAGCCGCTGGTCTCGCGATCCAGCCGATGCCCCAGCTCCAGCTCGCAACCGGGACGCAGCTGGCGCATCGCCTCGATGATCCCGAAGGCCAGGCCGCTGCCGCCATGCACCGCAAGGCCCGAGGGCTTGTCGAGGACCAGGACCTGGTCGTCTTCATGCAAGATGGAGCGGCGCAGTCGGTCCAGGACCCCCGGGGGGATGTCCCGCTCGACGGCCTCGGGCCGGTCCAGGTCCGGCACGCGCACCTCCGAGCCGACACTCAGCCGCTGGGTCACCTTGGCACGGCGCCCATCGACCCGGATCGCCCCCTTGCGCACCAGGCGGTAGATCAGACTTTTGGGAACTCCCTTGAGCTCGCGCAGGAGGAAGTTATCCAGGCGCTGGCCATCCCCGCGCTCGGTGACCGAGAGCGTACGAGGCCCAGAGGGAGATTGCGGCTGACGGGGACGTGCTTTCATCGGGCGCGATCCTACCTCAGGCGCGCCATCCTAACCATGTACCCTGGCATTTCCGCGACGAAAAAACTTGCCCAATCGGGGGGTTATGCCCTACATTGGCGCACGGTACCTGCTGGCGGATATTGCGCCCGGGCGCCTCGAATTACCCGCCGATCTGGTCCTGCACAGTGCGACTACATGCGACCAGACGGCCATCGCCCAAAAGCGAACCTGTGACACTATTTCTTCTAACCCAGTCCTGTCTCCCCGGCCCCGCATCCCGCGGACGGCTGGTCCCGTGGCTATTGGTGAACACCTGGCTGGCGCGTTGGATTCCTCTTCGCGCCGCCATGGCGAGCATGCGTCTCGAAACGTCGACGTGCCGCCTCCGTTCCGCACCACACGGCCCCGGGCTTGTGACCGACGTACAGGACGACCGACCGAGTCCATTGCATGAAACGCATCCTGATCAATGCCACGCAGCCCGAAGAGCTGCGCGTGGCCATGGTCGACGGCCAGCGGCTGTACGACCTCGATATCGAACTGCCCTCGCGCGAGCGCAAGAAGGCCAACATCTACAAGGCCAAGATCACCCGCGTCGAGCCAAGCCTCGAAGCCGCGTTTGTTAATTTCGGCGCCGAGCGCCACGGCTTTCTCCCGTTCAAGGAGATCGCCCCCTCCGCGGTTGGCGCGCCGGCCGACAGCGACAAGCCCATCCGCGAGCTGCTAAAAGAAGGGACCCAGCTTCTCGTCCAGGTGGAGAAGGAAGAACGAGGCAACAAGGGTGCCGCGCTGACCACCTATATCAGCCTGGCCGGGCGCTACCTGGTCCTGATGCCGAACAATCCCAAGGCCGGTGGCGTCTCGCGACGCATTGAGGGCGAAGATCGCGCGGAACTGCGCGAGGCCCTGTCCGGCCTGACCATGCCCGATGGCATGGGCGTGATCGCCCGCACCGCCGGCGTAGGCCGCAGCACCGAAGAACTGCAATGGGACCTCGACTACATGACGGCCCTTTGGTCGGCCGTGACCGAGGCGGCGGAAAAGGCCAACGCCCCGGCGCTGATCCACCAGGAAAGCAACGTGATCATCCGGGCCCTGCGCGATCACATGCGCAATGACGTCGGCGAGGTGATCATCGACGACGAAGCCGTCTATCAGCAGGCGGAGGACTTCGTCCGACTGGTGATGCCGAACAGCCAGCGCAAGCTGAAGAAGTACGACGACCCCGTCCCGCTGTTCAACCGCTATCAGATCGAAAGTCAGATCGAGAGCGCCTTCGATCGCGACGTGCAGCTCCCCTCCGGCGGCGCCCTGGTCATCGACCATACCGAGGCCCTGATCTCCATCGACGTGAACTCCGCCCGCTCCACCAAGGGTGGCGATATCGAGGAGACCGCCTTCCACACCAATCTGGAAGCCGCTGAAGAGGTGGCGCGCCAGCTGCGCGTGCGAGATCTGGGCGGCCTGATCGTGATCGATTTCATCGACATGAGCGCCAACAAGCATCAGCGAGAAGTGGAAAACCGTCTCCGCGAAGCGCTCGAGCTCGATCGCGCGCGGGTCCAGGTGGGCCGCATCAGTCGCTTTGGGCTGCTGGAGATGTCGCGCCAGCGCCTGCGTTCGTCGCTCGGCGAGTCCAGCCAGATCACCTGCCCCCGCTGCCAGGGGCATGGCCAGGTGCGCAGCGTCGAGTCGCTAGCCCTGTCGATCCTGCGCCTGATCGAAGAAGAGGCGATGAAAGACCGCACCGGCCTCGTCCTGGCGCAGGTCCCGGTCGATGTCGGCACCTTCCTGCTGAACGAAAAACGTTCATCGATCAACGAGATCGAGGCACGCCATCGGGTCGATATCAGTATCGTCCCGAACCCGCAGTACCTGACACCGAAGTTCGAGGTCCAGCGCGTGCGCGGCGACGAACGCGAAGAGGTCGTCAGTGGCCGCGGATCGCACGAACTCGTGGAGTCCGTCGAAGAGGATGTCGACCCGCACGGCGAACGCCGCGGCAAAGTGGAGAAGCCCCTGGTCCAGGGTGTGAAGGTCAAGGCCCCGGCCCCGATGGCCGAGTCGCCCGCCCCTCAAACGCCCAGCGAGCCGGTGCAGCAACCCGGGTTCTTTACCCGCATCTGGTCCTCCCTGTTCCCCAATGCGGCCCGGACCCCGGAGCCTGAAGCAGAAGAGCAAGAGAAAGACGAGGGGCGCAAGCGCGGCAAAGGCGGGCAGCAGCGAGCCAGCCGCGGTAATGGAAGCAACCGTGGGGGCGGCTCCAACCGGCGCCGTGGCGCACGAGACGACGGCGGTGACAAGCGTGATGCAGCGAAGCCGTCAGGTAACGGCAAAGGCGAGCCCCGTCAGGACGCCAGCAGCGCCGGTAGTGAAGACGGCGGCAAAGGCGGCCGATCGCGACGGCGTGGTAGCGCCAGTGGTGGCGCCGGCACCAAGGCTCGCGAAACCGAACCCAAGGCCGCCAAACCGAAGGCGGAAGGGGGCGAGGCAGCCGCAACATCCGAGGAACCGGCATCGCCTTCCGGGAACGGCCCGTCCACTTCCGACGACGATAGCGGCAAGGGCCGTGCCCGTTCGCGCCGCTCGCGCCGGGGCGGGCGCCGTCGTGGCGGCCGCGGCCGCTCCGGAAGCGGTGACGACAGCTCGGGTAATGAAAACGCCGAGAACCAGGATGCCGGTACTTCGAAGGAAGGTGACAAGTCCGCCTCCTCACCCCAGGACAGCGAGACCACCAAGAAGCCGGCCGTGCAGGACTCGGGCAAGGGCGACAGCCAGCCACCCAGCGGCGAGTCCAAACCGGCCGCTAGGGAAAAATCAGCCGAGAAGGACTCCGGCCAGGAAACCGGTGGCAAAAGCGAAAAGGCGCCTGAAGACAAAGGTGCGGTAAGCGACAAGCCTCAGGCCCAGGAGAAGCCAACCCGCGAGCCTGGCAAGGCGGAAAAAGGGTCGGAAGAGGCGCCCAAGGCTGCCTCCGGCACACGTCGGGCAAAGGGAAGCGCTCAATCGTCCAAAACGGATGACGCGAAGGACAAGGGTGATTCTGGATCGCACACCGAGAATCGCCCTTCCGAAGCCGCCAAAGCGGATGACAGCTCCGCATCAAAGCCGTCTCGGGGCAAGAAAAGCGATGCCAAGCCCACGCCCGAGAAGGCCGCACCCGCCGAGGCCAGCGGTTCTGCCCGGTCGGAGCCGGCCTCGGCACCCCCGACCGACAAGCCGGCCAGCAAGCCGGAACCGGCGGCTGAGTCTTCGAGCAGCCCGGACGACAAGCCGCGCGATTGAGCTGGAAACCGGCCGATAACGTTTATCGCGTTATCGGCCGGCGGGAGAACGCCCCGGCCGCCTGACCAGGGTCTTCAGGAGACGCGCTCCAGCGCGTGTTCCCGGCAGATGTGGTCCAGCAGGCCGTCGCTGGCGGCCTCGACGAGATCCATCACATGAACGAAGCCATCCGGCCCGCCATAGTACGGGTCCGGTACTTCGCGCTCGGGATGGTCCTGGGCGAACTCCAGGAAACGGTGCAACCGCGCGCGGGCGCCATTCGGCTGGATCTGCTGGGCATTGCGATAGTTCGCCTCGTCCATCGTCAGGATGTAGTCGAACGTCTCGAAGTCGTCCGCCTCCAGCTGCCGCGCCCGCAACTGGTCGAGATCGTAGCCTCGGCGGCTCGCCTCCTCGCGGGCGCGCGGGTCCGGCCGTGCCCCAACGTGATAACCCGCCGTACCCGCCGAATCCACCTCAATGGCGGACTCCAGACCATGCGCGCGCACGCGTGCCTGGAAGACACCGTGAGCCATGGGCGAGCGGCAGATATTGCCCAGACAAACCATCAGCACTCGAATCTTTTGCATGCCTTCTTTTGTGTTCGCGAAATGAACACACAGCATAGCAAAGCCCCGCTCCGATGCCCGCCCGTAGGCGCGGCGGACGCGGTGTGCGATGCTGTTGGCATGCCTGCTGTGCGGGCAGCCGCTTCCCAAGCGACTCGGAGCACCGATGCCCGACTTTACCGGCCCTCGCCCAACCGGATTGCCCGCAGGCGGCCTTGATCGGGTAGCCCCGCGAGCGAGCGCGATGCCGACGCTTGAGACCGGCACCCGGCTGCAGGTCCAGATCGTCGGGCAACTGGCCGAACGGGGAGTTCAACTGCGTCCGCTGACGTCGTCCGGCGCGCAAAGCGTGGACACCCGCGCGCCCACCTTCAATGCCCAGCTCGCGACTCCACTACCCAACGCCCTGCTACCCGGCAACCAGTCCGGGCCACGCATCGCCCTCGCCGAGGTGACCCGCACAGAGCCGCGCCTGGAGGTGAGGCTGCTACCCCTGCCCTCTGGCACCACCCTGGCGACCGGTTCGCCCTCGCCCCCGGCGCCGACTTCACCATCGAATCCGTCGGTCGGCCAGCACGACGCCACGCAGTGGCTGTTGCGCGAGTTGCGCCACCAGATACCGGGGGCGCGAGGCCTGGCCGGTGGCATGCAAACGATTCAGAACACGCTGGCCACGGCCATAGCAGCCGGCGCGCCACCCACAGCAAGCGAAGCCCGACTGCTGCCGGCGATGAACCGCCTGATCGAACTGACACCTCCTGCCGTTCGCCTGACCAGCCCCGATAGCCTGAATCGCCATATCCAGCAGTCCGGCCTGTGGCTGGAGGCCATGCTCGCTCAGGGGGTTCGAACCAATACCTCTGGCACGGCCGCTCAGGATCTCAAGGCCCAGCTGCTGCGCGTCGCCGAACACCTGCGCCAATCGGCCGAGACCCGTTCCCCTCTGCCAACCCCCGCGGCTGCGACGCCGGCCCCACCCGCGCCCACCACGGCGGGCCTGCCTCCCACGGGGGCGCTGGCCGGGCTCATCGAAGGGATGCTGAAGCGCATTACCACGCTGCAACTGCATTCACTGCAGCCCAGCACGCAGGGAGACGACGAGTCGCATCCCCGCTGGTTCTTCGAGCTACCCTTTCGCAGCCCGCAAGGGCTTCACTCGCTGGCCGGCCAGTTGCAGCACGAGGCTGGCCGCCCCCCCGAACGCGCCGAGGGATGGACTCTTGTGCTGGATCTCGATTTGCAGGCCCTCGGCCCTACCCGTGTCGCCCTTGCGCTGCGCGATGACCGGGTATCCGTTCATTTCACCGCAGAACGCCCGGAAACCGCCCAACGCCTGCGCGCCGGCACGCCGGAACTCCATCAGCGCCTGGCCGGGCGTGACCTGACCGTCGGATCGCTCTCGGTGCGAGAAGGTCAGGTGGAGCCACAGGATCCGGCGAGCCTTACCTTGCGTGACGGGCTGCTGGACGAGCGCGCCTGAAGGCTTGAGATGAGCAAGCGACGCCCCCCTCACGATCACGACGAGCCGTACGTCGCCCCCCGCGGCCCCCGCCGGCAGCAAGCGGTGGCACTGGAATGGGATCGGCAACGAGCGCCGCGGATCACCGCGAGCGGCAGTGGTGTCACCGCCGAGCAGATCCTGCGAATCGCCGAGGAACACGGGATTCCCCTGCACCAGGACCCGGGCCTGACCGAGGCGCTCGCACAGGTACCGCTGGGCGAAGAGGTCCCGGAGAGTCTTTATGTCGCGGTGGCCGAGGTCCTGGCGTTTGTATTTGTGCTTGCGGGCATCACACCCGAGGACCGCGAACAGGGATACCGCCGCGACGATTCAACATCGGGCGAGTGAAGACACAAGCAGTAGCAGGGACTAACGACGACCCGCAGAGCCGGGGGCGTGCAGACTGTACAGGAGGTCCAGCTCGGTGGTGGTCAGGCCGCACATCCGGCGGACTTCTTCGCGCTCACGGCCCTGCCGAATAAGCTCGATCGCCTGCTGATAGGCGCCATCATCGGCGTCACGGGCCCGCAGCTCGCTTTGCTGGTCGTTGAGGCGCTCCAGTGCGCGCTGCACCGCGGATTGCGCCTGGCTGTGGTTGACCACCCCCTGGGAGATGACCTTCATCGCCCCCTGCAGCGCCATCACCGAGGTCGCCTGACGCTGGTAGTCCTGGCGCAACGTCGCGAGCTGGCGCCGCAGGGTTAACACAAGCGAGACGGACAGCACTGCGACGACGGTCGCCACCAGGGCGATTGCCGCGACAATCCAAACCAGAATGCCTTCCCCCATCGACCCAATACTCCCAGCGACTCAGACTCGATTGTCGCGTGAAATGCACTGATACACCACCCGGGGCCGACTGGAGGGGTCCGTCAGGCGTAATCGTCGATCAAGCCCTTACGGGGGCGCTGGCGTCGGTCGCGCGGGGAACGCTGTTGCGCAGGCTTTACGGCCGGACGCAGCACGGGGTCCCGGTCGTGGTCATCACTGAGCGTCCGCCCGGGCACAGTCGTATGGACCGGGCGAACCGTGGAGTTCGTGGTCGGCGGCTGCACGGGGCGAACCGTACGATCCGGCTGCAGTTCATCCACCATCGCCCCACCTCCCCTCCGCATGCCGCGTTTCGGAGCCACTCTCAGGTTTGATCCTCTCCAATACGCGGCGTTTCCAGTTCGCCGAATGCCCCGCGGTTTCTACAGCTCCCGCAACTGGGCCCATTCCTCGTCAGACAGGAGCTTGTTCAAGTCGACCAGGATCGTGAGCCCCTGCTCCGTGCTCGTCACCCCCTGGATGAACCGCGAACTGTCGTCATTTCCGACTTCCGGCGCGGGCTCGACCGAATCCAGCGAGATCCGCACGACCTCCGAGACCGAGTCCACCAGGATGCCGACATTCTGGTTGTCGACATCGATGATCACGATGCGCGAGGCCTCGTCCGGCTCGCGGTCCTCCAGGCCCATACGGCGGCGCGCGTCGATCACGGTCACGACGTTGCCCCGCAGGTTGATAATGCCAAGGATATAGTCCGGCACACCGGGAACAGGCGCGATCTCGGTGACCTTCAGCACCTCCTGCACCTGCAGGACGTCAATCGCGTAGGTCTCCTCCGCGAGACTGAACGTCACATACGGGGCCGTATCGGCCTTGGCCATCGCTTCTACGTCTTGTGCGCTGCTCATGTCGTCCTCGTCGCTCGCGGACCCTGTTGCGGGCCCGGTGTTCGGTTCCTGAATACGTTATCGGCCGCGCTCGTCCCGGCTTGAGTCCGGAGTACCGCCCATTTCCCAGCTGCCCTGGTCCAGGGTCCGGTCGAGGGCCTCCAGGTCCAGCAGGGTGGCCATCTGTTCCCGCTCCACCCCGGCCAGCCAGGGCAGGCGCTTGCGGTGACTGCGCCAGCGCAGATTCTGAGGGTCGATCACGCGGGTCCCCTGAATCGAGCGGCAGGCCAACGCGAAGCGCGACCCGGCCAGGAACACGACATGGCGGGCTGTCTCCGGCTCATATTCCCGATCCTCGGGGGTCACCACGGCCGCGAGATCAATCAACTGCACTCGCCCCTGTTTGGTATCCGCCAGACCCAGATACCAGACGGAGTGGTTGGGCGTGGGGCGCACATCCAGATCCCCAAGCGGCGCAACGCCGCCGAGCGAGGCCAGCGGCGCCAGCAGGGTCAGATTCCCGGCCTCCAGCACCAGGGCGGAGAATCGCTCGGACGGACGCGGATACTCGTCACTCTCGACAATCGTGCGCGGAGGCACGGGGGGCGCGACCGCTTCGGCCACCACGGGGAGCTCTGGTTCGTCTAACGGCTCCGGTTCAGCGGGCGCCGGTCTCGGTTCGAGGATATCCGGGCGCAGCAGGTGCGCCGGGGCGATCGGCGCCGGTTCGTCCAGCAGGCTGCCAAAATAGTCATGCAGGGCTTCAGGTTCGGCCTTGAGTGCCAGGTTGTCATCACGCGAACGGTTCATCCCTTCTGCCTCCGGGTCCGGGCATGAGGCTGCGAAAGCTGCCCGCCAATCGCCTCCAGCAAGTCCGAGTACGCCAGTACGCCCCGGGCGTCCGGAATCATGAAGCACAGCGGCTGGCCTGCGCTCGACGCATCGCGAAACTTCGTATCGACCGGGATCACGCCGGGCCAGACCTCATCGCCATAAAGGCGGCGCAGCTCGGCCAACGCCTCGTGCGCGGCACGCGTGCGTCGATCGAACAGGGTGGGAATGATCCGGTACTGCAACTCGGCCTTGCGCGACTTCTGGACCATTTTCAGGGTATTGATCATGCGTTCCAGGCCCTTGAGGGCAAGGAACTCGGTCTGCACCGGGACCAGCAGCTCGTCACAGGCCGCCAGGGCATTGACCATCAACACGCCCAGCATGGGCGGGCAGTCCATCAGCACGTAGTCGTACTGGTCGGCGACCTGCTCCAGCGCCTGGCGCAGCACCAGGCCCATCCCGCTGCGCGTACCAAGCTGACGGTCGAGTGTGGCCAGTGCCGTACTGGCCGTCAGCAGGTCCAGCCCCGGGAACCGGGTCTCGCGGATCAACCCCCGCGGATCAGGACGCTTCCCCTCTGCGCACTGGCTGAACAGCTCGTACACACCGCGGGTGGCGGTCTCCGGGTCGTGGCCGAAATAGGCCGTCAGCGAGCCATGGGGGTCGACGTCGACCATCAGGACGCGCTGTTCCGGACCCGACAACAGGCCACTCAGGGTGACTGTGGTCGTGGTCTTGCCCACCCCGCCCTTCTGGTTGGCCACCGCCCAGATCTTCACTCGGTATCCCCCTCGTCCCCATCCATCGTTGGTGCACCCGGCGCGAGCGGAAGGTCTTCGCGCAATTGCTCGGGTTCCTGCGCCCCGTCTTCGCGCGGGCGCGCGCCGGGCAGGACCACGATGGCCACCCGACGGTTTTCCGCCCGTCCTTGCTCGGTATCATTGCTCGCGACCGGACGATGCTCACCATATCCCAGGGCCACCAGATTCTTCGGCTCGATGCCCGCGTCTTCAAACACGCTCACCACGGCCGCGGCACGCCCCGAAGAAAGCTCCCAGTTGGAAGGATAGACCGCCGTCTGGATCGGGACATTGTCCGTATGGCCCTCCACGTGCACCCGCGACACCCGCGGCGCGAGGATCGCCCCGACCTCGTCCAGCAGGGCCCGGGCCTCGGGATTCAACGTAGCCGAACCGCTCCCGAACAACAGCCGACTGGTGATCTCGATTTCCAGCCAGTACGCCTCGCGGCTTACCCGGAGATCACCCTCCTCGATCAAGGGGGCCATCGCCATTTCCAGCTCGTCGGCGACCTCGGCCAGTGCCTCCAGGAACTCCTGCAGCTCGTCATCCGTACCCGCATCGTCCAGTAGCCCGGATAAGGCCATGTCGATGGGTGCTACACCGTCGTCAACGATGCCGGGCTGCACATCAATCGGAACCAGCGCGCGCATCTCGTCCAGGGACTGCTCACGCGACACCGTCGGTTCTCCCACCTGGATCGGATCGGTCTGCGCCGGTGCCCGGAAGGCGTCCACCAGCGACTCCGACAGCACACGATACTTGCCGTCATCCACCGAGGAGATCGCGTACATCACCACGAAAAACGCCAGCAGCAGCGTGACCAGGTCGCCATACGGGATGGCCCAGGCCTCGTGATTCTCCGCTTCTTCTTGGCGTTTGCGCCGGGCCATCGCGACCTCACTCGTGGATGAAGCCGCTAAGCTTGCTTTCAATGTTGCGGGGGTTTTCGCCCTCGGCGATTGAGATCAGCCCCTCCATCAGCATCAACTGGTGCTGCGAGCGCTTCTGGATGATTGATTTCAGCTTGTTCGCCACCGGCAGGAACAGGAGGTTTGCCGAAGCAATCCCGTAGATCGTGGCGACAAAGGCCGCGGCAATCCCCGCTCCCAGCTTGCTGGGGTCAGCCAGGTTCTGCATGACCGCCATCAGACCCATCACCGCGCCGACAATGCCAAGCGTCGGGGCGTACACCCCCATGCTCTCGAATACCTTGGCCCCCTGGGTATCAAAATGCTCGCGGTTGTCCAGATCCGCCTCGAGGATCTGGCGGATGGTCTGCGGCTCGGAGCCATCCACCAGCAACTGCAGACCCTTGCGCGCGAATTCGTCGGTCTCCTCGTCGGCCAGCGTCTCCAGACCCAGCAGCCCTTCCTTGCGTGCCACGTTGGACCACTCCACGATGCGAGCCAGCATCGCCTCGTTGTCGATCCGCGGCGGCTTGAATGCCCAGGGCAGAATGCGCATCCCGTGAAGAAACACCGCCATGCGCGCCTGCACCAGGGTTGCCCCCAGCGTCCCCAGGACCACGATCACAAACGCGGCCGCGTTCCAGAGTGCGCCCAGACCACTCCCCTTCGCGATACTCCCCCCGAGCACCGCGACGAGCCCCAGGGTGATCCCGATGAGGCTCAGGATATCCATCTAGCAGAACCCCTTGACCAGTGCCGGACCCACATCCGGCAACGGATACACCTGGTCCACGAGCCCGGCCTCTGCGACTGCAGCCGGCATCCCATACACCACCGAGGTGGCCGCGTCCTGTGCCCAGACCTGCGCCCCGGCGGTCTTCAAAGCCCGCGCACCTTCGCGGCCATCTGCGCCCATCCCGGTTAGCACCACGGCGAGCACCTGCCCGCGCAAGGCCTCGACCGCCGAGCTGAACGCGGCATCCACGCTGGGCTTGTAGATCGTGCCCAACGGGCTCTCGGTCACGCGCACCGTTGTCTGGCTGCCGCGCTCCAGCGTGGTTTGCAGACCGCCGGGGGCCAACAGGGCCACCCCAGGGCGCATGACATCGCCATCCTGTGCCTGCTTGACCCGAATTTGGCACATGGCGTCCAGGCGCTCCGCGAAGGCCGGCGTAAAGCTCGCAGGCATGTGCTGAATCAGCAAGATCGGCTGTGGGAAGTTCGCCGGCAGGGCCTTGAGCACTTCCTGCAAGGCCACCGGCCCCCCGGTGGACGTCCCGATCAACACCGCGCGGACCTGCCGCAGCGGCACGGCGGGCCGACTGACCGGCGGGGCCTGTCGCTGTACCTCGGCCGCCTTGCGGTCGGACTCTTCACGACGCGCAGAAGGGCGGGCCTCGACCGCTGGTCGCACGCTCCCTGGCTGGCTGACCGAACGGGCCCGGCTGCGCGAAAGGCTGCGCACCCGCCGGCGCAGCATCATACGCGCGCTGTCCTCATCGGACGCGATGTCGCTGAAGCGCTTCGGCAGAAAGTCCACCGCCCCTGCCTCAAGCGCATCCAGGGTCGCCTGGGCCCCCTCGGTGGTCAGACTCGAGAACATCAGTACCGGCCGGGGGTTCTCGGCCATGATCCGGCGCACCGCGGTGATGCCGTCCATCACGGGCATCTCGATATCCATGGTCACGACATCCGGGTCCAGTTCCTTGACCTTGCGAATCGCCTCCTCGCCGTTCTCCGCGCTGCCGACGACCTCGATCCCCGCGTCGGCGTCCAGAATTTCACTAATGCGGCGGCGGAAAAACCCGGAGTCATCCACCACCAGTACCTTAACCGGCATCCTTAGCCCTCGATTGTTTGCGCAGGCCGCCGGGTGCGGCCCGCCGACGGGATCTTGTGCGTCAACAAACCCACGAGATCGGCGACATCCAGGATCAGCGCAATCCCTCCATCACCCGTGATGGTCGCGCCTGCCAGGCCCTTCACGCCCTGCAGGTTCTGTCCCAGCGGCTTGATCACCACCTCTTCCTGGCCCACGAGATCATCGACGACCAGCCCTACCTTGCGATCCGCGGTATGCACCACGACCACATGCGATTCCGGTTTGGCTTCGGGGATGAATCCCGGCTTCAACCACCGCTTGAGATAGTGAACCGGAAGCGCCTGATTTCTTACGACAATGACCTCCTGGTCATCCACGTAATGGGTCTTGGTCAGATCCAGGTCCAGGATCTCCGAGACAGACGCCAGCGGGATCGCGAATCGCCGCCCGTCGAGGATGACCATCAATGCAGGGAGAATCGCCAGGGTCAGCGGCAGCTTCACCCGCAGCGTGGTCCCGACACCGATCTCGGAATCGATCTCGATGGTGCCGTTAAGCTGCGAGATCTTCGTCTTGACGACGTCCATCCCCACCCCGCGACCGGACACATCCGAGATCTCGGTCTTGGTGGAGAACCCGGCCATGAAGATGACGTTGAAGGCCTCGCGATCGGTCATCCGCTCGGCCATCGCGGGTTCCATCAGACCCTTCTCGACGACCTTGCGCCGCAGGGCCTGCGGATCCATGCCACCCCCATCGTCCTTGATCAGCAAGGCGATGTGATCGCCTTCCTGAGCCGCGCCAAGCACCACCGTCCCCTTGCGCGGTTTGCCGGCCTTCTCGCGCACCTCCGGAGTCTCGATCCCATGATCCACGGCGTTGCGCACCAGATGCACCAGCGGATCGGACAGGGCCTCGACCAGGTTCTTGTCGAGGTCGGTGTCCTCGCCGAAGATCTCCAGCTCGATCTCCTTCCCCAGGCTGCGCGACAGATCGCGGATCACGCGCGGGAAGCGATTGAAGACCTTATTGACCGGTTGCATGCGGGTCTTCATCACCGACGTCTGAAGATCCGACGTGACCAGCGCCAGCGAACTAATGGCCTTGCCCAGCTCGTCGTCCACATGCTGGGTTCGCAACATGCTCAGGCGGTTGCGCACGAGCACCAGCTCCCCGACCAGATTCATAATCTCGTCGAGACGTTCGGTGTTCACACGGACCGAGGCCTCGCCCTGAGGGGCCTGCCGGGCGCCGGCCGCCGCGGCCGCAGGCGAAGACGCCTGTGGCTTGGCTTCGGGAGCCGGCGGTTCCTGTGTCGCGCCAGCGGCTTCGGGCTCCACGCTCGGCTCTTCATGCGGGGACGACTCAGTCACAGCGGGTGCCGGCGCTGCAGTGGCGGGAGGCCCATCACCTCGCGCCTGCAACTCGTCCAGGAGGTTCTCGAACTCATCGTCGGAAATCAGGTCCTCGCCGTCGTCCCCTGGCCCGGCTGCATCCGAATCGGTGCCGGGCAACCCGGCGTCCTCAGTCGACGGCGTAGCGGAGTCCTGGGCCGCCTGCGGCGAACCATCGCCGTGCAGCGAATCCAGCAGGGCCTCGAACTCGTCATCGGTAATCTCGTCATCGGCACCGACCAGCCCCGACTCATCCCCTCCAGCCTTCGCAGTGGCTTCCACCTCGGCGGGGGGTGCCGGTTCCGGCTCCGGTTCGGGGGGCACGTCTGGCGTCGCGATTGCGGCGGGTTCGGAATTGCCGGCCACGTCTTCATTCTTGGCCATCCGCCGCAGGTCTTCGACGAGATCGGCCTCCGCGGGCGTCGGATCGACCCCGGAGCGGAGGTCGCCAAACATCACGTTCAACGTATCGAGGACCCGCAGCATGGTATCCATCAGGTGACCGTCGACCTGACGTTCCCCATTGCGCAGGAGATTAAACACATCCTCTGCGTGATGGCAGACGGTCACCAGCGGATCCAGGCTCAGAAAGCCCGCGCCACCCTTGATCGTGTGAAAGCTGCGAAATACCGCGTTCAACAGATCCCGGTCATCGGGATGCTGTTCCAGGTCGATCAGCTGCTCGTTGAGTCCTTCGAGCAGTTCCCCGGCCTCGATCAGGAAGTCCTGAAGGATTTCGTCGTTGGGGTCGATGGCCATTCGGTCTCTCCGTTCCGGTGAGGCTTGCCGTTGAGGGGTGGGCGCCGGGAAGCCGCCGATTCAGGGATCAGCGGGCTACCTAGAAGCCCAGGCTGGACAACAGATCGTCCACCTCGTCCTGTCCTTGAACGACATCCTGGCCGGAATCTTGAGTCTTCGGCACTGCTGGCCCGTGTCCACGCCGATCGCCCTCACGCCGCTCGGCATCGTCATCCAGCGTCTTCTCCGCAGCCTCGACCGTCTCCATACGCCCGCTGGACAGCCGAATCAGCGTGACCAGGTTCTCCTCCAGGTCGGTCACGAGCTGAATCACGCGCCGGATCACCTGCCCGGTAATATCCTGGTAGCTCTGCGCCATCAGAACCTCCGACAGCAGGCGGCGCAGCTCTTCGGTATCGTCGTTGGCCTGAGCAAAAAACTCGTCCAGCTCACGAGCGAACTCCCGGAACTCGTCGACCGAGAGTTGCCGATTGCGAAAACGGGTCCACTTCGCCGTCAGTTGGCCGGCCTGCTGGCTGAACGATTCGGCAATGGGGAGACTCGTCTCGATCGCGGTCAGGGTCTCGTGCGCGGCCTTCTCGGTCATCGTGACCACATAATTGAGACGCTCGCGGGCATCCGGGATCTCGGCCTGGGTCAACTCGACCAGCCGCGAATCCCCCCGGAAGCTTTGCAAGGCCTCGTGCAGGTCGCGCGTAAGCTTTCCGAGCTCGTCGAAGAGTTCGCGGTCGTAGGGGCGCGCCAGATCCTGGATCAACGCGCGCGCGGCCACCTCATCCCCTGCCTCCAGAACCTGCACGAGCTCCCGCGCGCGAGCGATTTGCTGCTCACTGATCGATTGTTCTTGGTCTGTCATCCAAAGCCCCTTGCTCGCTCCCCATCCCGAACGTGATGACCGGGATCGATCCCCCGGCCATCCATTTGTCTGGACCAGGAGACTTCGACACCGAATCCCAAACTAGCCTTGGGATTCAATGCGTTCGAATATTTTGTCGATCTTTTCCTTGAGGGTTTCCGCAGTAAAGGGCTTCACCACGTAGCCGTTCACGCCCGCCTCGGCCGCCTCGACGATCTGATCCCGCTTGGCCTCCGCCGTCACCATCAGCACCGGCATCGTCTTCAGCTTCTCGTCGGCACGAACCGCCCGCAGCAGGTCGATGCCCGGCATATTGGGCATGTTCCAGTCGGTAATCAGAAAATCGAAGTCGCCGTTCTGGAGCATCGGCAATGCCGTGCTGCCGTCATCGGCCTCTTGGGTGTTGTTGAAGCCAAGATCACGCAACAGGTTCTTGATGATCCGTCGCATCGTGGAGAAGTCGTCCACGATGAGAATTTTCATTCCCTTGTCCACAGGTCACTCCGGGATAAATGATTCATATGAGTACTAGAGCTTGGCCTTCAGAATAACTGCAAAGCCTCGCCGTCTTCGAGCCAGGAGCCCAGGCGCGCGCGCAGTCGGATAACGGCCTGACTGCGGATCTGGCTGACGCGCGACTCGGTCACCCCGAGTACCGCGCCAATCTCGCGCAGGTTGAGCTCCTCGATGTAATAAAGCGACAACACCAGACGTTCGCGTTCGGGCAAATCGCCCAGCGCGGCGGCCAGCTCCTCGCGAAACTCCCCGGCCTCGATCGTGCGCGAGGGCGAGGCCTCCTGCCCCTCGATCACCCGGTCCGCATCACCATCGGTGCCGCCCAGATCATCCAGCGCGAACAGATGGGCGCCGGCATGGTCCTGCAGCATCGAGTAGTACTCGTCGATCGGGACCTCGAGTTCCTCGGCCACCTCGACCCCGCGCGCCGCACGCCCCTCCCTGGCCTCGACCGTCTGGATCGCCTCGGCGATCTTGCGGCTGTTGCGGTGCACCGATCTCGGGGTCCAGTCACTGCGGCGTAACTCGTCGATCATCGCGCCACGGATGCGAATCCCGGCGTAGGTCGCAAACGTCGCGCCCTGCCCGCCCTCGAATTGCCGCGCGGCCTCCAGCAGGCCAATCATGCCGGCCTGGATCAGGTCATCGACCTGGACCGAGGAAGGGAGGCGAGCCATCAGATGGTGCGCGATGCGGTGCACCAGCTCGATATGTTCCGCGACGCGCTGCTCGTGGCCGGCTGCGGCCACGTTCTCGTATCCGTGGAGGCGATTACGCGTCGCCATCATGCGCTCTGCAGCATCCGTTCGACGAAAAACCCGACACCACCATCGGCACCACGGGCCACCGGCCAGCGGTCGACCGCACGGGCGAGTTCGGTAAAGGCCTTGGCCGCCGGGCTGCCCGGATATTGCTGCACGACCGGTGCCCGTTTCTGTACGGCCTTGCGCAGATGCTCGTCCATCGGGATGTAACCGGCGAGATCCAGGATGACTTCCGGCAGGTAGTTGTCGCAAACCGTGGTGAGTTTCTGCAACAAGCGCTCGGCGCCCGCGCGGTCCTGGACCATATTCGTGACCAGCCGGAAACGCCGCATGCCATGATCTCGATGCAGCACCTTGATCAAGGCATAGGCATCGGTGATGGACGCCGGCTCGTCGCAGACGACGACCAGGGTCTCCTGGACCGCTCGACAGAAGGTCGTGACGGATTCCTGCAGGCCCGCTGCCGTATCCACCACCAGCACATCCAGCGGCTTGGAATAGGCGCTGAATGCCTGGATCAAACCGTTGTGCTCGAGCTGCGTGAGATTCGCCATCGCCGCGATCCCCGAGGCCGACGGGATGACCTTGATCCCCTCCGGGCCCTCGATCAGCACATCCTGGAGGTCGTCCACCTGTCCGGTCACCAGGTCATGCAGGGTGCGCTCGGGTCGCAGTCCGAGCAGCACATCGGCATTGGCCAGCCCCAGGTCGGCATCAAACAGCATGACCTCGCGGCCCAGCCGCGCGAGCGCCACGGACAGGTTGACCGACACATTGGTCTTGCCGACGCCGCCCTTGCCGGAGGCAACCGCAATGACCTTCAACGGCTGATTAGTGCGTGGCATAGCGTCCTTTCCCCACCGGATGGATCATCTCCAGAACGCCCGCATCCTGAGTACGGCGCGGCGACGGCGCATTGCGGCCGGCATTCGAGAACTCCGCCAGGCTTGCATCGGTCCATCGTTCATCGCGGGAGGATCGACGCGCGGGGCCGCGCTCTTCGCCGAGCGCCCGCCGGGTCAGATCGCCCGTCTCGACCCGGTGGAAGTCTTCGGCAATCCGCTGTCCATCGCTGACAAACGTGAGCCCAAGGTGTTGATCGAGCAATACCGACAACGTCTCCCCCAACTGTTCGGCTTCGTCGAGTTTGGTCAGCACCAGCGCCGATGGCTCCGTCTTCCGGAACGCATCCAGCACCCTTCGCAGCGCCGCCGCCTGAGTGGTCGCGGAGACGACCAGCCAGCTCTCGCGCCGGACATGGTCCGGCCAGCCGGCAAATAGCGACTCGTCGCCCACCGCGGAAGGTGCCTGCCCGGCGGTGTCGACCAGAATCAGATGCCCATCCTCTGCTCGCGCGGTCATGTCGCGCAACTCGCGCGGGCTCTGCAGCACCCGCAATGACACGCCCGCCATCTGCGCGAACGCCTGCAGCTGGCGCGTGGCCCCAATGCGCTGGGTGTCCAGTGTGACCAGCGTAACCGAATCCGCACCCATACGACGGATTTGACGCAAGGCAATGCGTGCGAGTGTAGTGGTCTTGCCCACCCCCGTAGGCCCCACCAGGGCCAGCACGCCACCTTCATCCAGGATGTCCGGATGGCGGGTCGCGATCGCCCCGGAAAGGCGTGCGCGCAGCCTCTCCCAGGCCTGCTCCACCGTGCTGTCGTCGAGAATACTCCCGGCGAGACTGCGCGCCAGTGACTCGCTGAACCCACGGTCCATCAGACGCGCCTTGCACTCCGCCGCCAGCGGATGCCGCGCCGCCCACTGTGCGGCCTCGTTGTCGCTGTGCTGGCGGGTGAGCAGGCTGCGCAGATCCCGCAGCTCCTGGCGCATCGCGGCCAGCTCGGGGTCCGCGGGCCAGGCCGAGCCCGAGCCCGGGCTCGGACGCGAGTCGGATGCCGGCGCCTCACGCGGGGCATGGACCGCGTTCACCGCAGCCTGCTGCTCGCGCTCGGAGACCCCCGCATCGCCATCTTCCAGCGCCGCGACAACCTCCAGCCAACCATCGACACGGCGGCTCGACAGGATCACGGCATCCTCGCCCTGCTGTTCACGCACCTGCCGCATCGCATCGCGCATGTCGCGTGCCCGGTACCGTCTCACATTCATCGCTGTTCTCCCGCTCCGCTCAAGGAAAACACTGATCAGTGTTTCCCTCTCGTATCCGATCGCTACTGTTCGTCTCAGGCACCTGTGGGCGTTGCCTGCCGGGCCGAGTCTTCCTGGCCCACCGTGGCCACCACGCGGATCCGCCGGTTATCGGGGATCTCGGTAAAGGCCAGCACCGCCAGGCTGCGCACGGCTCCGCGGAGCCACCCGGCAATCCAGGAGCGGATCTCCGGGGCCACCACCAGGATGGCCGGCTGCCCGCTGGCTTCCTGGCGCTGGGCCGCCTCGGACACCGACCGCTGCAGGCGTTCCGCCAGGCCCGGTTCCAGCCCCACGGTCTCGCCATTACTGCCCTGAAGAGACTTATGCAAAAGCTGTTCCAACGAGGGATCGAGCGCGATCAATGGCAGCTCATCGTCCGGCCCCACTAGGTCCTGCACGATCGAGCGCGACAGCGAGACACGCACGGCCGCAGTCAAAACGCCGGGATCCTGACTCTTCACGCCCTCCTCTGCCAGGGTTTCGGCGATCGTGCGCAGGTCGCGGATCGAGACCTGCTCGGCCAGCAGGTTCTGCAGCACCTTCAGGATTACCGACAGCGAGAGTGTCTTCGGCACCAGATTCTCGACCAGCTTCGGCGAATGCCGTGCCAGCTGGTCCAGCAGATGCTGGGCCTCTTCGTGACCAATCAGGCGATGGGCGTTCTCGCGGAAGACCTGCGACAGATGCGTGGCGATCACGGTGGAACAGTCGACCACGGTGTAGCCGGCGCCCTGCGCCTGATCGCGATCCGCCGGATCGATCCACAAGGCGTCCAGATTGAAGGTCGGATCCTTGGTCGGCGTGCCCGGAACGGTGCCGAACACCTCGCCCGGATTGATCGCCAGCTCGCGATCGGGGAAGACCTCGGCCTCCGCCACCGTGACACCCAGCAGGGAGATGCGATAGGCATTCGGACTCAGTTCCAGGTTGTCGCGGATATGGACCGGTTGCAGCAGGAACCCCAGCTCCTGGGAGAGCTTGCGGCGCACACCCTTGATCCGACCCATCAGCTGACCGTCCTGAGTGCGATCCACCAGCGGGATCAAGCGATAGCCGACTTCCAGGGAGACGAGGTCGATCGGCGGCACGTCGTCCCAGGTGAGATCGCGATTTTCCGGACTGGTGTCCGCCGCTTCGTCAGGCACGCGCTCCACCTCCACGGCCTGCTCGCGCTCGCGCCGCTGCATCAGGTAGGCCGAGCCAATGGCCAGCGAGGCGAGACCCAGGAACACGGCATTGGGCATACCCGGCACCAGCCCCAGCGCGGCGATCACGCCACCTGCCACGTACAGCACGCGCGGGTTCGAGAACATCTGCCCGAACACCTGCTGGCCCATGTCCTGGGTGCTGGAGACACGGGTCACGATGATCGCGGTGGCCGAGGACAGCACCAGCGACGGGATCTGCGCGACCAGACCATCGCCAATGGTCAGCAGCACGTAGTTCGTCGCGGCGTCGCCCATCGACATGCCGTGCTGCAGCGTGCCGATGGTCAGGCCGCCAATGATGTTCACGAACAGGATGAGAATCCCGGCGATTGCGTCCCCGCGCACGAACTTCGAGGCACCGTCCATCGAGCCGTAGAAGTCCGCCTCGCTGGCGATCTCCTCGCGGCGCTTGCGCGCCTCTTCCTGGGTCAGAATTCCGGCATTCAGGTCGGCGTCGATCGCCATCTGCTTGCCCGGCATGGAATCCAGGGTGAACCGGGCGCTGACCTCGGAGACACGCCCCGCGCCCTTGGTCACCACCACGAAGTTGATGATGATCAGGATGGCGAACACCACCAGACCGACGGTGTAGTTGCCGCCCACGACGAAATCGCCAAAGGCCTGGATGACCTGGCCCGCGGCGTCAGTGCCGGTATGCCCCTCCAGCAGGATCACGCGCGTGGAGGCCACGTTCAGCGCCAGGCGCAGCAAGGTGGCGACCAGCAGCACGGTCGGGAAGACCGCGAACTCCAGCGGCCGCGGCGTGTAGACCGCGACCATGATCACGACCAGCGACAGCGCGATGTTGAAGGTGAACAGGACGTCCAGGGCGATGGGCGGCAGCGGCAGCACCATCATCGAGAGCATCGCGATCAGCAGGATCGGCGCCCCCAGGCCCCACTTGCCGACAGTCCCCAGGCGGTCGAAGAAGGCCATTAGCGGTTCCTCCGACGGCCGCGCGGCTGCTGCGGATCGAGATAGTCTTCCGGCACCGGCAGGTCATCCGGCATCGCGACGTCTGCATCCGCGCGCTTCAGCTGATAGACGTAGGCGAGGATGCGCGCGACTGCGACGAACAGCCCGTTCGGTATCTCCTGGTTCAGGTCCGTGGTGAAGTAGATTGCACGCGCCACCCGGGGTGCCTCGACGCGAATGATTTTGTGTTCGTCCGCGACCGCGCGGATCGACGCCGCGACCTCGTCCACGCCCTTCGCCACGAGCTTCGGCGCAGCCATGCGCGAGGCCTCGTAGGTAATCGCTACCGCGTAGTGGGTCGGGTTGGTGATGACCACGTCGGCCTTCGGGACTTCCTCCATCATCCGACGCTGCGCCATCTCCTGCTGCAGCTGCCGGATCTTCTGCTTGACCTCCGGCTTGCCGTCGGTCTCCTTGTACTCGTCCTTCAGCTCCTGGCGCGTCATGCGCAGCTGCTTCTGGTGGTTCCACATCTGGAACGGCGCGTCGATCGCGGCCACCAGGATCAGTGCGGCCGAGACCGCCACGAACGTCCCCAGCGCCAGCTGCGCCGCGTGCGCGATCGCTTGCTCAAGGGGCTCGTAGCCGAGCATCAGCAGGCGATCCGAAAAGGCCCACAACACCGACATCGCGACACCCGCGATGAGCACGAACTTGGCGAAGGTCTTGCCAAACTCCATCAAACCCTGCCACGAAAAAATGCGCTTGAGACCCTTGAGCGGGTTCAGCTTGGAGGCCTTGGGTTTCGCCGCCTGCCAGGAGAAGTTGGCGCCGCCGATCAGGATGGGCGCCAGTACCGCCGCGACCATCAGCACGCCAAAAAGCGGCAGCAGCGTGTGCAACGTCATGAAGATCTGTTCCGACAGATACGGCAGCAGCAGCGAGCTGTCATAGGCCAGATCACGCTCGATGTCGAAGCGCCCGGCCGTCTGTTCGGCCAGCTGCCCGCCCATCGTCGGCCCGAAGAACGTCATGAACCCGCCGGCCGCCATCAGTACGAGGAAGGTCGACAGCTCCCGCGAACGCGGGACCTGACCCTTCTCCTTCGCCTCGCGCAGGCGTTTCGGAGTCGGCTGTTCGGTTTTCTCTTGTCCGCTCTCGTTCTCGGCCATCCTAGAACCCCAGCATCGCTTGCATCAGGCCAAAACCTTCGAACAACAGATCCCCAAGCCGCTCCGGCAACCCGGGCATGGTCAGCATCAGCAGGATGAAGCCCATCAGGATCATCATCGGAAAGCCCACCGCGAAGATGTTCAGCTGCGGCGAGGCCCGGGTAATCACCCCCATCGACAGGTTGACCAGCAGCAGCGAGGCCACCGCCGGGATCGCAACCAGCACGGCCCCCTGGAACATGACACTGCCAAACGCGATCAGCGACGCCAGCGCCTCGGCATCCAGCCCCGAGGGGGCGACCGGCAGCGTCTCGAAGCTGGTCAGAAGCAGCTCGAGCGCGATCAGATGCCCATTCATTGCCAGGAAGATCAACGTGGCCATGATCACGAAGATCGTGGAGACCACCGGCACCTGCACGCCCTGTGCCGGATCCACGATCGAGGCGAAACCAAGACCCATCGACAGTGCGATCACCTCGCCGGCCTGCGTCAGTGCGGAAAAGACCATCTGCAGGATGAAGCCCATCACCAGACCGATCAGGATCTGGTGCACGGTCACCACCACGCCCTCGATGCTGATCGGGTCCACTGCTGGCAGCGCCGGCCCCTGCATGGCCACGAAGATCGCCAGCACCAGGGCAAACAGGATGCGCACCGTCGCGGTGAGCTGATCACCGCCGAACACCGGCATCACCAGGAGCATCGCCCCAATGCGGGCAAACGGCCACATGACCGCCCCCACCCACACGAGGATCTGCTCCATGGCGAGGTTCACGGCTGCCTACCCCACCATGCCCGGCGCGGCATCATAGAGTCGCTCCGTGTATTCGATGATCAGCGCCAGCATCCAGTGTCCGGAGATCAGCAAGGCGGCAAACATCGCCAGCAGCTTGGGGATGAAGGACAGCGTCATCTCCTGGATCTGGGTCGCGGCCTGCAGCATCCCGATCGCCAGGCCCACGGCCAGGGCCGTCAGCAGCGGCGGCGCGGCCAGCAGGACCACGACCGTGAGCGTCTCGCGCCCGACATCAACCACCATTTCGGGTGTCATCGCGTATCCCCCTAAACGAAGAAGCTGGTGGCAAGCGTGTTCATCATCAGCGCCCAGCCATCGACGAGGACGAACAGCATCACCTTGAACGGCAGCGAGATGATCAGCGGCGACAACATGACCATCCCCATCGACATCAGGACCGAAGCCACCACCAGGTCGATAATCAGGAACGGAATCAGGATCAGGAATCCGATCTGGAAGGCCGTCTTCAGTTCGCTGGTTACGAAAGCCGGCACCAGCAGGCGCAACGGGATGTCATCAGCGTCATCGAATCCGTCGATGCCGTTGATCTCGGCAAACATGCGGATATCGCTCTCGCGGGTGTGCGCGAGCATGAATTCGCGAAGGGGCTGCACACCGGCCTGCAGGACTTCTTCGGTCCCCATCTCCTCGTTCATGTACGGGACCACGGCGCTCTCGTAGATCTCGTCGAATACGGGTGCCATCACGAACAGGGTGAGGAAGAACGCCAGGCCAATGAGGATCTGGTTCGAGGGGGTCTGCGTCGTCCCCAGCCCCTGGCGCAGGATCGCCAGCACCACGAGGATGCGGGTAAATGCCGTCATCATGATCAGCGCCGCCGGCAACAACGTCAGCAGCGTCATCAGCAGCAGGATCTGCAGGGTGACGGAATAGGTCTCGCCGCCCTCGCCGTCGGTGGTCACCGTCAGCGCCTCGATCCCCTCGCCGCCGAACTGACCCCAGGCCAGCCCCGGAAGCAGCAACAGCGCCAGCGCCAGAACGGCGGGCGGCAGGTACCTGAGCCGACCCGCCATCACGACCGCTCGCCTCCCGCCTCGCGCCGACCCGAGACGGCTCGGCGCAGCGCACTGGAGAAGTCAGGCGTCGTTGCCTCCTCGACGCTGACCGGCTCCCGCAGCGTGTGCAGGGTCCGCATCCCCGAGGGTGCGACCCCGATCAGGACCTGCTCCTCCCCTACCTGGACCAGCATCAGGCGCTCGCGCGTCCCCACCGAGCGCACCGCCACCAGCTCGATGGTCTGCGAACCCCGGCTCAGGCCACCCTGTGTCCGGCGAAGAATCCAGCCCAGAACGACGATCGCGATGATCACGATGACCAGCCCGCCGATCATCTGCGTCAGGTGGGCGGCGGGCGAGATCCCGCCGTTCGCCTCCTCGGCGAGGCCAATCGCAGGCCAGAGCCCCCCTGTGCCGGTCAGTCCGAGGACTGCCAGCCAATGTGCAAATCGTAGTTTCATCAGTTACTTGAGCTTGCGAATGCGTTCACTGGGGCTGATCACGTCAGTCAGCCGTATGCCGAACTTCTCGTTGACCACGACCACCTCGCCATGCGCGATGAGCGTCCCGTTCACGAGCACATCCAACGCCTCCCCCGCGAGTCGGTCGAGCTCCACCACCGACCCCTGGTTCAACTGCAGCAGATTGCGAATGGGGATGCGGCTGCGACCGATCTCCATCGAGATGGTGACCGGCACATCCAGCACCATCTGCAGATTAATGTCCTCGGCCGACATGCCGGCCGACGCCGCCAGTTCCTCCGGCTTCAGAGGTTCGGCCTCCGGATCGGGCTTGTGCTTGCGCTCCCTTTTCTCCGCTCCCATCAGGGGATCGGCCGATTCACTTCCGCTACTGCTGGCCTGGGCCTGATTCAACAGCTCGTCCGGATCGGCGGCCGGCTCACCGTCGGTGTCCTTCTGCTCGGCCAGCGCTGCGGCCCATTCGTCCGCCAGGGCGTCCTGGTCCTCTTCGGATTCCCCTTCGGCTGCCTCCGGGGTCACGTCACTGTCCTCATTGGAAGCCAGGCTCTCGTCGTCTTTCTTGTTGTCTTCGGTGTCTGCCATGGGTGCAGCCCTCTATCGCTTGATAATGCGATCCGTCACCTGGATCGCATTCTTGCCATCGGATACGCCAAACTTCCCACGAAACAGCGGGATATCTTCGACTCTCAAGGTAACGGTCTCGGGGAGATTGATCGGGATGATGTCGCCCGGCTGGATGTCGAGCAGCTCCTGCACCGTCACTTCGGTCTCGGTCAGGGTGGAGCTCACCTCGACTTCCGCGTCCTGAATCTCTTCTTCCAGCGCCTTCATCCAGCGTTGATCCACGTCGGACCGGTCCGATTGCAGCCCGGTATCCAGCTGCTCGCGGATCGGCTCGATCATCGAGTACGGCAAGGTGAAATGCAGATTGCCGCCGCCACCATCGAGCTCGATATGGAACTCGCTGATCACGACGATCTCGGTGGGCGAGACGATATTGGCGAACTGCGGGTTCACCTCCGAGTTCAGGAACTCGAAGCGCAGATCCATCACCGGCTGCCAGGCCTTGACCATGTCCTCGAATGCGCCTTCGAGGATGCCGTGGACCACGCGCATCTCCATCGGCGTGAAATCCCGTCCCTCGATGCGCGTGTGGTAGCGACCGTCGCCACCAAAGAAGTTGTCGACCAGGATGAACACCAGCTTCGGGTCGAACACGAACAGACCAGTCCCGTGCAGCGGATGCGCCCGCACCAGGTTCAGGCTGGTCGGCACGAACAAGGAGTGCATGTACTCCGAGAACTTCGAGACCCGAGTGCCGACCACGGAGAGCTCCGCAGAGCGACGCAGCATATTGAACAGGCGTACCCGGAGGTGTCGTGCAAAGCGCTCGTTGATCATCTCCAGCGTGGGCATCCGCCCACGCACGATCCGATCCTGCGTCGCGAAGTTGAACTCGCGGGCCTCTCCGTCATTCGGAAACGGGTCATCCGTTTCGATATCGCCGTCATCGACCCCATGAAGGAGGGCGTCGATCTCGTCCTGGCTGAGGATGTCCGTTTGCGCCATGGTTCTGCCTACTGCATGACCAGTTCGTTAAAGCGCACCGCTTCCACATCATGTGGTGCGTCCCGCTCCTCAAGGATCTCGGCGATCGCCTCGCGCAGCTCCTCGGCAAGCGATTCCTTCCCGTCACGCGTATTGAGGTCGTCGTAGTGTTTCTCTCCAAGCAGGCCCAGCACATCGTTGCGAACGGCCGGCATATGCCGCTCCAGTGCTTCAATCACCTCGGGGTCGGTGGTGACGACGCTTAGCTCGACCCGGAGATAGCGAATGCGTCCGGGCCCATCAATGTTCACGGTCATCGGCTCCAGCCCGTGATAGTGACGCTCGGCCGGGCCTTCTTCACCGGTCTCTTCCTCGCCACCGCCGGACAAGAAAAACCACGCAGCCGCCGCGCCGGCCCCGGCGAACACGAGCACCAGCAAAATGACAATCCAGAGCAGCCCCTTCTTGCCCTTATTGCCGGCGCCTTCTCCACCCAGTTCGACTTCCTTCTCCGCCATTTCCTACCCTCGAGATTCGTGAATCCGTCCATGTTGACGGCACGGGATCGCGCTGACTATTGCCTGAACTCATAGCAAAGGCAGTGCCAAAATTAATTTATGTAATGATTTCCGACGCTTAAGCGGTAACGAGGAGAGCACAGGAGGGGTGCAGCCGGGAATTAAAAAGGGGATCGTCAAGATTCAGCCGCCCCGAACCCGGCAGAAGACGGGATCTTGGCGGCACAACAACCGAGGTTGGGAACGACCGGGCGGGTTTACGCACCCGGTCTTTTGCAAACGGACTTACTCAGGCGAACAGGTCAAGCCGGCGGTTCAGGATCGAAAGGGTGCTACCCGTCGCCTGCTCTTCCTCGGCCTCGGACTCATCGGCCTCGCGCCCGGCCCGCTGCCCGTCAGCCAATTCCTGCTGACCTTCACGCTCTTCGGCCGCCTGATCGGACACGGTCGCATCCTCGAGCGTAAGGCCGCTCTGGGCGAGACTCTCGCGCAGCCGAGGCATCGCCGCCTCCAGAACCTCGCGGGTCACCGGATTTGCACTGATGAACTGGACGGTGGCTCGATCACCGTCCACGTTCAGGCGGACATCGAGTGTCCCCAGCTGCGGCGGGTGCAGCTTGATCTCGGTACGGCCGCCCTGGGCACGCGCCAGCATGCGGATCTGGTCCGTCAGCTCGCGCTCGCCACCCGGCTGCAGCAGCCGAGCCAGGTCCAGGCGCAACGAGCTGCGTGAACCCTCGCTGCCTTCCGCAGCCTGTACATGCGCCGGCAGAATGCCGGCCAGAGGTTCCGCGCGTCCCTGCGCCCTTTGCGTATCAGTCCCCTGGGACATCCATTGCGCCAGCAGCTCCAGAACATTCTCGCGCGAAAGGCGGCTGTTCGGACCGAGCAGCTCGGTGCCCGCCCCGCCGCCTGAAGCAGCCGAGCCCTGGCTGGACTCGAGGAACAGCCGCATGACCGCTGCAGGCAACGGCTTGATCTCGCGCGCGCCACCGTTGCCTTCGCCGCGCTCCATACGTGCAACGGACGGACCGGGGCGATCATCCACTGCCGTCATGAGCGCGGCCAGCGGCAAATCCTTGCCGCCCGATTCCACCTCGACGGCCAGTTCGCCTCCGTCCATCAGGGCTTGCAAGCGGGCCAGCATGCCCTCCAGATCGAGCCCTTCAAGCTCCTCTTCACCCACGCCCAGATCGGCCAGCAGCGCCTCGAGCTGCGGCTGAAGAATATCGAGGAAACCCTCGCCTTCTGCGGTTTTCAGGTCCTTCAACCCTTCGAGGCCTTCGAGCGCCTGAAGGTCCTTGAGGTCACTGCCACCCCCCAACAACTGCAGCAGCGGCATCATCCCCTGGCCGGCATTGCCTGTCGCGATCATCAATGGATCCTCTGAGTCATTGCCCGGCTCGTACGCCTTTGATGGGCATTCCTGGTCAGCTCATTCAAGATTCTTGCCAGTCGTTGTTCGTCTCCTGCGTGCGCGTGTGCACCTGCCGTGTCGCCCACATGTCCTGCTCATGCTGGCGACGGCGATCGGCCTCCCGCTCCTGTTCTGCAATGCGGCGCTCCAGGAGCTTTTCCAGGGACATCACCGCCCGGTGGCGGAGCAGCCACTCCTGGCGTGCCTGCTCCGCCTGGGCGCCTGCGGCCTGCGCGCGAAGGTCTTGCTGTTCCAGTGCATGCCGCAGTTGATCCCGCATCCCGGAAAGCCACTTGAGCTGATTCGTGTCATCGGGCAGTGGCGCCCGGAGATACTCGAGCTGATAGCCCTCCAGCTGGGTCCGCTGGGTCTCGACCGCGTCCAGTTGCTGCAACCGCGCCCCCAGTTGACGCGTGGCTTCACTCTCTTCGATGCGTCGCAGACGCAGAAGACGTTCCAAGCGCCGAGAATCCATTTCAGGCGCCCCCGATCAAGGCCAGCAGTTCGTCGCGGGCCTGATCAAACCCGACCGCCTCGTCGCGACCCTGCCCAAGGTAGGCCTCCAGCCGCTCGTGCATCGCCACCGCTTCATCCAGATGCGGATCCGCTCCCCTGCGGTAGGCGCCCACGGCGATCAGGTCGCGGTTGCGCATGTAGGTCGAGGCGAGATCCCGGAATCGCCGGGCCGCCTGCTCGTGCTCCGGCGTGATCAGCGCGCTCATCACTCGCGAGACCGACGCCGACACGTCGATCGCGGGATAGCGTCCGGTCTCCGCGATCTCGCGCGACAGGACCACGTGCCCGTCGAGGATCGCACGCGCCGCATCCACAATCGGGTCGTTCTGGTCATCGCCCTCGGCGAGCACCGTATAGAACGCCGTGATCGAACCACCGCCCACATCCCCGTTGCCGGCCCGCTCCACCAGTTGCGGCAGACGCGCGAACACCGAGGCGGCGTAGCCCTTCGAGGCCGGTGGCTCGCCAATCGCCATCGCGATCTCGCGCGCCCCCTGGGCAAAACGCGTGAGCGAATCCATCAACAGCAGTACATTGAGCCCCCGGTCGCGGAACGACTCCGCCACCGTGGTGGCTACCCAGGCCCCGTGCTGGCGAAGCAGCGGCGACTGGTCGGCGGGCACTGCCACGACCACGGTGCGCTGGCGTGACTCCTCATCCAGGATCTCGTGGATAAATTCATTTACTTCGCGCCCACGCTCACCGATCAGCCCGACCACGATCACATCGGCATCAGTGTTGCGTGTCATCATCCCGAGCAGAACGCTCTTCCCGACACCGGACCCGGCGAACAGGCCCAGCCGCTGCCCACGGCCGACCGACAGCAGGCCGTTGATCGAGCGAATCCCGACATCCAGCGGTTCCCGCACCGGAGCCCGCTGTAGCGGGTTGATCGGCCGCCCCGACAGCGGACTGTGGTCACGCGCGCGCAAGGGCCCTTTGCCATCCAGCGGCTGGCCATTGGCATCGATCACGCGCCCGAGCAGCGCGTCCCCGACCGGGATCTCGCGTTGGATATCGAGTGGTTCGATGCGCGCACCGGGCGTCAGGCCCGAGGCAAGCTCCTCCGGCATCAGAAAGGTGCGGTCGTTCTGGAACCCCACCACCTCGGCCGGGACGGCCGCGCCATTCTCGCCGTGGATCAGCGCCCGGCCACCCATCGGAAGGCGCAACCCCTCGGCCTCGAAGGTCAGGCCCGTCAGCCGCGACAGGCGGCCTTCGGACTGTGGCGGTTGCACGCGCTCCAGCCGGCCACGCGACTGCTGCAGACGATCCAGAAGCCCGGTGGTCAGTTGCTCTTGACCACGCTTGCGCAGGGTATCGAGGGGCGAGCTCATGAATCGTCCCCCGATACCGAAGTATCCTCGGGCGCCGTCGAACGGGCAGGCTCAGCCAGATCGCCCCAGACCGCCTCGACCGCCTGTTGCAGGCGGCGCTCCAGCGAGGCGTCCACAGACGCCGCGCCCGACTCGACGCGGCAGCCACCCCGAACAAGGTTCGTATCCGCGACCCAGCGCACCCGCGTATCCAGCGACTGGACATACTCTTCCAGCAGGTTGCGGTCATCCGGGTGCACATGCACCCGCACTTCCTGATTCCGCCCAGGCAGTTGTGCCAAGGCCTGATGCAATACCTGTTCGATCAGTTCCGGTCGGGTCTCCAGCTCGGCAGACAGCACTTTGCGGGCCAGGGCGACGGTCAACGCCAGCAGCTCCGGCTCCAGCTGGTCGGCTGCTTCGGCCAACGGGTCGGTCAGCCCACCCGCCAGTGACTCCAGTCTGGCGACCGTCTCGCGCAGCTGCTTGTCCGACTTTGCCCGCGCGGCCTTCTCGGCCTCCTGTTTCCCGACCTCGTGGCCTTCGGCGTATCCGGCCTCGAAGCCATTCTGACGTGCCTGTTCCTCGATCGCCTCGATCTCGGCGGCCGTGGGCAGTCGTCGGGGCGGCCGCAGGCCTTCATCGCCAATCTCTGGCGGTTCCCAAACCGACGCGTCGGGGTCATGGACCCGCACCTGGGCGCCGGGACGGGATGTCACAACATCGCCTCGCTACCCTGCCCGCCGAGCACGATCTCGCCGTTCTCGGCGAGGCGACGGGCCACCGCCAGGATCTCCTTCTGCGCCGCCTCGACCTCGCTCACGCGGACCGGGCCCTTGGCCTCCAGATCCTCACGCAGCATCTCGGCCGCACGCTTCGACATATTACGGAAAATCTTGTCCTGGAGCTCCTCTTCGGCGCCCTTCATGGCCAGCACCAGCGAGTCTGTCGAGATCTCGCGCAACAGAGTCTGGATGCCGCGATCGTCGATATCCACCAGGTTCTCGAAGACGAACATCTCTTCTTCGATCCGCCCGCCAAGGTCCGAATCGGACTCCTTGATAGATTCCATGATCTCGGCCTCGCGCGACCCTTCCATCAGATTCATGATGTTGGCCGCCGTGCGAACCCCACCCAGCATCGAGGTCTTGCTGGCGGCATTCCCCGAAAGCTGACGATCGAGGATTTCATCCAGCTCCTGCAGCGCCTGCGGCTGGATGCCGTCCAGCGTCGCGATTCGCATCACGACGTCCGTCTGCACGCGGGTAGGCAGGTATTGCAGCGTGTCCGATGCCTGATCGGAATCCAGGTGCGACAGGACGATCGCGACGATCTGTGGGTGTTCGTTACGCAGCATGTCGGCGATCGCGCGCGGGTCCAGCCACTTAAGGGCCTCGATCCCCTTGGAATTGCGCCCCAGCAGGATCCGGTCGATGACGCCCGAGGCCTTCTCGCCAAGGGCGTTCTCCAGCACGCTGCGCACGTACTCGTCCGCACCCACGCCGAGCGCCGTTTGCTCCTGCACATGCGCGGAAAACTCGTGCAGCGCGGAGTCCACATCCGCGCGCGAGATGCGCTCCATCGAGGCCATCGCGGTCCCGATCTTCTGGACCTCTTTGGGCCCCATATGGCGCATGACCTCGGCGGCGGCATCCTCGCCGAGACTCATCATGAACACCGCGGCGCGTTCCGCGCCATCGAGCTTCTTGGGTTGCTTGTCAACGGCCATCATCACCCAACCAGGTCTTCATTACCTGCGCCACGCGCTTCGGATCCTCGCGCACCATCTCGCGTACCGCCTCGAGATCCATCTCCTGCTGATCGGGCCCCTTGGGGCCCGTCAGTGCGGCCACGGCCGACTGCGAGCCCGCCGGCGCACCGGGACTATCTTCGTCCGACTGGTCCGTCAGCGCCCTTTGCTGGTCGGCCCGCGGATCACGCGGCGGGCTTGCCATCAGCTGCTTGAGCGCCGGGCGAACCACCGTGAGCAACAGAATCAACGCCAACAACAGGCCTGCGCCGATCTTGACCATCTCGAGGAACCACGACTGAGACCAGAACGGCACCTCGTCTTCGATCATTTCTTCCGCCGGGGCCTCAAAGGGCGCCGTCACGACGTTCAGCGTATCGCCTCGGGCCTCCGAGAATCCAACCGCTTCTCGCACCAGCGCTTCGATCCTTTCCAGCTCCTCCGCATCGCGCGCCACGCTCTCGCTGGCTCCGTCCTCGCCCAGCTGCTCACGGAAGTCCACCACGACCGCGGTGGACACCCGGCGGATACCGCCCGGCGCCTCGCGGATATGGTTGATGCGTCGATCGACCTCGTAGTTACGCGTAACGTTGGCGCTGCGGCTCGTCGGCAGCGGCGCCGGGGCCACCTCACCCTCAGCGCCCTCAACCGCCCCGCCCTCCGGCGGCTGATTGGTCAGGGCGCCGGGGACTCCCGCCGGCCCACCATCCATCCCGGTGCGCTCGTCCTCGCGCGTCTGCTCCGAACGCAGGGCGATGGTCTCGGGATCGTAGAGCTCCTCGGTGCGTTCCACCTGCGAGAAATCGATATCGGCATTGACCTGGACGCGCACCTTGTCCGAACCCACGATCGGCGCCAGCAGATCGTGGATGCGCTCGGCGTAGCGTTGTTCGACCTCGCGCGAGAACGACAGGCGGTCACTGCTGGCCATGCCGCCACGATCGGCGCCGTCCTGCGTCAACAGGCGGCCACGCTGATCGACCACCGTCACCCGCTCCGCCTCGAGCTCCGAGGTGCTGGAGGCCACCAGATGCACGACCGCGGCCACCTGCGACTCGGAAAGCGAGCGACCACCCCGGAGATGAACAACCACCGAGGCAGTGGCCGGGCGGCGATCGCGCACGAATACCGACTGTTCGGCCTGCGCGATATGCACGCGTGCCCGTTCGACCGCGTCCAGAGACGCAACGGTGCGCGCCAGCTCGCCCTCCATCGCGCGATGAAAGCGCGCCCCCTCCACCATACGGCTGGTACCCAGCCCGGTGTCTTCCTGCAGCAGCTCGAAGCCCACATCGCCCGAGCGCGGCAGGCCTTCCGATGCCAGCTGCAGTCGCGCCTCGGCCAGATCCCCCTGGGGCACCTTCACTTGTCCGGTCGTGGCATCCACCTGGTATGAAATACCGGCCTGGGACAGCGCCTGCACGACTTCCGCTGCCTCCTCGCTTTCCATGCGCGGAAACAGCGGCACATACGTCGGCCGGAAGGCCCAGTACAGTACCGCCACGATCACCACGATCGCGCCGGCGAGCATGCCCAGAAGCGCAAGCTGACGCCCCGCCGGCATGCCATTGAACTCGCGGATACCACCCGTGATTACGGTCGGCAGGGATTGTGCGTTCTCGGCCATGAGTACTTATTCTCCGTGCGGTCCGCGCATCAGACCTGCATCCGCATGATTTCCTGATACGCATTCAGGAGCCGGTTGCGTACCTGGTTCGTGGCCTCGAACGCGATGCTCGACTTGTTCATTGCCACCATGACCTGGGGCAGGCTGACGTTCTCGTCGCCCAGCTCGAAGCGAGTCTGTAGATCGGTCGCACTCTGCTGAACATCATTCACCCCGCGCAGCGAGTCGCGCAGCACGTTCTGGAAATCCGCCCCGCCGACCTTGCCCGGCTGCTGCGCGGGATTGGTCCCTTCCACGCCCGAGCTCTGCGTCAGCTGGCGCATCTGGGCCAGAACGTTCTGAATCTGCATCTCGCTCATGATTCGACTCCCCTATTCGCCATCCACGCCCACGTGTGCGTGTCTTACCCTTCGCGCCAATGCCCGATGTGGCCTGTTGGCGTCGAAACAGCACGAAGCAAAGGCCGTGCCAGTGGTCTCACTAGTGACTCGACGAAGGCACCGCGAAGCCCGATTCCCGCAACCGGGCAATCTTGTAACGCAATGTTCTGGGGCTGATTCCCAGACGTTCCGCGGCCTCCTTGCGGCGCCCGCCTGACTCGCGCAGGACATTGAGAATCACCCGACTCTCCTGTGTCTGCAGGGTCTGTTCCAGCATGGGCGTCGAGTTCTCGTCGACCGAGTCGCGGTCATCCGGGTCCGAAGCGTCCGATGGCCGACACTCGTGCGTGCCCCAGGGCATCAGCATGTCCAGGTCCAGCCAGATCGCTTCGACACCGATAACGGGTCCGCGCGCCGCATCGTGCAGCGTCACCGCACGTTCCATCACATTGGCGAGCTCGCGCACATTGCCCGGCCAGTCGTACTCGACCAGCCGTTTCCGGGCAGACGCATCGAGATCGGTCAAGGCATTGCCGCTCAACCGGCGCAGCAGGGTGCGCGCCAGCGGCACGATATCCTCCGGGCGCTCGCGCAGCGGCGGGATCCAGACAGGAAAGACATTCAGGCGGTAGTAGAGGTCGTCGCGCAGCACCCCTTCCGCCAGTGCCTCGCGCAGGTCGCGGTTCGAGGTCGCAATCACCCGTACATCCACTCGGCGGGCCTGCCGGCCGCCCAGTGGCTCTACCTCGCGTTCCTGCAGCACCCGCAGCAGCTTGGCCTGCAGGTTCACCGGGATCTCCGTGACCTCGTCGAGCAACAGCGTCCCGCCGTGAGCCTGGGCGAACTTCCCGGGCCGCGCCTCCAGTGCCCCGGTAAACGCCCCCTTCGCATGCCCGAACAACAGGGCCTCCAGCATCGTCTCCGGCAGTGCCGCGCAGTTGACGGCCTCGAACGGGCCGTTCGCACGTGGTGAGCGGGCATGCACCTGGCGGGCCAGCACCTCCTTGCCAACGCCTGACTCGCCGGTGACGAATACCGTCGCCGGGCTTGCGGCGATCCTCGAGACAAAGGCGTCCAACAACTGCATTGAGGCGCTCTGCGCCACCATCCGTGGAACCACAATGCTTGGCGACGGCCTGGCCACCGAACGCAGCCATTCAGCCATAGACTCGGCCATCTCGGGAAGGGCGAAATGCGCGGCCAAGCCTTCACGCAAGGCCCCGATCTCGGCGTCCTGCGTGGCGTCGTGCCCGACCGCGGCGACCGGCATCCGCGCCCCCAACTCAGCCCAGTGGCCCGGGGCATCCCTGCGCGCCACCAAAACCGCACGAGGGCGATGCGTCTCCAGTGCGACCGGTAGCGCCTCGCTCCGGCAAGATTCCAGCCGCACGCGCGGGATCGTGGCCAATACGCGGACCACCGCCTCGCGCAGCGCGGGTTCCGCATCGACTAGGAGAATGGTCGCTCTGGACATATACCGGTTCCTCGGAAGTTCAGGAGGCAACCAGCAAGAACCAAGCCAGAAAGAAGAAACGAAATAACTACAGTTACTTAACAAGGGGTCCGGATGCGCGTCGTCAAATCCTCGTCGGGCGTTCCGGTATCAACGCGGCCCCCACCTGACGGCTTCCCGACGATGCTGGGCCAAGGGGCAGAACCTCAGGCCTTGCCCAATCCGAACTTGCGCATACGCTCGACCAGGGTGGTGCGGCGCATACCGAGGCGGCGCGCCGCACGGGCGACGACCTGCCCGGTTTCGTTCAGCGCCGTGACGATCATTTCGCGCTCCAGGTCATTCAGATAGCCGCGCAGGTCCACGCCTTCCGGGGGCAACCCCTCGCGGGCCAGACCCAATGCCCCATTCGGCGCGCTGCCGGCCTGTCCATTCGCATCGCTCTGCGGCGGCATGGTCAGGTCTTCGATGCCCTCCGGGCGGACCCGCGGAGGGAGCTGCCCGAGGTCCACTGGCAGGTCCGGATACATGATGGCCAACTGCTCGAGCAGGTTTGCCAGTTCGCGGATGTTGCCCTTCCACGGCAGCTGGCTCAGGTGCGCCATCACGGCCGGGGTCAGGTGGGCCGGAGTCATGCCCTGCTCTCGCAACCGATCCTCCAGCGCAGCCACCAGGGACGGGATGTCGCTCGCGCGCTCGCGCAGCGGGGGTAGCTCGATGGGGAATACATTGAGCCGGAAGAACAGATCCTGACGGAAACTGCCCTCGGTCACCGCGTCATCCAGATTGCGATGCGTGGCCGCGATGATCCGTGCATTGGTGGAGATCGACTTGTTGGAACCAACGCGTTCGAACACGCGCTCCTGCAGGACACGCAGCAGCTTGACCTGCATCGGCAACGGCATGTCCCCGATCTCGTCGAGGAACAGCGTCCCGTCGCCGGCCAGTTCGAAGCGGCCCGTACGCGCGGTGAAGGCACCCGTAAAGGCCCCCTTCTCGTGCCCGAACAACTCGCTTTCGAGAAGATCCGCCGGGATTGCGCCGCAGTTGACGGCGACGAAGGGCTTGTCCGCACGATCGGAGGCCGCGTGGATCGCCCGCGCAATGACCTCCTTGCCGGACCCGGTTTCGCCCAGAATCAGCGCCGTGGCATCGGTACGGGCCACCTGCGCGACCAGGCGCTTGACCGCCAGCATCGTCGGATGCACCCCCACCAGGCCCGGCATGTCGTCATGCCCGGGCTCGCGGCCGTACCGCAGCCACTGCAAGACCTGGCTCACCTGGGCAATCGACAACGGGTGCTCCACCACGCAACCCGAACCCGGGGCGCTGACCTTCTCGCCATCGGTGGGCTGCACGACCACGGTCGTCTGCCCGTTGAGTCCCTCGAACAGGCGCTGGTCCAGCTCCGCGGCCGGGCCGCACCACCACACCGCTGCGGCGTCGGAACCCTGGTCGATCAGGGCTTCGGGGGATTGATGGGATTCGGTTTCACAACCGAGACAGGACAGAATCGCCTGTGTGTCGCGGGCAGCGCCTGGTTCACCGGTGAGAGCAATCCGTAGTTCCTGGCTGCGTCCATTCAGATCCGTCATACCGGCCACCGCTCGTAGACTGAGTTGACTCATGCAGGGTCCAAAGCCGACCCATACAAAGGTGTGATGAGCGTCTCAGTATCCGGCTAGTTGTGACCGGCGTCAACTTTCTGTCGTTTGTCGGCAATCTCGCGCCGATGGAGGCGAAAAATCCAGCGTCCAAGGGCCTCTCTGAGGGTGTCTTCCATGCCCATCCACCGCATCAGCTGTACGTCTCCAGCCGTTGTCGGACTCTCGACACCCAGCACGCAAGGCTGCGGCAACAGCCGGCTGAGATAGATCTCCAGACGATCACAGTCCTCGGGTACAGTGCCCGCTGGCAATACAATCCCGTGGCGCGACAAGGTCGCCTCCACGGGTGCCGGACGCTCCGGGTGCAGCGATTCGGCCACCAGATGCAGCAGCAGGTCCAGCTTGTGCTCCAGGCGCTGGATCTCGGGTGCGGTCTCGTCCTCGTGCGGGATCGAGCGCGGGTGAGTGTCGTCGAACAGGTCCAGGCTTTCGATCAGGCGCTGTGCGAGCCCCGGGTCCGTCAAGGCGCGCTCCGATGGGCCGACCGCGAGCGCACTGCTCACTCGCAGATCATCCCCCAGGTACTCGCTCCATTCGCTCGCCGTCATCGGACCTCCTGATTTACCGGCAGGGTGCGTTCCCGCCGCTTGCGCGGTTTGTACAGACGCTTATAGACGATCAGGCCACGAACACACGCGCATTACGGAACAACCGCATCCAGGGGCCGTCTTCACCCCAGTCCTGTGGGTGCCAGCTGTGCTGCACGGTCCGGAACACCCGTTCCGGGTGCGGCATCATGATCGTGGCACGGCCGTCCTGCGAAGTGAAACCGGTGGCGCCGCCCGGGGAGCCATTGGGGTTCGCCGGGTAGTGGGTGGCCGGCGTGTCGTCCGCCTCCACGTAGCGCAGCGCCGCCTGGTCGTGCACCGGGACCTCGTCCCGATAGTGCACGCGGCCCTCCCCGTGCGAGACCACCACGGGCAGCAGGGATCCACCCATACCGTCCAGCAGGACCGAGGGGCCCGGCTCCACCCGGACCAGTGACAACCGGGCCTCGAACTGCTCCGAGCGATTACGCACAAAGCGCGGCCAGTGATCCGCCCCGGGAATCAGCGGGGCCAGATGGGACAGCATCTGGCAGCCATTGCAGACCCCGAGCGTAAAGCTGTCGGCGCGGTCGAAGAAGGCCTGAAACTGATCGCGCAACGCCGCGTGGTTCAGGATGGTCTGGGCCCAGCCGCCCCCGGCGCCGAGCACATCCCCGTAGGAAAATCCGCCACAGACCGCGAGGCCCTGCATCTCGTCCAGCGCCCTCCGTCCCGAGAGCAGGTCCGTCATGTGGACATCCACCGGCTGAAACCCCGCACGCTCGAATGCCGCCGCCATCTCCAGCTGGCCGTTCACCCCCTGCTCGCGCAGAATCGCCACGCGTGGCCGCTCACCGGTCGCGATCATGGGTGCGGCGATATCCTCCGCCGGGTCGAACCCGAGGCGCGCGGTCAGGCCGCCATCGTTGTCGACACGCGAAAATTCCTCGTCGGCACACTCCGGGTCGTCGCGCAGCCTTTGCATCGCGGCCGAGGTTGCCTGCCACTTGCCCTGCAACTGCGCCCGGGTGGTCTCCAGCAAATCCTTCGGTCCCTGGCGCACGAGCACGCGGTCATCCGCGCGCACGGTCGCAACGCGATGCAGGTGTGCGCCCAAGCCGACGGCATTCAGCCCGTCACGCAGAGCCGCCTCCGCCCCCGGGGCGAGCTGAACGACCGCGCCCAGTTCCTCGTTGAACAACCACTCCTGAGCGCGGTGGTCGTCGGGCACCGTGACCTCCAGCCCGCAACGACCGGCGAAAGCCATCTCCGCAAGCGTCGTGAACAGGCCGCCATCGGACCGATCGTGGTACGCGGCCAGCAAACCCTTGCGGCGTAGCCCCGTGATCACGTCAAAGAAGCCGCGCAGGCGCGCCACATCGACCAGATCCGGTGTCTCGCACCCGATATGCCCCCAGGCCTGGGTCAGCGCCGAGCCACCCATGCGGGTGTTCCCCTCGCCCAGGTCAATGAGCCACAGGGTAGAGTCCGCACCCGGATTCAGCTCGGGCGTCACGCTGCGCCGGACGTCGGCGACCGGGGCAAAGCCCGAGACAATCAGCGAGACCGGCGAGTACATGTCCCGCGCCTCGCCCTCGGCGGTCTCCCAGACCGTACGCATCGACAGCGAATCCTTGCCCACCGGGATGGAGATACCCAGGCCCGGGCAGACATCCTCGGCCACCGCGCGCACGGTATCGAACAGGTTGGCGTCCTCGCCGGAGACACCGGCGGCGGCCATCCAGTTGGCCGACAGCCGAATCATCTCGGTACTGTCGATATCGGCGGCGGCCATATTGGTCACGACCTCGCCAATGGCCATGCGCCCCGAGGCAGGGCCGGAGAGGATCGCCAGCGGCGTGCGCTCGCCCATGGCCATCGCCTCGCCGGTATAGCCCTCGAAGTCGGTCAGCGTGACCGCGCAGTCGGCCACCGGCACCTGCCACGGGCCCACCATCTGGTCGCGCGCGACCAGCCCGCCCACGCTACGATCACCGATCGTGATCAGGAAGTGCTTGGCCGCTACCGCAGGTATCTGCAGCACGCGGCGGACCGCCTCTTCCAGCGGGCAAGCGCCCGCGTCAAAATCGGTGGCCGGCGGTGCCGTGCGATGGTCCTCGCGCGTCATGCGCGGCGTCTTGCCGAGCAGCATGCCCATCGGCATGTCCACGGGCGGCTCGTGGAACAGCCGGTCCTCGACCTTCAGGTGGCCTTCCTCGGTGGCGCGACCGACCACCGCGAACGGCGCCCGCTCGCGCTCGGCCAGCATACGGAAGGTCTCCAGACGGCCGTCGTCCACGGCCAGCACGTAGCGTTCCTGCGCCTCGTTGCACCACAGCTCCATCGGCGACAGGCCCGGCTCGGCGGTCGGGACCTCCCGCATCTCGATCACGCCGCCGCGCCCGGCATCGTCGAGGATCTCGGGAATGGCGTTGGACAGTCCACCCGCACCCACGTCATGGATCGAACGGATCGGGTTCTGCACCCCCAGCGCGGTGCAGCGATCGATCACCTCCTGACAGCGCCGTTCCATCTCCGGATTGCCACGCTGCACGGAGGCGAAATCAAGCTGCTCCGCACTGGCGCCACTGGCCATCGACGACGCCGCCCCGCCACCCAGGCCGATCAGCATCGCTGGGCCGCCCAGCACCACAATCGGCGTCCCCGGGGGCACATCCTGCTTGTGCACATGTTCGCCGCGGATCGACCCCAGGCCGCCGGCCAGCATGATCGGCTTGTGGTAGCCGTACAGGGCCTCGCTCCCGTCCGGGCGCGGCAGGGCCATCTCGAAGGTACGGAAGTATCCGGCCAGCGCCGGGCGGCCGAACTCGTTGTTGAATGCGGCAGCACCGATCGGGCCGTCCAGCATGATCTGGCGCGCGCTCTCGATCCGTTGCGGACGTCCGAAGTCACGCTCCCACGGCTGCGGCAACTCCGGGATCTGGAGATTGGAGACGGTAAAGCCGGTCAGCCCCGCCTTGGGCTTGGAGCCCTGTCCGGTGGCCCCCTCGTCGCGGATCTCGCCGCCCGAGCCTGTGGCGGCACCCGGGAACGGCGAGATCGCGGTCGGGTGGTTGTGGGTTTCCACCTTCATCAGGATCGGCAGATCCAGCGATTCGCGCTGATACTCGCCAGTGATCGCATCCGGCATCAGGCGGATGCCCGCATGCCCGGCGATCACCGAGGCATTGTCGCTGTAGGCCGACAGCACACGCTCCGGATGTTTCTGGTGGGTACTGCGGATCATCCCGAACAGCGTGCGTTCGTCCGCCTCGCCATCCAGGATCCAGGCGGCGTTGAAGATCTTGTGGCGGCAGTGTTCGGAGTTCGCCTGGGCGAACATCATCAGTTCGGCGTCGGTGGGCGCGCGCCCGAGCGCCGCGTACCCATCCGCGAGATATTCGATCTCGTCCGGCGAGAGCGCCAAACCCAGATCGACATTGGCGGCTTCCAGCGCCCGGCGCGGGTCATCGCCCAGCTCTACACGGCCCAGCGAGCGCGGCGTCTCGGTCTGGAACAGCCGCGCCGCCTCCGCCGGATCCTCGATCACGGTCTCGGTCATCCGGTCGTGCAGGACATCGCCGAGCGCCTCGAGGGCCGCGCCTTTGGCCCCCTGCCCGCCGATCTGCCAGTGGATGCCGCGCTCGATCCGCACGACGGCCTCCTCGAGGCCGGCATGGTGTGCGATCTCGGTGGCCTTGGACGACCACGGGCTGATCGTGCCGAAACGCGGGATGACCACCAGTTCGCGCTGGATCTCGAAGTCCGGCGCGCGCCAGGCCTCGCCCTCGGACAACAGGCGGTCCAGGATCGCGTCTTCTTCCGCCGTCAGGCGGCGCCGGGGCTCGATGAAATACACAAACCGCGCTGCGAGCGGACCCGCGTCAGGGATGCTCGCCCGCAGGCCGGCTTCCAGTGCCCGCAGCCGAAATGGCGAGACGGCGATACCCCCTTCCACAAACCGCATTGCGCTTCCTCGATACCCGGAGATGACAAAGGCTGCGCATTGTACCGGACCCGGCGCCGGGCCGGGACCGCCACCCGCCTACTGGATCACTCTCCGTGGACCGTTACGGTCAGCGTGCGCGTGTGGGCGGCGTAGCGGTGCTCCCACAGAAACAGGCCCTGCCAGGTACCCAGGATCAGCCGGCCGCGGCCGACCGGAACGGTCAGGTCATTGTGGGTCAGCATCGCGCGGGCATGGGCGGCCATGTCGTCGTCGCCTTCCATGTCATGCCGATAGGCCGGATCGCCGTCCGGGGCCATGCGCGCGATCAGGGTCTCCAGGTCATGACGGACATCGGGATCGGCGTTCTCGGTCACCAGCAACGAGGCACTGGTGTGGTGCTGAAAGACATGACAGGTACCCGTGGTGATCCCGCTGGCGACCACGACCTCTTCGACCTGGCGCGTGATGTTGATCGTGCCCCGCCCCTCGGTGCGTACGCGAAAGCTGTCCTGATGCACGGCCATACCCGGCTCTCCAACAAAAAAGCGCCCGAAGGCGCTTGATTGTACTTGCTAATTTGGTGGAGGCGGCGGGAATCGAACCCGCGTCCGCAGGCCCTCCGCCTTCGGCTCTACATGCTTATTCTGTCTTTGAGTTTAACCAGCCGCTACCCGACAGGCAGGGAAAACAACTGGCGATCCCGGTTTAGTTTTAATGGATCCACGCCGGGCGCGCTTCACCACGAGCTTGTGAGAGTCGACGCCCGATACTGGACGCACAAGCACGGCTCCAGTCGGACGGCATCTACCGGTTTTTAAGCGGCGAGTGCGTAGTTGTCGTCGTTGGCAACTATTTTTTTGCAGTGATTTTTACGAGGCTCACCACATCCTCGGCATGCACCTCAGGTTTCGCGACCCGCGTCGAATCCAAGTCGCCCCCTTACAGTACACAGACAGTCTACCGCGCCAAGGGTTCCCCGACCAGACGAATATGCACGGTGACCTCCTCCCGATCGTGATACAGCTGTCGTGCCCGGACCTCATAAGCCAGCCCCGCGTCGCTCAGCCGTTCATGCAGGTGTTCCAGACAGTCCCGCACGGTCTGCCAGCGTTTCTTCATCGGCAGTTTCAGGTTGAAGATCGCCTCGCGGCACCACTGTCTTTCCAGCCAGTCCCCCATGCGGGCCGCAACACGTGCCGGCTTGTCCACGATATCGCAGACCAGCCAGATCACCGGATTCGGCGGCTCCCAGACAAAGGCATCCTCGCGGTGATGCTCCACCTGGGTGGTCGCCATCAGCCGCTCGTCCATCGGTCCGTTGTCCACGGCATGCACATGCATCCCGCGCCGCACCAGCTGCCAGGTCCAGCCGCCCGGAGCGGCCCCCAGATCCACGGCCTGCATGCCCTCGGCCAGTCGCTCCGGCCACTGCTCCGCCGGGATAAATGTGTGCCAGGCCTCTTCCAGCTTCAGCGCGGAGCGGCTGGGCGCATCGGATGCCGCCCGCAGGCGCGGCTTGCCCTCCGGCCAGTCGCTGCGTTCTCCCGGCCGGGAGAATGCAATCTGTACCCGGTCGCCAGCGGACCAGAACAGGTGCGCCCGCAACCCGGCCGCATCCGGGACCAGCAGGCCGCGCTTGCGCAACACGGCCTGCAAGGGTCGATCCAGGGCGCGCGCCAGCCGAACCAGTGACTGGCCGTCGTTGGTGTCCGGGCACTCGTGCCACAGCGAGTCGAAACAGATCCCCGTCAACTGAAGCTGATCCAGGATCGGCGTCACTCGATCCTCTCGGCTCAGCCGTTCCAGTGGGTGCAGCGCCACCAGCCGCTGCCGGGCAAAAATCAATTCACCCAGCGGCAGTGCCGCGGCCAGCCCCACAAGATCGCCATCCGCCGGGACAAAGCGTACAAATCCGGTATCGGGCTTCGCGCGCGGATAGGCGGCCATACCCGCCTCCGCCGCCCGCTCCGTCAGCTCGGCAATCAGGTCGGGCTCGAAACCCGGGCGGCAGTAAAACAGCAGTTCGGACGCCGTCGCCTCGATCGCCACCATGTCTCCTCCATGAAAAAAGCCGCCACACCCGAGAGGGGTGAGGCGGCTTCGAGGGTAACCGGACCGAACATCCGGGTCACCAATCCACGGTCGGGATTAGATCTCCAGGCCCGGATCGCCTTCGACGTTTTTCAGCTTCGGCAGATAGGGCTTGCTGACCTCGACCGTACCCTTCTCGCGCAGGTAGTCCGCGACCAGTTCCCAGACCGGCTCGGAATCCAGCGGCTCGTGCACGTTCGCCCAGCCGGCCACGACATAGTTCTTGTCCATGTCGATCGGTTCGCCATTGATCTCCAGGTCGCTGATACGCGACCCCATGGACTCGTGCGGGTCGATCGTGTACTTGATGCCGCCCGTACGGACCATGTCGCCACCGCGGTGGTGATACGGGTTGGAGTTGAAGATCGAGTTGGCCACGTCTTCCAGCGTGTTCTTCAGCTGTTCGCCGGTCATCTCGTTACGCTGGACCTCGGAGTACGTGGTCACGGTCTGGCTCATCACCTCCTCGAAGGTGATCGGCTGACCCGGCAGGACACTCACACCCCAGCGGAAGCCCGGCGACAGGGCCACCTCGGCATCGAGCTTCTCGCGCAGTGCATCCAGGATCACCTCGTCAAAGGTCCCGTTGAAGTTGCCACGGCGGTACAGCACGCCGTCGGTCACCGCGAGCTCTTCGTTGAGCTTGTCCTCATACGGCTGGTGGACCTTCTTCACGTGCTCTTCCATCTCTGGATCGGCATCCAGCAGGTTGGAGAACACCGGCAGCATGTGGAACTTGTAGTCGCGCACGCCGCTCTCGCCGACATCCAGGTCCAGCAGGCCCAGGAACTTGCCGTTCGAACCAGCGTTGGTCACCAGCGTGATGTCGCCACCGGCGTTTTCGATCTCGACCGCACCGGGGATCGGGTCGTGGGTGTGACCACCCATGATCACGTCCACGCCTTCCAGGTTGCGGGCCATTTCCATGTCCGTGACCATGCCGTTGTGCGACAGGATCGCGACGACCTTCGCGCCCTTCTCGCGGCACTCGTTGATCATGCGCTGCATGTGCTCGTCACGGATGCCGAAGCTCCAGTCCGGGAACATGTAGCTCGGGTTGGCCACCGAGGTGTACGGGAAGGCCTGACCAATCACCGCCACCGGCACACCGTTCATCTCGCGGATGGTGTAGGGCTCGAACACCGGGTCGCCCCAGTCACGGTCCTCGATGTTCTGCGCCAGGAAGTCGATGCCGTTCGGCTTGAAGTCGTTCTCGACGATCTCCATCACGCGGTCGTCCCCGAAAGTGAACTCCCAGTGGCCGACCATGATGTCCACACCCAGCAGTTTCTGGGCATCGACCATGTCCTGACCGTCGTCCCACAGGGACACCGCAGAACCATGCCAGGTATCGCCGCCGTCCAGCATCAACGAGTTCGGCCGGTCGGCGCGCAACTTCTTGACCAGCGTGGACAGGTGCGAGAAACCGCCCATACGGCCGTACTTCTCCGCCGCGTCGACGTAGTCGAGATGGGTGATGGCATGCGCCATCGGCGTACCGGGCTTGATACCGAACCACTCGAGCAGCTCGTTGCCCACCAGCACCGGCGGCTTGCCCTTCATGTCGCCCACGCCAATGTTCACGTTCGGCTCGCGGAAGTAGATCGGCTTCAGCTGCGCGTGGCAGTCGGTGTAGTGCATGAACGAGACATTGCCGAATTTCGGGATGTCGTACATCTCGCTGCTCAGGGGCTTCCACGATCCCTTCTCGCCGGCCCAGGCATTCATCGAGAAGCCGGCGGCGCTCGCCACGGCCATGGCCTGCAGGAATTCTCTCCGAGTCAGATTCATTGACTGGCTCCTATTGGTGGTTTGAATTGGATAAACCGCAATTTCTAGCTGGACCTGTTCCGGTCCTCTTCCCGGTTATTCCGGACGTGCTTTGGCCAATTTTGTTCCATCGGCCTGGTCGTCATCGGGTGCGCAGCCTACCGGAGTTACCGCGAGTTCGCGCGGGATCGTATAAAAATCGAACCCATTCCAATCCGATCTGCGCTGACAAAAAAATGCTCCGGGAGCCTGCCAGAGCCACAACGCAGGTCACAAAAAAGGCCTGTCACCCTAGGGGTAACAGGCCAAGACGCGACATACACCGCCGGAGGAATCGATACGGGGGCACGGCGCCGACAGCGCTGATCCTTGTGCCCTCGCCGACCGACCCATGCCCGGCAGCTACAGTCTATGAACCTGGAACCCGGCGGGAATTGATTCAGATCAACTACGCCGCAGGTTCCAGGTTGCACCCGCTCATCGTGACCCGCACGCCCTAGGCCGCGTACTTGCCCTCCGCGGCCAGGCCATTGTCGCGGGCACGCTCGTATACCGTCTTCTGCGCGCTCTCGAAATTCGCCTGCATGTCCTCGCCCCACAGCTTCATCGCGGCCTGCTGCATGCCGCGGCCGTAGGAGAACGAGAGCGGCCAGGGCGTGCCCCCAATGCGATTCATTGCATCCAGGTGCGCAGTTGCATCCGCGTCGCTCTGCCCGCCCGACAGGAACACAATACCGGGGAGGATTGCGGGCACCGCGGAGGCAAGGCAGCGAAGCGTTGCGTGGGCGACATCGTCCACACCCACCTGCTCCGGGCAGTCCTTGCCGGGGATCACCATGCTGGCCTTCAGGATCGTGCCTTCCAGCAACACGTGATGCTCGTACAGCGCGCTGAACACCGCCCGCTGCGTCGCCTCTGTGACGCCATAGCAGGTCTCGATGTCGTGATCGCCGTCCATCAGCACCTCGGGCTCCACGATCGGCACCAGCCCCTGCTCCTGGCAAAGCGCCGCATACCGGGCCAGCGCATGCGCATTGGCCTCGATGCAGGTATCGGTGGGCATGGTCTCGCCGATAGTGATCACGGCGCGCCACTTGGCGAACTTCGCACCCATCCGGGCGTATTCCTGCAGGCGCTCGCGCAGCCCGTCCAGGCCCTCGGTAACCTTCTCGCCGGGGAACCCCGCCAGGTCCTTGGCGCCCGTATCCACCTTGATGCCGGGCAGGATGCCCGCCTCGCGCATCACATCCACAAACGGCTTGCCGTCGCGCGTGGACTGGCGAAGGGTCTCGTCGTAGAGGATGGCGCCGGAGATGTATTCGTTCAGCTTCGGTGTGGTGAGCAGGAGCTCGCGGTAGGTTCGGCGATTCTCCTCGGTGTTCTCCACGCCCACCGCTTCGAATCGCTTGGCAATCGTGCTGGTGGATTCGTCGATGGCAATAATGCCCTTGCCGGGGGCCACCATGGCCTCGGCCGTCTCGATCAGTGTGTCGATTTTCATCTCTGCTCCTTGGGCGGGGGTACCCGTATGGATTTCCGTTGGAGACTAGTTCCCCACTCGGGGTTATTCCATACGGACTCCCAACGCCCGGGAGCGGTTCACAAACCGTCGCTGCCGTTACAACCGCAGCGGTGGCCTAGTTCAGCCACTCCTTGCGCACGACGAACGTCTCGGCGATCAGGTCGTGCAGCCCCTGGCGGCGGCGGGTAAACGCCACCATCAGGTAGCCGATGCCGAACAGCAGGCCCGAAAGGATCTCCGCGAGATAGCGTCCTGTCGCGCGCATGAAGGTAATGCGCTCGCCGTGATAGTCGACCACACGCAGCCCCACCGCCATCTTGCCGACCGTCGCCTGGTAGCGGGAGCTGTGCATCCCCGCCCAGTACAGCCAGGCGACCAGGATGTTGATCACCATCCAGGCAATATCGGCCGCCATCAGCTCGGGTTCCGGCCCCTTGGTCGCCATCGTCTCCGGGCTGATCACCATCTGCGCCACGATCTGCGGCACCCCGATCACCACCATGTCGACCAAGGTGGCCAGCACACGCCGCCAGAACCCGCCAAAGGCGGCGCGATCCTCCGGCGGCCCGGCGTGCGCCGGCGACGCTGCGGCCACCTCGACCAGATCCGCTCCACAGCCATTGCAGTAGCGCGCCTCGGGCGGGTTGTCCCGCCCGCATGCCTTACATTCCATGTAACCCCCCTGACACTACAGCCCTACGGATGCACGACCGTGTTATGCCCGAACCGGATCTGCCAGCCGTGGTGGTCGTCCCGCTCGAGCAAAAAGCTCATGCGGGTATACAGCACGCCATCGCCGCGATCCGGCAGCCCGGCCGGCATGGATTCGATATCCGATACCCGCAGCACAGCCTCGGCAAACGCCGTGTCTTCGCTCAGCATCGAAATATCCTCGACATCCACGCTCAACGAGGTACCGGCAAACGGCCCTTGCAGGACCTCGGTATGCCGCTTGGCATTCGTCGCGCGATCATCAAAGCGCGTGCCGAACAGGTTCACGAGCCCCGCGTCTTCCTGATAGTCCCGCGCCCAGGCCTCGCCATCACCGGCCTCCCAGGCCGCCTCCTTGGCCTCCAGGATGCGCTGGATTTCGCCTTCATCGGCGCCGGCGGTGGAGATCAGCGCGGCCAACGGCAGGGCGAGAAGCGAGAGTGCTTTTCTGGACATGACAACTCCTATAGTGAACGGCAAGACAGGCCCCCTGTTTACAGGAGCGGCTCCACTGGCGCCAGTCGCGTAATCCCGGACAAGAAGCGCCGCCAGATACCCGCCTTCGGATCGGTGCGGTAGAGCGTGCCCTCGTCGTCCGTCCAGATCGGCCAGCCTTCGTCGTCCAGCCGAACCTGATACGCCAGCTCCGGCCGGGTGCTGTGCTCGTACAGCTCCAGCAGCTCCTGCACGATCTCCGGCTCGCGCAGGAACACGCCCAGCTCGGTGTTGGTATAGCGCGAGCGCGGGTCCAGATTGAACGAGCCGACAAACCCCTCCTCGCGATCGATGATCAGCGCCTTGGTATGCAGGCTCGCATGCGAGGAGCCAATCCCCATCTCGCGATCCGCGGCTGCGCGTGGCGGCAGCGCAGTCGGGCGCAACTCGTGTAGCTCCACCCCGGCCTCCAGCAATGCGGGACGGCGGCGCGAGTAGCCGCTGTGGGTAAAGGCCACGTCATTCGCCGCCAGGGAGTTTGTCAGCACACTCACCCGCACGCCCCGCTCGCGCATCGCAACCAGCTGCGCCGTGCCATCCCGCCGCGGCACAAAGTACGGCGAGATCATCAACAACTCGTGCTCGACCGCATCCAGCCGCCGTGCCACCGCCTCGGCGACCCCGTCCCGGATATGCTCGTAGCCCTTGGCCTTGCCAACGTCATCCACGACCAGCTTGGCCTGGTCCGTCCAGGTGTAAGCCCCGGCATCATCAATCGGCTCGGCGAGGGGCACACCATTCAGTGGCTCCAGTGTCAGCAGCGGATGTTCCTGGTGCTCGGCCAGCCAGGCGTCGAGCTTCTCCCGGTGGCGCGCGAGCTTCTCCGGGTCCTGCTCCACCCGACGCATCCGCCGCAGATCGATCGCCGCGCGGCTGTTCCAGTACTCCACGAACGAATGATCGACCTCCGTCGCCAGCGGGCCGACCATCACCAGATCCAGATCAGTGAAGTTGTAATACGGGCTGACTTCGAAGTACTCGTCGCCGATGTTGCGCCCGCCGATGATCGCCAGGTGCCCGTCGACCACCCAGGCCTTGTTGTGCATACGGCGATTCAGGTCGCTGCCACGAAAGACAAACTCCACCCCCGCACGCACCGCACCCCGGCGCGTACGAAACGGGTTGAACACGCGAACCTCGATATTGGGATGCTGATTGACCGCGGCCAGCAGGTCATCACTGCCGCGCAAATCCATGTCGTCCAGCAACAGCGACACCGCCACGCCCCGGTCCGCCGCATCCAGCAGCTCCCCGAGCAGCGTGCGACCGGCCACGTCATCGCGCCAGATGTAGTACTGGATATGGATGCGTTCCTGCGCCTTGCGCGCACTCTGCACCCGCCACTGAAAGGCCTCCGCCCCGGTATCCAGCAGCCGGAACCCCGTCTGCCCTTCCGCGACCGCCGGCAGCGTATCCAGCCAGGTCGCCAGCTCGCCCTGTACCGCTGGCGCCTGCGGGGTACGGTCCACCCGGTCCGACGCCGGCTGCATCGGGGTACACGCCGCCAGAAACGCCAGCAGCACCGCCGCGACCAGCGGCTGAAGCAACGTACGCGCGTTCATTCGCAGATGTCCGACACCCGCCCCCAACGAAGCACCCATACCGCAAGCATGTACCCACCGTGCGAACCTTTCCATGGTCCGTATCCCCAAAACAAAAAAGCGAGCCGGGAGACCCTGGCTCGCTTTCTCAAAATACTGGTAGGCGCGATTGGACTCGAACCAACGACCCCCACCATGTCAAGGTGGTGCTCTAACCAACTGAGCTACGCGCCTGTCGTCTTCGAGCCGCGTATTCTACGCGCTCCCCGCCCCCTGTCAAAGCCCTTTGTAACGCGGCGCTCGCCGCCGCTCTATCCGTAGCAAGACACGCTTTGCCTGGGAGAACCTGAGGTGCCAACGTCAGCGTGTCCATTGATCAGCTTTCCCAAAACGCATGCGCACGGGTTCAACCTGGCAGAGCAGGCGGGAGCAAAGAAATCTGCCAGTCCTCAGGCGCATCCTCCGGCAGGGCATGATCCAGATAGGCGATCAGGTCTTCCTGTCGTGGCTGACCGAATACCATGCGGTAGAGCGCGAGCTGGCGTTTCATGCGCCTGAGGCGCCCCACGTCTCGGCTCAATGGCAACAGCAGGACCCGCCGCATGATGCGTGCGTCCCCGGCCTCGTAGATCCACCACGGTGCCAGGTCGGATTGCTGGCCAAACTCCGTCGCTTCAGCGCACTCGAACAGGCGGGCCCACGGGTCTCCTTCCCCCTGCCAGTCCGCAAGCGCGGCTAGGCCGATGTGCTGGGCGACGTTCCTCCTCACCGCGTGGCCCTTGTAGCGATGAACGCGCCCCTCGCGCTGTTCCATGTCCACCGGATTCGACGGCAGGTTCCAGTGCACGACCGAGTGACACCAGGTGTGAAAATCCAGTCCTTCCTGCCCGACCGAAGTGCTGGCCAGCACAAAAGGACGAAAGGGCGAATTAAAGGCCGCCCGCACCGAGTCGGCACGGGCTACGGTGCCATCGGTATCATCCCGTACATCGCCGAATCTCAGCGCGAACCTGCACCGAATTGAGAAGGTATCGACTTTCATACGACGCTTCTGGACTCTAACGTCGTCTACCTTGAGTCCGACAGCCCGCATCGATAGTGATTCCGTCACAGCTCGTGCCACTGCATCAATACGCTCGGTCGCGGGTGCCTCCACCCTTCCAAG
>NZ_KB906523.1:0-148713 GCF_000381425.1 Thioalkalivibrio sp. ALRh
CCGTAAAGCTGTTGGCCTCGTCCTCACCGATCACCTGCGTGCCCGTTACCGTCACGCTGGCTCCCGCCGGATCGAACTGACCATTACGGATCGCCTGCGCACCGGCCTCGCTCAGCACCACCGCATCACCGGCTTCGTTCAGCTCGAAGTACCCCTGCTCATTGCCTCCGGTGATTTCATAGCTCACCTCACCGCCCAACTCCGGATCGATCCCGGCGTAGTCGGTTTCGCTGCTCAGCGTGAATGCCAGCTGCCCTTCCGAGGCCTGGTCACTGCTATCCAGGTCCAGCGCCGCCGTCACCGTCACATCCAGAGTCGGCTCCGGCATCGGCACCTCGATACCCGCTTGCGCGTCATCGCTCAGCACGAACGGATTCACGCCGTCCTCGGCGATCGTGACCGTGCCTTCAACCGCCGCCATCAGACCATCCAGACCGACCTGGCCGTTGCGGATGGCCGCAGCACCGTCCTCGGTCAGCACCACATTGGTACCGTCCAGCGCCAGATAACCGTTGCTGTCCTCAGTCAGCGACAGGGCGATTTCGCCCGCCAGATCACCATCGATGCCGTCCAGGCCCAGATCCGTGGTGACTTCGAACACCACATCGCCCGCGCCTGCCGCCTGCGGCCAACCCTCGGTGGCACCATCGGCCAGGGCAAGATCCACCGTCAGCTCAGGATTCGGCACCGGCACCATGACACCGCCTTCGGCACTGGCTTCAAGCGTGAAGCTGTTGACAAGGTTTTCCCCAATGATCAGCGTCCCCTCGATGGTGACATTGAGATCGTTACCGGAAACCTGCCCGTTCTGAATCGCTTCCGCGCCTGCCTCGGTGAGCACAACCGACCAGTCGCCCCAGTCACTCTGCGAAAGTTCGAGGTATTCGCTGTCACCACCGACGATCTCGTAGGCGAACTCGCCGAGCGAGGGGTCAATGCCATCAAAGTCCGACTGCGGACTAATTCCGAACACCAGCATGCCAGCCTCGACCTCCGAGGAGGGGAAGCCAAAGTCCCCGGGGAATGGGGCATTTACCTCCTCGCTCAGTGCCTGCAGGCCGAATCCTTCATCCCCAGGCAGCTGTTCGACCGGGGGCATCGGGAAGACTTCTCCCGGCCATAGCTGAAATTCAAATGTCGGTTCAGGCACCTCGACCGCGACCATTGAGCTCTCAGTGGCTGACACTGGACCGATCCCTTCGATCTCGACCGTTCCCTGAACGTCTACGGAGAATTCGTTGTTAGGAACCTGACCATTCTGAAGCGCCCATGCGCCTTGTTCGGTCAAGACGATGGCCGGATTCCCATCGGCATCCGCGCCAATCGCCAAATAGTCCGAGTCGCCACCAACGATTTCGTATTCGATCGGGCCAGCGGCGGAGTCCGGCAGTCCATCGAGGTCCAGCGTGCTGTCGAGGCTAAACACCACCATGCCCGTGCCAGGCTGTTCAGACGGCTGCACGTCGCCCTGTTGGGAAAGGACGGCCACCGAGTCCTGCATCTGGGGACGAAGCTCCGAGCCCATCCGTTCTACCAGTTCACTGACCGGTGTAACGGAGATTAAGAGACTTGGTGCCGCAGCCATGTCGTCCGTGGTTTCGTCGCTATCCGCGAGCGTACCCCCACCATCGCCAGCATCGCCGGGGCCACCCAGGACGTTGGGGTCATAGGCATACTCGATCTGGCCGACCTCTTCGGAGCCACGAGCGATTCGGACGAAGCCCCCGCCCTCGCCGGCTGCGCCGCCGTCGGCACCGGCGGCCGGGGCTTCGATGATGTCGGTGATGTCTTCACCGCGATCCAGGGCGGCGATGATCTCTTCGACGGTGGCGTCGGCGATCTCGCCTTCCTCGGGCGCGGGTTGGGCGGATTCCGCCAGATCGTCGGTGATGGTGGCGGACTCGTTGCCCGCGAGGGACATGGTGGAGCCGTCCTCGAAGGCCATCTCGATGAAGGCGCCGTCTTCGGCGATGACTTCTTCGCCGTAGAAGATCTCGTCTCCGGGTTGCAGGACGCGGGTGTTGCCGTCCTCGTCTCGAGCAATGACGGTACCCACCACGGATTCGACGGTAGCTACGACGACTTCAGACATGATCTTCTCCCTGGATTCAGAATTAGTTCACAGTTTTCGATGGGTACGAGCCTAGGGGAGTCGGCGTTGGCACGACAGGTGTACCGAAGTACAGGGTTTGTGGGGTTATGGGAGAACCGATATGAGGCTCGGTTGGATGAAAACGGATGGAAGCTGCGGGGCGCGGGGGCTGGATTGATGCGATTCGCTGTGCTCATCGCATCCTACGACCCTCGTCAAACGAAGAGGGATAGCGTCACGTAGGATGCTGATAAGCGCCGCGAATCGCATCACCGCCGCTGGAGGCGAGCTACGCGTATCGCACCTGAATCAGACGGTCGGGTGCGATTCGCGCAGGCGGGTCAGGTGGAGCACAAGCTGAACGCGGTCATCCACGTTGAGCTTCTTGAAGACGGAGCCGAGGTGCATCTTGACGGTGCGTTCGGTCATGCCGAGCTGGCGCGCAATCTCCTTGTTGTGCGCCCCCGTGGTCACGGCCAGGGCAACTTCCCGCTCGCGGGGCGTAAGGTTCTCGAACCCCTCCGGCGGTGTTTCCAGATCGCGGGGCTGGGCGCTGCGGACTGTGCGAATCATCCGAGTCATCAGGTCGGGACCCACCCACAAGCCACCCCCGGTGACGGTGGCTGCGATCGTTCGCAGCTGGGCGACGTTGGCCAGTGTATGGCAGTAGCCGTGGGCCCCCGCGTCGAATGCACGGATGCCTTCTTCGTCATTCGGGTGTCGCGACTGCACAATCACCCGATGCACCAGAGTCCTTTGTTTGACGTAGTCCTCCCAGTCGGCCAGATCCGTACCAATCCAGCAGGCTTCGGTGCCCTCCGGCAGGGTCGACGGAAATGGCGGGCGCAGCACCTGGGCATCCGGAAAGGCCTCTACCCAGCGCGACGACGGCCGCGACGCTCGGTCCATCATAAAGATCTGCATGTTGCTCAGCGCTCCGTAAAAGCCAGCTCGCCCGCGCGGAGGATCGGCTTCAGCAGGTACTGCAGGATGGTGCGACGCCCGGTGATGATATCCACCTGCGTGACCATCCCGGTCATGATCGGATGCTCCTCGTCGAACCCAGTTTCCTCGGTTCTTACGCGGACCTTGTAATAGGTGTTGCCGTCGTCGTCGGTAATCGTGTCCGGGCTGATGTGCTCCACGGTGGCATCCAGGCCGCCGTAGATGGCGAAGTCATAGGCGGTAAACTTCACCTTGGCGTTAAGCCCCGGGCGCAGATAGGCAATATCACGGGGCGATACCCGCGCCTCGATCAGCAATTCGTCCTCCAGCGGCACCACCTCGGCCACCTCGCGCCCAGGCGAGATCACGCCACCGCGCGTGGTGATGAACATCCGCTGCACAATCCCCGCCATGGGTGATCGCACCTCGGACAGCCGCACGCGATCCTCCAGGCCCTCGGTGCCCTCGGCCAGCTCCTGCAGACGCCCAAGGGTGTCGGCGAGCTCCGAACGCCACTGATTGCGGAAATTCAGCCGGACTTCGCGGATCTTCTCTTCCGCTTCCTCGATCGCGGCGTCCAGACGGGCAATCTGCGCCGTCGCCTGATCACGATCGCCGCGGGCGTTGGAGACTTCGCGCCGCAGGCGCAGGATCTCCACTTCGGATACCGCCCCGCTTTGCACCAGCGGTTCGGTGACCTCCAGCTCGCGACTGGCCAGCTCCAGGGCACGGATGGCCTGGCTGCGTCGCGCCCTTACCTCGTTCAGCTCCTCGCGCCTTTGCCGCATCTGCTCTTCGGCAATGCGAATTCGCGAGCGCAGCTCATCCAGGCTTTCTTCGTAAAGCTGCTGTTCCTGCTCGACGATGGCCTGTGGCCCTTCCTGCAGGTCTGGTGTGATCAGGAACGGGGTTTCCGTCAGCAGCGCCATCAGGCGCGCCCGGCGCGCCTTCAACGCGAACTCGCTCGCCCTCGCCTCGCCCAGGTCGGACAAAAACCGCGTCGGGTCCACACGCACGAGCACGTCGCCCTGTTCCACGACATCCCCCTCGCGCACCAGCACCTCGGAGACCACGCCCCCGTCCATCGACTGCAGCACCTGAAGGTTCTGCGACGGGATCACCCGCCCATCCGCGCGGGCCACCTCGTCAATCTCGGCAACGGAGGCCCAATAAACCAGCAGGCCCAGCGTAATCAGGATCCCGTAGAGGAGCGCGCGGGCGCGGATCGGACGCTCCTGTATCTGCGTCCAGTCGGCGTCCGATGCCCAGTTGCGGTGGTCGCCACCACCCTTGGTCAGCCACGGGCGAAAGATGCGGTCCACCATCGGTGCACCAACCTTTCCGGTCTGATCCATACCGCGGCCAAGCGCCTCGAATCCCTGGCCGTCCCTGCGCGTGCGCTTGCTCATGCCTGCGCCTTGCCCACGCGGCCTTCCCGCAGCGCCTGGATCACCTGCTCCTTCGGCCCGTCGGCCACCACACGGCCCTGATCCAGCACGATGATCCGGTCCACCAGCTCTAGCAGCGAGGTGCGGTGCGTGACGATCACGGTCGTCCGCCCCTGGATGAATTCCGCCAGACGGCGCTTCATGCCCTGCTCGGTGGAGTTGTCCATGGAGCTTGTCGGCTCGTCCATCAACAGCATGCTGGGCTCGTGCAACACGGCCCGCGCCACACCAACACTCTGCTTCTGCCCGCCCGAAAGCCGGCCCCCGCGCTCCCCGACCTGCAGATCGACACCTTCTGGGTGGGTGTTAATCAGGTCCTCGATCCCGGAGATCGCGATCGCCTTGCGGATCGCCTCGTCGCTGGCCAGAGGATCGGCCGCCACCAGATTCTCGCGCAGGCTCCCGTAGAACAGCGTGACCTCCTGGCCCACATAGCCCAGCGACCGCCTCAGCTCGGCCGGGTCCAGCTGGCGTACGTCAATCCCGTCCACCAGCACCGCCCCGGAGGTCGGCTGATAAAGGCCCATGATCAGCTTGGCCAGCGTGCTCTTGCCCGAGCCCACGCGCCCCAGCACGGCGACGTGTTCGCCCGCCTCGATCTTCAGCGAAACCCCCTGCAGTGCCGGCGTGGCGGACTCGGGATAGGCGAAACCGACATTGCGAAACTCGATCGCGCCCTCGAAGCGATCACGACTCAGGAAGTGCGAGTCCGCCGGGCGCTCGACCGGCAGCGCCATGATCTCGTTCAGCGAACCGAGCGCGGTCGAGGCCTGGTGATACTGCATCAGCAGCCCGGCGGTCTGACTAATGGGCGCCATCGCGCGCGAGGAGATCAGGTAGGCGGCAATCAGCCCGCCCATCGAGAGATCCCCCTCCATCAGCAGGAACACGCCGAGCACGATGATGGCGACGCCGACCGTGTGCTGCGCCCACATCGCCGTGTGCGTCACGCTTGCGGTCAGCAGTCGATTCTGCGCATTGGTCCGGGCTAGGTGCGTCGTGGCGCGTTCCCAGGTCGCCTGCACCCGGCCCTCCGCTCCAAGGGCCTTGAGCGTCTCGGCCCCCGTCAGGCTCTCGACCAGCGTCGAATTGCGCTGCGCCGCCACGCGGTAGCTCTCCTCCGCGAGTCCGTGCAGCTTGCGATGGATGGCGGTGGCATAGAACAGCAGTAGCAGCGCGCCAATAGCCACGGGGATCGCCAGCGGCCAGGCGATCAACGCGATGATGGCGATGAACATGAACGCGAACGGCAGATCGACAAAGGCGATGATCGTTGCGGACGATATAAAGCTACGCACCGACTCGAACGCGCCGATATTGGATGCGAACGAGCCGACTGAGGCTGGGCGGTTCTCCATGCGCAGCCCAAGCACGCGTTCCATGATGTGCGAAGAGAGCTTTACGTCCGCGCGCATCGCCGCCTTGTCGACGAAGTGGCTGCGCATGGTGCGCAGGATCAGGTCCGCGATCAGCACGATCACAACACCCGCCGCGAACATGAACAGCGTCTCGGTCGCGTGGTTCGGGACCACGCGGTCGTACACGTTCAGCACGAACAGGGGCATTGCCAGCGCGAACAGGTTGATCATCACCGCCGCGATCAGCACATCCCGATACAGCGGCCGGTTCTCGCGAATCACCCGCCAGAACCAGTGCCCCTTGCTCTCCTTCGAGACCCGCGGGGCGCGGGCATCCATGCGGAACTCGGGCCGCACGTAGATGGCCCGCCCTACGTAGCGCTCTTTCAGCCGCTTCAGCGGCACATCGATGACCGCATCACCCAGCTCGGGATCGATGACCCGGGCCACGCTCTTGTCGTCGTTCCAGCCGACCAGCACCCAGGCTTCGTTCTGGTCAAGCAGCAGCAGCGCGGGCAGCAGGTCGTCCTTCAGTCCGCGGGCGTCGCGGGTAACGGTGCGTGTGGTCAGTCCGGCCCGCTGTGCCGCACGCGGGACCAGGGAGGGGCACAGCCGCCCGTCGTCCAGCGGAAGCCCCGCAAGCGCGGAATCCGGGGTCAGGCGCAGCCCGTGCATGCGGGCGATCAGGATCAATCCACCGAGAAGGCTGTCCGAACGGCCCTCCCCATCCACGATCGGGAACTCCGGCTCGCGGTCATCCACATCGCCCATGGACCCCGACTCGGGTGTGCCCGTGGCCGGGTCCAGTACGGGATCCCCGCGATCGTCATTGGAAGGAGGCTGGCTAATCGGTACACCCCTGTGGCCGGACACAGAATCTCGGCATCCGCGCGCACTGTTGATGTGCAGAACGTGAACGCCTTCTCATATTTGCTTGATTCTGCGCCCCAACGTACCGCCGGGCAACGCCTTTACATCACGGGGATCTAACGCTTTCGGCGTAGACGAAAGAAATTGCGCAACAGCTCGGCAGAACGCTTCGCCGCCACGCCTTCGATGCATTCCAGACGGTGGTTATGAGCGGGGTGATGAAGCAGGTCGATGGCGCCTCCGGCGGCCCCTGTGCGAGGGTCCGAAGCTGCAAACACCAGCCGCTCCACCCGGGCGTGGATCATCGCCCCCGCACACATCGAACACGGCTCGAGGGTTACGTAGAGCGTGGTACCGGTCAGCCGATAGTTGGAACACCGCTTTCCGGCTCTACGGAGGACTCTAATCTCGGCGTGCGCAGTGGCGTCATGCTCGCCGATCGGTGCGTTGTGGGCGACGGCCAGACAATAACCCTCCGCATCCACCAGAACAGCGCCCACCGGCACCTCGCCGACCTCCGCGGCCCGCTCGGCCTGCGCAAGGGCGACATCCATCCAGTAGGCATGCGCACCGGGTTCCGTGGGCGCCGGACCGCGCTCGCCGGGTTCCATGCTCCGCGCGTCGGACGCGACCTCAGCCGCCATCGCCCGGGCGCGGTGCGGCGAGTGCGCGCTCGATCACGTCGGCCAGGTCCTGCGGCTTGCGCTGGGGCGCAAAGCGGTCGAGTACGGAGCCATCACGACCGACCAGAAACTTGGTGAAGTTCCACTTGATCCCCTGCGTGCCCAATGCGCCGGGGGCCTGCTGCTTGAGGTGCTGGTACAACGGGTGCGCACCCTCGCCGTTCACCTCGATCTTGGCAAACACCGGAAACTCGACCCCGAAACGCACACCGCAGGCCTGTATGGCCTCCGCATCACCCGGCTCCTGCCTGCCAAACTGGTTGCAGGGGAAGCCGAGCACGTGAAAGCCGCGTCCGGCGAACTGTTCCTGCAGTGCCTGCAGCCCCTCGTACTGCGGGGTGAATCCGCATTCGCTGGCCACATTGACGATCAGCAGGACATCCCCGCGATACGTCCCCAGGGGCTGTTCGGTGCCATCCGCTGCCGGTACCGAGAAGTCGAAGACATCAGTCATCGCGCGCCGCCTCGACATCTTCCAGGATCGCATCCTCCAGATCCGCCAGGACCTCGGCCGTCGCGCGCGACAGAGCCCCCACCAGCTGCGAGGCCGAGCGCCGCTCCAGCGCCTGCTCGGATTCCAGATGCACCAGACGACTGCGATCGCCCTGGCTCAACTGGGCGCGCAGACCCATGTGCCCGGTCCCCGTCACGGCCAGCCCATTGGATTCGACGGCTTCAGCCCCTTCTAGATCACCGTACAGCGCGGTGATCAGGACATGGACCCGCACGGCAGGACGCCCCTGTTCGCGCACCGCCGATGCGTTGTCGACCAGCTCCAGCGCGGCACCATTGCGCGTCCAGCGTTCCCGCAGCAGCTGCTCAAGCTGCTCCGACGGCTTCAGGAACCATTCGTTGTAGTAATCCGACTCGTACTGGTGATTCCCCAGCCTGTATACCAGCCCATTGCCGGCATAGGCCGGAGCGACCCGGACCGACCCCAGTTCGACGGCCACCGGCTCCTCCGCCGTCCGTGCGGGTGGCTCGTCCGGCAACTCCAACAGATACCAGGAGCGATCGAGCGGCTCGCGGTCCGGCAACAGCGTGCAGCCACCCAGGACCAGCGCGGCGAGCATCAGGATCGGCACTTTCCACCAGTTCATGCTTACTCCTCGTCCATGCGGCTGCGCGGTGGCGGGGCACCGAACAGCGCACCACCGGGGTTGCGGCGTACATCATCCGACAGGCCGCGCAGGCCCGAGATCGCGCCTTGCAGCTCGTCCAGGGTCTCCAGCAACTTCGACTCGCTAACATCCATGCCGCGATCAAGGCGTTCGACCATCGAGTCCATGCGCTCGACCAGGCCCGCGACATCGGCCGCCTCGGCCGTACGACGCAGCTCCTGGATCGCCTTGCGGGTCTCGGTCGGAAGTGCCTGCGTGTCCGGATGCTCGACCAGGCTCTCGACCGACTGCATCACCCGATCAGCCGTGCGCATGGTCTGCTCGAGTTCCGAGATCAGATCATCCGCGCGCTGGTTCAGCCCTCCGGTGTCCAGACTGGACACGGTGTCGTCGACGGTCACCAGCAAAGAGTTCAGGTTCTCGATCACGCCCTCGATGTCCAGTCCGTCGATGCGCATAAGCAGATTCTCGGCGTACTCCATGAACTGCACGGCGATACTCGGGGACGACGGGATGTAGATCGACCGTGGTTCCCAGTCGTGCTCCAGCGGTGGGTGTTCTTCCGGATCGGAGAAATCCGCCTCCAGATAGTTCATGCCCGTGATGCCCTGTGCCGCGATGCGCACACGCAATCCTGCATCCACCAGGTTTTTCAGGACTTCCGACTCAAAATCCTGCTCGCGGGCACTGGCCGCGAAGCGGTCTGGCCAGAGTCGGGCCTCGACCATCACATAGCGTTTGCGCTCGCGCGGATCCACGTCTTGCTGGTATTCCACCGAGGTAAAGCCCAGATTGGTGATCTCGCCAATCGTCACTCCGCGGAACTTCACCGGCGCACCGATCTCCAGCCCCTGCACGGATGAATCCACGTAGGTCTCGATCGGGATCGATGCGCGAAAGATATTGCCTGCGGTCATGATGATCAGCGCGGTCACCAGCGCCACCAGGCCACCGACGATGAACAATCCCAGGCGAAAATGTTGTCGGGCACTCATGTAGATCTCTCTTCGGAGTCGGCCGAATCGGCCCGCTGCAGGAACCGCTTTACCCACGGGTGATCGGATGTGTCACGCAGAGTCGCCGGGTTCCCTTCGGCAACGATGCCCTTGCTTTCCTTGTCGAGCATAATGACCCGGTCGGCAATCGCAAAAATACTGGCCAGCTCGTGGCTGACGATCACGATGGTCATGTCCAGGCTGCGGGCCAGCCGCAGAATCAACTGGTCGAGCTCCGCCGAGGTGATCGGATCCAGCCCGGCTGAAGGTTCGTCCAGGAACAGCACTTCCGGGTCCAGCACCATCGCACGCGCGATCGCCGCACGCTTCTGCATGCCACCACTGATCTCCGAGGGCATGAAGTCCGCGAACTCGCCCAGCCCGACTAGCTGCAGTCGCGCCTTGGCGATTGCGTCCATCGCCTCGCGTGGCAGGTCGGTATGGACCTCCAGCGGCAGCCGGACGTTCTCCAATAGTGTCATGGAGCCAAACAGCGCCCCCATTTGGTACATCACGCCCACCCGGCGCAGGATCGCCTCGCGCTCTTGGCCATCGGCCGTGGTGATGTCGGCACCGGCCACCCAGATGTTTCCCTTCTGTGGCGTGTACAGTCCGATCATGTGCTTGAGCAGCGTACTCTTGCCGCTCCCGGAGCCGCCGAGGATCACGAAGATCTCGCCGCGCTGGACGTCGAAGTCGAGGTCCCTCATCAGCACAAAATCACCGAACCCCATGGTGAGGTCGCGCACCCTGATGACCGGCTCTGCGTTCGCCACCCGTCAGACCCCCATGTGATAGAACAGGACGGCGAACAGGCCGTCGAACACCACAATCAGGATGATCGACGTCACCACCGCGCTGGTGGTGGAGATCCCTACGGCAGCCGCCCCGCTCGCCGTTTGCAGCCCGCGCAGGCAGCCCACACCCGCGATCAGCAGGCCGAAGATCACGGCCTTGAACAGCCCCGAGAACAGATCCGACAGGCTGAGTGCGACGGTCACCTGATTGAAGAACGCCGTCCAGGGGATCCCGAAGCCCTGCATCACCACTGCAGCGCCCAGCAGGCCAATCATGTTCGCGTACAGCGCCAGCAAAGGCGCGACCAGAATGCCGGCGAGCACCTTGGGCAACACCAGAAAACGAACCGGGTCGAGCCCCATGGTCTTCAGGGCGTTGACCTCCTCGTTCACCTTCATCGTGCCGATCTCGGCGGCGAACGCCGCCCCGGAGCGCCCGGCCAGCAGGATCGCCATCATCAACGGCCCCAGCTCGCGGAACAGCGAAACCGCCACCAGATTAGCGACAAAGATCTCGCCACCAAACTGCCGCATCGCGATCGCGGACTGGAATGCCAGGATCACGCCCAGCAGGAAGGCAATCAGGGAGACGATGGGCAGCGCCTGGAATCCGGCCGCCTCGGCGACCCGGAAGGTATCGCCCCAGCGAACCTGTCGGGGATGCACCAGCGCCGAACCCAGGGCCCGTGTCAGTTCGCCAATGAACCCGAACTGCGAATAGGCCGCCTGCCCGACCCGGGACACCGCCTCCAGCGACTGGGCCCACAGTCCCCCACGTGTTTCGTGACGTGCCGGTTCAACGGTTTCCAGCTCTCGGTACGGGGTCAGCTGCTCCTCCACCAGGCCCTGGACACCCACCAGGTCCACCTTGCGCCCCGCCCGCTCGATATCGCGCTCCAGGGCATGGAGTAACGCCGCCCCGGCACCGTCGCAATATTCGAGGTCCCCGACATCCAGCGTCACCGCGGCCTGCGTACCCTGGGCCAGCTCGCGGGCGCGGCGGCGCAGAGGCGACCAGGCCCGCTCCACTGCATGCACGTCCAGCCGACCGGCCAGGTGCAGGCGGGCATCCGGCGAGGCTGTGGCATCATAGTGAAACGTCTGGCCCGAATCGGCGGCCTGCTTGTCCATACTGTCGCTCGTGGGGCAATTGCGGCCATGGTAGCCGCAAACTCACCCGGCACGCGAAGCGGGGCTTAAATCTTTCCCACGCATCACGCTGATCGGTCTGCCCCTTTTCCGCCCGACACCATCCACCACGAGGAGCCCAATGCCCGCGGCCAACGAAGCTCTCCACCAGGTCGAAAGCGCGCTGAACGACATCCTGCTGGGCAAACCCGATCGGGTCCGGCTGGCGTTGACCTGCCTGCTCGCCAATGGCCACCTGCTGATTGAAGACCAGCCGGGCGTTGGCAAGACAACCCTCGCACACGCGCTGGCCGCAGCGATGAACCTCGATTACCGCCGCGTGCAATTCACCAGCGATCTCCTGCCCGGCGATGTCCTCGGGGTGTCGGTGTTCGAGCAGAGCTCCGGCGAGTTCCGCTTTCACCCCGGCCCGATCTTTACCCAGGTTCTGCTGGCCGACGAGATCAATCGCGCACCCCCCAAGACCCAGAGCGCCCTGCTCGAGGCGATGGAAGAACGTCAGGCCAGTGTGGAGGGCGCAACCCGCCCCCTGCCCCAACCGTTCTTCGTAATCGCCACGCAGAACCCGGAAGAACAGGTCGGCACACATCCCCTGCCGGAATCCCAGATGGATCGCTTCCTGATGCGCATCGAACTGGGCTATCCCGATGCCCGTGCCGAGCGCGCGTTGCTCGAACGCGGCGGTGGCGCGGCGGCACCCGTTGCGCATCCTGCCCCGAGCGCGATCGTCACACCCGAGGACCTGCAGGGCTGGCAGTCCCGAATTAACCAGGTGCATGCCGAGCCAGTGGTGCTGGACTATCTGCAGGACCTGATACAGGCGAGCCGCGACCGCGCACGCTTTGCCCACGGGCTCTCGCCCCGCGCCGGGCTCGGCCTGCTGCGCGCCGCACGGGCCCATGCCTTTCTCGATGGGCGCGACTACGTCACTCCGGATGACCTGGCGGACGTCCTGCCGGCCGTGTCCGGCCATCGGATCCGAGCCCGCGAACCGGACACCCCCGCACGCACGGTGGAACGGCTGTTGGAATGCGTGCCGGTTCGTTAGCCCTGCACAAGCGCTTCCGATCGCACGGGCAACGCCTGCGTGAAGGCGTGATCCGCTGGATCACGCGGCGCCACCGCGACGATGGCTCGGAGGCGACGCTTGGCCGCGACCGCATCTACATCCTGCCGACCCGGGCCGGTTACACCCTCCTGGCGATCCTCGGGGTGATGCTGCTGGGGGCGATCAACTACTCCAACAACATGGCGTTCCTGCTGACTTTTCTCCTGGTCGGGATCGGCCATAACGCCATCTGGTATACCCATCGCAACCTGCTCGGGCTCAAGGTGTCGGCGCTGCCCACCACACCGGTGTTCGCCGGACAGCCGTTGTCCGTCTCCCTGCGCCTGGAGGATACGCGCGGCCGCGACCGGGAAGCCCTGCACCTGAGCATTGGCGAATACACAAGCGTGCCCGTTGCAGTACCGGCCCGCGGGCAGCAAGTCGCCAGCCTGCCCCTCCCGCCGCTCGGCCGCGGAGTCTACCGGCTACCCCGCCAACACCTGGGCACCCAGTATCCGCTCGGCATCCTGAATGCCTGGAGCTGGCTTGGGTTGGCCGCCGAAATCCTTGTGTACCCGCAACCCGTGGACCCGGGCACCGCCCATACCGGTCTCGGAGACGAGGCCGGCCCCCAGCGGCGTCAGGAAGCCTCCACACCCGATCACATCCGCCCGTACCGCCCCGGAGACCCGCCCGGCCGGATCCTGTGGAAGGCCCTGGCCCGCACCGGCAAGCTGCACATCCGCGAAACGGTCGCAGGAGGCCGTGACACGCTCTGGATCGACTGGTCCTCCATGCCAGCCAGCGACACCGAGACGCGCCTCTCCATGCTCTGCCACCAGATCCTGGCCGCCGAGGCCGAAGGCCGCGCCTGGGGGCTGCGCCTGCCCGACCAGATCCTCCCGCCCGGACAAGGCCCGGCGCAGCGGGAGCGGGGTCTTCGCGCCCTCGCCGAATTCCGCTTCGAGCCGATCCCCTTGCCGATCCCAGAAACTCCCAGGAGAACGAAGGAGTGAACCGCGCAGGCCAGCACCGATCACCGGAACTACGAGGCCTGGAACTCGCCCTCCTGGCCCTGCCGGTGGCCGCGCTCCCGCATGCCTGGCACCAGCCACCGTGGGTGACGTTGCTCGTGGCGGCCGCCATCCTGCTGCGGACCTGGCTCCATCTGCGCGACCGCAAGCCGCCCGCCCTTGGTTTGATGGCCCTTCTGGCCGCGTTCGCGGGGGCAATGACCTTTCTGCAGTACGGGACCCTGTTCGGGCAGGAAGCGGGTACCGCGCTACTGCTGGTCATGATGGCCCTCAAACTGCTCGAGACCCGTAACCGGCGGGATATCGTGATCGGCCTGTTCCTTGGCTACTTCGTGGTCGTCACGACCTATTTCTTCGATCAGTCGCTGCTGATCGCTGCGTGGTCCCTGCTGTCCGCCTGGCTGCTGACCGCCGCCCTGGTCCAGGTACACGCCGGACGCGCCCTCGAACGGTGGCGCCTGGCGAAGCAGTCCGGCTGGATGATCGTCCATGCCCTCCCGTTCATGCTGATCCTGTTCCTCGCCTTCCCGCGCGTTCAGGGACCACTCTGGGGCGATCCGCAGCGTGACGAGGTGGCCACCACGGCCCTCTCGGGCGAGCTGAATCCCGGCGACATCGCGGAACTCCTGCAGGACCAAACCACCGCGATGCGCGTCCAGTTCCACGACACCGTGCCACCGCCCCCAGCCCAGTACTGGCGTGCACTGGTCATGACGGACTTTGACGGGCGGCGCTGGCAGGCCGAAGGCGGCCAGTCCAGCATCGAGGTCCCGGAAGCCGACGCCCCGGACAACGTGGTGGCCTATACCGCCACGCTGGAACCCACCCGTGTGCGTTACCTGCCGGTGCTCGACTATCCCGTTTCGCTGCCGGATAACGCCGAGTACCGCGACAACCATCAGGTCATACGCGATCGACGCATCGTGAACCGCATCCAGTACGACGCCGAGGCCGACCTGTCGCGCCCACCGGGTGGCGAGGAAGCCCTAAGCAGCTCCGCCCGTGAACGCGCCCTTGAACTCCCACCCAGCGCAGCCCCTCGCTCCCGTGCCGAGGTCGCCCTCTGGCGCGCCACGCATGGCGATGATGACCGCGCGATCATCCAGGCCGCCCTGAATCGCTTCGCCGCCGCCCCCTATCGCTATACCCTGCAGCCCCCCACCCTCGCGGGGGATGTCACCGACCAGTTCCTGTTCGAAACCCAGGCCGGTTACTGCGAACACTATGCCTCCGCGTTCGCCGTGCTGATGCGCTCGGCGGGGATCCCGACCCGCGTGGTCACGGGCTACCAGGGCGGGGAATGGATGCAGCGGGGCGAATATCTGCGCCTGCGAAACGCCGACGCGCATGCCTGGAACGAGGTATGGCTGGATGGCGAGGGCTGGATTCGCGTCGACCCCACCGTGGCGATCGCTCCGGAGCGCATCGAGGCCGGTATTGGCGGCCTGACCGGTGGCGAGGGCGAATCCGTGCCCGATTTCCTGCGCCGTGACGGGCTGGGCTGGGTGCAACAGCTTCGGTTTGGGTTCGAAGACTGGCGCGATTTCGCCCGGTTCCGCTGGGAGAGCTGGGTGCTGGCATTCGATCCCGAGCGCCAGCGCGAGCTCTTCGCGCGTTTCGGGCTCGACGCAACGGACTGGCGCGACATCGTCACGGCACTGGGCGCGGGGTTTGGGCTGCTGGCGGTCGCGGCTCTGGCCTGGGCCGGCTGGCGCCGACCTCGTCGTCCCCTCGACGCAGCGGATCGACTCCTGCAACGCCTGTCCCGTCGCATCGAACGCCAACAGACGGGACTCGGCCGCCACGCACACGAGCCCGTCGTCACCTGGACCCGACGGATCAAGGCTGCACGGCCCGATCTCGCGCCCATCGTCGACGCCTTCGCCGAGCACTACAACCTGGCCCGCTTCGCGCCCGCGCGGCCCGACGACCGGGCCGGACATCTGATGGCCCTGCGCCGCCTGGCTGCATCCGACCTTCGGAAGCCACCCGTCGGCCAGCCTGCACCGCGGACGACATAGGATGCGCCAATGGAAAAGGCCCGGCCGGATTCAGCACCCGGTCGGGCCTTCAGGTCTTGCGCAGCGGCGCCGGGAGCCCCGGGCCGCTGGGTCGTCCGGCCGCTATCAGGCCGCGTCGTTACGGAAGATGAAGTGGTGCCGCGCGCCGCGGCGCTCATCCTGACGACGAGCGACCTTCTGCACTTCCGGACGGTTGGCAAACTGCGCCAGCGTAATGCCGTCGAGGAAGTCGTACAGCTGCTGGCTCAGGTCATCCCACAGCTCGTGCGTCAGGCAGCGTTCGCCATGCTGGCAGTCCTTGTGACCCTTGCAACGGGTCACGTCGACTGATTCATCGACTGCCGTGATGATGTTGGCAATGCTGATCTGGTCCGCACGCTTGGCCAGGCGGTAACCGCCGCCGGGCCCCCGCACGCCTTCCACCAGGTCAGCCTTGCGCAGCTTTGCAAACAGTTGTTCCAGATAGGACAACGAGATGCCCTGGCACTGCGAGATGTCGGCCAGGGTCACCGGTCCGACCCGATCATGGATCGCGAGATCCATCATGGCGGTCACCGCGTAGCGGCCCTTGGTTGAGAGTTTCATGTCTTAAAGCCTCCGAGAAACCGTGATCGTGCGTGTCGAGGTCGACATCCATTCACAGATTCGAATCCGTTCACCTTTCCTGACAATCATAGTCAGGAATAATTCCCTTTTTACCTGACAGTTGTTGTCAGGAATAATTCCCTGATTGTATCAGGCGATTGCCGCGAATTCACGTACGCCAAACGCAGGTTATTGTGAGAGCCGTCTGATGCTGACGGAGTTCCCTCGGAAATTGTTAGAAAATTAGGGATTTCTGGATCACGCCGAACGCGAGCCGCGCTGGGCCGCCGGACGTGTGCTAAACCGGAAGGATACGACCGGTTTCGTAATCCGGGCCGTTCAGGATCACGACGAGGGTCCCCACCGGGAGGCGAGGAAACAGTTCGATGACCTCGTCGTTGCGCATACGTACGCACCCTACGGAGGCCGGCTGGCCGATCCGCCCCTCTTCATCCGTACCGTGGATGTAGATGTAGCGGTGGTAGGAATCGATGCTGCCCCCACGATTGAGGCCAGGCTCCAGGCCCTCGAGCCAGAGGATGCGCGAGGTGATGTTGTCGCGCTGGCTGCGCTCGCCTTCGCCGGTCAGGATCTCGGCAATCTCGCCAGTGTTCGCGCGCGCCCGGAACACTGTGCCGCGCTCGGCACCATCGCCGAAGCGCTCGGCAATGCGATGCAGCCCCAGCGGCGTCTTGTACGTGCCATCCTGGTTCCCGATGCCTCGCTCGGAGGTCGAGACATCGAAGATTTCCGTGACCTTGCCGTCTTCCCACACGTACAGGCGCTGCTGGTCCACGCGCACCACGACCGCCGGCAAACCTTCGCCGCTTCCCGCCTGTTCCCGCGCCGCTTCCACGACCGGTTCGATCCACTGCAAACTCGGCAAGGTCACTACTCTCTCGTCACTTCTTGTTGGCCAGATCCAGCACCTCGCCCGCCACGGGCGTATTCACCAGTCCTTCGCCCCGCAGCGAGGCCAGATACTCGAGGTAATCAGGGGGCAATCCAGTCACGTACTCGCCGGTAAACACGGAGCAGTCGAAGGTCTCGATGTTTCGGTTCCCCCGCCGCACGGCCTTTTGCAGATCTTCCAGGTCCTGGTAGATCAGGCGGTCGGCGGCGATCGCCTCGCATACTTCCTGTTCGTCTCTGCCATGGGCAATGAGTTCATGCGCCGCGGGCATATCAATCCCGTAGACATTCGGATAACGCACCGGGGGCGCGGCGGAGGCGAAGTAGACCTTCCTGGCCCCGGCCTCGCGGGCCATCATGACGATCTCGCGCGAGGTGGTTCCGCGCACGATCGAGTCGTCCACCAGCATCACGTTCTTGCCCCGAAACTCCAGCGAAATCGCGTTGAGCTTCTGGCGTACCGATTTCCGCCGCTTCGTCTGGCCCGGCATGATGAACGTGCGGCCGATGTAGCGGTTCTTGATGAACCCCTCGCGATACTTGATGTTCAGTTCGTGCGCCATCTCCAGCGCCACGGTGCGGCCGGTATCAGGGATCGGCACGATCACGTCAATGTCATGATCCGGCCAGATGCGGCGGATCTTCTCGCCCAGCGCGGTGCCCATGCGCATGCGCGCGCGGTGCACAAACACGTTGTCGATCACCGAATCGGGCCGGGCAAAGTACACATGCTCGAAAATGCAGGGGTTGAGCTGGGTGTCCTCGGCGCAGACGCGCGTCGAGACCTCGCCCTCGGGGGTAATGAACACGGCCTCGCCGGGCGCCAGGTCGCGTTCCAGCTCGAAGCCCTGGGACTCGAGCGCGGCGCTCTCGGAGGCAACCATCCATTCTCGCCCGCCCTCCTCGGCTTCACGCGAGCCATAGACGATCGGACGGATACCGTTCGGGTCGCGAAAGGCCAACAGGCCGCGCCCGGCGATCATCGCGACCACGCCGTAAGCGCCCTTGGCGCGCTCGTGCACGCGTTCGACTGCGTTAAAAACGGAGTCGGCGGTCAGACCGTTATCCAGATAGCGCAGGAGCTCCTGCGCGAAGACGTTCAGCAGAATCTCGGAGTCGGAATCCGTGTTGATATGCCGACGATCGGTCGCAAACAGGGCCTGTTTCAGTTCGCGGGCATTGGTCAGGTTGCCGTTATGTCCCAGCGTAATACCGAACGGGGAGTTCACGTAGAACGGCTGGGCCTCGGCAGAACTGGAGCTCCCGGCGGTCGGATAGCGCACATGACCAATGCCCATGTTGCCGATCAGCCCCTGCATGTGCTGGTCGTTGAATACATCCCGCACCAGGCCGTTGTCCTTGCGCAGGTGCAACCGACCCTCGTCGTCGCAGGTCACGATCCCGGCGGCATCCTGCCCGCGGTGCTGCAACACCAGCAAGGCATCATAAAGCGGCTGATTCACCGGGCCACGCCCGACGATTCCGACTACTCCACACATACGGCTCAGGGCTCCATCAAGGCGATCGACTAGAGATCTTCGGCGGGGGGTTCGGGTTGTGGTGCCGGCGCATCATCGGCAGGGGCATCCGGAGGCGGTTCTACAGGATCGGAGGCCAGCAGCTCACCAATCTGTTCCTGCCAGCCCTCCGGCAATTGCGCGATCATCCAGTCGACCAGACGCTCGAACTCGGGGATCAGGCGGCTGTTTTCCCACCAGCCCTCCTCGGGCATCAAGGTCAGGGACGCAGCGAAAACCAGCACGGCGACCAGTACCACCCCGCGCAGCAGACCAAAGATTACGCCGAGCGAGCGGTCGGTACCCGTCAGGCCACTCCCGCGTACGAGACGATTGGCCAGCACTCCGAGAATGCCGCCCACAATGAGGACCCCGATGAAGATCAGCGCGAACCCCACGCCCAAGCGCAAAGTGGCATCCGACAGCGCCTGCGGCAGGACTTCGGCAACCTCGGCGGCATGTCGAATACCCAGCCAGATGCCCACAATCCAGGTCGCGAGCGAGAACGACTCGCGCACGAAGCCACGAAACAGACTGATAAGCCCCGAGACAACGATCAGGGCAACAATGACCAGGTCGATCCAGTTCACGCGCGGCGGACTTCGGGTGCGAAAAGGCTGCGTAGTGTACCGCAGCGAATCGCAATTCGCAGGCGCTCGCCCGCGCTTGTGGAATGCCCGGACCTCACGGGAAGGTCACCACGATGCCGGTAATATCGAGCTCGTCCTTCAGCTGCTCGCCCAGCTTCTGGGCCTCGTCGCGCTGCGCCACCGGTCCAACCTTGACTCGATAGATGCTGCGCCCCTCAGCCTCCGACTCGTCGATGAACGCCGGCAAGCCGGCCTCGCGCAAGCGCGCCTCCTCCTCGCGCGCATTGTCTCCGTCCCGATAGCTGCCCACCTGGACAGCCCAGCCGGCCTCGATCGCCCTGGACTCCGGAGCGGCTTCCACTGGTTCGGGGATCGGCCCATTGTCCTTGTCAGCTGCGGTCTCGCGACCCTCCTCGCCGTTCTCCAGCGCATGCAGGTCAGCAATTCGGCTCTCCCCTTCCCCCTCACGCTCGGGTCGCGGAGGCGTTGCCTCGCGTTCGGAAGGAAGCGCGATATCGGGTGCGGCGAAGGTCGGGGCATCGGGGACCGGGTCATCGATACCACTCATGTGTTCATAGCCCGCGCCATCAAACAGCCACGGGAGAAAGATCACGGCGATCACGATCAGGATCACCGCGCCTGTGAGGCGAAAGCGAATGGGATTATCGGTGGTCATGCCATGTTCGCATTGGGGTCCCGTGCGTCGGGTCTTCCCAGCGACCTTACGCCGCACGCGCCCGCCCGGGCAAGGCGAATGATCCGCTTCAGCCTCGCCATGTCACACTCCCTCCGCTACCGCTGAGTCCGGGAGTGACTCTCTCAAGGCCGCAGCAGCCAGCTTCGGTGCCTGTTCAAGGACCGCAGCCACCGTGTGAAACGAGCCGAATACGACGCAACGACCCTGTGAACCTGCCGATTCGGCGGCCTGTTTCAAGGCCTGCTGGATATCGCCAGCCGGACGGACCCCGGACTGACCCACCTGTTCCAGCTCCCCGGCCAGATCGGAGGCAGGAAGGGCCCGAGGGAGATCGAGCGGTACCGGAATCCAGATATCGATTAGCCCGTCCAGGTCGCGCCACATGGCACTGCGATCCTTGTCGGCCATCACCGCCACCAGCGCAACGGTCGGGCCTGCCGACGGGTTCTCGCGCAGCCAGCGGGCGAGCTCGGCGACGGCCTGGGCGTTGTGCGCCACATCCAGCAGCCAATCGGGCGGGCCATTCAGGCGCTGCAGACGGCCCGGCGGGCGCACCTTCAGAGCCCGCTCCATTGTGGCCGCACTCAGCCCGGCGTCCATGCCAAGCGACTCGACCACCGCCAGCGCGGTGGCGGTATTTGCCAGCGCCGCACCACTCAGCCCACGCGCCAGCGGGACATTCCACTCGACCTGGGCCCCATTCCAGCGCCAGACGAGCCGCTCCTGTTCAACCAGCAGGTCGAAATCGCGGCCCAGGCGGACAGTACGACACGCAAGCGCCTGGGCATGGTCCAGCACACTCTGGGGAGGCGACAACTCGCCGAGCACCACGGGGCGCCCCGCACGCATGATGCCGGCCTTCTCGTGCCCGATCACCTCGCGCGAATCACCGAGCCAGGCCTGGTGGTCGAGATCGACGGCGGTAACCGCCGCCACATCCGCATCCCAGATGTTCACAGCATCCAGCCGTCCACCAAGCCCGACCTCCAGCACCTGCACGTCGACCCGAGCCTCACGGAAGAGCCAGGCCGCAGCCAGGGCTGCAAACTCGAAATAGGTCAGCGAATCGTGACCCCGAGCCTGGTCGATCGCCTCGAATGCCCGGCACAGGTCTGCGTCCGAAGCCGGGCGGCCGTTCAAGCGGATACGTTCGTTGTACTGGAGCAAATGAGGAGAGGTGAAGAGCCCGACATTCAGGCCCTGGGCCTGCAACAGCGCTGCCGTGCGCGTGGTGACCGTGCCCTTGCCGTTGGTCCCCGCGACAATGACCGTACGGCGCGCCCCTGGACCACGCAGCCCCAGCCGATCGGCGACCAGGGCGATGCGCTCCAGGGTGAGGTCCATCCCCACCGGGTGCAATCGCTCCTGGAAGGCCAGCCATTCAGCCAGTGTGGCGTAGCGCACGGATGGAGTCAGGTAGAGCGCGGGGCATCCGTCGATTCGCCGGTGTCCTCCGCACGAATCACTTCCACCTCCGGCTCTTCTTCCTCGACCGGAGGCGCCTCGGGGGCCGGGGCCGGCCCGTGCGTCAGCATGCCGAGCACAGAGGCCAGACGACGGCGCATCTCGCCGCGTTCAATGATCATGTCGACCGCACCGTGCTCGAGCAGGAACTCGGACCGCTGAAAGCCCTCCGGCAACGTCTCGCGGACGGTCTGCTGGATCACGCGCGGACCGGCAAAACCGATCAGGGCGTTGGGTTCGGCGACGTTGATATCGCCGAGCATCGCAAGGCTCGCGGAGACGCCGCCCATGGTGGGGTCGGTCATCACCGAGACGAACGGGATACGTTCCTCGCGCATCCGCGCCAGCACCGCGCTGGTCTTGGACATCTGCAGCAGCGAGAACAAGGCCTCCTGCATCCGCGCCCCGCCAGACGCACTGAAGCAGACCAGCGGAATGCGCTGCTCCAGAGAACGGTTGGCACCGCGGACAAAGCGCTCGCCCACCGCAGAACCCATGGACCCGCCCATGAAGCGGAAATCAAAAGCGGAGGCCACCAGCGGGCGCCCCATCAGCTGGCCCTGCATGACGACCAGCGCGTCGCGTTCGCCGGTCGACTTCTGCGCGGCGACCAGACGGTCCTTGTATTTCTTGGAATCGCGGAACTTCAGGACGTCGGAAGATTCGATCTGAGCGGCGATTTCCTCGCGCCCCTCCTGATCGAGGAAGGTCTCCAGACGACGCCGCGCGCTCATGCGCCGGTGATGCCCGCATTTCGGGCAGACATCGAGATTGCGTTCCACCTCGGGGCGGTACAGCGTGGCGTCGCAGCCCTCGCAGCGCACCCACAGCCCCTCGGGCACGCCCCGCTTGCTGCTGTTGTCGGTACGGATGCGCGAAGGCATCAGTTTTTCAAACCAGCTCATCCTGAATCCCTTAGTCCTGCGAGCGCCGCATTCTACTACACCGACGCCTCGACGCCGGACGCGCGCACGCGGTCCATCTCCACGCGCATCCCCGCGACGACCTCGGACGCGGCATGAGCGAAACCGACCGGGTCACCGTCAAATTCCTCGGCGAGACGCACGATCGCGCTGCCCACGACCACGGCATCGGCCACGCGCGCGACCCGCCCGGCCGTCTCGGCGTCGCGAATTCCAAAACCCACACCCAGCGGGAGATTCGTATGCTGGCGAATGGCCTCAAGGCGCTCGGCCAGCGCGGAGGTATCCAGCGTCTGCGAACCAGTCACGCCCTTGAGCGACACGTAGTAGATGAACCCCCGCCCCGCGCGCGATACATGGGCAATGCGTTCGTCCGAGGTCGTGGGCGCCACCAGGAAGATCGGCGCGATCTGCGCGTTTTCCAGCAGCCCCGCGACGTCGTCGCATTCCTCGGGCGGCAGGTCCACCGTCAGCAGGCCGTCCAGCCCCGCCTCACGGGCCTTTTCGGCAAAAGTCTCGTAACCCATCCGCTCGACCGGGTTCAGATAGCCCATCAGCACCACCGGCGTCTCGGGATCGGTCTTGCGAAACTCGGCGACCATGCCCAGCACATCCCGCAGGCTCGTGCCGTAGCGCAGCGCCCGCTCGCAGGCCTTCTGGATCACCGGCCCATCCGCCATCGGGTCGGAGAACGGAACCCCCAGCTCGATCAGGTCCGCACCGGCCTTCACCAGCGCATGCATCAGCGGCACGGTGGCGGCCGGCTCCGGGTCTCCCGCGGTCACATAGGGCACCAGCGCAGCACGGTTCTCCGACCGCAGCTTGGCAAAACGTTGCTCGATGCGAGTCATAGCGTGATTCCTTCGCGTTCCGCCACGGTGTTGAGGTCCTTGTCACCCCGGCCCGACAGGTTGACGATGATGCTCTGGTCCGGGCGCATGGTCGGGGCGAGCTCCAGGACATGCGCGATGGCGTGGGAGGTCTCGAGTGCCGGGATGATGCCCTCGGTACGGGTGAGCCGATGAAAGCCCTCCAGCGCCTGGTCGTCGGTCACGGCGACATAGCGCGCACGGCCCGTATCCTTCAGCCAGGCGTGCTCAGGTCCGACGCCCGGATAATCGAGCCCGGCGGAGACCGAGTGCGTCCCGACGATCTGCCCATGCTCGTCCTCCATCAGGTAGGTGCGGTTGCCATGCAGCACGCCCGGCTGCCCCGCACAGAGCGGAGCCGAATGCCGGCCGGACTCGATGCCCGCGCCCGCGGCCTCGACGCCGATCATTTCCACGGACTCGTCATCCAGAAACGGATGGAACAGGCCGATGGCGTTGGAGCCCCCACCTACGCAGGCCACCAGGGCATCCGGCAGCTTGCCGGTCATCTCCAGGTGCTGCTCCCGCGCCTCACGGCCAATCACGGCCTGAAAGTCCCGCACCATGGCCGGATACGGATGCGGACCCGCGACGGTACCGATGATGTAGAAGGTGTCGTCGACATTCGTGACCCAGTCGCGCATCGCCTCGTTCAAGGCGTCCTTCAGCGTGCGCGTGCCCGATTTCACCGCGACTACCTCGGCCCCTAACAGACGCATACGGAAAACGTTCGGAGTCTGGCGGCGCGTGTCCTCCTCGCCCATATAGATCACGCATTCCAGCCCCAGGCGCGCGGCCACGGTCGCGGTGGCCACGCCATGCTGGCCGGCACCGGTCTCCGCGATGATGCGGGTTTTGCCCAGGCGCTTGGCCAGCAGGGCCTGACCGATGGTGTTGTTCACCTTGTGCGCGCCGGTGTGGTTCAGGTCTTCGCGCTTGAAGTACACCTGCGCCCCGCCCAGCTCCTTCGACAGGCGCTCGGCGTGGTAAAGCGGATTGGGTCGCCCGACGAACTGCTTCAGATCATGGTCCAGCTCTGCCATGAAATCGGCATCGCCCATGTACTGCTCGTACGCCTTTTGCAGCTCGTCCAGCGCACCCATCAGCGTCTCGGACACAAAGCGCCCGCCATAGGGCCCGAAATGCCCGCGGGCATCCGGGAACGCCGCCCAGTCGATCTTGCTCATTCGTTCACCTCGCATTGGCGCACGGCCTTCACAAAGGCCTCCATGCGCCGTGCATCCTTGATTCCCGGGCCACTCTCGACCCCGGAGCTTACGTCGACCCCGTACGGGCGCAGGTGTTCCAGCGCCTCGCGTACCGAATCCTCGTCCAGCCCCCCGGCCAGCAGCCAGGGCCGGTCCAGCCCATCGGGCACCGTGTCCCAGTCGAACCGGTGGCCGGAACCGCCACTACGTCCGGCTCCATGGCTGTCCAGCAGAAAGCCCTGCGCCTGGGGGTGGGCGTCCATCACCGGCCGCGGATCACCCGTCTCGTTCATCGACACCGCTTTGAGATAGGGGTACCCGAAACGCGCACATTCCGTTGCCGATTCATGACCGTGGAACTGCAGGCAGTCCAGGCGCACCCCGGAAAGGATCTCCTCGAGGCGCGCCGGCTCCGGATCCACGAACAGCCCCACCGTCGTCACGAAGGGCGGCAGCGCCGCAGCGATCTCCGCCGCCTGGTCGGGCTCGACATAACGGCGGCTGGGCGGATGAAACACCAGGCCAATCGCGTCGGCCCCGGCACGCGCCGCGGCCACCGCCTGCTCCGGCGTCGTGATCCCGCAAATCTTTACCCGATAGCGCATCCCGCTCCGGCCTCATTCATCAAGCGCCAAAGCCTACCAGAACCGCGGCCCGCGACCCCTTTCCCGCAATCAGATCGCCCCATTGCCGGGGATCCCTTCCAGCATCGGCCCCTCGGCACTGGGGAGAGCGAACTCGGGCGGATAGTCGACGTGCACGAAATAAAGCCCGCCGGCCGGCGCCGTGATCCCCGAGACGCGCCGGTCGCGAGCCGCAAGAATCCGTGCAGCCCAGCCCGGCTCTTCGCGCCCGTCGCCGATCGCCAGAAGAACCCCGGCGATATTGCGCACCATGTGATGCAGGAAGGCATTGGCATGGATATCCAGAATCACATACGAACCCCGCCGCTGGACCGCAATCAAGTGCACCTCCCGGATCGGCGACTTGGCCTGGCACCCGGCGGCGCGCAAGCTGGAAAAGTCGTGTTCGCCCACGAAGACCTGCGCCGCGTCGTGCATCCGCGCGGCATCCAGCGGACGGCGCCACCAGGCCACCCGCCCCGCTTCCAGTGCAGGCCGCACCGCTCGATTCGCGATCACATAGCGATAGCGGCGACCGAATGCCTTGAAACGCGCATGAAAGTCTTCAGCGACCGGCTCGGCCCAGCGCAGGGCAATCCCGTCCGGTAGGCGACTGTTTACCCCCAACACCCAGGAATGCCGCTCCCGCACCGCCGAAGTGTCAAAGTGCGCCACTTGAGCGGTCGCATGCACACCCGCGTCCGTGCGCCCCGCGCAGCTGAGCTCGATCCCGTGATTGGCCACGAAACTCAGCGCCGCTTCCAGATGCCCCTGCACGCTGGGGCCGTCTTTCTGACGCTGCCAGCCCAGCAGCCCACGCCCGTCGTACTCGACCCCCAACGCCCAGCGCTGACAAACCGCTCCAGGCACCCGGTCTGCATCACGCATTGCCGAAGTCGTATTTGTCATCACCCGATCACCACCACCAGGCGATCCAGCCACCTGCAACCGCCACTGTCCACAACCACACCACGGCCCCCGCGCCCTCTTTCCGAACCTCGTCCATGTCCTGGTGGGACTCGCGAGCCCCTGGCGCTGGCACCTCCCCACTCAAGGCCCGATCCAGCCGAGCAATCAGCCAGTCGCGCGCCGCCTGCAGTCGTTCCCGCCATCCACCCCGGAGTTGCTCACGTTCGCGCTCGGTATTAACCCGATCCGACTCGAACAGCGCCAGAGCCAGAAAAAGCCGCTGCGCGAAGCGCGCGCCCCACGCGCCAAAGCAACCACGAGGACCCGCCAACAAGGTCGACAGCGCCCAGACCAGCTCGCCGCGCGAGAAACGCTCCGTCAGCCAGACCACCAGCACCACCACCAGCGCCAACGCCCCGATCCGCCAGGCGGCCTCGCTCAGGCCGGCCAGCACCGAATCCCCGCCTGCTTCGACTGGCCATACGCCGAAGAACACCAGCAACGAGAGATAAAACCATTTCAGTCGCCAGAGCAGGCGCCCGCATCGCCGCCAGGCGAACGGCCCGACCCATACCAACCCGACCGCGCCAACCAGCACTGCCAGCACCACGGCCGGCTTCGCGGTCGCCAGCACCACCGACACCAGCAAAACGGCCGGGAGCGCCCACAGGGACGCCGACCCGGCCGTTTCTTGTTGCCTATCGAAACCCTGCCGCATCATCGCGACAGGATACTCTTCACAAGACAGATGGACGGCTCAGGAGCCGTCCAATTGCTGACGAATCGCCTCCGCCTGGGCCTTCTGGTCGTCCGACCCGGTGGCCACAATCTCGTCGATCAGTTCACGCGCGCCCTCGTCATCGCCCATGTCCGCATAGGCCTGCGCCAGGCTCAACCGTGTCTCATTGTCTTCGTCCGCCCCGATGGGCGCAGAGGCATCGCCCTCCAGCGGCAAGTCCTCTTCCTGGCCGGCAGCCGGCAAATCGTCGGCTCCCAAATCCAATGCCGGGATGTCACTCCCAGCCGCGTCGCCCCGGGTCTCTTCATCCAGGTTCGGCAGATCGCTGTCGTCGATATCGAATGACAAGTCGTTCAGGTCGTCGCTGCGCGCTTCGTCCGTTTCCGAAGACGTCTTCTCCGCAGGCGTCGAAGCCCCTTCATCGAAGGTCTCGTCGAAATCAAAGGCCAGCCCGGAATCGGTCTCTTCTTGTGGCTCGGCGGTGTCCCCGAGATCTTCGGTTTCGGATTTCACATCCGGGAGATCCAGGCCGGAGAAGTCGATTTCGTTCGGCGCTTCGCCGTCACCCGCCGCCTGCGGCTCCACCGCAGCACCCAGACCTTCGACACCCGCCGGAGCGCCCGCAGGTCCAGCGCTGTCATCATCGGCGCCACCGATACGCGATTCCAGCTCCGCCAGATGATTGCGGGTTTCAACATCGTCCGCCGGCAGGCGTTCGCGCAGGGCGGATGCCGCCTCGCGGGCGCCCTCTTCGTCGCCCAGCGCCATGCGCGCCTCGACCAGCTTCAGACGATACTGGGAATTATCCGGATCGCGCTCGATGGCCTGGGTCAGCGTCTCTTCGGCCTGATCATTCATCCCGTAGGCCAGGCAGACATCCACTTCCGCCAGCACGTCGTCCACCGAAGCGTCGCCACTGGAGCTCACCACGACAGGCTCACTCACCGACTCCTCCGGCTCGTCCGACTGCTCGCGATCATCGTCCTTGCCCGCGACCGCTCCGGCCGCCAGGCCCGCTGCGGCCCCTCCGGCTACGGCTGCACCGGCGCCGCTCGATCCCGCGCCCGCACCATCGATCTCACGCGCTTCGTAGCCGACGGGATCCGCGGCCGCGGCCCGCACACCGCTGTTGTCCGCCCGCGCCGGCATGCCGGCGGCACGCTCTTCAACCACCACCTCGCGCCGACCACCGCGCGCAAAGGCCAACAGCACCAGCAGCAGCAGGATCACCAGTGCAATCGCCATCATCAGCAGCAGCGGATCGTTCATGATCCGCTCGTGCAGCGGCGCATTGCGTTCGGCATCGGCCCGATCGAGCCGTGCCATCAGTTCATTGCGTTCCGCCCGCAGCTGGCTCAGCTGCTCCTCCAGCTCGGCCATATTCTCGCTCGAAAGCTCCGCAAGACGGCCTCGCTCACCCAGTTCCTCGCGCAGTTCTGTAATCTGATCGCGCATCCCCTCCATCTCGGCGCGCTGGGACAGCATGGCTTCCTGGAGCAGATCGGGGGACTCGGCCGCGGCAGCCGCGCCTTCATCCGTCTCCGGCAGGAGTTCTGTCACAATCTCCAGGCGGTCGTCAGCCGCGGCCGCTTCATCGTCCTCGTCCGTAGCGGCCACGGCGTCATCCGCGGCGGCCTCGTCGTCCTCCGCTACCGTCTCATCCTCTTCCGGGACCGCTTCGACTTCCGTCTCGACTTCCGCTGCTTCTTCAGGCTCGGGTTCTTCGCGGGCTGCCGTCACCGTTCCGTCGCGCCAGGCCTGAACCTGCCGCTGCACTTCCTGCCGCGCCTCGGCCGCACTGCGCGACTCAAGCTCCGAACGCGACGGGACGGTCAGTTCGGCACCCGCGCGCAGGCTGTTGATGTTCTGGTCAGAAAACGCGTCGGGGTTGGCCTCCAGGAACGCCACCATCGCCTGATCCGCCATACCGGCCAGACCCGCGCGCTCCACGATGCGATAGAGGGTATCGCCGCTGCGCACGGTGTAGGACTCACCTTCACGCGGCATCGGCGTGTCTTGTCGACGCGGTGCCCCCCGAGCGGTGTCACGCGGGACCGGAGCGGCCGCTCCGGAAGGCATGGTGTCCGGCGGATCGAGCAACAGGGAGACTTCGCGCATCGAGCGCCCACCATCCCAGCGGGCCTCGAGGAGGATGCCCACATAGGGCTCGCGCACCGGCTGACGCGTGGTCAGTACCACCCGACGATCGGACCCCTCACCCTGAACCTGGATGTTCAGGTCGCCCGGCACACTGCCGCGGCTCATGCCTGCGCGCCGGTATTCGTTTTCCGAAGCCTGGCGCACCTGCAGTGAATCACTGGCTGCGGCACCCCCGCGCAGCGGAATCTCCGCCCGCAAGGTCTGGTTCAGATGGGATTGCAGGTTGACCTCACCGAAACTCACCGAATTCGATGATGCCGGTGCAACCAGCAGCAAGAGCAGTAGCCCGAGTAGTAACTTGCGCACGAATCCCCCCTGAATGTGCCGCGCGGCCTGTCATCGCCTGGGGCCATCTTCCTGGCCCCAGCGCCCCCTGGCCGCGTGTTGCCGGGTATGAATTTTCCCGGACTTTTACCGGATTAAATCACAGGTAATCCCGGATCAAAACCTCGGCAATCTGGATTGTGTTCAACGCGGCCCCCTTGCGCACGTTGTCGGACACCACCCAGAGGTCCAGCCCGCGGGGATGCGAGATGTCCTCGCGGATGCGTCCGACGAACACCGCATCCTTGCCGGAACCCTCGGTCACGGCGGTCGGATAGCCCCCGTCCTCGTGCTTGTCCAGCACCGTCACGCCGGGTGCGGCGGACAGGATCTCGCGCGCTTTCTCGGCACTGATCTTCTCGCGGGTCTCGATGTGCAGGGCCTCGGAATGGCCGTAGAACACCGGGATGCGCACGGCGGTCGGGTTCACCAGGATGGACTCGTCACCCATGATCTTCCGGGTCTCCCAGACCATCTTCATCTCTTCCTTGGTGTAGCCATTGTCCTGGAAGACGTCGATGTGCGGGAGCGCGTTGAACGCGATCTGCTTGGGATAGACATTGCACTCCACCGGGCGGCCGTTCAGCAGCGCCGCCGTCTGGTGGGCCAGTTCCTCGATCGCATCCTTGCCGGTGCCGGAGACGGCCTGGTAGGTGGCGACGTTGATGCGCTCGACGCCGACCGCGTCATGCAGCGGCTTCAGCGCCACCAGCATCTGGATGGTGGAGCAGTTCGGGTTCGCGATGATCCCGTGCTTCTTGTAGCCGGCGACGGCCTCGGGATTGACCTCCGGCACCACCAGCGGGATCTCCGGGTCGTAGCGAAACTGCGAAGTGTTGTCGATCACCACGCAGCCGGCCGCGGCCGCCTTCGGGGCGTACTCCGCGGACACCGAGGCCCCCGGCGAGAACAGCCCGATCTGCACGGTGGAGAAATCGAAGGTGGCCAGATCCTCCACCTCCAGCTCGCGGCGGCCGAAGGCGACCGTCTTGCCGACCGAGCGCGAACTGGCCAGCGCATGCACACGGCCCAGCGGCAGGTCGCGCTCTGCCAGGATGGAGAGCAGGGTCTCGCCGACGGCGCCGGTTGCGCCCACCACGGCCACGTCAAACTTGCGGTCACTCATCGTTCATTCCCGGTTTAAGTTCTAACTGCAAAATATTGATCCGTTGAAACATTCGTAGGATGCGTTGAGCGCAGCGAAACGCATCATTGGCTACAACGCCTAGCCCTCCAGCGCAGCCACCAGGGCATCACCCATCCCCTGGGTGCCCACCAGCGTCATGCCCTCACCAAAGATGTCCGGCGTGCGCAGCCCCTGATCCAGCACCCGCCCCACAGCCTGCTCGATGCGCTCGGCCAGGTCATTACGATTCAGGCTGTGGCGCAAGAGCATCGCGACCGACAGCACGGTCGCCATCGGATTGGCCTTGCCCTGCCCCGCGATATCCGGCGCGGAGCCGTGGATCGGCTCGTACAGACCGACCCCCTCGCTGTTCAGCGAAGCCGAGGGCAGCATCCCGATGGACCCGGTCAGCATGGCCGCGGCATCGGACAGGATGTCGCCGAACATGTTGCCAGTCACCATCACGTCGAACTGCTTGGGGTCACGCACCAGCTGCATGGCCGCGTTGTCCACATACATGTGAGACAGCTCGACCTCGGGGAATTCCTTCCCGACGCGCTCGACCACCTCGCGCCACAGCTCCGAGACCTCGAGCACATTGGCCTTGTCCACCGAGCACAGGCGCTTGCCGCGCTTCATCGCGGACTCGAAACCAACCCGCGCGATGCGTTCGATCTCCGATTCGCTGTAGGCGGCGGTATTGAAGCCATAGCGCTCGCCATTGCGCTCCTCGATCCCGCGCGGCTGGCCGAAGTAAATCCCGCCGGTCAGTTCGCGCACGATCAGGATATCCAGCCCGCTGACGACCTCCGGCTTCAGCGTGGAGGCCGAGGCCAGCTGCGGATACAGGATCGCCGGCCGCAGGTTCGCGAACAGGCCCAGATCCGAACGAATACCCAGGAGTCCGCGCTCGGGGCGCAGGTCGCGTTCCAGCGACTCGTACTGCGGGCCGCCGACCGCGCCGAGCAGGATCGCGTCGGCGCGGCGCGCCGCCTCGCGGGTGGCCTCCGGATACGGGTGACCTGCCGCATCGTGCGCCGCGCCCCCGATCAGCCCCTGCTCGATCTCCAGATCCAGGCCGCCGATCTCGCCCACACGCTCCAGCACCTTCAGCGCCTCGGCCACGATCTCGGGCCCGATCCCGTCCCCGGGCAATACCAGAATTCGGCTCACAAACCTCTCCTAACCAACTGTTAGCTTTTACTTGTACGATTCCAATAGCACCGTCATTGCGAGGCCCCGCAAGGGGCCGTGGCAACCTCCGGACGGAACCACGACGTTCGTCCCGGCCGACGCCGGGGCCACCCACAGAGATCGCCACGTCGCTGCGCTCCTCGCGATGACGGTGCGCCCCGGCCCCGTCATTGCGAGGCCCCGCCAGGGGCCGTGGCAACCTCCGGAAGCTGGCAGAGCGCCGGCACATGGATCCGGTGGTTCCGGACGGAGGTTGCTTCGTCGCAGTGACGGCACCTCTACCTCGTCATTGCGAGGCCCGTAGGGGCCGTGGCAATCTCCGGGCGAAACCACCGGATCCCGCTACCTGCGCTCGGCCATTGTTTGGGAGATTGCTTCGTCGCTTCGCTCCTCGCAATGACGAGGCCCGGGTTCAAGCCACCCGCGCCATCTCTATCGTTTCTATCGTTGCTCCGCCATCCAGGGCCACTCGCGGCGCTGGCGCTCCTCATAGGCGCGGATGTCATCGGCGTACTGCAGCGTCAGCGCAATGTCATCCAGGCCGTTCAGCAGGCGGTGGCGGCGATCCTCATCGAGCGTGAAACGGAACACGGTACCGTCCGGTGCCGCTACGGTCATCTCTTCCAGGCTCACCTCGACCTGCGCGCCCGGGTTCGCCTCGACCTGATCGAACAGCGCCTGTACCTCGTACTCGGCCAGCACCACCGGCAGCAGCCCGTTCTTGCAGCTGTTGGAGAAGAAGATATCCGCGAACGACGGCGCGATCACCGTACGAAAACCGAAGTCGGTCAGCGCCCACACCGCGTGCTCGCGCGAGGAGCCACAGCCGAAGTTCTTGCGCGCCAGCAGGATGCTTGCCTGGTCGAACGGCGCCTGGTTGAGCACAAAGTCCGGGTTGATGCGGCGCTGCGAGCTGTCCATACCGGGCTCGCCCGGGTCCAGGTAGCGCCAGTCGTCAAAGGCGTTGGGCCCGAAGCCCGTACGCTTGACCGACTTCAGGTACTGCTTCGGGATGATCGCGTCGGTATCGACATTGGAGCGATCCAGCGGCGCGACAATCCCACGGTGTACGGTAAAGGCCTGCATCGCTTACGCCTCCTTCAGTGCCGACGGTTCGACAAAGTGTCCGGCCACGGCGGCCGCGGCGGCCAGCGCCGGGCTGACCAGATGGGTACGCCCGCCCTGCCCCTGACGGCCCTCGAAGTTGCGGTTCGAGGTCGAGGCGCAGCGCTCGCCCGGCTCCAGCCGGTCCGCGTTCATCGCCAGGCACATGGAACACCCCGGCTCGCGCCACTCGAAGCCGGCATCCAGAAAGATCCGGTCCAGCCCTTCCTGCTCCGCCTGCTGCTTCACCAGCCCGGAGCCCGGCACCACCATCGCCAGCTTGATGTTGTCGGCCTTCTTGCGGCCCTTGACCACCTCGGCGGCGGCGCGCAGGTCCTCGATCCGCGAGTTCGTGCAGGAGCCGATGAAGACCTTGTCCGGACGAATCTCGGTCATCGGCGTGTTCGGCCGCAGATCCATGTACTCCAGCGCACGCTTCATGCCCTCGGCGCGCACCGGATCGGACTCGGCCGCCGGGTCCGGCACGCGACCGTTGATCGGCGCGACCATCTCCGGCGAGGTGCCCCAGCTCACCTGCGGGGCAATCTCGGCGGCATCCATCTCCACCACCGCGTCGAACTCGGCATCGGGGTCAGAGACCAGCGTGCGCCAGTACTCCGCCGCCTGTTCAAACAGCTCGCCGCTCGGCGCCTGGGGCTTGCCGCGCACGTACTCGATGGTCTTCTCGTCCACCGCGACCATGCCCGCGCGGGCACCGGCCTCGATGGACATGTTGCAGATGCTCATGCGCCCCTCAATCGACAGGCTCCGGATCGCCGAGCCGGCGAACTCGATCGCATAGCCGGTACCGCCCGCGGTGCCGATACGGCCGATGATCGCCAGCACCACATCCTTGGCGGTCACGCCCGGGCGCAGCTCGCCCTCCACGCGGATCTGCATGGCCTTGGTCTTCTTCTGCCACAGGCACTGCGTGGCCAGCACGTGCTCGACCTCGGAGGTGCCGATGCCGAAGGCCAGCGCGCCCAGCGCGCCGTGGGTGGAGGTATGCGAGTCGCCGCAGACGACCGTCATGCCCGGCAGGGTCGCCCCCTGTTCGGGACCGATCACATGCACGATGCCCTGGCGCACATCGGCCATCCGGAAGAACTTCAGCCCCAGGCTCGTGACGTTGGTCTCCAGCGTCTCCACCTGGGTACGCGAGACCGGATCCTCGATCCCGCGGTCACGATTGGCAGTGGGCACGTTATGGTCCGGCACCGCCAGCACGGAGTCCCCGCGCCAGGGCTTGCGCCCGGCCAGACGCAGACCCTCGAAGGCCTGCGGGCTGGTCACCTCGTGCACCAGGTGGCGGTCGATGTAGAGCAGCGTCGAGCCATCCGGCTCCTCGCGCACCACATGCGCCTCCCACAGCTTGTCGTACAGTGTCTTGCCTGCCATTACCCGCTCCCGCGGCCACGCCGCGTTCTATCGTTCTTGCGCCCCACCGCCGATGATCTACCAGCGCCATACCGGCCCGCCCTTGCACAGCGTCGCCACTAGCACCGTCATTGCGAGGAGCCGAAGGCGACGCGGCAACCTCCTGAAGCTGGCAGAGCGCCAGTACCGGGATCGGGTGGTTCCGGATGGAGGTTGCTTCGTCGCTGCGCTCCTCGCAATGACGTCATTTCAGGACAACCGTTTAAGCAGAGTCTGCGGCCGCCCTTCTATTCTTTCAAATCCGATTTATTATCTTTATCATTCCATATGGTTATGGATTGGCAAACCGGCACCGCATCAGTCAGCCGGTTATTATCCCACGGAGGCGGCGGATGCGTCCGGAACAGCTAAGCATCGAGTCCCTGCAGGCCTTCGTGGCGGTGGTCGACACCGGTGCCTTCTCCGCCGCAGCCGAGCGGCTGCACCTGACCCAGCCGGCGATCAGCAAGCGCATACAGTCGCTGGAGGCGACGTTGCAACGCCCCCTGTTCGAGCGCCAGGGACGCCGCGTGAGGCCCACCGAGGTCGCCGCGCGCCTGCTGCCCGAGGCCCGCGAGATCCTGGCCCGCCTGCACGCGATCGAGCAGCAGGTGGCCGACCTCGACCAGGTCGTTCGTGGCCGCATCCGCCTGGCCACCTCGCACCACATCGCCCTGCACCGGCTGCCCACGCCGCTGGCCGCTCTGCGCACCCGCTACCCCGAGCTGGAGCTGGAACTCGCGTTCATGGATTCCGAGGCCGGCATCGAGGCGGTGATACACGGTGACGCCGATCTGGCCCTGGCCACCCTGCCCGACGACCTGCCGAAGGGCTCGGAGGCTAAACCCGTCTGGACCGACGACCTGGTCCCGATGATCGCCCGCGGCCGTGCCCAGGATGCCCCGCAGGACACTCTACAGCGCCTTCATGACTGGCCGGCGATCCTGCCGCCGGTGGGCTCCACCACCCGCCGCCAGATCGACCACGCGCTGGCCGCACAGGGCCAGCACCCCGCCGCGGCTCAGGAGAGCCCGTACCTGGAGGTCATCCGCATGATGATCGCCGCCGGCCTCGGGATCGGCTTCCTCCCCCGCACCATGGCCACCGACGACTTGGCCATCCTCGAATGGCCCGCCCCACCCATCACCCGCCAGCTCGGCTGGGTGCGCCACGCGGACCGCTACCGCTCGCGAACCCTAGCGGCGGTGATCGAGGAATTACAGTAATTTGATGACTGCCGTCGAACCACCGTCTCAGGCGCGTGCGGCCTCGCGGGGGAGCAGGGAGGAGATCATCCAGGTGGCGAAGATGAACAGGGTGGAGGCGATCAGCGCGCCCTCCAGGCCCCAGACCATGAAGATGGCGCCGGAGGCGACGGTGCCAACCAGACGCCCACCGGCGTTGGCCATGTAGTAGAAGCCGACCTTCATCGCGACCCGGTCGGCCTCCGCATAGTCGAGGATCAGGAACGAGTGCACGGCGGAGTTGATCGCAAACACCACGCCGAACACGCCCAGCCCGACCATCAGTACCCAGGCCGGGTCCAGGCCCGTCTCCAGGCCGATCACGATGCCGATGGGCAGCAGCATCAGGATGAAGGCCCAGAGCCGCGCGGTCAGCCCGGTCGGGTGCAGCCCGCCGCGACCCAGCAGACGCGGCACCGACGCCTGCACGATCCCGTAACCGATCACCCACAGCGCCAGAAACGCCCCCACCTGCATGTGGTTCCAGTCCAGCGTCGCGCTGAGGAATACCGGCAAGGCGACCACGAACCAGACATCGCGCGCGCCAAACAGGAAGAATCGCGCGGCCGAGAGCACATTGATCGCGGCAGAATTGGAGAACATCTGGGTGAATTTCGGCTTGCCCCCGACCTTCCCCAGCCCGCGCGGCAGGCCGACGATGGAGAACAGCATCACCACCGCCAGCATCCCGGCCAGGATCACCAGCGCCATCTGGAACCCGACCGAGTACAGCAGCGCGCCGCCAACGAAGAAGCCCACCCCCTTCAGCGCGTTCTTCGAGCCGGTGAGCACCGCGACCCAGCGAAACAGCCGCCCCTCTCCGTCGCCGGCGACCAGCTTCACCCCGGACTTCGCACTCATCTTGTTCAGGTCCTTGGCGATGCCCGACAGCGCCTGCGCGAACATCACGTAGGCCACGCCCAGCCAGGCCTCGGGCACCGTGAGCATCAGCAGTGCGGCGACCTGCAGCAGGGTCCCGGTGATCATCGTCGTGTTCACCCCCAGCCGCGCGGCCAGCCAGCCGCCGGTCAGGTTGGTGATCACCCCGAACAGCTCGTAGAACAGGAACAGGAACGCGATCTCCAGCGGGCTGTAGCCCAGCTGGTGGAAGAACAGCACGACCAGCATGCGGATCGCGCCGTCGGTGACGGTAAACGCCCAGTAGTTCGCGGTGATGCGCGCGTAGGCGCCCAGCCCCAGGGTGGGCGGTGCGTTCGGCGTTTCGGCCGGGCTGCCCATTCGTCCTACACGCCCTGCTCGGCCACGCGCGCGACCAGTTCGACCAGCCGGTTGGCATAGCCCCATTCGTTGTCGTACCAGGCCAGCACCTTCACCTGCGTCCCATCCACCACCATCGTCGACTGTGCATCGACAATGGACGAGCGCGGGTCGGTGCGGAAGTCACTGGAGACCAGCGGGCGTTCCTCAAAGCCCAGGATGCCGGCGAGTTCGCCCGCGGCCGCCGAGCGCAGCAGTTCGTTCACCTCCTCCGCGGAGGTCTCGCGCGCCGCCTCGAAGGTGAAGTCCGTCAGCGAGGCATTCATCAGCGGCACGCGCACGGCATGGCCGTTCAGCCGTCCGTTCAGTTCCGGGAAGATGTCACCAATCGCCTTCGCCGAGCCGGTGGTGGTCGGGATCAGGTTCAACCCGGCCGCACGGGCCCGGCGCAGATTGTCGCGCGGCAGATCCACGGCCGACTGCGTGGCGGTCATGTCATGCACCGTCAGGATCGACCCGTGGCGGATCTCCAGGGCCGGGTGCAGCACCTTGACCAGGGGCGCCAGACAGTTGGTGGTGCAGGAGGCAGCGGTGACGACGCGGTGCCGGGCCGGATCGTAGGCCGAATCGTTGACGCCCATCACTACGTTCAGCGCAAGCTCGTCCTTCACCGGCGCCGCGACGACCACACGCCGGGCCCCGCGATCGAAGTGCGGCTGCAGGGTCTGCATGGTGCGAAAGGCGCCGCTGGCATCGATCACGATATCTACACCGGACTCGGCCCAGGGCACCTGCCCCGGTTCGCCCAGCTGCGTGTGGCGCAGGCTGCGGCCGTCGATCTGCAGCGCATCCGGCTCGGCCCGGATGCCGCGATCCCAGCGCCCGTGCACCGAATCGAACTCCAGCAGGTGCCCGGTGACCGTGCCGTCCGCCGCGACCTCGTTCAGGTGCACGATCTCGTGGTCATCGCGATCCCAAGCCGCACGCAGCGCCAGGCGGCCGATCCGCCCCATCCCGTTGATGCCGACCCGTACGGCCATGACGCCCTCCCGCGAAAAATCGCGTCAGGATACCTCCCGATCATGACAACCGCATTACAGGCTGAGCAGTGCCCCTAGTTGAGAGCGACGATAGCCGCGTTCAGGTAGATCGCAAAACCTACCCACAGCAGGTACGGCACCAGCAGCGCGCTCGCGATTCGGTCGTGGCGCCAGAAGACGATCAGGGTCGCGAGGATCAGGGGCCAGAGGATCAGGATCTCGACCAGTGCCAGATCGGGCCGTTGCATGCCGAAGAACAGCACGGACCAGCCCAGGTTCAACACCAGCTGGGCGAGGAACAGCCCCATCGCGAGCGGTGCACCCGCGAAGCCGGTGCGACGCCATACCCGCCAGGCGGCCACGGCCATCAGCGCAAACAGGACGGTCCAGACCGGGCCGAATAGGGCATCGGGTGGATTCAGCTCGGGTCGCTCCAGCGTCTGGTACCAGTCCTGCACCGACAGGCTGGTGGCATACCCGCCCGCGGAGGCCACCAGGAACACCAGGGCCACCCAGCCCACCAGTCCGACCCCATCCCTTGTATTGGTCATCGACCCTCCTCTCTCGCGCGTCCCGTACCCTTGCTTGTAGACGCCGGCCCAGCGTATTTGAACCGAAATCAGCAAAATGAACGAGGTTCATGCGCGATTCAGCGGCTTGCGGCACACTCGCAGCATAACGTGATCCCGTTCACCCATTTCGAGCCGCGTGCATGCCCAAGCTGTCCACCGTGATCACCCTGGTCCTGTTCCTCCTGGCGGGCGGTGTGCTCGCCTGGCTCTTTTGGGGCCCGGATGACGAACAGGCCTCTTCCTCGCGCGCGGGTGGCGGCGAGACACGGCCCGTGGCCGTCGCGGTGGCCACCGTGCAACAACAGGATCTGGTGGAGCGCCGCCGATTCACCGGCAGCATCGAGGGCGCCGACCGTATCGTGATTACGCCGCGCGTCGGGGGCCGTGTGGCCGAAGTCTTCGTCAACCTGGGCGACCGAGTCGAACCGGGCGACCCCCTGCTGCAACTGGATACCGAGGAATTCGAGCAGGACGTCACGCAGGCCGAGGCCGAGCTGGAAGTGGCCGAAGCCAGCCTGGCGGAGGCCGTCGCCAGCCGTAACGCCGCCCAGCGCGACCTGCGGCGCACCCGCGAATTGCGCGACCAGGGGATCGCCTCGCGCTCGGAGCTGGAGGCCGCCGAAACCGAACTCGCCCTGGCACAGACCCGCGTGGCCCTTGCCGAGTCCCAGATTCGACAACGCCGCTCTGCCCTGCGCACCCGCGAAATCCAGCTAGGCTACACGCGTATCGACGCCGACCCGGGCAGCACCACCCGCTGGGTGGCCGAACGCCTGGTTGACCCCGGCTCGGTGATCAGCGCCAACGAACCCGCGCTGGCACTCGTCACACTGCAGCCGGTCCGCGCGATTCTGGCAGTCACCGAAGCGGACTATTCGCGGATCTCGCGCGGCCAGGAAGCGACCGTGCGCACCTCCTCGTACCCCGACACGTTATTCGAAGGCACCATCACACGGATCTCCCCCGAGTTTCGCCCGGGTTCGCGCCAGGCACGAATCGAGGTCGAAGTACCGAACGACGATGAACGCCTGCGGCCCGGGATGTTTGTCGAAACCGCGATCACTCTCGGCCAGCGCTCGGACACGCTGGCGATACCGCGGGACGCCATCATCCAGCGCGAGGCGGGTCCCACCCTGTTCAGCGTAGACCGTAGCGGCGAACGGCCAGAGGCGCGCCGCCACATGGCCGTTACCGGCGTGCGTGACGGCAACTGGATCGAGCTGTTGGAACCCGAGTTGACCGAGGGCACCGAGGTGGTGGTGCTGGGGCAACACCTGCTCGCCGATGGCACCCCGCTGCGCCTGACCGACCCGCGCAGTGTGCCCGGCGCGGACTTCGCCCCGGACCTGTCGGAGACCGAAGAGCCGTGAATCCGGCTCGACTTACCGTCCACCGCCCCGTGCTGACCAGCATGGTGGCCCTGATCGTGGTGATCCTGGGCCTGACCGCGCTGACCCGCCTCCCGGTCGACCTACTGCCCGACATCACCTATCCGGTGGTCACGGTGATGACCTCCTACCCCAACGCCGGGGCCGAGGAGGTCGAGCAACTGGTGACCCGTCCGGTGGAACAGGCAGCGGCCGCAATCACCGGGGCCCAGGAGATCCGGTCCACTTCGGCCGAAGGCAACAGCAATGTGCGCGTCAACTTTGCCTGGGGCACCGATATCCGACAGGCCGTTGATGACCTGCGCGATCGGCTGGCGCGTATTGAAGGTCAGCTGCCGGATGGGGCGGATCGCCCCCTGGTGCGCCAGTTCGACACCCAGGACTCGCCCATCATGCGCCTGGGCGTCGGCTCGCAGCTCGATGCCATTCACCTGCGCACCCTGATTGACAACCGCATTGCGCCACGCCTGGAGCGCATCCCCGGCGTGGCCGCGGTGGATACGTTTGGCGGGCTCGAACGCGAGGTCCGCGTGGAGGTCGATCCAGACCGGATACAGGCGATCGACCTGGGGCTGGACGACCTGCGCAACCGCATCCGCGATGCCAACGTGATCACTCCGGGTGGCCCGATCATGGACGGTCGCCGTGAATACCGGCTGCGTACACCTGCCGAGTTCCGCTCGGTGGGCGAGATACGCGATACCGTGGTTCAGCGCAGCGAGGACGGCGTGACCTACCTGCATCAGGTCGCCGAGGTCCGCGATACCCACCAGCGCGTCACCCGTCGTTTCCGAGTCAACCAGGAAGAAGGCGTCCAGCTGGCCGTGCGCAAACTGGCGGACGCCAATACAGTGGAGGTCTCCGCAGCGGTCCACGCCGAACTGGTCCGTCTCAACCGCGACTTCCCGCAGATCGACATCCGCGCCGTCACGGACGAGGCGGGATTCATCCGCAGCTCCATTACCAATGTCGGGCAGTCCATCCTCTACGGGAGCGCACTGGCCGTTCTGGTGCTGCTCGTCTTCCTGCGCAATATCCGTTACACGCTGGTGGCGGCCACCGCGATTCCTCTGGCGGTCATCTCAACCTTCGGGCTGGTCTACTTTGGTGGACACTCGCTCAACCTGATGACCATGGGCGGGATCGCATTGGGTGTGGGCCTGATGGTCGACAACGCGATCGTGGTGATCGAGAGCATCGCCCGAAGGCGGGAGGAACACGCGGAGCAAAGCGCGATCGAGGCGGCCGTCAGTGGTACCGGGCGCGTGGCGCCCGCGATCATCGCCAGTACGCTGACCACCGTCGCCATCTTCCTGCCGTTGTTCTTCGCCCAGGAACTGGCCGGGCAGCTGTTCAAACCACTTGCCGCCGTAGTCGCCTTCGCGCTGGCCGCCTCGCTGATCGTGGCCCTCACCGTGGTGCCGATGCTGATGGCGCGTGCCCCGATGCCGAAGCGCGACACCAGCGCCCTCGCCCGCATGGAACAGCGCTATCAGGGCCTTCTGCGCGGCACCCTGGCGCATCCCTGGATGGTGATCGGGATCAGTGCCTTGCTGATGGTCATCGCACTGGCCGGGCTGCGCGGCGTCGGCACCGAGTTTCTGCCCGCCACCGACGAGGGTGAATTGCGCGTGCATGTCTCCATGGAACCGGGGACACCACTCGACGAGCTGTATTCCACCATGGCCAGCCTGGAAGAGGTAATTCGCGACGAGGTGCCGGAGCTGCAGAACCTGGTGTCCAGCTCTGGCGCCTCTGCCTTCCGAGCGTCGTCGCCCGCGTCCGGCAACATGCGCGTAATGGTCGGTTCGCGCGACAGTCGCAGCCGTTCTTCCGAGGAGATTGCCGCTGCCCTGCGCGAGGCCCTGGGCACCCCGCCGGGAACGGAGATCCGTGTCCGCGCATCCAGTGGCATCTTCTTCCGCGGATTCGGGCGTGGCGATGACGAGGAACGCCTGTCGGTCGAGGTGCGCGGCTTCGAGCTGTCGACCATGAATGCGGTGCTCGAACGGTTCGAGGAGGCGCTGGCCGATGTCCCCGGTATTACGGATACGCGGGTGGGGACCGATGGCGGCCAGCCCGAATTCGCCACCCGTATCCATCGCGACCGCGCCGCCGACCTCGGCGTGGATGTGCGTACTATTGCCCAGACGCTGGAGACCGCGCTGGGCGGCTCCAGCGCCGGGCAGTTGCGCGCGGGAGGCGACGAGACCCGCATCTGGGTGCAGCTGCGCGACGCCGACCAGAGCTCGCTGGACGACCTGCTCAACCTGACCGTGCGCAGCGAGGACGGCGAACGCGTCGCCTTGCGCAGCCTGATTTCCTTCGACACCGAGATCGGGCCCGACAGCATCGAACGACGTGAACAGGCCCGCGTACGGACGCTGTTCATCAATCTGGGCGACCGCTCGCTGGGTGAAGTGGCGGCCTCGGTCCGCGAGGCCCTGGCCGACATCCCGCTGCCCGAGGAGATCGACTACTCCGTCACGGGCGACATCGAAGAACAGGAAGCCGCCTTCTCGGAGCTGCTGCTGGGTACGATGCTGGCTACCTTGCTGGTGTACATGGTCATGGCCAGCCTGTACGAATCCCTGCGCGATCCCCTGATCGTGATGTTCTCCATCCCGCTCGCGATCATCGGGGTCACCGGCGCGCTGATCGTCACCGACACCACGCTCAACGTGCAGTCGCTGATCGGCGTCCTGCTGCTGGTCGGGATTGTGGTGAACAATGCGATTCTGCTGGTGGATCGCATGGCCCGGCGACACCGCGACGACGGCATGGACCTGCACGAGGCCGTCGTGGCCGCCGCCGGCGAGCGTCTGCGACCCATCCTGATGACCACGCTGACCACGATACTGGCCCTCTCGCCCCTGGCCATCGGCATGGGCGACGGTGGCGAGGCCCAGGCGCCAATGGCGCGGGTAGTGATCGGCGGGCTGCTGTCGTCTACCCTGATCACCCTGGTGCTGATCCCGACGCTCTACCTGCTGTTCCACCGTCGCGGCGAGCGCCCGCAGCCCGTCTACCGAGCCGGAACCGAAGATGCCTAGCCCGTACCGAGTCGCCCTGCCACTGCTGGCTTCGCTCGCCCTGGCCATTCCCGCCACGGCAGAGGAAGACGAGCCGACCGGCAACGGGTTGCGCCTTTCATTGCCGGCCGAGCAGCTGATGGCGATCGATCCGTTCGCCCGCGAACCGGTCGGTGAGGAGACACTCTCGCTGGAAGAAGCCGTGGCGCGGGCACTGGAAGGCAACCGTGGCCTGCGCGCCGAACGCCTGCAAACCGCGATCGCGGGTACCTTCGAGGCACAGGAGCGCGCTGTATTCGACCCCGAGCTGTTCGCCGAGGTCGAGGTCAGCCGGGACCAGAGCGTGCGCCTGCTGGAGGAAGCCGAAGAAGACACCGACGAGGTTACCTCGACCCAGCGCTTCGGCGAGGCGGGCGTTCGTCAGTCGCTCCCGACGGGTACCGACCTGAGCCTGTCCGTGCGCAGCCAGCGCGCCAGCAGTTCGCGGGTCGACCAGACCCAGTTCTCCTCCCGCGCCGGCCTGACGCTGACCCAGGCCCTTCTGCGCGGGGGCCGAATCGAGTCCAATCTCGTGCGCCTGCAGCAGGCCGGGCTGGACGTCGAGGCCACGGAATACGAGGTGCGCGCTTTCGTCGAGCAGCTGATCACCGACGTCGAGACCGCCTACTGGGACCTGGTGCTCGCCGGCGAGCAGATCGAAATCTTCGAGGAGGCCCTGGCGGTCGCCAGCCAGCAACTGGACGAGACACAACGCCGCATCGATGCCGGTGATCGGCCGGAGACCGAGGCCGTATCCGCACGCGCCGAGGTCGCCCTGCGTCGCCAGGGGCTGATCGATGCCCGCAGCGAGCGCGCCCGCGCCCAGGACACCCTGGCGCGCCTGCTCCAGGGCGACGGGGGCCTGTGGGACACGCGGCTGCTGACCAGCTCCGAACCGGCGCTGGACCGTTACGAGATCGAGCCGCTCGATACCTATGTGGCACTGGCGCGCGATCACCGCGCGGACTTGAACGAGACCCGCCTGCGGGTTCAGCGCGACGAGCTGGAGGTCATCCGCACCCGCAACGGACTGCTCCCCCGGCTGGACTTCTTCGTCACGCTGGGGCAATCGGGCTATGCGGACAGCTTCGGGCGTACCTTCCGCGACACCCAGGGCGACGGCTACGACCTCGCCGCAGGGCTGCGCTTCGAGATGCCGATCGGCAACCGTGCGGCGGAAGCCGAACACACCCGCGCCCGCCTTACCCGGCAGCAGATCGCCGAGACCCTGGCCAACCTGGAACAGCTTGCGATCGAAGACGTGCGATCGGTCTGGTTCGACGCCGCCCGCGTGCGCGAGCAGATCCGCGCGCAGGAAGAGACCATTGAGCTGCAGGAGGAGCTCCTGCGAGTCGAGCAGACCCGATTCCGCGTCGGAGCCGGCACAGCACTGGCCGTGGCGCAGGCCCAGCGCGACCTGCTCGAGAGCCGTCTCCGCCTGACCGAGACCGTGGTGAGCTTTCGCCAGCTCACCACCGAGCTCCTGAACGCGAGCGGCACGCTGCTGCTGCACCGCGGCATCGACGCGCCAGGCTCCGAACGCGTGGACCTGCGCATGTGATTCCGGGTTAGCGCTTTACCCGAGCCCCTATCCCCGGGCCAGACGCCGATTCAGGGCCCAGACCGACAGTGGTGCAAAGATCACCGCGATCGCTGCAGCCCAGACAAGGGTCCACAAAGCGGGCTCCAGCGCGTCGCCTCCGCTCAACAGGGCGCGCGAGGCGTCCGCGAGCAACGAGACGGGGTTGGCCTGCACGAAGGGCTGCAGCACGGTGGGCATGGTATCCAGCGGTACAAAGGCGGTGGAGACGAACGTCACCGGGAACAACGCCGTGAAACCGAACAGCTGTACATGTTCCGGGTCGCGGGACAGAACACCCACCAGGACCATGATCCACGATGCGGCCGAGGCGAAGACCAGTACCAGCGCGACCATCGCCAGCACCTCCCAGACCGAGGTCTCGACCCGGAACCCCAGCAACACCCCCACGATCAGTAACAGCGCGATACAAAGCGCCTGCTTCAAAAGATCGGCCAGGATGCGCCCGGCCAGCGGCGCCCAGCGCGGAATGGGCAGGGCCCGAAAACGGTCGAACACCCCGCGTGTGAGATCCGTATTCAGGCCGTGCCCGACATACACGGTGACAAACAGCATGTTCATCGCGATCACGCCCGGCAGCACGAACGGCAGATAGGCTTCGGTCGAGCCGGCCACTGCCCCGCCAAACACGTACAGGAACAGCACCAGAAACAGGATCGGCTGGATGGAATAATCCCCCAGCTCCCAGGGATTGCGACGTACCTGCACGAGACTGCGCCAGGCCAGCGCCAGCGTCTGGTCCAGTGCGTTCATGCGCCCTCCTCTGTCGTCTCGGACGTGACCTCGGCCGCATGCCCGGTCAGCGCCAGAAAGACATCGTCCAGGCTCGCAGTGCGCAGACCGAGTTCGACCACCTCGATCCCCGCCTGATCCAGGGCCCGCAGCACCTTCGGCACAACGCTACTGCTCGTCACGGCGACACTCAGGGTGTTGTCCCGCGCCTGCGGGCCCTCCCCGACGATACGTGTGATCTGCTCGGCCGCATCATCGAGCCGGGCCGAGTCGGCCACCACCACGAACAGCGAGCGGCCACCCACACGTTCCTTCAATTCCGCCGAGGTCCCCTCGGCAATGATCCGCCCACGGTCCAGCACCACGATCCGATCCGCCAGGGCGTCCGCTTCGTCCAGATACTGGGTCGTCAGCAGCACGGTGGTGCCTTGCTCCCGCAGTTCCGCCACCAGGCGCCACAGGTCGCGGCGCGCCCGCGGGTCCAGCCCCGTGGTCGGCTCGTCGAGAAAGAGGATGGCGGGGTTCCCGACCAGGCTGGCCGCCAGATCCAGTCGGCGCCGCATGCCGCCGGAATAGGTCTGTGCCGGACGGTTTGCCGCACCGCAAAGGTCAAACTGCCCCAGCAACTCGTCCGCGCGCCGGCGCGCATCGCGACGACCCAGACCCAGCAGCCGCGCGATGAGCAAAAGGTTCTCGCGTCCAGTCAACTTCTCGTCGACCGAGGCGTACTGCCCGGTCAGCCCGATGATCTCGCGCACGTGCGCCGCATCGCGGACGACATCGAAGCCGCCCACCTCGGCTGTTCCCGCATCCGGACTGATCAGGGTGGACAGCATGCGCACGATGGTGGTCTTGCCGGCACCATTCGGCCCCAGAAGACCGAGGATGCTCCCGCTCGGGACTTCCAGATCAACACCATCGACCGCGCGGGTGCCGTTATAACCGCGCACCAGCCCCTGCAAACGAATCGCGATATCCATCGGCGCAGCATTCACCGCACACGCCGATGGTGCAACCGACAGCGGCTACAAATGCCGACTGAATAACCCGTGCCGGGCGGCACCCAGGAGGTCCCGCCAGGCAAGGGCCGGCAGCTTCACCAGGGTCTCGTGATCGCCACCCTCGAGATATACATCCCCCTCGGTGGGGGCATGTTCGTCCAGCATCGCCTCCAGGCCGTAGGGCTCGGCCAGCGCCGGGATCGCGCCCAGTGCACAATCCGGGAAGAGTTCCGCCACCTCCCTTTCGGTGGCCAGCCCGACGTGTTCGCCAATCAGGTGGTGGAGCTGCCCGAAGTGCAGGCGCCGCGACGACGGGAGGATCGCCAGCATGTAATGGCCGGCATCCTCCACCAGCACGGCCTTCGCCAGCCGATCACCGGGCACGTGCGCGGCCTCTGCCGTTCGGGTGGCACTGCTGGAATACGGGTGCCGAACCAGTTCATAAGCGACACCCTGTGCCGCCAGATAGTCACTCAGGGTTCTCGCGATGCCCATGCTGCGGCCCTCTTTCCGTCCCTACCCCGGAATATAGACCCACTCTGCCCGCACGGTGCCTCGATTCCCCGTCACCCCGTCACCCGACAATCGGCACAACACACCCTGTCCTACAATGCCCCGATGACGGACTTCTCCATACTCGATCTCGCACCGATCACCACGAGGTCAGACGCAGGGCAGGCCCTGCACAACACCCTCGACCTGGCCCGGCGGGCGGACGAACTGGGATTCACGCGATACTGGCTCGCCGAGCACCACAACATGCCGGGGATCGCCGGTGCGGCGACTGCTGTGGTGATCGGCCAGGTCGCGGCCGCCACTGCGCGCATCCGCGTGGGTGCAGGCGGCATCATGCTGCCCAACCATGCGCCGCTGATCGTGGCCGAGCAGTTCGGGACACTGAATGCCCTCTTTCCGGGTCGGATCGACCTTGGGCTCGGGCGGGCGCCGGGCACGGACCCGGCCACGGCCCGCGCCCTGCGCCGCAGCGCGGAGAGCGATCCCGACCAGTTCCCGCGGGATGTCGTGGAACTGCAGGGTTACCTGGCCGACCCCGCGCCAGACCAGGCCATTCGCGCGATACCGGGCGCCGGTTCGCGCGTTCCAATCTGGATCCTCGGATCCAGCCTGTTCGGGGCTCAGCTCGCGGCCCACCTGGGACTGCCCTACACCTTTGCCTCGCACTTCGCGCCGGGTCAGCTGCACGACGCGATCGCCACCTACCGCCGCGAGTTCCGGCCCTCCCCGGACCTGGATGCGCCCTGGGTGATGGCCGGCTACAACGTCTATGCGGCCGACACCGATCCCGACGCCCAGACACTGGCCAGTTCCATGGAGCAGGCCTTCATCAGCCTGCGGCGCGGCCGGCCGGAACCGATCCAGCCCCCGATCCCGCACTACCGCGAACAGCTCGACCGCGCCGAACGGGCGATCGTCGAACAGACCATGGCCTGCTCCGCGATCGGGGCGCCCGACACCGTCGAGCGGGAGATGCGCCGCTTCCTCGAGGCCACGCAGGTCGACGAACTGATCCTGACCACCACGACCTTCGATCACGGCCCCCGGCGTCGCTCCCTGGAACTCACCGCCCAGGTCTGCGACCGCCTGTCGTCCTCCTGAGGCCCGCGGATTTCGCGAACGGGCTTGGCAAAGCGCGCCCGGCACAGGATCATTCGCCCTTTCGAACATGCACGAGGGCGGGCGATGTCGTACCTGAAGGATTTTCCGAACCAGGAAGGCTATTTCGGCGAGTTCGGGGGTGCGTTCCTGCCCCCGGAACTGGAACCGCATTTTGCCGAGATCAATCGCGCCTACCTCGCGCTCGCCCGCTCGGCCGACTTCCTGAACGAGTTGCGCTACATCCGCAAGCACTACCAGGGCCGCCCCACCCCGGTGTACTACGCGCACAACCTGAGCCGCGAGGCCGGTGCGCATATCTATCTCAAGCGCGAAGACCTGAACCATTCCGGCGCGCACAAGCTGAACCACTGCATGGGCGAGGCCCTGCTGGCCAAGCACATGGGCAAGCGCAAGCTGATCGCGGAGACCGGCGCCGGGCAGCACGGGGTCGCGCTGGCCACGGCGGCCGCATATTTCGGCATGGAATGCGAGATCCACATGGGCGAGATCGACATCGCCAAGGAAGCGCCCAACGTCACCCGCATGAAGCTGATGGGCGCGCAGGTCGTGCCGGTCTCCTTTGGCGGGCGATCGCTCAAGGAGGCCGTCGACTCCGCCTTCCAGTCCTACCTGTCGCAGGCCGACGAGGCCCTGTTCGCGATCGGCTCCGTGGTGGGCCCGCACCCGTTCCCGCTGATGGTGCGCAACTTCCAGTCCGTGGTCGGCATCGAGGCGCGCGAGCAGTTCATGGAGATGACCGGCGGCGAACTGCCCGATCATGTGGTCGCCTGTGTTGGCGGCGGCTCCAACGCGATGGGTATGTTTGCCGGCTTCATCGAGGACGCCGGCGTGCAGCTGAACGGGGTCGAGCCGCTCGGACGCGGCACGAAGCTGGGCGAACACTCCGCCACCATGACCTACGGCAAGCCCGGCATGATCCACGGCTTCAAATGCATGCTGCTGGCCGACGAGGAAGGCAACCCGGCCCCGGTCCACTCCATCGCCTCGGGGCTGGACTACCCCGGTGTAGGCCCGGAGCACTCGTACCTGAAGACCATCGAACGCGTGGCCTACCATGCGATCAGCGACGACGAAACCCTGGAGGCCTTCTACCGCCTGTCGCGTGCCGAGGGCATCATTCCGGCGCTGGAGAGTGCCCATGCCGTCGCCTGGGCGATGAAATACGGCCGCGAGAACCCCGGCATCACGATCCTCACCAACCTGTCCGGCCGGGGCGACAAGGACATCGACTACGTCGCCCGCGAATTCGGCCACGGCGACTAACACCTCGGGAACTCCCTGCCAGGGCCTGGGTATCTAACACCCAACAGGCTTTGACGGAATGGTGTGATGGCGGGTGGCTGGTCCAAAGACGGCGCGGAACAGGAACAGATCGACGACACCGTCGAGGACGCACTGGCGCGCGTGCGCAGCCAACTCCCCGAGGGCGAGAGCCTGGAGGCGTGCGAGGAATGCGGGGCCACAATCCCCGAGGCCCGCCGCCTTGCCCTGCCCGGCGTACGCCTGTGCGTCCCCTGCCAGGAGGCGCATGACGAGACGGACGCGGCCTTCAGCCCCTACAACCGGCGCGCCTCCAAGGACAGCCAGTTGCGCTGAACCCTGCCGTACCCCGCGGCCACTACGCAGAGGTCGATGGCGATGGCCCGTACCCTGTACATCACCCACCCCGCCTGCCGGCTCCACGATGCCGGACCCGGACACCCGGAATGCCCGCAGCGACTGGCCGCGATCGATGCCGCGCTGCAAAACCTCAATGGACTGGAGCGTATCGAGGACCCGCCGGCGGCCACGGACGAGGACCTATTGCGCGCCCACTCCCGTACCCATGTAGACGCGATCCACGCGGCCCAACCCGACCCGGGCGTTCGCGTTGCCGTGGACCCCGACACGCACATCAACGAGCATTCCATTCGCGCCGCGCACCATGCGGCGGGAGCCACAATCGAGGGTACCCGCCGCGTCCTCGAGGGCGAGGCCCGTAATGTCTTCTGTGCAGTTCGGCCCCCGGGACACCACGCTGAGCGGGACCGGGCAATGGGCTTTTGCCTGTTCAACAACGTGGCAATCGCGGCACGCTGGGCCCTGGACGTACACGGCCTGAGCCGTGTCGCAATCGCGGACTTCGACGTCCATCACGGCAACGGGACCGAAGACATCGTTCGCGATGATCCCCGGGCGCTGTTCTGTTCCAGCTTCCAGCATCCGTTCTATCCGGACCGGCCGCTGTCCCGGCGCGAACACCTGGTCCATACCCCACTCGCGGCGGGGACAGACGGCCCCGCCTTTCGCGCGGCGATCGAGCGCGACTGGCTGCCCGCCCTGGAACGATTCCGGCCGGAGTTGATCCTGATATCAGCCGGGTTCGATGGCCACCGGGACGACCCGCTCGCCGGGCTCAATCTGCTCGAGAGCGACTTCGAGTGGGTCACGCGCCAGCTGATGGCGATTGCCGAGCGGCACGCGACCGGCCGTCTGGTCTCGGTGCTGGAGGGTGGCTACGATCTCGCGGCGCTGGCGCGCAGCGTACGCAGCCATGTGCATGCGCTGACGGAAAACACGTAACCACCCCATGGGTGCGCTACCCTGCGCCCATGAACCTGCGCAGCCACCCCCTCCTGGTCGGCCTGATGTTCCAGGCCGCCCTGATCCCCCTGGCATTCTTCCTGGCCGCAATCGCCGGGGTTCCGCTGGGCGAGCACCTGCACTGGGATCCGAATCATGCGCTGATCGGCGTGATCGCGGTGCTGCCGATGCTGGCGATGCTGGGGCTCATCGCGCATTTCGGCGGGTCCGCCTACGACACCCTTTCCGGACAGGTGCGCGATTTCATCGCGCGACTGTTCGGAAGCGCCTGGCCAGGGGCCATCCTGCTGATTTCGTTGCTGGCCGGACTCGGCGAAGAGCTCCTGGTTCGCGGTGTCCTGCAGACCTGGCTCGACACCCACCTGCCGGCGTTCCTGGCGATCCTGATCGCCGGGGTGGTCTTCGGCCTGGCCCATGCGATCACGCGGCTCTATTTCGTCTTTGCCACGGCCATCGGGCTTTATCTGGGGCTCGTCTATTACCTGACGGCCAACCTGCTGGTGGTCATCATCACCCACGCGCTGTACGACTGGATCGTGATCCACTGGTACCGGCGCAAGCTCTGACGCCCACTTGCGAAGCGCACGAGGCATTTCCATACTCGACGGATGGTCACCCTTCAGGGGCGCCGCCGTGAACCGACTCCACCGGGGCGATTTTCTGTTACTGCTGGCCCTGCTCGTCCCGCTCTGGGCCGGTGGCCACCTGGCGCCCATCATCTGGGAGCGCGACGAGGTCATCCGCTGGCTGACGCAGGTCTCCGGGGTACTCGCCCTCACCTGCATGCTGCTGGCCGGCATCCTGAGCATCCGGCTACCGCACATCGACCGCCCGTTCGGCGGGCTGATCGACCTCTGGAGACGCCACCACGCCCTGGGCGCCGCCGCCCTGCTCCTCGCGATCGTGCACGTCTGGCTCGTCGCCGCCGGGGGGCTGGGACACTCGGTGGCATCCGCCGTTCACCGCCTGTTCCCGGGCCCCGATCACTGGCCCATCCTGGCCGGATGGGGCGCACTGGTCGTGCTAGTCATCGTGCTGGCCCCGACCTTCAAGTTCTTTGGCGAGCCCGGGTACGCCCGCTGGAAACGCCTGCATGTGCTGTCCGGCCTCGCGCTTCTGCTGGGGGTTGTCCATGCCTGGCCGCTGGCGCAGGCGACCTGGCCCTGGTGGCTGCTCGGGATCCTGGCACTGGCCGCCTACCTGTGGCGCAAGCTGCTCTCGCCCCGGATCGGACGGCATGACTACCGGGTCGACGGAGTCGAGCGACTAACCCCGACCATGGTGGAGCTGCGTCTGCGCCCCGAAGGAAGACCGCTGGCGCATCAACCGGCCCAGTTTGTCTACCTGACACCGTTCGACCCGGGACTAGCCAACGGCCAGGGCGAAGAACACCCCTTTACCATCGCCTCCGCGCCCGGGGAGGAATACCTGAGGGTCGGAATCAAGGCCCTGGGCGATGGATCGCGCGCCTTGCAGACAATCGCCAGGGACAGCCCCGTCCAGGTCGAAGGACCGTACGGCACCTTCCTGCAGGGACATAATCGCAAGCGTCCGGCCATATGGCTGGGAGCAGGAGTCGGCGTGACCCCATTTGTGTCCGCAGTCCGCACGCTGGCGCACGAAGGACGTTCGGCCGATCCCCCTGTGCACCTGTTCCAGCTTGCCGATCGCCGAGAGGCTGCGGCCTACCATGACGAACTCGAGCGTCTCGCCGAAACAATCGAGCATCTGGACGTAACGCTGCACCTGCGCGAACGAGACGGCCTGCTCAGCGCCGATTTCCTGCGGCAGCATTGCTCGAATTTCGCATCCGCCGAGTTCTGGATCTGCGGTCCGGGGGTCGTCGATTCTTACGTACGCGGACTATTGCATGCCGAAGGCGTGCCGAACGCGCGCATCCACTCCGAGGCCTTCCATCTGCTGTGAGAACGCCATGACACGAACCGGCCAGACTCTCTACACGCTCCTAGTCGCGTTCATCGCGAGCCTGCTGACCCTCCTGGCCGTGCACCTGCTGGGCCCGGACACCACCCCACCGGTTGTGGAGGGTGACGAGGGCATCACGCTCGAGGAACTGGCCCGCCACGCCAGCGAAGACGACTGCTGGATGGCGATCCATGGCGTGGTCTATGACTTCACCAAGTACCTGCCGCGCCATCCGACGCCGATCGAGGACGACTGCGGAACGGATGCTTCGCACGGATGGGATACGAAGGGTACCGGCCGCCCCCACAGCCGCCGTGCCCACGACATGCTCCCCGACTACCGCATCGGCGTACTCGCCGGGGAGGGGTCGCCTTGAATCGCGTCAGGAACGCGCCTCGCAGATCGCCAGGGCCAGCTGATTCCGAACCGATTTCAGAGCGCGCAGCACCAGCGGGTCCAGTTCCGTACTGCCCGGCGCCAACTCCAGGTACAGCAGCCCCACGCAGCGCTCACGCACACCCAGAGGCAGCAAGAGAAAACTACGCGCATCCAGCACATCACGGAACTCCCCCGGAAGGTAGCGGCTGATCGCCGGGTCCGAACTGTCGCTGATCACCATATCCTTGCGCTGTGTCATGGCCAGCGAGAGGACATTGCCGGAGCCGGACAGAGACAAGCGCAAGCGCCCGGACAGGGATTCCGCCTCATGCCCGAACGCGGTATGGGCCACCAGCGTGCGGCGTTCCCGATCCGCCAGCATCAGCATCGCGCGGCGCAACCCCAGCACCTGGTAGATGTTTTCCAGCGCGGCCTGCACCAGCGGGTTCAGCTCGAATCCCTCGACCATCGCATCGAGCATGTCCGTCAGCGACTCCATCAGCGCCGCCGCCTGCTCGGCCGGTGACGCCGCCCCGGAGCCCGGGCCGTCGGCCGCCAGGCCACCATTGGCATCCAGCAGGGCCTCCTCGTCCGGAACATCGCCACCCTGCGCGGTCTCGCCAACCCCCAGATTCCGTCGCAGTTGCCGCAGATGTTCCTGCCCCTCGCGCGGCAGCTTGACCACGCTCAGAAACTGCTCGAGATGCTCGCGCCCGTCCTGAATGGCCCGGCGCATACCCGTAGCTTCGACGTCCAGCGACGCCTTGTAGCGGCGCCGCAGTTCGGCCAGGGCGAGATCCTGCTCCGCCGGGTCCTGGTGGATAATCCGGCCCGCCATCTCGCTGGCCAGGGTCACGATCCGGTGCAGACGCTGGTCCGGGTCGCGTACCGCCGGCAACGTGCCCTCGGGCGCCCGTTCGACCGCCTGCACGATCTCGCGCGGGAAGTTCCAGTCCTCCAGCACGGCACGCGCCAGTGCCTCGTACGAGAGCCCAAGCACCTGGCGCGCCGCACTGCCCTCGGAAACGCCCTGCGTCTGCCGGATCTGAATCTCGTCGGCCTCCTCGGGGAGGTAGTAGAGCGCCAACATCCGCCCGATGTCGTGGAACAACGCGCAGACGAACGCCTGTTCGCTTTCGACTCCGCCGAGCTGCCGGGCCAGCGTGCGCGCCAGCATCGCGCTGAACAGCGTCTGAACCATCGCCTGCATCAGGCGAGCGGACTGGCTCCCGCCCTTGAGGTTTTCCAGCAGGACGAGGCCTAGCGCCGCCGTGCGCACCTGCTCGAATCCCAGCAGGACGACCGCACGGGACACCGTGCGGATGTTGCCGCCGAAGTTGCTGTAGAAAGGGGAATTGGCCAGCCGCAGAAGCTTCTGTGTCGTCGCGTAGTCCTTCAGCACCGCATTCGACAGTTCGGCGACCGAGCGCTGCTGGCTGTCGCCCGAGCACTGGGTAATCTCGCGGATGTGGGCCGAGACCCCCGGGAAGTCCGGCTTGCGCCGGATCCTTCGAAGGATGAAGTCGCCCGGATCTCCCGCGTCGGACTCGCGGCCCTCGGTCACGGCGAGAAACGCCTCGCGCAGCGCCTGGGCCGTTGCGTAACGCTCGTGCGGATCGGGCCGCAGTGCCCTCAGGGCGATGGCATCCAGGCGTTCGTCGCCCTCGCCCGTGTGCTTCGACGGCGGTTCGAAGACGCCGGTTTCCATCGTATCCAGAACACCCTGGTCGGTGTCCCCGGGAAAGGCCCGACGCCCCGCCATGAGTTCGTAGAACAGCGCCCCCAGCGAGAACACGTCCCCTGCCAGTGCAGGCGTGCCGCCGCGCAGCTGCTCCGGGGCCAGGTAATGGCGCGTCTGTGTCTGATGCCCCGCGGCCTGTTCGCTACCCTGGGGCAACGCGAGCCCCAGACCGGTGACTCGCGCATGACCATCCGCGCCCACCGTGATGTTCGCGGGCTGCAGCGACCCATGAACAATCCCCTGCTCGTGCGCAGCGGCCAGGGCATCGACAATCTCGCGCATCAGCGCCAGGGCGCGGTCCAGCGGCAGCCGTCCCCTGGCGAGCAGGGCATCCAGCGTTTCGCCCTCGATGTACTCGCATACAAGGTAAAGACCCTCGTCCCAGGGCCCCGCTTCGAAGATCGCCGCGCTGTGGGGGTGCCGGAAACGGCTCACCGCGCGGGCCGCGCGCATCAGGTCATCACGCGCCTCGGCATCGCCCAGGGCCTGGTGCGTCAGCGTACGTACCATCACGCGCCGGTCCAGTACGCCGTCATGCGCGACATACAGGCCGTCGCGCGCACTCTCCCCCAGTGTCGCCAGCACACGAAACCGATCGATCCAGCGTTCCTGGCTCGCGTCACGCGACCTCGCCATGCCCCCTCCCCAAAGCCGTTGCCACTCTCTCGCCCCGAGCCCGGTACCCCCGCCAAAGCGGCGGTTATACCTCCAAACGCCCCCGTGCCGGTGCATTCATGATGACACGACCCGGCGCCAGTGAGGTCACCTGTCGCGGGATCGCTTGTCGAGATAGGCCTTGAGGTTTGGAGGACGGTAGTCGCGCGACTGCCGGTAGCGTTCTTCGACCGACGAGTGCAGCCGCGTCGGGGAATCCCCCTGGTCGAGATCCCGGACCAGTGTACGGCGCAAGCGATAGATGTGACGCCGCGACTGGTGGATCGCGGCGCGAGCGTCGGGGCGCAGGCTGGCCGGGAGGTGCGGCTCGAACTCCAGTCCTGCGGCGGATGCCTGCTCCAGCATCCAGTCCAGGGCAATATCGGCGACCCGCAGCCCCCGGGCATCGGGTGGATAGCCGCCCCCGATATCCGCGTGCACCCCGGCGAACCACTGCTGGTCCAGATCCAGCCCTTCGCGCGGCTCCCACAGGGTGGGTTCGAAGTCCGCGCGGCGCTCGTCGATGGCCAGTGCATGCCGGGCGATCCGGACATTCGGGCCGAGCTTGGTGTCGTAGAACTCGTCGGTGCGGTCGAACAGCCCGAGCACCGAAAACGGGATGCCCAGTGCCCCGACGGTATCCCAGACACCCACGAAACGGATCGTCCGAGAGGGATGGCTGTGGGTCTCGCGAAAGGCGCGCGAGTGCTTGCCCTCGGGCTTGTAAGCCGCCCCTGTGCGCTTGTACAGGCGAAAGGCCTCTTCGATCAGGCGTGCATCCGGGCGCCGGAGAACCCCGCAGTTGTTGATCAGGCCGCACAGGCTGCGCACGGTGTACGCGCCCCGGCTGAACCCGAACAGGAAGAGCTCCGTGCCGGAGGCGTAGTTCTGCACGATGTAGCGATAGGCATCGGTGATGTTTTTGTGGATGCCCCGCCCGGTTATTCCGCCACTGACCCGGGCGTGGTACGACCCCACACCCCAGTCATAGAACACCTGCTGGGTGTCGCCAGCGGCGTCGACCGGCGCCACCGCCCGAGCCAGGCGCAATACGTTCGTCGGGACGTCGGACTCGACGTCCTCTTCCGGACGGTTCCAGGTCCCGTCCGCGCAGATCACGATACGGCGCGTCATCATCGGCCTCCCTGCCGCTTACCTGTCCTTCAGCCTAGACTGCGCCGGTCCGATGCGCATGTCCCGACCGGTGCCCCCACGCAACGCTAACGGCCAATCTCGATTCGCCGCACCCCGGGGCGCTCGCCATCCTTGCGGCGGGGCACATGGATATCCAGCACGCCGTTCCTGAAGTGCGCGGATATGCCGTCCGTGTCGGCGTCGCCGGGCAGGCTCAGGACCCGGCGAAACCGCCCGTAACTGCGCTCGATCCGGTGGTAGCCTTCCTCGTCCTCTTCGTGTTCCTGGCGTTTCTCGCCGGAGACGATCAGGTCGTCGCCATCGATCGAGAGGTCAATCTCCTCCTCCGCGATCCCGGGCACCTCCACCGAGATCCGGTAGGCCTTGCGTCCCTCGGCGATGTCCACGCTGGGCTTCAGCCACAATGGACCGGTACGCCCCGCGAGGGCACCGCCCGGGGCACGACCGAAGAACTGCTCGAACATCCGGTCCATCTCCTGGTGCATCCGCAGCAGCGGGTCGCCCGTGGCGTCATCGCGCCGCACGGGCAGGACCTCGGGCTGTTCCTGTTCCTCGCGCTTGAACCAGTTCCACGGCTTGAGCTTTTGCAGGTCCATGCGGTCACCTCCTCGTATTGTGTGTCGTACGCACTTGCATTCAGGGCTCCTACCCCGATACGTAGGAAGTCGAGCGAACTTTTCAATATCCAGGGCCGAACCCATCAGAAAAATCGGCCCCCCGACCGTGGCCGATCATCAATGGAACAGGACTTTTACATCACGCTGTTCATCATCGCGGGTACCGTGGCGACCTCCGTCTGGGCCTGGCAGCGACCGCGCGTGATGGAGCGGATGATCTACTGGCCACCGGCGGTGGCCCGCGGGGAATACTGGCGGCTGATCACCCACGGGTTCATTCACGCGGACGGTACCCATCTCGCGTTCAACATGATCACGCTGTTCTTCTTCGGGATGGCCATGGAGCGCGTGCTGGTCCCGGAGATCGGCGTACTGGGCTTTGTGGCGTTCTATCTGGCCGGCATCGTGCTGGCGATCCTGCCCACCCACCTGCGCCATCGGGACAACCGCTTCTACCGCAGCCTGGGCGCCTCGGGAGCGGTCTCGGCCGTTCTGTTCGCCTATATCCTGCTGCAGCCCTGGTCGATGCTGTTCGTGTTCTTCATCCCGATGCCGGCGATCGTTTTTGCGGCGGCTTATGTGGCCTATTCCTTCTGGGCGCAGCGCCAGGCTCGCGACAATGTGAACCACAGCGCCCACCTGTGGGGCGGTGCCTGGGGCGTAAGCTTCATGCTCCTGCTGGAACCAGCGCTGTTCGGCCGTTTCGTCCAGGAACTGTTGTCTCCCCTTGGGGGATAGACGTGAATCCTTCCCGGCACCCGGTGGTCCCATAATGCGCAGCCGCACGTAACCGGCCCGGATTTCATCCCAGGAGGTCGCATGGCTCGTACCGCACACGCACACGCACACGCCCGGCCGGCCATTGGCCTCGTGGCCGGCCTAGCTTTCGCTATTGCGCCCACACCACCACTGGCGGACCACGAAGCCCAGAACCGGATTGTCTGGCAGGATCCCGGCGAAGTCGCCCGCGGCGAGGCCTACCGAGGCCCCTGGCGCATGAATGCCTCCGAGTTTCGCTATGTGGACGATGCCTCGGTGGCGATCAACGATCATGGCGAGGTGGTGGTCGTCTGGGTTGACCAGGTAGAACAGGCGATCTTGCTGCAACGCTACGACCGCGACGGCCAGGCCGTCCTGGATGAGCCCACCCGTATCGGCGGGGAACCGGACACCTTCTCCTGGCTGCCGCGCGTCGCGATCGAGCCGCCACCGGATGACGAGGACGCATTCACCGTTCACCTGCTCTGGCAGGAGATCCTGTTTACCGGGGGCGACCACGGCGGGGAGATCCTCTATGCCCGCTCCCGGGACGGGGGACGCTCCTTCGAGGATCATCAGAATCTGTCCAACTCGCGGGACGGTGCCGGCAAGGGACGCATCACCGCCCATCGCTGGGACAATGGCAGCCTGGACCTGCTGCTGGCCGCCGAGGGTCAGGTCGTCGCGGCCTGGACCGAGTACCAGGGTCCGCTGCGCGTCACCTACTCGTCCGACAATGGCGAGAGCTTCGCGGAACCCGAGACGATCAACGAAGGGGCCTACAAACCGGCCCGCGCACCGAGTCTGGCTCAGGCCCCCTCGGGACGGATCCTGCTCGCCTGGTCGGAGGGTGACAGCCCGTATGCCGACATCCGCATCGCGACCTCGGATGAACTGGGCGAAGGCTTTTCCGCACCTGCGACGGCGGTTGAAACGCCAGGTCATGCCGACGCCCCTTCGCTAGTAGTGGATGACGGAGGTACCGTGCATCTGGCGTTCGGGGCCATCCCTGCGAACGACCTGGAGGACTACCGCCAGCCCTACCACCGCAGACTGCACATCACCCAGGCCGATGCCGACACCCTGGAGTTCGGCCCGGCGAATGAGCTCGACGCGGGTGACTGGCCGGGCGGCTTCCCCACGCTGGCGCGCTCCGCCGACCGGCTCTATCTCGTCTGGCAGCGCTATCAACACCCGACCGATCGCCCGTACGGTCTGGCGTTTACCCACGCCACGCTGGACACCCTGGCGTTCGCGCCCGTCGAGCCCGTCCCGGGCACCGTCGACCGGCCCTACAGCGGCGGGCTTCAGGGGCAGCTGAAACGGCGGATGGCGGTCAACGCGGCGGGCGAGATCGCGATCGCCCAGAGCCGCTTTGTCCCGGGCAGCCACAGCGACATCCTGTTCATCCGTGGCCAGGTGCAGGACCGCTGATGGCCTCGGAATCCTTCTCGCTGATGATCCACGGCGGTGCCGGGCGCATCCGCGAGGCGCAGGACCCGCTGGTTGCCGAGCAGTACCACGCCGCGATGCTGCAGGTACTGGAGGCTGGCCGCGAGCGCCTGGCCCGTGGCGAGTGTGCGCTCGACACCGTTGAATACTGCGCGGCGCTGCTCGAGGACGACCCGATGTTCAACGCAGGCACCGGAGCGGCCCTGACCCGCGAGGGCACGGTCGAGCTGGACGCCGCGATCATGGACGGTGAAACCCTCGGTGTGGGGGCCGTGGGCGCGGTGCGCGGGATCGCCAACCCCATCCGCCTGGCCCGCGCAATCCTGGAGGACGGCGCGCATGTGCTGCTGGTCGCGGAGGGTGCCGCAAGCTTTGCCCGGCAGGCCGGGCTGCCCCTGATCGACGAAAGCCGACTGATCACGGCGCAACGGCGGGAGCAACTGGAACGAACACTGCGGCGCGGCACAGTCACGCTGGACCATGACGAGCCCGCCCCGGGGACCATCGGCGCGGTCGCCCGCGATCAGCACGGCCACCTGGCCGCGGCAACCTCCACAGGCGGCATGAATGGCCAACGCCCCGGCCGCGTCGGGGACTCGCCCATCGCGGGTGCGGGCGTCTACGCCGACGATCACACCGCCGCCATCTCGGCGACCGGCCTCGGCGAGCATTTTCTACGCAGTGTCTTCGCCAAGGACCTGGCCGACCATATCGAGCTGCTGGGCCTCGGTGCCGCCGAGGCCCTCACCGCGAGCCTGCGACGGCTGCGCGAGCGACTGGACGGCTACGGCGGGGCGATCGTGATCGACCGCGAGGGCCACTGTGCGGCCGGCACGGCGACCCCACGCATGATCCATGGCTGGATCGAGCACGGCAGTGCCAGCGAGACGCGTATCGACCCGTAATCGCGGCCCATCAAGCGCGATCCAGAACAAGCCGTTACCATTCCTCGCCCACGCACGAAACCACAGGCCGCCACCATGCAAGACGCCATCGCCCGCCTCCCCAAGGTAGAGCTGCACCTGCACATCGAGGGCGCCCTGGAACCGGAACTCCTGTTCCGGCTGGCCGAGCGCAACAACGTGGAACTGCCCTATGCCTCGATCGACGAGGTGCGCGCGGCCTACCAGTTCCAGGATCTGCAGTCGTTTCTGGATATCTACTACGCGGGGGCCTGCGTCCTGCTGACCGAGCAGGACTTCTATGACCTGACCTGGGCCTACCTGAAACGCTGCCAGGAGGATCACGTACGCCACACCGAGATCTTCTTCGACCCCCAGACGCATACCGAACGCGGCGTGGCGTTCGCGACGGTGATCAATGGCATCACCCGCGCCCTGGACGACGGCAAACGCGAGCTGGAAATCTCCAGCCGGCTGATCCTGTGCTTTCTGCGCCACCTGAGCGCCGAGGCCGCGATGGAGACCTTCGAGGCGGCCCAGCCCTACCGTGACCGCATTGCGGCATTCGGTCTGGACTCGGCCGAACAGGGCAACCCGCCGGAGAAATTCCGGGCCGTCTTCGATCGCGTGCGCGAGGCCGGCTTCCGCGTCGTCGCCCACGCCGGCGAGGAGGGCCCACCCGAATACATCCACCAGGCCCTGGACCTGCTGCAAGTCGATCGCATCGACCATGGCGTGCAGGCCGAACAGGACCCCGCCCTACTGCAACGGCTTGCGAAGGAACAGATCCCGCTGACCGTCTGCCCGCTGTCGAACATCAAGCTCTGCGTGTTCGACCAGCTCGAGGACCACAACCTCAAGCGCCTGCTCGCTGCCGGGCTGCGGGTCACCATCAACTCCGACGACCCCGCCTACTTCGGCGGCTACATCGGCGAAAACTTCCGCGCAACGACCGAAGCGCTAAGCCTGTCGCTCGACGACCTGGAGCAGCTCGCCCGCAACGCGGTCGAAGCCGCCTTCCTGGACGACCCGGCCCGCCAGCACCTGCACGCCGAAATCACGGGCTGGCGCCACAGCGTCGCCTGACCCGAATCGGACGCAGGGACGATGCTTCAGCCCTGCCCTGTGCCCGGCAGGGGTGGCGGCACCCGGTCAAACCAGGGCTGCGCGGCCTCCAGCTGGGTCGCCAGTGAGAGCAGCCGTCCCTCTTCGCCCCAGGGCGCCATGAACTGCACACCCACGGGGAGTCCATCCCGATCCCAGTGCAGCGGCACCGACATCGCGGGGATTCCGGCCAGGTTGGCGGCCAGGGTAAACGGGGTGCGCTCCAGGTTCTCGAACGTCATCCGCTCCAGAAAGCGGCTGTTCAGCATCCAGCGGCCCACAGGCAGGTACAGGGCAAGCCGTTGCAGGGCGCGGACCAGGGGGGCTGGCTCCAGCTCGCCGATCCGCGGGGGCGGCATCGCCACGGTCGGCAGCAGCAGGACGTCATAGCGCTCGAACAGCGTCGCCAGCGCCAGACTCACGCGATTCCAGCCCTGCCGGGCGCGGGCGTATTCCCCCGCGGTCAACGCCCGCCCCAGCCGCGCCAGCGTACGCGTATCCAGCTCGAAGTCGTCCCAGCGCGCACCCCGTTCGCGCGCCCGCGCCACAAACGCCGCCACCTGTCCGTACAACAACGCCAGTACCGACCGCGCCACATGCCGGCCATCCACTGGCCAGTCCGTTACCCGCTCGACGACGTGGCCCTGCGCTTCCAGCAAAGCGCCGGCCCGCCCCACCGCCTCCACACAATCGCGATCGACTCTTCCGCCAACGGGCGAATCGACGTTCCAGCCGATCCGCAGGCGTCCCGGCTCGCGTCGGGCGAGTTCCTCGAAGCTTGCCGAAGGTGGCTCCACCCGAAAGGGCGCGGAAGCACTCTGCCCCGAGGACAGGACATCGAGCATCCGGGCACTGTCACGCACACTGCGCGAAAGCACCCCCTCGCTCACGGCGCCCTCCCAGGCCTCGCCCGCCAGCGGCGTCACCGGCACCCGACCGCGCGAAGGCTTCAGTCCGAATAACCCGCAGTACGAGGCCGGTATGCGAATCGACCCGGCCCCGTCGTTGGCACCGGCCATGGGCACGATCCCGGCCGCCACGGCTGCCGCCGCCCCGCCGCTGGAACCACCGGGCGAGCGATCGATATCCCACGGGTTTCGCGTCGGCCCCCAGAGCGCGGACTCCGTAACCCCCTTGAGCCCGAATTCCGGCGTCGCGGTCTTGCCCAGAATCACCAACCCTGCATCTTCGGCTCGGTGGACGGTGTCAGCACTGGCCGGCGCAATGACCTGGCGGCAGGACCGACTGCCCAGGGTCGAGGGAAGCCCCTGGACGTCCTGCAGGAGGTCCTTGACCAGGTACGGGACCCCGGCGAATGGTCCCTTAACGCCCTCGTCGATTCGCGCCTTGGCACGCGATCGGGCATCGATGCAAACCGCATTGAGCACGGGGTTCACCGCATCCAGGCGCTCCAGCGCGCACCGCAGCAGAGACCCGGGCGCGACCTCCCCGTCACGCACGGCTGCCGCACAGGCGCAGGCATCCCATTGGGGATAATCGCGCGCTCCCGGTGCCTTGCCAGCGTCGTCTCCTGTCATGACGGAACTGTACCGTGGGTTGGCTTATGCAGTCAGGCGACCCACGCTCCATTCATGCCCCGGCAACACAGCCGAAGTACCGCAGTTGTTGCAAACGCTGGCAACGCGCACTATACGGAGCGGCAGCACGGACGCTGCGGTTTCCGGACGGAATGGGAGCAAGGACATGCACGGGCACAGGGGGCCACGGCAGGATCGCCCACAGGGGCCGGGATCATGAGGATCCTGGTCGTCGATCGCTCGCGCGTGTTCCGGGCCCTTTGGAGCCGCATGGTGGGCACCGCCGGACACGAAGCCAGCATGGCCGGCACCGGCGCCGAGGGGCTCGCACGCCTGGACATCTTCCGCGCAGAGCTGGCCTGCGTTTCGCTAAGCCTGCCCGACATGGATGGCCTGGAATTCTGCCGCGCGGCGCGCAAGAAGCGTTACGGCCGCGGGCTGCCACTGATCCTCCTTACGTCCAACCCCGATATGCGCATTCGCGAACGCGCCTTCGCCGCGGGCGCGACCGATGTCCACGACCGAACCAACATTGGGGAACTGTTCCAGCAGGCCGAACGGTACGCGCAGCCGCTGGAGAACCTCCACAGCGGACGGATTCTGTTTGTGGAGGACAGCCCCACCGCCGCACGCTACCTGCGCCGCGCCCTGGAGCCGATGGGCATCGATATCGTGCACTACGCCAGTGCCTCCGACGCCCTCGCGGCCTTCGATCCCTCGCAGTTCGACCTGGTCCTGAGCGACATCCTGGTTGAGGGCGAGCTGAGCGGGATGGGGCTTGTGGGGCGCATCCGTCAGCAATGCCCGGACATGACCGAGATGCCGATCGTCGCCATGTCTGGCCTGGACGATCAGCACCAACGCGCGGAGCTATTTCGCCTTGGCGTCAATGACTTCATCACCAAACCTTTCCAAGGGGGTGAACTTCGGACGCGCCTGTGCAACCTGCTGAACAACAAACGCCTGATGGAAGAGGTCCGCCTTCAGCGTCAGAAGCACTACGAAATGGCAATGGTTGATCCACTGACCGGTCTGAGCAATCGCAATGCACTAACCGAGTTCGCCAGCCGTTTCTTCGATGAGCCCTGCAGCCGGGAACAACCGCTGGCCCTGATCCTGATGGATCTCGACCACTTCAAGGACATCAATGACCGTCACGGTCACTTGGTCGGCGACAAAGTCCTCGCGGCCATTGGCGAACTCCTGCGCGCCGTGGCCGCGCCCGGCGAGGTCCCTGTCCGCTTCGGCGGCGAGGAACTGCTGATCCTGATGCCAGGCAACGACCTGTTCGATGCCCATACCCGTGCCGAGGACCTGCGCCAGCGGATCCAGGACCTGCGCCCGGCGGGCCTGCCGCTCACCGCGTCCTTCGGAGTAACCAGCCGGGAACCCGGAAGTGATGTAGAAATCAACGACCTGTTCCGCGCGGCCGACGAGGCCGTCTATAACGCCAAGGCCCAAGGGCGGAACTGCGTGGTGTCGGTCCCCACGCGGTCACAGGAATCCACGGAACAACATTTCGGCTGATCGACATCGCCCCAGGTAAGCGCTCCCTTGCGTGGGCGGAACCCGGACGCCGTTCACAGCTTCCCACATGCGCCCCCCGGTCTCCGCCATGGAGCGTCACAGAATCCCTATACTCTTCACATATTCGCACCCCGGAAATCTGCTTGTCTGATCCTGCCTCCCCGCATACCGCCGATCACGATCGGCTGCTCGACACCAATCGCCGTTTCTACAATGACTTGTGGAAAGACTCGCAACTGGTGTCGCCCGACCAGTTCAATACCTGGCCGCTGGTCTGCCGACTCAATCGCGACGGCTGCGAGCGCCTTGAGGTCGGGCCCGGCATGCGGCCGCGGCTGCCCATCGCCGGTACCCACTTCGCCGACATCAGCGAGCCCGCCCTGCGCACGCTGCGCGCCGAAGGCGGTCACACGGAATCTGCGGTCATCAGCGACCTGCCCTACGAAGACGGCCGCTTCGACCTGATCTCTGCGCTCGACATCATCGAGCACGTCGAGGATGACGAGCAGGCCATGCGCGAACTGACGCGTGTCGCCGCCCCGGGGGCGCGCATCCTGCTCTCGACGCCCCTCCATCCGGAGTACTGGACCCGCTTCGACGAAATCGTGGGTCACTACCGCCGCTACACGCCCAACAGCCTGTTCGCGTTGCTGGAACGCCATGGTCTGACCATCGACCAGAGCGGCGTCTTCGGCATGAAGCCCCGCTCGTCACTCCTCACCCGTCTGGGCATGTGGTTCCTGCAGCATCACCGCGATACGGCCATGCATTACTACAACCGCTACTTCATGCCGCTGGCCCTGAAGCGTCAGAAGACGCTCCAGCTCTATCCGGGCATGATCCCCACAGAAGACGTCGGCGAGGTCTTTCTCGTCTGCCGCCGAGTGACCTGAAGCGCGCACTCGCGGCCGGAACATGGTTGCTTGAAGGAACCCGCTCCCGCGGGTATTGTCCATGGATCAAGACCCTTACCCAGGCTGCATCGATGTTCGATACCCGTCCGCTGCATACGGCCCAACAACAGCACCCGTTTATCCTGTCGCTGCTCGTGCTCGCGACCGGCTTCGTGCTGACGATGCAGAATCCGCAGGCCCAGGACGCCACTGCCGAGCTGGTCTCGAAGGTTGAGCTGCCCACCCTCGCGCAGGTCATGGAAATGCGGCCTCAAAGCCCGCCGCCCGGGGTCGAGGGTGACCAGATGGTCAGCGAGGAGACTGAGGAGACGCAGGCCCTGATCATGCTGGACCGCGAGGCACAGGTCACCCGTTCCGCGAGCGACCTGCGCGAACGCCCGCAGCGGTAGCTTTTGCCGGTTTCGACCGGTATCGCGACATCCCCAATCCTTTCACCGGGGGCTGAATGCCGGAATCGCTCCGACCAACGCCCGGTGACGGGCGTGCACTGAAACCCCATCTGGTCCCCGGCCTGCGCGAGTACCTCAACGAGGACGAGCACGCAGAAGGCCGGCTCGAGGCCCATGCCCTGATCGAGGACGCCGTCGCCGTACGCGCCTCCGACATCCATCTCGACCCCGAACCTCACGGCTACCGCATTCGGCTGCGCATCGATGGCCTGATGGTCGACGCCACGACACTCGAGTCCGGCCTCGGCGAACTGCTGTCCAATCAGCTCAAGACGCTGGCCAGTCTCGACCCAATGCCCACCCTGAACTCCGCGGAAGGCAGCTTCGCCTGGCGCGGCGAGGACACAGGGCACCTGGATCTGCGCGTTACAACCGTACCCTGCGTCAATGGCGACAAGCTGTCCGTGCGCATCCTGGCCGAGCCCGATGCCTTCCAGGACCTGAGCGACCTGGGTCTTCCGGAACAGGAGGTCGAGGCCATTCGCCAATGGACGCAGACAGCCGGTGGCGTACTGCTGGTGACCGGCCCCACCGGCAGCGGCAAGACCACGACCCTGTACGCCCTGCTGCACGAAATCGGCCAGACATCGCAGCAGATCATCACGCTCGAGGACCCGGTCGAGTACGCCATCCCGGGCGTGAACCAGATCCAGATCAATACCGACCAGGGACTCGACTTCGAGCAAGGCACCCAGACCCTGCTTCGACTCGACCCGGATTACGTACTGGTCGGCGAGGTCCGCGACGGGCCATCCGCCCGCGGCGCGATCAACATCGCCACCAGCGGGCGTTCCCTGATGGCCACCCTGCACAGTCGTGATGCAGTCGGTACCGTCGCCTCCCTGCGCAACATGGGCCTTGAAGACTTCGAGATCGCACCGACACTCGAGCTTGTGATCGCACAGCGGCTCGTGCGACGTCTTTGCCCGCATTGCCACGAGCGCCGGGCACCGAACGACCGAGAGCAAAAGTGGCTCGGCATCGGCGGTCGCGAGACCCCCGAGACGGTCTGGGCCGCGCGCGGCTGTTCCGTCTGCAACAATCTGGGCTACTACGGCCGCATCGGCATCTTCGAGGTCTGGCACCTGGACGAGTCCGACAGCGCGGCCATCCTCGACCACCACGACGACAGGGGCCTGCGCCAGCGCCTGGCCGACAAGGGCCAGCGCATGCTCCTTGATGACGGCATGGACAAGGCCGAACGCGGCCTGACGACCTACGACGAGTTGTTCCGCGCCGGCCTGCTTTCCCCGTAGCGCAACCACACATCGTCAAACCTCGATTACGTTCCCCCCATGGCCCAAAACGACACATTCAACGCATTGCTGCTGCAAGAGGGCGATCCTCGACCGATCGCCGAGGTATCCACCCTGAACCCGGCCGACCTCCCGGCAGGGGAAGTACTGGTCGCCGTTGAACACTCGGGGCTGAACTACAAGGATGCAATGATCCTCAACGGACTGGGTCGCCTGGTGCGGGAGTATCCCCATGTGCCGGGCATCGACCTGGCGGGCACCGTGACGGAATCCAGCGATGCCCGCTACCGACCCGGGGATCACGTCCTGCTGACCGGCTGGCACGTCGGCGAACGCTACTGGGGCGGCTTCGCGGAATACGCCCGAGTCCACGGGGACTGGCTGACCCCGATGCCGGACACGCTGGATGCGCGTGGCGCGATGATCGTGGGCACGGCCGGGTTTACCGCCATGCTGGCGATCGAGGCCCTGGAACACGGCGAGATCACCCCCGGGACCGGAGAGATCCTGGTCACGGGCGCGTCCGGCGGCGTGGGCAATCTGGCGATCGCACTCCTTGCCGCGCTGGGCTATCGCGTTGTGGCCGCCACCGGCCGGCCGGAAAACGCCAGGCACCTGGAGGCCCTGGGCGCCCGGTCGATCGTGCCCCGAGGCGAGCTTGCCGAGCGGCCCGACCGCCCGCTGCTTTCCGAACGCTGGGCGGGCGTGATCGACAGCGTGGGTGGCGATACCCTGGCCCATGCACTCGCCGAGACCCAGGCCCGCGGCGTCGTCGCCGCCTGCGGACTCGCGGGCGGGGCGGGGCTGACGACCACAGTCATCCCGTTCCTGCTGCGCGGCATTCGGCTGCAGGGCATCGATTCTGTGCAATATCCCGCGACCGACCGCGAACGGGTCTGGCAGCGTATTGGCGACTTGCTGCCAACGGAGGTACTGGAGCGCTGCCTGGCGAAAGAGGTCGGCCTTTCACAACTCCCACAACGCGCGGAGGCGCTGCTGGCCGGTCAGATCCGCGGGCGTGTCCTCGTCACTCCAACAGACCACTGACGAGAGCGCTCAGGCATCCACCTCAGTCACGGGCTGCCTGTCCCACTGCCGGCGAAGCCTGCTCACATCGCCCGCGAAGGCCCGCGCATCATAGCCCGCAGCACGCATGCGCTCGGCCAGTACCGCGGACTGCGTACCACGAAAACAGTAGAGCACGTACGCGCGGTCGCGCGGGAACTGCTCGAAGCACGCCACGAGTTCATCGGCCGGGTGATTCACCGCGCCCGGCAGGTGCCAGTGCCGATACAGATCGGGCGGCTGACAATCGATGATCTCCGCCGCCGCGGGGATATGCTCGACCAGAAGCGGGCTCGTGCGATCCGCGGATGGGGCCGGCGCCCCCAGGTCATGCATCCGGGCCTCGGCAACGGCGCGGTCCAGGCAGCCGTCACTGAGCGCGGCTTCCAGCCTTTCGATGTGTGCGCGCTTGCTGGTCACCATCGGCCGCTGATTCGCGATTGCGCAAAACTCGGGGACCTTCTCGCACACCTCGAACGTGCCGATCGCGCGCGCACGGTTCATGATCTCGGTCTTGTCGAAGCCGATCAGTGGCCGCAATACAGGCAGATCGGTTACCGCATCGATGGTTTCCAGGTTGGACAGGGTCTGAGACGAGACCTGACTGAGCGCCTCGCCGGTCACCAGCGCCTCCGCGCCACGCTCACGCGCGATCGGCTCGGCGGCCCGATACATCAGCCGTTTCAGCACGATCTGCCAGGCATCGCCGGGCACCTTCGCGCGCAGGTCGTCGACCACGCCGGAAAAGTCGACACTGAACATCCTGGGGCGAATGCCCGCGCCCCAGTCGCTGACCAGACGGCGACAGACCGCGAGCACCATCTCCTCGTGCACGGACCCACCAACGTTGCAGAATACGAAATCCACGGCGGTCCCGCGGCGCATGATGTACCAGGCCGCCACTGCCGAATCGAACCCGCCCGAGATCAGGACCATGGCGCGCCCCTGCACGCCCAGGGGCAATCCCCCACCCCCCTGCTCGCGCCTGGAGTAAATCCAGGCCTGTTCGCGGTCGAGATCGATCCGGACGACGACCTCGGGGTTGTCCAGGTCGACGCGACCGGGCCCATCCAGGACTGCACCCACCCGGCGCTCGACCTCGGTCGCCGAGATATCCTTGCGGCCATGGCGCTTGCAGCGAACGGCATACCGGCGCCCGCGCACCGCCTCCGTGAAACGGGCGCCCACGACCTCGCAAAGGCGTTCCACCGAGACCTCTTTGAGCACCGCCTCGACCGGCGAAAAGGTGCTGACCCCGAAGGCCTTGCGCAGGATCGACTGGCCCGCCTCGGGCTTCGGTGTATAGAGCACCAGCCGGCCCTGCTGGGTACGCAGATCATGCGGGATGCCGATCAGAGCCCGCTTGAGGTTCCGCCGCAGGACCCGCGTGAAATGGCGCCGGGTGCTGGGCGACTTCAGATGAATCTCCGGGGCCAGGCGAACGATGATCGGGGTTGCAGCGACGTCAGTCATGAATGTCTTCGGTCAGGAGTTCCTGGGGAAACGGGTTGAGGATGCTTTGCTCGCGCACCCACTGGACATCCAGCTCTTCTGCCAGGGCACGGATTCGCGCGTAGACATGCCGTGGCGGACACTCGCCGCGGCGGCAGGCGTCGATCGCTTCATGCAGGGCCGTCGAGCGGGATGGGTCCAGGCGATCGCGAAAGTGCCCGGCCATATGCTGCAGCACATTCACATGTTGGCCGACCGACACGGGTCTTGCCAGCACCCCCATAAACCGCCGCGTGTATCCCGGCGCGACCTCGTCCCGCGGCTGCCCAGCGGCTTGTGCAACAAAACGCCCCAACTGATCGTAGCCGACCCGGTCATGGGCGAGCAGCAGCATCTTCTCGCGCGTATGGAAACGCATGAGGTCTCCCAGGGTCCACCGCGCGGCAAACAGCTCGCGAACCCGCGCATGCGCAAAGATGCGCTCGAGAAAGGCCTCGCGAGCATCCGGACCGGCCAGCCCGGCCTCCTCGACGACGGGCAGGTCGGGTAGCGCATCGGTCAGTGCGGTGGCGAACAGGCCCGCAGCGGGCTCGGCCTCGTTCGCCACCCGAACCTGCAGCCCGCAACTGGGTGATCGTGCCTTGAATATGTAGCCATCCAGTCCGGCCGCCGCGAGGACTGGCACACGGTCTTGAACAAAGTCCTGGACGGGGCCTGTGCAGTCCCCACCCGTTTCGTTCCCGCGCAGCGCCAGACGTCCGCCTTCACGAACCAGGTGCATCGGCTCGCGCGGCGTGCCCAGCACCGCCTCCGGACAGACGGGTACCCAGGTGACATGGCGTGCCAGCCGTTCGACCACAAAGGCCTCCCGCCGATGTCCACCGTCGTAGCGAACGGGTTCGCCGAGCAAACACTGCGACACACCGAGATTGGGGGTTGGTTGCGGATTCATCTGCCATGCGGGTGGATGTGCAGGACATTCAGGGTAGCAAGCCGCGCCATGCGACACCGACCGCTATACTGCGAACAGTATCTGCCGGAGCATCCGCGTGTTCGCGATCAAGCCCCTCCAGCGTCGCATCTCGAAGACGCGTCCTGGCCCGCTCCTGCTGCTGGCCCTGACGCTGCTGCTGACGTGGGTGGCCATGCCGGCGAACGCCGGCGACGCGGAACCAACGAGCGATACGCGTCCCACCATTGGTCTGGCCCTGGGCTCCGGCGGTGCGGGTGGCCTGGCCCACATCGCGATACTGCAGGCCTTCGATGAGCTCGGCCTGCAGCCGGACTATATCGCGGGGACCAGTATTGGCGCGATCATCGGCGGCCTGTATGCCGCCGGCCTCAGCGCGGAGGAGATCCTCGACATCTTTGACGACTTCGCCGGTTCAGAGATGGACGCCCTCTCGCGCCTGGCCCGATCCGATCTCGAGCTGTTCGAACTGATTCCCCTGCGCCTGGGCCGTAACGCCCTGCTGGATGCCGATACCTTCCTGCGCTTTCTTGCGACACACACCCCGACCCGCAGCTTCGACGAACTGCGCATCCCGCTGACGGTGGTAGCGACCGACTACTGGACCAGCCAGACGGTCACGCTCCAGGAAGGTGAGCTCTTTCCGGCGATTGCGGGCAGCATGGCGGTGCCCGGCCTGTTCGCACCCGTACCGTCGGACGACGGCCGGTTACTGATCGACGGCGGGGCCTCCAATCCATTGCCATACGACCTCCTCCGGGACAAGGTCGATATCGTGATCGCGGTCGACGTATCCGGCGCATGGAACGTCGCCAACCAGCCACTCCCCGGGCTGACCGACCTCCTGTTCAAGACCTTCAGCATCATGCAGAAATCGCTGATCCGCGAAATGATCCGGCGCGAACAACCGGACCTTTATCTGGCACCCGATACCGGTGGCGCGCAACTGCTCCATTTCAACCGCATTCACCTGATCCTGGAGGCTGCCCAGCCAAGCGCCGCCGAGCTGCGCCAGCACCTGAAGGACTGGCGACCCGGCGACGCCGTCACGCGTGATCAGGGGACCCGCCAGTGACCACGCAGCCTTCCGATCCATCGGAAACCGCCCACGAGGCGACGGACCCGCCCCCCTCCTCGTCCGAGGCCGTGCGCCACGAGCGCTGGTTTCTGCGCCGCCCGGATGGCGTCTGCGGGCCCTACCCGGCTCGCCAGATCGGCCGGTTCCTCATCCTTGGGCGCCTGAACGAACAGGACGAGATCAGCCAGGACCGGGAATTCTGGGTGCCGATCGCCGAACGGCCCCACCTGATTCCCGAGGAAGTGCGTCTGGCCAACACCCCCGGTGGCAAGGAACGCCTCGAGCGCGCCCGGCTGCGCGAGGACGAACGCCTGCGGGAACGTCGTTCGCATGCCTCGGATTCGTTCTACCGCGACCAGCGCAAGGGCGACCGCCGCTGTCCCGAGAACCTGGAGACGTTGAACCATCGCCAGCTATGGGCCGCCCTGCTCGACCGTACGCCATTTCCCTGGTGCCAATGGGTACAGGGTCCGCGCCCCTGGATCCTGTCTGGCGTTGCGCTTTTCCTTGCCACGGGCCTGCTGGTCTGGTTCGCACAGCAACAGGAAATCACGCCGGCACCGGATTGCGATGCGCCACCCGGACCCTCGGTGAACTGGAACTACTGCAACAAGTCCGGGGCTGCGCTGCGCGGAGCTGACCTGGCCGGTGCCAGCCTGTATGACACCCGCCTGAGCGCCGCACGGCTGGAGCGCGCGCAACTCGCGGATGCCGATTTGCGCTACGCAAACCTCGACCGAGCCCGCCTGGACGGGGCCGATCTCTCACGCGCCCAATTAACTGGTGCCGACCTGCGGAGCGCTCGACTCCGGAGCACCCGCCTGGAAGATGCGGATCTGCGCCACGCCGACCTTTCCGGCGCGGATCTGACCGACGCCCGGCTTGAAGGGGCTCGGCTGGACCGCGCCATCTGGATCGATGGGCGCATCTGTGCGGCAGGCTCCGTTGGCCATTGCGAATCCAGCGCGACCGACTGACCATACCGGGAAATAGTTTGACCGAGGTTCGATTCCTCCCCTCGGCGCAGTGAAGGCGTTCGCACCTTCCCGTCCATTCCCTTTCGTCCCCCTGCTCGGGGAAGCTAGACCTGTACACGCAGACCGACACGAGCCGATGGCCGATCGGTCGGTCGCGAGGCACGGAATTACCGTTCCTCAATCCGAAACAGGAGGTTGTACTGATGTATAGCTATCGCAAGACTGCAATTGCCTTTGCCCTCGCCTCGATGTTCGCCCTGGGTGGACTCGCCACCGCGCAGGCGCAAAACCTGGGTGCGGCGGCCGAAGGCGCCGCCGAGACCGGTGCCGAAGCCAGCGGTGGAGCCGCCGGCGGCTCCGAAATGGGCGGCGAAGCCAGCGGCGGGACCGCAGGAGGTGCGGCGGCCGAAGGCCAGGCCCCGGGTGCCGAGGGTGGTGCTGGCGCGAGCGGCGATGCCGGCGCCAGCGGTGACGTCCGTCAGGACGACGATGCCCGTGGCGGCATGGGTGCCGACGCAGGTGCCGGGGCCGGTGCTGACGGTGCAGCCGAAGGCGACGACGGCGGAGCAGAAGCCGGCGCTGAAGGTGGGGCCGAAGGCTCCGTCGAGGTCGAGTAATCACCTCCCGGCCGGGCGGCACTTGCCGCCCGATCCGGCTTGTCCGACTGCGGATCGATCCCCATTTCCGCGGCAACCCCCCACCAGTAGGGCTCCGCCTCGCAGGAGCAACAGTCGCAGGCCACTGACACCCCTTCGTGCTGGCTGAGTGACGACCCCGATTTTCCCCTCGCAGCGACCTTTTCGTTCATCGTGATTCCTCACGGTGTGGCCATCCTTCTCACCATCCTCCCGGATGCGGCAGGATCCCAATAACCCCATGCTACACTCTTGAAATCCCGTCTATTCGGGACTTACGGAGGATGGAACGCCATGGCTACACGGCGCGACAAGCTGCTGTTTGCCGTCTTTGGCGTAACCGTCCTGGGGCTCCTGCTGCCGCTGTTTCTCCTGGGCTGGTATCTCTGGCAAGGGTCCGTGGTCGCGGAGGAACAGCGTCTGGACGAACTCGCACAAAAGCTCGGCCAGCAAACCGAGCAGGCGATCCTCGACGCGCGCGACCTGCTCGACGAGCTCAATGCCCTCGATGTGACCCCCTGCTCGCCGCAGCACCTGAACCAGTTGCAGGAAGCCGCGATTTCGCGGCCGCATATTCGCGCCGTCGGTTACTGGCGGGCAGTGGAACGCGAATGCGGCGCCGGTTTTGTCCAGGGCGATGCCCTCACTCCCCCCCAGGCCAGCCGCATCTACGACAGCGGACTGGTGGCCTGGTGGCCCGACCCCACGACGGCGATCGGCGGCGTAGAGCTCTTCCTGATGCGCTATGGCCAGCACGACGTGGCCATCGACCCGCGCCTGCTGGTAAACCCAGGCCTGCTGGAGGACCAGGAAGTCGGGCTCTGGGTCGAATCCATGCCCATGATCACCCATCCCCCGGGGGCCGATGTCCCGGATCCCGAGTTATTCGAACCCGGGCTCACGGTGGATCACGCCGAACAACGGCTGGTCAGCCGCTCGTCGCTCGACACCATCCTGCCGATCGACATCATCGCCGTGCAGCCGATGGCGCAATTCTGGCAGCGCTACCTCCCCACGCTGGCCGGGGCCGGGGCCTTTGGCCTGTTACTCGTTGGTTTGTGGCTGTTTCTGATCCTGCGGTACTTCCGCCACCAGCTCAGCCTGGCTCAGGAGCTGCGCGAGGCGATTGCGCATGACCAGCTGCAGGTGGTGTTCCAGCCCATCGTCGACCTGGAAACAGGCAGCTGTCAGGGTGCCGAGGCCCTGGCGCGTTGGCGGCGCGATAACCGGGAAACTATTGGCCCGGATGTCTTCGTGCCTCTGGCCGAAGATACCGAACAGGGGACCGACTTGACCCTCGCGATCCTGCGCTGTGTCCTCCACGAGCTGGGGCCACAGCTCCGCGACCGGCCGGATTGCCCGATCAACCTGAACATCACCGGACAGGATCTGGCCTCCACCCGCTTTAGCGAAGCCCTCCAGCGCGAGCTTGAACAGGCCAAGGTTCCGGCCCACGCAATCAAGCTCGAGATCACCGAGCGCTCGCTGCTCAACACGGATGACGTTCGCAGGAGAATCCAGGATTTGCGCGCGCGCGGCCATCGCATCGCGATTGACGATTTTGGCACCGGCTACTCCAGCCTGGCCTATCTCGAGAGCTTCGAACTGGACACCCTCAAGATTGACAAAACATTTGCCGATGCCATTGGCCACGAAGCGGTGACCAGCAACATCATTAGCCATATCATCGTGATGGCACGCTCGCTGAAGCTGAACATCGTCGCCGAAGGCATCGAGTCCGGGCATCAGGTCGAGTGGCTGCGCCAGCAAGGGGTCGGATTCGGGCAAGGCTATCGCTTCAGCCGCCCCCTCTCGGCGCGCGCATTCCGTGATTGGTGCCAACAAGCCGGGGACTCGAAGTGAACGCCATTATTCGCCACAACACACTTGCCGCCATCGTCGCGGCACTGTTGTTGACCGGGTGTAACGCCATGCCCACTCAGGGAGAACGTTCACCAGATGCAGCCGCCAACGGCGAACAAGCCCGGGATACCCCCCATCAGGACGATGCTTACGGGACGAGCCGGAACGCGGTTTATCTGGCGCGCGATGACGACGCCGTCAACGCACGTCGTCAGCACCTGCTGGACGAGGGGCACGAATCCGTCGCCCTGGATCGGGTGGGCTTCTATATGGACGTGCTGACCGCACGGTTGCGCCAGGAGCTTTCGGGATACGATGTGCAAATGGAACGCGAGGGGCGAATCATCACCCTGATATTTCCGGGCGCCAAGGCCTTCGAGACCAACAGCGCGGAGATTCACCCGGACATGATACCCACCCTCGATGCCCTGGGGCAGGTGCTCGAGGAGTACGACGCCAGCCTGGTGACGATCGCCGGACATACCGACTCTGCGGGCGCACGCGGTTACAACCAGCACCTGTCGGAACAACGGGCCCTGTCGGTCGGTCGTCACCTGCACGACAATGGCGTCGGAGAGGCGCGCATCATTGCGATCGGCTACGGACCGGACCGCCCCATCGCCGAGAATGAAACGTCACATGGGCGCGCCCTGAACCGCCGCGTGGAGCTACGCGTGGAGCCACTAACGGCCACCTGACTCACAAAGCGTCTGGGGGGCCCTCCGCGCGGTGGACCTCGACACGATTTCGGCCACGCGCCTTGGCGCGATAGAGCGCCGCATCGGCCTTGCGCACGAGATCTTCCAGGGAATCTCCGGGTTCGCGAGACACCACCCCCAGGCTGATCGACATCGGCTGGCCATGGGCCGCCGGTGGGTCCGCAATGGCCTGGCGGAGTTTTTCCGCCAGCAACGCTGCACGGCCCGAGTCGGCGTGCGGCACGAGGATCAGGAACTCCTCGCCGCCCCACCGGCCGAGACGGTCCGAGTCGCGCAGGCACGCCTGCAACCGCTGGCACATCTCCCGCAGGATGGCATCCCCCATCGCGTGACCGTAGCGATCGTTGACCTCCTTGAAGTAGTCGAGATCGAGAAAAATCAACGAAAGCGGCAGGTTGTAACGCTCCGCACGAGCCACCTCGTGTTCCGCCTCGGTCTTGAACTTCTGGCGGTTCCAAACCCCGGTCAAGGCGTCCGTATTGGCCAGACGCACCAATTCCTCCTGCTGCTGGCGCAGTGTTGCCTCGACCTCCTTGCGCAGAGCGGCCTCCTGACGCAAACGGCGACTGACCCGCACGTAATGCAGCAGGAGCAGGCTAACCAGGAGCAAGGTAGCGCCTGCGATCAGCGCAATCCGGTACCACCATGCGTGATCGACTGCGACGCGTACCGCCTGCCGGCGCGGCAGGTTTGGTCTGTCCCGGTTGACCCCACCGCGGCTGGCGCTCTGATCATCCGCCCGGTCCGACGAATTCCGGGCCGCCTGGGCCGGAAACAATTCCCTGCCCCACCGTTCCTCCGGTCCACCGGACCCCGATAACCGCCAGGGGGCCTGGCGAGCCTGGATATCACTGTCCTGCAGCAAGACCCCGGCGTGAGACGAAGGCGGCGGGCTGGCGCAGACGGGGACGGAGAGGAACAGCCACAACAGCCCCCCGAAGCCAAGCCGCAAGCCTTGGCTGCGAAAGCCACGGTTCTGGACGAGCGTCATCGGCATCCCTCGGATCGACTGGCGCTTGCGTGCCGGCCCTTCTGCTGAGCCTAGCACCCCGTCGGCGAAACAACCTGCGGGTCACACCGCGTCTGGTCGGGCCAGTCACGAATCATCCTGGCGAAAAACCAGCGTTCATCGCACTCCTGGCCGTTATTGCCTCGATTTGTGGGCCGCCGTACAGACCGACATTGCAGCCAGCCACATGATCGGGGACGCGTATACATCGTGCGGGTCGAGTGCCCGAGCGATGAGCGTGACACTGACCGCCGGCGTTAACGCCGGCCCCTTCAAGGAGCGTAATCAGGAAGAAACTCACCTCACTCAAACTCGCCGCCGCGATGATCCCCGTTCTCGCTTTTGGCATGAGCACCCCCATGGCGGGCCAACAGGAGATGAACGGCAATGACCGCAACGCAATGGAAGAGCGTGATGCCGACGAGCGCCATGATGCCCCCCATATTGACCGCATGCCGGCGCAAGGACTGCATGCCTCCGACCTGATGGACAAGAAGATCCACAGCCGGACCGACGATGAAGAAGTCGGCGAGATCAACGACCTCGTCATCGATCAGGACGGCCGGATCATCGCCGTCGTAATCGGCACCGGCGACGTCCTGGGTATGGGCGAGAAGGACATCGCAATCGCCTGGGACCGGATCGACCGCACGACCGAAGGCGACGAGGTCAAGCTGTACATCGATATGGATGAAGACACCCTGAAGGAAGCGCCCGAGTACGAACGCGACTAGGGCTCGCACTACCCGGCCCGAGGGATCGCTCTTCCCTCGGGCTCGGTCTTCCGCTACGCCGGCCTGGCCAGTGCAGAACGTTGGGCGTCGCTACGCCAACTGCCTTAACGCGAAAATGGTCCGCCAGTCTGGAAGATTTCAGTCGGGGATACGGGGTTTAGCCCACCGCGAAGGACTATCCTTAAACTATTAATTATCCGAATCTTTCCGACCGTCGAACGCTCCCGACCAACAAACGGACGCACCGGTGCCCTTAACCCGACCGACCGGGCGAACGCCCCTCGACAATGGCCTGCTCGCGGCCCTGCCGGACAGTGAATACGAGTATCTGCAGCCACACCTGAACCCGGTCCTGTTGCCACTGGGCACCAGCCTTTACGAGGGCCCGTCGGAGACCCACTACGTCTACTTCCCCACCGAAGCCATCATCGCCTTGATGTGTGTAATGGAAGACGGCAAGTGTGGCGAGATCGCGGTGGCCGGACGGGAGGGACTGGTCGGGATCTCGCTGTTGATGGGCGGCTGCACGACCCCCACCCGGGCCTCGGTACGCATGGCCGGGCACGCCTATCGAATCCGCAGCGCCATCATCAGCGAGGCCTTCTCGCGCACAGGCGAACTGCAACGCCTGATGCTTCGCTACACGCAGGCCTTGTTCACGCAAATCGCACAGACCTCCGCCTGCAATCGACACCACTCGGTGGAGCAGCAGCTCTGCCGCTGGCTGTTGCTGAGCGACGATCGCTCACCACATCGCGAACTCAAAATGACCCATGAACTCATCGCGAGCATGCTGGGGGTTCGCCGAGAAGGCGTCACCGAGGCCGCCGGGCGGTTACAAAAGTCGGGCTTGATCACCTACCACCGAGGTCGCCTGGTCATTCTCGACCGTCCGGGGCTCGAGCAGCACAGCTGCGAGTGCTACGGGGTCGTATCTCGAGAATACGCCCGCCTCCTCGATGAACCGACGACGCCACAGTACTAGTCCCGGAACGCATCAGTCCCGGGGCGTCGCCAGCGGGCCGCTTCGCTCAGTGTTCGTCCCGGTCGATCTTCTTCTCGAACTCTGCCAGCTGCTGCTCCGCTTCGTCCTTCGTCACGCCATAGCGTTCCTGAATGCGGCCTGCCAACTCTTCCCGCTTGCCAGCCACGGCGTCGAGTTCGTCGTCCGTCAGCTTCCCCCAGCGCGCCTTGACCTTCCCCTTGAACTGCTTCCAGTTTCCTTTAACGATGTCCCAGTTCATTCCCCGTCCTCCTCCAGTCGCTGATCGGCGACATTGCCAATCAACACCCGAGCGTAAGCAGACCACCTGGCTGGCGTCTGTTCGGCGACGCACAGACGTTCCACCCCCGCGTGTGACTCACTGGTGTGCCCACCCAGCCAGTCAGGCCATCTACTCATGATGACCCACATCATCTGGCTCGTCGGCTTTGTCGTAATCGTGCTGGTGACCCTGAGCTTTCTCGGTTTCCCAGGGGGCCGGAGCTTCACCAGACGAGCGCCAGCAAGCCGGCCCCGAGACAGACCACCACCACGGGAACAATCGTCTCCCGTACCACCTGCCCTTCGCGCGCCTGGAGGCCGCAGGCCGCGGCCGCCATTGCGATGTTGTGCAACGAGATCATGTTGCCCACGCCTGAGCCGATCAGCTGCAAGGCGAGAATCGACGGCAGCGACAATGCCACTGCTTCCGCGGTGTCGGCCTGCAGGCGGGCAAAGAGCAGATTGGAGACCGTGGCACTTCCGGTCATGAACGACCCCAGCGCCCCCAGAAATCCGCTGAACAGCACGAACGTGCCCCCCAACCACCCGGCCAGGCCCTGCCCCAGTACCTGCGGCATCGAGGGGAGCCCCGCCGCGTTGAGCTCGGACATCAGCAGGATCTGGGTGAGCGCGATGATGAAGATCAGCACGATCGCGGCTACCCGCAGCTTGCGTCCAGTAGCCACCACGGCCTCGCCCAGCGTGGCGCGCCCCACGCGAAAAAGGATCAGTGCAGTCAGCAGCGCCAGGGCAAAGTAGAAATACGGCGTGTACAGCGGGGCCAGGCTCTGCCCCAGTTCCACCCCCTGAAACTCGCCCAGGGACCAGCGCACCGATTGCAGGGCCTCGCGCAGCGGCATCACCGTGCGCGAGGCAATCAAGGCCACCGACATCACGGCGAACGGCACAAACGCCACGAGTACCCGCTTGATCGGGGCGGGTTCGGTCTCGGTGTGTTGCGGGCTCGATGGCAGCAGAAAACCTTTGTGCGCGGCCAGTGAGATGACGACCATCGCGACGACGCCACCGACAATCGAGGGCAACTCCGGCCCGATCAGCCAGGCGACCAGGGCGTACGGAATACCGAACGCGAGCGCGGAGAGCACCGCGAATGGCACAAACTCGCGAAAACGCCCCTTCTCGTCCCCCAGCGTGGCAACCCAGGTCATGAAAATGGTGATGAACACGGCCAGCAGCGCGAGGATGAACGCCGTGCGCACCACCGCCTCCTGCACCACCGCATCGTCCAGTCCCAGCCCCGCGAAGCCGATCACCACCGGCGTACCCGCCGCGCCAAACGGCACCGCGGTACTGTTGCCGATCAGCGCGATCGCCACGGCCTTCAGCGGCTTCATGCCGAAATAGACGAGCAGGGGTGCCGCCAGCACGGCTGGAGTCCCGAACCCGGCGATACCCTCCACGAACCCGACCAGACCCCAGCCCAGCAACATCGCCAGCACGCGCGGATCGCGCGACACGCTGGCGATCACCGACTGGATCGCATCCATGTGGCCGGTTGCGATCATCACGTTCAGCACCAGCAGCGCGACGGCCACAATCAGCATGACCTCGACAAACACCACGCCCGCATCCAGCAGGCTCGCGCCCAGCACGGCCCCCGGCATCTGCCAGACCCACAGGGCAATAACCAGTGTCGCCAGATAGGCCAGTGGCGCGGCCTCGTAGGCCGGCCTGCGCAACGGGACCAGCCAGACAAACAGCACCACAAACGGCACCAGGGCCACCCAGAAAAGCGTCATGCGTGCGACATCCTCGAGAAAACGTTATCGGGAGAGTATCGCCTGTCCCGCGCAGAGGCCCACTGCGTCAGATCAATCGCGCGTATCCTCCTGATCCGGATGAACACGCCCAAAGCGACCCATGCCCCACCAAAGCATGCGATGGCTCAACCACCAGACCAGGGCGCAGCCGGCCATCAAGACCGCCAGCCACACATAGGGATGGACCAGGTCCTGCGGACGGGCCCAGGGCCCTAGAACCCAGTTCACGTTCGCCTCGGGCGTCGACAGCAGGTACGACACCAGCAAGACGGCCCAGCCCACCAGGATCCACAAACGCCCCGCCACCGGGTCGTATCCCAGGCGCCAGACCATCCACAACAGCACCAACGGAAGCGGCAGGTGGTACAGGGAGAACAGCCGCAGGTAGAGCGGAACCTCCGGATCGAACATGTAGGCGACAAAGCCGAAGGGCGGGTTCCCCAGCAGCACAAGCCCCAGCAAGAAATCGATCACCCACCCCATCTCGAGCAGGACCACGCCCACCGCCAGCATGCTCGCCAGGCGCCGGCTCTCCAGCCACGCCGCCGCGCACCCGGCGATCAGCGCGAGATTGGACAGCCAGAGGAAATTGAGCCAGCCATACTGGACCGCATAGACCGGTACCAGGACGCAGACAAACAGCAGGTAGGCAACCAGAAACCAGCGAGGAAACAAAGCGTAATCGCCTGACGGGGCCGGGCTCTCACTATAACGGTTCGAACCCGGAGTCACAGTGTTCCTTCACGTGCGACAGCCCGTTACGCGTATGATGAAAAGTCCATTCGACCCGCGGGAGAACCGGCGCGTGAGAACCTGGATTGCCATCAGCGCCACGCTGGTACTCGCCGCCTGCGGCACCCTGCCCCCGACCGCCGAACAGGCACGCGATGTGCCCTACAGCTGCGATCGTGGCCCGAACCTGATGGCGAGCTTCAGCGACAATGAGGCCAAGCTGCGCTTTGGCCGTTCCAAGGCCGTATTACAGGCGACCGAGGTCGCCTCCGGGGCACGCTACGCCAACCCCGGCGAGCAGATCGTCTTCTGGACCAAGGGCGAAGCCGCCATGCTCGAATTCCACGGCATCTACTGGACCTGCCGCATTCGCCAGCCCAATGCCGATGCAGCTACTCCGGCTCCACCGGCGCCACGGCACTGGAGTGCCGCGGCGGGTGTTCCTGAATAAACGCCTCCAGCCGGCCAAGCGCCTCGCCAGCACTGGAAAAGCCTTCCAGACCGCATTCGACCGAGCCTTCCAGATACGGTCGCATGCCCTCGCCAATGCTCGGCGTGTAACCCACGCCCGTGGTCGCCAGAAGCTCCGGATCCAGGCGCCCATCGGCATGGATGCGCTGGATCTGCAGTACCGCGATCCCCTCCGAGGTCACCCGGTCCTCGCGCACCAGTAACGTCTCGCCGTTATCGCACTCGGCGATCTGCAGTGCACCTTCCCTGGCCGTTTGTGCCATCTGGTGCTCGTAGCTGCGCGCCTCGGGGTCCTGCAGGATCACGCGAGCACCCTCGAAGGCCAGGGCCGCCAGCAACAGCATCCCCGCCAGCCCGAACAGCGTAGCCGCCACCCGCCGCCAGCCCAGCACATAACCGACAGCACCACCGACCAGCAAAAGCGGCGTACCCCACTCGAAGGTCCGGGCCAGCGGTACGGGCATAAAGTCGATCCCGCCGCCGAGCCCCAGCAGGGCGGTGACATAAAGCCAGACGATCCCCAGCCCGACCCCGAGCAGGATCGCGATCAGCGCGCGCCAGAACAGCGACTGCCTGCGCTCGGGTTGCGTATCGGCCATGCCCCTCTCCAATCCAGTCCAATCGGCGCAGCCTAAGCAAACACGCGCCGATGTGCACGCCGTACATCGTTTCGTGGCCTTGCAAGCCTAAAGTTTCCTCAAACCCCGCCGTTAAGCGAATGTAGACGGGAAATTCCGGCTGCGGAATCCGGCCCTTCGCCGGATCGCCCTTGTGGCGTGCGAGACCCGACAACATGGCCCAGGTGTTGAGTGTTGCCACCAACCTCCTGTCGCTCAATGCCCAGCGCCACCTGCGCCAGTCGCAGGCCGCCCTGCAGACGGCCTTCCAGCGCCTGTCTTCAGGCCAGCGCATCAACTCGGCGCGCGACGACGCCGCCGGGCTGGCCATCTCCGAACGCTTCACAACCCAGATCCGCGGCCTGAACCAGGCCATGCGCAACGCGCAGGACGGCATCTCGCTGGCCCAGACCGCCGAGGGCGCCCTGGGCTCCATGACCGGCAACCTGCAACGTATCCGCGAGCTGGCGATACAGGCGGCCAATGCCACCCTGTCGGCCTCGGACCGCGGCGCCATCGACCGCGAGGTTCGCCAGCTCCTGGCCGAGAACGACCGCATCGCGACCCAGACAACCTTTAACGGCCGTTCGCTGCTGGACGGGTCCATGGGCACCGCGTTCTTCCAGATCGGCGCCAACGCCGGGCAGACCCTCGCCATCGACCTCGGCAACAGCATGCGCAACCGCTTCGTGGGCGACATTGCCAGTGCCTGGTCCGGCGAACTGGAGGCCGCCTTCGCCGGCAATCCGCTGGAGGTGGATCAGGATTTCTCCATCCGTGTGGGCGAGCGCGACCCGGTGGAGATCCCTGCGGGACCCTATCGCTCCCCCCAGGAACTGGCGACCGCGATCGACCGCGCCCTCGGATCAACCGGCCGCGCGATCCTGACCGACGACGGCCGGCTCAACCTGATCGCCCGCGAGACCCTGACGATCTCGGGGGAGACCGCCCTCGCCACGCTCGGGCTGCCGGCCACCACCGAGCCCGGGGGGAGCCTGAACGATATCGACCTGACCTCGCGCCAGGGGGCCAGCGACGCCCTGTCACGTGTGGATGCCGCGCTGGATGCGGTCAACGCGCGGCGCAGCCAGTTCGGGGCCATCCAGAACCGCTTCGAGTCGACCATCACCAACCTGGGCGTCACCAGCGACAACCTGGCGGCGGCCCGCAGCCGCATTCTGGACGCCGATTACGCGGCCGAGGTCAGCCGCCTGGTGCGCGCCCAGATCCTGCAACAGGCCGGGCTCGCCGTGCTCGTTCAGGCCAACGCGCTACCCCAGACCTTCATGCGGCTGCTCCAGTAATCAGGGGGCCGGCGCGCCTACTCCCCTGCGGGTCGGGCCGCCGCGCCAGAGAACTCCGGCCCCCGGACATCGTCATCGGTCCACCCACGGTCCTGGTCACGACTGGTCACCCACCATTCGTGAACGAACAACCGAATCGGCCCAAGCACGCGTTCTTCGAAACGCGATGGCAGCGTATACGGGCCGACCTCCTCGTACTCCAGGAAGGTCGTATCGACATGGGCATTCCGGGTCGGCTCGAAGCCGGTCAGGGTGATATGCACCCGATAGAGCCGATCGGTTTCGGGGTGGATCCACATCACCACCTGATCCTCGTCCGCCTTGCCAAAGCCCGGGTGGATGGTCGCCAGCACGCGACGGTAGTCCACGCCGCCCTCGCGGCGATCCGCCAGCCGCGTCATTGAGGTCGCGCGGTGTTTCACGAAGGTCGGTCCGTAGTGGAACAGCTTGCCGGCATCGGTCGTCATCGCGGTGGCACGAATCCGGTCCTCGTCCTCGCTCCGCTCGCCGTCGTAGTACACGCGAATCTCGTCACGCTGGCGGATCACCGTCTTGGTGCCCTCCGGCCCCGTGTAATGGACTGCGTACAACTCGTCCGCCGGGCGGTAGCGCTCCTCGCCCTGGCCACGGTAGCCACCATCCGCCACCAGCGGCTGCACACGCTGCACCATTCGCCCCCACTCGCCGTCCGTAGCCTGGTTCAGGTCCCCGTCGTACTCGCGAAGATCCCCTCCGTGAGCGGCCATGGTCCGGTCGAACAGTTCCTGGGCCGTCATCCCGTCGGCGAAAGTCCGGTCCTCATCGGGCTCCGGGAAAGTAGCGGCACAACCCGCCAACAGCAGTACAGACACCACCAGAAGCGGCACTACCCATGCGCTCGCTCGCAACACCGGCAATGTCGTCTTGTTCTTCTTTTCCATTTCTGCACCCTCGAAAACCCTTTCTGTATAGTTCTTGTACAATGTGTGTACATGAAGTTCAATAGGGCATCATCAACCAACCGCTCAGGACGTGCCCATGTGTGCAAATGCCACCCGGCTCCCCACCCAGGGGGTACCCCCTGCGGTTTCCAGCGACGACGCCACGGCTCTACTCGCGGCCGTCCGCGATGCCGTCGCCTATATCGAATTTGCGCCGAACGGTACGGTGCTCGACGCCAACTCGCACTTCCTCGAGACTGTCGGTCATCCCCGCGAGGATGTGATCGGCCAGCACCATCGGATGTTCTGCGACCCGGCCTACGTTCGCTCCACGGAATACCGCCAATTCTGGCGGCAGCTGGCTGCGGGCGAGTCTCACGCCGGCACCTTCTCCAGGGTTACGAGGACTGGCGAAACCATCTGGCTGGAGGCCACCTACTTTCCGGTACGCGATGCCCAGGGCGAGGTGTACAAGGTCGTCAAGATCGCATCGGAAGTAAGCGACAAGATGGAGACCCTCCACGACCAGGCAGCCGTATTCGAGGCGCTGGATCGCTCCCAGGCGGTCATTGAGTTCACGCCGGACGGCACCATCCTCAAGGCCAACGAGAACTTCCTGCAGGCCGTCGATTACCCGCTCGAACACATTCAGGGACAGCACCACCGGATGTTCTGCGACGACGCCTTCTACCGCGATAACCCGAATTTCTGGCAGGACCTCGCCCGCGGGCGCTTCATGAGCGGCAAGTTCCGCCGTTTCAAGTCCTCCGGCGAGGAGATCTGGCTGGAGGCCACCTACAACCCGATCCTTGATGACCGGGGTCGCACCGTGAAGGTCATCAAGTTCGCCACGGACATCACCGCCAGCGTGCACACGGCCGAGCGAACCCGGGAGGCCTCCGCCATCGCCTGCGAAATGGCCCAGAAAACCGCGGATGGCGCGCAACGCGGAGAGGCCTCGCTGGAGGCCAACGCGACCCACTCCGAACAGATCCGCCAGCAGGTGGCCGAAACCAAATCGGCGATCGACCGACTCAATGCCGAGGCGCGCAGTATCGAGTCGATCATCGAGACCATCCGCAGCGTGGCGGAGACCACCAAGATGCTGTCCCTCAATGCCGCCATCGAGGCCGCGCGTGCCGGAGAGCAGGGGCGCGGCTTTGCCGTCGTGGCACAGGAGGTCCGCAAGCTCGCGTCCGATACCCGCGACGCCACCAGTCAGATCGCCGAGGTCATTCATGGCAATCTGCAAAGCACCCAGGCCATCGCCGAGCGCATCGACACCGTGAACCAGGTGGCCGAGCAAGGGCGCCAACAGGTCCTGTCGGTACAGCAGATCATGGCCGAGATACGCGAAGGCGCCAGCCACGTCGTCGAATCCGTCGCCTCGATCCCGCGCGCATGACTCGGCCTGCGAAAGGCCTCGCACACCCGGAAGGCAAAACCATCCGGGCAACGGGACGCTCCTGACCATCGAAGCCCCGCCATCCCCCCCCTTCATTCCCTCATTGACCGCGAGGGTTCACTCGCCTAGTCTTTCCTTTGGGTGGCGATCCCGAGCGATCGGCGGCAAACATTCCGGAACGGATCCGAATGGCTGCGACCACCCGACAGGGAGGGAAACGCCCCATGCCAGCGCGCATGTTCGGCTTGTTCGCGAGACTCGGGCCCCTGGCCGGACTCAGTCTGTTCGGGCTGACTGCGCTGCTGCCCGCACAAGCCCTGTCTGCGGTCACCCCCGCCCCCCTGCCGCACAACACTGGCTTCTACCTCTCGCCGTACACCGCCTCCGGAGAGCTGGCCGGGTGGGTCGACGAGGCACTGGGCGAGTCCTCGCGCGACATCTCCGGGCTGGCCGGACGCCTGCTGCAAACGGCGGCGATGGCCTACGGTGCGCAGCAGTCGAATCGTCTGGGCGGCATGCTCGACCAGGCCAGCCGGTCATCCGGCATACCCGCGATGGACTTCGGCCATGCCCTTGCCGCAGCCACCGAACCCGGCCACACCTCGGCCGGGGGGCTTGAGCAGGCCACCGCCATCCTGGGCGAGCTGGGGAGCCGTGGTCTGGTGGGCGAACACGCCGGCCATCAGGTGCGGCGGCTCGCGCAGGTGCTGGAGGACCCGGAGACCGCCGTGCGCGGCGAGCTGGAACGCCTGCAGATCGGCTCGCGGGACATCGCCGGGGTACTCCGCGAACTGGAGCGCCTCCCGCAAGGCCAACGCCAGGGTGTACTCGGAGCCCTGGACCACGACACCGCCCCGGCGCTGGAACTCCTGCTGGACGCCGGCCACCAGCGGCTTGACCAGCAGATGCGCGAACTGGCCCAGCCCCGCAGCGCATCGTCCGGCTCTGCCGCCAGCGTCTTTGGCCTGCTGGCCCGTGACCACGATGCCGGGCTGTTCGGCGCCGGGGAGCTGCTGCAGCGTCAGCTGGGCGATCACGCCCTGCGCCAGGGCGCCGAGCTGGGCATGGGGTTTTTCGCCCTGTTCGACGGGCTCTCGCAGACCCACCGCCAGCTCGAACTGACCCCGGAACGCATGGTGCGCTACCGCCAGTCCGCGGACCGTTCGTTCAACGACCTCGACAGCCTGCTGGTACACACCATGGTGCACTACCGTACCCGGCGCGACTTCGCCCGCGCCAGCGAGGCCGTGATGCTCCTCTACCCCGAGGCCCGCCCGCGCATGGACGCCGCCCATCGCGTGGCGGGCGACATCATCACCGCCGAATGGCACCGCATGCAGCAACGCATGGACCTGCAATGGCAATAAACCCACGGAGAACCCAATGATGCGAATCCACCTGACGTCTGCCCGCATGCTCGCCATGGGCGCGATCCTGAGCCTGGGCCTTACAACCTCGGCCGCCCACGCCACCCCGGGCACCGACCGCCAGTTCGACCGCAACATCCAGGCGGTCGACACGGCCCTGCTGGACCCCGGCACCCGGGCGCTGCTGGACGCCTATCGCAGCGAACGAGGATCGCGCGAGGCGCGGCAGATCAGCCGTCAGGCCTTGCCGGGACGCGGTGCCACTCAATGCGCCTGGGACGATCGCTACCGCGCCATGGCCAACCTCGAAACGCCGGCCGACGTCATCTTTACCCGCGCCCTGGTCACCAACAAGGGACGCGGCTCGGTGGACCTGGGCTTTGACCGCTTCGAACTGCACGCCGACGGTGCCTGTCCGGATGCGGTCGACAACGGCCCCGTCAGCTTCTGGATGACCTGGTACCAGAACCACCAGGCCATGGAGCCGGCGGCTGTCTCCAGCATCGAGGAGGCGCAGCGGCTGTACGCCGCCTCTGCGAAGGACAGCAGCATGAAGATGGTTATGCGCTTCGACGGCGAGATGCAGGACGGCCAGCCCCACGGTCGCTTCCGGCTGATCCAGACCAATCACACACCCGAGATGCAGGGCATGCGCGGCGGCGATGTCAGCAGTCATGCGCTCGGTTATGTCGAATTCGAGGCCGGCGAGCGGATCCGACGGCTGATCGTGACCGAGATGGCCCCAGGCATCACCCTGGTCGTCCTGGAACAACCCCACGGCGAGGCCCACCAGCTCAACTACTGGGTCATGCACGGAGCCGGTATGCATATGGGCGACCATTACCCGACCAACGCCGCCGGCGAGATCGATGGTCTCTTCGTGCGCCTGCGCAGCGACGAGAGCCCGCCCGAGATCAGCACCTGCGTGCGCGGCAACCTGCCCGCCGAGCGTTCCGCCTGCGACTAGGCCACGCTGACGGCCGCGGGGCAGGACCTCCCGCCCTGCGCCGTTTCCCTCAAGCCCCGAAAAAAGCACCCGGCTCAATCACTGATGGGCCCGGACGTCTCGTTCCGGCGCATATGAACTACACTCCCGGAACAACCACTTATAGCTGCGTGTAAAGGCCCGGGCGCGAACCGGTAAAGGACCGTGACCGCGCCGCCATACCCGCCCTGCCGCAACAGGGTGCAAAGCCGGCCAGGAAGGCCAAAGGATGCCACGCAATGTCCAGGTTCGAGTCGGCTCAACCCCTGGCAGGCAATACCCGGTATTCCGACTACCTGGCTCGAACGACGCTCCGCGCCTGGGTCGGGATGTCCTTTGTCTCCGCGACACTGATCATCGTCGCAGGCCTGCTGCTCTCCTGGTTGATCCCGTACCTGGCGGGTGGCGCCGACAGCATCGTGCCGCACTTCTACTACGTGCCCATCCTGTTTGCCGCCGCGCGCTTTGGGCCCGGCGCCGCCCTCGTCGTGGCACTGGTGGCCGGCGTACTGGCCGGGCCCCTGACCTATGTGGACGTCGCCGCCGCCACCGCACAGGAGACCGAACGCTGGCTGACGCGCACCGCCTTCTTCGTCGGGATCGGGCAATTGATGGCCTGGCTGGTCATTCCCGCGCTGCATCCGGTCACCGAGGAACTGCGGCGCATGCGTCAGGAATTCGATATCCGCCGGGGCCTGAAACACAACGAGTTCTTTCTGCGCTACCAGCCGATCTACTCGATCCGCCAGCATCGATTCGTCGGGGTCGAGGCGCTGATCCGCTGGCAGCACCCGGCGCACGGCGAGCTGACGCCGGCGGACTTTCTCGACGTGGCGGAGGACTCCTCGCTAATACACGACATCGGCGCGCAGGTGATCGCCGAGGCCTGCCGACAGACCGAGGAGTGGAAGACCCTTGCGCAGGTCCATGGCCGCGAACCCTGGTACACCGCGATCAATCTCTCCGCCCGCGACTTCATTCGCCCCGAACTCGCGTACGACGTCGCATCCGCGCTCAAGCGCCACCACCTGCCACCCGAACTCCTGACCATCGAACTCACCGAGACCGTGCTCGCGCTCGAGGACGCCGAACCCGCCCTCGAGGCGCTGAAGCACCTGGGGGTACAGCTCGCCATCGACGACTTCGGCACCGGGTATTCGTCCCTCGCCTATCTCAATCGGTTTCCGATCGATACGCTGAAGCTCGACCGCCAGCTTGTATCCAGCCTCGGCCACGACCCCTCGGCCGAAGACCTCGCACGAGGCATCGCACTGCTGGCCGGATCGCTCGGGCTGAAGACCGTTGCCGAGGGCATCGAGACCCGGGACCAGATCGACCTGAGCGAGGAACTCGGGTTCGACCGCATCCAGGGGTTTTACTTCGCCCGGCCCCTGACCGCGGACGAAATTCCGTCCCTTCTGCTGATCGAGGAGGTTGACCCGGACCACCCGCCGACGCCGAGCGGCGCCCGGGCGTAGAAAACCCCGGTGGGCGGTTCGCCCACCGGGGTCCTGGGAGATAGCAGGCGTAGTGCTGGTGGAGGCTACGAATCCCCCGCCACCTCGGCGAATTGCTCACCAAGATCGCTGTCGTTGTCGATCAGGTAAGCAATCTCCTGGTATTCCTTGACGGTCAGCCCTTCATCCTCGATTGCGGCGACCATCTCGTCGTTGGCCTCGTCGCGCAGCTCCTGGGCCCCCTCGCCTTCTGCTTCCGCGATGTCATCTGCGTATTCCGCGCGGATGTCCTGGGCCGCATCCGCGGCCGCCAGAAAGCTTTCCAGATCGCTTTCACTGACGTCCTCGGCGGACATTTCGGGATCATCGGTCCATTCCTGCTCGAACACATGCGGATCATCCGCTGCCACCGTGCCCGCACCACCCAATGCGAGCCCGAGAGCCAGGGCGATCGAATAAGTTGTACCGGTCTTGTGTCCCATTCTGCGCCTCCTGCTTCTTCAGATTGGTTGGATTGCGTTAGCCCGTCGCAATGAACGCGCCGTCTGACCCGTAGCGATGCAGCCTCCGTGCCAACATGGCCTGAATGCCGCATGCCGCGCCGCCAGGCGGTTTCCGCACCTGAATGGACTGATAGGACGGGTCCCAATCACATCCAGAGGTGGGTCATTCAGACACATGCATCGCCCCGACCCGTGTCGCTTCGACTCACTCCCTGGGGCCGCCTCGTTCAACGCCGGCAAGGCCCTTCACCCACAAAAAAGCCCCGAGGCGCAATGCCACGGGGCCCGGCCGTTTGTGCTCGGCGCCTGGGTTAGCTTGACCCGAAGTACTCCCGCAGGAGCTGCGTCGTGCGCGCGGCCGGATCCTCGCGAATGCGACGTTCCTCGTCCGCCAGAATGGTAAACAGACCATCCAGTGCGTGGTCGGTCACATAGCGATCCAGGTCCACATCCAGATCGGCCAGGCCGGGGATACGGCTGGCTGCATCGCGCAGCGGCTGGTACACCCGGTACACCCCGGCACCCTCCATATGCTCGCGCACCACGGGCGCATAGCGCTCGCGCAGATCCGACTCGGACGCACCGCGCAGGTACTGGGTCGCGGCATCGTCATCACCGCGCAGTACCGCGTGCACGTCGGACGGCTGCATGCCCCGAATCGCACTCACAAACACCGGGGCCGCCTCCCGTGCGGCCGCCTCGGCGGCCCGGTTCATGCGCCGCTCGAGATCATCCACCTGGCTGCCCATGCCAGCGCTGCGCAGCACATCCCCGGCCTGCCGCAACTCCTGCGGCAGACCGATCCGTATGGCCTGGTTGCCCCAGTAGCCGTCTTCCTGCCCCGTCCGTTCCACGGTTCGTTCGGTGCCGACTCGAAGGGCCTCGCGGACCGCCTCTTCCGCCCGGTCACCACCACTCCCCTCGCCGTTCAAACCGAAGTCGCGGACATCCAGTCCGGCACAGGCCGAGAGAAAGAACGGCAGAAACAGCAACAACAAGAGCGGCGAATTACGCATGCGGACACTCCGACAGAATCATACGGGGCATGATACACATCACGCCTCGCATACCCCGTGCCCCGCTTGTCACATCCAGCACCGCGCCAGGCTTGCGGTCCACCCGCGCATGCTCAATTGTTAAGGCATATGACCCACAGACCGCGCCGCCAAAGACCCGCCCGCAAGCGCCTGTACGCTGCCGCCGTCCTGTTCGGCTTGCCGCTACTCGCGTTCATCGCCTGGGTCACATGGACGGAGCAGCACCCGGAGCAGGAGCGCGAGTTGCGTGTGGAGGTCCAGGACCGCCTGCACGAGTGGTTTCCGGAGGTCATGGAGCTACCCGACGAGCTTCGCGGCTTTGTCCCGCGATCCACGGTATTCGACGACAGCACCCGCCCCGAAGTCGTGATGCTGCACGGGCTCGACGAGCCCGGCGATATCTGGGACACGCTGGCGTCCGCCCTCGACACGGCCGGCATCAATGGCTGGGAGTTTCGCTACCCGAACGATCAGGCGATTGATCACAGCGCCGACCTCCTGGCCGAGTACTGGGAGACGCTGGAGACCGAACAGCCCGTGATTCTGGTGGGCCACAGCATGGGCGGCCTGGTGATCCGCGACTTTGTCACCCGCTGGCGACACCCCGTCGACGAGGCTCCGCGGGCCGAAGGACCACCCATTGCAGGCGTAATCCTGGTCGCCACCCCGAACCAGGGCTCCGACTGGGCACGCCTGCGCGTCTGGCTCGAGGTGCGCGAATGGCTGGCCGACATACGTGAGCAACGCTTTTCGCTTTTCGCCGGTCTTCGCGACGGCACGGGCGCGGCCAAGATCGATCTGCGGCCCGACAGCGAGTTTCTGGCGGACCTGAATCAGCGCCCCTGGCCAGAGGACATTCCCGTGCGAATCATCGGCGGCGTGGTACCCGAGCCGACCCCGGCGATGGAGGCCAGCCTGCGATCCCTGAGCGAGCAGTTCGGCATCGAGGACTTGCCCGCGCGCATCGAAGAGTGGTGGGAGGACACCAGCGAAGGACTGGGAGACGGGGTCGTGCCGATCGATTCCCTGTCACTGGAGGGACACCCCGAACCCGAGATCCTGGAGGCCTCGCACCGCGGTCTCCTGGTTCCCGGCCCCCTGACGGAATACCCCCCCGCGGTCGAACCGATCCTGCATATCCTGTTCGACTGGCGGGACGAGGACCGGCCTGTCCCCGCGATTGACCCGCAGGACTAACGTCTCTCCAGCGCAGGGGTCAGATCCCCAGCTCCCGCAGGACCTTGTCGATGCGTGGCACCAGGTGCGCATGCGGCGAGTCCTTGCGTACCAGCAGATGCATCGAGGTCACGTCCAGCACGTTCGAGGAGGCCACCAGCCGACCCAGTGCATCCGCCTCGTCGGGATAGGCCCGCTTCAACTCCCGGATCGTGTGTTCCGTCACCTCACTCATGTTGATCAGCACGTCCCCCTCGCCGGCCGCCAGACGTCGCAGATTCTCCGACAGCGTGCCCTCGCGCTGCACGTCCAGACCCTCCAGGTTGGCCTTGCCCCAGCCGTTCCCGGCGTAGTCCAGTACGCGGTATCCGGTAAAGTCCTCCAGCCGTTCCTTTGCCAGCAATTCGTCGCGCTCGGGGTGGTCCTCGCGCACGAAGGCCACCCATTCCGGTTCCGCCAGGGCGACCTCGCTCGCGATCAGATACTCCTCGCGCTCCGGCGTCATGGTGGTAATGATCGCGTCGGCCTTGCCCTCCTTCACCAGCCGCTGCGCCTCCTCCCATTCGTAGGGCTCGTGGCGCAGTGGCACCCACAAGTGGGCAAAGGCCTCCTGCATCAACTGGACATAGTGGCCCGCGAAGCGCCCATCGCGATTGATGTACCCGTACGGCGCCTCGTCCCGGTCGCCCGCGATATGGAAGGCCTCGCGGTGATCGGCCACCGCCGGCACCGACAGCATGCCCAAGACCGCAATACCCGCTAAAAGCCGTCCAAACATCGCTCAGTCCCTCCATACCGTGCCGTCCGGGCCCCGAATCCGCCGGAGGTCGGCATCCCGTCACTCAAGCCGCGGCAAGATTTACCAGCGGGACCAGACCAAACCAAAGCACATAGGCTAGCGATACCGCCATCAAGCCGTCGATACGCCCGCCCGGTGCCCCGCGCTGACGCTCGCGCCACAACATCCATATCAGCCAGGCCGCATGCGGCACCACGAAATAGGCAATGCCTGCATAGGCCCCCTGAGCCCAACCGGTCAGGTGGAATGCCGTTCCCGCAACCGCCGCCAGACCGGTGAACACCAGCGCCACACCGAGCGCACCACCATTTCCCAGCCGCACCGCCAGGGTCCGTTTGGCCACAGCCGCGTCCGCCTCGCGATCGGGGATACCAGACAGCGTAATCGACGGGATGATCGCCAGAAACAACGGCAGGCTCAGCCACCAGGGCAAGGGGTCCGTCCAGTCCCCCGCGAGGAACACGTACCCGCACAGCAACACGCCCAGGCTGTGGGTCAGCGCGACATCCACCTCCCCGAGCCCGCGATAGCTGAGCTTCAGGGGCGGCGCCGTATACCCGATCGCGAGCACCGCCAGCACGCCCGTTACCCACAGCATGGGACCGGCATCGCCGGGCGCGACCGCGAGCAGCGCGGCAAACGCCGCCGCGAAGCCCCCCAGTGCCACCGACGTACCGGCGTTGATCTCGCGCAGGGACAGCCGCCCCTCCACCAGCACCCGCGAGCCGCCGGTAAAGGCGCTGTAGAAACGGTTCTGGCGATCGGAGCCGAAATCTACCCGTTCATTGACCAGGACCGTCGCCACCTCGAGCAGGAACAGGCACAGATAACCCAGCCAGAAAACCGGATTGCGCGACACACCGCCGTCCGGGGCCGCCGCCAGGGCCCCTGCGGTGTAGGCCACGAAGGTCATCGGGTAGAACTGCAGGCGCAGTGCCTGCAGCCAGCCCCCCAGCTTGAAGGTCGCCCGTTCGCGCAGGCTCTCGCGGCCATGCTCCAGGCGCAGCCCTTCCTGTCGTGCGCGCTCGAGCCACGCCTCGCGCTGGCGGTCATCGGCCTCGCGTACCGAACCCAGCATCAGCGAGCGCACCGGGCGGATGCCGCAAAAGCCCAGGGTCGCGCGCGCCATCGCGTTGATCCCCGGCTGGCGATACAACAACTGATGGATCAGTACCGGGGTATCCATCGTGGTAATCAGCTGTGCGGAGCGTCCCTGCAGCAGCCCCTCGTATCCGGTGCCGCCCTCGCAGCTGCGAAAGGCAAACTCGGGCGTCATCACGCGATCGAGAAAGCCCTTGAGCAGCGCTGGCATGGTGCCCCACCAGGTGGGAAAGACGAATACGAGATGATCGGCCCAGGCGACCAGTTCGCGCGCCGCGTCCAGATCGTCTTCCAGCGGCTGCTGATTCGGCGAAGGCGTGTGAACGTGCGGGTCGAACTCGAGATTCGCCAGCTCCAGGGAGCGCACTTCCGCCCCGGAGGATCGGGCCCCGTCACGGTAGGCCTCGGCCAGCGCGCCGCACAGGCTGTCGGTACGCGGGTGGCCCAGGATCACGAGCACCTTCACGCGAGGTGGCTCCCGGAAAGGGCCTTGCGACCGCTACGCCCCGGAACAGGGCACGTGGTGCATACCGGGTTGCCTCCCTGCATACTCGAAGTCCTCCGAACCCCGTCTCTGATCATGCCCACGATCGAACACCAGGCACACATCCGCGCGGACCAACCCGATGTATTCGCCCTGATTACGCGGGTCGAGGAGTTCGTCCATTACAGCGAGGCCATCGAAACGATAGCGCGCGTCGGGGAGGCCCGCTACCGATGGGTCGTCCGCATCGCCGGCATTCCCCTGAGTTTCGATGTCGAGATCACAGAAACGGAACCACCGGAGCGCTTTTCCTGGCAATCGCTGACCGGCGTGCAGAATCGCGGCACCTATCACCTGACACCCGCGCAAAACGGCACGACGATCCACCTGCGTCTGGAGTACGAGCTCGACAATCCGCTGCTCGAAGAGACCGTCCGCCAGGCGGCCAAACCACTGATCCAGACCCTGAGCCGCGAGATCATCGACAACGTGGAAGCGGAGCTGCAGAAGTCACCGGGAAAAGGCATCGATCAGGAGGGTCCGCGCCCGGATCGTTAGACCCCGGTAGCGGACAGGCTCAACAAATAACGCTGCTGGTCCGGGCTCTCGATCGCGCCGGGGCGCGCCCCGCGCACCATTGCGATGGCCTCCTCCGGCGCGAGGCCCCGTTCGATCAGCGTCAAGGCCGCAATCGTCCCTGCACGGCCAAACCCGCCACCGCAGTGAAAAATCACCCCTTCGCCCGCACGCAGCCGACGGTGTACCTCGGGGCCGACTTCGCGCCAGCGCAGCTCCCAGGGGCGATCCGGCGCCGCCATGTCACCGATCGGCAGGTGCAGCCACGCCATCCCCGCCGCACGCACGGCCTTGCCCAGCTCGGGCACACCCAGCTTGTCCAGTTCATGCCCCTGGTTCAGCGTGACCAAGGCCGTCGCTCCCCAGTCCCGGATCGCTGCCAGATCCGCCGCCAGGTCCCGCTGACCACCGGGCGCCTCCGGCTCGCACTTGCCGGGGCAAAGCGTCATCCCGATCGTTCCGCCTTCGGGCAGGCTCACCGTGCCGATCTCCAGGGAGCGGGCGGGATTGTCGCTAGTCTGAGTCATCAAGCCTCTCTCAATCGTCCGGCGCCAAGGCCAGTCGTTCCGATCTCGGGCCCGCAAGGGCCCTTTCTGCGAACCAACGCCGCATCTCCCAATCCTACCGGTATGGACACCCCGTTACTCATCCTGGGCCTCCTGCTGGTCGCCAGCCTGGCCGCATTCTTTACCGGCGTACTGCCCTATCCCATCGGATGGATCATCCTGACCATCGCCTTCATCGCACGCTTGCTCTTTCTGGCCGGCCGATAACATCCTTGCTGAAGCCGCGATGGAGAGCGCCCGCGATGTCTGAAGCCCGCAAGATGCCGGTACAACTGATCAGTGTGGACGCGGTGGTCGACGCCGCGGACCGCCTCGCCCGCCAGATCCTGGACAGCGGCTTCCGGCCGGACACGATCGTCGCCATTGCCCGTGGTGGCTTCATGCCGGCGCGATTCCTGTGCGACTTCCTGCAGGTGCACAAGCTGCTGAGCCTCAAGGTGGAGCACTACACCTCCGGCGCCCGCAAGAAACAGGCCGCGGCCGTGACGGTGCCGCTAAGTGGCGAGGTCCGCGGGGAGCGCGTCCTGCTGGTGGACGACGTCAACGACGGCGGCGATACCCTGGCCGCGGCACGCCCGCATCTGGAGACCTTCAAGCCCAGGGCCGTGCGTACCGCCGTGCTGCACGAGAAGACCACGACCACCTGTCCGGCGGACTTCCGCAGCCACACCGTCCGCGAGTGGCACTGGCTGCTCTATCCCTGGGCGGTCGTCGAGGACGTCGGCCAGTTCATCCAGCAGATGGACCCGCCGCCCAGCCACCGTGTGGAACTGATCGAACGCCTGCGCCTGGACTACGGCCTGGAACTGCACCCCGGCGAACTCGATCGCGTGATTCGCTACCACAGTCTCGAGATCCGCTAGGCCGAACACCGCTATGGGCTTAAGGGCACCGGCCGAGGCCTCCTATTTTGCTCAGACCCGCCCGTTTTCCTGCCCTCTCGGGCCTACACTCCAGGACAGTTCAACTGCGTACTGACCGGAGGGCCCATGCGTTTTCGGGACCGTACCGACGCCGGCCGGCGGCTGGCGCAAGCGCTAAACCGCTTCCGCGGTCAATCCGGCGTGGTGTATGCCCTGCCGCGCGGCGGCGTCCCGCTCGGGGCCGAGGTCGCGCGGCACCTGGATATGCCGCTGGATCTGCTGATCCCGCGCAAGATCGGCCACCCGTTTCACCCCGAATACGCAATCTGCGCGGTCCCGGAACACGGCGAGCGCGTCTGCAACCCCCGCGAGGAGGAACGCATCGACCCGGAATGGCTGGAGCGGGCCGAGGCCCGCGAACGCGCCGAGGCCCGGCGACGACGCGAACTGTACTGCACCACGCCCGCCCCGGACGTCGCCGGCAGACTGGCGATCATCGTCGATGATGGCATTGCCACCGGCCTGACCATGCGCGCAGCCATCCGCGACGCCCGGCAACGCCACCCCAGCCAGATCGTCGTCGCGATCCCCGTGGCCCCGGCCGACACGGCGGAGCTGCTCGAGACCGAGGTCAACCACGTGGTAACCCTGGACCGCCCGGTGTACTACCGGGGCTCGGTCGGGTCCTATTACGAATCCTTCGAACAGACCTCGGACGACGAGGTGATCGACCTCCTGGCCACCGCCCACCGCTCGCGCAAATCCGATGTCTCGCGCTGAGCAACACGATGTGACCCTCGCCCTGGACGGGCGTCCGCATCAGGGGATCCTCGGCCTGCCGGAGACCCCCTCCGGGCTGGTCGTGTTCGCGCATGGAAGCGGCAGCAGCCGCCTCAGCCCGCGCAACCACCAGGTGGCCCACGTGCTGCAGGCGGCCGATCTCGCCACGCTGATGTTCGACCTCCTGACCGAGACGGAGGATCGCACCTACGAGAACCGGTTCGACATCCCGCTGCTGGCCCGTCGGCTCGTACAGGCCTGCGAATGGGCCGCTTCGCAACCCCGACTCGCAGGGCTCCCGATGGGCCTGTTTGGCGCCAGCACCGGGGCGGCCGCGGCATTACAGGCGGCCGCGGCGGCCCCCGATACCATCCGCGCCGTCGTCTCCCGCGGCGGCCGCCCGGATCTGGCGGGCGAGGCCCTGCCGCGGGTGGCGTCACCCACCCTGCTGATTGTCGGGGGCGACGACACCATGGTGATCGAGCTCAACCGCCAGGCGCAGTCCCGCATGCAGGCCACCTGCAGGCTCGCGATCATCCCGGGCGCCACTCACCTGTTCGAGGAACCGGGCACCCTGGAGCAAGCGGCCGATCTGGCCACGGACTGGTTTACCCGGTGGTTGAATCCCGAATAGGGAGGGCCGGGTTTCCTTCCAGCAGCACCTTCAATTGGTCCAGGTCCTTCTCCACCGCGCACCGGTCCGAATCAAACTGCTCGTCGGACATCCCCGGCTGCCGGAAAAGGCTGAACACCAGCTCGCTCCCCTCGCCGTTCGGCAGGACGCGCATGGGGTTGTGAACGATCACGCCCGAGGGGAGCTCGACATCGTGATCCATCACACCGAGATCGTTGGGCGCCGCAAACCGTACCGTCACCCTCCCAACGGGCCCTTCCACGACCCACGCATCCCCCTGCTGTCGAACCTCCGAACGCGCGAGCCCCTCGGCCCATAACGGGAGATTTCTCGGATCGGAGGCAAAGGCATAGACATCTGCGGGAGTGCGCGCGATGGATACGGTCAGGTGCAGCACCTCGGCCATGCTGGGCCCGCGGGCGTCCATTTCACCGACCCTCAAAGGCTCGAACCAGGGCCGCGATGTCGAACTTCTTCATCTTCAGGAACGCCTGCGTGATCCGGGCCAGCGCCGCGGGATCACCGGGCTGCATCATCTCGTCCAGCACCGCGGGGACGATCTGCCAGGACAGGCCGAACTTGTCCCTCAACCAGCCGCATTCCACCTCCTGCCCGCCATCGGCCGTCAGCTTGTCCCAGTAGTAGTCGATCTCCTGCTGCGTATCGCACTTGACCATGAACGAGATCGACTCGTTGAACGGGACCAGCGGACCTGCACTGATGGCCTGGAACTCCTGCCCCAGCACGAAGAAGGTGACGACCTCCACCGAACCGGACGGGGTGCCTTCCAGGGTGACCGTGCTCTCGACCCACGAGTTTTCGAAGACCGAGGCGTAGAACTCGGCCGCCTCCCTGGCCTGACGCTCGAACCACAGGTGCGGAACGAGTTTGTGCCGAATGGTCGCCATCGCGTATCTCCCGCAAGGCCGGGGCCTACTACTCTGACCTTACTCCCACGTGTTGGCTCCCTGCTCGAAGCCGCCCCGATAGGGACTGCCGACACAAAAACGATGCCCATTAGGGAGACACTGACTGAGTGGCGCATTCGCGTTGGTACCCCAGGTTTTCCGAGACCAGGCGCGCCGCGCAGCGGGTAGTGGTTCTACCCGCAAGCGGCGCAACGCCGGATCGGGGTACCTGGGGTGCCAACCCCGGAGGGGCTCGGCCGCTTTTGCGCGCGCACGGCGTTGCGGTTCCCTTGTGCAGAATGACTGCACGGCAGTCACCGCGCCTTGTTCGCACGCAAAAGCGACTCGAGCGCGAATGCGCCACTCAGTCAGTGTCTCCCTCAGCGCCTGCATCACCACCCACTCTGCATGGCGCGCCACCACGGTTGCGCCCAGACTCTGCAAACGCGCGACCTCCGCCTCGACCGAGTCGGAGTCGATATCCAGGTGTGCGCGCGGATTGTGATCCACGCGCTGGATGATGACCTGCACTTCCCCGGGCGGCGTGACGAGCTGGATAAAGCCGCTGGCCGCATCGAAGTCCTCGGGCATCGGATAGCCCAGTGCGCTGGCCCAAAAACGCGCATCGGCGGCCAGATCCTCCGTCCGGCAGTCGATCACGATGTTTCCGAGTCGGCTCTTGTGCATGGTGTCAGGGGGAACACGGCACTCGCGTGCCCCCAAAGACCACCTTCGGTTCGGGAGAACACACTGACGTGCGTGCCCTCCCGCCCCGTTAGCGCGGCTTGCAGGCCAGGCCGAACTCGAAGGTATGGATCTTGAAGCCCTCGGGAAACGCGGCCTTGAGTCGGCGCTCGAACTCGGCGTAGATCTCGGCCTTGTGCTGCTGCACGTCCCAGTCGCGGCTGTCGCAGTCGACCCCCTCGACGTCCAGCTCCATGTTCAGCTCCAGATCCGGGGCCATTTGCAGTCGGATTGTCGGCATCTCGGTTCTCCTTGCGTTTCGCGGGCCCTACAGGACGGGCACCAGCAGCAGCGCCATGATGTTGATGACCTTGATCAGCGGATTGATCGCAGGGCCCGAGGTGTCCTTGTACGGGTCGCCCACCGTGTCGCCGGTGACCGCCGCGTGGTGGGCCTCGGAGCCCTTTCCACCATGGTGTCCATCTTCAATGTACTTCTTCGCGTTATCCCACGCCCCGCCACCGGCGGTCTGGGAGATCGCCACAAACAGGCCGGTCACGATCGTTCCGATCAGCAGCCCGCCCAGCGCCTCGGTACCGAGGAACACACCCACCAGCACCGGTACCAGCACCGGCAGCAGCGAGGGCAGGATCATCTCGCGGATCGCCGCGCCGGTGAGCATGTCCACGGCACGGGTGTAATCCGGCTTGGTGGTGCCCTCCATGATCCCGCTGATCTCGCGGAACTGGCGCCGCACCTCGTTCACGATGCCCGAGGCCGCCCGGCCCACGGACTCCATGGTCATCGCCGCGAACAGGAACGGGACCAGCCCCCCGATAAACAGGCCCACGATGACATTCGGATTGCTGAGCTCGAAGTTGTGTACACCGCCCGTGTGGCGCACCAGCTCGTGGGTGTAGTCGGCGAACAGCACCAGGGCCGCAAGCCCGGCCGAGCCGATCGCATAACCCTTGGTAACCGCCTTGGTCGTGTTGCCCACCGCGTCCAGCGCATCGGTGGTCTCGCGAACCTCGGAGGGCAGATCGGCCATCTCCGCGATGCCGCCCGCGTTGTCCGTAATCGGCCCGTAGGCGTCCATCGCCACGATGATCCCGGTCATCGACAGCATCGTGGTCGCGGCGATGGCGATGCCGTACAGGCCGCCAAAGGCATAGGCCACCAGGATCGCCGCGCAGACCGCCAGCACCGGCGCGGTGGTCGCCTTCATCGACAGCGCCAAACCGGCGATGATGTTGGTCGCGTGGCCGGTGGTCGAGGCCTCGGCCAGATGGCGGACCGGGCGGAACACCGTGGAGGTGTAATAGTCGGTAGCGACCATGATCACCCCGGTCAGCACCAGGCCCACCAGCGCCGCGCCATACAGTCTCATCGCCGCGCCACTCTCGATGCCCATGCTGGTGGCCAGCGCGTTGTCCGGCACCAGCACCAGCGTAATCGGCAGGAAGGCCACCGCGGCGAGCCCGCCGGAGACCATCAGGCCCTTGTAGAGTCCCTTGATGATCTCGGAACCCTGCCGTGCCTTCACCGCGAAGGTACCGATGATCGAGGCCAGGATCGCCCCGCCGCCCAGCACCAGCGGATACACCGAGGCCATCAGGCCCAGCTCGGGGATCAGCAGGGTCCCCAGTATCATCGTCGCGATAATGGTCACCGCGTAGGTCTCGAACAGGTCCGCGGCCATCCCGGCACAGTCCCCGACGTTGTCGCCCACGTTGTCCGCGATCACGGCCGGGTTGCGGGGATCATCCTCGGGGATGCCCGCCTCGACCTTGCCCACCAGGTCCGCGCCGACATCCGCACCCTTGGTGAAGATGCCACCGCCGACACGCGCGAAAATCGAGATCAGCGAGCCGCCCAGTGCCAGCCCCACCAGCGGCGAGAGCCCGACGTCGCCGCCCTCGGGTGTGAGCCACCAGAGCACGGCGAAATAGCCTGCCACTCCCAGCAGCCCGAGCCCGACCACCAGCAGGCCGGTCACCGCGCCCCCGCGGAAGGCCACGTCCATCGCTGCTTCCAGCCCCGACTTCGCGGCCGCCGCGGTTCGCACGTTGGCTCGTACCGCCACATGCATGCCAATAAAACCCGCCGCACCCGAAAGCACTGCACCGATCAGGAACCCGATCGCGGAGCCCACGCCGATCACCAGCCACAACCCGATGAACAGAACCACCCCGACCACTGCAATGGTCGTGTACTGCCGCTTCATGTAGGCCGATGCGCCTTCCTGCACGGCACGGGCAATGCGCTGCATCTCCTGGCTCCCCTCCGACTTCGAGAGCACCCAGCGGATGGAAAACAGACCATAGGCCAGCGCAGCAACGCCGCACAGCAGCGCGAATACGAGGCCGAAAAATGGCATGGACATGGACTCCCCCTTCGATACGTCGTGACACAAAACATCCGGGGCGTCGGGCACCCGCGGCGGCCGACAAGCAGGCTGTCGACGCGACACGGCCGCCCGGCGCGAATCCGGGCATCCGGTTTGTGCTGCCGTCGCGCATCCGCGCGACCGTCGAGGCGCGCGGCCACCGCTGGCGCGGGGCGTACAGCCTCGACAAACGTATCGGGGGATGGTGGGTCTGGCCGCAGGACGGCTCGAAGGAAGGACCGCAAAAACCCCTTACAATGCTAGGGAACTTACGTGGTGACTTGCAGGTCGTCAAGCACGATGGGTGCAAACCGCGTGTGTTCGGCACCTTACAGACCATGGACCGGGGCATACCGTGAGGTGAACTTCATCGGCCGCAGGCGAACGAATAGGTGAAAATCCCGTAAGATCGTTGACTTACAAAACAAACCGATCAACCAGGCGTTTCGATGACCAGTGCCACACCCATCAAGGATTGTTACTTCTGCCGCGTCGCGGCCGGACTGGCCGATCCCCTCATCTACGAGAACCGCTCGTTCGTCGCCCTGTTCGACACCAACCCGGTCAACCCGGGGCACGCCCTCGTCATCCCGCGGCGGCATGTGGTTTCCCTTTTCGAACTCAACGAGACCGAACAGTCGGACTACTTCGACGCCATCCATGGCGTACGCCAGGTGATCGAGTCAACCGACCTGGCCAGCCTGTACCGCAGCATGCTGGTCCGCGAGGACCTGAGCGAGCGCCCCAAGGACCATATCGAAGGCGTGCTGGAACTCCCTTTTCTGGGCAATCCACCCGATGCCTACACCGTCGGCAACAACGACGGCCGCATGGCCGGGCGGAGCATCGATCACCTGCACGTAATCCTGCTGCCCCGCTACGAGGGCGACGTGGAAGACCCCCGTGGCGGCATCCGCAACGTGATCCCGGATCGAGCGAACTACCACCGACACGCCCACCCGGGCGTTCGCGCCGACCGCGCCTGACCCAGCCACTCGATCCGCCCGTACCATGCGACAGGGGCCCGCGCCCCTGATGGTCAGTCCGGCATAACCGACTTACCGGCTGGATCAAACACCCACCTCTCCTCGCCCAGGCGAAATACCAGCTTCCCGTCGGCCCACTCGACCACCTCGTAGTCTCGATGCTCTGGCTCGCGGCCCTCATGCTCGGGGGCACGCACCGGGATCGTGTTCGCTTCCACCGAGTCACCCAGCGATTCGCGATCCACGACCGTCAGCGTGCGGTCCCCGGCAGGCCCTTCCTGCGCGAACACCACATGGCGCCCATCGTCGCTCCAGGGGCCGATCGTGACGCGGCCCCCGTACTGAAACGCCGCGGGGCTCGCCTCGCCGCTGTCCACTCTTACCAACCAGCCGCCGCTGTGAGCGGCACCGCTGGTAACCACCGCCACCCAGGCATTGTCCGGGGATGCGTGGGCCTCCCGAAACCGATTCGTTGCTCCGAAGGCGTTCTGCTCGTCCACCTGGATATCGCCGGGCAGATCTTCAATGCCAAGGAGCGTGGTGCCCTCCACCGTCCGAACAGACTCCTCACCAATGTCCAGCGGCGCGAGCACCGACGCCTCATCGGCCTCTGAAAGTTGATCCTCCTCCCCCGACGGCATGCAACCACTGGTCACGATCAGCGTGACGACGACGCCCGCCGCGAGCCAGGACGCGATGCGTCGAACAGAGCACCTATGTCCGAGCCGCAATGCCCCCGCACCCGATCGCTCCGCCAGCGCATCCTCTCGTTCTCGAATGTTCACCGGACCTCGCATCACTCCACCATCGACGCACACCTGCATCCGGGTCAAACCGCCCATTCCGGCTAATGCCCAAGCCCGGAGCACGGTGTCACGTGTACCCCAGACAGGCCCGCCCGCCTTGTTTACAGGTGCGGAATGTGCCGGCAGCGGCTATCTTGTTATCGCGGGACAGGGCAGTCCCGCTGTCGGGCCGGCTGTCACGAGCCCGAACAAGCAACCGCAGGGGGAGAACATGCCAGGGAAATGGATCGTGGGCGGCCTTGCCGTGGTCGCCGCGGGTATCGGCTACTACCACTACGAAATCCGCCAGGTCGAACAGAAGCTCGACGATATGGCGCAGATGCTGGAGCCGCTCGGCACACTGCACTACGCCGGGGTGACTGTCGGCCTGGGCGGCGACCTGCACGTCAACCGGCTCCTGTTCGAGCCGCGCAATACGGCGATCGGCCGCATGCGGGCCGAACGCATCACCCTGGAAACCGGCAACATGTGGCAGCTCCTCCGGCTGCGCCACACCCTGGATGCCCGCCGTCTGCCCCGGCAACTGGGCTTTGCGGTCAACGGCCTGACCCTACCGCCCGGCCTCGCCACCGGCGCGCAGGACGGCATCCCGGCCCTGTGGCTGGACACCGCCGGCTGCGGCGCCTACCACGCGGCCCCTGCGGACGACCTGCTGGCTGCCCTCGGCTATCGCGACATCCCGCTGGACATGAGCATCCGCTACCATCTCGAGGAGGACCAGAACCGCCTGACCGTGCACAGCACCTTTGGCATGGGTCCCCTGGGCCTGGGCACATCCACCGCGCATTTCAACATCCAGGCCGCCTCGAATCGGGCCCGTGACCTCGCGCCCGCCCTGATGGCCACCTCATTGCAATCCATGACCGTGGATTACGAGGACCGCGGGTACTATCCCGCCCTGATGGAGCTCTGTGCGGCCGAGATGGACATGGAGCACCGGGACTACCTCAAGCACCACCAGGCGGCCTGGGTCGAAGCCTGGGAACCCCTCGGCCTGCAGCCGGGGCCGCTGATGATCGAGGCCTATGGCCACTTCATCCAGGAGCCTCGAGGTTACTCCGTGCGCATCGGTCCGATCGACAACCCCGCCCTGCTCTGGGCCGGCCTCGACTCCCCGACGCAGTGGCTACGGCAGGTCGAATCCAGCCTGAGCGTGGCCGGCCGGCCCTTTGGGCGCGTCGACCTGCGCCAGGTCACGCCACGCCCCGGGAGGCTCGCCGCGACACCGAACGCAGGATGGAACGCCACGCCGGCCCTACCATCCGATTCTGCCCGCCACCCGCATTCGGCGCGGGACCCGGTGATCGCGTTGAACGCACTGGGCGACCACATCGGCCGCAACCTGCAGATCACCCTCGCGGACGGTCGCGCCCGCAACGGCGAGCTGCTCGAGATCGATGAGGGGCATATCCGCGTACGCCGCCGCATCGGCAGCGGCTACATGGTGATGCCGATCGCCCTGACCGACATCAGCGAGGTACGGCGCCTTCGTTGATGCTTTCCCCGCGGCAACACGCGGACCGCACCGGAGCAAGACCTCGACGTTACGAGGTGGACGCATCCCCTTCGCGGATGACCTCGATCAACGCATTCAGGGCGTCGCTCGCCGTAAAGATACCCAAAAGGCTCCCGTCTTCTTCATTGACGATAACGCTGCCGATCTTCTTCTCGGACATGGCATAAGCCACCTCGTCCAGGGGCGTGGCTGCCGACACCGTCAAGGGGTCGGCTGACATGATATCGGACACGCTAACCTGGCCGATGTCCTCTATCGGCAAGCCCATCACGATGCGCACATCCCGGTCGCTGACCAGCCCGACCACCGACCCACCGCGGACCACCGGAAGATGGCGGACCCCATGCTGTTCCATCAATGCCCGAAGATCAGCGATCGTCATGTCTTCGTTCGCGGTGATCGGGTCGGGGGTCGTGAACTCTTCCACCGGCACACTCTTCGACACCATGGCTCCATCTCCTGTCCTCGTCGCAAGCCAGCAGCTCCAGCTCGCCTCCATCTCTGAATCTAGCAAATCTCCGCAAGCGGTCAGGCCATGAGGTTTTGCTGCGGCTACAGGTCCGATCACGTTATCTGTTCGCCGTTGCTCATGGATGTCATCTTCTTCGCTCTTCATCGGTTCCCAATCGACTGCCATTTCTCATGCGATCCAGAAGACCGAACTGGGCTATAACTCATTGAACGGCCTCAGAACAGGGCTGCAAACCCATTAACCGCACCGGTGCAACAGGAAGGTGGCAGGCACATGCGTTATCTCGCCCTGGCGGCAGACTATGACGGAACCCTCGCCTCGGATGATCGGGTTTCGGAGGACACCGTTCGTGCCGTCGAACGGCTCAGAAAATCGGGACGACGGGCGATCCTGGTCACCGGGCGGCGGGTGGATGACCTGTTGTCAGTCTGTCCTTGTGCGCGCCTCTTCGACCTGGTCGTGGCGGAAAACGGCGCCATTGTCTACAACCCTGCGACCCGGGAGGAAGCGCGTTATGCCAACCCCCCGCCGAAGCTGTTGCTCAAGGGTCTCCGAGAGCGCGGCGTGGAGCCCCTGGAGATTGGGCAAGTGGTCGTCGGGACTCAGGCAGCACAACGAGCGGCCGTGCAGGACGTGATCTGGGAACTCGGACTGGAAGCACAGGTGATCGCCAACCGTGGCGCCCTGATGGTCCTGCCGGCCGGCGTCAATAAGGCCAAGGGACTGGAGCGTGCGCTGCGCAAGCTGGGGCTTTCGCGTCATGAGGTGGTGGGAATCGGCGACGCCGAGAATGACCACTCGTTTCTGGACTTGTGCGAATGCTCCGTGGCAGTCGCCAACGCAGTGCCGTCCCTGAAGGCGTCCGCCAGCCTGGAGACCGCTGGCGAGAACGGGAACGGCGTCATCGAACTGATCGACGACTTGATCGCAAACGATCTGCGCCGGCTGGACAGCCGGCTCGAACAGCACCTGATCCCGCTCGGCACAGCGGCAGACGGGAGGCTGATCAACCTGTCGCCATTCGGGCACAACATGCTGGTTGCCGGGCCCTCGGGCAGTGGCAAGTCCACGTTCGCCGCGGGCATCATCGAGCGGCTAATCGAGAAAGACTTCCAGGTCTGCATCGTCGACCCGGAAGGCGACTACGGAACGCTGGCCGACGTGGTGGCACTCGGCAACCAATGGCGTGCTCCAGCCGTCACGGAGATCCTCTCGATCCTCGAGGATCCGAAGATCAACCTGAGCATAAACCTCCTTGGCATCCCGCTTGGGGACCGGCCCCAGTTTTTTGCGCAACTCATCCCCAACCTACAGGCCATGCGCGCACGCACTGGTCGGCCACACTGGCTGGTGCTCGACGAGGCCCACCACATGCTCCCCGATACATGGGGGCATACCGGATCCGCGTTGCCGAAACGGATCGGCGAGAGTGCCCTGGTAACTGTGCATCCAGAGCATGTCGCATCGGAGATTCTGGCGCCGGTCGACATTGTCATCGCCATTGGATCTTCACCCGAGGAGACACTCGCCAAGTTCGGGCGGGCCACGGGCAGAACGGTCCCGTGGTCCGACAGCCTGACACGAGAGCCGGAGCAGGTGATCGCCTGGTTTATCGATGAACCCCCGTTCGCCATGCGCCCCATGCCCGGGCGCGCAGAGCGCGTGCGCCATCATCGCAAGTATGCCGAGGGCGACCTGCGGTGGCACAGCTTCTATTTCCGAGGGCCCGACAGCCGCCACAACCTGAAGGCACAGAACATGGCCATCTTTTGCCAGATCGCCCAGGGCATCGACGAACAGACTTGGCTATTTCACCTGCGCCGCGGCGACTATTCGCGCTGGTTTCGGCACGCGGTCAGAGACGAGTTCCTGGCGGATGAGGCACAGCGCGTCGAGCAGCGCACCGACCTGGCACCGGCACAGACGCGCCAGATGATCACCGAACTGGCGCAAGCCCGCTACACCCTGCCGCCATGAGCCGGCGGGACGGCCGGCGCAAGCGCACCACCAGTCGCGTCAGGCTCGAGCACGTCAGGTTTCTTTCCAGACAGGCGCTCGGGATCCGGGAATGCTGCGCTCGCAATCGTATAACTGACTGTTTGTTCTTTCTTCCCCTTGGTTGGCATGGGCTTCGCTTGGGCCGTGTCGTCGGGCGTTGGTGGCGGATTGGAGCCGCTCAAGGCCTGGCCAGCCAATCCAGGGAACCTATTGATGAAACGCGCCCACAATCACAGCCGCTCCCTCTTCTTCCTTGTCGGCATTGCGCTCGCCGCCTCCGGCTGTGGCCAGCCAGACGAAGCCGATGCAGCCAATGCGGCGGATCCGGAGGATGCAGAGGAAACCCGCAGCCTCGGCCCGCCCAACCCCTATCTGAAGAACCTGCCCGAACTCGAGCAGGCGCGCTTCGATGAATCCGCGCAGTTACAGCAGGAACTGCGACAGATGCAGGCCACAGACTGGGAGCAGGCCGAAGCGTTCCGCAGTCACGTCGCCGAAAGAGAACGGCACTGGGACGAGAAGATCTCCGCGTACGTTCACACGAACCTGGTGGGACAAACCATCCCATTGACGCCGATCGACGCCAGGCCATACACCGTTGACGAGCTCAGGATCGAAGGAAGAAGGCCCATGCCGTTCAATCACCTGATCCTGACCGGAACAGCCACGCTGACGCAGGACCTGACCGAACCGGACAGCGACGAACCTGCCCCGCCAGCCTTCACCCTGAGGGGGCCGCCGATCATCGGTGCGGGGGATTTCCTGGATCACCGAGGCCAGACGCTTACCCTGTTCGTCCAGGCAGCGGACCTGGATGGCAACAAGATCCCCGCGATCAAGGCACGACTGACATCGACCGGGACTGCACAACGCGAAGAACTCGTCGCAGGCAAGACGTTCGAACTGCAGCTGAGTGTCGACCGGAGCGACGTCGCCCGACTGCGCAGCTTCGGCCAGTTTGTGGAAATCACGCGAGAAGAATTCGACGCCAGGTGAACGCGCGCCGACATGCTCGTTGCGGGTCGCACCAATACACGGGCGCCCTCTTCCTACGCCGGATCACTGGGCGGCAACACGGGCTGTTGGGCTGACCAGAGCCCCGCACTCGACGGGATGGGTGCCCGATCCACATACACCGGCTGTGCCGGGGAGCCTGTACCGGCTCTTCCTGTGCCAGCAGAGCAACTGGTATAGCCCGACGCCGCCTCTCGCAGCCCCGCCAAGCCCTGCCACTCCGGCAAGCCCACCGCCTGAACGGTATCCACCCGATTTGACTATTGCGCTGTCCCGCGCCAACCCTTGCCGGAGTCCTTCCGGAAACCTTGGCAGGCGGCCCCCATGACCGAGACCTCGGACATACGCAGAAAGGGCTTCATCGCCCACATGGCGACCGTCTTCATCAATGCCCTCAACGACAACTTCTTCCGGCTGGTGGTCATTTTCATCGCCATCCGCCAATTCGTCGCCGAGGGGGAAGGCACCTTCTACTACAGCCTGGTCGGCTTCGTTTTCCTGCTGCCATTCGTGCTGTTCTCGCCCTGGGCAGGCTATATCTCGGACCGCTACAGCAAGAAAGCGGTGATCGTCACCACGCGTCTGGCCGAGGTCGCGGTACTAATGGCCGCCGCGCTGATGCTGATCACCGAAAACTTCACCGGCTTGTTGGTGACGACCTTCCTGATGGGCCTGCAGAGCACGTTCTTCAGCCCGTCCAAATTCGGCATCCTGCCGGAGATCGTGCGCTACCAGCAGCTCTCGCGCGCCAACGGGCATATCCAGCTGTGGACGTTCCTGGCCATCATCCTCGGGACAGCTCTGGCCGGCTTCGTGATGGAGTTCGCCCGCGAGGACCTGTGGATACCGGCTGCACTTGTCGTGGCACTGTCCATCACTGGCCTGGTGACAAGCCTCTTCATCACCCCGACCGTGGCCACCGACAACCCCGCGCCGTTCCGACTCAACCCGTTTGCGACGATCGTACAGTCCATCAACGAGATTCGGCCGCATCGAGTCCTGTTCCTGGTGATTCTCGGCATCGCGTGGTTCTGGGCGCTGGGCACGCTGTACCAGCTGAACGTTCCCCTGTTCGCAGAAATCCACCTGGAGCTCGGCGAGCTTGCAACCGGCATCATCCTGACCACGCTGGCGCTGGGCATCGGTGCCGGCAGCATCCTCGCCGGCTATCTCTCGCGTGGGACCATCGCCATGCACCATGCCCCGGCCGGAATGATCGCCGCAGCCCTGCTCAGCGCACTGCTGTACTTCGCCGCCGACAGTTACCACGCAACCCTGGTGCTCATGGCCCTGCTGGGTGTCGCCTCCGGCTTTTTCATCGTGCCGATCACGGCCTACCTGCAGGGCCACAGCCCCGCCGAGCGACGCGGCCGCTTCATCGCCGCCAGCAATTTCCTCGCGTTCGCCGCGATGCTGGTGGCCCCGGTACTGTTCTGGCTGCTCACCGGCCCGGCAGGCATTACACCGGCACTGGTCTTCGTGACCGGCGGGCTGGCTTCGCTACTCGTCGGCCTGACGGCCTGGCGGCTGTATCGCCGGCACCAAGCAGAAGCGAATGCCTGACACCGCCAGACATCGGCATCGAACTTCGAACATCTGGCCCTGCCGGTTCTTCCAGTCAGCGTGACCCGACCTCATTCGTGCTTACCGCGTCGCACAGCAGGTGCTGGCACTTTCCGCCGGCCTTGACCAATCTCACCGTATGGACACGGAACAACCCTTGCGCCTCCACCTGCCGCCGGAACGGTCGCCCCCGCGGCGTAGCGGCCTGATTTCGGCCGTGCTGGCCCTGGCGGTACTCGGCAGCGCGTGGGTCCCGGCGTCTGCCCTCGAGTACGGACCACTGCCGGAGCGAATCGAGGACGCAACCGCGGGCATCGAGCGCACGCCTCTGGATGCCGAACCGATACGGCTGGACTCCGATCAGCAAAACGACACCGTCATGGTCCGGGTGGATGCCATCCTCGACCATCCCTTCCATCAGGTGTCCCAGGAGTTCCGGTCCGCGGCCGTATGGTGCGAATCCCTCTTCCTGCATATCAATGTGAAGGCCTGCGTCCACCACGGGGACGGCGAGCGGTCCGGCATCGAACTCTACATCAGCAGAAAGCGCTTCCAGCGCCCGGAAAACGCCTATCGGGTGGACCTGGACTTCCGGGTGCAGATCGCCGAGGAGGACTATCTGGCCGTGAAACTCGCAGGGGACCGGGGGCCCTACGGCACCCGCGACTACCGCATGACCCTGGAGGCCGTACCTCTGGATGCCGAGCGGACCCTAATCCACGTTCGGCATGCCGTTGATTACGGAGCCCTGGCCCGGGGCTTCCTGAACCTCTATCTCCGCTTCGGCGGCGGGGATCGGGCCGGCTTCACCGTGGTGGGGGAGGATGATGCCGGAAGGCCGATCTACGTCGACGGTCTGCAAGGTGTCATCGAGCGCAACGTGATGCGCTTCTACCTGGCATTCCAGGCCTATCTGGAGAGCCTTGAGGTCGCGGAAGAGGATCGTCTGGCGTTCCGCATGGCGCGCTGGTTCGAACTTACCGAGCGCTATCCCGAACAGCTGCGGGAGCTGGACCAGGACACCTACCTCCGGCAGAAGGAGATGGAATGGCGCGAACAGGAGAGGCTGCAGACACAGCGCGACCACCGCAATTGATCCTCCATCCGCCTCCTCGGGCTCCCTGAGGACAACCTATTGAGAGATCACACCTAACGCTGGAGCTCCATGTGGATCTCGATCGTGCGCAGGAGCTGCTGGCGATCGATCCAGCCGATGGCTCGACCGGATTCATCCATCACCGGGATCTGATTGAGGTTGTGTTCGCTCATGACCTGCAGGATCTCCTCCGCCTTCGTGTCGGGCGCGACACGGCTCAGCGCATCCACGGGGGTCATGATCGCGGCGATCCGGGTGGTCGGCCACCGCTCCCGCGGCACCTTGCGGCTGTCGCTGAGGGTCACCAGTCCCTGAACCCGCTCCGCATCGCCCACCAGAAAGGAGCGGCGCCCACCCGGCAGAACAAAACGGTCAATCCACTCCTCGACCGATACATCCTGGCCGACAAATGGCGGATCCGGGTTTGCCAGATCCCGCGCACGGACATCCACCAGCCGCTCGCGCATGTCATACATCCGCCCCTGCATCTCGGCCATGTTCAGCAGGAACCAGGCGATCAGCATCACCCACAGGCCCCCGATCAGGTTGCCCAGCACCACGACGTTCCAGAAGGCGAAGCCGAACAGGAGGTAGGCCACCATCCGCCCACCCCGTACTGCGGCCTCGATGGCCCTGCGCGGGTCGCCCGTCAACTTCCAGATCACTGCCCGGAACACCCGCCCGCCATCCAGCGGAAAACCCGGGATCAGATTGAAGATGGCCACGATCATGTTGATCAGCGCGAGCCAGCCCAGCGCCACCGGTACCGGCTCGAACCAATCCGCGGTGAGCAACGCGAGCCACCAGAAGAGCAATGCCAGGGCCGCACTCACCGCCGGCCCGGCAATCGCTATCCAGAACTCGTCCTCTGCCCGCTCGGGGTCTCGCCCCATCTGGGCCAGTCCCCCGAAGATGAACAGGGTGATGGACTCCACCGGCACACCACGCCGCAGCGCTACCATGCTGTGGCCCAGTTCATGGGCGAGGATGGAAGAAAAGAACAGCAGGGCCGTCACCGCCGCGGTGCCAACCGCCATCGCCAGGCACCATTCCGGATACTGGTGATAGAAACCGGTGCTCATGCTCGCCAGCAGCAGGATCAGGATGAAGATCCAGCTGATGTGGATCTGAATACGGATGCCACTGACATGGCCCAGGACTAGGACGGTCTTGAACATTCTTCGGCTCCTTGCATCACAGTACCGCTACCGGCCAGCGTGACCGGTGCCGCCTCACTCGACCGGGCTTCTGACGTGCCGGCCGGCCCTGTGAAACGCCCGTCCGCCTCGATTCCCGGCCCCACCGCGGACCCCGCGCGGTCTACCCCATCCATCCTCTGTGACCGCTACTGACTCAATGCTCCTGCCGTGGCGCCTTCGGCGCACTGGAGGCTGCGCTCCCCGCCTCCGTCCTGGAGGCATTGATCGCACGCTGGAACACCCAGCTCTTGATCTCGCGGATCTGCTCCACCATCGTCCGCGACAGCGGCACGGTGTTGATCACGTTGCGGATCACGTCGCGCTGGTTGAACACCCGCCCCTCCTGATAGGCATCGATGCGCGCCGACTTCACCGCCTGCTCGATCTCCGCCCCGCTCCAGTCCTCGGTGCTGGCGGCCATGTAGTTCAGATTGAACTCCTCGATATTGCCGCCGTAGCGCTCAACATGAATCCGCAGGATCTCCTTGCGCTCTTCCGCCTGCGGCAGGTCCAGGAAAAACAGCTGGTCGAACCGGCCCTTGCGCATCAGCTCGGCCGGGAGCTGATGGATGCGGTTCGCGGTCGCCGCCACGAACACGCGGGGCGACTTCTCCTGCAGCCAGGTTAGAAAGCTCGAAAAAATGTTCACGTTACCGGCGCTGCCCGGTGCCTGGCTGTCGAAGCCAAAGGCGTTCTCCAGCTCGTCCACCCACAGCACCATCGGCGCAATCTCCTCTGCAATCCGCGTCGCCCGGGCAAAGGCATACTCCGGCGTGCCAAAGCTGCCGGACAGCACCAGGCTCATGTCCAGGCGCACCAGCGGCAGGCCCCAGGCGGTCGCGATCGCCTTCGCCGCCATGCTCTTGCCGCAGCCGCTGACCCCCATGAACAGCACGCCGGCCGGGAGTGGCACGTTGTCGCGCCAGGCCTTCTCGGTAAAGAGGTCCGCGCGCGTGCGCACCCACTCCTTCAGGTTCTCCAGCCCGCCGATGTCGTCCAGCGAGCGCTGCGGCGGGTAGAACTGCAGGCAGCTCTCCTTGCGCAGGATCTGGCCCTTTTCCTCCTGGATTTCGGCCAGCATCTCGGCCTCGCCCATCGGCTTGCCGCCAAACAGCCGCGCACTCAAGTGCCCGACCTCGTTCAGCGACAGCCCGCGCATCCCGGCCGCCACGCGAAACAACTGCTCGCGCGGGACCCCGGACGCGCCGCTCGCGGCCTCCAGCTGCTCCAGCACCTCCTCCTCCGACGGCAGGTCAACCTCGATCAGGAAGACCTCCTTCTTCAGGATCTCCGGCAGCTTCAGCAGCGGACAGCTGAGAAACACCACGTCGCGGCTGTTCTTCAACCGGTAGTACAGGTCGCGCACCCCGCGGACCAGCGCCGGGTTGCCCTCGAACCCGGTGGGCAGATCCTTCAGCAGCACCATGCGCGGGCCTTCGGTGCGCCCCTTCGCCACACGTGCCACCGCCTCCAGCGGATCGGTCGTCAGGGCGTCGGGGGCATCGCTGTCGAACCCTGTACCCGCGGACCACACTTCCAGGTGCCCGTCCTCGCCGTAGTACGAACGCGCGACCGCCCGCAGCAGCCGCTCCATGCGGTCCTCGTCCCACCCTTGCAGGTAGAACACCGGATAGTGCGACTTGAGCCCGCGCAGGATCTTGCGCGCCGTCTGATTCTGAAGCGCCGTTGCCATTCACTCCCTCCGTTCCCAACACCGGCTCCTGCCTGCGAATGCCACAGACCCGTGACGCCCATGTTGTCGACTTCCCCGATCCGGGTCCACGCATAGTTTGAGCGATGCTGCGTACCCCGTTCGCGCATGCCCCCGGTTCTCTTGCCGCGCCCGGCAGCTCCAGCCCCCCTGCTATGATGCCGGAAGCAAAGGGGGGCCCATGAGTAGCAAGATCATTGAAGTCGTCGGCCCGGCCGGGCATCTGGATACCGTACTGGGAATCGCCGACGGGCTGGCCATCGATGTCCTCTGGCACGGGGTGGACGAAAACCGTGACCGCATGGCCGTGCACATGCTGGTCAGCACGGATTACCGCCAGCGCCTGCTGGACGACCTCTATCGTGTGCTGGGCGCGGTCGAGACCGCGCGCATCCTGGTCCTGCCGGTGGAGGCGGTCCTGCCCGACCCGTTGCAGGACTCCACTGCCGACGATAAGGATGCTGCACGCACCGGCAAGAAGGCCCGCGCCATCTCGCGTGAAGAGCTCTATACCAACGTGGCCGGGGGCGCCGACCTCACCGGCCAGTTCGTCCTGTTGACGGTGCTGTCCACCATCGTCGCGGCCATTGGTCTGCTGGAGGACAACGTGGCCGTGGTGATTGGCGCGATGGTTATCGCTCCGCTGCTGGGTCCCAACCTGGCACTGGCGCTCGGGACCTCCATGGCCGACACGCGGCTGATCGGACGCTCCCTGCGCACGAACGTGGTGGGACTCGGCGGGGCCATCCTGATCGGGATCCTGCTCGCCACTGTCATGTCGGTGGACGTCGGCGCGCGCGAACTGCAAATGCGCACCCAAGTCGGTCTCGACTCGGTCGCTCTCGCCCTTGCGTCCGGAGCCGCCGCAGTGCTGTCGCTCACCACCGGCCTGCCCACGGTTCTGGTCGGCGTGATGGTGGCCGTCGCCCTCCTGCCGCCGGCTGCTACCGTTGGCATCATGCTCGGCTCCGGCGAGTTCTCCGCCGCCTACATGGCCTTCCTGCTACTGGCGGTCAACGTGGTGTGCGTAAACCTGTCGGCCAAGCTCGTGTTTCTCTATCAGGGCGTGCGCCCGCGCGGACGCGCTCAGCGGGAGGCCGCTGCGCAGAGCATGGCCGGCTATCTGCTGCTTTGGGCCGTCACCCTCGCCCTGCTGGTGTTCCTGATCCTGGAAGCCGACATCACACTGTAGGCCGCTCCAGCCTCATCGGGATCTGAAACACGATAACCCGCTGCATTCAAAGTCTTTATTCAGAACCAACGCCTCCAAAGGGGGAGGCATTGGTCGTCCTTTTCTGGGTGCGCCCGCCCGTTTCATGCCTGCCCTGCTACAACCTTGCTTCTGGTTTAACTCATGCTTGCCCCGACCGGACTTTCTGGCATTCTGACAACATGGAGCGTGATCACTCGCCTGGCCAGGGGGCATCGATGGCGTATGAAGATCAGGACCCGTTCAACGCGCTGATCGTCGACAACGCAGCGGTCTGGATCAATTCACTGGATGTGGACGGCCGCATCACCTTCTGGAATCGTGCGGCCGAACAGATCAGCGGCTACTCCCGCGAGGAGGTGCTGGGGCACGACCGCGTGTGGGAATGGCTATATCCCGATCCCAACTACCGCGAGGCGGTCTTTGCCCGCGCGTGCCAAATCATGGAGCGGGGCCAGGGCCTGCAAGGGTTCGAGAGCACGATCCGCACCCGCACCGGCGAGGACCGCACCCTGGAGTGGCACTCCGAGCAGCTGTTTGCCGCGGACGGGCAATTGCTTGGAGCAAGCGCGGTCGCCGTCGACATCAGCGACCGCCGCCGGCTGGAGGCGGCCCACGATCGGCAGTATCGCCTGCAAGGCATGATCGCCGAGATCTCCGCCGCACTGATCAACATCACGGCCGGAGACGTCGACCGGGTGATGGAAGAGAGCCTGGCCCGACTGGGAGTCTTCTTCGGCCTCGGGCGCGCCTACGTGTTTCGCTTCGACCTCCCCGCCCATCAGATGAGTCTGGTCAACGAATGGTGCGCCCGCGGCGTACAGCCCTACCGGGAGCACCTTCAGGCGATTCCTCTGCAAGAACATAACTGGGTCACCTCACAGGTCCTCGCAAGAAAGGTCGTGCACGTGCCAGACGTCGACGAACTGCCGGCGGAGGCGGCGGTGGAACAGGAGGAATTCCGCCGCGAGCAGATCCGCTCCCTGCTGCTGATCCCGCTGGTCAGCGACCAGAACGCCTTCGGCATGCTCGGGTTCGATGCCGTAGAGGCGCCGCATTGCTGGACCGACGACCAGATCACCGCGCTGCGGCTCGTCGCCGACATGATCGCCGGCACCCTGGCACGCAAGCAGGTGGAGCAGGAACTGGCCCGCCAGGCGCGCGTGGACGGGCTGACCGGCCTCGCCAACCGACGCGAGTTCGACCACCAGCTCGAGCGGGAATGCGCTGCCCGGCGCGAACGCTCCCTCTCGCTGCTGATGATCGATATCGACCACTTCAAGCCGTACAACGACGCCTTCGGCCACCAGGCCGGGGATGACTGCCTGCGGGCAGTCGCCGACGTCATCCGCTCGGTACTGAACCGCCCCGCCGATGTCGGCGCCCGCTACGGTGGCGAGGAATTCGCCTGCGTATTGGCCGACACCAACCCCGAGGGCGGGCTGCGGGTCGCCGAACGCATCCGCGAGGCGGTGTACGGGCTCGACCTGAAACAACCCGACACCGACGAAGGACGCGTCACCATCAGTATTGGCGTGTGCAGCGTACACACCCGGTGGCCCGTGGAGCCCAGGGCCCTGCTGCGCCAGGCGGATGAGGCGCTCTACCGCGCCAAACGCGCCGGCCGCAACCGGGTCGAGACACTGACGCTACCCGAGGCCTCCTGGTAGCGCGGGCACGCCCCTCGCCGGGCGGCTCGCTCAGCTCGCGAAGGTTCGCATCGGGGTCGCCCCAGGTGCCGCGCACATGACCCGAGCGCAGCCACCGCTCGATAGGCGGCAAGTCGTAACTCGTGACCGCGTGAAGCCCGACATTCATGACAACTCCCCCGCAATACTCGGCCAATTGGAGCTGTCCGGATTGTTCGGCTCCAGGGCTCCACAGGCGCCGGGACCATGACTTCAGCGGAACGCCCGTTCTCCTTGCCACGTCCTGCAACTCGGGCATCTTCTTGGCGCAATCATGGGTGCCCCCTTCGTCGCCCTTCTTCGGTTCGTAAATCATGCGACTGCGCGGGCGTTCCGGATCCAGGCGTAATCGCCCCGCTTCCCGCGCGAACTGCTATAAAACAAGCAAGGGCGACATCCCGCCCCACCCGCGCCAGCAGTCGCGCTGACTGGCAGGCCCTTGCCCTACTCTCGCGGCACAGGGACTGCCGCCAGACAGACACTGCAGCGCAGCACCGTGTCGACGGACTCGGCCGGAAATGCCTGTCCGCATCGACTCCAATCGCAAGGAGCAGGACAGAATGGCTACCGGTACAGTGAAATGGTTCAGTGACGAAAAGGGCTTCGGTTTCATCACCCCCTCGGATGGTTCCAAGGACGTATTCGTGCATCACAGCAATATCCAGGGCAGCGGCTTCAAGACCCTCGCCGAGGGACAGAAAGTCTCCTACGAGGTAGAACAAGGCCCGAAGGGCCCGAGCGCGACCAACGTGATGCCCGAAGCGTAGGCACCAGTTTCTGCAAACGCCCAGAAAACAAGGCGTAAAGGGCCAGCTCCTCCGCGCGTAGAGGCAATCGGGCCTGGCCCCGAACAGGGCAGCCCGGGAGAACGCCTCAGCAGGTCATCGGTGTCCGGGTCGTGTCCTGAGCAAGCAGCGTTTCCCTGGACACCATGCGTGGCCGTTTTTAAGGCACGAGCCCGTGCCATCGGCCGCGACCACGGCATGCTCGACTAACGGGGACAAAAATCTGGTCCGGCATCCCGCCCGGTTTCCTCCTCGTCCTGCGCGCCGTGCTAAAACTCCTGGGTGCCCTCTTCCTGGGCATCGCTCCGACCCATTCAATGTCTGAAAGCGGCGCCACCGGACGGCCCAAGCGACCTACAGCCACCCCTGCCCCAGCCACACGCGCAGGAGCCCAGCCGCCCTGGACGATGCGGCGCCGGGCACACCACTCAGCGAGCCAAGTCATGGGTGCCCCCTACTTCGCCATCTCCCTTCTCGACTGGGTTCCCGAGATTCTCCCAACGTTACCGTGGTCCGACCCCGTCATTAATGCGTGTGGCACGAGATGCCCCCTTGGCACGGCCTCGCCGCGTGCGCGCCCCTACCGATTGTCTTCGGCCGCGGGCTCCCCTCCCAGCTCCCCGAGTGCGGCCTGAAGGGTCTGCACGATCTCGCGCTCATTCTGGCCGCAGGCATCGACCGAAATCGGCTCGCCAATGATCACGCGCACCCTCTTGCCAGGCCGCGGGAAGATCCGACCCGGGGCCATCACCTCGCGTGTACCCTCAATCCATATCGGCACCACCGGCACGGGCTGTGCTGCGGCCACCAGCCCGATGCCGGGCCGCAGGCGCTGGAGACTGCCGTCCGGGGAACGCTGCCCTTCCGGAAACCAGACCAGGCTGTGGCCGCGCCGCACAGTCGCGGCGGCCTGCAGGAGACTGCGCCGCGGTGCCGCGGCGGGATCGACCGGCAGAATTCGCGCGACGCGGCTGAACGCGCGGGAGAACCGGTTGGAAAACAGATAGGCCTCCAGGCCCGCCCAGTACAGCGCTTCCAGGTGTCGCGTGCTGAACGCCGGCAGCAACGCCAGCGGGTCCACGAAGCTCAGATGGCGCGGTGCAAGGATATGGGGACCCGCATCCGGATCGGGGAGTCGGCCCCGCACCTCCACGCGCATCAACAATCGGCTCAGCAGCCGCGCACCTCCCAGGAGCAGACGCCCGGCCACCCGGCCGGCCGTCCCCGGCGGCTCCAGAGCACTCTGCTGAGCAGGATCGAGCAAAGACTCGGGATCCTGGAGCTGCTGCTTGAGCTCCCCTCGCCCTTCCTTCGCCTCCGCGGCTCCGGCCGCCTCCTTCAGCAGGTCGCGCACCGTCTCCACGCGCTCGATCGCCGAATCGTCGAGGTCGATGCCCGCGCGGTCCTCCAGCGCAAGCGTCAGATCCACCCAGTTGAGCGAATCGATCCCGAGTTCGTCCGCCAGCATGCTGTCCGGCGTCAGACGCAGGTCATGAAACCGTTCGGCAAGATAGGCCCATGTCTGCTCCGCTGCAGGATCCGACAGCAGCTGCTGGTCTTCCGGCGCCCAGGATTCGGGCGAAACCGGCTCCGGCAGCGCCTCGGAGACCGTGTCCTCCCGGCCCAGCTCCTCGAACAACTCTTCCAGCTTGTGCCGACGCAGCTTGCCCAGGCGCGTGCGCGGCAACGGGTCGAGCGCAACGCGCACCGTGCCCGGGCGATGATGGCTTGGCAGTTCCTTCGCCGCCCGGTTCACCGCCTCCCTCAGGCGCTTCTCGAGATCGTCGCCGGTCACCTCGCGCAGCAGACCCGATTCGGGCACAACGACAGCGGCCAGGCGATCTTCGTGCGCCAGAATACCGGCCTCGCGTACGTCCTTGATCGTCTTCAATGCATCTTCCACCCGTTCCGGATCAACGTTCTCGCCGCCCGAGAGGACGATCATCGAAGATTCCCGCCCGAGCAGGTGCAGGTAACCGTCATCGTCGATCTCGCCGGTATCGCCGGTGCGGAACCAGGCGTCTTCCTCCAGGACCTCCTGGGTCTTGTCCGGCAGGTTCAGGTAGCCGGAGAACACGTTCGGCCCGCGCGCCATCACCTCGCCACGCCCGTCGCCAGACTGCGAATCGTCGATCTTGAGCTCGACTCCGGGCAACGGCAGACCGGCGGCCTCGATTTTGAGCCGATCCGGCGGGTTGTAGGTCAGGATCGGGGAGGTCTCGCTGAGGCCGTAGCCGGTCGCCACCTCCCAGCCCAGCGCCTGCAGGTTGCGCGCCAGCTCCGGATCGAGCGCCGACCCGCCAGCGACGACCAGCCGCAGGCGCGGGGCCAGGCGACTGTGCAGGCCCTTCAGCAGCCTCCGGCCGAGGTTGAGACCGAGCCGGCGGCGCGCCAGCCTGGAGACACCGATGATCCGCCGGAACACGAACGCCGCCAGCCCGCCGCGCCCCGCGACCCGATCTTCCAGGGCCTGCCACACGGCCTCGTACAACCGCGGCACCCCAAGCATCACCGTGGCCTCGCCCTCGCGAAGCGCGCGCACGATCTGCGGACCCACCAGCGAGAACGGCACGATGATGGTCGCGCCCAGGGTCAGCGGAATCAGGATGCCCACGGTAAACGGATACACATGGTGAAACGGCAGGGGCACCAGAACCCGATCGCGATCGTCCGCGAGTTCCTGGCCGCACAACGCCTCCACGTTGCTGCTCAGGTTGGCATGCGTCAGCGGGACCCCCTTCGGCGGCCCCGTGGTGCCGGAGGTATAGAAGATCGCCGCGATATCATCCGGGCCCGCAACCGGGTCTGCCGGCGCCTTCGCGAGAAGCCCCTCCCAGGCATCCGCAGCATCGGCGTCCGCATCGAACCGGTAGATGCGTACCTCGCCAAGGGCCTCGGGGAGCCGGTCCCTGAGCTTCGTGGTGGTAAAGATGAAACGCGGTGCGGAATCCGAAATCGCGTGGTCCAGGTCCTCGCGCGGCATCTGAGTATCCAGGGGCACCAGGACCGCCCCGGCATTCATCACGCCCAGGGCCGACACCACCCACTCGGCGCTGTTGGGAGCCAGGATCAGGACCCGGTCGCCCTGCTCGACTCCGGCCTGCTGCAGCCCGGCCGCCAGGCGCCCCGCCCGTTCGAGCAGTTCCCCCCGAGCGAGGGCATCGGAGCCATCGCGGCTCATGGAGACGACTGCGTCGTGGTCCTCGCGAACGGAACGGGAAGACAGCAGTTCCCCGATGGTTTGCGCACTCATCCTGAACTCCCCTGTACCGGAGCCGGCTCCCCCCGCCAGGCCGTGAGGCGGCGGCACGGTAGCCTCGCCAGCAGGGCCTCGCGGTGTCCATCACTGCATCGTCGAGGCATGATTCGCCGTCTCTGTCATCCCCTCGAGTCTGGGAGCATAGAACACAGAGGAGGATCCCGAGTTTCACAATCCCCGTTCTGGCCGGGCTGACGAGTGCGCCAGGTCCTCAAGGCCCCCGCGCCTTGATGACGCCGCAGAACAAGAAATCATGGATGTCCCCTTCTGCCCGCCACCGAACAGAAGATTCGTCCACTCATGCAGGAACTCGTCACCGGCGAACCGGCCGAGGAATAACCGCCCGCGCGGGACCGGCCGGCCCTGTCCGGGGCACGCCCCCGCCTTCATCCCTTCAGCGCCGCGATGGCCCGAACCGTGTTCTCCTTCACCGGGCGCGGGCGCTCGGGGCGGAAGCTGCGGATGTACTCCACCAGCTCCGGCCCCGTCAGCACCGGCACCGACAGCTCGCCCGCACGCCCAAGCGACACCTCCGGGTGCGTGAACAGCACGATCGGCTGGATCCAGCGCTTGGCCTTGCGGCCCTTCAGGTACTCGCTCAGTAGCCACACCTGCTTCTTCACCTGCCGCACCGGGTTGCGCATCTGCTTGGTGTAGCGGCTGCCGCGCCGCCCGGTCTTGCTCACCGTCCATCGCGAAGCCTGCTCGTCGCAGTCGATGGCCCCGCTGTTGTGCTTCACCTCGATCACGAACAGCGCCTCCGGCCCCACCACCACCAGATCCGCCTCCGCCACGCCGGTACGCGAGCGTTCATCCGGCAAATCCACCTGGTTGAAGACCGTGAACGAGTCGGGAAGCTCCGCCAGGTACTCCAGCGCCGCATCTTCGCCCCGCGCACCCGCCTCGATGACCGCGCTGCCGCCAACCAGGCCCACCAGCACGACCACCCCTGCCAGTGTGATCAGGCCCACCAGCGGATGCACGAAGAACCCACCGAGCGCGACCGGCAACCCCAGGAGCAGTACCAGGTTGCGCCCGCGCCTCTGGATCGCCTTCGACTCCTCAGTCAGACGGTTTGCGGTGACGTAGCGAGTGTCTGCCATTAGCGTTGGGGTGTTGAGGACTTAAGGTTCGGGAGTTCGACGGCCATCCATCAGACCATGCTCGGTGAAATCCACAGACGCAACACGCTCATCCGCGTTCGTGGCCAAAGAACCTCATTCCAGGCCTCCAACAGCCCCGGCTGCCGACCCTCGAAAACTTGCCGAATCCGCCACGATTCGTGCTCCGCTCTCTCAGGATCGTGCTTGCACGGGGTCGGGGTTGCCTGTCTCAGGGGGTGCCAGAGACTCCGGTGTTGCCGGACTTTTCGGCTGCGGGCTGCCCCGGCCCGTACTGGTCGACGATCGCCTCGATCTCCTTGCGGGTCAGGGTCTCGCGCTCTTCCAGTGCGCGGGCGAGGGCATCCAGGGCGTCGCGGTGATGTTCCAGCGTGGCGCGGGCGTTGCCCTCAATCTCCTCCAGCAGGTCGCGCACCTCTTCGTCAATCAACGCCGCGGTGGTCTCGCTGTGTTCGCGCGGGCGCGCGATCTCACGCCCGAGGAACACATGCTCCTCGCTCTGCGGCAGCGACACCGGCCCGACGCGCTTGCTCATGCCCCAGTGCGCCACCATCCGCCGCGCCAGCTGGGTCGCCTGACGCAGATCGTTCTCCGCCCCGCTGCTGACCTCGCCGAACACCAGCGACTCCGCCAGCCGCCCGCCGAACATCACGCCGATCCTGTCGCGCAGATAGGACTCGTTGTAGGTGTGGCGTTCCTCGTCCGGCACCTGCGAGGTCACGCCCAGGGCGAACCCGCGCGGGATTACCGTGACCTTCTCCAGGGTGTCGGCATGCGGTAGCAGATACGCCAGCAGCGCATGCCCGGATTCGTGATAGGCGATCACGTGGCGCTCGCGCTCGGAGATCTTCTCCTCGCGCTTCTCGCCCAGCATGATGCGGTCGCGAGCATCGAAGAAACAGGCGCGATCCACCTGCTTCAGCCGGCGCCGCCCCGCTAACAGCGCCGCCTCGTTGACCAGGTTGGCAAGCTCCGCGCCGGAAAAGCCGATGGTCGAGGCAGCAACCTGGTCGAGATCGACGTCGTCCGCCAGCGGCACCTTCCGGGTATGCACGCCGAGAATCGACCGGCGCGCCTCGCGGTGCGGGTTTTCGAGGGTGATCTTGCGGTCGAAACGCCCGGGGCGCAGCAGCGCGGCATCGAGCACGTCCGGGCGGTTGGTGGCGGCCAGCACCACCACCGACTCCTCGTGCTCGAAGCCGTCCATCTCCGACAGGATCTGGTTCAGGGTCTGCTCGCGCTCGTCGTGTCCGCCGCCGACGCCGGCCCCGCGCGAGCGGCCGATCGCATCCAGCTCGTCGATGAAGATCACTGACGGCGCGTTCTCCTTGGCCTGGCGGAACAGATCGCGCACGCGCGAGGCGCCGACGCCGACGAACATCTCGATGAACTCCGACCCGGTCACGGTGAAGAACGGCACCCCGGCCTCCCCGGCCACCGCGCGCGCCATCAGCGTCTTGCCGGTGCCCGGCGGCCCCATCATCAGGATGCCGCGCGGGATAGTGGCCCCCAGCTCCTTGAAGCGGTCCGGCTCCTTGAGGAAGTCGATCACCTCCTGCACCTCGCGCTTGGCGTTGTCGCAGCCGGCCACGTCGTCCATGCGCACGCGACTCTTCTGCGGCTCCACTCGCCGCGCGATGGACTTGCCGAACTGCAGCGGGCCGCCGCCCACACCTGACATCGCCCGTTGTTGCATGCGAGACCAGAACCACACCAGCAGTCCAAGCAACAGCAGCAAAGGGAGAAAACCCACCAGCAGTGCCTGCCACCATGGCGGGTCCGCGGCCTCAGCCGAGATCTCCACCCCGCGGTCTTCCAGCTTGCGCAGCAGCTCCTCGCCGGTCAGCTCCGGGGTGAAGGTACGGAAGTGCCCGGGATCGTCGATGCCCAGGTCCTGGCGCCCGACCACAGTCAGCGTGCCCTGCACCTCGTGGCCGCGCATCTTCACCTCGTGCACCTGACCCTGGTCCACCGCGCGCACGAACTCGCTGTAGGTGAGTTCCGCTCGGTCCGGCTCCTGCACCAGCGTCAGGAGCTGGAACAGCACCAGTACGCTGATCGCGATCCACAGCACGAACAGCCACTGTGGCCGCCCACCCTTGTCGCCCGGCCCGTCCGGTTCGCGCCCACCCGGGCCGGGACCGAGGTCGGGGCCGCGACGCGGTGGCATGCCGCCAGGCGAGTCGCCGGGTCGCTCCCCGCGCGGCGGCTCGGGCGAGCCTCGGTCTTCCCGGTCGCGGTCTTCCGAGTCGCGATCGTCCCCGCCGGGGTGTCTCGGCTCCTGGTCCTCCTGGTCCTCCTGGTCCTCCTGGTCCTCCTGGTCCTCCTGGTCCTCCTGGTCCTCCCGGTCACGATCTCCGTTGGAACGATGGTCAGTCATCTCGTCCCTAGGGGGCGGACTCGCGAGAACGTCGGAGAGGATCATCAGTGTTCGTTGCATGTCCCGCGCACCCGGCATTCCCTTAAGCCTCATGCCTGAATGCATAGCGCGACTGGACGGCCTCGATGATGGCTTCATGGATGTCGGCTATGCGCCCCGCCCGATAGGCGTCCTCCAACTGACGGATTCGGGCGGCCAGGGGCCGATCTCCGAACACCCCCTCGATCCAGTTCGAAAAGTCGCGGCGCTGCAGGTGGCCATGGAACCGCTTGGGCTCCATCCACGCCAGCGTGTCCACAAACTCCTTAAGCGTATGGGCGCGCTGGCCTGACGGGTGGCCGTCTGTCGAAAACACAAACGCGTGATGCGCGGCCACCGGGACATCGATGTACTTCATGCGATGGCGGACGTGGGGTGTCAGGCGCTCGGCCAGACGCATGATCCGCAGCCGGCCTTCGGCCTCCTCTGGCCCCGGCAGGAGGGCGACCTCATTGACCGCCAACCCCGCCAGGAGGCTCTTCCATTCCTCCAGATCCACCGATACCCGGGCGGCCCTTGCCAGGGCGGCCACTTCCTCAGGATCGGTCGCCCTCGAGACCAGCATGACGTCGGCCACCTGCAGGACATCGGGGTGCAGCTGTGATGCCCGATAGGTCACCATCGTGCAGCCTCCCGCCCCCACGTCCAGCAGCGACATGGCCTGCGGGTCGCAAAGAAAATAATGCGCCTCATCGACCAGTACCCGATGCGGCAGCCCGGTACGGTGGCGCACCACTTTGATCTCCGGAAGAATGTCTCTGAGGTAATCGAGCTTTTCCAGATGGGAAAGCTGCGACAGGTTAAGGATGACGCTGCGGTCCGGATACCGCAGCAACCGCGTCAGCTCATGCGGCTTGGGCGGCGGATCATCGCCGCCGGTCATCAGCACCCGGGGCAGCCCCTCCAGGCCGGCATAATCGCCTTCAGGGTCAACGATGCACAGACTGTAGCCATGCAGGATCAGCTGCTCGCACACCAGACCGGCCACCCATGACTTTCCGGATCTCGGATCTCCGCTGATAACCACGTTCCGACCCGACACCGCCAGCGACACGTCATTGCCGCCACGCGTCGTTCCCAACACCAGTCTTCGACGGGGATAGCCCGAGCGGAGCGTGTCCGGCCCCTCCAGAATTGCATCGATGTAGTCGGCCACCGCGGCCGGCCCTTTGCCCGGCAACACCTCGTCGGCGATCGACTGGAGCGCGGCACTGCCCCACTCGACCGCCACTCCGACCTCGGCGCTGCGAAGCAACTCATGATCGTTCTCCGCGTCGCCGATCGCCAGGACGTTATGAGGAGAGAGGCGAAAGGCCTCAAGGGCGACCGCAAATCCCGTGGCCTTGCTGATCGCCTGGGGCAGGATCATCATGCGCCCGCGATTGAACAGGATCGCCAGCGGTAGCTCGAGCCGCCGGATCAGTTCCAGGGCCTCGGGGGCAGCGGACGCGGCGGCCTCCACCACAACCTCGCCGCACTTGAACTCGACGCTGCGCTCACTCAATCCATCGAGAAACGCCGGCGGCGGCGGTTCGTGCAAGGCCGTCGAGCGCCCGCTCCGGGGAAAGGTGATTACTGCGCCGTTTTCACCGACGACCGCTTCGGCGAAGGTGAGATCGCCAGCTAAATGCCGCAGCTCACCAATAATCCGCCCAGTAACGATCAACACCACCAGGCCAGCCGAACGCGCACGCTCCAGCGCCCCGCGCACGGCAGGGTTCAGCCGCCCGTCCTCGGCGATCGTCCCATCGTAATCCAGGGCCAGGGCTTTGAGTTTCATGGGGTTGCGGAACCATAGACCGAATCCGAGGGAACACCCGCCTGACAGACGCATGCAAACGAGAACGGAGAGATCGGAAACGACCGACTCATCTCTTCATCCCTCGGTACCCCGAACACATGGGAGGGAGGCATTCGTGCCTCGTCATTATGTTTCCAATGTAGACGATGCCGCGCTTCAGTGCCGGTCCGGGCCGGTGATCCTGCCCCCCATGTTCACCGCTTGGGACGGACCAGGGAGAGGGGCGTCGATGTCCCCTTCTTGTCTGGATAGATCCCTTGCGCCCGGCCGCGTACGGCCCAGCGGAAATCGGAAACAGCACCGTGCCGCGCAGCGGAAACGAAACAAAACATGGGTGTCCCCTTCTTCCGGCACGGCACGGGTCCCTGAGATGCCGAACAGCTGCGCTCGCGCTTCGAACGCGAGCCCCTCCCCGACGACGGCTCGGGGCACCCCCCTGTCCCCCTGACCGTCTCGATCGGCATCGCGAGCCAGATCCCAGAGAGCCCGGAAGCGCTGGACACGCTGCTGACCCGGGCCGACGATGCCATGAGCACCGCCAAGCGTCATGGCCGCAACAAGGTCGTCCTGGCACCATCACAACGATACTGACCGCCCATTGAGTACGCCCTGCACCCGCCCGGCTCGTAACATCAAGAAATTCTAGTTGCCCCCTACCCTAGGTGGTTCCCCGGCCTGGCTCGGCTTGTCGGCCGGCCCGGGGCTGGCACAAACTGCCTGTATCGCCCGCCCATCGAGACCCGACGCGTTGGCCCGCCTGCTCATCCCCATCGTCGCCCTGCTCGCCTCCGTCACCATCCTGGTGATGGGCAGCGGCCTCATGGGGACGCTAGTCAGCACACGCCTGAGCCTCGAAGCCATCGACCCCCAGCTCAAGGGGCTCATCATGTCCGCCTACTACATCGGGCTGGTCATCGGAGCCCAGCAGGGCGACTGGGTAATACGGCGCACCGGCCACATCCGCGCCTTCGCGATCTTCGCGGCGATCGCCACCGTCGCGATCCTCCTCCTGGGCCTCCATGTTGACGTCTGGGCCTGGTTCGCTCTGCGCGTGGTGATCGGGTTCTGTCTCGCAGGCGCCTACCTGGTGGTCGAAAGCTGGCTCCATGCCCGCACGGAGAACCGAACGCGCGGTCGAGTCTTTTCGGTCTACCAGTTTCTCGCCTACCTGGGGCTGGCCGCCGGCCAGCCCCTGCTCAACCTCTACGAACCCGTCAGCACCGAACTCTTCATGGTCGTGGCGGCACTGTTTGCCCTCTGCCTGGTGCCAGTGGCCCTGACACGCACAGGGATGCCGCAGGACACCCCTGGCCACAAGCGCATGAAGTTGCGCCAGGTGGTGACCGCCTCGCCCCTGGCGGCAACGGTCTGCGTCGCCGCCGGACTGGTCAGCGGCGCCGCCTTCACGCTGACGCCAGTCTTCGCCCTGCGCATGGGCCTCGACATCGCTGGGGTATCGCTGGTCATGACCAGCCTGATTCTCGGTGGAGTGGTGCTCCAGTGGCCGATCGGCTACTTCTCGGATCGCTTCGGCCGCCGGACGCTGATGATCGTGGTCGGTGGTGGCGTGGCACTGATATCGCTCGCGCTCGTCGCCACCATCGGCGCTGTCCCGCTCTGGGCCATACTCACACTTACAGGGGTGTTCGGCGGGCTCGCGTTCACCCTTTACCCGCTGGCCGTCTCCCACGCCAACGATGTCCTCCAGCCCAACGACTTCGTGGCAGTGACCGCGGCCCTGCTCTTCCTCTGGGGCCTGGGGGCCGTCGCGGGCCCGATCCTCGGCGGGTGGGCCATCGCCTTGCTGGGCGGGCCCGGGCTGCTGGCCTACATGGCCACCATCGGCGCGCTGGTCGCACTGATCGCATTGCTGCTCAGGCGCGACACGGCCGAGGCCCGAGAGCCCTTCCGCACCCTCACCCGCACCACCCCGGTGATCCACCATCTCGACCCGCGGGCGCTGCCCCAGACCGAAGGCGAGGCCGAGGAGGAAGCTCGTACGCAAGCGTCAGACAACCCGCCGCCGAAGGGCCCACACGGTCACTCACCTTCTTCGACAGAACAGCGGGGACAGGGCGGTTTTGGTGGCACGGGACCTCCCTGAGGCCGAAGACTCAGCAGATACTCGTGTCATCCATTGCGGGTGGGTCGACGCACCATTCGGCGTCCTCGAACTCGCCGATGACCCGCACATCCACGCAAGCCGCCTGCTCTGCAATGATGCGGCGCACGTGGTCCGGCTGGTCCGCCTCCATCGCATCGCGCTGGTCCTTCGAGTCCCAGTGCGCGATGGCCAGCAGTACGTGCGGATCGCCAATCTTCCGGTGCAATCGGGTGCCACGAGCACCTGGGGCCTGCTGGATGATCCGGCTGGCCCGCACCCAGGCATCCGCATACTCCTCGGCGGTACAGCCGGGCCGGAGATGGATCTCGAACACAAAGATCATCCGCCCCTCTCCGCAGTCAGCAAGGCCATGCGGTCGCAGCGATGCGTTACCGGACGGGTCAGTCGTGGAAGATGATGCGCGCGCCGGCGGGGTCGATATCGACGCGACAACTCGCGTACTCGCAGGCGTCCGCAATGTCGTTCAGCTTGGGCATGTCGTTGAGCTCGGCCAACTTCCGCACCAGGCCTCCACCCTCGCAGCCGCGCTGCATTCCGCTGTCCGGGTCCGTCTTGCACCCAAATTCGCTGCCATCCACCGACCAGTCCATACCCGCTGGCATCATCAAAACCACCGGCTCCTCGTGCATCACCTGGAATTTCACCCGTCCCGCGTTCCGTCCGTCCTGCCAGTCCACGGTCGGGATGTTATCGCTGGCCATGAGGTCACTCCTTCCCGGTATCCCGGGCGGTCTTTCGGCCTTCCCTGTGACGCTAGACGGCTTGCCGACAATGCTCAAGCAACGACGCCCCGTTATTGGGCCTCGCGAGCTCATATCGAGACGAAATCACGGCTGTCCTCTTTTCTTCCTTTTCTTCGCGCAGGCGGTCCGTCCTTCACCCCCCGCGCACGTTCACCAATAGCCCGGTCCCGCCAGTAGACGAACGCCCAAACAGGGGTATGCTGCAAGCATGCCCCCGGCCGTCGCCCGCAATCGGCGGCGCCCGGGATTCATGTACCCGCAAGGCACCGGGGCACATCCCGCACTACCCGGCAGCGTGCGCCGAGTCCAGCCGCCAGGTGCCGTCACCAGGAGCCACACCATCATGGGCATGGCCTGTTGTGCACCGCACGGCGCGAACGCCGGCATCAACCCCTGCCATTGTGGCGCGGCCCACACCCAGGCAGCCTTCCGGCGCATCGAGGCCGACCTGAACCGGCGCCAGTTCCTCGGCGGTGTCGCCGCCGTACTGGGCATGTTCGCGGGCTTCGGCCTCGCCCCGCGCGAGCTCAAGGCCGGCGCGCCCGGGCAGCCGCTGCTGCTCACCCACCTGCGGCTGTTCGACGGCGAGACCCTCTCGCTGCGCGAGGACGTGGACATCCTGATCGAGGACGGCCGCATCGCCGCGCTGCCCCGGCGCGGCGAGGGCCCAACCGGTGCGCGCGCAATCGACTGCGGCGGGCGCGCGGTCATCCCCGGCCTGATCGACGCCCACTGGCACAGCACGCTGGTCGGGGTCAGCCAGATGACCGCCATGACCGCGGACATCGGCTTCCTGCACCTGATGGCCGGGCGCGAGGCCGGCGCGACCCTGATGCGCGGCTTCACCACCGTGCGCGATCTCGGCGGCCCGGCCTTTGGCCTGAAGATGGCCATCGACCGCGGCGCGGTGGCCGGCCCGCGCATCTTCCCCTGCGGCGCGATGATCTCCCAGACCTCCGGGCACGGCGATTTTCGCCAGCGCCACGAATTGCCGCGCATGCCCGGCACCCCGCCGAGTTACATCGAGAGCAGCGGCGTCGCCGCGATTGCGGACGGCGTGGACGAGGTGCTGCGGCGCACCCGGGAACAGCTGATGCAAGGCGCCAGCCAGATCAAGATCATGGCCGGGGGCGGCGTCTCCAGCCTGTACGACCCGCTGGACACCGCTCAGTACCTGGAAGAGGAGATGCATGCCGCCGTGCGCGCCGCTGCCGACTGGGGCACCTACGTGTGCGCCCATGTCTACACGCCGCAGGGCATCCAGCGCGCAATCCGCGCCGGGGTGCGCTCCATCGAGCACGGCCAGCTGGCCGACGAGGAGACGGTGCGCATGATGGCGGACGCCAACGTGTGGTGGAGCATCCAGCCCTTCCTGGACGACGAGGACGCCAACCCGAAAACGGACCCCGTCTCCCGGGCCAAACAGCTCCAGGTGAGCGCGGGCACCGAGCAAGCCTTCGAACTGGGCCGCCAGTATGGCGTGCCCATGGCCTTCGGGACCGACATCCTGTTCAGCCCCGAGGGCGCCGCCAGCCAGGGCCGCCAGCTGGCCAAGCTGACCCGCTTCATGCCCCCGCTGGAGGCCCTGCACATGGCCACCGGCGCGGCCGGCCAACTGCTCGCCCTGTCCGGCGACCGCGCCCCCTACCCCGGCCGCCTCGGCGTGATCGCCGAAGGGGCCCTGGCCGACCTGCTCGTGGTCGATGCCGACCCGGCGGCCGGGCTGGACTGGCTGGATGCACCCGACGACCACCTGCACCTGATCATGAAGGGCGGCGCCATCGTCCGGAACAAACTGGACCGCGCTGAATAGATCAATATCCTTCGGTCTGCCTGAAAGTCGATTCTCCGGTGCACCACCAATCGCCCATGGAGGCATGCACGAATGATGGAAAGAATGTTCACCAGCAGCCGGCTGCTGGTACTGGTGACGGTCGTGGTCAGCACCATTGCGGCTCTCCTGCTGTATGCCGCCAACGTATTCATTGTGTTCAATATCTTGGTCGATTTTGTCCAGCAGGTGCCCAGCACGGTCGATGAGGGCAAGAGCCTGGCGGTGAGGTTCCTCAAGGTCCTCGACATGCTGCTGATCGCCGTGACCTTCCAGATCATCGCGGTCGGCTTGTTCCGGCTGTTCATCAACCCGGATTCCCGCGGAAAAAGCAGCTTGCTCTCCGTGTTGGAGATCCGGCATTTCCATGACCTCAAAGTCACGATCATTCAGGTCGCGATCGTGATTCTGGTGGTGCTTTTCCTGGAGCAGGCAGTAGAGGTTGGCGCATCTCTGGAAACGCTCTACTACGGCCTCGCCATCGCGGTGATCATCGCCAGCGCCGTGTTTGCGTTCCGTAACATGACCCATGGCGGGGACTGACTCACCCAGCGCTTTAACCGTGCAGGGAAAATTATGGGTGTCCTCTTCTCTCCATGGGTGTCCTATTCTCTCCCGCAATCAATACCTGGCACTGCGGATCACGGTTCATGGCGCTTAAACCACTCGAGGATGAGTTCCAGGCGCTTGACCAGATTCACCGGGGTGCCGTCCCGGGACAGGTTGTGGCCTTCGCCATCGAATACGGCCAGCTCGGTCTCCACGTCGTTGTTGAGCAGCGCGTAGAACCACTCCTGGCCCTGTCCGATCGGTGTGATCCGGTCATCGCTAGAATGGATGATCAGCGTCGGCGTATTCACCTGGTCGGCGTACTTGAGCGGTGAACGTCCCCAGTAGTAGTCGTAGTTCGCCCAGATCGTGCCGCCAAACTCGGCATTCATCCGTGCCGGCACGTAGTCCTGAGTGCCAGCCTCGGAGATCCAGTTGGAGACACTGCGCTGGGTGACCGCCGCGCGGAAGCGATCGGTCTGCGTCGTGATCCAGTTGGTCAGGAAGCCGCCATGGCTGCCGCCGGTCAGAAACAGGCGCTCCTCGTCGATCCAGTCGAAGCGCTCCAGCGCCGCGTCCAGGGCCCGCATGTTGTCGCGATAGTCGACTCCACCGTAGTCCTGGTACACCGAGGCCTGGAACTCGTGGCCATAGCCGGTCGACCCCCGATAGTTGGTGAACAGCATCGCGTAGCCCGCGCCCGCGATCATCTGAAACTCGTGGAACCAGCGATGACCCCACATATGCGCCGGGCCGCCACGAATGTTCAGTACCAGTGGCCAGTCATCGCCGGCGTCGAATCCTTTGGGCCGCAGCAGGAACGCATCGACCGTACGGCCGTCCTCGACCTCGTAGCTGAAGCGTTCCAGCTCGGCCCGGTAACGCGACTCCAGCAGGGCGTCGTTGAACCCCGTCAGGCGGCGCGACTCGACCCCGTCGCTGTCGGCGACGTGCACCTCCGGCATCCGGGTCTCGTCTTCGACCAGCAGGGCCAGAGACCCGCCGTCGGCGGCAAAGTCGATATCGCCGAGAGCGGCTTCGTCACCGAGGACCACCTCGCTGTCACCATCGGCTTCCAAGCGCATCAGTGGGCGGCTGCCGCGGAAGTCCGCCCATACCAGGGGACGATCGAACCCCTCGGGCCACCAGGCCTGCGTGACGGAGAACTCCATGCCATCGTGCAGTACCTTGTGGTCGTCGTTGCCGATCCCGATGCGGTGCAGTTCCACGGGACGAAAGCGGTCGGACTGATAGAGGAAGGCGACCTGGCGCCCGTCGGGCGAGAACAGTGGGTCGGTGGCACGCCCGTCGGGCGCGGCCAGCTTGCGTTCCTCACGGTTTTCAAGGTCGAGAAGGTAGATGTCCTGATTGAAGCTGCCGTCGTACTCGCCGCCGCTGCGATCGGCATTGAACGCCAGGAAGCGGCCATCCGGTGAAACCGTCGGGTTGTTGTAGTTCCACTCAGGGTCTCCTGCCAGACGCTCGAGCTCGCCGCTTGCCGAATCCAGCAACCACAAGCTGCGGCGGCTCTCATCCAGCCAACCCTGTGACTCACGACGGCTGAGCGCGCGCGAGTAGACCTTCACATCCGCCTGCGGTGCGTCATCCCCCTGCTCTTGCTGCGCAGGATCTTCGACGGCCGGGTCGATGGTCAGGGTGACGACCAGGTGCTGACCATCGGGCCGCCAGGCAAACTCCGAGATACTGCCCTGTTGAATCTCGGTGATGGCATGGGCTTCACCACCGTCAACAGGCATCAGATGGATCTGGGCGTCCTCGTCGACGGTCCTCAGAAAGGCCATTTGCCGCCCATCGGGAGAAAAACGGGGACGCCGATCGGAATCACCCTGGGTGAACTGCCGTGCCGATTCCGAGCCATCGGCCGGCACCACCCAGATGTTTGATTCCCGATTGCGGCGTTCATCGTCCACGTGACTACGCACGAAGGCGACGCGGGTAGCATCCGGCGAAAGCCGAGGGTCGCTCGTGAACACGAAATCATAATAGTCAGCGGGGACCATCGGCTCCGGCGACTCCGCCCATACCGCCGACGTGCCAAAGAGAACGATCAGCAACAATGTTCGGGCCATGGAACCCTCGAAGGACAAGGAATGCGCCCGAGTTTGCCGCAACGACTCATGGGTGTCCTCTTCTTCTGTCAGCCCACATGGACCAGGTGGACCGGCGCATCGGCTGCCGTTTCGACCCCACACTGCTGCGCGCACGGGACGAATGGGGGCACGTGCCGTACTGACACGGCCAGGAAGTACCGGGTGTCCGCTTTTCGTTCCCAGCCGGGGCTCCGATCAACCGTCCCCGCTTGGCTCTACTGCAAGGCCCTTGTCTCGCGACACGCCGGGTATTGCGAACAGCCCCAGAACTCCTGGCCGACCCGGGTTCCCTTGCGCGCCTTGCGCCGCACCATGGCAACGACTCATGGGTGGCCTCTTCTTCTGTCAGCCCACATGGACCAGGTGGACCGGCGCATCGGCTGCCGTTTCGACCCCACACTGCTGCGCGCACGGGACGAATGGGGGCACGTGCCGTACTGACACGGCCAGGAAGTACCGGGTGTCCGCTTTTCGTTCCCAGCCGGGGCTCCGATCAACCGTCCCCGCTTGGCTCTACTGCAAGGCCCTTGTCTCGCGACACGCCGGGTATTGCGAACAGCCCCAGAACTCCTGGCCGACCCGGGTTCCCTTGCGCGCCTTGCGCCGCACCATGGTACTGCCGCATTTCGGGCAGTCCGGGGTAACCGGCGCCGCGTGTCGCTCACGCAAACCCTCCACGTGTGCCCTGCGCGTCTGCCGCGAACGCTCGAGTCCGCAATTCTCCAGCGTTGCGAGCATGGCGTGGACCTCGTCTTCGCTCCACACCTCATCCTGGAATGAGCGGATGTAGCTCACCAGCCCCAGGCCATGAATCACGTTGTCCGGCATCCGTGTCTTAAAGGTGCTGCCACCGACGAAAACCACTACCGAGTGAATCTGCTCCGGGTCTACCCCCAGCGCCTCGGCTACCGCGCGTTCATGGCGATAGTTCTGGCGCAATGGATTCTGGAAACGGAACGACCGGCGGTAGATCTTCTGTGTCCACTGGGCCTGACGCTCACTCCCGAAGATCCAGCCCCGCATATTCTTCGTCTCGATGACGAACACCCCGAACCGCGACACCAGCACATGATCGATCTGCGTGGTCCCGTCCGCGGTCTGAAGCATAACGTCGTGAACCACGCGGCCCGACTTGCCGTCCAGGCCAACCGCCAGAATCAGACGAACCCACAGCTCGCCAAGCCAGCCCTTCACCTTCGGGAACCGAGCAACTGCAACCAGCGCCGCAAGCATCCAGGCCCACCAGAATTGCAGAGCCCCGTTTATGAAGGCTGCCCCCAGATCGATATCCATCCCGCCCTCCTTTCCGTTCCCGGGAGCCCGCATCGCCGGCTGAGCGGGGTCAGGATATGCCGTTGATATCAGTTAAGCGAGCGGGATCGGTCGCACCTCGGGGCAACCCACCGGCACTAAGCTCTTCACGGGTTTCACCCCGGAGCGGATCGAGATCGTCTTTGTGCCTTCGCAACGAATCAGAGGCGTGGGTTCCGGCGGCCCAGGCTCCCCGAATCTCGCGCCTTGGAGGACGGGCCGAACACCGTGGCGAGAATTATCCGCGTGGAGATCGCGATCAGCACCACCCCCAAAAGCAACATGCCATCGACCACCCAGCCGTTTTCGAACCACGGCAGGATCGGATCCGAGTTTCCGAGTCGTTCTGCCAAGCCGAGTCCCAGCAACATCGCTCCGGGCGTATGCACCATGAAGGCAAGCCGCATCGCCCGCGCCCGACCATCCTGTCCCGGGGCCACATCGTTTCCATGCCCCGAATCGGACTCGTGCCCAGCGCCATCAGACTCCTGCCCCGCCACGTCGGTCACCGAAGGGTCCCGCTTCGGGTTCACATTCATCTCCTGCGTTGGCGATACGGACGGGTATCGCCGCAGGAACATCCGACCAAAACCGGCGGGAACGACCACAAACCCCAGAAACAAGACCGTCAGCGCCAGCCCCATCGACGGGTCGCCACCGGCGATAGCCCAGCCTGCAAAGAGCACGACAACGGGCAGAATCAGCGTTGCGAGGGCGTACCGCACCCGAGGCCCCAGTGCGGCCCGCCTGGCCATAAACAGGATTCCCAGTGCGACCAGCACTGCGGGGATATACAAAATCAGTAAAACCATGCGCGCCTCCTTGCGTCGCTTATCACTACTATTGGCCCGAGTCCGATCAGGCCTATTAATCCAGGGACAGAACCCGAGCCCACAACTCCTTCTCTCAGCCAGCCCCGTGATCGATCCGGGGGCGCGTCCTCGCGCAGTGACGAAAAGCCGTGAAAGTCGTCCTCAGGTTTAAAAAGCTTTAACGAGCGGGAGCAGGTGCGCCCCGCAACAGCCCTTCGGTGCTCAGGTCCTCGTCGAGCTCTGGCCAGTGAATCCCGTAGCCGCCGGCGGAGATCTTCCAGATCCGTAACTGCGCGGGCGTTGCGTGCGCAAGGCGTGAGTACCACTCGAGCGGAACCGAGATTCGACGGCCATCCATCAGGCCAACCACCAGGTCATGCTCGGTGAAATCCACCGACGCAACCCGCTCATCCGCGTTCGTGGCCAAAGAACTCATTCCAAGCCTCCAACCGCTCCGGCTGCCGACCCTCGACAACCTCCCGAATCCGCCGCAATTCGTGCGCCGGAAACCCCATATTCCGCGCCAGTGCCACACGGCGCAACCAGAACTTGGCCGAGCACTTTCCGCGGTCCACATGCACATACGGCGGCTCGTCCGGCTAATGGCTGAACCAGTAGAAGCGGTAGGGTCCACTCCTGAACACCGTCACCATCCGCGCCTCCCCTGAAACCGCGCTGGTTCAACGACAGTCGGCTGGCGCCAGAAACATCCGGCCCGATATCCCCACACCCTTGATGCTTCGACGGCCGAGCTGTTTCACCGCCTCGCGAAAACGCTCCACGTGGCCCAGGGCCGCTACATGGTACGACCTCTGCCCCCCTCCGACATGCCGCAGGAAATGCACCGGATCGATCCGCAGACGGTCGAGGATCGGCGGAATGGATTCCGGGATGGCCCCGCGCTTGTCCTCGCGGATCGCACGCCCGGTCCAGTCCACCAGTTCCAGGTAGTCCTCCGTGGTAAAGGCCACCGCATTGGCATGCGGATCATCGCCTTCCCGGCCCAATACAGTCAGGCGAGGCTCGTCCCCCTCACACGCCGGACTTTCATGCTCATGGCCCTTCCGGGCCAGCGCCCGATTACGCTGCTGGATCGAGGTGAAATCGGAGGCCTCGGGCGTATCCGCCATCCCGGCGCGCACCGGGTTCAGATCCACGTAGCTCATGCAGGTCAGCACGGCCGCGTCGTCCAGCAGCGCCTGGCTCTTGTAGCGGCCTTCCCAGAAGCGGCCCTTGCAGCCATCCTCCGCATTCGCCCGCCGCGCCAGGTGTTCGTTCAGGCTGCGCATGAACCAGGACAGGTCCTGCAGCCGACCCCGCCACTCGGCAATCTGCAGCTGCGCCCGCTCGCGCTCCGCCACCGTCTTCGTCTGCCCCTCCCGATAGCGGGCTACCAACACCGGCAACGAGAACAGCCGCTCCCAGCGCTCCATCACCTCGCCTTCGCTCCATGCCGCCGCCCGATCCAAGTCCAGCCGCACCACTAGGTGATAGTGGTTCGACATCACCGCGTACGCGCACACGTCCACCGCGAACACGCCCTGCAACTCGCGCAGGCGCTCCAGCACCCAGCCCCGCCGGTGCTCGTAATTCTTGCCCGAATAGGAATCCTCGCCACACAGGAACGCGCGGCGAACACAGCGACAAATACAGTGGTAATACGGCGTCGTCTCGACCGAGACGAGCTCCTTCCTGGCTCGCGTCATCTCCGGACCCTCCCTGGTCCATGCACTCCCCACAAACCTAGACAGCCCGCGTCAGACCGTCAAGACATCATGGGTGTCCTCTTCTTCTGTGAGACCGTCAAGAAATCATGGGTGTCCTCTACCTCCTTTTTATGGGTGTCCTCTTCTTCCCGGCGCCTCAAGCGCCTAGTTATGAGTCTGGCTGGCAATAACACTCCTCTCTATCTAGATGAAACCAAATAGCGCCGTTCCGCTTATCGGTAATTCTCAACGCAGCATTTTTCATGAGTAGATCGTCAAATCCCGGCTCGTAGACCAGTTTCAGTGGTTCGGTCGAGGTATGCTTGCACTCCCCAAATCCAAATCTGTACTCGCGTTGATATGAATACGAGGAAGATTTGCACCCAACAGACCAGTCATGATGTTCTTCTGAGTATGTCACCCGGCCATAATCAAACGCGCCGTCCTGAAGACCCTCAATCCTTTCCCTGAACGTTCGGACCTTGTTTCTCGGAAGAAATACGTAATCGTTCCCGAACTCTTCTCGGATGCGATTCAAGTTGTCAGTCAGTCGCTTTAATTCGGCATCATCTTGAGGTACATCAAACGCTGTCCAGCAGTGCAGCCACATGTCTTTTCTACCACCCATGTGGACAGTAACGGCCGTTAACCCCTCCAACTTCTTTCCATTCACCTTCAATACGACTTCGTCGTCTCCACGAGCCTCACGAAATGCATGAACACAGGACTCGTGAGGGTCACCGACACCTTCCAGCCCCGAGAGCCTGTATTCTTCCGGCGTATTGCAATAAACCAGCCCACCAATTAGCTGATCCAGATAGTCTTCATTTCGAAAGAACTTCAAAAGACCGACAAACTGCCGCTTACTCATATGCATCCCGACCCATAACGACTAGCGTGAGCCGCAGCGTCTTCGCTGTCGGCTCCACGCACTGGTTAGGCTCTTAATCCTTCGGCTCTTCCTTTGACGAAGCGTTTTGTTGCACTTGAAGTGCGACTCGGCGCTTGTTCGGCTATCGAGCGTCAAGCACTAGTGCCCAAGCAAGGTCTGCATCCTTGACTGCAATGCCTGCGCGAGCGAGGCGCGCCCTTCAGCATTATTGAGATATGGCACATAACGAAGATGCCTAAGGTCAAACGGAATGTCATGCTTGTTTTGCGTGATCAGTATCACATCACGCCCGAGCGTGTGCGCAATCCCGGCCTCGTAAAACACATTTGGATTTCTGCCGGTGCAATCACAAATAACAATCCGGGAACGATCAATAAGGGATACCACATCCTGGATAATGGCCGCATTTTCCCAGATGTCGTCAGCCCGCCTGCATCGAAGCCCTGCGCCCTCGGCGGCCTGACGAATACTGTCATACACGCCAGTGAACTCCGCGTCGAAGGGCATCATCACCGAGGCAAGAGTCGGCTCAATTCTCTCGTGTTCCGGGATCTGGAACACAGTCGGACGTTGACGGCGAGGACGAATATGGCGGAGCAGAAAGCGGTATAGATCTACGTCTTTCAAAGCCCAATGATTTCTCGAGAACTCGAAATCATGTGGCATGTCAAGCTCGGCGCGGTTCTCATAGAGTATCTTATTCTGGAGGGGGGGCACCTCAGCATCGAGACTGATTTCGAGCAACAAATCCCCTCCGGAAGCCCGTGCTCTATTGATCTGTCCTACGTAAGCCGTCTCGTCTTCTGTTCCTTCCTCGCAGAAAAGGCATGGTAAGGAAGCAAGACGGTCCAGCAGTAGATTGTTGTCGCTGTCCCGGAACTGGGCGGCGATTTGACCGTCGGTATACTCGAACACTCGACCGCTCGGAACGGTGACCCTGCCAGACGACCAATCCGCGTTAAACATCAATAAATTGAACATCGCTTCCCCTGCCTGCTAGCCAAGGCCCTACTCTTGACGCCTAACGATCAAGCTGCGGCACCGGGGTCAGGCCTTGCCTTTTGCCTCTCATGTCCGAAGCTAGGGCAAAAAAGGCGCCGTCTTGCGGCGCCCTCTTCTGTTGCTGCACGGCCATTTCCCTGGCTCCGCTTCACTGGATCTCGGCTTCGCCGCCTCAATCCCAGCTCAACGCCCCACCCGTCTGATACTCAGTAACCCGCGTCTCAAAGAAGTTCTTCTCCTTCTTCAGGTCGAGCACCTCGCTCATCCACGGGAACGGGTTGTCGGCCCCCGGGTACAGCTCGGCCAGGCCGATCTGGGCGCAGCGGCGGTTGGCGATGAAGTGCAGGTATTCCTCGAACATCTGGGCGTTCATGCCGAGCACGCCGCGGGGCATGGTGTCGCGCGCGTACTGCGCCTCCAGCTCGACGGCGTCCGAGATCAGGGTGCGCATCTCGTTCTTGAAGTCTTCGGTCCACAGGTGCGGGTTTTCGAGCTTGATCTGGTTGATCACGTCGATGCCGAAGTTCATGTGCATGGATTCGTCGCGCAGGATGTACTGGAACTGCTCGGCCACACCCGTCATCTTGTTGCGCCGGCCCATGGAGAGGATCTGCACGAAGCCGACGTAGAAGAAGATGCCCTCGAACACGACGTAGAAGGCGATCAGTTCGCGCAGCAGCTTCTGGTCCGCCTCCGGGGTGCCGGTGCGGAAGTTCGGGTCCGCCAGGTGCTTGGTGAACGGCAGCGCCCACTCGGCCTTGGTGGCCACGGAGGGCACCTCGCGGTACATGTTGAAGATCTCGCCCTCGTCCAAACCCAGGGATTCCACGCAGTACTGGTAGGCGTGGGTGTGCAGCGCCTCTTCGAAGGCCTGGCGCAGCAGGTACTGGCGGCACTCGGGGTTGGTGATGTGGCGGTACACGGCCAGCACCAGGTTGTTCGCCACCAGCGAGTCGGCGGTGGAGAAGAAGCCCAGGTTGCGCTTGACGATGGTGCGCTCGTCCTCGGTCAGACCATTCGGGTCCTTCCACAGGGCGATGTCCGCGTTCATGTTGATTTCCTGCGGCATCCAGTGGTTGGCGCAGCCGTCCAGGTACTTCTGCCAGGCCCACTTGTACTTGAAGGGCACGAGCTGGTTGAGGTCCGCGTGGCAGTTGATGATCTTCTTGTCATCCACGCGGATGCGCTCGGCACCCATCTCGAGGTCTTCGAGACCGGTGCCGGTCAGGGCGTCTTCGTTCGGCTCGGCCAGCGGCTGGCCGGCGTTTTCCGGCTCCGGCGAGACGCTGGGCGCGGCGCCGGCGGTGCTCATCAGCGCTTCGTTCTCCTGAAAGCCCATGCCGGGGCGGACGGCGGGTTCTTTCTGGCCTTCGCCTTTGATGGCTGCGATCGGATCGTCCCAGGAAAGCATAGTGTCCCCTCTTCTTTTCGGTGGCGGCCCGGCGCGGTGGCTGGGCCTTTTGTTCAGTGCGTTGTGATCGGTGCTTGGTGCGTATTCGGTGCCCGGGGGCGGGGCCGCCTTACTGGCAGGCCTCGCAGTCCGGGTCGAGGATGGAGCACGCCTTGGGCGCCTCGGGCTCGGCCGCCTGCTGGCCGCCGGAGACGGCGTTCAGCTTGTTGGCGCGCGAGGAGTCGGCCACGGTGCTCTTTTCCACGTGGGTCGCGCCCATGGAGCGCAGGTAGTAGGTCGTCTTCAGGCCGCGCACCCAGGCGAGCTTGTACAGGGCGTCCAGCTTGGGCCCGGAGGGCTCGGCCATGTAGAGATTCAGGCTCTGCGCCTGGTCGATCCACTTCTGCCGGCGCGAGGCGGCCTCGACCAGCCAGCGGGTGTCCAGCTCGAACGCGGTGGCGTACAGGGCCTTGATGTCCTCCGGCACGCGGTCCAGCGGCTGCACGGAGCCGTCGTAGTACTTGAGGTCGTTGACCATCACCTCGTCCCACAGCTCGCGGTCTTTCAGGTCGCGCACCAGGTACGGGTTGATCACGGTGAACTCGCCGGACAGGTTCGATTTGACGAACAGGTTCTGGTAGGTCGGCTCGATCGACTGGCTGACCCCGCAGATGTTGGAGATGGTGGCGGTCGGCGCGATCGCCATGGTGTTGGAGTTGCGCATGCCGACCTTCTTCACCCGCTTGCGCAGCTTGTCCCACTCCAGGCGCTGGGTGGTGTCCATCTGCAAGTAGTCGCCGCGGGTCTCGGCCAGCTTGTCGATCGAGTCGATCGGCAGGATGCCCTGGCTCCAAAGGCTGCCGGGGAAGCTCTCGTAGCGCCCGCGTTCCTCGGCCAGATCGGTCGAGGCCTTGATGGCGTAGTAGGACACCGCCTCCATGGAGGTGTCGGCAAACTCCACCGCCGCCTCGGAGGCATACGGCACGCGCAGCTTGTACAGCGCGTCCTGGAAGCCCATGACCCCCAGCCCCACCGGGCGGTGGCGCAGGTTGGAGCGCCGCGCCTGCGGCACGGAGTAGTAGTTGTAGTCGATCACGTTGTCGAGCATGCGCATGGCGGTGTTCACGGTCTGCTCGAGCTTCGCGTGATCCAGCTCGCCGGCCTCGTTCACGTGCGCGGCCAGGTTGATCGAGCCCAGGTTGCACACCGCGATCTCGTCATCCGAGGTGTTCAGGGTGATCTCGGTGCACAGGTTCGAGCTGTGGACCACGCCGGTGTGTTGCTGCGGGCTGCGCAGGTTGCACGGGTCCTTGAAGGTCATCCACGGATGGCCGGTCTCGAACAGCATGCCGAGCATCTTCCGCCACAGGTCCACGGCCTTCATGGTCTTGTGCACGCGCAGCTCGCCGCGCGCGGCCTTCTCTTCGTATTCGCAGTAGCGCTTCTCGAACTCGGCGCCGACCAGGTCGTGCAGGTCCGGGGTCTCGTTCGGGGAGAACAGGGTCCAGTCGCCGTCCTCGGCCACGCGCTTCATGAACAGGTCCGGGATCCAGTTGGCGCTGTTCATGTCGTGGGTGCGGCGGCGGTCGTCGCCGGTGTTCTTGCGCAGCTCGATGAACTCCTCGACATCGATGTGCCAGGTCTCGAGGTAGGCGCACACGGCACCCTTGCGCTTGCCGCCCTGGTTCACCGCCACCGCGGTGTCGTTGGCGACCTTCAGGAACGGGACCACGCCCTGCGACTTGCCGTTGGTGCCCTTGATATGGGCGCCCATGCCGCGCACGCGGGTCCAGTCGTTGCCCAGGCCACCGGCAAACTTGGACAGCAGCGCGTTGTCGCGGATGGCGCTGTAGATGCCGTCCAGGTCGTCCGGCACGCTGGTCAGGTAGCAGCTGGAGAGCTGCGGGCGCAGGGTGCCGGAGTTGAACAGCGTCGGCGTGGAGCTCATGAAGTCGAACGAGCTCAGCAGGTTGTAGAACTCGATCGCGCGCGCCTCGCGGTCGATCTCGTTGATCGCCAGGCCCATCGCCACGCGCATGAAGAACGCCTGCGGCAGCTCGAAGCGGGTGCCGTCAGAATGGATGAAGTAGCGGTCGTACAGGGTCTGCAGGCCCAGGTAGGTGAACTGCAGGTCACGCTCGGGCTTGATCGCCGCGCCCAGCTTGTCGAGGTTGTACCGGGTCAGCTCGCTGTCGACCAGCTCCAGGTCAGCGGCGCGCTTGATGTAGGCGCCGAAGTACTCGGCGTAGCGCTCGGCCAGCTGGGCCTGGGTGGCCTCTTCCGGGCGGCCGTGCACGAAGCTCAGGGCCTCGCGGCGCAGCGCGTCCATCAGCAGGCGCGCGGTAACCTCGGAGTAGTTCGGCTCTTTCTCGATCATCACGCGGGCGGCCATCACCAGCGCGGTGGAGACGTCCTTCTCGGCGACGCCGTCGAACAGGTTGCGACGCGCCTCGGTCAGGATCTTCTCGCCATCGACTTGCTCGATGCCGTCACAGGCCTCGGCGACGACCGCCTGCAGGCGCTCCTCGTCCAGCGGGGCCTGGGTGCCGTCGGCGCGGGTCACGTTCAGGGCCGGGGCAATCTCCTGCTCGTCCAGGCCCTGCTCGGCGGCCTCGGCGGCGCGCTTTTGCGCCTGCTGTTCGCGGTAGATCACATAGGCCCGCGCGACCTTGTGGTGGCCGCCACGCATCAGGGCCAGTTCCACCTGGTCCTGAATATCCTCGATGTGCACCGTCATGCCCTGGGTGCCGGCGCGACGGAACAGGCTGTCCACCACCTGCCCGGCGACCTCCTTGGAGATGTCGTGGATGCGACGGCTGGCCGCGGCATTGCCGCCCTCCACCGCGAGGAAGGCCTTGGTGACCGCGACCTCGATCTTCGAGGCGTCGAAGCCGGTGACCTTGCCATTGCGGCGGATCACCTGGTGCTGGCCCGGGCTGGTGGCCAGGACCTCGGCCGACGGCTCGGCTTGCGGCGGGTACTGGATGCCCTCTTGGGCTTCGGCGGTCTGGGTGTCGCTGTACATGGTGGCGGCCTCACGCGTAACTGTGGGTAATGGACGTGAAGTACTATAGATCGGGGATCCGGAAGTGCATAGACACAATATCTTGTGTCTCCCACCCGAATAACCCCGCGGACAACCCGTGGGCAAGCTGTGGATAAAAACGCCAACCCGGCACTCTGTCGCCATTCTTTGCGCGTTCGCCCGGTGGTGGATAAATCGGCCTTGTTGTGATCGCTCGGGCCAATCATCAGCAAACTCGAACATGAAAATGTTTTATGGCCCGCGATTACCGAATCGGTATCCGTCGATGGGTCTTCTCAAGGCCGAATCCGGGTGGACCCTCGCGCGGGGTGGCGGTGTTGGACAAAGCCCCGCCGGGTACCAATAATCCCCGCCTTATCGAACCAGATTCCGCGCGGCCGGGACGACCGGCCGCGCCAGCCGTATTCATCGAATCGACAGGGAGTACCGCATGAGCGACGCCAAGGACCCATCCGACAAGAAGAGCAAGAAGGCCGAGAAGAAGGACGCGCCCAAGGCCGCCGTTGCCACCGGGGCCGTTCAGGCGGCCGCGGGTGCCGTATCGCTCTCCAGTGGCGGCGAGACCGCGCCCAAGACAAAGAAGGACGACGAGAAGCAGCCGCGCCACTGCCCGCTGCTGATCCTGGGCTCCGGCCCCGCCGGCTGGACCGCGGCCGTCTACGCCGCGCGCGCCAACCTGAACCCGGTCGTGATCACGGGCCTGGAGCAAGGCGGCCAGCTGATGACCACCACCGACGTGGACAACTGGCCGGGCGACAACGACGGCGTGCAGGGTCCGGAGCTTATGCAGCGCATGCAAAAGCATGCAGAACGCTTTGATACGGAAGTGATCTTTGATCACATCCACACGGTGCACCTGAAGGACAAGCCCTATCGCCTGGTCGGCGATTCCGGCGAGTACACCTGCGATGCGCTGATCATCTGCACCGGCGCCTCCGCACAGTATCTGGGGCTGGAGTCCGAGACCACCTTTGCCGGCAAGGGCGTCTCCGCCTGCGCCACCTGCGACGGCTTCTTCTACCGCAACCAGAAGGTCGCGGTGATCGGCGGCGGCAACACCGCGGTCGAAGAGGCCCTGTACCTGTCCAACATCGCCTCCGAGGTCGTGCTGGTGCACCGCCGCGATGCGCTGCGGGCAGAGAAGATCCTGCAGGACAAGCTGTTCGAGAAGGAAAAGAACGGCAACGTCACCATCGAGTGGAACCACACCCTGGACGAGATCCTCGGCGACGACTCCGGCGTGACCGGCATGCGCATCAAGCACGCGCAAAGCGGCGATACGAAGGACGTCGAGCTGATGGGCGTGTTCATCGCGATCGGCCACAAGCCGAACACCGACATCTTCCAGGGCCAGCTGGACATGGAGGGTGGCTACATCAAGGTGCAAAGCGGCCTGGAAGGCAACGCCACCGCGACCTCCGTACCGGGCGTGTTCGCCGCCGGCGACGTGATGGACCATGTCTACCGCCAGGCGGTCACCTCCGCCGGCACCGGCTGCATGGCCGCACTGGACGCGGAGAAGTACCTCGAAGAGAACGGCTGAGTCGTGAGCGCCGAGGGCGACACCCGGACGGCCTCGCCGGAAGATCCGGCCGAGCGCATCGAGCTGCGCGACGGCCTGGGCGACGTGGACCCGGCCGCCTGGGATGCCCTGACCGGCGGCACCGAGCCGTTCCTGCGCCATGCCTTCCTGGAGGGCCTGGAGCGCCACGGCTGCCTGGGGCGGCAGTTCGGGTGGTTTCCGCAGCATGTGCTGATCTTCCGCGAAGACGAGCTGGTCGCGGCCGCGCCGGCCTACGCCAAAACCAACAACTACGGCGAGTTCGTGTTCGACTTCGCCTGGGAGAGCGCGTGGAGCCGCCACGGGCTCAACTACTACCCCAAGCTGGTCGTCTCCGTACCCTACACCCCGGCCACCGGGCCGCGCCTGCTGGTGCACCCGGAGGCGCCGGACTTTGATCACCTGCGCACCCTGCTCGTGCGCGCCCTGGTGACCCGCGGGCGCGAACTGAACGCCTCGGGCGTGAACATCCTGTTCCCGAATGCGGACGACCTCGACGTGACCCGCGAGATGGGGCTGGCCGAACGCATGGGCTGCCAGTACCACTGGAGCAATGCGGACTACGGAAGCTTCGATGACTTCCTGGCCGCGCTCAGCTCGAAAAAGCGCAAGAACATCAAGCGCGAACGCCGCCGCGTCACCGAGGCCGGCATCGAGTTCCGCACGCTGACCGGGGCCACCGGTTCGCCCGAAGACTGGGCGCGCTTCCACCGCTTCTACGTCGACACTTTCGAGAAGCACATGGGCATCCCGACGCTGTCGGAGGCCTTTTTTGTGGAGACGGCGGCGGCGCTGGGCGACCAGGTGGTGCTGTTCGAGGCAAGACGCCCAGGCGAGGCGGGGGACGACGAGACCATCGCCGCGGCCCTTTGCTATCGCAGCCACGACACCCTGTACGGGCGCTTCTGGGGCTGCACCGAGGAGCTGGCCGACCTGCACTTCGAGACCTGCTACTACCAGGGCATCGCGTTCTGCATCCGCGAAGGCCTGGCCCGCTTCGAGCCCGGCGCCCAGGGTGAGCACAAGATCCCGCGCGGCTTCCTGCCCACGCCCACCTACTCCGCCCACATGATCCTGACCGAGGGCTTCGACCAGCCCGTGCGCGACTTTTGCGAACGCGAGGCCCAGCTGATGCGCACCCAGTGCGAACGCCTGCACGAACACTCGCCCTACCGCCACGTCGAACCCGACGATGACCGCCCCTGAACCACCCACTGTAGGAGGCCAGCCCCCTGGCCGATGGGGCCTATCCCCGCGCCCAATCGCGCAGAGGGCTGCGCTCCTACATCACCCCGCACGCCCGACCCAACCTGTAGGAGGCCAGCCCTCTGGCCGATGGAGCGCCACCCCATGACCGGCGGCCCGCAGATCACGCTACCCTGGCTGGACCCGGAGCACCCGGAGGCGCCGTTCCCCGACCCGGGGCATGCCCTGCGCGACCCGAATGGCCTGCTCGCGGCCGGCGGCGATCTTTCCGTGCCGCGGCTGCTGAATGCCTATCGCTCCGGCGTGTTCCCCTGGTTCGAGGCCGGGCAGCCGATCCTGTGGTGGACCCCGGACCCGCGCGCGGTGCTGGAACCGGCCCACTTCCGGCTGCACCGCAGCCTGAAAAAGGCGATCCGCAATCGCGGCTACACGGTCAGCTTCGATCGCGCCTTCGAGGCGGTGATCGAGGCCTGCGCCGGGCCGCGCGAGTACGCCGAGGGCACCTGGATCACCGGGAGCATGCAACAGGCCTACATCGCCATGCACCGCACGGGGCACGCGCATTCGGTGGAGGTCTGGGACGGCCCGCGCCTGATCGGGGGGCTCTATGGCGTCGCCGTGGGCCGGCTGTTCTGCGGCGAGTCGATGTTCTCGCGCGAGCGCGACGCCTCCAAGATCGCGCTGGCCTGGCTGTGCCGCCACCTCGTCGCCTGGGGCTGGCCCCTGGTGGATGTGCAGATGGAGACCGAGCACCTGCGCCACCTCGGCGCGATCACCCTGCCCCGACGCGAGTTCATCGCACGCATCCGCGCGATTGCGCACGCGCCCGAAGCACCCGGGCCCTGGCGGGTCGATCCTGCCCTGAGCCCACTCGACCCTGACTGGAACACCGCCCCGTAGCACGGGCGGGGCCAATGCTCCTTGTGGCAGGGGCTTACTTGTGGGAGCGGGCTTGCCCGCGAATGGTTCTTGCCAAAGTCCGACGCGGGCAGGGGCTTCGCGGGCAAGCCCGCTCCCACAGGCCACTGCCACAGCCCCCGCCCCCGTCACTGCGAGGAGGCGCAGCCGACGTGGCAGTCGGTTGGGGGTATCCCGGCGCCGAGGACTGCCTTGGGAGATTGCTTCGCGATGCACGCAATGACGGGATGTTGGATGGCCGGGGAACCTGTATGCGCGTCACTGCGAGGCGCCGCAGGGGCCGGGGCAGCCTCCGAAACCGGGCACGTCACCCGGCGCACCCTTGGCCCCCGTTGGGGGTGCTTTATACTCCCGGCCATTGGGGAACCGAACGGGAGATTCGGGTGGGCAAGGCATATCAGGGGGAATGGCGGGCCATGGCGCTCAATGGGCTGCGCGCGGGCCTGCTGCTGGCGCTGGCCGCAATCACGGCGGGCTGTGCGACGCTGGCGCCATCGCCGCCGTCGGATCAGAGCAATATCTGCGAGATCTTCCGCGAGCAGCCGCGCTGGTACGACTACGCCCGCGACTCCGAACGCGAATGGGGCACGCCCATCGCCACGCAGATGTCGTTCATCCAGCAGGAGTCCTCGTTCCGCAGCCATGTGCGCCCGGATCGCGAACGCCTGCTCGGTGTCATCCCGTGGCGCCGGCCCTCCTCTGCCTACGGCTATGCCCAGGCGCAGGACCCGGTCTGGGGCGAATACCGCGAGGATGCCGGCAGCCGGATGGCACGGCGCACGCACATGAAGCACGCGACCGACTTTATCGGCTGGTACAACGCACGCACCCAGCGCATCACCGGGGTCTCATTGAACAACCCCGAGCACCTCTACCTCGCCTATCACGAGGGCCAGGGCGGCTATAACCGCGGCAGTTACCGCAGTAAACCGCAGGTCCAGGCGGCCGCGCGCCAGGTCGCCCAGCGCGCCAACCGCTACGACTCCCAGTTGCAAAGCTGCGAGTCCGAGTTCCGCTGCCGCCGCTTCTACCAGTTCGGGCCGTTCTGCCGGCAGTAGCCATAGCCGAACGGAACGCGCTCAACCCCCGTCATCGCGAGCCGAGCGAAGCGATCTCCCAACGCAGGCACCGATGCTGGGGCTGACTCGGCAGACTGCCGCGTCGGCTGCGCCTCCTCGCAG
>NZ_KB906523.1:148988-158250 GCF_000381425.1 Thioalkalivibrio sp. ALRh
AAGCGATCTCCCAACGCAGGCACCGACGTTGGGGCAGACCCGACAGGCTGCCGCGTCGGCTGCGCCTCCTCGCAGTGACGAGGGATCGCGGACGACGCGATGGTGGTACTTGAGGGAACCTCGGCCCCTGTGTTCCAGTCTTCCGGGACACCCCCCTTTAGCCGATACAAGGACGCACCATGAGCGACAATCCCACCGCAGGCTTTCGCTTGAACCACACCATGCTGCGCGTGAAGGATCCGCAGAAGGCGCTGGACTTCTACCAGCGGGTGTTCGGCATGCAGCTGATCAAGACGCTGGACTTCCCGGAGTTCGAGTTCACGCTCTACTTCCTGGCGCAAATCGGCGAGGACGAGCCGCACCCGCCCAAGGATGGCGGGGAGGCCACCCGCTGGATGTTCAGCCAGCGCGGCATCCTGGAGCTGACCTACAACTACGGCACCGAAAAGGACGCCGACTTCCACTACCACGACGGCAACGAGGAGCCGCAGGGCTTCGGCCACATCTGCTTCTCGGTACCCGACCTGGACGCGGCCGTGCACTGGTTCGACGAGAACGATGTCGAGTTCGTGAAGCGCCCGGACGAGGGCGGGCTGAAGGACATCGCCTTCGTGAAGGACGTGGACGGCTACTGGATCGAGATCCTGGAGCCGGCGCGACTGACCGGGCTGGGGAAGTAGCAGACCCCAAGCCCTCGTAATGCCCGCGTTTGTTCGCGGGCAAGAGTTTTATTGCATATGCGCAGACGTATTTCGTTTCGCAATTCGTGTATGATGCGCGCTGAGTAGATTCATCCGATTTTCGCCGGGCCTTTGTTCCGGCCCGCCCGAGTACCCCCTGAAATGTCCGAATCCCCCTCCTTCGCCGAACTCGGCCTTTCCGAGTCGTTGGCCCGTGCCCTGTTGCAACTGGGCTTTACCACCCCGACCCCGGTCCAGGCCGCGTGTATCCCGGCCCTGCTGGCCGGCGACGACGTGCTGGGCGAGGCCCAGACCGGCACCGGCAAGACCGGCGCCTTCGGCCTGCCGCTGATCGACTCGATCGATCCCGCGCAGCGTCGCGTGCAGGCGCTGATCCTGGCGCCGACCCGCGAGCTGGCCGGCCAGGTCGCCACCGCCCTGGAGGGCTTCGCGGCCAGTATCGACGGGCTCGAGATCCTGCCGGTCTACGGCGGCCAGCCCATGGGCGTGCAGATCCGCGCCCTGCGCGATGGTGCGCAGGTCGTGGTCGGAACGCCCGGCCGCGTGGTCGACCACATCAAGCGCGGCACGCTGACACTGGATGCGCTGCGCATGGTGGTGCTGGACGAGGCGGACGAGATGCTGCGCATGGGCTTTGTCGAGGAGATCGAATGGATCCTCGAACAGACCCCGGCCGAACGCCAGACCACGCTGTTCTCCGCGACCATGCCGGCGCCGATTCGCCGCATCGCGCACCGCCACATGCGCGAGCCGCAGGAGATCCGCATTGGCGCGGGCAACGAGGCCGGCACCGACATCGATCAGAGCTACTGCCTGGTGGACCAGCGCCACAAGACCGAGGCCCTGGGCCGGATGATCGAGGTGGAGCCGGAACTGGACGCGGCGATCGTATTCGCCCGTACCAAGGCCGCCACCGCCGAGATCGCCGAGGCCCTGAACGCACAGGGCGTGCAGTCCTCCCCGCTCAATGGCGACATGGAACAGGGCGAACGCGAGCGCGTGGTCGCCGACCTGCGCGATGGTCATCTGGACGTGATCGTGGCCACCGACGTGGCCGCCCGCGGCATCGATGTCCCGCGCATCACCCATGTCTTCAACTACGACGCCCCGGGCGATGCCGAGGTGTACGTGCACCGCATCGGCCGTACCGGCCGCGCCGGGCGCAAGGGCCGCGCGATCCTGTTCCTGGAGCCGCGCAAGCGGCGCATGCTACGCGATATCGAGCGCCTGACCGGCAAGCCCGTGCGCGAGCAGAAGGTCCCGGATCGCGCCGCCGTGATCGCCCGCCGCGAGGAGCGCCTGGCCGAGCGTCTGCAGGCCGAGCTGGCCGGCGAAGCGTCGCCGCAGCTCGACGCCCTGCTGGACCGGCTGCTGGCCAACGGCCAGATGGGCGAACGCGATCTCGCCCGCGCCCTGCTCGCCCTGGCGACCCAGGGCACGCCGCTGGATGGCACGCCCAACGCGCACGATCCCGTGACGGCGGCCGCCAGCCGCCCCGAACGCGACAGTCATCGTGCGGATCGCAACCGTGACCGCGCCCCCCGCCCCAGCCGCGGCAAGGACCGCGGGCCGGAAGCGGACATGGTGCGCTACTACATGCCGGTCGGGCGTAACCACGGCATCGCCCCCGGCGCCATTGTCGGGGCGCTGGCCAACGAGGGTGGCCTGAACGGCCGCGACATCGGCCGGATCGGCCTGCAGGACGACCACAGCCATGTGGACCTGCCGGCCGCGCTGGACGAGGCCGCGGTGCGCCGCCTGGGCAATATCCATATCGCCAACCGTCGCCTGGAAATGGCGCGCTCTGTCCCGACTCGCGACTCGCGCGCGACCGAGCGCCACGCCCCGGCTGCGCGCAAGCCCCACGGCCCGGGCAAGACGGCCGCCAAGCGGCGTGGCCCGGCTCCGGCCAACGGCAAGCGCCCGGCCTATGCGGCCGCCGGAAAGCCGCGCAAGGCGCCGGGCCGCAAGGCCAACGCCAGCCGCGGTGACGGCACCCTGTCGGTCAAGCGCCGCTCCGCCTGATCAAGGCCAGGACCCGCGCGCCGGTCATTGACGGCCGGCGCGCGGTTACCTCAACCCAATAAAGCATCCACGATGTCGGCCAGGCGATCCGCCAGGCCGGCACCGCGGTGTTGTGCCCGCTGTTCGTCGCCGTCCTGATACTTGCCGGTGCGCACCAGACAGGCGGTCAGACCCGCGGCGCGTGCGCCGTCCACATCCCCCAACACATCGTCGCCCACCATCAGCACCTGCTCCGGTGGCAGATCCAGATCCGCAATCGCCGCATGGAACAGCCGGGCATCCGGCTTGCCGAAGTTCTCGGCCTTCAGATCGGCGGCGTACTCCAGCGCACGCACGAACGGGCCGATATCCAGCGACAGGCCAGCCGCCTCGCGAAAATAGCGGTTGGTCCCCATCACCCACAGCGGTGCTCCCTCCATCAACACGCGAAACGCGCGGTTGAGCACGGCGTAGTCGAACGCGGCGCCCATGTCGCCCAGTACGACCACATCCGGCTCGCCCGTGGGCACGCCCTCGAACTCGGGTTCCAGCGCCGGGTGTACCAGGAGCAGCGGGGTGCGGGACTCGGACGCGAGCCGCTCGCGGATCGCGGAGGGGGCCGTCGTCAACTGCGCAGACTCGAACGCGAAGCCGAGGCCGGCCAGCTTGTCGATGATGGCCGCGCGTGGCTCGCGCGTGGTGTTGGTGATCAGACGGATCGGGAGCCCGGCGGCCTGTGCCCGCTGCACGGCCTCGATGGCGCCCGGGAGGGCCTCGCCGCCCACGTACAGCACACCGGAGAGGTCCAGCAACAGCGCGCGAACCTGCTCCATTCCCTCCGGCATAGAGTTAAGCATGAGTATCCCCCTTGCCGCGGCACTTCACGCGGTATCCGGCCGGAACCCATGGGTCCCGACTCGGGGCACGGGTGTGCCCTTTACCCGATTCAACGCCGAATCAGGCGATGAAGCAACTCGAACTTGCCATTGGTGTGTTCGGTCCGCCCGGCGTCGTTGCGCCACTCCCAGCGGCTGTCCGGGAACAACGCCCGCATGTCCGCCATCTCGCAGTGAAACGGCGGCCCGCCCTCGCGCCCGGTCTGCATGAAGCACGCGAACAGCTCGCCGTCCGGACGCAGCCAGGCATGCAGCTGCTGCTCGTAGGCGGGCCACTGCTCGGGCGGGATCGCGCACAGGGAGGTCTGCTCGTAGACCCCATCCACCGGCGTCTCCGGCTGCCATGCCAGCATGTCGGCCTGGACGACCTCCGCCTCCAGCCCCTCCCGCTCCAGCTGTTCGCGCAGATGCCGCACTGGCGTGGGCGCCACATCCAGACCGATCGGGTAATATCCGTGGCGGGCCAGGGCCGGGACCTCGTGTCCGAAACCGCAGCCCGGCACCACGATCCGTGCGCCTTTCGCCAGATCGGTGATCGCCAGCCACGCTTCCAGCGACGGGCTGGGGCCACCGCGATCCCAGCGCGTGGAGCCCTCCTGATAGCGGGACTCCCAGTCGGCCTCCGCATCCAGGGCGGCGTTAACGGCCAACGACTCTTCGGAATTTTGCATCTCTCTCCTTCCCTGCGGACGATGGAACCAGTAATGCACGGACCCTACCAAACTGGAAACGACTCAATGGAGACGCCGATGGACCGCAACGACCTGCCCTACCGCATCCACCGCCAGGAACTCGGGCCGATGGAGAACTTCGTCTACCTGATCGAGGACATGGCGAGCCGCCGCGCGGCGGTGGTGGACCCGGCCTGGGAGCCGGACGCGATCCTCAACCAGGCGCGCGAGCAGGACGTGACCATCTCCGACATCCTGCTGACCCACAGCCACCACGACCACATCAACGGCGTCGAGGCGATCCTGGAGCAGTACCCCAATGCCCGACTGCATATCCTCAAGCCCGAGGCCGAGTTCTGGGGCAAGGAGCTGGAGCGCCCTGAACTCCACCACGGCGGCGACACGATGAAGCTGGGCGATACCGAAATCCGCTTCCTGCACACGCCCGGCCACACCCCCGGCTCCGCCTGCTTCCACATGCCAGCCGGCGACGACCTGATTACCGGTGACACGCTGTTTGTGTTCGGCTGCGGCCGCTGCGACCTGTCCGGGGGCGACCCGGAACAGATGTTCCACACCCTGAACGGCCTGCGCGACGGGCTCCCGGCGCATACCTGCATCCACCCGGGCCACAACTATGCGGAGAAGGCCGAATCCACCCTGGCGGAACAGGACGAGGGCAACCCGTTTCTGCACTTCCACGACCAGGACGAATTCGTCCACTACCGCATGCACGAACACGACCGGGTGCGCTCCACGCCCTACCATCCTATCCCGCGCGGCTGAGGCAAATCGCTCATGGCGCTTGCATCCCTCGGGACCAATCGCGATAATGCGCGCCTTCAGTCGATGCGCCCGTAGCTCAGCTGGATAGAGTACCTGGCTACGAACCAGGTGGTCGGAGGTTCGAATCCTTCCGGGCGCGCCATATTCCTGAGAAAGGGATCAGTGACTTACAGTCGCTGGTCCCTTTTTCGTTTTGGGTCAGGTCACGTCCCGTGACACTCTCGTGCCACTTCTGTGACAAACCTGTAACACGCTGCTTGGGCTACTTGTGCCCTACGAGTACCTGGCTCCGTGACACATTCCGTGCCTTGTGGCCCGTTAGAAGTCCACCGAGCGCATCCCGGCAGCCTGTCCTCAGGAGCGGTCCGACGCATCTCCTTCGTCGACGAACTCAACAAGTTCTTCGATGCGGCAGCCAAAGTACTTGCACAGGCGGTCCAGGGTGTCCGTACCAACGTTATAGCCCTTGTTGTTGGCTATCTTCGAAAGCGTAACGCGGTGGACCCCAGCCTCTTCGGCGATTTCCTTAAAGGTAACCACCCGTCCCTCCTGATATTCCTTCTCCGCTACGAGCTCTTTCAGCTTGATGCGTATAGCCATGACGCCCGAGCACTCCATTTGTAGTTGACACGCTACATCGATTGTGTACGATCGACATTGTGTGAAGCGCTCACGCTACACACGAAACGAATGGACTTCATCGATAAGAGGGACGATACATGAGCTACACATACCTGACCACAGAAGGTCTCGCCGAACGGATCCACTACGACACGCGCACGATCCGTGAACGCCTCAAGGACAGCGTCCTCATTGAGGGAATTCACTACTTCCGGCCATTCGGCGGTCGCAAGATCCTTTTCATCTGGGAAACGATCGAACGGGACATGATGGATACGGACGGCGGGGTGCCCGCCATCCCCATGGCCAGCGGGGGGGCGTGTCATGGCTAGAGTGCGCGCCAGAAAAGACACCGGGAAGCTCTACTTCGACTTCTTCTATAAGCGCGTTCGATGCCGCGAGTGCACAACTCTAGATGACACCGCAGCCAACCGGCGAAACATGGAGAAAGTCGCGAAGAAGATCGAAGCCGAGATTACTCTTGGCACCTTCGAATACAGTCGGTACTTCCCCAACAGCAGCCGAGCGGTCAGGTTCTCCGCGGAGCTGGAAGGCGCCGCCCCGACCGAAGCGGACGTCGAAACGGCCAGCACCCCACTGTTTCGCGATTTCGCGGAACAGTGGCTGCAAGAAAACGAGGTCGCCTGGCGCTTCAAGACGCTGGAGACCAACCGCGGCTCCCTGCGACGACACCTGCTGCCCTACTTCGGTGATCAAAGGGTCAGCGACATCAGCAAAGCGGACATCCTTGCCTTCCGGTCCGAGCTCGCCAAAGTTCCAGGCCGGAAAGGCAACGCGACCCTGTCCCCAAAGACCATCAACCACACCCTCGGGGTGCTCTCGATGGTCCTGGCCGAAGCCGCTGACCGCTTCCAGTTTACGTTCCCGATGAACAATCTGAAACGGCTCAAACAACCACGTAAGGAGATCATGCCGTTCACGTGGGAGGAAACGCAGAAGATCATCAATACGGTTCGAGCCGACTACCGCGACTACTTCATCGTGCGGCTTTTCACAGGACTGAGAACCGGTGAAGTGCACGGCCTGAAGTGGAAGTACGTGGACTTCGAGAAAGGCCAGATTCTGATTCGCGAGACCTACAACCAGGGGCGGACGGAATACACCAAGAACGACGGCTCACAGCGTGAGGTCGCCATGTCTTCCGTGGTCGCAGAGGCCCTGCAGCGACAGTTCCGAGCCACTGGCAAACAGGAATACGTCTTCGTCACGAAGGCCGGCCGGCCACTGGACACCAAGAACGTCACTCAGCGGGTTTGGTATCCATTACTCCGCTATCTCGGGCTTGAGCCTCGCCAGCCCTACCAGTGCCGGCATACCGCCGCCACGCTTTGGTTGGCGTCTGGAGAGAACCCGGAGTGGATCGCCAGGCAACTGGGCCATACCACGACCGAGATGTTGTTCCGCGTGTATTCGCGGTACGTCCCTAACCTGACACGCCAGGATGGTTCCGCCATGGATCGTCTCCTGCGTTCTCTCCAAGGGAACGCCGAAGAGCACACGGAGGTGCGCAATGAAGGCTAAGGACGTTCAAGAACTACAGCGAATGGTCGGGATGGATGACATCGCATGCTATGAGCCCGTCATTTTCGCCGCACGGGTCGAAATCCAGTGCGAAGGCCGAGCTCCTAGCGGAGAACCCTACTACCGACTTCGGGTCTACGATTCGACCGGTTATTTCACGGCCTTCGCAAGGATTCGAGACTGGGAAGGACATCCCTTGGGAGGGGGTCAGTTCCGATCCCTGGCCCTCCACACCATCGATACAGAGCGTGGACAGCGACACGTTGTGGCTTATCCAGAAGTCGGGTCGGCACTGCCCGAGAAGGGGCCGCTGGATCTTCTCCCCGTCCACCGCGCACCCGACCCTGGCAGCCTGCAGCGCCTGGTCAATGTGGTGGAGAACCTTTCTGTTGAGCCCTACCGAGAATTCGTCAGTGAGGCCTTCTCGGATCAGGAATTCGCCATCCAGTACCTCACGCTCCCGGCATCCAAGCGATGCCACCATGCCAAGACCGGCGGGCTGATCGCCCACAGCCTCGAACTCGCCGAAGCGGTACATGCGGTGGGTCGGACCATGGCATTGCCGACGCTGCAAACGGAAGCCGGCATACTACTGGCCCTGATGCATGACATCGGCAAGATTGTCCTTGCTTCGGAATTCGCCGAACGGGTACCTACTCGCTCCCATGAAGAGCTCATCGAATACGTTCTCCAGGAACCGCTGCTTTCCCTAAAGCAGATGGACGCAGACGCCTATCACACGCTGTGGGCACTCATCGTTGCCTACCGCAACGGCAACAGCTATTCAGCACCGATGGCAACGGTTGTGCGTGGCCTGGATGGCTGCAGCGCACAAACGGATGCGACCTTGCAGAGCTCATCTCAGGCGCCGATGCACCGGTACTGGCAATCCCCTTGCGGAGGTCGAAAAGTCTGGATTCCGCCCCTCATCAACCACGACACTCGTCGCCGCGCCGGATGACCCTATCCACGTAAATCCCAGATCCCCTCAAGCCATACAAATGGGGATCTGGGAATCTCGTCAATATCCACTCCCACTGAACAAGCACCAGCGCATGGCGCAACTCAGCCAATGACTTTAGGCCTCCGGCCACACATCGCAAATCGCTAGAACTTATTGGCGAGCTTGGCCAGTACCGCCTGCGCTTTGCGTTTCTCTACCTCAGGGTCTTCCTTCTGCAGTTATTCGACGGCGGAGAGATCATCGCCACGCTTGCGATTCTGGCGGGGCTCAAAGGCTTCGATCAGGATGGCTTCCGACGCAATGCCTCTCAGCTCTGGCGAAATCAGGATCCAGAAGTTACGTCGGGGGAGGAAGTAGAGAAATCTGCCAGTCCTCTGGCGCGTCCTCCGGCAGGGCATGATCGAGATAGGCGATCAGGTCTTCCTGACGCGGCTGGCCAAACACCATTCGGTAGAGCGCTAGTTGCCGCTTCATGCGCTTGAGGCGCCCCACATCGCGGCTCAGCGGCAAGAGCAGGACTCGCCGCTTAATGCGTGCGTCCCCGGCCTCGTAGATCCACCACGGTGCCAGGTCGGATTGCTGACCAAACTCCGTCGCTTCGGCGCACTGGAACAGACGAGCCCACGGGTCTCCGCCATCCTCCCAGTCCGCAAGGGCGGCCAGGCCGATGTGCTGGGCGACGTTCCTCCTCACCGCGTGGCCCTTGTAGCGATGAACTCGCCCTTCGCGCTGCTCCATATCGACCGGATTCGACGGCAGGTTCCAGTGCACGACCGAGTGACACCAGGTGTGAAAATCCAGTCCTTCCTGCCCGACCGAAGTGCTGGCCAGCACAAAAGGACGAAAGGGCGAATTAAAGGCCGCCCGCACCGAGTCGGCACGGGCTACGGTGCCATCGGTATCATCCCGTACATCGCCGAATCTCAGCGCGAACCTGCACCGAATTGAGAAGGTATCGACTTTCATACGACGCTTCTGGACTCTAACGTCGTCTACCTTGAGTCCGACAGCCCGCATCGATAGTGATTCCGTCACAGCTCGTGCCACTGCATCAATACGCTCGGTCGCGGGTGCCTC
>NZ_KB906524.1:0-11428 GCF_000381425.1 Thioalkalivibrio sp. ALRh
CTTTTTTAGGATGGCCTTGTCTTCCCGCAGCCGGCGATTCTCTTCCTCCAGCTCCCGGATCCGTCGCTGCTCCGGCGTCAAAGGCCGGCCATCGCCGGCCTCCCCGGCACGATCCGCCTTGAGTTGCTCGACCCAGCGCCGAACGGCCGTCTCGCCCACCCCGGTGTCCCGCACCACTTGCGGCACACTCTGGCCCTCATCCACCACCATCCGGGCCACCCGAAGCTTGTACTCCGGATCAAAATTCCTGCGTCCCATATCGTCTCCTCGATCAGATCCCAATCATTCCACCGATCGAGGTGTCCACGAAAATTAGACCAGCACACTCCCTACTCCTGCAGTGTGCGGACCAACACCAGCGTATGGGTAAGCGAACCTGACTTCCGGGGGTGAGCAGAAGGCTCTTGAACAGGAAAGAGGACACCCCTCTTCTTCCATACCCCACCGGGATCATTCTCCCTACACGCCAGTCTTACCTATAGGCCATCTGTCAGTCGGATCGACAAGCATCCACACCCCGTAACGATCGGATTTGCCTGGAGGGGGCTCATCATGCGCCCGAACCTGATCACGGTATTCGGCGGCACCGGCTTTCTCGGCCGCGCCACGGTGCACGCACTGATCGACGCCGGGCACACCGTGCGCATCGCCTCGCGCCGCCCCGTACTACCCGATTCTCTGCAAGATCACCCCCGAGTGGAGCACTGCCGCGCCGACATCCGGGACGATGCCGATGTCGCCCGCGCCGTGGAAGATGCCAAGGGTGTTATCAACGCCGTCAGCCTGTACGTGGAGCAACGCGACCTGCGCTTCACCACCATCCACGTCGAAGGCGCCGCGCGCCTCGCCCGTGCCGCCCGGAACGCGACCCTGGAGCGCGTCGTGCAGGTCTCCGGCATCGGCGCCGACAGCCGCTCGCCCTCGTCGTACATCCGCGCCCGAGCGCAAGGCGAAGCCGCCGTCCTCCGCGAATTCCCCAACGCCATCGTCGTGCGCCCCAGCGTACTCTTCGGCCCGGGCGACGCCTTTGTGCGCAACCTCGCCGGCCTCGCGCCCCTGCCCGTAATACCCCTGTTCGGCCGCGGCACCACCCGCCTGCAACCGGTACACGTCAGCGACATCGCCCGCGCCCTCGCCCGCCTGTGCGCAGACGAGCCGCCCACACACCCCATCTACGAACTCGGCGGCCCGGACATCCTCAACTATCGCCAGATCCTCACCCGGGTCCTCACCCACCTCGGCCGCAAGCGCCCCATGCTGCCCGTGCCGTTCCCCATCTGGCACGCCCTGGCCGCCCTGGGCTCACTGCTCCCCAACCCACCCCTGACGCGCGATCAGCTCTACCTGATGCAACAGGACAACATCGCCAACCCCACCCTCGGCGCCTTCGCCGACCTCGGCATCACCCCTCACTCGTTCGAACAATCCCTGCCCGACTGCCTCCCAACCCACTAATCTCACCCAAAGAAATCACCCCACTATTCCTCCTCCCCCTGTGGGAGCCTGCTTGCAGGCGAAGCCCCAGCCAAAGCCAGACACAGTCAAAGGCTTCGCGTGCAAGCACGCTCCCACAATTTGTGCCCCACCCCACACCGCCATCCCGGCCGCAGCCACCCCTCGCCATCCCGGCCGCAGCGCAGCGCAGCGAAGAGCCGGGATCTCCCAACGCAAGCCACCGGCCCAACCACCAACCCAGACGGGACAACCGCGGCCGGAATCGGTAAGGTCTCCACAGAACGAAAACGGACTTACGTCACATGGATGGACTCGCGGCCCGCCCGGCCCACGCCGAAGAATCCGGCCCCGCGCCGATTGCCGCGCCGGAGCAAGTCGAGGCCTTACTCGAATGCGCGGTGTTCCGAGAAAGAGGACACCCAGCTTCTCCCTGGCGGCAAACGGTCATCCCGGCCGGAGCGAAGGGGAGAGCCGGCGTCCGCTCCTGCCTCGGCGCCCGAGATCCCGGATAACCACTTCGCGGTTTCCGGGATGACCTTCCAGGCTGGGCGAAAGGACAATTCCTGGAACGATCCGAACGGTTGCCGCAGTTTCTGCGGTGTCTGGCAGTGGCGGGATACCCGTACGGTTTACGGGACGTACGTGAAGGCGTACTCTTGGTCGAAGCCCACACACTTGCGAGGTGCGCCATGACGGGAATTACGGCTACAGAGGCGCGCAGCAACCTCTACCGGCTGATCGACGAAACGGCGGAATCCCACGAGCCGATTGTGATCACCGGCAAGCGGAACAACGCGGTCCTGCTATCCGAGTCGGACTGGTCGGCCATTCAGGAGACCCTGTACCTGCTATCGGTGCCGGGTATGCGCGAGTCGATCCGCGAGGGGATGGATACTCCGGCGGATGAATGCCACGAGGAGCTGGATTGGTGACATGGAAGTGGGTCTACACCCGGCAGGCTCAAAAGGATGCGAAGAAGCTGGCGGCCAGCGGCCTGAAGCCGAAGACACAGGAACTGCTGACCCTGATCGCGGAAGATCCGTATCGAAAGCCCCCACCTTTCGAGAAGCTGGTGGGTGATCTCTCCGGCGCGTACTCGCGGCGCATCAATATTCAACACCGGCTTGTGTACCAGGTGCTTGAAGACGAGGGAGTCGTCAAGGTGATTCGTTTATGGAGCCACTACGAGTAACCCGGCTACACGATCCCGCAGCCGCCAGGAAAAGAGGACGCCCGCCTTGTTCAAATGCCGCCACAGCCCCTTCTCTCGTAGGAGCCCAACCCTCTGGGCGATGGGGCATTGGGCACGTCTGATCGGCGAGGGGGCTCGCCTCCTACAAGGGGCTCCGGGGTCAGGCCTTGCCTTTTGTCCATAGGGTCAGCGCTTGTCTTTTGCCGCTGGCTCGGCCAGAGGGCGGGCCTGGAGCTGTTGAACGCGCGCCGCGTTGTGGTAGCTGTCTCTACGAGCATTCCCATCAAGACGCCACTGAAAGGCCGTAATGGCGACACACCCAACGGCCTGGCGCTATCCGACCACAGGATGCATCGAGTCGGTTGTTGCGCCACCGCCGGTCCTGCGGCACCCTCGCGAGACTTCCGCGCCTGGCGGGCGCGTTCCCAACGGTATCCTCCGAGCGAAGGCCATGAGTGAAGCGACAATGACGGCAGTGGCCCGGCAGCGACTGCTGCTCCAGGGGCAACTGTCGACCGCACTGGCGCGGCTGGTGACCCCCTGTGCCGAGAGATGGGGTGATCGCGAGGCCCTGGAGCAGCGACTCGCGGTGGCTCTGGGCGCGCTGCCGTCCTGCAAGTACCTCTATGTGCTCGATCATCGCGCTCACCAGGTGACCGCCAACGTATCCCCAGAAGGCCCCTTGCCGGACCAGGCCGGGCGGGATCGCAGCGCCCGGCCCTACGTGGCCGATGCCCTGGCCGGTGCCGAGTTCTCCATGTCGTCGGCCTACATCAGCCGCAATCGGCGCCGCCCTACCCTGACGGCCGTGCAACGGCTGACTCACAGCGACGGCACACTGCTGGGGTTCCTGGGGGCGGACTTCGACCTGCGGGAGCTGCCCCTGACCCGCGACCTCTATCAGCAGCCGGACCAATGGATGCAGCTCAAGGGGGATCCAGCAATCCGCGGGGGCCTGTTCAACCAGCATCGGGTGGACAGCCCGCTCGACACCCGTATCGACGAGGTACTGGACCTCCTGACCGAGCTGGTGGCCGCCCACGGCGTATTCCACGGCAAGCTGCATTTCTCCAGTTCCCGGGCCACCTTGTGGCTGCGCGACGACCCATTCCGCTACCGCTTGCTGGACTACGAGGACCTCACGGATCCCGGGATCTGTCTCGCCTATCCTCAGCGGTCCTACCCCGAGGAGGCATTACTCTCCACGGAGCAGGTAGCCGCGGTGTTCCGTACCTTCCGTGAGCTGCGCTTCATGGACGACACGATCTACCTGCGCTCCGGCTCCCTCAATATCTTCAACGGCATGGTTGGCCTCAACTTCTCCTGTGACGGGTCTCACTACATGAGCGGGCAGGAGTTTCTCGCCAAACGCCTGGACTTCTGGCTGGGCTCCGGAGAAGAGCACGAACGCCCGTAATCCCTCGGCCTCCGGGGAAGGGCAACCTGGGCAAGAATCACAACGCGTCGTAATGGCCCCCGATCGCGAAGATATAGATGGCTTGATCGTCGAAGCGGTAGATCAGTCGGTCCCGGGCGGAGAGACGTCGGGACCAGAAGCCCGAGAGCGAATGCCGGAGGGGTTCCGGCTTCCCGGTTCCGGTGGCCGGGTCGTTCCGGAGCATCTCCTTCAGGATCCGGCGCAGGGCTCGATGCAGCTTTGGGTCGCGCTCCCGGAGCGTTTCGTACGCGGCCCAGGTATTACCCTCGAATACCAGTGATCTCATCGATCTCCCCTTCCGTGGGTCGATAACCGTCTCCCTTCCGATGGGTGGCGGCGGAGTCCGCAATCTGCTGCATCAAGCTGGAGTTCTGAAGCACATAGAGCGTTTCCTGCTCCCGCTCCCAGTCATCCGCGCTCATCACTACGAAGGCTTCACCCGCGCGCCGCGTCACCTTGAGCGGGGTGTGCGTGGATACCGCTTCCTCGACAAAGGCCTTCAGGTTCTCACGAAACCGGTTGACGCTTACTGTTTCCATGGTCGCTCCGAACCGTACGGTAATTCAGTACGAGAATAGACCAATTATTGGGGGTGATTCAATCGCCAAACATGGCTGGAAGCATGCGAAAGTGGACACCCATCTTGTTCACATGCCGCCACAGCCCCTTTCTCTCGTAGGAGCCCAGCCCTCTGGGCGATTGGGCACTGGACACGCCCGATCGGCGAGAGGGCTCGCCTCCTACAGTGGTAGGACCCAGCCTCACCAGGGAACGGGCGTGGGGTGATTCCGTTGCTACAGGCTACGGACATGCCCCTTGGGGCGCTGGGTCAGGCGGCGTCTAGTGGGTGGATGCGGTTTATGTCGTCCTGAATGGCCTGGGCGGCGTCCCAGAGGTCCACGGCACGTTGAGCATTCATCCAGTACTCCGGGGTAGTCCCGAACAGCCGTGCGAGCCGCAGTGCCATCTCCGGACTTAGAGCTCGACGTTCGCGCAGCAGTTCGTTGATGGACTGGCGCGATACGCCTGCCGCCTTGGCCAACTCCGCGGTGCTCAGGCCAAAATCCGGAAGAAAGTCCTCGCGCAGCATTTCACCCGGATGGGTCGGCCGCCGCTTCAGGCCGGTGGTGTTGGAGATGCTCATCACTATTGCCTCCTAGTGATAATCCGTGATTTCGACATCGAAGGCGTCGCCATCCTCGAACCGGAAGCAGAGCCGCCACTGGTCATTGACGGAGATTGCATACTGACCCTTGCGATCTCCTTCCAGCGTGTGCAGCCGAGATTGCCGGGAGGAACCCGCAAGTCATCAAGCTGCTCGGCTACCGAGAGATAGTCCAACTTGCGGACCGCCCTTCTGGCAACATCTGGCGGGATCCGCTTCGACTTCCCTGTCGCGTACAACTCTTGCGTACGCCGATCCGCGAACGTCTTGATCATGGCACCAATGTCTCGTATCACGTGACACGTGTCAATCTGCTAGCTAACGCGGCGAGAAAGCGGAGTCCCATCTTGTTCACATTCCGCCACAGCCCCTTTCTCTCGTATGAGCCCAGCCCTCTGGGCGATGGGGCACTGGACATGCCCGCTCGGCGAGAGGGCTCGCCTCCTACAGTGGGTAAGCTCCAGCCTCGATGACGCACAGGCGCAAGCGCTTTGGGGCGGTATCGCCGTTTCGCTGGAGGCTGGATTCCGGCGCAGGCCGCTAATGGATCGAGGCAGTACCAAAAAACTCAACCATGCGTGGAAGGGTTGTCTATAGTTCACAAGACACATTCCAAGAGGACTTCGAATCACATGGCCGATGTTTCCGGCAGCACCCCGCAGGCGAAGTCCTCTCCAACTCCATCCGATAACACCACCAGCCGGGAGTTTGTCCGGGGCCTGCCACGGATGGTCGCCGACCTGGCCGACCGGTGGTACATGATCCGGCAGCGTGGCTGCCGCCATGTGGACCTGGGGGAGATCCGCGCGCTGACCCGGGTGATCGCCGGAGGGCTGGCCGGGACGGCGCTGAAGGAGGCGCTGAACACCGCACGGCGCATTGACGAGCGTGTGGCCCAGCATCTGCAAAGCCCGCTGCCTCCCAACTCCAACGAGCAGGAGACCATTGGCGCCCTGATCCTGCGCCTGCAGGGGACGCTTCCGGACGATCTCGCCGCGTCGGAAGGGCTCCCGGCGGCTCCGGAGCCCGACAGTATGCCGACTCCGGTTCCCGACCGACTGCGGGTCCAGTTGCTCGGGCCGGCCGGCGCGGAACGCGACGAACTGGCACTGCAACTGGTGGCCTGTGGCTTTCGGGTGGACGCCTTCGCCAGCCTGCAGGAGGCGGTGCATGCCGAATCGACAGCGACGCCTCATGCACGCGTCGTCCTGGCAGCGCCGCCGGGCCCGCCAACACCGGATGACGATGCAGCGTTGCCCAATATCCTGATCCTGCAAGCTTCCCAGGGCGGGGAACAGCCAACCACGATCGATGACTGGGACGCGGTCCTGTCGATGCCCACGATTCCCTCCGAGATCGCCGCGACACTGGAGGGCCTGGTCGACTCCAGCCCATGGGATCCGCTGCGGATCATGCTGGTCACCACCGGGCAGTCGGTCTCCCCGACCCGCGCCCTGCAGGAGGCCCCGGCACTCGACATCCAGCGTCTCTTGCCGGAGGACGATGTGCCGGGCCAAGCCCTGGAGAGCCTGCCCGAGGCCATTGTGATCGACGTGGACATCACGCCCGGCCAGGCCGCGGCCCTGTCCCGCTCCCTTGATCAGGACCCATCGCTGTTCGACATCCCGCGCGTTCTGCTGACGCCACCAGATGGCCCTGGAGCCGAGCCGGGCCCTCGGCTTGCGCACATATCGCCGGAGGCGGCGCCCGCGCGTGTCCGCTCCGAGGCGCGCCTCTGCCGCCGACGTCGTCGGGCCGGGCGGGCCCCCGCCACCCTGCGCTCCGGCGACCTGGCGCCCCTGCTGGACCACTGGCGAGCGGGGCTGGCCACTCAGCCCGGAATCGTCGCCCTCGCCTGCGTCGAATGGGACGAGGCCTCAAGTCTGATCCGGGAACAGGGAGTGGCCGGTTTCTCGCTGCTTCAGCGTCGCCTGCTGGGGCGAATCGCGTCAGGCCTGGCCGCGGGCGAGCGCATCACCCGATTCAGCGAGAACGCGACCCTCGTGCTGCTGAACCGAGCCGACGCGGAAGCCCTGTCAGGCTGGGGCGATGCCCTTTATGCGAAGGTCCCGGCGCCGCATGGTGCCCCGAGCCACGCGCCGTACCCGGGCCTGAGCATCGGGATCACGGCACTGGCCGACATTCCCGCGGCAGATGCAGTGGACCAGTCTCTGGCGCTTTGTGCGCAGGCCCGCCGGGAGGGCGGAAACCGTATCCAGCTGGACCCGGCGCTGATCACGCCGGAGTGCGGTGCCGCCCAGCAGCAGCACTGGCGCCAGGTGATCACTCGGGCGATTCACGAGCACCGCCTTTTTCTGGTGTATCAGCCGATCGCCAACATCGCCGGCTCCGACAACACGGAGCGCTACGAAGTGCTGCTCCGGATTCGCGATCCGGAAGGCCACACCCAATTACCCGGCCCGTTCGTCAACATGGCCGGACACCTGGACCTCGACCGGGCGCTGGACCGCTGGGTGCTGGCCAACGCAGTGGACATCCTGGGCGCACGACTGCGCACCCATCCGGACTCGGTGTTCTTCGTCAAACTGTCGCGCGGGTCGCTGCGCGACAAGGACCTGGCAGGTTGGCTCGGGCGCATCCTCGCCCAGGCGGCCTTGCCAGCCCGAGCGCTGGTACTGCAGCTGACGGAGGAAGACATCGTGGCGGACCTACAGCAGGCCGAACGGGTCATTGGGACACTGCGCGATATCCATGTCGGAGTGGCCGTTGAGCACTTCGGACTCTCCAGCGAACAGCCGGCGCAGCTACTGCGCAGCCTGCAGCCCGACTACGTGAAGGTCGCGCGTCCACTGACCCACGGGCTGCACGATGCAGCCGACAAGCTCGCGCGCCTGGAGCCGCTGCTGAACGTCGCCCGGGCCAGCGGCGCACGCACCATGGCGGCCTATGTGGAGGATGTGGACGGCCTGGCCCTGCTGTGGCAATCGCAGATCGACCTGGTGCAGGGCAATTTCCTGCGTCAGCCGGACGAAGAGCTGCGCTACGACATCGAGTTCTAGCGCACGGTGCGGTGGTGCCTTCAGCCGCAGGAGGGCCCGGGGTCTGCCTTCAGATTGAGCAGACCGCCGCGTTAGCGGAAGAGGTCGCCCATCTTGCGCGCACACCGCCCCAGCCCTTTTTCTTGTTTTTCTTGTAGGAGCCCAGCCCTCTGGGCGATGGTGAGCCGGACACACCCGATCGGCGAGAGGGCTCGCCTCCTACTGTGGGCAGGCCCCAGCCTCGGCGACGAACCGGCGCGGACCCGGGGCAGACCTTGCCTGTTGCCCTGCCCGGCCAACTTTGGCGCAAAGGGGCGCTCTGATTCCGAGGGGCTCTCTTCCGACCACACGGGGACGAAAACCAGGATCTGACCTTGTGCCTTGGCTCGTCGATCATTGCGGGCGGTCACAAGGGCCACCTACGGTACCGAGCGAACAGCAACCTCTCGGAACGGTCCGGCAGATTGCCGCGGTCTCTGCGAGACCTCGCAATGACGGAATATCGCGGGCATGACGGGGCCGGACCAAGGTAAGGTCAAACGCATGCACGGCGACGCGGTGCCGCATCGCGAAGGTGGCCCGGATGGCGCGAGTCAGGTCCCCGATGCGACGACCTTGAGGGGTCCGTGGTCGTCGCAGTGGTCACCATGGGGGTGATGCAGGTGGCCGTCTACCAGGTAGTCGACGTGGTCCCCGTGCGGAACGGGCTCGTGGCCGCAGCCGGGACCGTGCACGTGATTCGGGTCGTGACCTTGGCACTGATGGTCCGGGGTGCAGTGATCGGGGTTCGTTTCGCTCACCTCGATGACATGCTCGTCAACATGGTCGCCATGCGGATGGTGGAGATGGCCATCATGCAGGTAATCCACGTGTCCGTTGTGTTCCACCGCGGTGTGTCCGCAGCCGGGTCCGTGTTCATGATCGTGATTCGGATGTTCCTGGCAACTCATGACGCTTTCTCCTGCTGGACAACCTGTTGAGCGATCGCACCTAACCCGTGTTTTAGGTGACCATGGCGATTTCCTCAACTCGTTGGTTGATCCGACGGCACAGCAGGTTCCGACCGTTGTGCTGATCAATGACAGGGTTGGACCCCGGTAACCGGCCAATACGACCGCGGAGAGCCGGACTCTCTGACGTCACCTCGCCTGTTCCCAAGGGCCGTTTACCGCTGCGCGGTTGCCGGTCGCCCCGGGACACCAAAAGCATCCTGAGGGAGCCTGCTTGCAGGCGCCTACCGGGCCCAGAATCGCTCGGGCCTATGGCGAGTGATCAGGGGTACACGATCGTTCGGTGCGCCCGCCGCTGCGATCGAAACAGGCAGCGTGTGGTCGGATAGAGACCTTTGTGCCGATGGCGAGCGACCCAGCCCATGACCTCTCCGAATGTGGAACACGACCGAACCGTTGATCCCGCCGAGGTGGAACGCTACCGCGCCCTGGCCGAGATGTGGTGGGAACCGGATGGAAGACACTGGCCCCTGCACGTGCTGAACGGCCTGCGCAGTGACTACATCCGCGACCAACTCTGCCACTCGCTCGGGCGGGACGCGGAGGCCGAGCGCCCCCTGGACGGCCTGCGCATCCTCGATATTGGCTGTGGCGGCGGGCTGCTGAGCGAGGCCATGGCCCGCCTGGGCGCGAATGTACTGGGCGTGGACGTCGTCGACCGCAACATCGCCGCGGCTCGGCTTCATGCCACGGAGCAGGGCCTGGATATCGAGTACGAAGTGAACACCGCGGAAGCCCTCGCGGCGCGTGGCGAGACCTTCGACGTGATCCTGAACATGGAGGTGGTGGAGCATGTGGCGGACCTGCCCGCGTTCATGGCGAGCGTCAACCGCATGCTGCGCGCCGGCGGCCACACCTTCGTGGCCACGATCAATCGCAATCCGGTCTCGTTCGTGGTGGCGATTGTCGGTGCCGAGTACCTGTTCCGCATCCTGCCCCGGGGCACCCATCAGTGGAAGCGCTTTGTCACACCGCGGGAAACGAGGGCGCTGCTCGCGCGGGACGGCCTGGAGCCCGTGGCGCAGACGGGAGTCAAGGTGAATCCGCTTTCCCGCCGGATGTGGCTGTCGCGCTCCATGAGCGTCAACTACATGTTGCTGGCACGGAAGCCCGAAGCCTGAAGGACGCGTTCGCTGTATGCCGATTCCGCTGATCCCTCATCCGGGCTACACGATCATGAAAGAGGACACTCACTCTTCCATCGGGCCAGTGGTCCCTTAATCCGGCTGATACTCCAGCGACGAGTGATGCAGATTGATGCGCAATGCACCGGCGTCATCGCGCACAAAACCCCAGGTCTTGTCGACGGTTGTAACCGCTCCATCCTGGTCCGTGAAATGCACCTTCCCCATCGTGATCGCGCTCTTGCCATCGATGAAGATTCCGGCATTCTGTGGTTCGCACTCCTTCCAGGCCTCGAGAGCAAACCCGGAGTCGTCAGGAAAAGAGGAATCGCCCCCCACGAAGTACGACAATGCACCTTCCCGGGTCATGCGGAACGTGTCCGGTTTCTGCGCCAGCGTGGGTTTGAAGAGAACCGTGCCCATCTGGTAGGCATATGCTTCGTCGATGATGTCTGCGGCGAGCGCCTTGGCGGCTTCATGCCCGCTTTCCGCATAGGTGGAACTGATATCGACAAGCGCCTCGCACCAAGCGTCCTGAGCCGCCAGGACGTCTTGCTTCAGAATCGATTGATCGACCACCACGACATCGTCCGCAGCCGCCGAGCCGGAGATCAACGAGATCGTTGCGACTAGTGCGAAGCCAAAAGAGTGCTTCATTGTTACCTCCTCTTTACGCGAGATCATCTCTGTCATGCACTGTCCTGGCGGGCGTCACGCGGTTGGTCGCTCGGCCGGGCGATATCCCGAGCAGCGAGCGCCCGTGAGACCCTTGCACAAAAGCATTCGCGAACGGCGCCTGCTCTACACTCCGCTCGAACCCGGGCCAGCACCCCCACGACTGAAAGCCCACGCAGTTCCTTGCGGTCCGACCGCGCGAGACATGGACATCGAGCCTGCGAAATAACAGCCAATGGGTCAAGCAGCGACGAGGACGGGCACAGATGTACTTTTCTGAAGGTGAAGCAAGATAAAGGACACCCATATTGTTCACCCGCCGCCACAGCCGCTTTCTCTCGTAGGAGCCCAGCCCTCTGGGCGATAGGGC
>NZ_KB906524.1:11693-146713 GCF_000381425.1 Thioalkalivibrio sp. ALRh
CTGGACATGCCCGATCGGCGAGAGGGCTCGCCTCCTACAGTGGGTAGGCCCCAGCCTCGGCGACGTGAGAATGCGGCAACCCACCCTCCTCCGGCTCCACGCTGCCTTTCCGGCTGCATTGGAGCTCCAGGTTATCTACCGTCAGGATCGACAGTCCCGTTCGTGTATCGCTCCAAATGCAAGCGCTTCGACGCGGTATCGCCGTTTCGCTGGGGAAGACTAACGGGACATCCACCTTTTGGCACGTCCGGGAATCCACCATCGCCGTACGCCGCAGTCCCCCGTTTTGGCATGGCTGTGCTTGCGCCCTATGTCGGCTGCGGAGCGCGGTCTATGATCGAAGGGACATGGGTTCGGTGCCGAGCGCACCCGGGGATGCTGGCGAAAAGAGAGGAACATCATGGCGGGGCCATATCGGATGCTGCATGGGGCCGGGTTGGTGCTTGTTCTGCTGGCAGTCGTATCGGCCGCAGGCTGTGCCATCAGCCAGCCCACGGAAGGCCTGGATGACGAGCGAAACACGATCGCGGTGGCGCGCGAGGCGGGGCCGAGCGTAGTTTCGGTGCGGGTGTCGAGAACAGCAGAAGAGGACGACGCGGGCCCCGACGAGATGACCGAGGTGATCGGTGGCAGTGGCTTCGTGGTAAACGACGAGGGCCAGATCATCACCAACTTCCACGTGATCGCGGCCACGGTTGGCGAGGCGAAGGAGGACCGCATCGATCTGGCACCAGGGGCGACGCTAACGGTGTCGTTCCTCGGGACGCCGGAGGTGGAGCACGATGTGCGGGTGGTCGGTGCCAACCCGGACGTGGATCTGGCGCTACTGGAGCTAGTGGACCCGGCGGCGGCGCCCGACCCCGGCCCGATCCCGCTGGGCGATTCCGACCGGTTGCAGGTCGGCCAGAAGGCGATCGCGATCGGCAATCCGTTCGGCCTGCATTCGACGGTCACCGCCGGGATCGTGTCGGCGCTGGAGCGCGAGCGTCCGGGGCTGGTGGGGATCGAGATCCCGTACATCCAGACCGATGCTGCGATCAACCCCGGCAATTCCGGCGGGCCGCTGCTCGATTCCAGTGGCGAGGCGGTGGGGGTCAACAATGCCATCCTGGCGCCGGCCGGAACCTTCGCGGGCATCGGTCTGGCGGTGCCGAGCAACCTGGTCGCCGAGGCGATGGCGGAACTGCGCGCGGGCGGTTTTTCCGGCCTGGCGGCCGCGGCGGCGCAGCTGCCGGAACGCCCGCGCATGGGCATGGAGGTGGCGCTGCGGGTGGTGGATTACCCGCGCGGCCTGCGCGCGGAGCTGGGGCTGCCAGAGCATGGCGTGGTGGTGACCGACACCTCGGCCGACGGGCCGGCCGAACGCGCCGGCATCCGGCGGCCGGAGAACGTGTTGCTGGTAAACGGGCGCGCGTTCCCGGTGGATATCGACGTGATCACCCATATCGACGGACAGCGCGTGACGCGGCCGATCGACATCCAGCGCGTGATTCTGGGGCGCGAGGAGGGCGACGTGGTGACGCTGCGGGTATGGCGCGACGGCACTGAGCGCGAGGTGGAGGTAGCACTGGAGATCGTTCCCCTGGGCGAGGATTGAGCCCGAAGGCGGGAACCGCCGCACCCTTGGTCTGACGCCTCTGGCGTGCGCTCTCCGGCAGGAGCCCAGCCCTCTGGGCGATGGAGGCTGGACACGCCCGATCGGCGAGAGGGCTCGCCTCCTACAGTGGGTAGGCCCCAGCTTCGGCGACGAACCCGCGTGCCAGATGCCGCACACGCCCCCTTCTCTCGTAGGAGCCCAGCCCTCTGGGCGATAGGGCGCTGGACATGCCCGATCGGCGAGAGGGCTCGCCTCCTACAGTGGTAGGTCCCAGCCTCGGCGGCGAACCGGCGTGCTTTCAGGCGGAGCTGGCGGGTCGGGCGATGGCAAGGACGGAGGCGCGCGTCCCGTGGCGTCCGAGTGTGGTGAACTCGTCGATCACAAACCCGGCCCCCGCCACCTGTTCCCGAAACGCTTCTTCGTAGGTCACGCGACCGAAATCGATGGTGGTGATGCGTCTGAGCAGCGGCTTGAAGCGTTCCATCCAGCGGGAGGGGCGGGTCTGGAAGGTCTGGGTGAAGAAGACCTTCCCCTCCGGCTTCAGCAGGCTGCGGCAGTGGCGCAGAGCGCCCTCGGGGTCCGGCAGGAGCATGAAGCTGGCGGAGAAGTAGATCGCGTCGTACGGGCCACCCGTGTGGTCGTAGATGGATTCGAGTCGGGCCTCGGCATGATCGGCCAGGGACGAGTCGCGCAGGGCTCGCCGGGCGTGCTTGATGTAGTCGGCATCGATATCGATCCCCGTGATGACGAGCCCCTTCTCGCGCGCCGTGTCGGCATTGGCGAGCAGCGCGCCGGCGGTGCCAATGCCCACGTCCAGCAGGGCCGCCCCGTCCGGCAGCCGCCGCATGACCTCGGCATACCACTGCGAGGTAAGGCGGAGGATCAGCAGGTTGTAGATAGCGCTGCGCATAGGGGAGTCGTCACTGGGATCGGCCGGTAGCGGGCCTACCATACCGGAGCCGGCGCACCGGCTCGAAGCCAGGGTTTCTTGCCAGCCCGTAATACTGTTTATATAAACAGTCTATGGATGCCACTACCCCCGAACCATCGGAGTACGCCGAGCTGACGGCCGTCAGCAACTTCTCGTTCCTGCGCGGGGCCTCGCACCCGGAGGAGCTGGTGGAGCGGGCCCGAGCGCTGGGCTATCGCGCGCTGGCGCTGACCGATATCGCCTCGCTGGCCGGCGTGGTCCGCGCGCACGCGGCGGCGAAGGACTGCGGGTTGCACCTGATCCTAGGGGCGACCTTCCAGCTGGCACACGGCCCCGCCCTGACCCTGCTGGTGCGCAATGCGGCGGGCTATGCCGCGCTGTGCCGGCTGATCACCCATGCACGCGGGGCGGCGGACAAGGGGCACTACCACCTGACACAGGCGGACCTCGACGCCCTGCCCGCCGAGGCGCGTGCCGGCTGGCACGTCCTGCTGCGTATCGAGCCCGAGATCGCGGAGCCGACGCTCGCCGAAGCGGCCCGCTGGCTGGCCGGGTGGGCCGCGCCGGGGCAGGCCCATCTGGCGGTCAGCCAGCTGCGCACGCCGGAGGATGCCGCGCTGGCAACCCGCACACAGCAGCTCGCCGACACGGTGGGACTCCCGATCGTCGCTTGCGGCGATGTGCACATGCATTCTCGCGGCCGGCGTGCCCTGCAGGACGTGCTGACCGCGCTGCGCCTGCGCACCACAGTTGCCGAGGCGGCCCCGTCGCGCTTCCCCAACGGCGAGCGCTGCCTGCGCCCGCGCGACGACCTGGCCGCGCTGTATCCCGCCGCCTGGCTCGCGGCCAGTGTGCGGATCGCGCGGGACTGCGACTTCTCGCTGGACGCGGTCACCTACCGCTACCCGACCGATCCCCTGCCCCGGGACACGAGCCCGGCCGCCTACCTGCGCAAGGAGACCCTGAAGGGCGCGCGCGGGCGCTGGCCCGACGGCATCCCGCCGAAGGTGTCCGAACAAATCGAACGCGAGCTCGGGATCATCGCGCAGCTTGGCTACGAGCCCTACTTCCTGACGGTCTACGACATTGTGCGCTTTGCTCGCGGCCGCGGGATCCTGTGCCAGGGGCGCGGCTCGGCGGCAAACTCCGCCGTTTGTTATGCGCTCGGGATCACGGCGGTGGACCCCTCGCGCTCCAGCATGCTGTTCGAGCGCTTCATCTCCGCCGAGCGTGGCGAGCCGCCGGATATCGACGTCGACTTCGAGCACGAGCGCCGCGAGGAGGTGATCCAGTACATCTACCAGCGCTACGGCCGCGAGCGCGCGGCGCTGGCCTGCACGGTGATCCGCTACCGCCGGCGCAGCGCCCTGCGCGACGTCGGCCGCGCGCTGGGCATCTCGCGCGCGCGGCTGGATGCGCTGACCGCCAACCTCGCCTGGTGGGACGACGGCATCCCCGCCGAGCGCCTGCGCGAGGTCGGGCTGGATCCGGATGGTGCCCTGGCCCGACAGTGGCAGGCGCTGACCGCCGAGCTGCTGGGCTTCCCCCGCCACCTGTCGCAGCACACCGGCGGCTTCGTGATCGCCGAGGGCCGGCTGGACGAGCTGGTGCCAATCGAGAACGCGGCGATGCCGGAGCGCTCGGTGATCCAGTGGGACAAGGACGACCTCGACGCGGTGGGGCTGTTGAAGATCGACGTGCTGGCGCTGGGGATGCTCTCCTGCGTGCGCCGCGCGCTGGAGCTGATGGCGCGCCACCGGGGCCGCGACTGGGGTCTGGCCGACATCCCCGCCGAGGATCCGGCGGTCTACCACATGCTGCAGAAGGCCGACACCCTGGGCGTGTTCCAGATCGAGTCGCGCGCGCAGATGAGCATGCTGCCGCGCCTGAAGCCGGCGAACTTCTACGACCTGGTGATCGAGATCGCCATCGTGCGCCCCGGCCCGATCCAGGGCGAGATGGTGCACCCATATCTGAAGCGCCGTGCCCACCCGGAGCGGGTGCGTTATCCGAATCCCGAGATCCGGCGGGTGCTGGGGCGCACCCTGGGGGTGCCGATCTTCCAGGAGCAGGTGATCGAGCTGGCGATGGTCGCGGCCGGCTTCTCCGCCGGCGAGGCGGACGGGCTGCGCCGCGCGATCGGGGCCTGGCGCCGTACCGGCCAGCTCGCGCGCTACCGCGAGCGCCTGATGGACGGGATGCGGCAACGCGGCTATCCGGAGAAGTTCGCCGAGCAGCTGTACAAGCAGATCCTTGGCTTTGGCGAGTACGGCTTCCCCGAGTCGCACTCGGCCAGCTTTGCGCTGATCACCTATGTCTCGTCCTGGCTCAAGTGCCATGAACCGGCGATCTTTGCCTGCGCGCTGCTGAACAGCCAGCCGATGGGCTTCTACGCCCCTGCACAGATCGTCGCCGACGCGCGCCGCCACGGCGTGGAGGTGCGCCCGGTGGATGTGCGCTGCAGTGACTGGGACTGCACGGTGGAGCCGGTGGCCGGGAGCGACGCGCTGGCCCTGCGCCTGGGCCTGAACCGGGTCGGCGGGCTCGCGCAGGCCGTGGCCGAGCGCGTCGTCGCCGCGCGCACCGAGCGCCCGTTCGCGGACGTGCCGGATCTGGTCGCCCGCGCCGCCCTGACCCGTGCCCAGGCCAACCGCCTGGCCCGCGCCGACGCCCTGAAGGGACTGGCCGGCAACCGCCACCAGGCGCGCTGGGCAACCGAGGCGGTGGAGGAACCCCTGCCCCTGTTCGCCGACGCCCCGGCCGACACAGTGCGCGAAGCCGACGTGACCCCGCTGCTGCCGCGCCCGGATGCGGTGGATGACCTGGTGCAGGACTACGCCACCCAGGGCCTGAGCCTGGGCCCGCACCCGCTGGCGCTGATGCGCCCGTTCCTGGAGCAAAGACGTTTACCCACCGCCGCCCGGCTGCTGGAACGCCCTGGGCATCCCGGTGCCCGCTATGCCGGCATCGTCATTACCCGCCAGCGTCCCGGCTCGGCCAACGGCACGGTGTTCCTGACCCTGGAGGACGAGAGCGGCACGCTGAACCTGATCGTCTGGCCGGACCGGGTGGAGCGCTTTCGCGCCGAGGTCCTGCACGGCCGCCTGCTGGAGGCCCACGGGGAATGGCAGTACAGCGAAGGGGTCGGCCACCTGATCGTGCAGCGCCTGATCGACCGCAGCGCCTGGCTGGGCGAGCTGACCACCCGCTCCCGCGACTTCGGCTAGTGCGAGGGATAGCCGCTCGGGCGGTATTCAGACGCGGCCGTAGAGGTCCTCCAGCCGCACGATGTCGTCCTCGCCCAGATAGCTGCCGGACTGGATCTCGATCAGCTCCAGCGGGATCGCGCCCGGGTTCTCCAGCGAATGGATCTGCCCGATCGGCACATAGGTGGACTGGTTCTCCGTCACCAGATAGGTCTCCTCGCCGTTGCGCACCCGCGCGGTGCCGCTGACGACCACCCAGTGTTCCGCGCGATGGTGATGCATCTGCAGCGAAAGCTTCGCCCCGGGTTTTACGGTAATGCGCTTGACCTGATAGCGCCGCCCGACGTCGACGCACTCGTAGCAGCCCCAGGGGCGATACACCGCCGGGTGGTCCACATGCTCGCTGCGGTTGTCCGACTTCAGCCGCTCGACGATGCGCTTGACGTCCTGCACGCGGTCGCGGTCCGCCACCAGCACTGCATCGCGGGTGGCGACCACCGCGAGGTTGCGCAGGCCGATCCCCGCAACCAGCAGGCCGTCGGCATCGACCACGCAGCCCTCGCTGTCCTCCAGCAGGCAATCGCCGCGCAGGGTATTGCCCTGCGCGTCGGTCCCGCGCACCCCGGCCAGGGCGGACCACGAGCCGATATCGCTCCAGCCCGCGGCCAGGGGCGTGACCGCCGCGCGGTCGGTGCGCTCCATCACGGCGTAGTCCACCGAGATGTTCGGGGCCCGGGCAAACGCCTCCGGGGCTACGCGCAGGAAATCGAGGTCCTCGCGCGCCCCCTCCAGCGCGGCCTGACAGGCCGTAACGATCTCGGGCTCGAAGCGCTCCAGCTCCTGCATATACTGCGAGGCACGGAATACGAACATGCCGCTGTTCCAGAGATAGCCCCCCTGGCTCAGGTACTCGCGCGCCGTGGCAGCATCGGGCTTTTCGACAAAACGCGCGACCCGCGCACCGGCCTCGCCCAGCGACTCGCCCTGCTGGATATAGCCATAACCGGTCTCGGGTGTCACCGGCACGATCCCAAAGGTGACCAGATAGCCGGCCTCCGCCAGCGCCACGGCGCGGCCCACGGCAGCCTTGAAGGCATCGCCATCACCGATGTGGTGATCCGCGGCCAGGACCAGCAGCAAAGGATCGCGCCCTTCCGCCCGGGCCTGCAGCGCCGCCAGGGCAATCGCCGGGGCTGTGTTGCGCCCCTCTGGTTCCAGCAGGATGCGCGCCTGTTCGACACCAATCGCGCGCAATTGCTCGGCGGCGAGGAAGCGGTGCTCCACGTTGGCCAGCACCAGTGGTGCCGCCGCATGCAGGCCCTCCAGGCGCGCGACGGTTTGCTGCAGCAGCGTCTGGTCGCCGGTCAGGGGCAGGAACTGCTTCGGGTAATGGCTGCGCGACACCGGCCACAGCCGCGTGCCGGTACCGCCGGCCAGGATCACCGGTTGCAGCTGGTTCTGGGTATCGGCAGGCGCCATCGTTGTTATCCCCGTATCAGGCGGGAAAGCTCTTCCACGCGACGCTCCAGCAGGGCCGGATCAGCGCGGGTCTCGACGTTCAGCCGCAACAGCGGTTCGGTGTTGGAGCTGCGCAGGTTGAAGCGCCAGTCCGGGAACTCGAGGCTGACGCCGTCGGTGCGATCTTCCTCGCCACCCTGACCCTCAAGGGCCGCGAGAACGCGATCCGTGGCGGCTTCGACGTCCGCGACCTCGAAGTTCAGCTCGCCGCTGCAGGGGTAGCGTGCCATGCGCTCGGCCACCATTTCGCCCAGCGACTGGCCACGGCGCCCCATCAACTCGGCGACCCGCAGCCACGGCAGCATCCCGCTGTCGCAGTAGTAAAAATCCCGGAAGTAGTGATGCGCGCTCATCTCGCCGCCGTAGATGGCGTCCTCGTGGCGCAGGCGCTCCTTCATGAATGCGTGCCCGGTCTTGGACTGGACGGGCTCGCCACCCCCCGCTCGCACCATCTCGATGGTGTTCCAGGTCAGCCGCGGGTCGTGGACGATCCGCTCGCCGGGTTGCCCGCCTTCCAGACAGGCCTGCGCCAGCAGCCCCACAATGTAGTAGCCCTCGATGAAATTCCCCGCTGCATCGAACAGGAAGCAGCGATCGAAGTCGCCATCCCAGGCCACACCCAGATCCGCGCCATGCTTGCGCACGGCGTCGGCCGTGGCCGCTCGGTTCTCCGGCAACAGCGGGTTGGGGATGCCATTGGGGAAATGTCCGTCCGGCTCGAAATTCACGCGGATCAGCTCGAACGGCAGATGAGGCTCCAGTGCCTCCAGCACCGGGCCCGCACCGCCATTGCCCGGGTTTACGACTACGCGCAGCTTCGGCAGCGCCTCTCGGTCGACCGATGCGAGCAGCCGGGCGATATAGTCCGGCCGATGGTCCAGCGGATGTACCTGGCCTTGTGGCATGGGGCGGAAGTCGCCGCGCTCTGCGCATGCCTGGATCGCCTGCAGCCCGGAGTCCCCGCTGATCGGTCGCGCCTCGCCGCGCACGAGCTTGAGCCCGTTGTAATCCAGTGGGTTGTGGCTCGCGGTAACCATCACCCCGCCACCAGCCCCGTAGTGCGCAGTCGCAAAGTAGACCTCTTCGGTCCCGCACAGACCGATATCGGCCACGTCGCTACCGCCGGCGGTGAGTCCTTCGGTCAGGGCCTGGGCCAGTGTCGGGCTGGAGAGGCGGATATCGTGTCCGACCACCGTACGGCCGGGCCGGACCTCTTCGGCAAAGGCGCGTCCGATGGCGTATACCACCTCGGGGTTGAGTTGATCCGGCACGCGGCCGCGTACGTCGTACGCCTTGAAGCAATCGATCTTCATGCAGTTCCCTTCCGGCCCCCTCCGACTCCCGGCACCGCCGGCAGCGCGCACTCCTTTCTCCTCATGATACATAGCAGAGCCGCAGCATGATGCGACGGAGGTTACAACGACCTCAGTAGGTTTACTTGACGCTTGCGGCTCATGCCCCTGAACATGGTGGGTTTATCCAACGAGGAGAAGCCGATGAGTGAGCCGCAAGTGAAGACCGAGGAGAAGAAGCAGCATTTCGACGATATCTACGTCGCCGAGACCCCGGTGCCGTTCAAGGAGCGCATCATCGACGCGCTCGATTACATCTCCGACGACTTCAACCGGCAAACCTTCGACCGGCTGATTCTCCCCTGGGCGCAGCAACAGGCTGACGCAGGCAAGACCCTGAATTACGTCGATCTGTGCTGCTGCTTTGGTAACACCACCATGGCGGCCGTCCACGGCATGGATGTCGAGGCAATCCGCGCCAACTGGGCCGACGAGCAGGCCTGCAAGACGGTTGCTGCCCCGCGCCGTCTGCCCATCAAAACGACCGGAATCGACATCTCCGGCAACGCCCTCGCCTACGGCAAGAGCTCGGGTCTGTTCGACCAGACCTTCGAGGCTGACCTGAACCAGGCCGACGCCGACACGCGCAACGCGATCGAGCAGTCGATGGAAGAGGCAGACATCGTCATCTCCACCGCATCGCTGGTCTATCTGGACCCGCCGGCCATCGAGAGCCTGGTGGACGCCTTCGCGCGCGGCAAGGGCGAAGGCTACATGCTGGTGAATTTTCTCAACCCCTTCGCACTAGAAAAAGCGGACGCCACCAAGCGTTTGTTGCTGGATCGTCTGGACTTTGTCGGCAGTACTGCAACCCGTCACCGTCGTATGTCGCCGCTGGAGCAGGAAAACTATCCCGGCGAAGACTGGGCCCTGCTGGAAATCTGGGTGCTGCGTCGCCGCGGGTAAGCCGTTACCGGCGCCTTCAGCGCATCAAGGAAAAGGCCGGCGTTCGCCGGCCTTTTTTGTGTCTCCGTCACCGGAAACCTAGAGCGCGACCACACGATCGCGCCCTGCCCGCTTGGCCTGGTACATCGCCTCGTCAGCCCGCCGCGCGAGGAGCTTGGCGCTGTCACCGGAGGCCCGTTCGGCGACCCCGAAGCTGGCGGTGACGCCCGGCACCCCGGGCACGCTCATCGCAGCGACCGCCTGGCGCAGCTTTTCGGCCATGGCCGTCGCACCCACCAGCCGGGTCTCGGGCACCAAGATGATGAACTCTTCTCCGCCCCAACGACCCAGGGTATCCGCGTCGCGCAGTTCCGCACTCACGGTCTTCGCCAGCGCTTTAAGGACTTCGTCGCCGGCATCGTGGCCGTAACGGTCATTCACCGCCTTGAAGTGATCCAGATCGAACATGATCAGGCTCAGCGGACGACCATAGCGCTGGCTGCGCTCGATCTCCGCCTCCAGCGTGTTCCCGAGGCTCAGGCGATTCGCGACGCCGGTCAGCCAGTCGGTATTCGCCACACGCCGGATCTCGTCCTCCATGCGCACCCGGTCGGTCACGTCCTTGCCCAGGGCGACGTAATGCGAAATCTCGCCGTGGTCATCGAGTACCGGGGTGATCGTCTGCTCCAGATGGATCAGAGATCCATCGCGACGCCGATTCACGAACTCGCCCCGGAAGGTCTCGCCGCGCTCCAGCGACTCCCACATCCCGCGATAAAAGGCATCGTCGTGACTGCCCGATCTGAAGCGTCGCGGATTCGCGCCCAGGACATCGCGGCGCGAATAGCCCATGAGCTCCTCGAAGGCGGCATTAACGTAGGTAATCGTACCTTCAGGATCGGTGATCAGGACCGGATCACCCGACACTTCCAGCGCGGTCGACAGCAGTCTTAACTGCTCGTCGCGTTGCCGTTCGGCGGTCACGTCCTGCTGCAGTGATACGTAATGCGTAATCCGTTCCGGCGCATCGTCGGCATACACGGGCGAGATATGCCAGCGCACCACGTAGGTACTGCCATCCTTGCGATAGTTGATCGCCTCGCCGTCAAACATCTCGCCCGCATCCAGCGCGGCGCGCAGGCGGTCGAGGATTACCCGTGATGTGCGCGGCCCCTGCAGCAGGCGCGGGGTCTTGCCCAGCACCTCGTCGGCCGCGTACCCGGTCATCTGTTCGAAGCCGGCATTCACGTAGACGATGCGTGGCCCGTCGTCCAGGTCCGCGTCCGTGATCAGAACGGAGTGGCGCGACTGGTCGATGGCTGCATCCAGCAGCCGGAGTTTCTCGAACCCCTCGATGTACGCGACAGTGGCCACGGGACTCCTTTGAAATGGATCAGCCTGGGACCGGCACTACCGGTCCGAGTGTCCCGCGGCGGGGAGGTTCATTCCATATCCGCCATTTCGAGAATCGAGCCCACGATATCGCTGGTGGTAACGATTCCTTCCAGGGTATTGCCCCGCAGCACGACCAGGCGCCGGATGCCCTGATTGACCATCAGCCGCGCCACGTACTTCACGTCCATCTCGGCCGGCACGGTGATCACCGGCTTCGCACAGACATCGTAGACGTTGGAGAGGTCGATATCGCCCTCCTCGGCCACGATGGTCTTCAGGATTGTTGTGTAGGTGATGATCCCGTAGGCGTCGTGCTCGTGCTGCTTGTCCACCACCAGGGACTTCACGTTGTGCCGCCGCATCAGCTGCATCGCCTCGCGCAGCGGCGCGAGCGGCGACACGGTAATCACATTGGGCTTCAGGATGTCGCTTACCAGCATGCTCGAGTCCTCCTCAGATCTCTTCCTTTACGTGTTCCTGGAACTGCTCGATCTGCTTGCGCCCGATCCCGGCCAGGTGGGCAATATCCACGGTGAATGCAACGCCGCGCGGGTCTCCTTCGAGTTCCAGGTCCTGACTGATGACCTTGAGCACGTTCAGCGCGACCTTCTTTTCCAGCACCCACATCAGCACCGACTGGCTGCCCTCGTAGGTCATGCCCAGAAACGTCTTGCGGGCCTCCGCGCCGATACCGCGGGCATCCATGATCGTGACGCCGCCGGCGCCCGCGGCCTTGGCCGTCTCGATGGCCCGCTGCTCGAGGTCATCCGGAAGCACGGCGATCAGTGCCGAAAATCTCATGGCGAATCCTCCTGTTGTGCGCGGCCCCTGCCGGTCCAGCGCTCGTAGATATCCACCAGGATGGCGTAGACCATCACGGTGACGATGGGGAAGATCGACGCGAAGGCGATCAGGCCGAAGCCGTCGATCAGGACATTACGGTCTTCCAGATGCGTGGCCAGACCGATCCCGAGGGCCGTGACCAGGGGTACGGTCACCTCGGAGGTCGTCACCCCGCCCAAGTCGAAGGCGAGCGCCACGATCTGCTTGGGGGCGAGGATCGTCAGCACGATCACCAGCAGGTAGCCAGCCATGATGTATTGATGGATGGAGTCGCCCACCAGGATGCGGTGCACGCCAATGGTGATACCGATTGCGACCCCCAGCGCCACCAGGATGCGGATTACATTGCCGCGTAATGAACCGCGCGCCGCCTCCTCGGCCTTCTGGCCAATCGCGATGAGCGCGGGCTCCGCCATCGTGGTCGCAAATCCGATGGAAAACGCGAACAGGTAGACCCACAGGAACAGTTCGTTGGTGATCAACTGCTCGGCCATGCTCTCGCCGATCGGGAACAGGCCCAGCTTGAGCCCGACCACGAAGGCGTACAGGCCCAGCACGACCAGCACGAAGCCGAAAATCACCCGCGGCAGATACGGGATGCGCTTGCGCAGCACGAAGTACTGGAACACCACAATCACCGCGATGATCGGTGCGACATCGCGAAGCATCAGTAGCAGGTCCATCCCCATCGCGGAGAGCCAGTGTTCCTCGCCCGCACCCGGAAGGTCCGTGTCCGCATCCATGGCCGCGGTCTCGCCATTGCCCGGGGCGTCGACCTCCGCGCCGGCGAACACAATGATTCCGTAGAGCTGCACCGTGATCATTGGCACCATCACGGCAAGCGCCACCAGGCCAAAGCCGTCGCGCAGTGGATTGCGCCCGCTGATCGAGGCCGCCAGGCCGAGACCCAGCGCCGCGACCAGCGGGACGGTCACGATGTTCGTAGTCACCCCGCCCGAGTCGTAGGCCAGGCCGACGATCTCCTCGGGGGCGAAGAAGGTGACCAGCACCACCAGCACGTAGCCGCTCAGAATGTACCAGTGCAGCGGATGGCCCATGACCGTGCGCAGGATGCCCAGCGCCACCACGGCACCCACGGACAACGCGACAATCAGGCGCAGGACCAAGCCCTCGATCCGTCCCTCGCTGATCAGCTCCGCCTGCTCCGCCACAGCGATCAGGGCCGGTTCCGCGATCACGGTAGCGAAGCCGAGGGTAAAGCCGAACGCCATCAGCAGGAGCAGCGAACCGCGCCGGGCCAGCGCGTTGGACAGGTTCTTGCCGATGGGGAAGATCCCCATCTCCAGGCCCTGCAGGAACAGCGCCACGCCAAAGACCACGATGGCCAGCCCGATCACCATGGACAGCAGGCCATCCGGCACCGTACGCAGCACCAGCGCCTGGAACACCGCAACCACGATCACGATGGGCGCAAGATTGCGCGCCGCATGGCCCAGCGTGTGGAGAAAGTTCATGCGCTCCCTTGCCGAGGCATGGCCCCGGAATCAATTCCCCGCGCCATGGTCGCAGGCAGTATGGAATCCCTGCAGATACCCTATCGCGCCGTGGTCGTCGGTGCCACGGGCGGGCTCGGCGCCGCGTTTGTTGAACATCTTGAAAACGACCCGGCCTGCGAGCGCGTAGTGGGACTTGGCCGCCACAGCGACCCGCCCGTGGAGCTCCTCGACGAGACCAGTATCGAACACGCCGCTGGCTGGCTACGCAAACAAGCGCCCGAATGGGATCTAATCCTGGACGCCACCGGCATCCTGACCATCGACGGCCACGGCCCGGAGAAGCGTCTGCGCGATCTCGATCCGGCGATCATGGCGCGCTCGTTTGCCATCAATGCCATCGGCCCGGCCCTGCTGTTCAAACACCTGGCACCTTTGTTGCCGCGTCAGCGCAAGGGCATCCTGGCGACCCTATCGGCCCGAGTCGGCTCCATCGAGGACAATCAGCGGGGTGGATGGGTGAGCTACCGCGCTTCCAAGGCCGCGCTCAACCAGATTGTCCGCACGACGGCGCTGGAGCTGCGCTTCAGCCATCGCCAGGCCGCGGTGATCGCCCTGCAGCCGGGGACCTGTGCGACCCGCCTGTCGGAGCCCTATCGGGCCCGCGCCCCGGAAGTGCTCGCGCCGGAATACGCCACCGGCGAACTCCTGAAGGTGCTGGATCGTCTGGAGGCATCGGACTCCGGGAACTTCTACGACTTCGAGGGCCAGCGGCTGCCGTTCTGAAAACTATTGTCGCTCGTGATCTGCATCAACAAGTGCTAATACCAGGCGGGCAATAGTACCTCTGAACCATCACATTGTCGGAGGAACCGAACATGCGCCGTACCCTGACCTTTCGTGCCCTAGCCCTGGCCGGCCTGCTGGCCCCGGCGGCCCTCATCCCGGCCCAAGCGGCCGCCGCCAGCGCGGATGTCTCCGCCGGCGACTGGCTGCTGCGCGGCGGCCTGACCTACATCTCGCCGAAGTCCGACAACGGCGAACTGACGGGAGATGACCTGAGCGTGGACGTCGGTTCCAGCACGCGCCCGACCGGCACTGCGACCTACATGCTCACTGACAACCTGGGTCTGGAGCTGCTGGTCGGGATCCCGTTCAAGCACGACATCGCGTTGGAAGGTCTGGGCAACGTCGGCTACACCCGACACCTGCCGCCGACCCTGAGCCTGCAGTACCACTTCAACACCGGCTCGGCGTTCCGCCCGTACCTGGGGGCGGGCGTGAACTACACCCACTTCTTTGACACGACCACCCGCGGTGCACTGTCCGACAGCCGCCTGCGGCTCGACGACTCCTGGGGTGTCGCTCTGCAAGCCGGGATCGACATCGCGCTGGATGACAACTGGTTCCTGAACACCGAGGTGCGCTGGATCGACATCGAGAGCACCGCGCGTCTCGACGGCCAGCGTATCGGGACGGTCGAGATCGACCCGTGGACCTTCGGGATGAACGTCGGCTACCGCTTCTAAGCCGGCCTAGCCCAGTCGTTCCACGAGGCCGAGGACCCGCTGCATGCGGTCCTCGGCCTCGTTCTTTTCCAGGCCCCGCTCGGCGGGGACGCCCCAGACCGGGCCCGGCCAGGCCGGATCGCCCGGCTGACGGGCGACATGGTGCAGGTGCAGCTGCCCGACGATATTGCCCAGCTTTGCCACATTCAGCGTCTGCGGCTCGAAGGCCGCCTGCATCGCCCGCGCCAGGACCAAAGACTCCCGTGCCAGCATTGCCGCATCGTCGGACCCAAGGTCATGCAACTCGCGTAAACCTGCGCGGCGCGGGACCAGGATGAACCACGGGATTGCCGCATGATCCATCATCAGCAGCGTCGACAGGGGCCAGTCCGCGACGAACCAGGTATCCGCGTGCAGGCGCCTATCCAGCTCGAACGCCTCCGTCATTGCAGTTCCTTCCAGATCCCCGGCGTGGCCCAGTGCCCCGTGCGGCGCTCTTCGCCTTCCAGCAGGACATAGCTGTAATGCGCGCGGTGGCGCAGCTCGCCCGCCAGCGCACGGCGTTGCTGCACATCCGAGCCCGAAATCACGATCACATCCTCGCCGGGCATGGCCCAGGCGGCAGCGTCCGGGGACTCGGGCAGATCACTGTCGATCGCCACCGGCGATTCCGGCCAGTCGCGGGCGCGCAGCCAGTCGCGGACCGAGTCCGGCTCGCCGAGCACGATGCGGGTCCCTTCCATGTTTTGGCTCTGCTCGGGTGCGCGCCCCAGCCAGGGCGCCACCTCGACCGGCCGCGCCGAGCCCAGTGCGATCACCTGTGTGTCCGGGTCTAGTGCGGCGCGGCGCAGGATCGCCGGGGATTCGCCTTCGGCCAGATGGCGAAATAGCCGCCAGTCGGGATCGGCGGCGACGCGCAGCGGCTTGGCATCCAGATCCACCTCGAACGCCTTTTCACGGTCGGCCAGCGCAATCCAGAACGTCTCCGCCCCCTGTTCGGTCTCGACCACGAGGGGTACACGCAGATCCCAGGGGTCGTCATCACGGGACTGACGCAACGTACCCGACAGCGTCCACCCATTCGTCTCCTGTTCGACGGCAAGATCGGCCAGTTCGAGTGCCGGCGCACCGCGCCGATCAACCCACTGGCGGAAGAACGGTTCCAGATCCTCGTCGGTGGCGGAATCGAAGGCCGCGATCAGCGCATCCCAGTCCGCCTCGCGCCCCTTCCAGTCGTTGTAGAGCGTGCGAGCACCCTCCAAAAACGCCTCGCGCCCGATCCAGTCCTCCAGCATCCGCCAGATCATCGCGCCCCGGTGATAGCCGGCGATGCGCAACGCGCCCTGGTTGCCGCCCTGGTACTCCCCATGGGCGCGATCCTCGTCCGCCGGGAGTGCCGCGTAGTCGCGCAGCCACTGGGCTCGCTCCTCACGCCCCTCACCCGCCTCGCGCTTGAACTGGTAGTCCGCCATGTAGGTGGTCAGCCCCTCCGACCAGTTGCCGCCCGAGCGATCGACATAGACCCCCGTGCCCCACCACATGTGCAGGACCTCGTGCCCCAGCGAGGTGTACGGGATGAACGGGAGCGGGATGACTTGTTCGCCCAAGAGCGTAAAACCGGAGAACGCCAGCCCCACCGGCTGCGGCGAGGCCGCCACGGTCAGGCTGCTGTACGGATACGGCCCGATCTCCGATTCGAAACGCTCGATGTACTCGACGGTCTTCTCGCGGTAGGTCTCGCCAAAGGCCTCATGCAGCGACTGCGGGAACAGGGTACGCACCTGCCACCCGTCGCCCTCGATCACGCCCAACTCCCAAATGCCGGAGGCGAGCGCCAGGTGGCGCGCAGCGGGGTGTTCGTAACGGGCCTGATAGCGCTCGCCCTCGCGCGTGTCATCGATCAGCGAGCCGGAGACCACGGCCTTCTGGCCACCGTCCACCGTCAGTTGAATCCGCATGGGCACGGGCTCGTCCTCCAGCGCGGGATACCAGCCCGCCCCCGCTGGCAGAAACCCGGCTTCCTCGCCCAGGAATCCCGAGCCGGGACGCGCCTGATCAGGCCGCGACAACCGAGCGCCATACGCGATCACCAGGAGCCCGGCATCGCGATCGGACAGCGCGCTCCCCAGTTCCAGCCAGCCCGACTCGGTCAGCTCGTGTTCGATGGAGTCACCATCCAGGGTCACGGCATCCACTCCCATGGCGGGATCGAGGCGCAATCGGCTCGGCGGGTCCCGGTCCAGGAGCTCCAGATCCAGCGCCAGACGCCCGTCGAAGGTCGATTCGCCCGGGTGCAGGTGCACGCTCAGGCCGAGCGGGAAGTCGGAATCGGGTTCGACGTAATCGTTACCGGCCGCCGAAGCGACCGGGAAGCCCAGCAACGCCATAAGGCCCATCGAGATCCACCATGCCGCGCGCATATTGCCCCCTCGTTTAATCGGCGTACGGGAATCGGGCTACGCGCTCTTCGGCCTCGCCGTTGCGCTCGATCTCCAGCGGCAGCCAGGTGCCCGGTGTCACGCGCTGGACGATCCGTTGCAGATCCGACGGGCGCTCCACTGGCTGGTCGCCGGCACGAAGGACTCGGTCGCCCCCCTCCAGGCCCGCGGCCTCACCCACGGAGCCCGACTGCACACCCTGGATGGTCACGCCGCCGTCCTCGTCGCCGCGCAGCTGCACGCCGAGCATCGGCGAAGCGCGGTCAAAGCGATCTCCATCCGTGATGCCGAATACCGCCCGGGCCAGGCCCGGATCGGCCGCGGAACAGTCCTCCCGGTACTCGCGGGGCAGCAGGACCGGGGCCTGTTCATAGCCCAGATCGGCCAGCTGATGCGGCACGCCATGGCCATATTGCAGGTGGCCGGAACCGATGATCCCGACCACCAGCGGCGGCTCGTCCGAAGCCTCCAGGACCTCGGCGATGCCGGCGGCCATCATCCGGTCCCACGCCAGCTGCGACCCGATGAACCGGTCGGAGTCGCGCTCCATGCCCGCCGGATGGCGTTCCATCACCTCCACCAGATACTCGCGGTAGGCCTCGGGCGGATCGGCCGGCTGGCTGACGCCGTAGCGCTCGTCCTCCGGGACCGCGTCCCAGCCTTCCTGTCCGAGCCGCTGAACCAGTGCACGTTCGGCGTTCAGCGCCACCAGCGGGACATCATGTACACGGGCAAAATGCAGAATCGGCCAGTACAGCTCCGGATCGAAGCCCCAGTGGGTATACCAGTCGCTGTCACGCAGAAATGCATCCGCGTCCAGTTCGCCGGCCACCCACTGATCCAGCACCGGTTGCACGGAGCGCGGCAGCATCTCGAGGCCGATGACCATGTCCGGGCGCTGTCCGTGCAGGGCAGCCAGTGTTCCCAGCTGCCAGCGATGGTGATCCATGCGATCGTGGCGCTCGCCCAGGAGCACCGCATCCGCCTGCGCCAACTCGGCGAACAGCTCCGCGCGATCCAGCTCCTCGCCGGCCGGCGTGGCCCATTGCCCCGGGGCCGGACACGCCGCGCTGGCCACACCGGGCACCAGCGGCGCGGCCAGCATCGCGGCCAGCATCACGCCCATGCCATGCCATCGGATTACTCTGCCTTGCATGCAATTCTCCTGTTTGAGGCACCATCCCCGGTGATAGACCTACTCTCGGACCCCCCGATGGCCGGCACGTTCCGCGTCCGGTAGCCTGCCGACATGGACACGCCCGAGGACACCGACGCGCGCAACCGGCTCCCCCAGCACCTGCAGGCATGGCTGGGCACCCTGCGCTCGATGGCGATCTACTGGCGACCCGGGCGCCAGGCCGGCCTGCGCCGCCTCTACGCCGCGTTCGTGCGGCCCGGTGACCTCGTGTTCGACATCGGCGCCCATATCGGAGATCGCACCCGCGCCTTCGCCGCACTCGGGGCGCACGTGATCGCGCTCGAGCCGCAGCCCCATATCCTGCGGCTGCTGCGCAAGGCGACCTCCAGGCTCCCCGGCGTGCGCGTTCGCCGCGAGGCCGTGGGGCCCGAGAATGGTACCGCGCAGCTCGAGGTCAGTCGCAGCACCCCGACCGTCTCCTCGGTCTCGCGACGTTTCACAAGCGAGATCGCGAAACGCAATCGCAGCTTCCGCAAGGTGACCTGGGACGACCAGATCGCGGTTCCCATGGTCACCCTGGACCAGCTCATCGCCGATCACGGCCTGCCGGCCTTCTGCAAGATCGATGTCGAGGGTCTGGAGGCCGAGGTCCTGCGCGGACTCAGCCAACCCGTCCCGGCGTTGTCCTTCGAGTTCGTCGCCGGCGCCGACGAGGTCACCGAGGAGTGCCTGGCGCAACTGACCGCCCTGGGTGACTACGAGTACAACCTGATCGTGGGTGAACAGCGCCGCTTCCGGTTCGACACCTGGCAGAGCGCGGATGCCATCCGCGCCTGGCTGGAACAGCATGTGGAGCGTGTAGGTTCCGGCGACATCTACGCCCGGCTGCGCGGGGCTTGACCCGGACCGCGCTCGCGGACAACGCTGCCTGAATGGACACCCGCACCCTGATCCGCTGGCAGGACCTGACCACCGAGGCCATTGCCGACCATGCCCGTCGCGACGCGGTCGTGGTGCTGCCCATGGCCGCGATCGAGCAGCATGGCCCCCACCTGCCGCTGGAAACGGACCTGCGCATCGGCCTGGGCCTGCTGGACGCGGCGGCGACGATACTCCCGAGCGATCTCGAGCCGCTGGTGCTGCCGCCGCTGGCGATCGCCACCAGCGCCGAACACACCCATTTCGCAGGGACGCTGAGCCTCACACCGGAGACGGCGCTCGCGGTGTTGCGCGAGATCGGCGCGGGCGTCGCCCACGCCGGCTTTCGCCGCCTGGTGCTGGCCAACAGCCACGGGGGCAACACCGCGATCATGGAGCTCGCCGCACTGGATCTGCGCCGGGACCATGGACTGCTGGTCACCAAGCACCACTACTTCCTGCAGCCACTGCCGGACACCATCGACATCCCCGAACGCGAGTGCCGACATGGCCTGCACGGTGGTCTGAGCGAGACCGCAATGATGCGTGTGCTGGCACCGACACTCGTCCAGATGGACCGCGCGCCGGACGCCCGTTCGCTGGGCGAGGATCTCGAGGGCACGACCGGACGCCTGGGTCCCACCGGCGAGACTGCGTTCGCCTGGATGGCGGATGACCTCAATCCAGAGGGCGTCGTAGGCGCCGCGGACCGCGCCACGCCCGAGTTGGGTCAGGCCCTGATCGACCACTACGCCGAGGGGCTGGCCCAGGCGATCACTGATACCGCCGCCTTCCCGATCGAACGCCTCGCCCGCTGAATCCCCGCTTACGCTTTCTGGCTGGCGTAGCGCTCTTCGAGTGCCCCGTGCAGCGCGCGCAGCCCCATCGCCTCGCCCCCCTTGGGGCGGCCCGGCCGGGCGCGCACGTTGAACGCCATGATGTCGAAGTGCAGCCACGGCACGTCTTCCGGCACGAACTCCTTCAGGAACAGCCCTGCGGTGATCGCGCCGGCGTAGCCACCGGTCGAGCTGTTGACGATGTCGGCGACATCGCTGTCCAGCATGTAGCGATACGGAGCATGCAGCGGTAGCGGGCAGACCGGGTCGTCCCAGGCTCTGGCCGGGGCTTCCAGCGCGTTCGCCCAGTTTTCATCGCTGGCAAAGACAGCGCTGATCTCCGTCCCCACCGCGACGCGGGCCGCGCCGGTCAGGGTCGCAAAGTCGACCAGCAGGTCCGGGTGGAAGCTGCCCGCCCGGTCCAGCAGGTCCGCGAGCACCAGCCTTCCTTCCGCGTCGGTGTTGTCCACCTCGATCGTCTTGCCATTGCGCGCGGTCAGCACGTCCCCGGGGCGGAACGCACGCGAACCCACCGCGTTCTCGACCGCGCCGATCAGTACTGTCAGCCGAACCGGCAGTTCCGTCGCCATGATCAGGCGCGCGAGCCCCAGCACGATCGCAGCCCCGCCCATGTCCTTTTTCATCTGGCGCATGGAGTTGCCCGGTTTCAGGTTCAGGCCTCCGGAATCGAAACAGACGCCCTTGCCCACCAACACGACGGACGGGGCACCCGCGGGGCCCCAGGTGAGTTCGATCACCCGCGGGCCGTGCGCACTCGCCTCGCCCACCGCGTACACGCAGGGGAACGACTTCTCCAGCGCGTCGCTGTCGCTGACCACGTGCAGGCTGCAGCCAAAGGCCTCGGCAAGCTCGCGCGCCGTCAGGGCGAGGTTCGCTGGCATCATGTCGGCGGCCGGGGTGTTGATCAGGTCCCGGGTCATGGCGATGGAATCGATATAGGCCATCACTCGCTTGCGATCGACCGCCTCGGGCCAGACCAGCCTGGGCGCCGGCCGATCCTCGGCCGCCCGATAGCGGTCGAAGCGGTAGCACCCCAGACCCCAGCCGATCGCGGCCTGCTCCTGAGTGGTCGGGTCGAGACCCTCCGTGACCAGGCGATAGTGGCCCGTCGCCAGGGTCTCGGCCGCCGCGGCTAGCATCCACAGGGGTGTCTCGGCATCGAATCCCACCAGGACCGCGGCAAGCTGTCCCTGATCCCCGGGTACACGCAGGACCTGCCCGTCCTTGCCCTCGAAGCGCCCCGCCTCGGCCCAGGCGCGCCACGTTGGCGGGGCCGCCTCGAGACGGGACTCCAGGGTGTCGGTGGTGACGGGTACCAGATCGATGGCATCGTCGGCGGCTTCAACAAAGGCAGAATCCACGCGGCTTTCCTCCCGGTTCGGTCAAAATGGCCATAATAACGCCCGTCGGCCGCCCCGGCCGGTACACCCACCGTCACAGGATGTGAGCATGACACCAGCGCTGGAAATTCGCGGCCTGCGCAAGACCTACAAGAACGGATTCGAGGCCCTCAAGGGCATCGACCTGGAGGTGGCGCCCGGGAGTTTCTTCGCCCTGCTCGGGCCCAATGGGGCGGGCAAGTCGACCACCATCGGCATCATCACCTCGCTGATCAACAAGACGGCCGGTGAGGTGCGCGTGTTCGGACACGACCTCGACCGCGATCAACAGTCCGTGAAGCGCTCGATCGGCCTGGTCCCGCAGGAGTTCAACTTCAACAACTTCGAGCCGATCGGCGAGATCGTGGTGAACCAGGCGGGCTACTACGGCATCCCGCGCCACGAGGCCTGGCGCCGCACCGAGCACTACCTGCGCGAGCTGGGGCTGTGGGAGAAGCGCAAGGACATGGCACGCACCCTGTCCGGCGGGATGAAACGGCGCCTGATGATCGCCCGCGCCCTGGTGCACGAACCGAAACTGCTGATCCTGGACGAACCCACGGCCGGAGTGGACATCGAGCTGCGTCGCTCGATGTGGGATTTTCTCCGTCGCATCAATACCGATGGCCGCAGCATCATCCTGACCACGCACTATCTGGAAGAGGCGGAGTCCCTCTGCCGCAACATCGCGATCATCGATGACGGCCAGATCGTCGAAAACACCACGATGAAGCAGCTCCTCGCGAAGCTCGAGACCGAGACCATGGTTCTGGACCTGAGCGAGCCGGTCCGGCAGCTGCCCCACGACTCCGAGATCCCGTTGCGGCAAATCGACGAACTGACCCTGGAGGCCGACATCAAGCGCGGGCAGCACCTGAACGACCTCTTCCGTGTCCTGGACCATGCCGGGCTGCGGGTTCAGAGCATGCGCAACAAGTCGAACCGGCTGGAAGAGCTGTTTCTGCGCATGACCCGCAGCGACGCCGCCCCCAGCCACCTGACGCAGGGGGCCACGGGCACCGCCGAACAGCCGGAGAACCCGCAATGAGCGAGCGCCACCTGCATGACTACTGGGTCGCCTTTCGCACCATTGTGACCAAGGAGGTGCTGCGCTTCGCGCGTATCTGGGTGCAGACCATCCTGCCGCCGGTGATTACCACCGCCCTGTACTTCATCATCTTCGGGGGGCTGATCGGCGAACGCATCGGAGACATGGACGGCTTTCGCTACATGGACTTCATCGTCCCCGGGCTGATCATGCTCGCGGTAATCACCAACAGCTACTCGAACGTCGTCTCGTCCTTTTTTGGCTCCAAGTTCCAGCGCCACATCGAGGAGATGCTGGTCTCGCCGATCCCCAACAGCGTGATCATCCTGGGCTTTGTATTCGGGGGTGTCGCCCGCGGGCTCAGCGTCGGCGTGGCGGTGCTGCTGGTCTCGTTGTTCTTCAGCCCTCTGAGTATCCACAACGCAGGCGTGATGCTGATCGTGGTCCTGCTCACCTCGATCCTGTTCGCACTGGCCGGGCTGATCAACGGCGTGTTCGCGCGCACCTTTGACGACATCGCGATCGTGCCCACCTTCGTGCTCACGCCCCTGACCTATCTCGGCGGGGTGTTCTATTCCGTCAGCCTGCTCCCGGAGTTCTGGCAGGGCGTATCGATGCTCAACCCGATCCTCTACATGGTGGACGGCTTCCGCTACGGCAGCCTCGGGTCCAGCGACTTCCCGATCATGGTCTCGTTTGCCGTAATTGTGGCCTTCATCGCGGCCCTGTACACGGCGGCCCTGATACTGTTGAACAAGGGCATCGGGATCCGGTCCTGATGCATCACGAGAACGCCACCCTGCCTGCGACCCCGCGCAACGTGGGCAAGAGGGGGTTTATTACCGGAAAAAACGTGGTATAAAGCGGAAACTTTTCCGGGCAGAGGCCATATGGGCGTCAAACGAAAGATCCCACCCGTCTTTCTTCTCGGCGCAGCCGGGGTCGCTGTTGCAATCAGCGCCAGTCTTCTTCTCGCTTCTCAGCCCGCAGAAACCTCGCAACCGCTCGATATCGCGGCGTTGCAAGCCGGGGCCAACGGCAAGATGTCGCCGATGGTCCCCACCGTTTCCCCCGATAGCCAGAACGGCCAGGCCGAGCAACTCTCCCAGCCGCATGGACCGGGAGCGGCCGGATCTGCCGGTTCGCACTTCGACGCCGAAGCCACCAAGGTCTCCTACGCAACCGACCTGATTAATGATTCCGGGTTCGACGACGAGACCGACTACCCCACTTCATACGAAACCTTCGACCTCGACGAAGGCGAGGACCGCGTGGCCGAAGAGGACCGCTCGGACTGGAACAACCACAAGCTCGAGAGCGGCGAGCGCCTGACCAGCCTGTGGCAACGCGACTGGGACCTGCCGCTGGCAACCCTCTACCGACTCCTGGACGATGACGAGAACGCATCGATCCTCAACCGCATACGGCCGGGGCAGGAGATCGAGTGGCAGGTGGACGAAGACGGCTACCTGACCCACCTGCGTCTCTGGACCGACCGCGCAAGCGGCTACGAATGGGTCCGCGAGGAAGATGGCTGGGATTTCCAGCGCGGTGAGGTCGAGAACGGGCGCGAAGTCAGCCACATGGTGATCAGTGCCGAGATTGAGGGCAATGTGTCCGCCGCGCTAGCACAACGCACCGACCTCTCGCCCCGCGCGGCCGGCGCCATCGCCGTGCTGCTGGACCGCTACCTCCCGGTCCGCACACACGCCCGTACCGGCGACGAGTTCACTCTGCTGCTGGAGATGGAAACCCTGGTCGGTGACGACACCCCGCACAATCTCCGCCTGCTTGCCTTCGACTACGAGGGACAGCGCATCACGGTACGCGCGGCCCGCAACTCCAATGGCCGCTTCTACACGCCGGACGGCGAAAGCCTTTTGCCACCATTTGATCGTCGTCCGTTCTCGGGCAATTACCGCATCAGTTCCGGTTTTGATCCGCGTCGGCGGCATCCGGTCACGGGCCGTGTGGCACCGCATTCCGGGACGGATTTCGCCATGCCGATCGGCACCCCGGTGAACGCGCCAGCTGACGGCCGCGTCACCCGTGTGGAGAACCATCCCTACGCAGGCCGCTTTATCGTGATCGAGCACGGGCAGGGCTACTCTACCCGGTACCTCCACCTGCACCGGCAACTGGTCAGCGTCGGAGACACCGTGGAACGCGGGGACCGTATCGCGCTGTCCGGCAACACCGGCCGCTCGACCGGGCCACACCTGCACTACGAGGTCCACGTGAACAACCAGCCGCGCGACCCGATGCGTGTGGAGCTCCCCGAAAGCGAGTCGCTCGCGGGCGAGGAACTGGAGAAGTTCAAGAGTTTGAGCCAGACCCTCCTGGCGCAACTCGACAACGGCGTGCGCAACACGCAGGTCGCGTTCACACCCTACGACGAGTTGCTGAGCCAGTAACGCATTGCTTTTGCCAAAGGTCGGCGCCCCACCCATTTACAGGTGGGGCGCGCTTCGATTGTGACCCCCGCACATTCTCCCGCTATTCCATGTGAACCACTGGCGCAGGCGCGCCTCGTCTGGCGCGACGGGCGACCGTACGCACCCGAATACCAGGACGCCTATTTCGGCTCGGACGACCCCGGGGCCGAGGCCTTCGAGGTCTTCATCAAGGCCAACGACCTCCCGCGTCGATTTGCCGCCGGCGGAACGGTCGCCATCGGGGAAACTGGTTTTGGTACAGGCCTCAACGTCCTGCTGACGCTGCAACAGTGGCGGCAACACGCGCCGCCCGGGGCCTTCCTGTCGATACTGAGTCTGGAAGCCCATCCATTGTCACTCGACGATCTGCGGGAGGTCCATCGGCACCTGGACCTGGACGACGCCGATAGCCGGGCCCTCCGTGCGCAGTACCCCCCACCGATCAGTGGCCTGCACCGGATTGTGTTTCCCGGAGCCCGCGCAATCCTGACGCTCGGCCTGGGCGATGCCGCTCCCCTGCTGGCGCAGATCCGCGGCGGTATCGATGCCTGGTTCCTGGACGGTTTCGCGCCACGCTCGAACCCGGGCCTGTGGAACACGGCGGTCTTTCGCCAGATCGCGCGCCTTTCGCGCCCCGGCGCCACCTTTGGCACCTATACCGCCGCCGGACAGGTACGCCGGGATCTGGAGGCAGTGGGATTTGAAGTCCAACGTGCCCCGGGACATGGCCAGAAGCGTGAACGCCTGGAAGGCAGCTATCGCGGACCTGTACCCGACGCGCTCAAGCGGCCCCGGGTTGCGATCATCGGTGCCGGCGTTGCCGGGCTCGCCTCTGCATTCGCATTGCATAACAGAGGCTGCGAGGTCCGGCTGTTCGACCCTGCCGGCGCCGGGGGCGGCGCATCCGGAAACCCGGCCGCGGTCCTGTTGCCGAACCCCCACCCCAGGGACACGGAGTTGAATCATCTGGCCCTGGCCGGCATGCGCTCGACCCGGGGCCTGCTCGGCGAGATTACTGCGCAAACCGGCATTGACCCCGTGCTGGCGGAAGGGGTCTCCTTTCATGGTGTCAGCGCCCACGGCCGCAAACGGGTGCAGCGCCTGCTGCGCGCTGGGCGGGAGCACACCGGGGCTTTGTTCGACCTCGAGGGCGGACCGGATTCGGGTCCGGAGCCACGTCTGTACTATCCCGGGGGCTGCGGCCTCAATCTCGCCCGGCTTTGTACGGCCCTCGCGCAGTCGCTCCCGCCTGTGGAGACCCGCCGGATCACTGGCCTGCGCCTCACCGACGAGGGCCCGATACTGGAAGGCCAACCGGCCGGGTCCAGCGCCGATTCTCTCCCATGGGATCACGTAGTGGTCGCGACAGCGGCTCCCGGATTACACGCCCTGTGCCCCGAACTGGAACAGGTATCGACCGTGTCGGGGCAAATGACCCGGATCCGTGCCCCGCTCCCGGACTGGGGTGGACAGGTCACGACGGGCCAGGGGTACTGCATCCCGCTAGGCCCGGGCGAGGCCTGGATTGGCGCTACGTATCGGCGGACACAGATGCCGGATACAGTGGAAGCCGCACCCGACACCACGCCTCGCCGCGAGGACGACCAGCTCAACCTCGAGCACCTGAGCTGGGTTCCCGGTCTGGGTGACCCCGCCCAGGTCGAGACGCTGGAACGCTGGGCGGGTAACCGTGCTGTGGTACGTGATCGCTTGCCTCTGGCCGGTGCGAGTCTTCGCGACCCCGGCCGCCGCGTCTGGCTCAATGTGGCCCACGGCTCGCGCGGGCTGTTGTACGCACCCCTGGCCGCGGAATTGGTGGCCGACCGCCTGTTGGGTCTGCCAGAGCCCTTGCTGGACAGCACCGCCGGCCGCCTCGACCCGCAACGCCCGCTCGCCTAGTCGTCCCATTCGCCGGTTGTTGTGGACTACACCCTCGGCGTGGGGCGCCCATGGTTAGGGGGGGCATCACCGGCCAGGCCGACATCATTGCGCCCCTGCGCCTTCACCTGATACATGGCCCGGTCGGCTGCGACCATCAGGTCCGACAGATGCCGGCCCACATCCGGATAGAAGGCCACACCAATACTGGATGTGACCTTTAGCTCCACGAATTCGCCAGGACCGGTGTGGACCTCGAACGCGTTATCGAGATCCTGCTGCACCCGCTGGGCCAGATGAAGGCCCTCTTCACGCTCCTCCAGCGGCGCGGTCAGGACGATGAACTCGTCCCCGCCCAGACGGACGAGGACGTCGTCCGGGCGCAGATGCGATTTCAGCCTTTCCGCGACCCGGCGCAAGAGCTGATCGCCCACGACATGGCCATAGCGGTCATTCACCGGCTTGAAGTGGTCCAGATCGATGAACAGCAGCGCGAGGCGTCCCCCCTGACGCTCGGCACGCGCCACCAGCCGCGGGAACGCACGATCCAGTGCCGCCCGATTGGCCATCCCGGTCAGGGGGTCTTCCCAGGCCATGGTCTTCAGCTTGATCTCCAGCTCCCGCCGATCCGTGACATCAAGCGCGTGCCAGACGACTGCGGGGAGGCCGTTGATTGCGCGCGCCAGAGGCCGGATCCGTGCCTCGAACCAGCGCGCGCCGGTTTCATGCTCGGGAATCCCCAGGCGCTTCAACAGATCCACATCCAGGCGGTATTCGTGCATCTGCAGCGTCCCCTCATCGATCGCCCGGTTCACCATCTCGAGGAAGTTCGCCGCCACGTCCGAGGGAAACAACTGATCCAGGGTGTCGCCAAGGAGGGTCGGGGCCATCTCCTGTCGATGGCAGGCGTCACCAAACACGTGCCGAACCGTGCCCTCGGAATCGACCACAAAGGCATACCCCGGAATGGCCTCGAACATCGCATCCTGCAGGTCCCGCGCCGCCGTCAGTGCGTCGAACAACAACCGCTTTTCGTTCACATCGACGAAGGTCAACAGCCAGGCGCGACCTTGCTCCCAGTCCACCGGCACCCAACGCAGCAGGAAAAAGCGGCAGCCCCCGTGAAACACGCATATCCGTACCTCGCGTCCATGCGTCTCGGGAGGTGAATCGGTGAAATCGAGGTTGGGTGGAAGCCGGTCGAGATCATCCGGGTGCACAAGGTCCAACTGTGCCAGCTCCGTATTCACAGGCGGTTGTTGTCCCAGCATTCGAACAAACGCCGGGTTTGCCCAGAGGATACGTCGCCCGGACACCACGAGCGTCGGGTCTTCCAAGCGATTCACCAGGCCCCGGTAGCGATCAAGGTCACGTCGACGTGCCTGCATGCCCGTCCCGACGCGATAGGTGTAGCCGCCGACTGCCAGTGCGCCCACGAACCCCAATGCCCACCAGGCCATGGGACGATCCGTATCCCTGTGCGCCGGATCTACATCGGCCAGGAGTTGCCATTCGCCCCCCGGGAAACGAATCCGATGCCGGTGTGGCGCCTCCTCGGCGAGGTCATGAGGATTGTAGAAAAACGGGCCAGCCTCGCCCACACCATCCCGGCCGCGCAGGGCAAGCAACAGCGTACCCAGTTGTTCGCCGATGCCCGCACGCTCGAGCAAGGCCTCAAAATCCAGCGCTATGCTGCTGATACTCAGCTGGTCCATAGGCTCGTCAGCGGCGAGGTGAGCAGGACTGTCTGGAACGGGCTCCGTGTCGACCGGGGCGCGCACCAGGAGCCCATAACCGCCCTGAACCAGCGGCCAGGGGCCCGCTACGACCACCTCTCGTTCGTTCAGGACTCGGCGAAAGGAATCCGCCTGTTCGGGGTGAGTGGCGAGGTTGAGCCCGACCACGCCTTCGTTCCCCTCAAGGGGATAGACAAATTCGACGATCGGCCCCCGTGCCAGCGTCAGGGAAATCACGAGGTCTTCATGCCCGCGGTAAATGCGCTCGGCTACGCGCTCGAACTCGTCGGTCCCCAGGTCCGGGTGAACATAGGCGTAAGCCGCCAGCCCGATGGTCGAATGCACCAGCCCATTGATCACGCTTTCCACCTGCGTGCGCAGACTGGCGAGCTCGCTCGCCACCGCGGCACTCTGGCGATCTTCCAGCTCGATCTTCCAGGCGCGATCAATCAGCAGAAACAGCCCAAGGAATATCAGGGCGGCCACCAGGCCCAGGGCAAAGGGGCCCGCCGTGGACCCCGAATCCCGGCCCCTGTGGCGAGGCGCGTCGTGCGGGGCTTCCGTGCGCGTGTGGGTGCTGTCATCCATGCCCAGACCTGTCACTACCAGCGGTAGTACCCACTATGCGCCTAAAACACCCCCCTGTGAACGGTGAGATCGCTGCTCACCCGAGGCGCAGAAATATGCTTTTGGAAGTGACGATTAGCCGTGGCACTTCAAAGTGCAAGGAAAGATAATGGTGGGGGCGGCCGGACTCGAACCGGCACAGCCTTGCGGCCGAGGCATTTTAAGTGCCTTGCGTCTACCCGTTCCGCCACGCCCCCGGGGACTCGCATCATACCGGCTACACCAGCCGGGTGTGGAGCCTTATCCCGCTGACCCGCTCCCCTGCGAGCCATCCGCCATCTCGGCGATGGGCAACGGGATGTGCAGCGCAGCGGCCATCGCGCGCAGCAACTCGATCTCGGCTACCTGGACGCCACCGCCGCGCTGAACCGTCGCCAGCATCGCCTCTACCAGCGTCCGCTTGTCCTTGACCCGTAGGTCGTCGAGCCGCTCCAGGGCCTTGTCCAGCACGGCTGCCCAGGCATTGCCGGTGGTGGCCTGCTCGAGTTCGGGCGGGGCCTCCGACTCCAGCGGCATGATGCCGGTCAGCGCCGCCACGCCGGCATTGAACGCCGTGATGGCCGCATCGGGATCGTCGGGGTGCCCGTGGTGGGCCAGGACCGCCAGCACGTAGCGTGCCTGTCCACTGTTGTCGGCCAGCCGGCGGCGGCCACCTGAACGGGCCTGCGACGGCCGTTCGATATCCTGCAGCTGACGCCGTACAAGGCGCCCGAGCGCGTACTCGAAGGCCGACACCCGTCCATCGGCCTGAATCAGCTCATCTACAAGCCCTGACAAGACCTCGCGTTCCTGTGGGGGGTGACGGCGGAGCACGGGGAAGGCCATCTCCAGCACCGGGATGCGCAGATCGGGACTGAGCTCCGGTACTGCCTGCAGCAGGTCGCGCACGCGCTTCTCGCTGTCCTCGCCGCGCGTCTCGAGGATGCGCATCAGCTGGGCATCTCGCACCTCCGCGTCATTGGAGATCAACAGATACAGCACGGCCTCGGCGGCCCAGCGATCGGAATGCACCGAGCGTTCCAGGGCGCTGGGCACTGCGGCGACCAGGAAGCCGGCGCCGAGGATATGCGCAAGGCCGGGGTCGCCAATCGCTTCGAGCAGGGCCTCGGGGTGCAACGCCAGCCCACCCCCGGCCTTCGGCTCGGCCTGTTCGCGCGCGGCCTCGGCCTCCTGCTCCTCGCGCCGGCGCCGCGCATCGTCCTGCATGCGCTTTTGTACAGCCTCCAGCTCCGAGGGATCAAAACTCGGCTCGATCTTGCGGATACGATCTTCCAGCGGCGGATGGGTCGCAAACATCCGGCCCAGGCCCCCATTGACGAACAGCATGTGTCCGACCTCTTCGCTGTCCGCGTTGAGCCCGGAGTAGCTGGCCCCGATCTTCTTCAGCGCCCCCGCAATACCCTCCGGCTGGCGCGTGAACTGCACGGCTGAGGCATCCGCCAGGTATTCGCGCTGACGCGAAACCGATGCCCGGATCCAACGCCCGAAGAACAGACCGATGTAACCCACGATCATCAGCACCAGGCCCGCGACCACGATCCCACCGGCGTTCCGGTTGTTGCGGGAAAAGCGCATCGCCAGCAGCACACGCTGCCCGATCAGTGCCATCACCAGAATCCCGAACAGCATCCCCACCAGGCGGATGTTCATACGCATATCGCCATTGAGGATGTGCCCGAACTCGTGGGCGACCACGCCCTGCAGCTCGTCCCGGTTCAGGTGTTCCAGCGCGCCGCGCGTCACCGCGACCGCGGCATCGGACGGCGAATACCCGGCCGCGAAGGCATTGATGCCCGGCTCCTGCTCCAGCACGTAGACCTCGGGCACCGGAACCCCCGAGGCGATCGCGACCTCTTCCACCACGTTCATCAGGCGGCGGCGCAACGGATCACGGGTGTCCCCTTCAATCCGCGTGCCCCCAAGCTCGCGCGCAACCGCGCCACCGCCATCGCGCAGGCTCAGCATGCGATAGAGACTGCCCAGACCGATCAGCCCCACGGTGAACGCACTGGTCCAGCCAACCACGTCCAGGTTGTCGCGGAGAAACGCCCGGGTCAGCCAGGGTTCGCCCGGTGCGGTCGCCTGCGCCTGGCCGAACAGCACCAGCGCGATCAGGTTCATCACCACCACAATCGCCAGCACAGCCAGCATGAACAGGCCCAGCAGCACCCGCGTGCGCCGCTGGGCACGGTCCTGATGTTCAAAGAAATTCATGCCCTGTCCCTAGGAAAAGTTGACCTCGACCGGCTCGCGCTTCTGCGGGTCCTCGATCTCCAGCAATTGCGCCGGGCGGAAGGCGAAGTTGTTCGCGATCAGGGTGTTCGGGAACATCTCGCGCAGGATGTTGTACTGCATCACCGCATCGTTATAGCCCTGACGCGCGAAGGCCACCCGGTTCTCGGTGCTGGTCAGCTCTTCGGAGAGCTGCATCATGTTCTCGTTCGCCTTCAGGTCCGGATAGTTCTCGGACAGCGCGAACAAGCGTCCCAGGGCGCCGGACAGCCCCTGCTCGGCCCCGGACAGCTGGCGCACGGCCTCAGTGTTCGTGGGGTCCCCGCCCACCTGCTTCAGCCGGTCCATCGCCTGATTGCGCGCCTGGATCACTGCTTCCAGCGTGTCGCGCTCATGGCTCATGTAGCGTTCCGCGACTTTCACCAGGTTCGGGATCAGGTCGTAGCGGCGGGTCAGCTGGACGTCGATCTGGGCAAACGCGTTCTTGTAGCGGTTGCGCGCCGTCACCAGCCGGTTGTATGTCCAGACCGCCCAGACCACGAGCAGCACCACAATCGCGATCAGCACCCATTCCATGCCGGCCTCTCCCTCAGCAAACAAAGCCCCGAGTGTACGCAGGAACGACGCCGTCGGCGAACGCCCGGGACTGCGTGAACCCGGCGCGGCCGTGCTATACCCTGACCCCCATCAATCCCGGAGCCTTACGGATTCCTGAATGAATCTCTCGACCCTTCTCGGCATCATCGGCAGCCTGCTGGTTTTCGGCAGCGTGATCGCCTTTTCCTCGCAGGACCTGCATGCCTTCCTGAACCTGCCGGGGCTGGGTATCGTGCTCGGCGGTACGATCGCCGCGACCCTGATGAGCTATCCCTTTCACGAGGTGGTGCGAGTCTTCCGTGCGGGGGCGCATGCCATCCGCGAGGAGCGCTACGACATCGCCAGCGACCTGGAAGAGATCGTTCAGGTCTCGCGCTACTGGTACTCGCAGAACCTGCGCGGCGTCCAGCAGCGCCTGGAGCAGGTCCAGAATCCGTTCCTGCGCACCGGCATCCAGCTGGTGATCGATGACACCCCGATGGACGACATCCAGGACCTGCTCAACTGGCGCATGGCCCGCCTGCGCGCCCGCGAACAGGCCGATGCGCAGATGTTTCGCACCATGGCCACCTATGCCCCGGCCTTCGGCATGCTGGGGACGCTGATCGGACTGATTAACCTATTGCTGACCACCGAGACCGATGACTTCACCATCATCGCGGTCAACCTCGGGATCGCCCTGATCACCACGTTCTACGGCATCCTGCTGGCAAACCTCGTGTTCCGCCCGATCGCGATCAAGCTGGAACGGCGCACCGAGGGCCGCGTGGTGCTGATGACCATGGTGCTCGAAGGCATCATGCTGATGCGCAAGGGCCGCACCCCGGGGTACATCCGCGAGACCCTGCGTTCGTTCATGGAGAACCACCGCGACGAGATCCGCCAGACCGAGCCCAACGGCGAACCCGATCCGGATGAAGCCGAACGCCAGGAACGCACCTGAGCATGCCCAGCCCCGGATACTCCACCTCCAACCGCGCGGCCATGCAGGCCGAGATGGATGCCCAGGCGGCCACGCGACCGGAACAGGCCTTTCTCGGCTCCTATCCGGGCGAGCGCCAGCGCGACGACGAGCACGCCTGGATCCTCACCTATCTCGACGTGCTCACCCTGGTCATCGTCATATTCGTGATCATGCTGACCTTCATGGACCCGCGCGACGACCGCCCACTGGCCAGCGCGGCCCAACCGATCCAGCTCGCCCACCCCGATCACCAGGCCCTCCTCGACCCGTTGGTCGCGCCCCTAACAGGAGACCTGGGCGATCTCGAAGGCCGGCTCCATGAACTGCTGCCGGAAGTGGACGACCCCGATCCCGAGGGCACGGCCACGACCGCATCCAGGATGCGCGAGCAGGCACCTCAGGGCGTCGAGGTCGTCGAGCACCCCGGCCGCACCGAGCTGCGCATCCAGGACGAGATCCTGTTCGCCAGCGGACAGGCCGACCTGCAACCGGAAGGCCGGGCGCTACTGGCGCAGCTGGAGACCCTACTGGACGAGCACGACGGCCTGGTTACCGTCGAGGGGCACACCGACAACATCCCGATTGGGACGGAGCGCTTTCCCTCCAACTGGGAGCTCTCCTCCGCCCGCGCCAGCGGCGTGGTCCGCTACCTGCTGGACCAGGGACTCGACGCCGAGCGACTGCGCGCCGTGGGCCGCGCCGACACCCAGCCTGTGGCCAGCAACGACACCGCACGCGGCCGTTCCGAGAATCGGCGCGTCGCGCTGATCCTCGAGTCTCCAACCGCCGCGGATCCATGACGCCCAAAGGATTCCCATGCCTTCCCCGGGAATCCCGCAGCACGCAACCCACCACTTGACCACGGGCCCTGCGCCCCTAAAGCTGTGCACTTTATTCAACTTATGAGCAACGGGCAGACATGCGCACAGGACGCGGCCTCCTACTCGGCGACTTCCTCGACACCACCAATCACAAGGACAAGCTGATCGCGCTGATCGGGGCCGTGATCGGCCTGTATCTGTCACTGGAGGTCGCGGCCTCGGTCACCGAAAGCGGGATCAACGGGCTCATCCTCGCCTCCCTGGGCGCTACCGCCGTCCTGCTCTTTGCCGCACCCCGGGCCGCGCTGTCGCAGCCCTGGAATGTCCTCGGCGGGCATGCCATTGCGGCTATGGTCGGGGTCGCCGTCCGTCACCTGGTCGATCACCCGCTGGTGGCCGCCGCACTCGCGGTCGGCCTCACCGTCTACGCGATGTACTACCTGCGCTGCCTGCACCCTCCCGGGGGTGCCACGGCGCTGTATGCCGTGCTGGGCGGCGCCTCGGTCGAGGAGCTGGGGTTGCTGTTCATCCTGCACCCCGTTCTCTCCAGCGTGGCCGTCATGCTGCTGGTCGCCTTCATGATCAACTACCCGTTTCCATGGCGCCGCTACCCGGCCGCCCTGGCGCGCCTGGGCGAGCCCTCGCCCGCCGGCCCATCCGGTGCACTGGAGCGTGCCGGCCTCAGCCAGGCCGACCTGGAACACGCGATGCGCGATCTCAATCTGTATCTCGACATGACGGAGGACGACCTGGCCCGCCTGTACCTCCTGGCACGACGCCACCATGCGCACCCGGACGCGATCGATCCTGCGGATGTTCGTCCCGGACAGTGCTACAGCAACGGCGCCGCGGACCACGCCTGGAGCGTGCGCAAGGTCCTGGCGCGAGATGGCGACCTGATCACGTATCGCGTCATTAGCGGCGCAGGCGTCCCCGAGGAAGGTCGCTGCCCTGTGATGGACTTTGTCGCCTGGGCCCACCATCGCCTGGACGTTCAAGGGTGACCGTCGCCACAGCCTGGGAACCGCCACATCGCTTTGGCGCGAATCCCGACACATGCTTATACTCGCGGCGCGGCTGTCTCCGTAGCTCAGCTGGATAGAGCAGCCCCCTCCTAAGGGGCAGGTCGCAGGTTCGAATCCTGCCGGGGACACCACCTTCCATTAGTGTTTCCTTAACGAACTGGTGTCGGCGGAAAATCCACCGTAAGGTACCCCAATGGAGACGCTCACCACGGAACAGGCCGAACGACTGGTCGATCTCCTGGCACCGCTGATCGGGGTGCAGGGGGAAGTGGATGGCCGCATGGTGGAACTGGTCGAGGTCCTCGACGAGGGCCCCCGCGGCGAGCCGGGTATCGCGTTGATGGAGACCGGCCTGGACCGCCCGATTCAGACGAATCAGTACGGCGACCCACTTTCGCGGCACTCGCTGGTTCGCACCCTGCCGCTGCTATCCGAGGTCGAACGCGATATCCATCCGGTGCTGCGCCAGCTCCTCCCCGAGGACGTCCTGACCGATCTGCGCCGCGCGCTCGGAAACTGAAACCGCGTCGTCCAGACAAGCCTCTATCCCGCGCATCATGGGCTCCAGATGAGGCCACACGGCATCCAGCATGTAGGGCTGCGCCTCGGGCGTCGGGTGGATCCCGTCATCCATGATCATCCCGTCGCGAAGGGCAACCTCGTGCAGGAAGAAGGGCTCGAACACCAGCCCACGCTCCCGGGCCAGATCGGCGAAGACGGCCTCGAAGCGCTGACTGTACTGGGGGCCGTAGTTGGGCGGAATGCGAATCCCGAGCAACAGCGTCTGGGCGCCCGCCGAGTCGATCGCCTCCAGCATCGCCTCCAGGTTCTCGCGCATGGCCCGTGGCGAGAGCCCGCGCAGGCCGTCATTGCCTCCCAGGGCCAGGATCACGAGGTCAGGGCTCTCGCGTTCGAGGACCTCAGGCAGCCGTTCGCGCCCCCCGGCCGTCGTCTCGCCACTGATCGAGGCATTGGCCACACGCCAGGGATGATTGCGCTCGCTCAGACGCGCCTCCAGGAGCCCCACCCAGCTTTCGGAATCGTTCATCCCGAATGCCGCGCTCAGGGAATCACCGAACACCAGCACCTTCGCGGGTTCTTCCCCTGAATTTTCCGAGCTGATGGAATTCGCAAGGCCAAGCGGACTCCATAGCAACGCGAGCCACGCAAACATGACCAGGGAATAACGCCACATGGATGCATCCTCATCTTCGGTTCTGGAAGCCCGCGACCTGCAACAGCGGATCGCCGGCCCCAGCGGTGTACTGGATATTCTGCGCGGAGTCTCGCTCGCGGTGCACGCCGGCGAGACGGTCGCCATCCTCGGCGCCTCCGGCTCCGGCAAGTCCACATTGCTCGGACTTCTTGCAGGTCTGGACGCCCCAAGTGCCGGAGAAGTTCGCTTGCTCGGCCAAACGATCAGTGAGCTGGACGAAGATGGCCGGGCCGCCCTGCGCGCCGGGCGCGTCGGCTTCGTGTTCCAGTCTTTCCAGCTCCTCCCGGCACTGACGGCCTTTGAAAACGTGCTGCTGCCGCTGGAGCTTAACCCCGAGCACGAGGCGCGCTCGCAAACCGAGATCTCCGGCTGGGCCCGCGACGCGCTGAAGCGCGTCGGGCTCAGCGAGCGCGAAGCCCACTACCCGCACCAGCTCTCGGGAGGCGAACAGCAGCGCGTCGCCATCGCCCGCGCGATTGTGGATCGCCCGGCCGTGTTGTTTGCGGACGAGCCCACCGGCAATCTCGACGGCCAGACCGGCAGCCGCATCATCGAACTGCTGTTCAGCCTGGCCCTCCAACCGGATGACCAGGGCCAGCGCACGGCGCTGATCCTGGTGACACACGACGCCGATCTCGCGCAGCAATGCGATCGTATCCTTCATATCGAGGACGGCGTGCTGGCATGACCTGGCTTTCTAGGCGCGGCGGTCCGCGCGAATGGATTCGTGGCACCTGGCGCGAATGGCGCAGTGCCGAACTGCGTGTGCTCGCCGCAGCCCTGGTCGTCGCGGTGGCGGCGGTCGCGGCGGTCGGGTTCTTCACTGATCGGGTGGATCGCGGCATGGCGCAGCAGGCGACCCTGCTGCTGGGCGGTGACATGGCCGTGGTCGGCGACCAGCCGATCCCGGAGGACTGGCTCGCGGAGGCCGAACGTCGAGGCCTGCAGACCGCCCGCACCGCGGCCCTGCCCAGCGTGCTGTTCACCCCCGAGGACGACTCCCGCCTGTCCGCGCTGCGCGCGGTGGATCGTGACTGGCCCCTGCTGGGCGAGGCCCTCGTACGAACCGACCCGGACGCGGACCCCGAGGTACGCACCCAGGGACCGGAACCCGGTACGGCCTGGCTGGAGGGCGCCCTGCTGCAGGCGCTGGAACTGGAGGTCGGCGATACCGTCGAGGTCGGCGAACTGGAACTGCAAGTGGCCGGCGAGATCACGCGGGAGCCGGACCGCGGCAGCGCCCTGCTGGATATCGCACCCCGGCTGATGCTCGCCTATGAGGATCTCGAGGTCAGCGGTCTGATCGGACCCGGCAGCCGCGTGCGCTACGAGCTCTTCGTGACCGGCCCGGCGGCCCCGATCGAAAGCTACCGCGACTGGATCGAGGAGCGCCTGGAGCCGGGCCAGCGACTGCGCGGGCTGGACGACGCCAATCCGCAGTTGCAGGTCGCGATCGAGCGAGCCGAGCGCTTCCTGGGGCTGGCCTCTCTGATGGCGGTCCTGCTGGCCGGCGCGGCGATCGCGGTGGCCGCCCATCATTTTGCCCAGCGCCGTGCGGACGCCGCCGCGGTCATGCGCGCGCTGGGGGCCAGCGGACGCCATGTACTCAGGCTTTATTTTGGCCACGTCCTGATCATTGCGCTGCTGGCCAGTGCACTGGGCCTGGTCATTGGGTTCGCGGCGCAGTTCGTGCTCTCCGCGCTGCTCGGTGAGTGGCTGGCGGGCGACCTGCCGCCCCCGGGGTTACGCCCAGTAGCGGCGGGCCTCGGTGTGGGCCTGATTACCGCGATCGGCTTCGCCCTGCCCGCGTTGCTGCGCATCGGCCAGGTGTCCCCCCTGCGCGTACTGCGCCGTGATCTGGGGCTCCCGCCCGCCTCCGTCTGGCTGTCGGGGCTGCTGGCCCTTCTGGCCTTCGGTGCGCTGTTGTACTGGCAGGCGGCCGACCCGCGCCTGGCCGCCTGGGTCCTGCTGGGGACCGCGGGCGCCCTGGTCGTACTCGGCGCACTGGGCCTGCTGCTGGTGCTGGCCCTGCGCCCGCTGCGCAATCACGGGGGCATGGCCATGCGCTTTGGTCTGGCCAACCTCTCCCGCCGCGGCGGGCTGAGCGCCGTGCAACTGGTTGCCTTCAGCATCGGCATCCTTGCGCTATTGCTGCTGGCGATTGTGCGTGTGGACCTGCTCTCGGCCTGGGATGCCAGCATCCCCGCCGATGCACCAAACCAGTTCTTCGTCAATATCCAGCCCGGACAGGAAGAGGCGTTCGCCGACCGGATCGAGGCCTCCGGGCTCGAACGCCCGCAGATGGACCCGATGATTCGCGGACGCCTGATCGCGATCAACGACCAGCCGGTCCAGCCCGATGACTTTGACGACGACCAGACCCGGCGCCTGGTGGATCGCGAGTTCAACCTCTCCTACGCGGAGGAACCGCCGGAGCACAACCGCGTGACGGAGGGCCACTGGTTCCACCACGGGCCGACCGGCGAGGCGGCCGACGGTGCCTGGTCCGTCGAGGCCGGGCTGATGGAACGCTTTGGACTGGAGATCGGCGACAGCCTGACCTTCCGGGTGGGCGGGCAACCCGTGCGCGGGGTCATCGCCAACGTACGCGAGGTCGACTGGGACAGCTTCCGGGTCAATTTCTTTGTGATCGGCCCGCCCGCCCTGCTGGGCGAGCAGCCGCGCACCTATATCACCGCGCTGCATGTGCCGGAAGGTATGGGAGCGGAGCAGAACCGCTGGCTGCGCGAATTCCCGGCCGTCTCCGCGATCGACGTCGGCGCGATCATCGAGCAGGTCCGCGACGTGATGGACCAGGCCACCCGCGCGGTCGAGTACGTCTTTCTGTTTACCCTGGTCGCGGGCCTGACCGTGCTGTTTGCGGCGGTACAGGCCACGCGCGACGTCCGCCGCCGCGAGACCGCACTGCTGCGCACGCTGGGGGCGCGGCGGCACCACATCCGACGGGCACTGCTGGCCGAGTTCGGCAGCCTGGGTTTTCTGGCGGGTCTGCTGGCAGCCATCATCGCCACCGCGGTGGGGGCCCTGCTGGCCTGGCAGGTGTTCGAGTTCGACTACCGGATCAATCCGATGACCTTCGTCTTCGGGATCGTCGGCGGGACCCTGGGGATCGCGCTGGCCGGATGGCTGGGGACGCGCAGCGTACTGCGCCAGGCGCCACTCGGGGTCCTGCGCGGCCCCGAGTGATGCGCCCGACGACCATCAGTGGCCGTACATGATGTCCACGTCGAGGAAGCCGAACAGCACCAGGGCCGCCAGCGCCCAGACATAGAAGGAAAAGACCTTCAGGCGCGCGCGATAGAGGAAGAACAGCACCATCTTGAGGGAGACCACCCCGACCACCGCGGAGACCACGAACCCGACGATCAGCGGCGTCCAGGTCAGATCCCCCAGCCCATTGCCATTCGTCCAGACATCCAGCGACTGAACGGCGGTGGCCGCCAGGATCGTCGGGATTGCGAGGAAGAAGCTGTATTCGGCTGCCCAGCGCCGCTTGAGGCCCGAGAACAGCGCGAAGGTGATGGTCATCCCGCTGCGGCTCAGCCCGGGGACCAGCGCAAAGCCCTGGGCCACGCCAATCACCGTGGCGATCTTCGGCCCCAGCTTGCGCAGCCCCAGCGGACGTCGGCTCAGGCGATCCGTCCACCACAGCAGGATGCCCGTCAGCGTGAGGGTGCCGGCGATCAGCGTCGGATTCGCGAACACGTGCTCAAAGCTCGCCTTCAGCGTAAAGCCGATTGCGGCGGTGGCGAAAACCGACAAGCCGCAGAGCAGCGCGAGGCGCAGGAACAGCATCTCTCGGCCCGCGCTGCCACCGGCCGACGCCCATTGCCAGCTCTCGCGGGCGATCCCACCGCTCAGGCGCCAAAGACTCTGGCGGAATACGTAGACAATCGATACCAGCGTGCCGACATGCACAACCAGGTCGAACAGGATCATCTCCGGGCTTTCCGGCGGCGGCAGCGGCTCGCCACTGAGAATCAGCCAGTGCTGGGTGAGCACCAGGTGCGCGGTCGAACTGACCGGCAAGAACATGAAAATGCCCTGCACGACACCGAGCAGGGTGGCAACCCAAACTGTCATTCCGATTCCGGTTTTGTCCCAAAGGCGGGCGCAGTATACGGAAACGGCCCGGGAAACGGTGTTACCGGGTTCGCGCCCCGGCACTCGCTTTCATATACCCAACGTACTTGTTTTTGCGCCAGTACACCCTTATCTTGCCGTTATACATTCACATAGCCGTATATTTGGCAGCCGACCAACCGAACCCGTGCGACCCGCGAGAACGTACGGGACCTGGCGAGCGCCGATCTGGCCTGCAAACCGCCAACGAGTCACCCCATGCAACTAACTCGCTTCACTGATTTCTCCCTGCGCGTCCTGATGTACCTCACGGTCCAGCCCGACGACCAGCGCGTCACCGTCACCGAGATCTCTGAACGCTTCGGCATTCCGCGCAACCACTTGGTCAAGATCGTTCACCAGCTGGGCCAGAAGGGGTATCTGATCACCCGCCGCGGCAAGGGCGGCGGCATCTCGCTCGCTCGCGCACCCGAGTCGATCAATATCGGGGCCGTCGTACGCGACATGGAGCCCAACCTCAAGGTCGTCGATTGCGAGAGCCCGATGTGCCCGATCCTGCCCGGCTGCCAGCTGCGCGGGGTACTGGACGACGCCCGCGATGCCTTCCTCGCGGTGCTCGATCAATACACGGTGCGCGATGTCACCCAGTCACCCGAACACCTGCGGTCCCTGCTACGCTATAGCGCCTGACCCCACTGCCCCGAGGACGCCGCCATGGATCGGCACGTGACCTCCCGCCGACCGCTATCGGCCGCAACCCCGCTGCTTGTGGCCCTTGCGCTTGCCGCACCGCCTGCGCTTGCGCTGGCACCCGCCTGCCCGTCCGACAGAGCCAGCCTCACGACCGACGAACTGCTGGCCGAACCTCCGGCGGACGACGCCTCCGTCGTTCTGGAGGGCATCGTGACCGGCGTCTTCATGGGTGACGATCAACTGGGCGGCTTCTACCTGCAGAACGACGAGTCCGACAGGCCAACCGGGCTGTTCGTCTATGCCCCGCGCCAAGAGCCGGTTACGCCGGGTGATCGGTTGCGCGTACAGGGCCGCTTTGGCCACCACCACGGCCGTCCCCAGCTCGCCCGCATCGACGGCATCGAGACCTGCGGAAGCGGTCGGCTGCCCGAGCCGGTGACACTCGAGCTCCCGCGCGACGCCGAACGACTGTCTGACTTCGAGGACGTGCGCGTGCGCTTTGATCAGACGCTGACCGTATCGGGCCACCATGAACTCGAGCGCTACGGCAACCTGAAACTCTCCGCCGGCGGGCGCCTGTGGCACCCGGGACAAACGGGCGCGTTCGACGACCACGACCATGCCGAACGCCGCATCGTGCTGGACGACGGCAGTTACCGCGCCCGTCCGGACCCCATCCCCTATCTCGACGACCAGGGGACGCGGCGCGTTGGCAGCCAGGTCACGGGCCTGACCGGCATCCTGACCCACGCCTTCGATGCCCACCGCCTGCATCCGACCGAAACGCCTGAGTGGGAGGGGGGCACCCGACCCGAGGCGCCGAACCCGGCGACAGGCGGTGCACTGCGCATCGTTACTGCCAACATGGAGAATGACTTTGTCACGCTGGGCGAGCGTGGCGCGGCCAATCGCGCCGAACGCCAGCGGCAGGAGGCCAAGCTGAATGCCGCCCTGCTCCCTCTGAACGCCGACCTGATTGCGGCCATCGAACTGGAAAACCGCCCCGTCGCCCGCGAACGCCTGATCGAGCGCCTGAATCAGCACGGCGACCTCACCTACGAGGCGGTACGGCATCCCGCGCCGGGGACGGACGCGATCAAGGTGGGCATAACCTACCGCCCCGATCGGCTGGAACTGCTGGAAGTCGTCGCCGACGAAGACCGTGTGCATCACCGTCCACCGCTGCTTGCATGGTTCGGCACACCGGAAGGTGAACCCCTGTTCGGGGTCGTGGCGGTGCACTTCAAGGCCAAATCCGGATGTCCGTCCAGCGGTGACGTCGATCACGGCCAGGGCTGCTGGAACGAGCGGCGCACGGCCCAGGCCGAACGCCTGGCACAGTGGATCGAACAGGAGCGTCGCGACGGGCTGCCCGTGATCATTGCCGGCGACCTGAACGCCTACGCCGCGGAAGACCCGCTCCGTGTGCTACGCGAGGCGGGGAAACGGGATCTGGTCCATACCGAGCCTGACCGGGCCTACAGCTATGTCTTTCGCGGCCAGTCCGGGCAACTGGACTACTTGCTCGGCCCCGGGGGAATCGCTGAACACGTCGGGGACGCCGGCTCCTGGGCGATCAACGCCGACGAACCGGCCTTTCTGGGATTTGACGGGAGCCAGCCCGTCGACGGGCCATGGCGCGCCTCCGACCACGACCCCGTCTGGCTGGACCTGCGGGTCGACTAGTCACGGGTCGGAAGTTGTTCTGACGCTCCTGCGTCGGCCTCCGGCTCGGTGGCTTTTTCCCCAACCTTCTCGGCGGCCTCCGTCTCCTCGTCGCTCAGGTTGTCCTGGATAAGCCGCACGGGGATCGGCCCGCCATCGATATGGCTCAGCGTGCGCTGCGGGAACGGGATCTCGATACCCGCCTCGTCCAGCGCGGCCTTCACCTGCATGTGCATACTGTTGCGCAGATCCAGGAATTTCTCGCGCCGCGCCCAGACGGACAGCTGAATCTTCAGCGCGGAATCCCCGTACTCGAGGAAGATGAACAGCGGTTTGGGTTCCTCCAGACAGACCGGATTTCGGTCCGCCACGTCCATCAGGATGTCGCGCAGCGCCTTCAGGTCGGTGCGATAGGCCACCCCGATCTGCATGTCCAGGCGGCGGATCGGGAAGCGCGTCATATTGGTGATCTGCGACTTCACCAGGCTCTCGTTCGGCACCCGCACCAGCAGGTTGTCGAAGGTGCGGAGCTTCACCGATAGCAGGTCGATGGACAGCACCTCCCCGGTCGCGTCCCCCACCTTGATGATGTCACCCACCGAGAAGGGCCGCTCCCCGATCAGGAACAGCCCCGAGATCAGGTTGGACGCCGAGGTCTGCGAGGCAAAGCCCAGCGCGACCGTCAGGATGCCGGCCGCCCCCAGCAGCACGGTGAGATCGAAACCCAGCTCGCGCAGCCCGGACACAACCGCCAGGACGATAATCACGTAGAAGCTGATGCGGCGCATCAGCATGATCTGCTGGGCATCCATATGCCGGCCGAAGGCCCGCGTAAGGTTGCGCGAGACCAGTCGCGCCACGATCAACCCGACGACGATGTAGAGCGAGGCCCGCAGCGCGGCCAGAAAGCCGTCGCTGGTCAGAAAGTCCATGGTGCCTTGTATCCAGCCGTCCATTCAGTGTTTCCCTATTGGAACAGGGCGCTGAACGCCCGCACCATCACATGCCGCCCGCCCACCTCGCGCGGCTCGGCGATCCGCTCGGCCCCCTCGGCCTCAGCGGGCGGCCCGGCATCGATCTTCATCGCCGCCATGTCCTTGTCTTCCTCGCGCTCCATGCGGACCGCCGGGGTCCACAGGCGGTTGTGGCGATCGGCATAGACCGGCAGACGCGGCACCGGCAGGTTCACGCGCTCCAGGAACAGCGCATCGAGCGCCTTGTTGTGGATCGTCAGCGGCGTGACCACGCGGTGCGGACGCTCCGGGACATCCTCCAGAGCCAGCCGCGCCTGGGTGCGCGTGGCGTAGCACAGCTCCCCCTCGACCGTACTGGGACCGAACCAGGTGTCCGAAGGCACATAGACCGGGAATTCATGTGCCCGCGCATCGCCCAGATAGAACTGGACCCAGGCAGGCGAACTGAGAAACAGCGTGACCCGGCCCTGAGCCGGCACGTAGAACGGGTTTTCCGGCCGACTGACCATCGGACGGTCGGCCAGAGCGATCCGCAGTTCCGGTTGTGTGTCGCCGGTAGCACCGGCGAAGCGCAGACGCTCGGAGAGCGACTCGGGCCACTCGGCGTCGGTCGGTACCTCGATATCCAGCGTCGCATCGGCGGCGTCGCGCGGCCGGTCCAGGCCCAGGCGCCATTCCGCCGGGGTATGTTCGAGCCAGATATCCAGCGGCCCGACGGACCAGCGTCCGATACGCCCCTGTGGCAACGACCAGTGCCCCCACCAGGTCGGCCGCTTCCCTGTCTTGTCCTTGTCGGTCATCCCTGGTGGTGTCCTGTGTCCGTTGCCGATGTGCTCGACGACCACTGTAGCGCACTCCTAAAACAGATCCATCTGGGGGCCGCGGTCGGCTTCCGGTGCTGCCGGCGGGGAGAAGCGCGTCGTATCCAGTTCCGCCAGGCGGCCGGCCAGACCCGCACGGCGCCGGGCCAGGCGAAAGCGCTGACGCAGCAGTGTTGCATAGGGGCCCGCCCCGACCATCCGGTGGCCGAAGGTCGAATCGTACAACTGGCCCCCGTGCGCCTCGCGCAAGCGCTGCAGCACATGGTCCGCTTTCAGCGGGTGGTACGTGCGCAGCCAGTCCTCGAACAACGGCGCCACCTCCCGCGGCAGGCGCAACAGGACATAGCCGGCGCTGCTCGCCCCGGCCTCGCGCGCTGCGTCCAGCAACGATTCGAGCTCGCCGTCAGTCAGCACCGGGATCAGGGGCGCGACCAGCACCGCCACCGGCACCCCGGCCTCGCTCAGTCGCCGCATGGTTTCCAGACGCCGCTGGGGCGCGGCCGCGCGGGGTTCCAGATGGCGCGACAGCGCCCGATCCAGCGTGGTCACGGAGACCGCCACCTGAACCAGCCCCTCCTCCGCCATGGGTCCCAGCAGGTCGAGGTCCCGTTCAACCAGCGCGGACTTGGTCACGATCGAGACCGGATGCCGCGCCTCGGCTAGCACCTCCAGGACCTCCCGCGTAATACGCCACTCGCGCTCCACGGGCTGATAGGCATCCGTATTGATGCCCAGAGCCAACGGGGTCACGCGGTGCGCGGGGCGTGCCAGTTCGCGGCGCAGGCAGTCGGCCGCGCCCAACTTGGCGAATAATCGGCTCTCGAAATCCAGCCCCGGCGACAGCCCGACATAGGCATGTGCCGGCCGCGCGAAACAGTACGCGCAGCCGTGCTCACAGCCCCGGTAAGGGTTCAGCGACAGTTCGAACGGGACATCCGGCGATTGGTTCCAGGACAGCACCTTGCGCGGGCGTTCCGGCGTCACCTCGGTGCGCAGCGGCCGGGGCTCTTCGTGTTCACCCACCCAGCCATCGTCAAATGCTTCGCGGTGCCTGGTCTCGAAGCGCGCGAGGGGCTGGATCGTCGCGCCGCGGCCACGAACCGGTCCATCACGCTGGTTCATCGGCGCGGGCCGTCAAGGGAAGCGCTGATCCATGTACACGCTCGCGCTCGAGTCGCTTTTGCGTGCGAACAAGGCGCGGCGACTGCCGTGCAGTCATTCTGCACAAGGGAGCCGCAACGCCGTGCGCGCACCCGTTTTTGATAACAACGGGCGGCCAAGCCCCTTCGGGGTTGGCACCCCAGGTTCCCCGATCCTGCGTTGCGTCCCTTGTCGGTAGAACCACTACCGGCTACGCACCGCGCCCTGTCTCGGAAAACCTGGGGTACCAACGCGAGCGTGTACATGGATCAGTGCTTCCCTAGCCGCTCGCAGAGCTGGCGAAAATACCCGGATTCGGAGATCAGGCCGCGCCCCTCTTCCGACTGGTTCAGCCGATCCAGCAGCATCCGCAGGCGCCGCGCCGCCCGGTCGCGGGTGGCCGCGTCGTCAGCGGCTTGCAGCAAGGCCTCCGCCGAGGCGATATCGCCGCGCAGGCGCACGGCCTCCGGCACATACCCTGCGTTTTTCATCACTCGAAACGCCAGCCGCAGCTCCTGTGGCACATCGCGGTCATCGTCGAGTTCCAGCGGCCGCCCGACCCCGGGCAGATCATCGAACTCGCCCCGCCGAGCGGCCTCGGCGAGCTTCGCCTCGACTTGTGTCTCGGAGAGCAGCATGCGTCACCGCTCGAGCCGGATGCGGTAGACATCCGCATCCGCCGCACTGAATGCGCAGACCAGCAGGCTGCGAAACTGGTCCTCCTGCGCCCGCAGCTGTTTCAGCGCGATACCGGCCGCGCGGTCCTTGGGAAAGCGGTAGACGCCGGTGCTGATCAGGGGAAAGGCCACCTCGCGCAGGCCATATTCGATCGCCAGTTCCAGGCTTGCGCGGTAACAGGAGGCCAGCAGCGTGTCCTCGCCCGCCTGGCCGCCCTCCCACACGGGACCGACGGTGTGGATCACGTACTCGGCCGGCAGGCGAAACCCGGGGGTGATGCGCGCCTCGCCGGTCGGGCAGCCACCAAGGGCCCGGGTCGCCTCCAGCAGCTCGGGGCCAGCGGCGCGATGAATGGCCCCGTCGACACCGCCGCCGCCCAGCAGGCTCTCGTTGGCGGCGTTGACGATCGCATCCACCTCCAGGGTGGTGATGTCGCCCTGTACGACCGAGATCATGGCTGCCCTACGCCGGCACCATCCAGAGGGTCAGTGACAGCAGGATGGCCGTCATGCTCAGGCCGATCACCGGCAGCATCATGACCCCGGCCAGCGCCTCGCGCCGGAACAGGCGGAAGGCCATCCCGATGAGCGTCAGGGCCCAGCCGAAGGCGACGAAAAACGCCAGTGCGAAGATCTCGTTGCTCCACAGCACGATCAAGGCCACCGGCAGCGCCAGATTCAGGAACACCACGCCCAGCTCCTGCGAGCCTGCGGCACGCCCCGCGGTCAGCGCGTAGCCATAGGCGGCCCAGACCATCACCATGCCAAACGCCAGCGCGCCTGCGGCCGGCGACTCCAGCGGCGCGCGCAGGATAGCCGCGCCATGCGGCTCCAGGCCCACGCCCAGCGCGATGATCAGCAGGCCTACCCCCACACTGATCAGCAGCCAGAACCACAGGGTTCCGCGTTGTACGTCCGGTTCGGTCATGTGCCCTCCCTGGGGTCGGAAATTGGCTACGCAATGCAAACGATGTCTGTACTACCGGGGACCACGGGGACGGCTTGAGGTTCGGACCCGCCACCGCCGCTGTCGTGTCGGTCACGCCGTGGGATCAATGCCGCGCCAGCTGCCAGGCAACCGTTTCGCCCGCGCGCAAGGGCACGCCCGGGTCATGGCCGAACAGCACCGCCTCCGGCACGGTCCAGTCCACCCGCTCCAGCGTGATCGTATCGGTATTGCGCGGCAGGCGGTAGAAATCCGGGCCGTGGAAGCTGGCGAAGCCCTCCAGCTTGTCCAGCGAATCCACAGAGGCGAAGGCCTCGGCATAGAACTCGATCGCCGCGTGGGCCGAATAGATGCCCGCGCAGCCACAGGCGGACTCCTTCGCATGCCGCGGGTGCGGGGCGCTGTCGGTCCCGAGGAAGAAGCGTGGGTGCCCGCTGGTAGCAGCACGCAACAGGGCCTGGCGGTGGCGCTCGCGCTTCAGGATCGGCAGGCAGTAGTGATGCGGCCGGATGCCGCCGACGAACAGCGCATTGCGGTTGTACAGAAGGTGCTGCGGGGTGATGGTCGCGGCGATGTTCTCCGGGCCCGATTCGACAAACGCCACCCCCGATTCGGTCGTGGTGTGCTCCAGCACCACCCGCAGGTCCGGAAACTCGCGAATCAGCGGCTGCAGGTGGCGTTCGATAAACACCGCCTCGCGGTCGAAGATGTCGACCTCCGGATCGGTCACCTCCCCATGCACCAGGAGCGGCAGATCGACCCGCTGCATCGCCTCGAACACCGGGTAGCATCGCCGGATATCCGACACGCCACTGGCCGCGTTGGTCGTCGCCCCCGCCGGGTACAGCTTCACGCCGTGAATGAACCCGCTGGCCTTTGCCGCCTCGATCATCCCGGGCGTGGTCGCCTCGGTCAGATAAAGCGTCATCAGCGGCTCGAAGTCCGCCTCATCCGGAAGGGCAGCGAGGATGCGCTCGCGATACTCGGCCGCCGCCTCGACCGTCGTCACCGGCGGCTTGAGGTTCGGCATGATGATCGCGCGGCGAAAACGCCGGGCGGTATCCGGCAGCACGCTGCCGAGCACATCGCCATCGCGCAGATGCAGGTGCCAGTCGTCGGGTCGGGTAATCGTCAGACGGTTCATGGGATCCTGGAAGAGTCGCGGGAGCCCTGGCGGCTCCATTGAGGAAACGCTGATTGTATCCGGCGATCAGGATAACGCGCGGCGGATTTGCTCCTCGCCGTAACCCTCGATCGCCACGGTCTTGTCGCGCGCGGTCGCACCCGCCACGACGGTCACGTCACGGGCCGGGCAGCCCAGCGTCTTCGCCAGCAGGGCGCAAGCGGCCTCGTTTGCCCGGCCTTTCTCTGGTGGGGCCTGCACGCGAAGCTTGAGGATATCCCCCATCCAGGGGCCAATCGCATCGCGCTTGCTGCCCGGCGCCACGCGGACCCTAAGGCGAGCCAAACCGCCTAGTCGGCCGGCCGCGTCGCCAGGTAGGCGCTGAATACGCCGAGCTGCACATCGCGCTCGACCTCGCGGAAACCGACATCCTCCAGCACGCCCATGATCTTCTCCGGCGGCACGCACTCGTTGATCGTGTCCCAGAAATAGCGCATCAGCAGATGGCCATCCGGGTCACGGGTCAGCAGGCGGCTGAGAAACGGGATGAAGTCGCGGAAGTAGAACCGCGCCATCTTGAACTGGCGCTCCGTGCTGGGGCGCGAGACCTCGAGGATCATGCAGCGACCGCCCGGCTTGAGCACACGGAAGTACTCGCCAAACAGCTCGTGCAGGTCGCGCACATGGCGCAGGCCGTACCCCATGTACACGCGGTCGAACTGCTTGTCCGGCAGCGGCAACTGCTCGCCCAGACCCTCGATGAAGCGCGCCTTGATCGAGCGCCGGGCCACGTCGATCATGCCGCGGCTGGGATCGACACAGGTGATGTTCTCGTCACCGACCACCTTGCGCACCTCGCGCGCCACCGGGCCCGTGCCCGTCGCGACATCCAGGACATCCATACCGGGCTTCAGGCCGGACTGCTTCAGCGCGTAGCGGCGATACGCCTGGCCGGTGCCCAGAAAGCCCCAGCGCAGGATGCGGTCGTAATGCGGTGCCGTCCGGTCGAACAGGTCATCGACAAACGCCCGCTTTTCCGACTCGTCGCCGTAATAGTCCTTCAATACCGGATGCGGCTTGTACCCCGGATCATTCATCCACTTCCCCCTTCTGCGCGCCGCGCGCGCCCAATGCCAGTTCAATGCCCGCGAGAGGCGGGGCCCTGCGGGCTAGCCCTCGCGGTACAGCCCTTCGATTTCCACTAACAGTTCGCTGCGGCAGATATCCCCATGCAGCAGCAGGATGTCGACGTCTTCGCCCAGGCACTCGCGCAGATGCCGCTGCGCGCGAGCACCGTCTGCTCGGTGGCGCAGATAGACCTTCAGCATCGACAGGTCGCCGGGATCGCGCAGAGCCACAGCGCCCTCCTCGGAGGCCGCCGCCAGCAGCACCCCGATATTGCGCAGGCTCTCGTCGATCTGGGCCTCGAGATCCTCCGCGTGCCGGCTTTCGTGGCCTACGATGCTGGCCGTGCCGGAGATGAACAGTTCCGCGGCCCCGCACGCCTCCTGGCTCATCCGCGCCCGCGCGAACGACGGGCTGCGCGGCCCGTACTGCCGCGGATAGCGAAACGCGCTGACCTGGCGCGGATTCTCGATCCGCAGCGTGGCCTCGCGCATGGCGATGAAGTAGATCAGCATGCCGTCGGCATGCGTGCCAATGGCCGTCGCCGCCGGCAGGTGCCGCTCGAAATCCGGCAGGGCCTCGAACACCCGGGCACGCCCGGCACAAAAACTGCGATAGCGCTCCTGGCCGTTCAGTTCCTGGTTGATCGCAGGGAAGTAGTTCCAGGCCCGCACCAGGTGTTCGAACCCCCGCTCCTGGCATGCCTCGAGGATCGCATGATAGGCGTGCTCGGTGATGGCCCCGGGGTCCTCGGCGGCGCCATGCGGCCGATACCAGCAGCCCACGAGCCGGTCCCCCGCATGCGCCAGCATCAGGTCATCGATCTGCTCGGTGCGCACCGCACCCGCTGCGTACCAGAGCTCGGGCGCCGCCTCGCGGCCTTCCGGGATCTCCAGCGGCTCGAGGCCAAGGGCAATATCGATGCCGTCCGGGCGCAACGTGGCCCCGGTAACGGGACCGAAACGCAGCGTGAGTACCGGTGCGTCACTCCGGCCTTCCTGCCGGCTGATCGCGAGCCCCGGTGGGCCTAATTCAAGCTGAGGCATTCATGCGTCCATGCCGTTCAAGACGGGCACAAAAGACGCCGATTCTAGCACCGCACCTACTCCCCGTCCCCATTCGTCGCATCCCGCGGGCGCAGCTCCAGACCTGCATCCTCCAGAAACGCGCGCAGCCCCTCGATGTAGCGCGAACCGGTCGCCCGAAAGGCGTCATTGTGCCCGCCGTCCATCTCCATCAACTGTGCCCCATCGCCGCCCGCCTCCAGCAGGCGTTCGGCATGCGCAAACGGCACGATCTCGTCCTCGCGCGCATGAGCAAACAGCAGCGGAGCCTCGATCGCCCCCACCCGTCCGAGCACGTCGTACTCATGCCGGATCAGCGCCCGCACCGGGAGCCAGGGGTAGACCTCCGCGCCGAGATCGGCGGCCGAGGTGAAGGCCGCCTCCAGGATAACGGCCGCAGGGCTCTTGGTCTCGGCCAGCCGCGCCGCCACGGCTGCGCCCAGGGAACGGCCGAACAGTACGATCTCCTCGGGTTCGTACTCCAGATGCTCGCGTAGCCAGTTCCACGCCGCACGGGCATCTTCATAGGTGCCCTCCTCGTCAGGTCGCCCCTGGCTGTTGCCGTACCCACGGTAGTCGATGATCAGCACCGCGAGCCCCAGATGATGGAACTGCTCGAGCGACTCCAGGCGGTGGCCGATATTCCCCGCATTGCCATGCAGGAACAGCAAGACCGGCGCATCATCCTCCGGACCCGGCAGGTACCACCCGTGCAGCCGCACGCCGTCTTCGGTCTCGAGCGCCACATCCTCGTACTCCAGCCCGATGTTCGCGGGACTGCCGACCACATTGCTGCTGGGCATGTAGATCAGCCGGTCCTGCGTCAGGTAGATCAGCCCCACGAACAGGGCGTACCCAACCGCCAGAATCAGCGCCAGTTTGAACAGGTTCAGCATGATCCGATCGTGACCCGGCAGGTGTCCGATGGCAAGCCAAAGCGGTAGGCCGTCGTATGACTCCCCTTCGGACAAAGCCTTTGCCCGGCGGACGGCTGACGTACAATACCTAGCGATCATGCGCCATTCGCTACTCACCAACACCGAGCTGCAGGGCCTGGACCGCGACCAGCTGGTCGCGCGCTTTGCCGGGCCCAACGGCGATGCCGCGTCGGCAACCGCGCTGGCGGATGCGCTGGACCTGGCGCTGGCTTCGGTGGATGCCTCCGGCCTGGAGTCTCATCCGCTGGACGTGGCCGAGGTCCTGCGCCATCTGAACGTGGACCGGCAGACCATCACCGCCGCGCTCCTGGTCAGCGCCTATCTGGCCCGACAGATCGACGAGCGCGCCCTCAAGGAGCGCTTTGGCGACTCGATTGCGCGCTTGACCGTCAACGTCGCGGCCCTGGTCAGCCGTCGCTTCGAGGCCCCGGTCGGACGACCGGAACAGGCCGAACGCCTGCGCCGCATGCTGATGGCGATGGTCGACGACGTGCGCGCGGTGCTGATCAAGCTCGCCTACCGGGTGCAGCACCTGCGCCTGACCGTGAAGGAGCCGGACGACGGCGCGCGCGTGCTCGCCCAAGAGACCCTGGACGTGATCGCCCCGCTGGCGAACCGCCTGGGCGTGGGCCAGCTGAAATGGGAGATGGAAGACCTCGCGCTGCGCATCCTCGAACCCGAGACCTACCGCGAGATCGCCAAGGGGCTGGAGGAGAACCGCACTGAGCGCGAGACGTATGTAGAGCGCTTCGCCCATACCCTGCGCGACCGGCTGGCCGAAGCCGGCATCCAGGCGCGCGTGTTCGGGCGGCCCAAGCACATCTACAGCATCTGGAAGAAGATGCAGCGCAAGCAGACCTCGCTGGACGAGCTCTACGACCTGCGCGCCACCCGTGTAATCGTCGATGAGCTCGCCACCTGCTACACCGTGCTCGGCATCGTGCACAACGACTGGCGCCACCTGCCCAGCGAGTTCGATGACTACATCGCCAATCCCAAGGACAACGGCTACCAGTCGTTGCACACCGCGGTGGTCGGCCCCGAGGGCAAGGTCGTCGAGGTGCAGATCCGCACCCGCGAGATGGACGACTTCGCCGAACTCGGGGTTGCCGCGCACTGGCGCTACAAGGAGGGCGGGCGAGAGGATCAGGCACTCAACCGTGCGATCAGCAGCCTGCGCCAGTTGCTGGAGGCCGCGGACAACTCCGACCAGAATCTGCTCGACGAGATCCAGAGCGAGCCGCTGCACCAGCGCGTATTCGTGCTCACGCCCCAAGGCGAGGTGATGGACCTGACCCAGGGCGCCACGCCACTGGACTTCGCCTACGCCGTGCACACCGAGGTCGGCCACCGCTGCCGGGGGGCCAAGGTGGACGGGCATATCGTACCGCTGACCTACAAGCTGAAGTCCGGCGAACGCGTCGAGGTGCTGACCACCCGCGAGGGCGCCCCGAGCCGCGACTGGCTCAACCCCAATCTCGGCTACCTGAACACCGCCCGCGCCCGCTCCAAGGTGCGCACCTGGTTCCGCCAGCAGCACCAGGACGAGCACCTGGCCACCGGCAAACACCTGATCGACCGGGAATGTCAGCGTCTGGGCTGCGGTTCCAATCTGGACCGCAATGCGCTCGCCGAAGCCATGAAGTTCCAGACCTTCGACGAGCTGCTGATCGCGCTCGGCGCCGGGGATATCACCACGAACCAGATCGCCGGGCGCCTCTCCCAGCAGCTGCGCGAGCAGCGCCAGGCGGAAAAGGCCCGTGCCGAACAGGCGGCCCCCCCGCAACCCGCAGAACCGCGCCGCGAAGAACGCATCCAGGACGACGAGATCCGCATCCGCGGCGTCGGCGGCCTGCTGACCTCCCGCGCGCGCTGCTGCAACCCACAACCGGGCGACCCGATCGTCGGCTTCATCACCCGCGGCGCCGGCGTATCCGTCCACCGCAGCGACTGCGTCAACATCCTGCGTATGCCGGAGGAGAAGCGCGGCCGCCTGATCCCCGTATCCTGGGGCGACGAACCCGAACGCGAACCCATCACCCTCGAGCTCGAGGCCCACGACCGCGCCGGCCTGCTCGGCGAAGTCGGCAATGCCTTCTCCGCCAGCGGCATCAACCTGCTGCGCGTGAACACCCGAACCGACCCCAACGACCGCAGCGTCCACATGGAACTCGAGGCCGAGATCACCGACCTCGGCGAACTCAGCACCCTGTTCGACCGCCTGCAGTCCCTCGGCAGTGTCCAGTCCGTCCGCCGCATCCCCAACCCGTCAGCCTGAGCCCGGCTACGTAAGCACTACTGCATCGTCCAGAGGGCTGGCCTCCTACGCCAACACGGCCACCTGTAGGAGCGCAGCCCTCTGCGCGATCCAACGTTGGACAGGCCCCTAACCGCCGGGCTTCATCGGCCCGGAGCGCATGGAGTTACGGCGGGTGTTCTCGTAGGCGTTGGTGCCTTTCCGCCCCGCGCGCAGTTCGCGCAACTGGCGGCTGGCATCACCGCGGCGTTCGGTCAGGATCGGAACGGTGTCTTCGTAGAACGCCGACAGGCGTTCCAGCGCGCTGCGCAGGGCCTCGCCCGTGTCATCACGCAATGGTACGGGCTCTTCGCCAAACGCGCGTTCGACCAGCACGCGCGCCTTCAGGTCGAGCTCTTCCAGGCGGTCCCAGTCTTCTTCGCGGATGGCCTGGTCCATCAGGCCGCGTACGGCCTCCACCGCATCCTCCAGCGTTGCACCGGAGTCCTCTGTACCCGCATCGTTTGTCGTCATGATCGGCGAACGACAGCACGCGGCAATCCCGCGGTCAAGGTCAGACGCCTCAACCGGCCTTGCGCTGACGTTCCTCCGGTGGAATCTCGTCCCAGCCGGCCTTGATCTCGCGCAGAAGCTTGGCGACCTCGTCCAGCGCCGCCGGGTCATTCTGCGCGTTGCCTTCCAGCAGACGCCGGGTCATGTACGCATAGAGTGCATCCAGGTTTCCGGCCAATTCCGGGCGATGCTTGTGATCCAGCATCGCACGCAGTGACTCGACGATATCAATCGCCTTGCCGATCTTCTCGCCCTTGAGCGACACATTGCCTTGCTGCATCGCCCCCTTGGCAACCGCAATGCGCTCCAGCGCTCCCTCGAACAACATCTGGATCAGACGATGCGGATCGGCCACCTGGGCCTCGGCCAGCGCGCCCGATTGCCGATACTGACTCACCGCGCGATTCATACCCGGTCCGTACATGTCGTGTTCTCCCCAAGATTACCTGGACTGGTTCCTGGCCAGTGGCGTGTTGGCCAGTTGCCCCATGAGCTGGTCGCCGGTGGCCTGCAGCTGGGCGACCATCGAATCCATCCGCGAAAACTGGCGCACCCACTGCGCCTCCATTCGTTCGATTCGGGCATCGAGATCTTCACGCTGCCGTTCGATCCGGCTGAGGTCGCTCTGCAGCCCGTCCTGGCGCACCTGAATCAGGCCATCGCGGCCCGTAAAGCTGTCGGTGACTTCGCGCATGTTTCCGGCAATCTCGCGAACCGTGCCCGACACATTCTCGAACCCGTCACGGTCCATCGCCTCCTGGAATCGGGTGCTGTCGAAGCTCAGGGTGCCGTCACGGTTGCTCACAATTCCGAGCTCCGCCAGCGTACGATTGCTGGCTTCGCTGTTCTCGGCCGGCTGGATCAGGGCATTGCCCAGACGGCTGCGGACACCGCGAACGGTGCTGTCACCCGCCAGAATCGCCGCCTCGTCCTCTTCTGGGTCATAGGCGGTCAGCTCGCTCGTCCGGCCGATCAATGCGTTGTAGTTCTCCACGAAGCCCTGCAGCAGGGACTCGAGTTCATCCCGGTCTTCGGATACCGACACGGTGGTCGGCCCGTTCGACACGCCGGTCAGCTCGATCTCCAGTCCCTCGATCGTGTCCGAAAGCGTGTTCGAAGAGCTGGTAACGGCAAGGCCGTTAATCACGGCTTCGGCATCCTGCGCCGCCCGGGTTTCGACCATATTGTTGCTGTCCAGGCGGCCCAGGCCACCCGGATCGCCGTCGGCGGTCACCTGGATCTGGTTGTCGGCGCCTGTTTCATTGGCCTCCATAACCAGGCGGGCCCCGGAACCGTCATTCACGATGGATGCCCGTACGCCGGCATCGGAGTCGTTGATCGCATTGCGCAGATCGCGCAGCGTCATCCCTTCCTCGACGTCCAGCGTTACCGCGGCGCCCGAACCAACCTGGATCGTCAGTTCGCCCGCACCAACCGCGTCATCCGCGCTGTCGAAATCGCCCGGTGCCGAGGCCACAATCTGCGACTGCGCCAGCCGGTTGACCTCCAGCGAGAAGTCCCCGTTGTCGGCGTCTCCGGTGACCGTCACATTGGCCACACCCTCGTCGCTGACGCTCGCCGACTGCTCCGGTTCGAAACCGGAAAGATCGCCCAGCACCGAACCAACCTGATCCACGCTGCTGGTCAGTTCGCCAAATGCCGAGATCTGCGCGTCAATGCGCTCCTCGCGCTGGTTCAGGCGCTGTTCCTTGGGCTCGCGCTCCGCCGCCACGAGCTGCCCGACGATTTGATTGAGGTCCAGGCCGGACCCGACTCCGAGAGAACTGATCGCCATCTGATGCTACCTCTAGCGGCCCGGGTACCCAGGCCCTTGATCACGTCGTTATGCAGGATAACGACCGGAAACCCGATTTCTTGAGTCCCGTATGACCGCATCGTGATGACGGGCGTTCGGCACTCGGTTCTATTCTGGTCCATATCCGCAAATTCCGCAGCCCTGGCCACAAAAAAGGCGGACAGCCTTGCGACTGCCCGCCGTTCGGACTCACTGGAATCCTTGGCTTACTGCAACAGTGCCAGCACGTTCTGCGACGTGGCGTTCGCCTGCGACAGTACGGAGGTCCCCGCCTGCTGCAGGATCTGGGCACGGGTCAGCTCCGCGGTTTCCTCGGCGAAGTCGGCATCCCGGATCCGGGAGCGGGCCGCATCGAGGTTCTCCGAGGAGATCTCCAGGTTGGCGATGGTGTTCTCGAAACGCACCTGCACCGAACCCAGGTCGGCTCGCAGGGAGTTCACCTGGTTCAGCGCTCCGTCGACGATCGCGAGGGCCTCGGTGGCACCATTACGGCTTCCAATGTCTACGTCGGTGAGATTCAACGGATCCGATTCAGTGCCATCGAACAAAGTGATCGAAGTGGCATCTGAGTTGTCATCGCCTTCACCATCGCTGAGAGTTACATCACCGCCATCTACTTCAAACGCGGTGTCAAAGTTGCCGCGAATCGCTATAGTGGTTTCACCATCATTGTTGGTGATCAGCGATGCACTTAGGCCAGCATCGCGAATCGCACTCACCGCAGCGTCCGTATCCAGATCGCCGCTTTCGAACCCTTCATCTGCGACGGCTTCACCTTCGGGTGAGGATAGTGCCGTATTGATCTGACGGACCGCGTCTTCTAGAGAGGTCACTTCGCTGAGATCAACCTCCAGTTCGACTCCCAAACCTTCATCTTCGCCCTCTCCCCCAAGGACACCGACTTTATCGAGCGTGATCGTCAAGTTGTCAATGGATTCAATTCCGACATCGTTGATCTGTTCCTGGGTCAGCCCTCCTTGTTCCTCATCCGCATCGCCCACGGCGATCGCCCGGCCAAGTTCAGTTGCCCGCGCATCGGCGCCGGACACCGCGATGTTCTGACCCTGGTTGGCCCCGATCTGGAAGAAGATGTCGTTCAGCGCACCGTCCAGGATGGCATCGCCGTTGAACTCGGTCTCGTTGGCCACACGGCTGATTTCGGCCACGAGCTGCTGGGCCTCGTTGTTCAGGGCCTCGCGGTCGGACGACGAGTTGGAGTCGTTCGCCGCCTGCACGGACAGTTCACGGATACGCTGCAGCGCATCGCCCACGGTACTCAGCGCACCCTCGGCGGTCTGCGAGAACGAGATGCCGTCGTTGGCATTGCGCACGGCCTGGTTCAGGCCGTTGATCTGCGTGCTGAAGCGCTCGGAGATGGCCAGACCGGCAGCATCATCCTTTGCGCTGTTGATTCGCAGGCCCGAGGACAGCCGCTCGAGGCTCTGGCCCAGGGCACCCTGCGACTGGCTCAGATTGCGCTGAGCATTCAGGGACAGGATGTTCGTGTTGATAACTTGGGACATGATTACGTCTCCTTACGGCATAGCTTTAGACCGCCTCGGGCGATCGCGATGGCGGCATTCAACCGCTCTCAGGGCCGTTAACGTCTGCCTGTCCTCAAGCTTTAACGACAATTTCCGATTTTTTCCGATTGTGTCCCGCACAGGTCCGCAATCAGGCAGCGCGCGCGGCGCGGACAGAAAAAAGCCGGGACAAGCCCGGCTGAAGGTCACAATATGCGCGGTGAGGCGCATCAACCTCAGGCCTGTTCCTCGACACCAGTGCCATCCAGGCCCCGTTGCTCCTGGAAATGACGGATCAGGGCCACCACCGCCTCCGGCGGAATCTGCCGAATCACCTCGTCCTGCTCGGCATCTTTGACCGTGATCACTGTCCGGCCGCTGGAGTCGTCCACGCTGAACTCCAGCGCACGCTTGGACGACTGCAGATAGGCGTTGATCGACTCCACCACCTGTTCCATACCCTCTGACTCGCTTGGGTCCAGGCCCTGCCTTGCTTCGCTGAATTCCCGCTCGAGTCCATCCGTGGGAGTCGAAACGACATTGCCGGGCACAGCCCGGGAACCCGATCCATCCGCCGGCCCACGCGCGACAGGCATCGAGGCGTCGCCCGGACCCTGGCGCACGGGCTGAAACACCAATGAAGTGATACTGCCAATCGAATCACTCATCTTGCTCCCCTCACCATCAAGGGCGGGTGACCGTCCGGCCACCCGCCCGCCTGGCCTTCTACCGGTTCAATTTACTGCAGCAGCGCGAGCACGTTCTGCGACGTTGCGTTCGCCTGGGCGAGCACCGAGGTACCCGCCTGCTGCAGGATCTGCGCCCGGGTCAGCTCGGCCGTTTCGGCGGCAAAATCCGCGTCACGGATGCGGGAGCGGGCGGCCTCCAGGTTCTCCGAAGACACCTGCAGGTTCGCGATGGTGTTCTCGAAGCGCACCTGCACCGAACCCAGGTCGGCCCGCAACGAATTGATCTGGTTCAGAGCCCCATCGACGATGGCAAGTGCTTCCGTAGCGCCACCGCGGCTGCCGATGTCAACATTGGTCAGGTTCCGCGCGCGAGAGGCAACCTCATCCTCATCGGTAAAAAGATGGACTGCAACTTCATCTTCTAGCGTCACGGTACCGCCCGATACTTCGAAAGCAGTGTCGAAGTTACCGCGGATGGCTATCGTGGTTTCGCCATCGTTATTGGTAACCAGCGAGGCACTGAGGCCGGCATCGCGAATCGCAGTCACCGCAGACTCGGTACCGAGCTCGTTATCGTCGAAACCGTCCTCTGCTACAGCATCACCTTGGGGCGCAGAAAGCGCGGCATTGATCTGGCGGACCGCATCTTCCAGCGAGGTCACCCCATCAAGATCAACCGTCAGCGCAACTCCCAATGCATCGTCACCCTCACCCCCGAGCACGCCAACCTGATCAAGCTGGATGGTGACGTTGCTGATCGAGTCAATGCCGATGTCGTTCAATTGCTCCTGCGTAAGACCGGCATCCCCTTCGGCAATAGCACGCCCCAACTCGGTAGTACGAGCATCCACACCGGAGACTGCGATGTTCTGCCCCTGATTGGCCCCGATCTGGAAGAACAGATCCTGCAGGGCCCCATCCAGGATCGCATCACCGTTGAACTCGGTGGAGTTGGCCACGCGGCCGATCTCGGCGATCAGCTGCTGGGCCTCGTTGTTCAGGGCTTCGCGGTCGGAGGCGGAGTTGGAGTCGTTCGCCGCCTGCACGGACAGCTCGCGGATACGCTGCAGCGCATCGCCCACGGTGCTCAGCGCACCCTCGGCGGTCTGCGCAAACGAGATTCCGTCGTTGGCGTTGCGCACGGCCTGGTTCAGGCCGCGGATCTGGGTGGTAAAGCGTTCGGAGATCGCCAGACCAGCGGCGTCATCCTTGGCGCTGTTGATACGCAGGCCGGAGGACAGTCGCTCCAGGCTCTGGGCCAGCGCGCCCTGGGAATTGCTCAGATTGCGCTGAGCATTCAGGGACAGGATATTGGTGTTGATGACTTGAGACATGATTACGCTCCTGTAGCGTCATGCCGAACCACCTTGGTCGGCTTCATCGGCGAACACTCGTGCGCCTTCGAAAGCAGTAACGACCACTCGACCGAATCCTTTAGCCCCATTCCGGAAAAATTTTGCCGCCCGCCTGAACGTGTCCGCCACGGCGCCCTCTCGCCGCCCCCAGCGCTTCCGTTCACACCACATGTCACCCCGGCCGATGCGAAGCCACCCATACCGTCATTGCGAGAAGCCGCAGGCGACGCGGCAATCGGCTCGCCGAGCCAAGGGCGTGTGAATCGAGCACCGTGCACGTCCAGGCCGATTGCTTCGTCGCTTTGCTCCTCGCAATGACGTCTCCATTGGCAGGGGGCCAGCGGCCTAGAGCAGCCAGGTGGTGCCGATGCGGGTCTCGGGCGTGGCGCCGGGGATCAGGTCCATCAGCAGCCAGCCGAAGATGAGGGTGATGAAGGCGCCACAGAAGACGGTGGCCACGAACAGGCCGATGCGGTTGCCGCGCTTCAGGCCGAGGATGCCGCGCAGCGACCAGTAGAGCAGCCACAGGCTGTAGAAGATCAGCAGCAGGCCGACGGTGTTGCCCCAGGGCCAGGGAAAGGCGGCGGCGACCTTGCCCACCCAGGCGGGCAGCAGGCCGATGGTCACCGCCAGCATCGCCCGGTCCGGGTGGGAGTAGCCCTGGAACAGCTCAGTCAGGTAGTGCGCGGACCAGGCCAGGCCCAGCACCCCGATGCTCATCGCCAGCACGCTGTAGACGCCGAAGCCCCAGGCGCCCGGGATTGCCTCCTGCGGCAGCCCGGTCGGGATGATCTGGTACAGCCACTGGCTGACGATCACGCTGAGCAGCAGCACCGGGAACGCCAGACGCAGAAAGGTTTGCCACCAGAGGGGTATCGCCTCCAGTTCGCCCACCTCCCGCACCGCCCGCAGGGGGTTCGTCAGCGTGCGCAGGACCAGAAGGCCCGGGCTCAGGCGAGAGGGGAATGAGTTCATCCCGTCAGTATGTGGCAATCCCGTGACGGTTTCGTGACAACGCTTGCCTTGACCCTGGCCTGATCGACCCGGGCTCAGCCCGCGAGCGTCAGCACCAGAATCACGAGGGTCAGGGTCTCCACCAGCTCCAGCGTCGCACCGGCCGTGTCGCCAGTGAAGCCTCCCAGCCAGTGTCTCAGTACGCGCGTTGCCACCCACAGCGTCAGCCCGGCGGCGAGCAACGCCGGTATCACCCCCCAAAGGCCGGAGAGCAGGCCGAGCACCAGCACCACGGCAGCCGAGACTGCGACAACGCCGATGGCGGCGCTGCGTGGAAGGTGCCTGGCCATGTCCGCGCCCAATCCGACGGGGTTCACGTAGGGCGTAGTCAGAAACAGCACCGGCGGCACCACGCGCCCCAGCAGCACCGCCAGCAGCAGCGCGACCCAGGCGCCGGTATCGACCACCGCCACCAGCGCCGTACCTTTCAGCAACAGGATCAGGATCAGCGCCGCGACCGCCATCGGGCCACAGGCCGGGTCCTTCATGATCGCCTGGGCCCGCTCCGGGTGCCGCTGACCGCCGACCCAGGCGTCCACCGTGTCCGCCAGCCCGTCCAGGTGCAGTGCGCCGGTCAGCGCGACCCAGAAGGTCAGCACCAGCGCCGCGACCAGCAACACCGGCGCTCCGGGGATCGCGGAAAGCCCGATCCCCACCAGCACCAGAACCAGACCCAGGATCAGCCCCACCAGCGGATAGGCCAGGACCGAACGGCCGAGGTCCTCGGGCCGCGGCTCCTGCGCCGGCGTCGGCACGCGGGTCAGGAACTGCAGGGCCAGCCAGAAGGGGGCTAATACCGAGTTCATTGCGCCCCCCCTTCCATTCCTGCTGTAGGAGGCCAGCCCCCTGGCCGATGGGGCGTTGGCATATTCCCGATCGGCCAGAGGGCTGGCCTCCTACATTTGTTTTGCTTGATCACGAGGGCATCTCCTCGCGCTGGCCCGGCTCGACAACGTGCAAAGAGGCCAACGGCACTTCGATCGACAATAGCTTCTCCAACGGCCAGCCCTCCAGTTGTGCACGCAGCAGGCGAATCACCCCGCCGTGGGTGACGACGAGGACACGACCGCCCGGCGCGATCACGCTCTGCTCCCAGCCGGCCAGCACCCGGTCGCGGAAGCTGCCGAGGTCTTCGCCGTTGGGTGGCGGGTAGCCGAACGGGTCTTCCCAGAACCGACCCAGCGCCTCGGCGTCCGTCTGCATCAGGGCCTCGGCCGTTTGCCCCTCCCAGTCCCCAAAATGTAGCTCCTGCAGGCGGGGATCACACTGGACGGGGAGCCCGGCCGCGCGGGCGAAGCCCTCGGCCGGAAGCCGGCAGCGCTGCAGTGGCGAGCACACGACACGATCCCACTCGCCCGAAGCCTCGAACGCCGCACACATCGCCCGCTCGCCTTCCGGGGTCAGCGAATCATCGCAGCCGCGCCCGCGAAAGCCGGCACCCGTCGTCTCGCCGTGGCGCAGCAGACCGATACGGACCGATTTGGTCATGGGGTATCGCCCGACACGCCAGCCTCGGCGAAGGTCGCCATGCCGGCGTGAAGCTCGCAGGCCAGGCGCAGCAGGGGCACGGCCGTGGCCGCCCCACTGCCCTCGCCCAGGCGCATGCCGAGATCCAGCAGCGGCTCGGCCGCCAGCGCAGCCAACAGGCGCTGGTGGCCGGGCTCCGCCGAGCTGTGGGCATAGAAAAACCAGTCCGCCGTACCCGGACAAAGTCGCTCGGCCACCAGCGCCGCCGAGGTGCTGATGAAACCATCCACCAGCACCGGCAGCCCGATCTGCGCCGCGGCGATGTAAGCGCCGGCCAGCCCCGCGATCTCGAACCCCCCCAGACAGCGCAGGCTGCCCAGTGCCTCGCCGCGCACCGCGGCGTGGGTGCGCAGCGCCTGCTCGATCACCTCGGCCTTGTGGCGTACCCCATTTGCATCCAGGCCCGTGCCGGGCCCGGCCAGATCGACCGGCGGCAGGTCCAGCATTGAGCAGGCGAGTGCAGCCGCAGCGGTCGTGTTGCCGATGCCCATCTCGCCGCCGATGAACAGTTGTGTGCCACTCCGCCGCGCGCGCTCGGCACACTGGCGGCCGGCGTTCAGCGCGCGTTCCAGCTGCGCCGGCGTCATCGCGGGTTCGCGGGCCAGGTTTGCGGTGCCGGGGCCCAGGTTCAGCTGCTGCACACCGCTGACGGCCGGTGGCTGGGCCACGGTACCCAGGTTGATCACCTCAATGGACGCGCCCAGGTGCCGCGCCAGCACCGAGATCGCCGCACCGCCGTTCGCGAAGTTCGCGACCATCTGCGCGGTCACGGCCTGCGGGAAACGCGAAATGCCTTCCGCCACCACACCGTGATCGCCAGCGAACACCGCGACATGAACCCGCTCCAGCGTGGGCTGGCCCACGCCCTGCATGGCGGCCAGGCGCTCGGCGATCGCCTCCAGCCGCCCGAGCGAACCCGGCGGCTTGGTCAGCTGGGCCTGCCGCTCGGCGGCCGCCTGGCGCGCGTCGGCACTCAGGGACGCCGGCGGCACCTGCAGCCAGTCACAGTCTTCGGTCACGTGTTCCTCCGATGTTGAAACCAACACTCTTCATCAATGACGCCCGTCATTGCGAGGAGCCGAAGGCGACGTGGCAATCCGTCAGTTCACCCCGGGCCGATTGCTTCGACGCTGCGCGCCTCGCAATGACGGTGCCTGTTTCGCGCGTTGGTCTATTCATTCCAGCGGCTCACCCTTGAGCACATGAGGAAGGCCGGCGACGGTCAGCACGACGCGGTCCATCGTGGGGGCCAGGCGCTGGTGCAGCCAGCCCGCCTCGTCGGCGAAGCGGCGGGACAGCGCGTCCATCGGGGTAATGCCCATGCCCGTCTCGTTGGAGACGAACACCAGGGTGCCCGGCAGGCGCGGCACGGTGGCGATCAGGGCCTCCCGCTCGCGTTCGATCAGCGCCTCGTCCTCGGTGCACAGGAGCTGGGTCAGCCACAGCGTCAGGCAATCCACCAGCAGGCATTCATCTGGCCTTGCGGCCTCTTCCAGCGCGGCGGCCAGGCCGGTATCGGCCTCGATCAGGTCCCAGTCACCGGGCCGGTCGGCGCGGTGGCGTTCGATGCGGCGTGCCATCTCGGCGTCGTCGGCACGCGCGGTAGCGACATAGGTCACGTGCAGGCCGCTGGCATCGGCCAGCTGCTCCGCCAGCCGACTCTTGCCGGAACGCACGCCGCCGAGCACCAGCGTCTTCATGTCACAGGCTCCGTCTTCCCTGTCCGCAGCAGGGCAAGGATGCGCCCCAGGTCCAGATGCGCCTCCAGGGTATCGGCCAGGCGTTCCAGGCCGCGCTCGCGTGCGGTCGCCAGGTCTTCGCCGTGCTCCTTCCCATTGCGCATGCCAGCCCAGTGCAGCAAAGCCTCGGCGGCAGCGGAGGTATCGAATACCCCGTGGACATAGGTCCCCGCCACCGCATCGTCCTCGCTGCGCGCGCCGTCCGGGCCATGCTGCAGCTCCAGTAGCGGGTGATCCAGTCCGGGGCCGGTCGTCACTCCTGCATGGATCTCGTAGCCCTCCACGCGGGCCTCCCGACCCAGCACACGGCCCCCGTGAACACGTTCCAGGCGCTTTTCCGGTGCTAGACGCGTCTCGATGTCCAGCCAGCCGAGCCCCGGCGTGGAGCCGGGCCGCCCCTCGACACCGTCGGGGTCGTGCACGACCCGGCCCAGCATCTGGAAGCCGCCACAGATCCCGAGCACCTTGCCGCCATAACGCACATGGCGCTGCAGCTCGTCTTCCCAGCCCTGTTCCCGCAACCAGGCGAGGTCGTCGCGAACGGCCTTGGACCCCGGCAGGATGACCAGATCCGCCGGCTGCAGCGACTCGCCCGGGCCGGCGAAGCGAAGGTCCACACCCGGGTGCAGGCGCAGCGGGTCGAAATCGGTATGGTTGGAGATGCGCGGCAGGGCCGGCACGACGACCTTCAGGGCATCCACCGCCTTTTCCGGCACCGCCTCGCGCGGCAGGGCGTCCTCAGCATCCAGGTACAGCCCGTGGAGATACGGGATCACGCCCAGCACCGGCTTGCCGGTCTCCTGCTCCAGCCAGTCCAGTCCCGGCTGGAGGAGCGAGATATCGCCGCGAAAGCGGTTGATCACGAAGCCCTGCACCCGCGCGCGCTCCGTCGCGCTCAGCAACGCCAGCGTACCGACCAGATGCGCGAACACGCCGCCACGGTCGATATCCGCGACCAGGATCACCGGACAGTCCACCGCCTCGGCAAACCCCATGTTGGCAATATCGCCTGCGCGCAGGTTGATCTCTGCCGGCGAGCCCGCCCCTTCCACCAGCACGTGCGCATACTGCGCGGTCAGCCGTCGATGCGAGGCCAGCACGGCCTCGCGGGCGACGGGCTTGTAGTCATGGTAGGCACGAGCATCCAGCTCGGCCGCAGGACGGCCGTGGATGATCACCTGCGCCCCCTGATCGGAGCTGGGCTTGAGCAGCACCGGATTCATGTCGGTATGCGGCTCCAGGCCGCAGGCGGCGGCCTGCAGGGCCTGGGCGCGCCCGATCTCGCCGCCGTCCAGGGTCACTGCACTGTTCAGCGCCATGTTCTGCGGCTTGAACGGCACCACCGACAGCCCACGGCGATGCAGCACCCGCGCCAGACCGGCCACCAGCACGCTCTTGCCGGCATCCGAGGTGGTCCCCTGCACCATCAGCGTGGTCGCGCTCACAACGCCTCCAGTCCCTGTTCCAGGCGGTGCCATTGGGCCTCGTCGCCCGGCAGCCCGAAACGCAGGCTGGCGGGGTCGTCGAAACGCCGCACCAGGATCGCCTGTCGCGCCAGCGCATCCTGAACCGCGACCGCATCATCGCGGCGCCCCCAGCGAAACAGTGCGGTGCCACCTTCGGTAGCGATTCCGTACCGCCGCAGCAGCTCTTCCAACCGCGCACCCGCCGCGGTCAGGTTCGCGCGCGTCTGCTCCTGCCAGGCGCGATCCTCCAGCGCTCGGGTGGCCGCCCAGCGCGCCGGGCCGGACAGCGCCCACGGACCCAGCCGCTCCGCCAGCGCCGCCCGCAGCGCCGGCTCCGCCGCCAGGAATCCGACCCGCGCCCCGGCCAGACCGAAGAACTTGCCCAGCGACCGCAGCACCAATAGCCCCGGGCCCAGGTCCGTGCCCGGGTCGGCCGCCAACAGGCTGTGCCGGGGGCTGGTATCCATGAAGGCCTCGTCCACCACCAGCCAGCCGCCGCGTGCCGCAAGCCCCCTATGCCAGCGCAGCAGCGTCTCCACGGTCACGCGCAGTCCAGTCGGGTTGTTCGGGTTGACCAGTACCAGCACATCCAGCTGCGGCAGGCGTGCCTCGATCGCGGCCGGCGCCGCGTCGCCAAGCGCAGGAAGCGCCTCGACCCGATGCCCGGCCATGCGCCAGGCCCGCGCGTGTTCGTTGTAACTGGGCGCGAGGAGGCCAACCCGAGCAGCCGCTGGGCGAAGCTGTGGCAGCAGCTGGATGGCCGCCTGCGAGCCCGCCAGGGGCAACAGCCCTTTGCAGCCGTAGTACCGCGCCGCGGCCGCCTCCAGACCGTCGTCGGGCTCCGGCAGGCGCGCCCAGACGTCCGCCGGGGGCATGGGCAGCGGATAGCCGTGCGGGTTGATGCCGGTAGACAGGTCCAGCCATTGCTCCGGCGCCACCCCGTAATGCCTGGCAGCTGCGCGCAGTCCGCCACCATGCACCTGGGTTAGCACGGCCCCGGTCGGTGCCGGCCGCGCTCTGTTCAGCTCAGAAGATCGCAAGGCTCACCCCGATGACAAGCACGCCCATCCACAGCGCCAGCGCCCGATCCACCAGCCCCATCGCCGCACGGATGCCGGCGGCATCCGGTGCCGCGCCCATCCCCAGGCGCGGACGCCACTGACGCTCGCCGTGATATTGGCTGGCACCGCCCAGCACCAGCCCCAGTGCGCCCGCCCCAGCGGCCATTACCGGCCCAGCGTTCGGGCTCTTCCAGGCCGCGGCCTGCTCGCCCCAGCACTGCAGGGCATCGCGAGTGCGCCCGGCCAGGGCATAGGCCAGCGCGGTCATGCGCGCCGGGATCCAGTTCAGCAGGTCATCCAGCCGCGCCGCGGTCCAGCCAAAGCGCGTGTAACGCGCATTGCGGTAGCCCCACATCGCATCCAGCGTATTCACCAGGCGATACAGCACCACCCCCGGCGCACCGGCCACCAGGAACCAGAAAATGGTGCCGAACAAGGCATCGTTGCCGTTCTCCAGTACCGACTCCACCGCCGCGCCGCTGACCCCGGCCACATCCAGGGCCTCGCTGTCGCGGCTGACCAGCATCTGCACCTGCTGCCGCGCCTGGCCCAGATCGCCGGCCTCCAGCGCCCGGGCCACGCGCTCGGCGTGCTCGTCGAGGCTGCGCCAGCCCAGCGCCAACGCCAGTACCAGCAGCCCTACCAGCCAGACCGGCAGGAGCTGCTGCAACCAGACCGTCAGCAGCACAAAGGGCACCACCAGGACGGCCAGAAGCAGCGCGCCGCGGGCCCGACCATCGCGGTAGAACCGGGCCTCCAGGCGCTGGACCAGCAGCCCGAACCCGGCCAGCGGGTGCCAGCGGCGCGGATCGCCGATCAGGCGATCCAGCACCAGCGCACCAAGCAGCGTGAGGAACGCGATCAGCATCGGGTCATCCACTCGCTGAGGAACCGCCGGGTGCGTCGGTACGGCTGCCCCAGCGATTCTCGAACACCAGTTCGTCCAGCGACCGTCGCTGATCCCAGCCCTCGGTTTCCAGCATCGGCCGCTCGTAGAACGCATCCACATGACCCAGACAAAGGATCGCGATCGGCCAGGCCCCTTTCGGCATCCCCAGCTCCCCGGCCAGCCAGTCCGGGTCGAACAGCGACACCCAGCCCATGCCCAGGCCCTCGGCCCGGGCCGCGAGCCACAGGTTCTGGATCGCACACGCGGCGGAGCACAGGTCCATCTCCGGGATGGTGCGCCGACCCAGCACGTAGCGCTCGCGCCCATCGGTCAACGCGACCACCAGCAGCTCGCCGGCATCGCGGATGCCTTCGAGCTTCAGACGGTGCACCTCGGCGGCACGCTCGCCGCAGGCCTCGGCCGTGCGTGTCTGCTCCGCCGCCACATGCCCGTGCAACGCATCGCGCAGCCGCGCGTCGGTCACCCGCAGAAAGCGCCAGGGCTGCATGTAGCCCACGCTGGGCGCCTGGTGCGCGGCCTCCAGCAGGCGCCGCAGGGTATCGGGGTCCACCGGGTCCGGGCGGAAATGCCGCATGTCCCGGCGCTCGCCGATCACGCGATAGACCGCTGCGCGCTCCGCCGAGGCGAACGCGTTCGGATTCTCTTCTGACTGGTTGGGAGCTGGGGCCGTCATGAGGTTCCGTCGAGGCGACGGCGCGGCGAAGACACGAAGGAACAGGCTTTTAGGAACGCACCTGCGCCCTCGACCGTTGCCCGCCGCACGGTCGCAGGATGAATCACCGCCAGGCCGGTCTCCGGGCTTGCGAGCGTCGGGGGATGCCGACCGGCAGACGCCTTCCCGGGCACAGGACCCAGTGGCCAGTCTGCCGAGCGATTTACCGCTCGCTTACCGTTGCGGGGGCAGCGCCGGACTTGCACCAGCTTCCCGTTTCACCTGCCAACTGCAGGCACCTGACGAAAGCGGAGCATGATACGCGCTCAGGGTGCCCCCGACCAATTTGGGCACCAAACCATCTTGCCCTTGCTGCTATGATGAGGCGCTTTCGCTGCCCGTGCGGCGCCCCGAAAACACGGTATTGTTTACGTTACGAACAATCCACAACAGTCGGATTTTTAATGACTTTCACTTCCCTCAAACGCCAGTTAACGGCCCTTGCCGCGCTATTCCTGTGCGCGGGGCCGACACTGGCCGAACCGGTCACGGTGACCGACGATGACGATCGCGAGGTCACGCTCGACCGGCCCGCCGAACGTATCGTCAGCCTGGCCCCGCACATCACGGAAGTCCTGTTCGCCGTCGGCGCCGGAGAGCAGCTGGTCGGCGTCACGCAGCACAGCGACTTCCCGCCGGAGGCGGAGATGATCCCGCGAGTCGGTGGCTACAGCCGCATCGACCTGGAACGTGTGGTCGAGATGGACCCGGACCTGGTGGTCGCCTGGCGCAGTGGCAACTCCAGCTCGCAGATCGAGCGCCTGCGCGATCTGGGGCTGAACGTCTATGTCTCGGAGCCGCGCAGTTTCGAGGGCGTGGCCTCCAGCATGCGTCGCATGGCGCAGCTGGCCGGTACCGAGGAACGCGGCGAAGCGGCGGTGCAGGCCTTTCTCGACGAGATCGAGACGTTGCGGCTGGACTATGCCGACCGTGACCCGGTCCCGCTGTTCTACCAGGTCTGGGAACAGCCCCTGATGACGGTCAACGACGATCACCTGATCGGCGAGGCCATCCGCCTGTGCGGGGGCAAGAACGTGTTCGGCCACCTGGACCGCCTGGTGCCGCGCATGGACCGCGAGGCCGTGATCGAGGCCGATCCGGAGGTGATCATCGGCGGCGGCATGGGCGAAGACCGGCCGGACTGGGTAATTGCCTGGGAACAATGGGAGGACATGACCGCGGTGCAGCGCGACAACCTGTTCTTTATCCCGCCGTCGCTGCTCCAGCGTCACACCCCGCGGATTGCCGAAGGGACCCGGCTGATGTGCGAGGAACTGGAACGGGCCCGTTCACGCCGGGACGACTGACCAGCCGTGACGCGCTCCTTCCTCCTCGCCACGGGGGTCCTGCTCCCGGCGTCGCTGCTTGCGATCCTGATCGCGCTGGCCTACGGCAGCGTCGCCATTGCTCCCGGCGACCTGCTCGCGGTGATTCAGGGCGAAGGAAGCCGCCTGCACAACACGCTGGTACTGGAACTGCGCCTGCCACGCGCCCTGGCCGCATTCGCCGCCGGCGGGCTGCTGGGCGTCGCCGGTGCCCTGATGCAGGTGTTGCTGCGCAATCCGCTGGCCGATCCCTATGTGCTGGGCCTCTCCGGCGGGGCTTCGGTGGGTGCCCTGCTGGCCATGCTCGCGGGGCTGTCGATGTTCTCGGTCTCGGTCGCCGCATTCGCAGGCGCGCTGCTGTCCACGGTGATCGTGTTCGGCCTGGCGCACGGCACCGGCAGCTGGACGCCGACCCGATTGCTGCTGACCGGCGTGGTCGTGGCGGCCGGCTGGGGCGCCGTGATCAGCTTCCTGCTCGCCGTGAGCCCGACCGCGGAGCTGCCCGGGATGCTGTACTGGCTGATGGGCGATGTCTCCCACGCCCGCAACCCCTACCCCGCCTGGGGTGTGCTGGTGCTGGTCGTGTTGCTGGCCCTGCCGCTGGGACGGACGCTCAACGTGCTGGCGCGCGGCCCGATGCAGGCGGCCGCACTGGGCGTGGCCGTGCGGCCGGTGGAATGGACGATCTACGTCGCGGCGGCACTGATCACCGCCACGGCGGTCATGCAGGTCGGTGCGGTGGGCTTCGTCGGACTAATCGTGCCGCACATGCTCCGGCTGATCTTCGGCAACGACCAGCGCGTGATCCTGCCGGCCTCGGCACTCGGCGGCGGCATCCTGCTGACGCTGGCCGACACCCTCGCCCGTACGATGATCGCCCCGGAGCAGTTGCCCGTCGGCGTGATCACCGCGATGCTGGGCGTCCCCGTATTCCTGTTCCTGCTGTACCGGAGCCGCTGATGCCTCCGCACACTGCCGACCCCCAACGTCACGGCGACCCCCATGCGCCGGGTGCCGAGAGCGTGCACGAGGCGCCGGGGCCGGACACCCTGCTGGCCACCCACGATCTGGTCATCGATATTCCGGAACGCGCCAGCGGCTCACCCCTGGACCTGACCATCAACCCGGGACAGTGCTGGGGCATCCTCGGCCCGAACGGCGCGGGCAAGAGCACCCTGCTGCATACCCTGGCCGGGCTGCGCGCGGCCCGCACCGGAGAGATCCATGTGCAAGGCCGCCCGCTCCCTGAATACTCGCGAGCGCATCTGGCGCGCGAGCTGGGCCTGGTGTTTCAGAAGCACCACGACGGCTTCCCTGCAACAGTACTGGAGACCGCTCTGATCGGCCGCCACCCCTACCTGCGGCCCTGGGACATCGAGTCCGCCGAGGACTACGCCCAGGCCCGCGCCGCCCTGGCCCGCATGGATCTGGCGGAACTGGAGCACCGCCTGGTGGATACCCTGTCCGGTGGCGAACGCCAGCGCCTGGCCATCGCCACCGCACTCACCCAGAACCCGCGGCTCCTGCTGCTGGACGAGCCCACCAGCCAGCTCGACCTGCACCACCAGGTGGCGGTGCTGGACCATATACGCGGCATCGCCCGGGACAACCGCGCCGCGATCCTGGTGCTGCACGACGTGAACCTGGCGGTACGTTACTGCGATCACCTGCTGCTGATGTTCCCCGACGGAAAGGCCTGCTGGGGCCCCACCCGAACCATGCTGGTGCCCTCCGCGCTGGAACGGCTGTACAACCAGCCACTGAGCACCGGCGAGATCGACGGCCAGCCGGTCTTCATGCCGACCATCCCGTAACGAGGAATCCCGGTGGAATTCTTTCGCACCCTGCCCCTGCAAGCTGTCGCCGATTCCCTGCAGGCCGAGCTGACCGTACCGGCCCTGCCCCGGCTTTGCCCCGCCATTGACGCCCTTGTTGAAGAGACCGGGCCCGATGCCGGCGTCGTCTACTGCCTGTGGGGCGAGTTTCGTGTCCGGCGCGAGTGCATCAATGGCGGTGTGCGCTTCACCCTGCCGAGCTGCCCGAACGCCCTCGCCTGGACCCTAACGACCGGGCATCCGCCGAAGCCGGAGGCGGTCATGCTGCACCTGACCATCAACCGCCAGGAGCACGACCCGGATTTCGTGGAGAGTCTTGAATTCTTTGCTGATAGCTGGCTCGAACTGACATCGCTGCAGCCGCCCCATGACAGGCCCTGACTGCAATTTTCTTTTGCTTTTATGGTCGGTATGGTTGCAGGGTTCATTAAGGGAAACACTGATGACTGTACACACTCGCGTTGGCACCCCAGGTTCTCCGAGACAAGGCGCGGTGCGCAGCCGGTAGTGGTTCTACCGGCAAGGGCCGCAACGCAGGATCGGGGAACCTGGGGTGCCAACCCCACAAGCCATTGAATGCAAGGGCTCGAGTCGCTTTTGCGCGCGCACGGCGTTGCGGCTCCCTTGTGCAGAATGACTGCACGGCGGTCACCGCGCCTTGTTCGCACGCAAAAGCGACTCGAGCGCGAGCGTGTACATTCATCAGTGTTTCCCTAGGAGAAGTCATGACCCCCACACCGCCGGACAGCGTACGCACAGCCCACCCGACCCAGGACGGCGCGGGTGTGAAGATTCGCCGCATCCATGACTTTCGCGGCGGCCTGGATCCCTTCCTGATGCTGGACGAATTGAAGGCCAGTGCGAAGGAGGACTACATCGGTGGTTTCCCCTCCCACCCGCATCGCGGGTTCGAGACGCTGACCTACCTCGTCCATGGCGGCCTGACCCACGAAGATTCGATGGGTAACCAGGGTCGTGTGGAGGCCGGCGAGGCGCAGTGGATGAGCGCCGGGCGCGGGGTCATCCACTCCGAGATGCCCCTGCTGGACTCGGACGGGCTGCACGGCTTCCAGCTATGGGTAAACCTGCCGGCACGGCGCAAGATGGACCCGCCGCGTTACCGCGACGTGCGCGCCGACGCGATGCGCCACCTGCCGGAAGACGACGGCCCACTGCACTTCAAGGCGATCGCCGGCTCCTGGCAGACCAGCGCCGGGGATACCGAAGGCCCGCTGGAACAGATCGGAGAAGGTGCGGCGATGGCGGATCTGAGCCTGCCGGCAGGCTACCGCCTGTCACTGGCCGTCCAGCTGGACGACCGGGTGCTCGCCTATGTCTATGACGGCGAGCTGACCGGGCTGAAGACGGGCGAACTGGGCACCTGGAGCGGACAGACGCAGATCCACCTGATCGCCCAGCAGGATGCGCGGGTGCTGCTGTTCAAGGGCCGCCCGCTGGGCGAACCGATCGCCCACTACGGCCCGTTCGTGATGAACACCTCCGACGAGATCGAGCAGGCGATCAGCGACTATCAGTCCGGCCAGCTCGCGGCCGAACCGGCCAGCATCGACTGACCCGGCAGGGTCTGACTCTGGCAGGGGCTTTCGCGGGCAAGCCCGCTCCCACAGACTTCAGGGTAGCGCCGGGTAAGAGTCATCGCTCTACCCACTGCCCCCTGTGGGAGCCGCCTTGGCGGCGAAGCCCCTGCCCACGCCAGCCAGCTCCCCCGGACCACCCGCCCGCTAGTTGGGCGCCTCTTGGTCGTCCTCGCGCGCCCACCCCATCGTGCGTTTTACGGCCTTCTTCCAGCCCCGGTAGTAGCGATCGCGGGTGGCCGCATCCATCTGCGGCTCGAATACCCGGTCCAGCTGGCTCTTCTGCGCCAGTTCGTCGCGCGTCCAGAAACCCACGGCCAGCCCGGCCAGATAGGCAGCCCCCAGGGCAGTCGATTCCGTGACCACCGGGCGCTCGACATTCACCCCGAGCATGTCGGCCTGGAACTGCATCATCACGTTGTTGGCGACCGCACCGCCGTCGACGCGCAGGCCCTTCAGCGCGATGCCGGAGTCCTGCTCCATCGCGTCGATCACGTCCTTCGTCTGATAGGCCAGCGAGTCCAGCGTGGCGCGGGTGATGTGTTCCTTGCGCGTACCGCGCGTCAACCCGAAGATGGCCCCGCGGGCATACATGTCCCAGTACGGCGCCCCGAGCCCCGCAAATGCGGGGACGACATACACACCATCGGAGTCATCCACCTTGCTCGCGTAGTACTCCGAGTCCTCGGCCGAGTCGATCAGCTTGAGCTCGTCGCGCAGCCACTGAATCGCGGCACCGGCGATGAAAATGGAGCCCTCCAGCGCATACTCGACCTGGCCATCGACGCTCCAGGCGACGGTCGTGAGCAGGCCCGAGTGCGAAGCGACCGGCTCGATGCCGGTGTTCATCAGGAGAAAGCAGCCTGTGCCATAGGTGTTCTTGGCCATGCCGCGCTCGAAGCAGGTCTGCCCGAAGAGCGCCGCATGCTGGTCGCCGGCAACGCCCGCGATGGGGATCTCGTTGGCACCGAACATCTCGGTTCCCGTATGGCCCAGCACTTCGCTGGAGGCACGGACCTCGGGCAGCATGGCCCGCGGGATCTCCAGCTCATCCAACAGCGTGTCATCCCAGTCCAGTTCGTGGATGTTGAACAACTGCGTGCGCGAGGCGTTGGAGACATCCGTCACATGCCGCTCGCCGCGGGTGAGATTCCAGATCAGCCAGGTATCCATGGTGCCGAACAGCAACTCGCCGCGCTCCGCGCGCTCACGCGCACCGTCTACATGGTCGAGCAGCCAGCGCAGCTTGGTTCCGGAGAAGTAGGCATCGACCACCAGCCCGGTGCGGCTGCGGACCGTCTCCTCCAGCCCGCGCGCCTTCATCTCGTCGCAGAAACCGGCGGTGCGCCGGTCCTGCCAGACGATTGCCGGGTGGATCGGCTTGCCCGTCTCCCGGTCCCAGACCACGGTGGTCTCGCGCTGGTTGGTGATGCCAATGGCCGCGAGCTGGGCCGGCTTGATACCGCGGGTCTCCAGCACCTCGCGCGCCGCCCCGATCTGGGTGCCCCAGATCTCCATCGCGTCGTGCTCGACCCAGCCGGGCTGGGGGTAATGCTGGGTGAACTCGCGCTGGGCGACACCGATGATCGACGCCTCACGATCGAACAGGATCGCCCGGCAGCTGGTCGTGCCCTGATCCAGGGCCAGGATGTACTCGCCGTCCATGTTCCCTCCTCGTGCAGCGGGGATTTCGGCGCGGCGCACCCGCGCGGTGTCAGCCCGCCTCGATCAGTTCGACGGTGTTGCCGTCCGGGTCGCGGACGAACGCGGCCGGTCGCCCGGACTGACTGCGATCGGCCGAGTGCCCGGCGTTCTCCAGGCGTTGCAGCAAAGCTTCCAGACCACACACGCGCAGCGCTAGGTGGCGATCGCGACCGCCGCGCACGCGGCGTTCGGTGGCGTCCGGGTTGGGCACACCCAGCAGGTGCAGGGTCTGCCCGCCACCCAGGTCATACCAAAGCCCCGGAAAGCCGAGATCCGGACGCTCCACGGGGCGCAGCCCCAGGATCTCGCCATAGAACCGCGCGGACGCCTCCAGATCGGCGATCACGACACTGACGTGATCCAGACCCAGCACGCTGGGGGATCGAGCCGCCGTCATACGTGCATCAGCCCCGAAGAAGGCTCCAGCAGCACCACCGCCTGGGCCGCCACGCCTTCTCCGCGCCCTGTAAAGCCCAGACGCTCGGTGGTTGTCGCCTTCACATTCACCGCACCCGCCATCAGCCCCAGGTCCGCAGCGATGTGGTCCTCCATCGCCGCCACATGCGGGGCCATCTTCGGTGCCTGGGCGATCACGGTCGCATCCACATTTACCGGGCGCCACCCGGCCTCCTGGACCCGGCGCAGGGTCTCGCGCAGAAGGTCGCGGCTGTTCGCCCCACGAAAGCGCTCGTCGGTATCGGGAAAGTGGCGGCCGATATCTCCCTGCCCCGCCGCCCCGAACAGGGCATCACAGATCGCGTGCAACAAGACGTCGCCATCGGAATGCGCGACAAAGCCGTGATCGAACGGGATGCGCACACCGCCCAGGATCAGGTGATCGCCGGGTCCGAAGGCATGCACGTCGAAGCCCTGCCCCACGCGCATGCCGCTCATGGCCGGAACCCGCCGTCCAGTCGCCCCTGCTGCATCAGGTATAGCTGGGCCAGTTCCAGATCCTCCGCCCGGGTGATCTTGATGTTCATCATCGAGCCCTCGATCAGACGCGGACGGGCGCCATGCCATTCGATCGCGCTGGCCTCGTCGGTAACCGCATGACCGGCCTCGCGGGCGGCCCGATTGGCCTCCCGCAGCATGCCGAGGCGGAACATCTGTGGTGTCAGCGCGCGCCAGACGCGCGCGCGTTCCAGCGTGCGCTCGACGCGCCCGTCCTCGTCACTCCACTTGACCGTATCCGTGCTGGGCGTGGCCAGCAGACCGCCCACCGGATCGTCCCGCAGCGCGTTCAGAAGGTGGTCCAGATCCGCGCGTGGCAGACAGGGGCGCGCGGCATCGTGCACCAGCACCCAGTCATCGGGGGCCGCGCGTTCCTGCAGGAAGTCGAGTCCGTTCTGGACCGAATCCGCCCGCTCGGCCCCGCCGGCCACACGAAACAGGCGCCCGCCCGCCGTTGGAAGATCCAGCGCGTCCGGGTCCACATCCGGCCCGAGCACCAGGACCACACCGCGAATGCGCGGGTGCTCAAGAAAGATCGACAGGGTATGCGAGAGGATGGTGCGTGACCCCAGCGTCAGGAACTGCTTGGGTCGATCGGAGCCCATGCGCCGGCCCACGCCGGCCGCCGGGATCAGGGCCCAGTAGGCGGGTTCCGCGGAGGGGTTGTTGGTGTCGGGATCAGCCATCAAACGGATCCTCGGGTGGCAGCGTATCGGTTGCCGGCTCGCGTTCGCGGTCCGGGATCTCGGCGGGCCCCGGGGACACATCCCGCGCCGGGTCTGGCAACGGCTCCGGCACTGGACGCCGGTCGTCGTCCTCGCCGACCACAAAGAAGAAGATCTCGTCTTCGCGGATCATGCCCAGGTCGCGGCGGGCGCGTTCTTCCACCGCATCGGTACCGGTACGCAGGTCGTGTACCTCGGCCTCCAGCGCCTGATTGCGTTGCTCCAGCTCGGCGTTGGCCGCACGCTGCTCCTCTACCTGCTCGCGCAGGTCGCGTACATCGCGCCAGCTGCCCTCTCCCAGCCACAGCGGCCACTGCAACAGCAGTAGCAGCACCGCCAGACCGATCAGCAACCAGCGCATCAGCGATTCCCGCGGCCGGTCGCCACGGCCAGCCGCCAGGGAGAGAGTCGAGCTTCCATGCCCGGCATTCTACGGCCCCTTGGCCGCCGGGCACAGGAGACGCTCTGCAGGCTGAGAACCCAACCCGCGACAAACGCAACAATCGCGGATTATCGCCGGATGTTGAAGGCATCCATGCCGGGATAACGCGCCCGGGATCCCAGATGCTCCTCGATCCGGATCAGCTGGTTGTACTTGGCCACGCGATCCGAGCGCGAGAGCGAACCGGTCTTGATCTGGCCAACCCCGGTGGCTACCGCCAGATCGGCGATGGTCACGTCCTCGGTCTCGCCGGAGCGATGCGAGATCACCGCCGTGTACTTCGCCTGGCGCGCCAGCTCGATGGCCTCCAGGGTCTCGGTTACGGTGCCGATCTGGTTCAGCTTGATCAGGATCGAGTTGGCCACGCCCTTGTCGATCCCTTCCTGCAGGATCTGCGTATTGGTCACGAACAGGTCATCGCCGACCAGCTGCACGCGGTCACCGAGACGCTCGGTGAGGACCTTCCAGCCATCCCAGTCGTCCTCGCCCATGCCGTCCTCGATGGTCAGGATCGGGTACTGGTCGACCCAGTGGGCAAGGTAGTCGCAGAACTCGTCGGCGGAGAAGGCCTTGCCCTCGGAGTCGAGGTGGTAGCGGCCGTCGCGATAGAACTCGGAACTGGCACAGTCCAGGCCCAGCCAGATGTCCTGCCCGGCCTTGAAGCCCGCCTTGTGGATGGCCTCGAGGATCACCTCGATCGCAGCCGAGTTGGACGGCAGATCCGGGGCAAAGCCGCCCTCGTCCCCCACGCCCGTCCCCAGGTTGCGCTGACCCAGCACCTTCTTCAGGGCATGGAACACCTCGGCGCCGTAGCGCACGGCCTCACGCACGGAGTCCGCGCCCACCGGCAGGATCATGAACTCCTGCATGTCGACGCTGTTGTCGGCGTGGGCGCCGCCGTTGATGATATTCATCATCGGCACGGGCAGCAGGGTCGCCTGCTCGCCGCCCATGGACTCGAACAGCGGCTGCTCGCGATCCGCCGCCTGTGCATGCGCGGCCGCCATCGAGACTGCCAGCAGCGCGTTCGCACCCAGGCGCGACTTGTTCTCGGTGCCGTCCAGCTCAAGCATGCGGCGGTCCACCGCCGTCTGGTCCAGCTCCATGCCACGCAGGGCGTCGCGGATCTCGCCATTCACATGGCCCACGGCCTTCTGCACGCCCTTGCCGCCATAGCGCGGCTCGTCATCGCGCAGCTCCAGCGCCTCGCGGGCCCCCGTGGAGGCCCCCGACGGCACCGCGGCACGACCCATCGCGCCGGAATCCAGGACAACGTCGGCCTCGACCGTCGGGTTGCCCCGCGAGTCGATGATCTCGCGGGCATGAATCTCCGCAATCTGGGACATGCTTTCTCCTTGAAAAATAAACTCATCCGCCCCGAAGGGTTGGAGGCGGAACTTAAATGAAACTCTTAAATAATCCTGCGCGAATCAACCCAGCCCGTACTCGGCCTCGGCAAACGGCTGCGCCTTGGCGGCCGTATCCAGCGCCTTGAGCGTGGTCAGCAGCTCCGTCATGCGCGGCAGCGGCCAGGCGTTGGGCCCGTCCGAGAGGGCGCGCTCGGGATCCGGATGGGTCTCCATGAACAGACCCGACACCCCGGAGGCGACGGCCGCCCGCGCCAGCACGGGGACATACTCGCGCTGCCCACCAGAGGTCGCGCCCTGCCCGCCCGGCTGCTGGACCGAGTGCGTGGCGTCGAACACCACCGGGCAACCGGTCTGGCGCATCTGGGCCAGACCCCGCATGTCCGAGATCAGCGTGTTGTAGCCGAAGGAGACGCCGCGTTCACAGACCATGATCTGGTCGTTGCCGGCCTCGCGCGCCTTGTCCACGACATTGCCCATATCCCAGGGCGCCAGGAACTGGCCCTTCTTGATGTTCACCGGGCGCCCCTGGCGCGCGACATTCTGGATGAAGTTCGTCTGCCGGCACAGGAACGCGGGCGTTTGCAGCACGTCCACCACGGCCGCGACCTCGTCCAGCGGGGTGTCCTCGTGGACATCGGTCAGCACCGGGACTCCCAACTGCTGCTTCACCTGTTCCAGGATGCGCAGGCCCTCTTCGATGCCCGGACCACGGAAACTCTTCGTCGACGAGCGATTGGCCTTGTCGAACGAGGACTTGTAGATAAACGGGATGCCCAGTTCGTCGGTGATCGCCTTGAGCGCACCCGCGGTCTCCAGGGCCATCGCCTCGGATTCGATCACGCAGGGGCCGGCAATCAGAAAAAAGGGCCGGTCGAGGCCGACTTCAAAACCGCAAAGCTGCATGCAATGTCCTGTCTGGCGGACGCCACCCTCCGGGTACGGCCGCAAAGCGTCATCGTACGGCGCGCTAGTCCGTCAGCGCCGTCGTGGTCTCCGGCTCGCGCTCGTCCTGATAGGTCCGCGCGGCACGGATGAAACCGGTAAACAGCGGATGCCCGTCGCGCGGGGTCGAGGTGAACTCCGGATGGAACTGGCAACCGATGAACCACGGGTGGCCCGGCAGCTCCACCGCCTCGACCAGTTCGCCAGACTCGGACACACCCGAGATGCGCAGGCCCGCTGCCTCCAGCCGTTCGCGATAGGCGTTGTTGAACTCGAAGCGGTGGCGATGGCGCTCGCTGACATCTTCGCGGCCATAGGCCTCCGCAATCCGCGAACCCGGGGCCAGTCGCGCGGACTGTGCCCCCAGACGCATCGTGCCGCCGAGATCGCTCTCGGCATCGCGCCGTTCGATGCGGCCCTCGCGGTCCTGCCACTCGGTAATCAGGGCAATCACCGGGTGCGGGGTATCCGGGGCAAACTCCGTACTGTGCGCGCCTTCGAGCCCGGCCTGATCACGGGCGAACTCGATCACCGCAACCTGCATGCCCAGACAGATACCCAGGTAGGGCACGCCGTGCTCGCGCGCATAGCGCACGGCCGCGATCTTGCCTTCCACACCGCGCTCGCCAAAGCCACCGGGCACCAGGATCGCGTCCAGACCTTCCATCTCCCCCTGGATCTCGGCATCCGCGCCTTCGAGCTTTTCCGAATCGAGATAGCGAATACGCACCCGCGTCCCGACCTGTACGCCGGCATGGGTCAGCGCCTCGTTCACGGACTTGTAGGACTCGGTGAGATCGACGTACTTGCCGATCATGCCGACGGTGACCTCGGACTCCGGGAACTCCATGGCGTTGACCACGTGCTTCCAGTCCGACAGGTCCGCCTGCGGCGCCTCGATATGCAGCTTGCGCAGCACGATCTCGTCGAGCTTCTGCGAATGCAGCCACAGCGGGATCTTGTAGATATTGTCCACGTCCACCGCGGAGATGACCGCCTTCTCCTCGACGTTGGTGAACAGGGCAATCTTGCGCCGCTCGCCCTCGGGGATCGCCTGGGTCGAACGGCACAGCAGGATATCCGGCTGGATCCCGATCGAGCGCAGCTCCTTGACCGAGTGCTGCGTGGGCTTGGTCTTGATCTCGCCGGCGGCGGCAATAAAGGGCACCAGGGTCAGGTGCATGAACAGGGCATTCTCGTGTCCCAGCTCCACACCCATCTGGCGGATCGCCTCGAGGAATGGCAGGGACTCGATATCGCCCACCGTACCGCCGATCTCGATCAGCGCAATGTCGGCATCGCCCGCACCCTCGCGGATCGAGCGCTTGATCTCGTCGGTGATATGCGGGATCACCTGCACCGTACCGCCCAGGTAGTCGCCGCGGCGCTCCTTGCGGATCACGTTCTCGTAGATCTGCCCGGTCGTGAAATTGTTGCGCCGCGAGGTGCGGATGCGCACAAAGCGCTCGTAATGCCCCAGGTCCAGGTCCGTCTCCGCGCCGTCATCGGTCACGAAGACCTCGCCGTGCTGGAACGGGCTCATGGTGCCCGGATCGACGTTGATATAGGGGTCGAGCTTGAGCAGCGTCACCTTGAGGCCGCGCGCCTCCAGGATGGCCCCCAGCGAGGCGGATGCAATGCCTTTGCCCAGAGACGAAACCACGCCTCCGGTAATGAATACATAACGCGTCATGCGGGAAACCTGGCTAGGGAATTACGGTAGCCCCGCTCATACGGCTCACGGGCGGCTCAGATCGGCCGAAATGCTACCAGAGAGCCCCTGACGGCTCAATCGGCCGCCGCACCACGCGGCATGTTTTGCGCGTCCGCCGCGAGCGGCCGGAAGGCCACCAGCGTCATGTCGTCACGCCGTGGCTCGCCGCCGCGATAGTCCTCCAGCACCCGCACCACGGAATCGATCTTGGCGGCCAGGTCACGCGGGGACTTTTCCGCCAGCACGTGGCGCAGGCGACGGCGCCCGAACAGTCGGGGCGGCTCGCCACCCACATGGTCGTGGGCTCCGTCGGTAATCAGGAAGAACTCCATGCCCGGCTCGACCGCCACCACATGATCCACCGGCTGTGCGGGCTCCAGGCTGCGATACCCCAGCCCACCGCGGACGCCGCGAATCTCTTCCACCTGTCCCGCACGATCCATGATCAGCGGCAGCCCCACGCCGGCAAAGGTCAGGGTCCGGGCATCCGGGTCATAGACGCACACCGCCGCCTCCAATCCGTCGTCGGAATCCGAGTCATGACCGTCCTGGCGCAGGCGCGAGCGCACCAGCCGATCCATCTCGCGCAGGATTGCCGACGGTTCCAGGAGCCGGTGTTCATGCAGGATGCGATCCAGCGCCGAGGCCAGCACCAGGGTAATGAATGCCCCGGGGACGCCATGCCCGGTACAGTCCGCGGCCACCAGCACGCTGCGCCCGTCGATGGCCTCCAGCCAGAAGTAGTCGCCCCCGACCAGGTGCAGCGGCTCCCAGTAGACCTGCACCTCGTCCAGGTGTCCGTCCAGGGCGTGCTTGTCCGGGAGCATCGCGGTCTGGATGCGCCGCGCATAGCGGATGCTCTCCACCACAAGGCGGTTGCTGCGCTCGAGTTCGCGGTTGGCCTCATCGACCCGCGCAAGCGCACGTTCCGTCTCCAACTTCTCGGCCTCCAGCTCGCGGGTACGCTCGACCACGCGGCGCTCCAGGTCCTCGTTCAGGGCCTTCAGCTCGCCCCGCGCACCATCCCGCGCATCAAGGCCCTGCTGAAAGGCATTCAGGAGGCGGTCGAGCGAGCGGTCCAGGGCACCGAGCTCGTCATCCGCATGGTGGCCCATGCTGGGGCGCGGCCACTGGGCCGGATGGTCGGGATCGGTACCCGCCACGGCTCGGGAGATGCGCAGCATCGGGCGCAGCATGAGGCCGTAGAACAGCAGTACGACGACCAGCGAGACGATCACCGCCTGCACCACGCTGGTGATCACGCTATTGCGCAGACGCTCGATCAGGGCTGCAGCCAGCACATCGGGGGCGAGCTCCACACGCAGCATCCCCACTGCACCATTGGTTTCGCGCAGGTCCGGGTGGAGCAGTTCGCGCTCGTGCTGGCGATCCGCCCCGAACAGGCGTTCCCCAAGCCAGGAGGCGCCGCCACCTTCGCGTTCCACCTCGGCCAAGGTGCGCCCGAAGTCGTCGAGTATCTCGGCGCGGTGGATCTCGTCAAAGGCCTGCAGGCCCGCCACCAGTGATTCCGCCTGATCGGCATTCAGCTGATAGGCCGCCTCGGCCGCGGGAGGAGCCACCAGCCGTTGCAGCCGTTCGATCTGTTCCAGGGTGTCCGCGCGAAAGGCGCGCGAGTCGGCCGCGATCACATAGGCGCTCGCCAGCAGGCTGAGCGCCAGTGCAACCAGCAGGGTCGCGAGCGCCAGCTTCGCGACCAGGCTGCGGCTGCGCGCCGGGCCGGGCTCTGTCATACAGGCTCGCCGTGGAACTGGACCTCGACGCGATTACGGCCTTCGTTTTTCGCGCGGTAAAGCAGATCATCCGCCGCCGCGACCAGCGCCCCGGCATCCGGCCAGCGTTCGGTCGTCACGACGAGACCGATCGAGACCTCCAGATGCAGCGGTTCGCCCTTCCAGCGCGGGATCGTCTGCTCGACACTGGTGCGGATGCGCTCCGCCAAGCTCATGGCCGCATCAAGCTCGAGGTCCGCGGCCACCACCAGGAACTCCTCGCCCCCCATGCGCCCGGCGTACTGATCGGCGCCGAGCTCGCCGCGGAGGATCTCGGCGAAGCTCTGCAGGGCGTAATCCCCGGCGGCATGGCCATGGGTGTCATTCAGGGCTTTGAAGTCGTCGAGGTCGAGCATCATCACAGTGAGCGAGCGGGCCTGATCGCCCACCGTTTCGGCCAGCCCCTCGACACAGTCCATTACCCGGCGCCGCGAGAACAGCCCGGTCAGGGCATCCTCCAGCGCCAGGCGCTCGAGCTCGGCCGTCAGGCGCTCGCGCTCGCGCACCTCGTCGGACAGTGCACCGTTGAGCTGCTCCAGGTGGGTGGCCTGCTCGCGCAGCTGACGGTTGGCGGCCTGCAGGTCCAGCTGCATCCGATCACTCATGCGCATCATGCGGCGCTGAACGCGATAACTCTCTGAATAGGCCTTGGCGAGCATGCGCACGCCCTCGGCCACATCGTCCAGCGCCTCCAGCATCTGCTCGGAGCGCTGCATGATCTGCTTCTCCTGCTCGAACAGAGAGAAGTCGGCAAGCGCTTCCGGATCGTCGCCGTCGCGTGCGGTCGCTGGCACCGGCACTGGCTGCTTGGGGTCGTGAGAGGCGTTCATGATGTCGGGCACATGCGGTAGTCCGCGTGGGCAAAGTCCTCGGAAAAGTCCTCGCCGAATTCTTCCATCGTCTCGTCGTCTTCGTGGTAGCACCAGTTGATGCGCACGTTGATGCCGGCCTCGGCGGCGTCTTCGAGGATCTGAAAGAGGTTCATCAGCGCCTTCGCGGTCGAGCTGTTGAAGTAGATCATCTCGACGCTGAACTCCAGCGACTCGCTGGCCCGCTCCTGGACCGCCTGTCGCAGGCCCTGGGTCAGGGGTCCATAGAAGCTCGCGGCGTCTTCCGGGTAGGACTCGCCGGAAATGCGGTAATGCCCCGCCGCGAAATCGAACAGGACCTCCGGGGTGCGGTCCGTTGCCTCGTGTCGAATGGGGTCCAGTGCTGCCATCAGATGTAGGCCTTCAGTACAAAGTAGGAATACGCGTCGGAGAGGTGCTCGAAGTCGAACTGGATCGGCTCGCTGGCTCGGCGGGCGATCTCGATCAGCCCGATGCTGCCCCCCTTGCTGCCCTCGTCCGGCGGCTCGCGCAGCTTTTCCTTGTAGAAGCGCCGCAGGGCCTCGTTGTCCATCCCCTGAAGCTCGCTCAGCCGGCTGCCCAGAGTATCCGCGTCTTCGCGGGCGATGATATTGCCGCAGATCACGAAGAACCGGCCTTTTTCGGAGCCGACCGTAATCATGCCGGAGCTCAGCTCCACCGGGGGTTCCGCCGCGTGCTCGATCCGTTCGGCCGAGTAGCGAATGATGTTCTGCACCTGCTCGACGAACACCGAGAACACTCGGTTTACGGTCTTGTTGTCCGTCGACTCCAGCCGGATCTTCTGACGCAGGGCGTCGCCCAGCGCCTTCAGGATGCCTTCGGAGATATAGCCGGTGAACGAAAAGATAATGCCGCGCCGGGTCATGTTGCGCTGAAAATCCAGCACCTCCTCGGCGATCAGGCCACCGCGATCCGCTTCGCGCTGCGTGGCGAACTCAGTCATTCGCGTCTCCGTTACGTTCGAGTACTTCGCTGACGATCGCTGCGTAGCGGCCATCCTCGCGCATGGCATCCAGCGCGGCCTGGAGGCGGTCCAGCCGATCGCGATCGGTATCCGGGTGGCAGGCGAGCGACATCACCGTGTCGTTGAAGGCAAACAGCGAGCGCAGTTCGCCGATCTCTTCCAGACGCGCGTACCAGGGTGCGAGGTGCTCGCCACTGACCCAGACGTCAATCCGGCCGGCCGCGAGCTTGCGCGCGTTCAGGCGGTCATTGGGGGCGGTATCGATCTCAATCCCCCGGGCCTCGACATACAACGCAACGGCGTCGTCGCGATAACCACCCACTCGATAGTCGTGAAGGTCATCGAGCGACTCCGCTGCGACGTCGGAGCCCTCAAGGGCATAGGCATGCCACTGATTCTCCACCAGCGGGCCTACCCACTCGAAGAGCTCTTCGCGTTCCGGGGTCCGCGTCGTGGAGAACACGCAGGTATCGGGGTTCGACTGCGCCTCGGCGTAGGCACGACTCCAGGGCAGCAAACGGATCTCCGCCTCGATCCCGGTTTCCTCGAGCAGCTGGTTCATCACGCGCACAGAGATACCGTCAAGCCCGCCTTCCGGCGTCTCGAAGTTAAATGGCGGATAACTCTCGGTGGCCAGGTTGAGGGTTCCGCCCTGTGCCGTTGCCATACCCAGCAACGCGAACACACAAGCGATACCCCGGACATACGCCCTGGTCTGCCGGCTGATGGTTCTCACACCCCGGCCCCTCAAAAGTATGACGAAGTTCAAGCATTGGCTTTTCCGCTCGCCCCGTCAACTGCAAGGGGACTACAGGTTTTGAACGGATCACCATCCATCAGACCTGCCACCTTCAGGGACTCAGGTCTCCATCCGACCAGAGAATGGCCACGACGAGCCCATCCGACCGCCGCCTGACCAACGGCAGGTGCTCGCGTTCCCATGGCGGGATCCCCCGCTCCTGAAGCCGCTTTTTCAAGGGTCGGCGGCCCGCTGGCGTCACCACGGTTTCCCCACCCCGGCGAAAACCGACCTCCAGCGCCTCCTGCGCGTCCACACCCAGGGCCACCAGCGCTGCGCGCTCCAGTACCCGACCATCCGGGAGCGTCAGGCGCGCATGCCCCGGCGGCCAGGGGATCACGTCACCTGGCACGGCCGACTTTGCATCCGGGGCTTCGGCACAAATCGTTCCGCGATAAACGCCCATCCAGCCATCCGCCCAGCGCAGCTCCGGATTCCGGTCCGGCGCGTGGACCTCCAGTTGCCGACAGAACTCCTCCAGCCGCGCATGGCCCGGCGGTCGCAGGCCCTGCGCGCGCAGCCAGGCCCGCAATCGCGCGCGTCGAGCGGGCCGGTCCAGCTCGGCCAGCGAGGCCAGCTCGAGCGAGGCCTCATCCGGAATGCGTTCATCCTCCAGGCTCTCCAGGCGGTCGACGGCCTCGCGCTGCCAGCGGGCGCTGCGCGCCAGGGAGGCATGAACAGGGAAGCGCTCCGCCAGACGCGGGAGGATCTCGCGGCGCAGGAAATTGCGATCGAACCGGGTGTCGTCATTGCTTGGGTCGTCGTACCAACCGAGCCCCGCCGCTTCTGCGTAGTCCGCGATGGCCTCGCCCGGGACCTCCAGCAACGGTCTCCCCAACCAGGTGTCCCCTTCGCGACGCAGTACCCGCATGCCCTGAAGGCCCTCCGGACCGCTCCCGCGCAGCGCGGCGAGCAGAAAGGTCTCGGCCTGGTCGTCGGCATGCTGGGCGGTCAGGATCAGGTCCCGCCCCCCGAGGCCCTCGCGCAGGGCCGTGTAGCGTGAACGGCGCGCTGCGGCCTCCGGCCCCTCGGAGGCATCATCAAGAACGGTCACCTTGCGTACGGTCAGCGCTACATCCAGCGCCTCGGCAACGCGTACACAGAACGCCGCCTGCGCATCGGCATCCGGTCGCAGGCCGTGATTCACATGCCAGGCCTCAAGTCCTTGAGGGCGCAGTCGCGCAAGCGCGTGCAGCAATACAGAGGAGTCGCGGCCGCCGCTTAAGGCGACGCGCAAAGAAGCGAAGTCCGGGTGGTCCTGCAAAAAGGCCCGAATGGCGACCATCACCGGGTGGGTGTGATCCCCCACCCGGCCCGGTGTCTCAGGAGGTGGCTTCCTGGAAGGCACCGTAGTCCATCAGGCGGCGGTAACGCCGATCCAGCCGCTTGGCCGGGTCCAGCGCCTCCAGGCCATCAAGGGTTTCCAGCAGCGCCGAGCGCAGGTGTGCCGACATCGTCTCCGGATCGCGATGGGCCCCGCCCAGCGGCTCGGAGACGATGCGATCGACCAGCCCCAGATCGTGCAGCCGTTGCGAGGTAATGCCCAGCGCCTCCGCTGCCTCGGACGCGCGTTCGGCACTCTTCCAGAGAATGGAGGCACAGCCTTCCGGCGAGATGACCGAGTAGGTCGAGTACTGCAGCATCAGCGTGGCATCCCCGACCCCGATCGCCAGCGCGCCGCCGGAGCCGCCCTCGCCGATCACGGTCGCGATGATCGGGGTATCCAGCCGCGCCATCACCATCAGGTTGCGGGCGATCGCCTCGCTCTGGCCGCGCTCCTCGGCACCCACGCCCGGATAGGCACCCGGGGTGTCGATGAACGTAAGGACCGGCAGCCGAAAACGCTCGGCCGTCTCCATCAGCCGCAGGGCCTTGCGGTAGCCCTCCGGGCGCGGCATCCCGAAGTTGCGGTAGACCTTCTCGCGCGTCTGGCGACCTTTCTGATGGCCGATGATCATTACCGGGCGCCCGTCGAGGCGGGCCACGCCCCCCACGATGGCCGGATCATCCGCGTAGGTCCGGTCACCGTGCAGCTCCTCGAACTCGTCGAACAACTGCGGGATGTAGTCCAGCGTGTACGGGCGCTTGGGATGACGCGACATCTGCGCCACCTGCCAGGGGGTGAGCTTGGCGAAGATGCTCTCCGTCAGCGAACGGCACTTCTCCTCCAGCCGCTGGATCTCTTCCTGGATGTTGACCTCGGCATCGTCACCCACATAGCGCAGATCCCGAATCTTGGCTTCCAGTTCGGCAATGGGCTGTTCGAAGTCGAGAAAATCCGGATTCATGCAGGGTCCCGCGTCGGAAAGATGGGCGTCAGGCGCGGAATTGTAACCAATTACCCCGCACTTCGCTGCCCGTTCGAGACCGGCCGAGGCGGATGTGCAGCGACATGCGGTGGCTCAGGGCTGTTGATCACAACACCTAATTGCGTAGATGCCGACAGAATCAACGGCCGTACAGGACCTGGGCCTCGCAGCCCGGGCCCAGGCTCTGCTGCAGATTGCGCAATAGCCGCTCGTCCGGACGAATGGCCCAGGCCTCGGGCAGGCTCAGCTCGGCCTCGAAATCATCCCGCCGGTAGCACAGGTGGACTCGGCACTGACCATCGCGATATTCCTCCATCAGGCCGCGCAGGTTCTGCACCTGCTCGGCGTGCACCCCCTCCAGGCACAGGTGCAGGGCGCGCGCCCACTGCGCCCGCGCCTCGTCCAGGGTGTACACGGCCCGGGCCCGCATGCGGATGCCGCCGGCATAGTCATCCAGCGCCACCGTCCCCTCGGCCACCAGAAGGGTGTCCGGCTCCAGGCGATCGCGGTAGGTGGTGAAGTCGTCGTTGAACAGCACGATCTCGGCACGCCCGCTGCGATCATCCAGGGTCGCGATGCCCATGCGCCCATTCTGCGTGTTGCGCACCCGCACCCCCACGACCAGGCCGGCAATGCGCACGGTCTCCTGGCGCCCGCGTCGCCCCTGCTGGCCGCTGTCATCGGGCCGCTGCTCCAGCTTCGCCTCCAGATCCGCGAACGTACTGCCCGTCAACCGCTTGAGCTCGGCGCGATAGCGCTCGACCGGGTGTCCGGTCAGGTACAGGCCGAGCGTCTCTTTCTCCCCGCGCAGACGATCGTCGTCCTCCATCTCCGGGAGGGTCTCGCTCTCCGGGACCACCGCAGCCGCCGGATCGCCAAACAGGTCCACCACACCCAGGCTCGCATTGCGCTCGGTCTGTTCCGCCGCGGCCACGGCCGTGGGGATGTCGTTCAGCAGCGTCGCGCGGTTCGCGCCGATCGCATCCAGCGCACCCGCGCGCACCAGCGTCTCCAGCACCCGCTTGTTGAGCTTGGACAGGTCCACGCGCTGGCACAGGTCGATCAGCCCGTGGAAGGACCCGTCCGCCGAGCGTGCCTTCAACAGCGTGTCGATCGCAGACTCACCCACGCCCTTGATCGCCCCGAGGCCATAGACCACTGTCTGCGCATCGAGGCAGGTAAAGCGGTAGTCCGACTGGTTCACGTCCGGCGGCAGGACCTTCAGGCCCATGTTCCGGCATTCCTCGATCAGGCCCACGACCTTGTCGGTGTTGTCCATATCCGCGGACAGCACTGCCGCCATGAACGGCGCCGGATAATGCGCCTTCAGCCAGGCAGTCTGATAGGCGACCAGGGCGTAGGCGGCCGAGTGCGACTTGTTGAAGCCGTAGCCGGCGAATTTCTCCATCAAGTCGAAGATGTAGGTCGCGGTCCCCTCCTCGACCCCACGCCCCAGCGCGCCCTCCATGAAGATCTGGCGCTGTTTGGCCATCTCCTCGGGCTTTTTCTTGCCCATCGCACGGCGCAGCAGGTCGGCGCCGCCCAGGGTGTAGTTCGCCAGGACCTGGGCGATCTGCATGACCTGCTCCTGGTACAGGATGACGCCGTAGGTCGGCTGCAGGATCGGCTCCAGATCCGGATGCGGGTACTCCACCTGCGCGCGACCGTGCTTGCGGTCGATGAAGTCGTCCACCATCCCCGACTGCAACGGGCCCGGCCGGTACAGGGCCACCAGCGCGATGATGTCCTCGAAGCTGTCCGGCTGGAGGCGCCGAATCAGATCCTTCATCCCGCCCGATTCCAGCTGGAACACTGCCGTGGTCTGGTAGGCCTTCAGCAGCTTGAAGGTGTCGGGGTCATCCAGCGGGACCGCATCCAGGTCGATGCGGGCCTCCGGGTCCATCTTGCGCACGTTCTCGACCGCCCAGTCGATGATCGTCAGCGTGCGCAGCCCGAGGAAGTCGAACTTCACCAGGCCCACGGCCTCGACGTCGTCCTTGTCGAAGTGGGTCACCAGCGAGCCGCCATCGTCCTCGCAGTACAGCGGCGAGAAGTCGGTCAGCGCAGACGGTGCAATCACCACACCGCCCGCATGCTTGCCCGCGTTGCGCGTAAGTCCCTCGAGCTTGAGCGCCAGATCGATGATCCCGCGCACCTCCTCGTCCTGGTCGTACTGCGCCTTCAGGTCCTCGCTCTCGGCCAGGGCCTTGCCCAGGGTCATGCCCAGCTCGAACGGGATCAGCTTGGCGATACGGTCGACAAAGCCGTAGCCATAGCCCAGTACGCGGCCACAGTCGCGCACGACCGCCTTCGCGGCCATAGTGCCGTGGGTGATGATCTGCGAGACCTTGTCGCGGCCGTAGCGCTCGGCCACGTAGTCGATCACGTCGTCGCGTTTCTCCATGCAGAAATCGACATCGAAGTCGGGCATGGAGACGCGCTCGGGGTTAAGAAAGCGCTCAAAGAGAAGCTCATAACGCAATGGATCCAGGTCCGTAATACCCAGCACATAGGCGACCAGCGAACCCGCCCCCGAGCCACGCCCCGGGCCCACCGGGATGCCGTTGTCCTTGGCCCACTGGATAAAGTCGGCCACGATCAGGAAGTAGCCGGGGAAACCCATCTGGCAAATCACGTCCAGTTCGAGCTTCAGGCGTTCGTCGTACTCCGAACGCTCGGCGAACTGGAAACGCTCCAGCCGTGCCGCGAGCCCCTTCGCGGAGGTCTCGCGCAGGTGATCCTCGACGGTGTATCCCTCCGGCACCGGGAAATCCGGCAACACTGACTCCCCAAGCGTCAGGCTCACGCTGCAGCGCCGCGCGATTGCCACCGAGTTTGCCAGGGCCTCGGGGATATCCGAGAAGCGTTCCGCCATCTCCTCCGGGCTGGCAAGGTACTGGTGTTCCGAGTAGCGCCGCGGACGCGAGGGGTCATCCAGCGTGGTGCCGTCATGAATGCAGACACGCGCCTCGTGGGCCTCGAAATCCTCGGCCCTGAGAAAGCGCACGTCGTTGGTCGCCACCACGGGCAGATCGAACTGCTCCGCCGCTGTCAGGGCCTGCTCGATCCAGGCCTCCTCGCCCGGACGCTCGGTGCGCGTCAGCTCCAGATAGAAGCGCCCGGGAAAACGCTTCAGCCAGGGGCCAAGCTCATCCTGGGTCAGTGCGCGCGCCACCCCGGAGCCGCTCACGAACAGACCATCGATGCCACCCGACAGGGCGATCAGGCCCTCGGCCGCGCTGTCCAGCCATTCGGCGTCGATCCTGGGGATGCCCTTTTCCTGCCCTTCCTGCCAGGCACGCGAAATCAGTCGGGTGAGGTTGCGGTAGCCGGGGTCGTTCTGCGCCAGCAGGGTTATGCGCGCCACGCTCCCGTCGGCACGGGCGTCCCGCACCAGCAGATCAGCCCCGATGATCGGTTGCACACCCTGGGCAATGGCCGCCCGATAGAACTTCACCAGCCCGAACAGGTTGCAGTGATCGGTCACCGCGACGGCGGGCATGCCCTTCTCCGCGACCGCCGCGACCAGCGGCTTCAGGCGCACCAGCCCGTCGATCAGCGAATACTCGGAGTGCACCCGCAGGTGCACAAAGCCGGGGTCGTGCCATTCGCTGCTCATGCCCCTTCCCCCGTAACAGCGGCCAGCGCCCGCGCCACCGGTCCAAAGCTGCGACGGTGCTCTGCACACGGCCCGAGGCGCGCCAGCGCGTCGCGATGGTAGGCGGTCGGGTAGCCTGCATGGCGATCAAAGCCGTAGTCGGGATAGCGTTCGTGCAGGGCCGTCATCTCCGCGTCGCGCGCCACCTTGGCGATGACCGAGGCCGCGCTGATTGCTGCTACGGAGCCATCCCCGCCGACGATCGCCTCGGCGCTCCAGGGGCCCTCTGGCGTAAAGCGCCCATCGACCAGCAGGTGATCGGGCACCTGCGACAATGCGGCCACCGCGCGCTGCATCGCCAGCAGGGTCGCGCGATGGATGTTCAATGCGTCGATCTCGGCCGCCTCGGCTCGCCCCAGCGCCCAGGCCACCGCGCGTTCGCGAATCTCGACATCCAGCGCCTGCCTGCGACGCGCCGAGAGCTTCTTGGAATCGGTCAGTCCCGGTGCCTCAAAACCTTCCGGCAGGATCACCGCGGCCGCCACCACAGGCCCCGCCAGTGGGCCACGTCCCACCTCGTCGACGCCCGCGACCCAAGCGTTTGCCACCCTGTTTGCGGACATCGAACCCCCGATCGGGCCTGGACACCAAGGGAACACTGAAACCCGTGTTTCCCTGGACAATAGCGGGAATGGATCGCGGACATGCGCAGTCCGGGCGATCCGTTACAATAGCGCCGGAAATCCTAGCACACGCCCCACGAACCTCGAGCCCGCCCATGTCTCAGAATCCCCTGCGCTGCGCCGCGATCGGCGTCGGTCACCTTGGCAAATGGCATGCCGCCAAATACGCCGCCCTGCCCGAGACCGAACTGGTCGCCGTAGCCGATGCCGATGCCGCCACCGCCGAGCGTGTCGCCGCCGAACATGGCTGCGCCGCGGTCACCGATCACCGCGAACTGCTCGGCCAGGTCGATGCGGTCTCGATCGCCGCGCCGACCACCCTTCACTACGACATCGCCCGGGACTTTCTCGACGCCGGGTGCCATGTGCTGGTGGAAAAACCGATCACCGCGACGCTGGAGCAGGCCGAGGCCCTGAACCAGCTGGCCGAGGCCAAAGGGGTCGTGCTGCAGGTCGGGCACCTGGAGCGCTTCAATGCCGCCCTGCGCCGACTGACCGACGATCCGCTGCATCCGCGATTTATCGAATCGCACCGTCTGGCGCCCTACAAGCCCCGCGCGACCGACGTCTCGGTCGTGCTGGATCTGATGATCCACGACATCGACATCATCCTGTCCCTGACGGACTCACCGCTAACCGAGGTCCGTGCCTCTGGCGCCCGTGTGCTCACGCAGGACATCGACATTGCCAACGCCCGCCTGGAGTTCGCCAACGGCTGTGTGGCGAACGTCACCTCCTCGCGCGTCAGCAACAAGTCCGAGCGGCGCATGCGCATCTTCCAGTCGCATGCCTATGCCTCGGTGGACTTTCAGAACCGCATCCTGTCGCTCAACCACATTGGCGCGCCCGATCCGGAGACCGGTGCCCCGGAGATCCACCGGGACGAGAGCGTCTTCGACGAGGCTGATGCCCTGCTCGCCGAGATCCGCGCCTTCGTGGCCGCCGTACGCGGCGAAGGCCCGGTCGTGGTCAGCGGCCGCGACGGCCAGCGCGCGCTGGCCACCGCCGAGCAAATCACGAAGCTCGTCTATCAGAACCTCAACGTGATGGGCCAGGCCGACGGCCCCCACAGCCACCTCGAAAACACTCGCACAGGAGTCAAGCCGTGATCCCGATGGTCGACCTGCAGCGCCAGTACCAGAGCCTGCGTCCCGAAATCGATGCCGCGCTGCAGGAGGTCCTGGCCGGGGCCCGCTACATCCTGGGCCCCAATGTCCAGGCGCTGGAAGACGAGCTGGCGCGCTATCTCGGTGTGGAACATGCGATTACCTGCGCCTCGGGGACGGATGCGCTGCATCTGGCCCTGGCCGCCGCAGGCATCGGCCCGGGCGACGAGGTGATCACCACGCCATTCACCTTCATCGCCACCGCCGAGGCAATTCGCTATGTGGGGGCCGACCCGGTGTTTGTGGACATCGATCCCGACACCTTCAACATCGACCCGGAGCGGGTCGAAGCCGCGATCACCGAACGCACCAAGGCAATCATTCCCGTGCACCTGTTCGGACAGCCGGCCGACCTGCCACGCCTGCAGGCCATCGCCGAACGCCACAAGCTCCTGATCGTCGAGGATTGCGCCCAGTCCTTTGGCGCCGCCATCGATGGCGCGCAGACCGGGTCCGCCAATGCCTTTGGCTGCTTCTCGTTCTTCCCCTCGAAGAACCTCGGGGCCTTCGGCGACGGCGGTCTGGTCACCACCAGCTGCCCGACCTCGGCCGAGGCCCTGAAGCGACTGCGCAACCACGGGTCCAGCGAGCGCTACTACCACGACGAGGTGGGCTACAACAGCCGCCTGGACGAGATGCAGGCGGCAATCCTGCGGGTGAAACTGCCGCACATCGACGCGTACAACGCCCAGCGCCGGCGCGTCGCCGCCAGCTACCGCAAGGGCTTGGAGGGCCTGCCAGTTCAGACCCCGCACGAAGACGGTATCGGTACGCATGTCTACCACCAGTACACGCTTCTGACCGATCACCGTGACGCGATCATGCAAGCCCTGAAAGAGGCCGAGATCGCGCACGCGATCTACTACCCGGTCCCGCTGCACCAGCAAAAAGCCTTCGCGGATCTGCCGAACCTGCCTGCGAGTCTTCCGGTCACCGAATCCGTCACCGCACGCTGCCTGTCCCTTCCGGTGTTCCCCGAGCTCGAGGACGGCCAGATCGAGATGATCTGCGACACCATCCGGCGCGCCCTCGCCTAAGCGCCGAGACAGACCCGGCCCCATGCGACGCCACGTGGTCATCTGCGCCGGAGAGAGCTCCGGCGATGCCCTGGGGGCCGGGCTGGTACGCGAACTCGCGATCCTGGAGCCCGAAGTCCGATACTCCGGCATGGGCGGCGCCCAGATGCGCGACGCGGGTGTCGAGACGCTGATCGATGTCGAGGAACTCGCGGTCGTCGGGCTCGTCGACGTCCTGGTGAACTACCCGCGCCTGCGCCGACTGTTCCGGCGCATGGGTACCCACCTGGAGCACAACCGTCCGGACCTGCTTGTCCTGGTCGACTACGTCGAATTCAATCTGCGCCTGGCGGCACATGCACGACGCCTGGGTATCCCGGTCCTGTTCTATGTCAGCCCCCAGTTGTGGGCCTGGCGATCCGGGCGAATCCGCCGGATTCAGCAGTGCGTCGATGCGATGGCGGTGCTGTTTCCGTTCGAGACCGAGATTTACGAGCGTGCCGGCGTCCCGGTGCGCTACGTCGGCAATCCACTGGTGGACCGGGTCCAGGAACCGACCGTACCGCTAGCGGAACGGATCGCCGTTGCCGAAGATGAACGCGTGGTCGGACTCTTGCCCGGCAGCCGCAGCGGAGAGCTCAAGCGCCACTGGCCGCTTCTGCTCGAAACCGCGCGACGGATGCACGCGGAGGATCCCTCGCTGCGCTTCGCGGTCGCGCTGGCCCCGGGTGTGGACTCGTCACGGCTGGACGCACTGGCGCCGCGCGACGGCCTGCCGACATCGTTTGTCTCCGGGGAAGAAGGCGCACACGCCCTAATGGCGGGCGCCGATCTGCTGCTGATTGCCTCGGGCACGGCCACGCTCGAGGCCGGCCTGCTCCAGGCGCCCATGCTGGTGTTCTACCGAATGGGGGGGCTTAGCCACGCGGTCTTTTCGCGACTGGTCCGCCTGGAGAATATCGCCCTGGTCAACATCGTCGCGGGGGAACGACTGGTCCCGGAATACCTTCAGCGCCAGGCGAACCCCGAACGCCTGGCGTCAGACGCGCTCGACCTGCTGCGGCACCCGGAACGGCTCGGCGCGATGCGGGAGTCCCTCGCCTCGATCCGTGAACGCCTGGGAGACGGCGGGGCCGACCGCCGTATCGCCGAGATGGCGCAGGAACTGCTCAGCCAGGGGCATCTGTCCCAAGGTTGAATCCGGCCTCGGGGATCAGCGGTTCCCTAGTGCGGCCGCCCGCCACGCAGTATGCCACGCTGGCTGTTACGCACGAACCCGATCAGGTTGCGCACTTCCGGGACCTCGGTCTCGTCGAACATCGTCTCCAGATGGCGCTCGCGGCCGGCGCGACCACGCATGCCGAGGATAAAGACCCGATGCAGCGCCTGGATCGCCTCGTTGGAGAAGCCATTGCGCCGCAGCCCAACCTTGTTGATCCCGATCAGCCGCGCGTAGTTGCCACTGGCCAGGCAGTAGGGCGGCAGGTCACGGTTAAGCGCCGCGCCCATGCTGGTAAAGGCAAAGGTCCCCACCCGACAGAACTGGTGTACCAGGGTAAAGCCACCCAGGGTCACGTTGTCCTGAATCTCGACGTGACCCGCCAGCGAAGTCGCGTTGGAGAAGATGATCTTGTTGCCGATGGTGCAGTCGTGCGCGATATGCACGTAGGCCATAATCAGGTTGTCGTGACCGATCACGGTCTCGCCGAGCCCTTTCTCCGTTCCCCGGTGCAGCGTGACCGATTCCCGGATCACGTTGCGATCCCCAATCACCAGCCGCGTCGGCTCGCCCTTGTAGGTCGTGTCCTGGGGTTCCTCGCCGATCGAGGAGAATTGGAAGATGCGGTTCTCGCGACCGATCTCGGTCGGGCCGCGGATCACCACATGCGGACCCACGCGGGTACCGGCCCCGATTCGCACATTCGGACCGATCACGCTGAAAGGCCCGACCTCGACCGAGGAGTCCAGCTCCGCGCTCGGGTGTACGTCAGCCCGAGGGTCGATCACGAGGGGATTTCCTGCCCGGAACACATCAGCTGCGCCGTGGCACAGACGTCGTCGCCCACACGGGCGACCGCGTCAAAGCGCCAGATGCCGCGCATGGTGCGCTTGAGATCCACACGCAGGTGGAGCTGGTCGCCGGGTACCACCTGGCGGCGAAAACGTGCCTCGTCGATGCCGACAAACAGGTACAGCTGCTGCTTGTCCTGATTCTCGTTGCGCGCCTCTTCGGTTTTGAACGCCAGGAGACCCGTGGCCTGCGCCAGCGCCTCGAGGATCAGGACACCGGGCATCACCGGCTTGATCGGGAAATGACCCTGAAAATAGGGCTCGTTGATGCTGACGTTCTTGATCCCGGTCAGGTAGACGCCGGCCTCCCACTCCAGCACCCGGTCGACCATGAGAAACGGATATCGATGCGGCAGATAGCGCATGATCTCCTGGACATTGAAGTCATCCACGCGGCATTCCTTTTTTGCTGATTCTGATGAGCCGAGACCAACGGACGACTCCAACACAAGCGGGTTTCATGCATCCCGCGTCCGGGCGAGCCGACGCAGCCGTGCCAGCATGCGATTCCACAACCGGGCCTCCTGGTGAGGGACACCGGACGCATACTCCCCTGGTTGATCAATCGAGCGCGTGACGAGCGTCATCGCGTGCAGTGTCACCCGATCGGCTATCGCCAGGTGGCCGAGAATCCCGACCCCGCCCCCAATGGCGCAATGCGCCCCGATGCGTGCGCTGCCCGCAATCCCCACACAACCCGCAATGGCCGTATGGTCGCCAATCTGAACGTTATGGGCAACATGGACGAGGTTGTCGATCTTGACCCCGTTGCCAATCCGCGTGGACTCCAGCGATCCGCGATCGATAGTGGAGTTGGCACCAATCTCCACATCATCGCCCACGCGCACATCCCCCAACTGCTCGATCTTCTCCCAGGTGGAATCCGGACCGCTTGCGAATCCAAACCCATCGGCACCCAGTACCGCGCCACTATGGATGATGGCACGTCTGCCGATTTGCACTCCGTTCAGCAGGCTGACCCGAGGATGGAGATAGCTCTCCTCCCCTACCTCAACTCGCGCGCCCAGAACGCTGTGTGCGCCAATCACCACACCGGCACCAATACGGCAACCGGCGCCAATCACCACGCCCGGTCCAACCTCCGCATCAGCGGCCAGGCGTGCGTCAGGATGCACTCGCGCGCTTGGGTCAACACCGGGAGTACCGCATCGGCGCCCGGCACCAAACCAGCGGGACGCCTGCCCATAGGCGCGGTAGGGATCATCGACGGCAATCCAGGCACGCGCTGTCGTGCTCACCGACTTGGCACCCACCCTGGGGACCAACACACAGCCCGCTTCGGTAGAGTCCAGGGCATCGCGATAGCGATCGGGATTCGTAACAAAGGACACATCCGCCGGCCCGGCCCGGGCAAGCGTCGCCAGCCCTCGCAACGGGATCTCGGCCGGCCCGGTGAGCTCGCCGCCCAGATGTACGGCGAGGTCGCCGGCGGTGATCACCCGCTCAGTCGTCGCGCTGCATTGCGGCAAGGATATCGTCCGTGATGTCGACCCGGTCGCTGGCGTAGAGCACGTTGCGTTCGGTCAGGATGACGTCGATCTCGCGTTCGCGCGCCAGTTCCACAATCGCATCGTTGATCCGCCGCTGCAGTCGGGACAGCTCTTCGTTACGGCGAACGTTCAGGTCCTCGCTAAAGCTCTCCTGGGCGCGCCGGAACTCACGCGACCGCTGGGAAAACTCCCGCTCCAGATCGGCCCGCTCGGAGGGATTCATCATGTCGCCGTCGCGCTCCAGCCGGTCACGCATGCGCTGGAGTTCTTCGCGTTCGGCCACCAGCTCGGCGTCACGCGGGGAGAACTCACGCTCCAGCTCGCGCATGGCCTGCTCGGCCTGCGGCGAGTCCTCCAGGATGCGGTTCATCGTCACGAATGCCACGTTCTGAGCCCCGGCCTGGGCCGGGAGGGCCAGCCAGCCCGCCAACAACAGCACGGCGGACAGCGCCAGGGAGACGCCGCCCTTCATGGTCCCACTGCGCTGACTCATGTTCTTGCTCCTCGCGCTCAGAAGGACGCCCCCAGCAGGAACTGGAAGCGCTGAATATCGTCTTCCGGCTGGTCGTTCAGCGGCTCGGCCACGCTAAAGCTCAGCGGCCCCACCGGCGAGAACCAGGTTATCGCGAAGCCAGCGGACGCCCGCAACTCGCCGACGTCCCAGTCGCCCGGATCGTTGAACACATTACCGGCATCGACAAAGGTGCTCATCCGCACCGCGTCGTTATCGGCGGCGAACGGCAGCGGGTAGAACAACTCCCCTGAGATCGTGGTACGGAAGCGGCCACCATACGGGTCGTCATTGGAGTCGCGCGTCGCAGGAACATTCTCGTCCCGGAATTCGCGCAGCTCGCGCTGATCCCCGAGGCGGTTGTCCTCGTAACCACGCACCGAACGAATACCACCGGCAAACAGCCGTTCATAGAACGGCAGCTCGGAGCCGCCATAGCCATCCGCGTAGGCAATCCCACCCGAGATACTGAAGGAATAACGATCCGACAGGCGGAAGATCTCCTCGCCCGAATAGGTCAGCTTGTAGAACTCCCGATCACTGCCGGGCACGGCCAGTTCCAGACCAATGCGGTGGCGTCGCCCCTGGGTGGCGAAGGTCGTGCGATCGCGCGTGTCGTGGATATAACTCGTCTCGATCTTGTAGAAATTTGCCGAACTACCGAACTCGTCGACCTCGTCAAAGATCTCGTCCGGGCTGCCCCGCCGGCCGTCACGTTCGACCGTGTCGATATCAATGTGTTCGAATCCGGGTACGATGCGAACACGGTCGAACTCCGACAGCGGGATCCCGTAGCTCACGTCAAACCCATAGCGGTTCGAGGAATAGCGCGAGATGTTCGCCTCTTCGGCGTCGATCTTGCGGTAGAAGACAGAGAACCCACGGCTGGCCCCGGCGGGGGTGTAGTGCGGGTTGGTCACGCTCATGCGGAAGATCTGGTTCACTCGGCTGGTACTGACCTCCGCATTAAAGCGGTTACCCGTACCCAGGAAGTTGTCCTGCTGCAACCCCGCGGTCAACAACAACCCCTGGTTCTGCGAGAAGCCCGCCCCAAGCGTCAACGCGCCGGATTGCTGCTCGGTCACCGTGATGTTCAGATCCACCTCGTCGTCAGTACCGGGGACTCGCTGCGTCTCCACGTTCACGCTCTGCACGAATGGCAGACGCTGCAGCCGCACGCGGGAGCGCTCGATCAGGGCCCCGTTGTACCAGGAGCTCTCCATCTGCCGCAGCTCGCGGCGATAGACGCGCTCCTCCGTATTCTCGTTACCAGTGATCTGGATGCGCCGAACGTATACACGCGGGCCTGGGTCGATAAAGAAGGTGATATCGACCTCGCGGCTGTCCTCATCGACATCCGGCACGGGATTCACGTTGGCGAATGCATAGCCGTCCTGCATCAGGCGATTGGTGATCCGCTCGGCGGATTGCGTCACCTGGCTGCGCGAGAAGGGTTCGCCCACATCAATCTCGACCAGCTCTTCCAACTCGTCCCGCGACACCACGAAATCACCCGCCAGGTCGAATCCGGTGACGGTATAGCGCTCACCCTCATCCACGTTAATCGTGATGAACAGATCGCGGCGGTCCGGCGTCAGGGTCACCTGGGTGGAATCGATATCGAACTCGAGAAAGCCCTCGTCCAGGTAGTGCGAACGCAACTGCTCCAGGTCGCCCGACAGCTTCTCGCGGGAATAGTGGTCCCGCCGACTGAAGAAGGCCCACCAGCGGGGTACGCCCGAATCAAACCGGCGGGTCAGTTCGCGGTCGGTGAAGGTCTCGTTGCCCACCACATTGACCTGCTGGATACGCGCCACAGGGCCTTCGGCGATATCGATCTCGATATCCACGCGGTTGCGCGGCAGGTCGATAATCTCGACATCCACCTCGACGTTGTAGCGGCCGCGAGCGAAGTACTGCTGTCGCAGTTCGCTCTCGATCCGGTCGAGCATCGTGCGGTTGAACACGCGACCGCTGCGCAGTCCGGCCGCTTCAAGCGCCTCGCGCAGGCCATCGTCCGGGATGTCACGATTCCCGGAAAAATTGATCTCGTTGATCGCCGGACGCTCGGAGACAATCACCACCAGCACATTCCCGCGCCGGGCAATCTCCACGTCGTCGAAAAACCCCGTCTGGAACATCTCGCGGATGATGTCCGGGCTCTGGCTTTCGTCGAAGGTGTCGCCCACTTCAACTGGCAGATAGCTGAGCGCCGTACCCGCGGTAATCCGTTCCAGCCCCTCGATCTCGATATCTTCGATCTGGTAGGTCTGTCCCCAGGCCGTACCTGCCAGACCCAGGAGACCGACCAGGGCTATTGCTCTCAAGCTGTTTCGCGACATGCTTTCCGCCAATTCAGAAGGGCTGTTTCGGGGTTACCCGAACAGACGTGTCAAATCGTTGTAGAGGGCCAGCAACATCAACCCGGCGATCGCGAGGATGCCGAACTGCTGCCCGATGATCTGGGCGCGCTCGGACACCGGACTCCCTTTAACCGCCTCCACCGCGTAATACAGCAGGTGGCCACCATCCAGCAGCGGGATCGGCAACAGATTGATGATCCCCAGCGACACACTCACCAGCGCCAGGAACCCGAGGAAGGCCGAGATCCCGATCACCGCTGTGGTGCCCGCAAACTCGGCTATGGTAACCGGTCCGCTGATGTTTTTGACCGAGGCCTCGCCGGTGACCATGCGCCAGAGGATGCCGACCGTCAGTATCGAGACATCCCAGGTACGGGCCGCCCCGGAAACCAGCGCCTCCACGGGGCCCTGGCGCACCAGTACCGCCATCTCGCGCGCCGCGGGCTGGTCCGGATCCACCCCGGCACCGATGCGCCCGATGGTCTCGCCATTGGTGGCGATTGCCTCCGGCTTAACCCTCAGCTCGACCGTTTGGTCACCACGTTCCACCTGCACGACCTGTTCACGCTCCGGGCTCGCCTGAATGCGGCGGACCCAGTCGTTCCAGTCGTCGATCGCATCACCGTCCACGGCAAGAACACGGTCGCCAGGCTCAAGCCCGGCCGCCGCCGCGGGACTGCCCGACTCGACCTGGCCGATGCGCGGCACCAGTGCCGGGCGATAAGGCGCGAGCCCCACCTGCTCCAGGAATTGCCCCTGGCCCAGGATCGCCTGACGATCGCGCAGATCCAGCGTGCGCTCCACCTCGCGGCCATCGCGGTCGCGCACGAGAACCGGCACCGTATCACCCCGTACGGCATGGTCAAGGAGCCGAAGGTTCGTTTGCTCCCAGTCCCGTACGGCACGCCCGTCCACCGCAAGAATCTCTTCGCCACGCTCCAGGCCCGCGACCGCCGCCGGGCTGTCCGCGGTGATGTCGCCCACCACCGGTCGCACCCCGCCAACGCCAATCATGAACATCGCACCATAAGCGACGATCGCGAACAGGAAATTCGCGAGCGGGCCGGCGGACACGATGAACGTGCGCGCCTTCAGACCCTTGTTGTTGAAGGCCCGATCCAGTTCTTCAGGCGCGACATCGCCCTCGCGCTCGTCGAGCATCTTCACGTACCCGCCAAGCGGCAGAGCCGCCACGACGAACTCCGTCCGATCCCGCCCGATCCGGCGGCTCAGCAACGGCCGCCCAAACCCGACCGAGAACCGCAGTACCTTGACTCCCATCGCGCGCGCCGCCAGGTAGTGCCCGTACTCGTGCACCGTCACCAGCACACCGATGGCCACGGCAAACGCCAGCAGACTGGTCAACAGCGTCATGACACCGCCCGGCGCTGCAGACGCCCGATCTCGCTACCGGCATGAGCGCGCGCCTCGGCATCCGCCGCCAGCACACGCTCCAGGGAATCGGCGGCCTGCGTCGGCAGAGCGTCCAGCGTCCGCTCGATAACCACCGCGATGTCGCTGAAGGCCAGGCCACCCGAGAGGAACGCCTCCACCGCGACCTCGTTCGCCGCGTTCAGCACGGCGGTAGCGGTACCGCCCTGCTCCATGGCGCGATAGGCCAGCCCCAAAGCCGGGAACCGTTGGGCCTCCGGCTCGCGAAACTCCAGCGGCCCCACACCCAGAAGATCCAGTGGCGCCACTCCGGACGCCACCCGATCGGGCCAGGCCAGCGCATGCGCGATCGGCGTACGCATATCGGGATTGCCCATCTGGGCAAGCACCGAGCCGTCGTTGTACGCCACCATCGAGTGCACGATGCTTTGCGGGTGCAGAACGACCTGGATGGCCGAGGGCTTCACCGCGAACAGCCAGCAGGCCTCGATCACCTCCAGCCCCTTGTTCATCATCGTCGCGGAATCGACCGAAATCTTGCGCCCCATGTCCCAGTTCGGGTGGGCACAGGCCTCGTCCGGCGAGATGTCGCCAAAGGTATCGAGAGGCCGGTCGCGGAACGGGCCACCCGAGGCGGTCAGCCAGATGCGCTCGACGCCATGCGGCGCCACCTCGTCCGCGCAGACGTACCCCGTCGGCAGACACTGGAAAATGGCGTTGTGTTCGCTGTCGATCGGCAGCAGGCAGGCCCCGGAACGACGCACGGCATCAATCAATAGTGCCCCGGACATGACCAGTGCTTCCTTGTTGGCCAGGAGCACGCGCTTGCCGGCCTCAGCCGCCGCCAGGGTCGGCAGGAGCCCAGCCGCACCGACAATGGCGGCCATCACGGCATCCACCTCCGGCGCCTCCGCCACCTCGGCCAGTGCTTCCGGCCCCGCTCGCACCTCCGTGGGACAACCCGCCGCCTCCAGTTCGCGCTGAAGCGCGTCCGCGGCCGCCTCCTCGGCAACGACGGCCACGCGCGGTCGCGCCTCCAGACATTGCGCCTTCAGACGTTCGACATTGCGATGCGCAGTCAGCGCATAGACGTGAAAGCGATCCGGCTGGCGCGACACCACATCCAGCGTGCTGACGCCAATACTGCCGGTGGAACCGAGAATGGTGATCCGCGTGGGGCTCATAACGTGTTACCTGCGAATTCTCATGCCCCGGGGACGGGCAACAAGGCCAGCCAGAGCAAGCCGGCCAGAAAGATCGGGGCCGCCGCGATCAGGCTGTCGATGCGATCCAGAATACCCCCGTGACCGGGTAGCAAGGAACCGCTGTCCTTGGCTCCCGCCTGGCGCTTGAGGATGCTCTCGAACAGATCGCCCACCACCGACACCAGCGCAATCAGGATCGACAGCAGCACGAACACCAGCGCATCCATGGGCACCAGCCCCCAGACACCGGCCACCACTACGGCCAGAGCGAACACCGCGCCCAGACCGCCGAGCAGCCCTTCGCGGGTCTTCCCCGGACTGATATGCGGAGCCAGTGCGGTACGCCCGAAGGCCTTTCCGGCGAAATAGGCACCGGTATCGGCAAAGCCCACCAGAACGATCAGGTACACCACGAGCCAGGGCGCCAGCGCATGCAGCCAGACGACGGCCATCCCCGCGGGCACCAGCGTCAACACCGCCGCGACGGTGAGCAGCTTGGGGCGCGGACCACGCCCATCGATCCCCGAGCGGTAAAACGGTAGCGCCAGCACAATCAGCAGCCACCAGACAACCGCAAACAGGAGAACCAATAAATGCACGGGCTGCGCCAGCGTCAGCCCCAGGGCCACCAGTGGCACCAGCACCAGCAGCACCAGCACCGCACGTTCCCAGGCGACGTGCAGTCCGGTCAGCTCGCCCCACTCCCAGGTGGCCAGCCCAATTCCCAATGCCATCAACGCCAGCACCGCCCAGTTGGGCCCGAACGCGATCAGTGCCAGCGCGGGCAGCCCGATTACCGCGGCGGTCATTACACGGGTTCTAAGCACCGGGGACCTCGGTCGCTGAATAGGCCCCGGCCGACACTCGCCCAAAACGCCGCTGGCGCTGGGCATACCAGGCCAGGCTGCGCTCGAAATCCTTCTCGCCAACATCCGGCCAGTAGGTCTCGATGAACAGTATTTCGGCGTAGGCCGCCTGCCACAGCAGGAAGTTGCTGATGCGTTGTTCGCCACCGGTGCGGATCAGCAGGTCCACGTCGGCCAGACCGGTCGTACTCAACTCAGCCGCAAAGGCGGACTCGGCATCACCATCGGCCTCCGCCCCCCCCTTGGCCACCCACTTCCTGGCCGCCTGCAGGATGTCCCAGCGGCCGCCATACCCCAGCGCCACCACCAAGCACATCCCCTCATTGCCGGCCGTGGCCTCTTCGGCCTCGCACATGCGGGTTTGTAGCGTTGGGGGAAAAGTGGCGCGATCGCCGATGAATCTCAGGCGAATGCCGCGCTCGACCAGCTCGGGGAGCTCTCCCTCGATGGCTGTGACGAAGAGTTCAAAGAGCGCCTCGACCTCGGAACGGGGGCGCCCCCAGTTCTCACTGCTGAAGGCAAATACCGTGAGGGACTGAATGCCGTGTTCGGCGTAGAAACGCACAGCCCGGCGAGTCGCCTCCAGACCCTCGCGGTGGCCTTCGGAGCGCTCCAAGCCACGGGCCTGGGCCCAGCGCCCGTTGCCATCCATGATGATGGCAACGTGGCCGGGCAGCGCGGGGTCGGTGGCGGAGGAAACCGGCATACAGGGGTGGCCGGTCAGACTTCCATCAACTCGGCTTCCTTGTCCTCGAGCAATGCATCGATCTTGGCGATGTGGTCGTCGGTGAGCTTTTGCACCTGTTCCTGTGCCTTGCGCTCTTCGTCTTCCGAGACCTCCTTGTCCTTCACCGCCTGCTTGAAGGTATTGTTGGCATCGCGCCGGATATTGCGCACTGCAACACGCGCATTTTCGGCCTCCGCCCTGACCACCTTGACCAGGTCGCGGCGGCGTTCTTCCGTCAGCGCCGGCAGCGGCACCCGGATCACGGTGCCCATGCTCGCCGGGTTCAGCCCCAGATCCGAGGTCATGATCGCCTTCTCTACCTTCGCGACCATGTCCTTTTCGTACGGCACCACGGCCAGGGTGCGCGAGTCCTCGGCGTTGATGTTCGCGACCTGATTGATCGGCACTTCCATGCCGTAGTAGTCGACATGCACATGCTCGAGCAGACTGGGGTGCGCGCGACCTGTGCGGATCTTGGCCAGCTCGTTGCGCAGGGCCTCGATGCTCTTGTCCATGCGCTGGCGCGCGTCCTTGATCGTGGCGTCAGTCATCTCGGGATCCCTCGACCAGGGTTCCCACCGGCTCGCCCATCACCAGCCGGCGGAGGTCCCCTTTTGCAAACATGTTCATCACGCGGATTGGCAGGCCGTTGTCACGACACATCACCAGCGCGGTCGTATCCATTACACCCAGACGGCGTTCCAGCGCCTCGTCGAACGTCAGCCGTTCATAACGGCGGGCATCCTTGCTCTTCATCGGGTCCGAATCATAGACCCCGTCCACCTTTGTGGCCTTGATCATCAACTCGGCATTGATCTCGATGGCGCGCAGCGAGGCGGCGGAGTCGGTGGTAAAGAATGGGTTGCCGGTTCCCGCGGCGAACACCACGATCCGGCCCTTTTCCAGATGCCGCACAGCGCGGCGGCGAATGTAGTCTTCGCAGACCTGATTGATGCGGATGGCCGACATCACGCGGGAGAAGCGGCCTGCGCGTTCGATCGCATCCTGAATGGCCAGGGCATTGATGACCGTTGCCAGCATGCCCATGTGGTCGCCCGTAACCCGGTCCATGCCACCCTGGGCGAGACCGGCGCCACGAAAGATGTTGCCCCCTCCGATCACGATGCCGACCTCGACACCCATGCTCGAAAGCTCCGACACCTCTTCGGCGACCTGCGCCAGGACATCCGGGTCCACCCCATAGGATTGCCGGCCCATCAGGGCCTCCCCACTCAACTTCAGAAGGATGCGCCTGTACGCGGGCTGCCTGTCCTGACTCATTGGGCTCCTTTATCGGGCTCGGGTCCTGCACCTGTCATCAATGGCCGTGAATGCCGGCCGGCGAGCGATGCGGGCGCGTCCTGCGCCCGCATCGGGAGTCTACGCCAAAGCGATTCGGCGAATCAGGCCCCGCGGGCCTGGGCCATCACTTCTTCGGCGAAGTTCTCTTTTTTCTTCTCGATCCCTTCACCCACCTCGTAGCGCAGGAAGCCGGTGACCGAGGCGCCCTTCGCTTCCAGCAGCTGGGCAACGGTCTGATCCGGGTCCTTCACAAACGGCTGGCCCACCAGGGTGATCTCGGCGAGGTACTTGCGAATGCGGCCTTCGATCATCTTCTCGATGATGTTCTCCGGCTTGCCGGACTCCTCGGCCTGCGCCTTGAAGATCGCGCGCTCCTTGTCGAGCAGCTCCTGCGGCACGCCGGACTCGTCCACGCATACCGGCTTCGAAGCCGCGATATGCATGGCAACGTCCTTCGCGAGGGCCTCGTCGCCCCCCTTCAGGCTGACCACCACGCCAATACGCGTGCCGTGCTGGTAGAAACCCAGCGCGTCTTCGGCCTGCAGGCGATCGAAGCGGCGGACCTGCACGTTCTCGCCAACCTTCGCGATCAGCTGGGTGCGTTGCTCCTCGAGGGTCTGGCCATCAACGGTCTCGGCCATCAGGCCTTCCACGTCGCCCGCGCCGGAGCTCAGGGCAATCTGGGCGCACTGCGCGGAAAAGGCACGGAAGTTGTCGTCGTTACCAACAAAGTCAGTCTCGCAGTTGATCTCGACCAGCACGGCCTTGTTGCCCTCGCTGACGATCTCGACGCGACCTTCGGCCGCCACACGACCGGCCTTCTTGTCGGCCTTGGCCATGCCGGACTTGCGCATGGCCTCCACGGCGGCTTCCAGGTCGCCCCCGGTCTCGGTCAGTGCCTTCTTGCACTCCATCATGCCGGCGCCAGTGCGCTCGCGCAGTTCTTTCACTTGGGCAGCAGTAATCTGCATCGGGAAGTACTCCTGAAAATTTCGTCAATCGAGCCGGCCACGCAACAAACCGGGGCCGGCTCTTTGGTTCAAGTGGCCCGGGCGCGGTATCGCGCACCGGGCCCGATGCCGACTCAGGCCGGGTTGGCCGGGGCCGCCTCGCTGGATTCGGCACTGCCACCAGCAGCGGCGTCTGCACCCGCGAACTCGTCCTCGGACACGCCGCCCGTGGTCACCGCGCCCTTGGCCTCGATGATCGTGTCGGCGATCGCAGCCACGTAGAGCTGGATCGCACGCATCGCGTCATCGTTGCCCGGGATCACGTAGTCCACGCCTTCCGGCGAGTGGTTGGAATCGACCACCGCGACGACCGGAATACCGCGCTTCTTGGCCTCGGCCACCGCGATCTTCTCGTAGCCGACATCGATCACGAACATCGCGTCGGGCATGCGGTTCATGTCCTTGATGCCACCCAGACTGCGCTCGAGCTTGTCCTTCTCGCGGCGGCGGGTCAGCGCTTCGCGCTTGTTCAGCACCTCGAAGCTGCCATCGGCGTCCATGGTCTCCAGATCCTTCAGGCGCTTGATCGACTGCTTGACCGTGCTGAAGTTGGTCAGCATGCCGCCCAGCCAGCGATGGGACACGAACGGCATGCCGCAACGGCGCGCCTCTTCACCCACCACTTCACGCGCCGAGCGCTTGGTGCCCACGAACATGATCTTGCCGCCGTCCGCGGCAATCTTGCCGAGGAAGTTCAACGCGTCGTTGAACATCGGCAGGGACTTTTCGAGGTTGATGATATGAATCTTGTTGCGTTCCCCGAAGATGTACGGGGCCATTTTGGGATGCCAGTAACGCGTCTGGTGGCCGAAATGCACACCGGCTTCCAGCATCTGTCGCATAGTCACGAGGGACATGAGGTTTCTCCTGTAACGGGTTGAGCCTCCACGCATCCCGATCTGAAACCCGAGCACGAGACCGTAGCCTCCTGGCGGGCACCCGACAGACCGTGTCGATGCGTGTGTGGATTTAAGTTCGCGAGACCGCCGGCTGTTGGCCGCCTCCCGGCCCCGCCGAATTGCCAGCGAGGCGCGCGCTTTATAGCATAGGACGCTGACTTGAACCAACTATCCGGGCCCTGATTGGCGCCGTGTCGCGGGCTCCCGAAACCCGTCGCGCGAGCCCTCACAGGTCTCGACCGGAGCCCCCATGTCCGTAACCATCAAGACCCCCGAAGAGATCGAACACATGCGCGTCGCCGGCCGCCTGGCCGCCGAGGTCCTGGAGATGATCGAGCCGCATGTGCAGGCCGGGGTCACCACCGGCGAGCTGGACCGCATCTGCCACGACTACATCGTGAAGACCCAGGACGCGATCCCCGCGCCGCTCAACTACCGCGGCTTCCCCAAGTCGATCTGCACCTCGGTCAACCATCAGGTGTGTCACGGCATCCCGGGCGATCGCAAGCTGAAGAACGGCGACATCCTCAATATCGACATCACCGTGATCAAGAACGGCTTTCACGGCGACACCAGCCGCATGTTCGTGATCGGCAAGCCCAGCATCCAGGCCCAGCGCGTGATCGACGTCGCGCGCACCAGCATGTATCTCGGCATCCAGCAGGTACGCCCCGGCGCGACCCTCGGCGACATCGGGCACGCGATTCAGCAGTACGCCGAGGGTCAGCGCTGCTCGGTGGTGCGCGAATTCTGCGGCCACGGCATCGGGCGGGGCTTCCACGAAGACCCGCAGGTGCTCCACTACGGCAAGCCGGGTACCGGCCTCAAGCTCGAGGAAGGCATGTGCTTCACCATCGAGCCGATGATCAATGCCGGGCGCCGGCATACCCGGATCCTCGCCGACGGCTGGACCGCCGTCACCAAGGACCACAGTCCGTCCGCACAGTGGGAGCACACCCTGCTGGTCACGGCCGACGGCTACGAGATCCTGACCCTGCGCAAGGACGAGACACCGCCCCAGGAACTCGCGGCCTGAGGAGGTGCCCATGAGCACCCTGCCCGCCGGCGGCACGCCCAGCGAGGCCGACGCGCCCGCGTTCTCGCCCGACTGGGGCGAGGACTACCAGCGTCTGAGCCGCAATCCCGGGAATATCGCCCTGTTCCGCGACCGTCGGCATGCGATCCTCGAACAGCAATACCAGGGCTTTCGCGACGGCATGCCGATCGAGGACCTGATCCTCGGTCACGCCCGGCGCATCGACGAAATGCTCAAGCTGATCTGGGCCCAGCAGGGCCTGGCCGACGACGACCGCCTGTGCCTGGTCGCGGTGGGCGGCTACGGGCGCGGCGAGCTGCACCCGGCCTCCGACATCGACCTCCAGATCGTGATCGATGGCACGGCGGACCGAGAGGTGTTCGACCGGATCAGCGCGTTCGTTACCTTCCTCTGGGATATCGGGATCGAGGTCGGGCACAGCGTGCGCAGCATCGAGGACTGCACCCGCGAGGCCCGCGACGACATCACGGTCGCGACGAACCTGATCGAGTCGCGCTATTTAAGTGGCAATTTAAGTCTTTTCAACGATTTTCGATCCGCGATCGACTCCGATCGCATCTGGGACTCGCGTAGCTTCTACGCGGCCAAGCTCGCGGAACAACAGGCCCGGCACCGCCGCTTCGGCGAGACCGGGTACCGCCTGGAACCCAACGTGAAGGAAGGCCCCGGCGGGCTGCGCGACATCCAGATGATCGGCTGGGTGACCAAGCGCCACTACGGCGCGGAACGTATCGAGGAGCTGGTCTCGCTGGGCTTCCTTCGCGAGGGCGAGCTTCACGAGATGCTGGAGGGCCAGAGCTTTCTCTGGCGCGTGCGCTTCGCCCTGCACATGCTCGCCGGGCGCCGCGAGGATCGGTTGCTGTTCGACCTCCAGCGCCAGCTGGCCAACACATTTGGCTTCGTGGACCAGAACCACAATCGCGCGGTCGAGCAGTTCATGCAGCGCTATTTCCGCACGATCAGCGATCTGGAGCGGCTCAACGAACTCCTGCTGCAGCACTTCAACGAGGCCATCCTCGACGACCCGGAGGCCCTGCAGGATCCAGTGCGCATCCATCAGCGCTTCCAGGTTCGCGGCGGTTATCTGGAAGTGGCACACGACCAGGTCTTCATGATCTACCCGCCGGCCCTGCTGGAGGTCTTTCGCCTGTTGCAGGAGCACCCGGAGATCCAGGGCATCCGCGCCTCGACCATCCGCCTGATCCGCGCCCACCGCCATCTGATCGACGGCCACTTCCGCCGCAACCCCGTCTGCCGCACCCTGTTCATGGATATCCTGCGCGCGCCCCGCGGCATTACCAGCCAGCTGCGCCGCATGAACCGCTACGGCGTGCTGGGCAACTACCTGCCGGCCTTCGGACGCATCATCGGGCGCATGCAGTACGACCTGTTCCATGCCTACACGGTCGACGAGCACACCCTCAACGTCGTGCGCAACGCGCGCCGGCTGGCCCTGCCCGAATTCGCCCACGAACAGCCGCTCGCTCACCGCATCTACACCGAGCTGGAACGCCCGGAACGGCTCGTACTGGGGGCCCTGTTCCATGACATCGCCAAGGGTCGCGGCGGCGACCACTCGGAGCTGGGCGCCCACGATGCCCTGCACTTCTGCCAGCAGCACGGCCTGTCGGACGAGGACGCCGGCCTGGTGGCCTGGCTGGTGCGCTCCCACCTGCTGATGTCGCTGACCGCCCAGCGCAAGGACATCTCCGATCCCGATGTCGTGCTGGCCTTCACCCGCGAGGTGCGCACCCGCGAACGCCTCGACTTCCTGTACCTGCTGACCATCGCCGATATCCGCGGCACCAACCCAGAGCTATGGAACAGCTGGAAGGACTCGCTGCTGCAGACGCTCTATCACGCCACGCGCAACCTCCTCGAACGCGGGCTCGACGCGGCCCCGAATATGGACACACAGATCCGCGAGACTCGCGGCGAGGCCCTGCAGTTGCTCCAGGGGCGCGGCTTTGGGGCCCACGACGCCGAGGCCCTGTGGGACGAACTCGACGACGAGTACTTCCTGCGCCACTCCGCCGACGAGGTCGCCTGGCACGGACAGGCCCTGCTGCCACTGAAGGCTGACGAACTGCCGCTGATTCTCGTGAGGCCCAAGACCTCGCGTGGCAGCACCGAGATCTTCGTCTATGCGGAAGACCACCCCTACCTGTTCGCCCGCATCACCAGCGCGTTGACCCAGCTGGGTCTCGACATCGTCGATGCCCGCATCATCACCACCGCGGGGGGACGTACGCTGGACACCTTCATGGTGCTGGAGAGCGGCGGCGGCCAGACTGTGGATGCCGGCTACCGCAGCGACGAGATTCGCCAGTACCTTGCCAACGAACTCACCCGCACCGATGGCGAAAAGTCCCCGGTAAGCCGCCAGTTACCACGCCGCCTGAAGCACTTCGATGTCGATACGCGAATCGAATTCGAACCCGCCTCCGTTGGGCAGGCGACACGCATGCGGCTGCGCGCGCTCGACCGCCCCGGACTCCTGTCGACCATCGGCCACATCCTGGCTGAGCACGCCATCGACGTACGCACGGCCCGAATCGCCACAGCCGGCGAGCAGGTGGAAGACAGCTTTCTGCTGGAATGCAACGCCGGCGGCCCCCTCACGGAAGACCAGCAGGACCGCCTGCGCGATGCCCTGTTGGAACGCATCTAAGGAAGCGCCGAACAATCAGCGTTTCCCTAACGGCCACCGGCGTCAAAAGTCCGCAGTGCATCGATCAGGGTGAACGCGCCTCCAGCGGTTCCGGTGACGGGCGGGCCTCGGCGTTGCCCAGCAGCCGCGCCTCGAAGTCCGTCAGTACGCTGAACTCCACTCGCCGCGAGGCCTCGCGGTCCTCTTGCCCATCGGCATCCAGCACCCGCCGCGACGAGGACAAGCCGACCGCAGCCACGCGCGAGCGGAACCAGTCGTCCTCCTGCAGGGGCTCAAGCCGGTAGGCATGCTCCAGCACTGCTCGGGTGCGGCGCTGGCTCAGGTCCATGTTGCCAAAATAGGCATCGATCGCATCGTCGCTTCCGGCCCACTCGCTGGAGGTATGCCCCTCGATACGCACCTCGCGTATCACGTCCGCAAACGGGCGCAGCTGCTCGGCGTAACGCGGCATGAAATCGTCCAGGATCGCCTCGAAGCGCGGGCGGATGCTCGCGGAACTCCGCTCGAACAGGACCTCCGGCTCGCGAAAGCGCAGCGTCAGGGTGTCGCGGTCGAGTTCGGCATTCCAGCGGGGCAGATCCTCGCGAAACTCCTCCTCCAGCACCGAGTAGATTGCCGCCCGCAACGCGGCGGCCTCGTTACGCGCCTCGACATGCGCCGCGCTCGAGCGTTCGACCTGGACCATATGCAAGAGCGCCAGGAACAGGAAGATCATCATCAACGCGGCCATGAGGTCCGCCACTGCCAGCCAGTGCGACCCCTGATCCGCCTCGTGCGCTGCGCCGCCGGTGCGTGCACGGCGTCGCAGCAACCAGCGCAGGATCACGACCGCGCTCCCACGGTATCCGCCGGCGTCGCAACCCCCACTGCGAACGCGTCACCCCGCCAGCGCGACTCGGCCGCGCGCCCGGACTGCACGGCGTTCTCGATGCTCTCCAGCATCGCCTCGAGCCGCGCATCCATGGCCGGGAAGGCCTCGGTGGCTCGATCACGCAGCGCGGCGATCGCACTTAGCAGGGCTTCCAGCTCCACCGTCTCCCGGCGCAGACTGGCCAGCGTCGCATCCTGCTCCTCGACATGCCGCGTAATCTTCAGCGCCTGCCCGGTCAGACGCTCCAGGGCACCCTCGCTCTGCTCGACGCCCTCGCGTGCCTGATCGAACGCCCGGTGCAGGGTATCCATCTGCTCGCGATAGCGATCCTGCCAGTCCACCAGCCGCGCCACCGAGTCATCCAGCCGACGAAAGTTCTCGCCAAACTGTTCGCCCAGGCGATCATTGAAGTCGCGAATGACCTGTTCCAGCGCGGCCACTAGATGCCCGCTGCTGAGCTCGCTCATACGATCCGCCAGCCCCTCCAGGCTCTGCTTCAGTTCGTGGTGCTGGGTCTCGAGACGCTGGTCCAGGCGACGGTCCATCTGCTGCACCGCCTGCAGCAGGGCTCGCGTCGCATCACGCTGCTCGGCCAGCACGCGCTCGGGATCACCGCTGACCTGGGGATCGCCCCCGTCATCCGTTGCCATCACCGGCGCCGGCATCATCACCTGCAGTACGCGCAATACCGACGCCAGCAGGATGCCGACGATGCTGGTCACGAACGCGAGCTTCAGCCCCTCCAGCAACGCCGGAATGCTCGCCTCTACCCGCGCCGCATCGAAGTCGATCAGGCCGATCGCCACCCCGAGGAACGTACCCAGAACCCCGAGCGTGGTCAGCAGCGCCGGCGCGGCACCCTGAAACGCGTTCGCCCGGCGAAGCGTCAGCGCCATCAGGGCCACCAGAAAGAGCGCGAACAGCAACAGCGAAAAGGCCCCGATAACGGTGAGCGGGGTCAGCCCCTGCAAAGTGGCGAGCAACGCCTCGGCTACCCGGTCGAAAATGGTCATCTTGATTCCTCCGGCCGCGCCCGTCGACGCGGTCATCTGCATGCGAGACCGCTTCATGCAAATTCGACGCCAGCCCCCTCGCAACCCGCCCGATGAGACGCGCCCGGGCGGATTCAACGGATTCCCGACAGCAGCACGAACGAACGTCCGGCTGCGGCGCCGATTTATTGACGCATGGACACACCGAGTGCGGTTGACTATAGACACCTGTAAGCCCTGCCGCCGGGATCCCACCCGATGGACCAAGCCAGTGCCGGAGCGCCCCCTCCAGCCGCCATGAGTCGCCGGCCCCGCCGATGGGGGCCGGGACTGATACTGGCTCTCGCCCTACTCACCGGGCATGCGCTCGCGGACGACACCTGGGAGCTTGGGCTGCAGCCATTCGCGAGCCCTCACGACCTCTTTCAGCGATACGCACCACTACGCGACTGGTTCGCGGAGGTACGGCAAGCGCCCGTTCGTCTGGAGGCCTCACGGGACTTCCTGCATTTTCTCGAACGCCTGCAGACTGAGCGCTACGACGTGGCGATTGTCGCCCCGCATGTCGTGCCCGCGCTTGGAGAGAGCAGCCCGTACCGACCGCTCGTACGCTCACGCGACGAACTGGCCATGATCATCGTAGTGCCCATGGACACCTCCCCCCGGCAACTGGCGGACCTGGAGGACACGACGCTGGCAACCCCCGCCCGTCACAGTCTGGGCACTCGGCTGGCTCGAGAGCGAGTCGGCGCGGTGTTCGACAGTGAAGATCCACCCGTCCGATTCCTCGAGTTCCCGCACCACAATGCCGCCGTGTCGGCCATGCAGCGGGGGCTTGCCGAAGCCGCCGTGCTCGTGATCGATGCCCGCGCCCTCGACCCTCCTCGCCCGCTCCGGGACGAACCCCGCACCATCGCCCTTGCCGATGGCAGCCTGGCCCGCATCCTGGCCCAGTCGGACCCCTTCCCCGGCATGACCATCGTGTTGCACGAACGCGCGCAGAGGGATGTTCTAGAATTGGAGACGCTGTTCCTGCAGCTCTCCGACACCACTCAGGGGCAACAACAGCTCAGAACCTTTGGCCACCCCCGTGGCTTTGAACCGGCGAGCCCCGAGGACTATCAGGCCTTCAAGAGTCTCATGGACGACCTATGAATGTGATCGCTCGACAGGTTGGCCACACCGATCAACTACACCCTCCCCTTGACCAGGGAACCAGGAGAAAACGATATGGATAACATGCTGGACGACACCGGGAAGCTGATCCTGCGACTGGCGCTGGGCGTCATGATCCTGCTGCACGGGATCGACAAGATCTCCGGAGGCGTGGGACATATCGAGGGGATGCTGGCCGGGGCCGGGCTACCCGGCGTGCTGGCCTATGGCGCGTATATCGGGGAGGTCCTGGCACCCGTCCTGTTGATCATTGGCCTGTATGCAAGGATTGGCGCCGTACTCATCGCGGTCAACATGCTGTTCGCCATTGGCCTGGCGCATGCCGACGAGGTCGTCCAGCTGACCCAGCACGGCGGCTGGGCCATCGAACTGCAGGCCATGTTCCTGTTCTCGGCGATCGCTCTCGCCCTTACCGGCCCGGGTCGCCTCGCGATCAACCGCTATTAGAGTCGCCAAGGCTCGTGCCGACCTTGCGGCACGAGCCCACTGCGGTGCGGCGATTGAGGCGTTCGACCTAAAGCGTGTCCGCCGTCTCGCATTGAAGAAACCAACCCCCCGTTAAGGTAGAGTAGCAAGACTTTTTTACGATGATCCCGCTCGGCGCGGGTTGCCCCGGACGCCAATGTTTCGTCTCTTGCTCGCATCAAAGCCGCACCGCGTCCCGCCGTTCCTTGCCCGCTCTGGCCGGCCTGTGGCGCTTTCATGCGCCTGAACGTCGCCTGGCAGATCATCATCGGCACCGTCGCGATTCAGGTCGTGATGGTCGCGGCGCTGCTCTTTAGCGGGATCACCCAGGTCCAGCAGAACCAACAGGAGGTTCTGGAGCGCACAGCCGAACAACAAAGCCGGCTGCTGGGCTCCGCCCTGACGCCCGGCCTGGCCTACGCCGACCCCGCGATGCTCCAGGATCTCCTCGACCTGCTGGGGGACGACTCCAACGTCCTGTACGCGGTCGTACTCGACGCTAGCGAGCGCCCCATGGCCTCGGTCGGTGTCGCCCCGGACACCCTCCCGGCCGCCGAAGCGGGCGTGCGCAGTGAATCCGGCCAGGTCGAGATTGCCCGGCAGATCGAGCTTTCCGGTCAATCCCTGGGGACCGTCGCCGTTGGCTACTCGACCGATGCCATCGACCAGCTCTCGACCAACCTGCTGGAACGCAATGTCTTGCTGGCCCTGGGCGTGCTGGGGCTCTCGATCCTCGCGGCCATTTTGTTCGCCCTGATGACGACCCGCCGCCTGCGTCTGCTCCTGCAAGGGGGCAGGGCCCTGGAGGCCGGGCAGCTTGACCATCGGGTACGCATCGATTCCCGCGACGAGTTCGGCGACCTGGCGCGGACCTTCAACGACATGGCGGCCCACCTGGGCACCACACAGTCCACACTGCTCCAGCAAAACCTGCAGTTGAATCGCTCCGTCGCCCGCCTGGAGTCCATGCTGGGCGGGGCCAATGCCATCCTTTGGGAGGCGAACCCCGGAAACCACGAATGGGAGTTCGTCGCCGGAGACACCCGCAAGCTGCTGGGCTTCCCCTCGCGCAACCTGGGGCGGGGGGAACTGCGTGCCCGGCATATTCACCCGGACGATCTGCCCCGTGTACGCGATGCTGCGCGCGAGCCCGGCAACGAACCCAAGGTCGTCGACTACCGCTTCGCGCACCGCAACGGGCAGTGGATCTGGCTGCGCGACATCCTTTCCTGGGCCGAGGGCACGGGCAGCCCTCGCAGCCTGCGCGGCCTGACCCTCGACGTCACCGCCCACCGACGGGCCACCGCGGCCCTGAAGGAGAGCGAGAACCGCTACCAGGATGTCGTCAACCACATTTCCGAGGTGATCTTCCGCACCGATGCCGAGGGCCGCTGGACGCTGCTCAATCCAGCCTGGGAGAGCCTGACAGGATTCCCGGTCGAAGAGACCCTCGGCAAACCGATGTGTGCCTTCGTGGATCCCGAGGACCAAGACGACGCACAGAACTTCTGTGACACCCTGCTAGAAGGGGGCACCCACGCGCAGTCCGAGGAAATCCGCCTGCGCACGCACGACGGCAGTCATCGCTGGGTCAGCATCTACGCCAGTGCGCGCTTCGATGAAGACGGCCAGATCATGGCGACCTTCGGCACCATGATGGACATCTCCGACCGCAAGGAAGCCGAAGAGGAAATCCGTCGCCTGGCCTTCTTCGATGGCCTGACCGGGCTGCCCAATCGCACGCTCCTGCACGACCGTCTGGGTCAGGCCCTCGCCAACACGGCGCGCTCGCGCCACCACGGCGCGGTCCTGTTCATCGATCTGGACAACTTCAAGGACATCAACGACACCCTGGGACACGCGGTTGGAGATGATCTGCTGCGCCAGGTCGCCCGCCGCATGGAGGACTCCGTGCGCGAGGCCGATACGCTCGCCCGCCTGGGCGGCGATGAGTTCGTGGTCATCCTCAACGACCTCCACCCGGATCCGGCCCGCGCTGCCACCGAGGCCGAGGCGGTAGGACGCAAGCTGATCAATCTATTGCGCGAGCCCTTCGAGCTGGCCGGCCAGAACCGCCACGTCACCCCCAGTATTGGTGCAACCCTGTTCAGCGGCCACAGCCTCGGCGTGGAAGAGGTGCTGAAGCAGGCTGACCTCGCCATGTATCGGGCCAAGAACGCCGGGCGCAATACCGTGCGTTTCTACGACCCCGGGCTGCATCGCGCGGTGGAGGCCCGCTTCGAACTCGAAAACGAGCTGCGCCACGCCCTGGACGAGGATCGATTTACCATCGTCTATCAACCCCAGGTCGAAGCCGACGGCCGAGTCATCGGCGCCGAGCTGCTGTTGCGCTGGCCGCATCCGCAGCGCGGCGCGATCTCCCCCGGCGAGTTCATCCCCATCGCCGAGCAGACCGGCCTGATCGTTCCCATCGGGCGGAAGGTGCTGCGCACCGCCTGCGCCCAGCTCGCTGCCTGGCAGCACATCGCCGCCTTCCGGGAACTGACCCTCTCGGTCAATATCAGCGCCCGGCAGTTCCGCAACAAGCACTTCGTCCAGCAGCTGCGCGAGATCCTCCAGGAGACCGGCGCCCCGGGCGACCGGCTGAAACTCGAGCTGACCGAGAGCATGCTGCTCGAGGAGATCGACACCGTCGTCGCCCACATCGACGAACTGCGCACACTGGGCGTGGAATTCGCCCTGGATGACTTCGGCACCGGCTACTCGTCCCTCGCCTACCTGAAACAGCTCCCACTGGCACAGCTGAAGATCGACCAGTCCTTCGTGCGCGATGTGCTGGACGACCCCAACGACGCCGCGATTGCGCAGATGGTCGTCAATCTGGCCCACACGCTGGACCTGGACGTGATTGCCGAAGGGGTCGAAACGGCCGAGCAGCGGGCCTTCCTGTTCGGACTGGGCTGCCGCCACTTCCAGGGCTTCCTGTACGGCTACCCGGGTGACTTGTCGGACCTGGAAAGGGCGGTACTCGGGACATCACCCGCGCAACAAAGCGCCGCGCAGTCACCCCATTAACGGTTCTATTTAATCGAACAATAAAGCCATTAAAAGGCCATTTTTGTTCGGTTTAATGCGAATTAAGCTGGACCTCGATTAAACCCGGAGGTCCTTCCCATGAGCACCAAAGTCCTGATCCTGTACTACTCCACCTGGGGCCATATCGAGCAGATGGCCGAGGCGGTCGCCCGTGGCGCCCGCGAGATCCCTGGCACCGAGGTCACGATCAAGCGTGTCCCGGAACTAATGCCCGAGGATGTCGCAAAGCAGGCCGGGGCCAAGCTGGACCAGGCCGCCCCCATCGCCAGACCGGAAGAACTGGCGGACTATGACGCGGTCATCATCGGCACCCCGACCCGCTTTGGCCGCATGTCCGCGCAAATGGCCAATTTCCTCGATCAGACCGGTGCGCTGTGGTTTGGCGACAAACTGGTCGGCAAGATTGGCTCTGTATTCGGTTCCACCGCCTCGCAGCACGGGGGCCAGGAGACCACGCTGGTCTCGACCATCGTCAACCTGATGCACTACGGCATGACCATTGTCGGGCTGCCCTACACCGAGAAGCGGCTGCTGGATATGAGCGAAATCAGCGGCGGCACACCCTACGGTGCCACTACCCTGGCCGATGGCGACGGCTCGCGTCAGCCGAGCGAGAACGAACTTGCGATGGCCGCCTCCCAGGGCCGACATGTCGCCGAGGTCACACGCGCCCAGGTCCTGGGACGCCAGGCCAGCTAACCGGTATCGGCCTGCCCAAAGGGGCGGCCTTCGCCGCCCCTTTGCGGTACCATGCGCGGCCGAATTCCCTCGGTCTGGCCTCCCATGTCGACAACCCGAACTCTGGTTCTCAGTGCCTCGCAGATTCTGCCGGTGATCCCGCGCAACACGGTGCTCGTCGATCACGCACTGGTGATTCGCGACGGCATCATCGAGACCCTGCTGCCGCGCGAAGAAGCCCTCGCGCAGTACCCCGATGCCGAACATCTGCACCGCGAGGGCCATGCCCTGACCCCCGGCCTGGTCAACGTACATACCCACTCCGGCATGAGTCTGCTGCGCGGTGTAGGCAGCGACCGCCCGCTGATGGACTGGCTCAAGCGCTACATCTGGCCGGCCGAAGGGCGCCTGTTGTCACCCGAGTTCGTACGCGCGGGCACGCGCCTCTCGGTCGCCGAGATGCTGCGCGGCGGCACTACCTGCTTCAGTGACATGTACCTGTTCGTCGACAATGCCGCGCGCGTGGTCGACGAATCCGGCATCCGTGCCGCACTGGGGCTGACCGTGTTCGACTTCCCCACGCCCTGGGCCCAGACCACGGACGAGTACTTCCAGCGGGGCGCCGAGGTCGTGGAGAACTGGCAGCACCACGACCGCATCCACTACACCGTGGCACCGCATGCGCCCTACACCGTCGGGGACGAGAGCCTGCAGCGCGTGGCGGAGCGTGCCCGCGAGCTGGCCGTCCCCATCCACATGCATGTGCACGAGACCGCCGGCGAGATCGCCGATGCCGAACGTGATCACGGGGAGCGGCCGCTGGCCCGGCTGGCACGCCTGGGACTCCTGGACCAGCCGTTCATCGCCGTGCATATGACCCAGGTCAGCGCACAGGACCGCGAGTTGTTGCAAGGGCGTCCGGTGTCGGTCGCACACTGCCCGGAATCCAATCTCAAGCTCGCCTCGGGCTTCTGTCCGGTCGCGGGACTGCTGGGCGCCGGCGTGACCGTGGGGCTGGGAACCGATGGTACCGCCTCCAACAACGATCTCGACATGATCGGGGAGATGCGCACGGCCGCGCTGCTGGCCAAGGGCGTCAGTGGCGACGCCTCGGCCCTGCCCGCCACCGCCGCGCTGGAGATGGCCACGCTGGGCAGCGCCCGTGCGCTGGGCCTGGCTGACCGCATCGGCAGCCTGGAACCGGGCAAGCAGGCCGACGTGGTCAGCATCGATCTTAGCGCCATCGAGCTGCAACCCATGCACGAGCCCGCCGCCCAGATCGTCTACGCCGCCACCCGCGAGGCGGTAACCGACGTCCATGTCGCAGGACGGCCATTGCTCAGGGACCGGGAACTGCTTACGCTGGACCTGGACGAGCTCCAGGCCGAGGCCCGCGAATGGGGCGCACGCGTGCTGGAAATCCAGCGCGAACTGGCCGCGTAATCGAGATAACCATGACCCGCGAATCCCAAAGCAGCACTGGCGACAACGTCGATCACGCCGAACTGCACAAGTTCACGCATCGGGCACACGAGTGGTGGGACCCGAACGGTGCCTTTGCCACCCTCCACGCGATCAACCCCCTGCGTCTGGAATGGATCGACCAGCACGCCGATCTGGCCGGCAAGAAGGTGCTGGATGTCGGCTGTGGCGCGGGCATCCTGTCCGAGGCGATGGCGGTGCGCGGTGCACAGGTGACCGCACTGGATGCCGGGGCCGAACACCTGGAGGTCGCGCGCGAGCACGCACACGACTCCGGGTTGGAGATTCACTACCTGCACACCACCGCCGAGGCCCATGCCGAGCATCATGCGGGCGACTACGACGTGGTCACCTGCCTGGAGATGCTGGAACACGTGCCCGATCCCGAGGCGGTCATCGACGCCCTGGTCAAGCTGGTATGCCCGGGTGGCTGGCTGTTCCTCTCGACCATCAACCGCACCCCCCGCGCGTTCGCCGAGGCGATCGTCGGTGCCGAATACGTCCTGCGCCTACTGCCCACCGGCACGCACGAGTTCAGCCGCTTTATCCGCCCCTCGGAGCTGGGCGCGGTCCTGCGCAAGCACCGCTTCGAAGTCATCGACATGACCGGGCTCACCTACTCGCCGCTGTCCGGCCGCTATCGGCTGGTCCCGCGCACGGACGTCAACTACCTGATGGCCGCGCGCCGCCCGGACAGCGACAGCGAGACCCCATGAGCCGCGAAATCCGCGGGGTCCTGTTCGACCTGGACGGGACCCTGCTCGACACGGCCCCGGACATGCACGCCGCACTCACCGTGCTGCTGGCCGAAAACGATCGCCCGCCGCTGCCCTTCGACGCCGTGCGCAATCACGTCTCGCACGGGTCCCAGGCCCTTGTGCAGCTGGGCTTTCCGGATGTCGAGGGTGCGCGCCGCGAGGCCCTCAAGCAGCGCTACCTCGAGATCTACGCCCGCGACCTGTGCATCGACACCAGCCTCTTCCCCGGGCTGGACCAGGTGCTGGACGCCTGCGAGCAGCGCGGCTGGCCGCTTGGTGTGGTGACCAACAAGCCCGCCTGGCTAACCGAACCGCTCCTGGAGGCCCTGGGCCTGACGCCCCGGCTGGCCGCGATCGTCAGCGGCGACACCCTCCCGCAACGCAAGCCGGCCCCCGAGCCCATGTGGCTGGCCGCACGCCAGACGGGGCTCCCGCCCGAACAACATTGCTACTGGGGTGACGCCGAACGCGATATCGCGGCCGGTCGCGCCGCCGGCATGACCACGCTGATCGCGCGCTGGGGCTACATCGACGCCACCCAGGACCCGGACCGCTGGGGCGCCGATGGTGCCCTCGATCAACCGGGCGACTTCTGGGACTGGCACCAGGCCAAGGCAGGCCCGCAATGGCTGGCGAGCTGACCGCACTCCCCCTCACCGCCTGGACCGCGCTCGGGGCGACCCTCCTGGTCGGCCTCGTGCTCGGCTATGCCCTGGCCGGACTGCGCCTGAATCGCCGCGTAGGCGATCTGCAGACGCGCAATGCCCGCCTGGAGGCCGAGCTCGAAGCCGCGGAACAGCGCCGCGAGGACCTGCGCCAGAGCTTCGAGACCGCGCGCCAGGAACTCGACCGCTCCTTCTCGGCGCTCGCCAGCGAGGCGCTGGAGGCCAACTCCAACCAGTTCCTGCGCCTGGCCCAGTCAATCCTGTCGCAGAAGCTCAGCGAAGGTCAGAACGAGATCGAGCGCTCGGAGAACAAGGTCGAGGCGATGCTCAAGCCCATCCGCGAGACGCTGGGCAAGACCGAGGCCGAGATCAACGCGATGGAACGCTCGCGGGCACAGGCCTTCGCCGCACTGAATGAACAGATCCAGCGCCTGAGCTCGGACAACGCCACGCTCCAGCGTGAGGCCCACAACCTGGTGCAGGCCCTGTCACGTCCCGGCGTGCGTGGGCGCTGGGGCGAGCTCACCCTCAAGCGCGCGGTGGAGCTGGCCGGCCTCTCGGCGCACTGCGACTTCACCGAACAGCCGCCGCTGGACGGCGACGGCGGCCGCCAACGCCCGGACCTGCTGGTGCACATGCCCGGCAATCGCGCCCTGGTCGTGGATGCCAAGACACCGCTGGATGCCTATCTCGACGCCGTCGCCGCGGCCGACCCGGAACCGCGCGCAGCGGCCTTCAAGCGTCATGCCCAGCACTTGCGCTCGCGCGTCACCGAGCTCTCCAGCAAGCAGTACTGGGCCAGCGTCGAGCAATCCCCCGAGTTCGCCGTCCTGTTCCTGCCCGGCGACCCGTTCCTGGCCGCCGCGCTGGAACACGAACCCGGTCTCCTGGAATACGCCCTGGAACGCCAGGTTTTGCTCGCGACCCCGAGCACGCTGATCGCCCTGCTGCGCACGGTCGAGTACGGCTGGCAACAGGCGCAGCTCACCGAGCACGCGCTGGAGATTCGTGATCTCGGGGCGGAGCTCTCCCACCGCCTGGGCACCATGACCGAACACCTGGCGCGCCTCGGCAAGGCGCTGGACCAGAGCACCGACGCCTTCAACAAAACCATAGGCAGCCTGGAGCGCCAGGTCATGCCGAGCGCCCGACGGTTCCAGGAGCTGGGTATCCGCGCGCGCAAGAACCCGGAGGCGCCGGATACCCTGAACAATCGCGCCCGCCAGCCCGTCGACGCGAACCTCCCGGACGGCGACACCGCTCCGGACACGGGCTCGCGGGACTGAGCCGCATGGCGGGCCGCCCCGACATCCGCGCCGCGTACCGCCACTGCCAGCGCCGTGCGGCGGAGCACTACGAGAACTTCCCGGTCGCCTCCTGGCTGCTGCCCGCGCGCCTGCGCGGGCCGGTCGCCGCGATCTACTGCTTCGCTCGCGATGCCGACGACCTCGCCGACGAGGACCAGCGCCCGGTCGACGAGCGGCGTGCCGACCTGATCGCCATGCAGGAACGCGTGCAGATCCTCGAAGACCCGGCCGCGGAATCCGAGCCGGAATGGATCGCGCTGGCCGATGCGCGGCAGCGTTTCAGCCTGCCCGCCGCCCCGTTCGTCGATCTGGTCGACGCCTTCATCCAGGACCTGGAACAGAAGCGCTACGCGACCTTTGGCGAGGTCATGGAGTACTGCCGCCGCTCCGCCAACCCGGTCGGGCGGCTGATGCTGTACCTCGACGGCAACCCGACCGAGGAGATGATTGGCTACTCCGACGCGGTCTGCTCGGCCCTGCAACTGATCAACTTTTATCAGGATCTGCACCAGGACATCACCGAGAACAACCGGATCTACCTGCCGCAGAACGAGATGGCACAGTACGGCGTCAGCGAGGAGATGATCACGGGCGGCCAGACGACCTTTCAGTTACGCAACCTGATGCAGTTCCAGTACGCACGCGCCGATCGCCTGCTGCGCGCCGGGGCACCGCTCGGCGGCATGCTGCGCGGACGCATGGGCCTGGAGATCCGCGCAATCATCAACGGCGGCGCCCGCGTACTCTGGCGCCTGCGCCAGCAGGACGACGTCTTCGCCCGCCCGCGCCTGCGCGCCCGCGACGCCTGGATCATCCTCGCCCACAGCCTGCGCCCCCGCCGCCGCAGGCGTAACACTAGCTAGACGACCTTGGAGTAGCGGCGCTGCGCTTCGCGGTTCAGGTAGGCGTCGAAGGCCATGGCGATGTTGCGGAGCAGGAGCCGGCCGCGTGGCTGGACCTCCAGGCAGTCGCTGCCGATGGTGACGAGGCCGTCGGCCTCCATCTCGGCCAGACGGTCCAGGGCATCGCCAAAGGTCTCCCGGAAGTCGATGCCGAATGCGGCCTCGATGCCGCCGAAGTCGACCCTCGAGTGACACATCAACTCGCTGATCACGGCGCGCCGCAGGCGGTCATCCGCGCTCAGCTCCAGGCCGCGGAACACGGGCAGCCGGCCGGATGCCAGCCGTTCCTGATAGGCATCGACCTCGCGCAGGTTCTGGCTGTAGCTGTCCCCGACCTTGCCAATGGCGGTCGGCCCCAGTGCCACGAGGTCGTACTCCGCGCGCGTCGAGTAGCCCTGAAAGTTTCGCTGCAGCGTGCCCGCGCGCTGGGCGATCGCGAGTTCGTCATCGGGCAGCGCAAAGTGATCCATGCCGATGTACACATACCCCGCGTCGGTCAGTCGCTGGATGGTCATCTCAAGGATCGCGAGCCGCTCCGTGGCCGGCGGGAGGTCGCCGTCGCGGATCTGGCGCTGCGTCTTGAACAGCTCCGGCAGGTGCGCGTAGTTGTACACGGCCAGCCGTTCCGGGCGCAGTTCCAGCACGCGTTCCAATGTCGCGGAAAACGTGTCGACCGTCTGCAGGGGCAGCCCGTAGATCAGGTCCAGGTTGGTGGAGGTAAAGCCTTGCTCGCGCGCCTGGCGTACCGCCTGCTCGGTGACCTCGAACGGCTGGATGCGGTTGACGGCCTTCTGCACGGCCGGATCGACATCCTGCACCCCGACACTGATGCGGTTGAAGCCCAGCGACGCCAGGAGCGGCAGGGTGCCGGGGCGCACGGCACGCGGATCAATCTCGATCGAGAATTCCCGCTCCGGACCGGTCTCCAGCGTGAAATGCCGGCCCAGGGCCTTCATGACCCGGGTCAGGTCCTCGTCGGACAGATACGTCGGCGTCCCGCCCCCGAAGTGCAGCTGGCGTACCGGCCGATCGCGATCGAACAGCCCGCCCTGCAGGGCGATCTCCTGCTCCAGCGAGTCGAGATAGCTCGTCGCGCGCCGATAATTGCCGGTAATCACCTTGTTGCAGGCACAGTAGAAACACACCGTGTCGCAGAAGGGCACGTGGACGTAGAGCGACAACGGGCGCGCTTCACCTTCGGCATTCGTCGCCCGCGCCACCCGCGCATAGGCCTGCGCGTCAAACCCCTCATGGAACTGCGGAGCCGTTGGGTAGGACGTATAACGAGGTCCGCTCACGTCATAGCGGCGCAGCACCTCGGGATCGAATACCAGACGTTGTTCCATACGACTCTCCGCAACGGGAGGGCGGGCCTTTGCGCCACCCTGACACCCCCACCCTACGCGGCCTCCAGCCGGGTACGGTTGATGTATGTCAAACGTGGCTTCGATCAGCGTCGCCATCCGCATCCCGGCCCCGCTGTGCTAGCCTTGCCGTCCCAAGACGGAACCCCGATCCCGAGCGCGTATGTCCCCCGACGAATATTGCGAGGAGAAGGCCGCGAAGAGCGGCTCCAGCTTCTACTACGCATTCCGGTTCCTGGAGCCCGACCGGCGCCGTGCGATCACCGCGCTGTACGCGTTCTGCCGCGAGGTGGACGACATCGTCGACGAAGTCAGCGAGGAGAGCGTGGCGCGCACCAAGCTCCAGTGGTGGCGCGAGGAGATCGAGCGTCTGTTCGACCATCAGCCGCGCCACCCGATCACCCAGGCCCTGCAACCGCATCTGGCGCCGTTCGATCTCAGCCGCGAGTATTTCGACGAGATTATCGACGGCATGCAGATGGATCTCGACTACGACAGCTATCCCGACTTCACCACACTGTCGCTGTACTGCTACCGCGCGGCCAGCGTAGTCGGGATCCTGTCCGCCCATATCTTCGGCTTCTCGGACCGGCGCACGCTGAAATACGCGCATGACCTGGGGATGGCCCTGCAGCTGACCAACATCCTGCGCGACGTCCACGAAGACGCGATGCGCGGCCGGGTCTACATCCCGCTGGACGAGCTGAATAAGCACGGCGTAAAGCCCGAGGAATTCCAGCTTAACGTTACAGACGACCGCCACCGCGCCCTGTTCGCCGAGCAGGCCGAACGGGCCCGACGCTACTACCAGCGCGCGGAGGAGCACCTGCCCGCCGAGGACCGCTACGCCCAGCGCCCGGGCCTGATCATGGCCGCGATCTATCGCACCCTGCTCGACGAGATCCAGGACGATGGCTATCGCGTGCTGGAGCACCGCGTGCGGCTGACCCCGATCCGCAAGCTGTGGATCGCCTGGCGCACTGCGCGCCGACTGAAGCGCGACTACCGCCGCGCGGGCTGACCGCGCCCGCCCCATGGCTGCCGTTCCCGCATCACATCCGGTCGTCGTGCTCGGCGCCGGCTGGGCCGGTCTGACCGCCGCGCTGACCCTGGCCCGGGCCGGCATCGCGGTCCACCTGATCGAGGCCGCCGCCACCGCGGGCGGGCGGGCCCGCAGCCTGAACCGCGATGGCGCCGAACTGGACAACGGCCAGCACGTGCTGGTCGGCGCCTGTCACGCCACCCTGGAACAACTGCGCTCGGTCGGCACCGACCCGGAGCGCGCCTTTGCGGCGCTGCCGTTCGGCCTGCGCATGCATGCACCGGGCCGCCCTCATCCGGCCTTTGGCCTGGAGCCCCGGTCGCCACGCCTGCCGGCCCTCGCCAGGGGCCTGTGGCAAAGCCTCGCGGACACCCCGCTGCACAGGCGCCTCCCGGCCCTGCTCGGGGCGGCCTCGATCCTGCATCGGCCGCTGGACGAGGACCTCGACGTACTCGAATGGCTGCAGGCCCGCCGTCAGCCGGACACGCTGATCCGCCAGCTCTGGGAACCGCTGTGCCTCGCAGTCATGAACACGCCGACCCGCAGCGCCTCGGCACAGATCTTCCAGAACGTGCTGCGTCTGGCCCTGAACCACGGGCCGGACGACGCCCGGCTGCTCATCCCGACCCGGCCACTGGGATCGCTGTACCCGGAACCGGCCCTGCGCGAACTGCGCGAACGCGGCGCCACGGTCGAGACCGGGCGGCGCATTGTGGCCATCGAATCCGGGGGCACGGAGGCCCGCTACCAGCTCCGCGACCGCAACCATCGCGTCACCCATGCCAACGCGGTGATCCTCGCCACCGCGCCCAGCGCGGCTGCCCGACTCCTGCCCGAGGCCCCCGAGCTGCAACCCCACCATCGGGCCCTGGTGGCCATGGGCGAGCGCAGCATCTGCACGGTGTACCTGCGCTACCCCGGCCCGATCCTGGAACGCCCGCCGCTACAGGGACTGCTCGACCAGCACGGACAATGGCTCATTCCCCGCCGGGTGGCCGGCGAGCCGCACTGGCTGGCCGTCGTGATCTCCACCGCGGACGACCTGCCGGCGATGACGGCGGAGGAGCGCTGGCGTCGCGTCGCGGAAGAACTGGAACGGACCTTCCCCGAACTGGGAATCCCCCAGACCGGTCATGTCGTGTGCGAGAGACGCGCCACGATCGATGCCCGCGTCGATCTGGACGCACTGCGCCCGGTGGCCGGCACCCCCTGGCCCGGACTGTTCCTGGCCGGCGACTATGTGACGCCGGGCCTGCCCTCGACCCTCGAAGCCGCCGTGCGGTCTGGATTAGAATCAGCCCACAAGCTACTGGAGACGCTGCCTTGACCGATCTCGACATCCCCGCCCTGCTGGACTATCGCCCGGAACCGGGCGCCTTCAACGACCGCGTGGTCCTGGTGACCGGCGCGGCCGCGGGCATCGGACGTGCGATCGCGCAGGCCTGCGCGGCGGCAGGCGCGGTCGTCGTGCTGCTGGACAAGGACATCAAGGGGCTGGAGAAGACCTACGACCTGATCGAGCAGGAAGGCCACCCACAGCCCGCCATCTATCCGCTCAATCTGGAGGGCGCCACGGTCAAGGACTACGGCGACCTCGCCGAGAACATCCGCGACTCCCTCGGGCGCCTGGACGGGCTGGTGCTGCACGCCGGCTGGGCCGGGACGCTGACGCCGATGAAGGGATACGACCCCGAGCTGTGGTTCAAGGTCATCAACAGCAACCTGCACGGCCCGTTCTTCCTCTCTCAGGCCGTGCTCCCGCTGCTGGAAGACAGCCCGCACGGCAGCCTGGTCGTTTCCACCCAGGACTGCCGCAAGGCCTTCTGGGGTGCGTTCGGCATGGCCAAGGCCGCGCAGGACGCGATGATCGACATCCTCGCGCGCGAGCACCGCAACGAGAAGCACTTCATCCATGTGAACGGCATCGATACCGGCCCCGTGCGCTCGCGCTTCCGCGCCGGCCACTACCCGGCCGAGAACGCCGAGAAACTGCCACGCCCGGAAGACGTCGTCGGCCCGTACCTCTATCTGCTCGACACCACCGACCCGGAACACACCGGCCTGCACCTGTCGCTGGAAGGCCACGTACCCGAGCCGGCACCCCGCCCGCACCGCCAGCCCCAGGAGGGCTGACCACCGCCCCTGACAACCCGGGGCGCCCCCCCTGTAGGAGGCCAGCCCTCTGGCCGATTGGATGCCGGACAGACCCCATCGGCCAGAGGGCTGGCCTCCTACAAGACATTGCTTCTCCCGGCGCCCCAACAACCGTGCAGCGGCTATCCGGGATGCCAGGGAGGCAGAGCAACACGATGACTAGGACCGCGGGTCATGGCGGCAGGATGGCAAGGGTGGACACCCCCAACGGCCAGAATAAGCGCATTTCCCCGGCCCGGCCCTCACCCCCTGTAGGAGGCCAGCCCCCTGGCCGATCGGGTGTCGGACATGCCCCATCGGCCAGAGGGCTGGCCTCCTACGCAATTCAGGTAGCGGAGGTGGAGCTCTACGGACGCTGCGACCGGCGCTTACCCGGGCGGGATTTGGCCCGGGGCGGGCCCTTCTTCGGGCCGGGTCCGGCCGGACGTGCGGCGGTTTCCACGCCCTTGTGCTGGGTCTGGAAAGTCTGGCCGCGTTTATTCAGGGCCTTGCCGCCGCGGGTCACACGGCCGCCGGTGGCGGCCCTCGCCCCGCCCGTACCCTGGCCGGTGCCGGCAGGCTGCCAGGTGGGGATCAGGTGTTGCTTGCCATTGCCGATCAGGTCCGCGCGGCCCATGCGCTTGAGCGCATCGCGCAGCAGCGGCCAGTTGTTCGGATCGTGATAGCGCAGGAACGCCTTGTGCAGGCGCCGCGCCCGTGCGCCGCGCGCGACCGGCACCCGGTCCCCGGCCTTGCGTTTGATACCGCGCAGCGGGTCCCGCCCGGAGTGCCACATCGCGGTTGCGAGCGCCATCGGGCTGGGCAGGAAGGCCTGCACCTGGTCGGCGCGGAAGTTGTGCCGCTTGAGCCACAGCGCGAGGTTCAGCATGTCCTCGTCCGACGTACCCGGGTGCGCGGCGATGAAATACGGGATCAGGTACTGCTCCTTGCCCGCCTGCTTCGAGTATTTCTCGAACATCGCCTTGAAGCGGTCGTAGGCGCCCATGCCCGGCTTCATCATGCGAGAAAGCGGCCCGGATTCCGTATGTTCCGGCGCAATCTTCAGGTAACCTCCCACATGATGGGTAACCAGTTCCTTCACGTACTCCGGTGATTCCACGGCCAGGTCGTAGCGCAGGCCCGAGGCAATCAGGATCTTCTTGATCCCGGGCAGCGCCCGTGCCTTGCGGTAGAGGTTCACCAGCGGCGTGTGGTCGGTATCGAGGTTCTTGCAGATCCCGGGATAGACACAGGACAGCCGGCGGCAGCTGCGCTCGATCTCCGGGTCCTTGCAGGCCAGACGGTACATGTTCGCGGTCGGCCCGCCGAGATCGGAGACCACGCCAGTAAAGCCGTCGACCTTGTCGCGGATCTCCTCGATCTCCTTGAGCACGCTCTCCTCGGAGCGGCTCTGGATGATGCGGCCCTCGTGCTCGGTGATCGAGCAGAACGTACAGCCGCCAAAGCAGCCGCGCATGATGTTCACCGAGAAGCGGATCATCTCCCAGGCCGGGATACGCGCATCGCCATAGGAGGGATGCGGCGCACGCGCATACGGCAGGTCGAACACCGCATCCATCTCCGCGGTGGTCAGCGGGATCGGCGGCGGGTTCAGCCAGACCTCCTTGTCGCCATGGCGCTGGACGATCGCGCGGGCATTGCCCGGGTTGGTCTCCAGATGCAGCACGCGGGAGGCATGGGCGTACAGCACGGAATCGCCCTTGACCTGTTCAAAGGCCGGGATGCGGATGACCGTCTGGTCTCGCGGGGTCCCGCGCGGGATGTCGCGGTGGAAGCGAACGACCTGAGCGCCCCCCTCCTCGGCGGCACCTTTCGATTCCTGCTTCGTGTCGGCCTCGGCACAGGTCGACGGCGAGACCATCGCGTACGGGTCGGGGTTGGCATCCACCGGGCCCGGGGTATCCACTTCGCTGGAGTCCAGCTCCACATAGCCGCCCGGCACCGCATCGCGCAGGAACGCCGTACCCCGCAGGTCGGTGATCTCCCGCGGGTGCTCGCCGGCGGCCACGCGATGGGCCAGCTCGACCAGGGCGCGCTCGGCATTGCCGAACAGCAGGATGTCGGCACGCGCATCCAGCAACACCGAGCGCCGCACCTTGTCTTGCCAGTAGTCGTAGTGGGCGATGCGGCGCAGGCTCGCCTCGATGCCGCCGGCGACCACCGGCACGTCCTTGTACGCCTCGCGGGCGCGCTGGGCGTAGACAATCACGGCACGGTCCGGCCGGTGGCCGTGTACATCCCCGGGGGTATAGGCGTCGTTGGAGCGGATCTTCCGGTCAGCCGTGTAGTGGTTGACCATCGAGTCCATGTTGCCGGCAGTGACGCCGAAGAACAGATTAGGGCGGCCCAGCGCGCGAAACGGCTCGGCGGAGGTCCAGTCCGGCTGCGCGATGATGCCGACGCGAAAGCCCTGTGCCTCCAGCAGCCGCCCGATGATCGCCATGCCGAAGCTCGGGTGATCGACATAGGCGTCCCCCGTGACCAGCACGATGTCGCAGCTGTCCCAGCCGAGGTCGTCCATCTCCTCGCGGGTGGTCGGCAGAAACGGGGCCGTACCGAAGCGCTTGGCCCAATAGGGCTTGTGCGCAAACAGCGAAGGCGGGAAATCAGGGACAGCGGACATGGGCTCGGGCTCCCGGCGCGGGGCCGGTGGATTCAAACCCGCGCATTACACGCCGGAAACGCCGCCAAATCAAACGGCCCCGGCGCTTGCGGGGCCGAAATCTCATCGAGTACGGCCAGCCTCAGTAAAGCTTTACAAACAGATCAATCGCCGGCTGCATCGCACCGCGCCAGCGCTGTTCCAGATCCGGCTCCCAGCGCGGATCGATCTCGGCAGCCGTGCGCACCATGCAGTCCAGCCAGATCGGGTACAGATCCGGCTCCACGGGTACACGCCCTTCGCGGGAATGGACCTGGCCCATGCGCTCCATGGTGGAAGCCACGAAGCTCTCGCCCTCGGCATAGCTGATTGCCGTCGAGATGGCCTGCCCGAGTGCACGTTTTTGCTGCGAGAGATCCGTCGAGCCAAACGCGGTCTTCACCCGTGGGTCGGCCTGGAGGAAGTGTTCGTAGAAACGTGTAACGAAGTCGCCCGCCCGGCGGCATCGCCCGTAGCTCTGGTGCACGTCGGAGAAATTCATGACTATCCCTGGGCCATAAGAAGACGCAAGGATAGAGCCTCTCGGAGACCGAGCGATTGAGCCAGATCAAGCTTCCCTGGCAGCCGTCGCGTCCACCCAGTGCAACTGGGCAAACAGATCCACCGTCGGCGCCGTCGCCGCGCGCCAGCGCGAGGCCAGTTCGTCTTGCCACTCGGGGTCGGTATCCCGGGCGGCCTCGATCAGGGCTTCGACCCAGCAATCGTTCAGCGCGGGCGCGACGGGCACACGGCCATGTGCGCCGTGCACCATGGCCATGGTGTGCACCGGAGCCCGACCATCGCTGCGACGCTCGGCAAAATCCAGCGCCGCCAGCACCGACTCGTTGAGGATATGCTCCTGGTGCGTGGGTTCGCTGTCGCCAAATACCTCGGGGATCCGCGGGTCCGCCGCCATCAACAACAGCCGGAAATGGCGCAGGAAGGCATCGGTTCGCATGCAGCGATCATGGCTCGCGCGAACATCGGGGAAGAACATACGGAACTCCGTTCCAAAACCCGCGATGCTACGCAGCCTGCCGATGCCCCGCGATAACGCATGCTAACGCGGCCCATCGTGCCAGCCGGGGTGCTCCCTGTCAGGACTTCGGATACACCCCCGCATACTGAATGCCGGCCAGTTCCGCCAGCTCGCGGTCGAACGTCGTCAGGTCGTTCGGGCCGAAGTCCTCCAGACGGTTGTGGCCGCAAGCCCGCGCCAGTACGCACATCAGCTCGCTCGAGGCCTGCAGGAAGCGGCCCAGCCGCTCCCCACCCTCCTGGGGATCCAGCCGCGCACGCAGCTTCGGGTCCTGTGTCGCCACACCGGACGGGCAGCGATTCGTGTGGCAGATCCGCGCACCCACGCAGCCCACCGCCTGGATCGCGGCATTCGCCAGCGCAATACCGTCCGCCCCCAGCGCCAGGGCTTTCACAAAGTCCGCCGGCGTGCGCAGCCCGCCCGTCACCAGCAGCGTGACCCGGCCACTGGCGCCATTGGCGTCCAGGAATCGCCGCGCGCGGCCCAGGGCGGGGATCGTGGGCACACTGATGTGGTCGCGCAGCAGCGCAGGCGAGGCCCCGGTCCCGCCACCACGACCATCCAGGATCACGTAGTCCGCCCCCGCCTCCAGGGCAAAGGCCAGATCCGCCTCGATATGATTGGCCGACAGCTTGAAACCGACGGGGATGCCCCCGGTCTTCTCCCGTACCTCGTCGGCAAAGCGGCGATAATCCGCAGGCGTCTCGAACCCGTCCAGGCTGGCTGGCGAGATGGCGTCCTGCCCCGCGTCGATCCCCCGCACCCGGGCGATCTCGTCGCTCACCTTCGCCCCGGGCAGCACGCCACCCACACCGGTCTTGGCCGCCTGGCCGGCCTTGAAATGAAAGGCCTGCACCTTCTCCAACACCTCGTCGGAATAGCCAAACCGCGCCGGCCCCAGCTCGAACAGATAGCGCGAGTTCTCCGCCTGTTCGGCATCCAGCATCCCGCCCTCGCCGGAACAGATTCCCGTCCCGGCCTGCTCGGCCCCGCGTGCCAGCGCAATCTTCGCCTCGCGCGAAAGCGCGCCAAAGCTCATGTCCGATACCAGCATCGGGATATCCAGCTGCAGCGGGCGTTTCGCCTCGGGCCCGATCACCAGCCCCGTCTCGACCGGAGCGCCATCCGGCAACGGCCGGCTCGCCAGTTGCGCCGCCAGCAGCTGCAGGTCGTCCCAGATCGGGAGCCGGCTGCGCGGCACGCCCATGGCGACTGTCGGCCCGTAGTGGCCCACCTCGTCCAGACCCGAACGGGCCATGCGATGGATCAGTTCGACATGCGGCTCTGTCTCCGTGTTACGCGGGTCCGGTGCACCGTCACTATCATCCTCGCTGGAACCCTTGTCCGCCTCCGGCTCCGTGCCGATATCGTCTTCGTCGAACTGCTGGTGCGTCCCATCGCAGTACGGCAGATCACCCGACTGCTTGCACTGGCAGAGAAACGCCTCGCCGTCTTCCTCGGGAGTAAAGGCGATGGGCTCCAGCCCCGTACCCTCGTGCGAGCCGTCGCAAAATGGCTGGTCCTTGGATCGCCCGCAGCGGCAGAAGTAGTACTCCTCCCCCTTCTTGAGCTCGACACCCTTGGGCTCCACTGCCGCGATCTTCGCTCCAGCCATCATCCGCTCCTTGCTGTTTGGGCACACAGGTCGTGTACTGTCCCTGTGACAACAAAGCCACCGCAAATTTCCCGTGCCGTTCGCGATAGCAGCCTTTATTATGGACACAAAGGCCTCCGGGAGACCCGATGAGCACCACCGACCACCGCCACACGCGCCGCGACTACACCCAGGGCGAGCTCCACCGCCGCGACCTGCTCGACAACCCCCTGACCCTGCTGGACCGCTGGCTGGTCGACGCGCGCGAAGCCGGAAACCCGGACCCCACCGCGATGATCCTCGCCACGGCCGACGCCGACGGCCAGCCCTCCGCGCGCACGGTTCTGCTCAAGCACGTGGAGGGCGAAGACCTCTGCTGGTACACCGACTCCCGCAGCCGCAAGGGTCAGGACCTCACCGAGAATCCGCGCGCCGCACTCCTGTTCTACTGGCCCGAGACCGAGCGCCAGATCCGCGTCGAAGGCAGCGTAACCGCCCTGCCCGGCGAGGCCGCGGACGAATACTTCGCCCAGCGGCCGCGCGCCAGCCAGCTGGCTGCAGCCGCCTCCATCCAGAGCCAGCCCATCGGCACCCGCGCCGAGCTCGAGGCCCGTGTCCAGGCGCTGGAAACGCAGTACCGCGAAGGCGCGATCCCCCGCGATCCCGCCTGGATCGGCTACCGCCTGCAGCCCGAGCTGTTCGAGTTCTGGCAGGGGCGCGCCGGCCGCCTGCACGACCGCTTCCAGTACCACCGCGCGGACAACGGCTGGCACATCACTCGCCTGATGCCCTGACGCGCTACCGCTACAGCCTCCGAATCTGCTAGGATTCGCTCCGCCGTCGCGGCTCGACCCCGCACGGTGCAACAATTCGGAGAGGTGCCGGAGTGGTCGAACGGGGCGGTCTCGAAAACCGTTGTACTCTCGCGAGTACCGAGGGTTCGAATCCCTCCCTCTCCGCCAGATTCAAGCAAGGGGGCCCAAGTGGCCCCTTTCGCATGTCTGTCCCCTAAGGTGTCGAGATTCGAACCCGAGGGATAGAAAATGATGGTTCGACGGGTGACGCGAAGCGGCACCCGAACGTCGCCTCAGGCGACGGCCCGCAGGGCGAGGCACATCGTGCCGAGTAATCCCTCCCTCTCCGCCAGATTCAGCATGGGGGCCTGCGTGGCCCCTTTTGCATTTCTAGCCCCAGCGTTCCGGGATTCGAACCCGAGGAATCCGAAACGATGGTTCGACCGATGGCGCATCGCGACATCGGAACGCCGCAGTGTAGTGGTCAAGTGATTTCGGACACCTCGATCGGTGTTTCGGCTGTCCATTTTCGCTCGTAGGCGTTGGGCGACAGGTAGCCCAGGGTCGAGTGCCTTCGGCGCTCGTTGTAGAAGCCGACGATGTAGTCGGTGATGTCCCGGGTGGCCTCGCCGTGATTGGCATAGTCCCGTCGCCAGACGCGCTCCATCTTCAGGTTTAGGAAGAAGCGTTCGGCCACCGCATTGTCCCAGCAGTTACCCCGCCGGCTCATGCTGGCCCGGGCGCCGTGCTGCACCAGCAGACGCCG
>NZ_KB906525.1:0-97694 GCF_000381425.1 Thioalkalivibrio sp. ALRh
TGATCAATGTACACGCTCGCGCTCGAGTCGCTTTTGCGTGCGAACAAGGCGCGGTGACTGCCGTGCAGTCATTCTGCACAAGGGAGCCGCAACGCGGTGCGCGCGCAAAAGCGGCCGAGCCCCTTGGGGTTGGTACCCCAGGTTCCCCGATCCTGCGTTGCGGCCCTTGCCGGTAGAACCACTACCGGCTGCGCACCGCGCCTTGTCTCGGAAAACCTGGGGTACCAACGCGAGCGTGTACATTGATCAGTGTTTCCTTAGGGTTGGGCGGGGGTACCCGCGAACTGCATGCCCGCCAGGGCCTGGGCATCCAGTGTGAAGGCCAGGCCGTTGTACGGCTGCAGCAGGTCCAGTTCCAGGTTCAGGCGGCGGGCGATGCGCTCGGCGCGTTCCTCGTCCAGCTCCCAGATGCAGATCGACTCCCGGCCCTGGTAGGTCACGCCGAGAAAGGTCATGTGGTCCGGAAAGCCGAGCCCCGCGCCGTGCATCACCGTGCCGTCCGCGCCGCCTTCCTCGGCCGCGATCGCCAGCGCCAGGTCCTCGCGATCCTGATCGACGATGGCCACCAGAAATGTTTCAGCCATGATGTCTTTACTCCCCGCCCGGCTGGTCAGTTGCCGAGATAGCGGCGCAGCACGCGCTGCCAGTCGTCGGATTCCAGAATCTCCAGTATGGCAACGTTCATCGGGGCGCGCAGGGGCGAGCCCTGGGGCAGGGCGAGGGCGTAGTCCTGGCGCAGGAACTCCACCGGCAGGACCTCCAGTTCGCCGGCGAAGTGTTCGCGCGTCTGGTAGCGCAGCAGCGGGGCGTCGTAGACCATCGCATCGGCGCGCCCCTCGGCCACCGCCGTGAGGGCGGACGTCAGGTCCTGGTGGTCGCGGTAGGCAAAGCCCTGATCGTTCAGCCAGGCGGCAGCACTGGAGCCGCCGATGGTGGCGATACGCTGACCCTCCAGGTCGGAGACATTCTGGATGCCGGTATCCAGCGAGCTGACCGTCAGCGTGGTCGCGATCGCGGCAGTAAATGTAGACACGAGGATCAGCGCGGCGAACATCCAGACCAGCGCGATCATGCGTCCTGGCAGGGTGCGCGGGGCCTTGTCGCCATAGCCGACCGTGGTCATGGTGACTGCGGCCCACCAGAACGCGGAGCCGAGCCCCTGGGCGGCGTTGCCACCGAACTCGTCGGCGTTGCGCCGACGCTCGAACAGCCACAGCAGCGCGCCCACCAGCAGGAGCAGTCCGGCCAGGGCCAGTACCACCATCAGAAAGGGAACGGAGATGAAGGCCCGCAGCGCCCCGGCCACCGGGTTGCCCTGCTGAGGCACGGCGATGGACAGCCCGGTAGTGTAATAGGGGTGAGTGAAATCGACCCGCTCGGCGCGGTCCGAGGTGGCGGTCAGGGCGGCGACCGAGACATCGATACGCCCGTCCCCCAGCCCGTCGATCAGCCCCTCGAGACTGGTCTCGCGGTACTCGTAGTCCAGCTCCAGGCGCTCCGCGACCCGCTCCCACAGTTCGATCGCGATGCCGGTGGGGTGGCCCTCGGCATCGTCCGGCGGGATCACGAAGGGAGGTACGAAGCGGGTGCCGACCCGCAGTGTTTCCGTCTCACCGAGATCGGAGCCTGCCGTGGCCCCGGGGGGCTGGGCCGCGGCAGGGGCAGCCAGCAGCCCCGCGAGCACAGTCAGAACGATCAGGTACAACAGAGCGCGACCGCTACGGGGCATGGGCATATCCTCAAGGTGATTCGCCGTACCATACCGGGAATGCCCACAGGGAAACACCAACGGATGTACGACCCCTTTGCCTGCCCGGAACGCGCGCCAACGGCCATGGGTACGCCGCGCCCGGCGCTGGATGTCGGTTTTACCCTGGACTGGAGCAGTGCCGAGGTGCGGCATCGCGAGTGCCTGTTCCTGCCGTGGCTGATGCCGGCGCACGACGTCTGGCCGGGCGCCATCGGGTCGCAGCTGGCCGGCGTGGATGTCGGCGAGGCAGTAGACGTTCCGGGGGCACCTTTGGTCCCGGGGTGGGACCCGGCCGGGGAGGTCGAACTGCCGCCGGCGGCGTTCAATCGCCGCCTGCGCCGGCATCGGGTGGTGGAACCCCGGGCCGGGCGTTTCTATCCGCGTGCGTTCATCGCCGGCCATGCCGGCATCGAGGCCGGCGACCGCGAGCTGTTCCGCATCGGCAAGCTGGAAGACGCGCGGCTCGTCGCGGACCTGAACCATCCGCTGGCGGGCATGGACGACCTGCAGCTGCGCGCTCGGGTAATGGCGTTTCACGAGCAGGGACGCGAAGACGATCGGGCGGTGGCTGTTACCCGGATGCTGACGGCGCGCGGCCCGGGGATGCAGGCGCGGTGGCACGGGCGGCCGACGGACTTCTGGTCTGGGGAGGCCTGTGAGCGCGAGGATCCCGCGCCCGATCGCGAGTTCTACGCCGGGCCACGCATGGTGCACCACCTGGATGCCACGGCCCGTGCCCGGATCGCGGCGCTGTACGCCACGCTGATCCCGCAGGGTGCACGGGTGCTGGACCTGATGAGCAGCTGGGCATCGCACCTCGATCAGCTGCGAGGGCCCGAGGCGGTTGTCGGGCTGGGCATGAACCACGAGGAGCTGGCCGCCAACGAGGCCCTGGATCAGGCCCTGGTGCACGACCTGAACCGGCAGCCGGCGATTCCGATGCCGCCCGCGAGCTTCGATGCGGTGGTGTGCACCGCCTCGGTGGAATACCTGACGCGCCCACAGGCGGTATTCGCCTCGGTGCGCGAGCTTCTGCGCCCGGGTGGGGTGTTCGTGGTGGCGTTCTCCGATCGCTGCTTCCCGACCAAGGCGATCGCGGTCTGGGAGCAGTTGTACGACTTCGAGCGCATGGGGCTGGTGCTCGATTTGTTCCTGCGCGCAGGGTTCGACGACCTTTCCACGCTCTCGCTGCGCGGCCTGCCGCGCCCGCCGGACGACCCTTATGCCGGGCGCCTGGATTATTCCGACCCGGTGTTCGCGGTCTGGGGCCGGTGTCCGTGAGCAACCCCATCCGCATCATCGGCGTCGACTGTGCCACCCAGCCGCGCAAGACCGGGCTGGCCTGTGCCCGCTGGTCCGGCGACGACTTGCGCCTGGAGGAAGCCCGCCGCGCGCACCCGAGCGAGCCGGCGGCCGCGATCGTGGCCGGCTGGATGGATACGCCGGGACCCGTTCTGCTGTGCCTGGATGCCCCGCTCGGCTGGCCCAGCGCCCTGGCGCGGGAACTGTCGGGGCACCAGGCCGGTGCGGGCATTACGGCGGACGCGGATGCGATGTTCCACCGCCATACCGACCGGGTGATTCGGGAGCGCCTCGGCAAGCGCCCGCTGGAGGTGGGGGCGAACTTCATCGCGCGCACTGCGCTGGCGGCGGTCAATCTGCTGCAAGCGCTGCGCGACCAGAGCGGACGGGCGCTTCCGCTGCCCCGGGTTGCTGGGCCGGTTGCCGATTCAGCTGCGATCGAGGTGTATCCGGCCGCCCTGCGCAGGGTCCGTGGCTGGGATACCCGTGTCGATGTCCGGGCCCGGCTGCCCGAGGCCTTCGAGGGGCCCGTGCCAGACCTGAGTGTCGCCACCGACGATACGCTGGATGCGGCGCTGTGCGTGCTGGCCGGGGTCGATTTCCTGGCCGGACACGCAGTCGCGCCGACCGCGGATGAGGCGGCGCTGGCGGGCCGCGAGGGCTGGATCTGGTCGGCCGATCCGGACCCGTTTCGCAGGGAGGGAGATCGGCCCCCACGAACGACGTCTTAATCGGTAAACTGCGCGATGATTCGCAATGCCCGTGTCGCGGGCCGAACACAATGGGGAGCGCATGGCCGCAAGCAAGGCCAAATCCGGGGGCAAGGGCAGGAAGACGGCAGAGCCGGCTGCGGCACCCAGCCTGAGCGGGCAGTTGCTGCGCGGGCTGCGCGAGGGTGCGCTGCTGATCTTCGGCATGCTGGCGCTTTATCTGCTGGTCGCCCTGGTGAGCTATCACCCGGGCGATGCGGCCTGGTCCACCACCGGCGATGGCGAGAGCCTGCGCAACCTGGGTGGCACCACCGGCGCCTGGTTTGCGGACATCGCGTTTCACCTGCTGGGCTATCTGGCCTACCTGATTCCGCTGGCGGTCGGCGGCATCGGCTGGTGGCTGTTCCGGCATCGCCGCGAGGCGCGGATCGCCAGCCCGATGGAACTGACCGTGCGCGGGGTCGCGCTGATTGTGGCACTGATCTCGGGCGCGGCGCTGGCCGCGTTGCACCTGCTCCCGGGCGGGATGCCGGTGCACGCGGGCGGCATCCTCGGAGACTTGTTTGCCGGCTGGGCCGTGGCCGGGCTGAGCCTGGTCGGGGCGACGCTGGTGCTGCTGGCGCTGTTCCTGGCCGGGGTGACGCTGTTCACGGGCCTGTCCTGGTTCCTGCTGATGGACCGGCTGGGTCAGTTGACCGTCCGTGGCTTCGAGCGGCTTCGCGCTCAGCTGGATTCGGCCCGGGATCGCCGCATCGGCGCGCGCGAGCGGGCCGAGCGCGAGACGCGGGTGGAAAAGGAGCGCAAGCGCACCGAGAAGCGCGCGCCCTCGCGCGTGGAGCCGCGCATCGAGGCGCCCGCGCCCAGCCCGCGCGTACAGAAGGAAAAGCAGGTCCCGCTGTTCACCGAAGGGTCCGGGGCCGATCCGCGTCCGCCGCTGTCCCTGCTGGACGAGGCGCCACCCCCGCCGGATGGCTTCTCGGAGGAGTCGCTGCAGGCACTCTCGCGCCTGGTAGAGCTGAAGCTGAAGGACTTTGGCGTGGAGGTCGAGGTGGTCGCGGTGCAGCCGGGCCCGGTGATCACGCGCTTCGAGCTGCAGCCGGCCGCTGGCGTCAAGGCCTCGCGCATCTCGGGGCTGTCCACCGATCTGGCGCGCTCGCTGTCGGTGATGGCGGTGCGCATCGTCGAGGTGATCCCGGGCAAGTCCACCGTGGGCCTGGAGATCCCGAACGAGAACCGCGAGATCGTGGCGCTCTCGGAGATCCTGCGCTCGGAGCTGTTCGACGCGAACAAGTCGCCGCTGACCATGGCGCTCGGCAAGGACATCGGTGGCGGCCCGGTGATGGCGGATCTGGCGAAGATGCCGCATTTGCTGGTGGCCGGGACGACCGGCTCCGGGAAATCGGTCGGCGTGAACGCGATGCTGCTGTCGCTGTTGTACAAGTCCACGCCGGACGACGTACGCCTGATCCTGATCGACCCGAAGATGCTGGAGCTGTCGGTGTACGACGGCATCCCGCACCTTCTGTGCGAGGTCGTGACCGACATGAAGGATGCCTCCAACGCCCTGCGCTGGGCGGTGGCAGAGATGGAACGGCGCTACAAGCTGATGTCGGCGATGGGTGTGCGCAACATCGGCGGCTTCAACAAGAAGGTGCGCGATGCCGAGGCCGCCGGCGAGCCGCTGAAGGACCCACTGTTCAAGCCGGAGGAGGCGCTGACCGAGACCGAGGCGCCGGAGCTGGAGCCGTTGCCGTTCATCGTGATCGTGGTCGACGAGTTCGCCGACATGATGATGGTGGTGGGCAAGAAGGTGGAGGAGCTGATCGCACGCCTGGCGCAGAAGGCGCGCGCCGCCGGTATCCACCTGATCCTGGCCACCCAGCGCCCGTCGGTGGACGTGATCACCGGCCTGATCAAGGCGAACATCCCCAGCCGTATCGCCTTCCAGGTCTCCTCGCGCGTGGACTCGCGCACCATCCTCGACCAGATGGGGGCCGAGCACCTGCTGGGCCACGGCGACATGCTCTACCTGCCGCCGGGCAAGGCGATGCCGGAGCGCGTACATGGTGCCTTCGTCGGCGACAACGAGGTCCATCAGGTGGTGGAGTACCTGAAATCTACCGGCGAGCCGAACTACAACGAGGCGATCCTTGACGAGCCGGAGGCCGGGGCCGCCGCGATCCCGGGGCTGGAGGCACCGGGCGATGGCGAGGCGGAGACCGACCCGCTTTACGACCAGGCTGTGCAGATCGTGATCGAGACGCGCAAGGCCTCGATCTCGTTCATCCAGCGCCGCCTGAAGATCGGCTACAACCGTGCCGCGCGCATGGTCGAGGACATGGAGGCCGCCGGGCTGGTCAGCCCGGTGCAGTCCAATGGCAATCGCGAGGTCCTGGTCCCGGGACCGAACGACTAGGGAAACACTGATCAATGTACACGCTCGCGCTCGAGTCGCTTTTGCGTGCGAACAAGGCGCGGTGACTGCCGTGCAGTCATTCTGCACAAGGGAGCCGCAACGCCGTGCGCGCGCAAAAGCGGCCGAGCCCCTTCGGGGTTGGCACCCCAGGTTCCCCGATCCTGCGTTGCGCCCCTTGCAGGTAGAACCACTACCCGCTGCGCAACGCGCCTTGTCTCGGAAAACCTGGGGTGCCAACGCGAGTGTGTACATTAATCAGTGTTTCCCTAACGCTCGGCCGGGTCCATGTACCGGATCCTGTGATCTGGCTCGACCTTTCTGTTGTGGTATTCACGCCCGGTTAAGCGACCGGGCGCAGGATCATCGTAAACATGCAACTGGAGCCCGCATGACTGTCCGACTTGTTTCCCGCCTGCTGCTCGCCCTGGCCGCGACGACGATGTTCCTGTTCGCCGGGCCGCTGGCGGCCGAGCGCGGCCCGGCGCCGGATGCGCGCGCGGCGCTGGACCGTTTTGTCGAGGGACTGGAGACCTTTACGGCCGAGTTCACGCAGACGGTACGCGACGAGACGGGCTATGTGCTGCAGGAGTCCGATGGCTCGATGCAGCTGGGCATGCCCAACCGCTTGCGCTGGGAGGTGACCGAGCCCTTCCCGCAGACGATCGTGTCCGATGGCGAGGACCTGTGGACCTATGACCCGGACCTGGCGCAGGCGACCGTGCGCCCGCTGGGGGATGCCTTCGATGCGACACCGATCGCGGCGATCACCCAGCCGGAGCGGCTGGACGAACACTTCCGCATGGATGTGCTGCCGGTACGGGATGCCTCGGCCCTGCGCCTGCTGCTGATCCCGCGCAACGAACAGGCGGACTTTACGCACCTCGAGCTGGACCTGACGCCGGATGGTGACCTGACCCGCATGGCCTTCCGCGACATCTTCGGCCAGGAGACCGAGATTCACTTCGAGCAAAGCGAGCGCAATGCCTCGGTCGACGAGGCTGCGTTTACCTTCGATCCGCCGTCCGGGGTGGATATCTACCGGCCGTAACGCACCATTCCCCGTGCCGTGGGAACCCTTGATGGGATTCGCCTGGCTCATCCCATCCTACGGCGCGGGGGTGGGGGGATTCAGGAGCGGGGCGTGCCCAGTGACTGTTCGATGCGGTCGGCGATGGCGGTGATGCGGGCCGGGCCGGTCTGCTCGGCACGTTTGAGCTGCTCCTGACAGTCGAGCATCTCGTGAGCGAGGTTCAGCGCCACCATCACGGCAATGCGCTCGGCGCCGACCACGCGGCCGGTGTCGCGCAGTTCGCGCATGCGCTCGTCGACCAGGGAGGCGGAGGCAAACAGGTCGGCGCGTTCCTCGGGCGGGCAGGCGATCTGGTATTCCTTGCCCAGGATCGAGACGCGTACGGGTTCGGACTGGCTCATTCGCTGTGCTCCATCGACCGCAGGCGGGCGATCATCGTCTCGACCCGGTGGCGGGCCTGTTCGTTGCGTTCCTTGAAGGCCGCGCGCTCGCTTTTGAGCTGACGAATCTGCTCGTGCAGCAGATTGTTCTCCTCGCGCAGGGCGGCATGTTCATCGAGCAGCCGCGTAATCGCGGTCTCGAGGCGCTCGACGGGATCGTGGCTGGAATCCTCGGACGACATGGCGACAGGCCCCGGTTCGGTGAAGGCGACCGCGCACGGCGCGCGACGCAGTCCATGGAGTCTAGGAGGCCCCCCCGCAAATCGTCAACTTGTGTGACCTTTTTGCGGGAGCGCCTTCACTATTGCCATCCGCGACTGCCGGCGGCGACAGGGCCAAACGCGCGCGGACACGGCGCTTTGTTGCGACTCCTATGGCGGGCTGGTCACAATAGGCGGCATATCATTTCTCAGGAACTGCCGCGCCCATGACCCAGCCCCCCGAACCCGACCCGCAGGCCACCGTGATCGAGGGCACCGCCCACAACGGCAAGCCCTGCCGCATCGTGGACAATACCGGGGCGATCCCGCGCGCGGATCTGGAGCAGCTGCTGGCGGACCTGATCGCGGAGAAGCGCTTTGGTCTGAATGCGCTGTCGGCCACCGGGTCCAGCGCGATCAAGCTGGGCGAGCCGCAGTTCACCCATCTGCAGGTCGGTGACGACCTCTACCGCTTCCTGCTGTTTCCGTACGAAGCCCGTCTGGAGTCCTTCTGATGGCTGCTCCGACCGGCGAATCGACCAAGGCGCGCGGCGGCCTTGAATCCGACCCGACCGCGCTGGCCGAGCAGCTCGCGCATGGCCTGCGCCGCATGGGCTTCGCGCAAACGCCGGCCTCCGCCCACGGGCTGTTCACCGGCTGTGTGGTCGCGGACCCCGGCGCGGATGTCGAGGCGCTGGAACAGAGCCTGGGCGAGGCGCTGCCGCTGACCGATGCCGCGCCGGACGACTTCCGCGCGACGGTGGAGGCGATCCGCCGGGCACTGCTGGCGCAGCTGTACGACGTCGAGCTCGGCTTCGGGCCCCTGCTGCCGGAGGACGAGCCGATCGAGGCGCGTGCCCAGGCCCTGTCCGAGTGGGTCGACGGCTTTATCTCGGGTTTCGGGCAGATGCCCCGGCTACAGCAGATGAAGCCCTCGGCCGAGGCCAGCGAAATCCTGCGCGACTTTGCCGAGATTGCGCGCATCGAACTGGAGCCGGAGGACGACGAAGACAACGCCGCCGCCTTCGAGGAACTCAACGAATATGTGCGCGTCGGTGTATTGCTGATCGCCGACGAGCTCGCCCCGGACGACCCGAAACGGATCCCGATGCAATGAATGCCCCCACGCGCCCCCCGCTGCCCGGCAAGACCCCGACCATCACCCTGGCCGAGTTCGCCCGGCGGCGTCAGCGCCTGATGCGCGGCGTGGGTGGCGACTCGATCATCGTGGTGCCCGCGGCGCACGAGCAGGTGCGCAATCGCGATGTCGACTACCCGTTTCGACAGAACAGCGACTTCCTCTATCTTACGGGCTTCCCGGAGCCGGATGCGGTCGCCGTGTGCGTCCCCGGACGCGAGGCCGGGGAGTACATCCTGTTCTGCCGCGACCGCGACCCCACGCAGGAGACCTGGCAGGGGCGGCGCGCCGGACCGGACGGGGCGATGGAACACTACGGCGCGGAGTGCGCGTTCCCGATCGAGGACATCGACGAGATCCTGCCGGGCCTGATGGAGAATCGGCGCGTGCTGTGTGCCCCGTTCGGGCGTGACGAGGCGCTGGACCAGCGGCTGTTCGGCTGGGTCAATCGGGTCCGCGCGAAGGCGCGCAACGGCGTACGGGCCCCGCATGAATACGTCGCGGTCGAGCACTACGTGCACGAACAGCGCCTGTTCAAGAAGGCCCCGGAACTGCGCATGATGCGCCACGCGGCGGCGATCTCGTGCCAGGCCCATATCCGCGCGATGCAGGCGGCGCGACCGGGCGTGACCGAGTTCATGGTCGAGGCCGAGCTGCTGCACGAGTTTCACCGCCATGGCACCGAGCCGGCATATCCCTCCATCGTCGGCGGTGGTGAGAACGGCTGCATCCTGCACTACATCGAGAACCGCGATGTCCTGAACGACGGCGACCTGCTGCTGATCGATGCCGGCTGCGAGGTGCAGGGCTACGCCTCCGACATCACCCGCACCTTCCCGGTCTCCGGCCGTTTCAGCGACACCCAGCGCGAGGTCTACGAGTGCGTGCTGGCCGCCCAGCACGCGGCCATCGAGCAGACCCGCCCGGGCAACCACTGGAACGACCCGCACGATGCCGCCGTACGCGAGCTGACCCGCGGGCTCAAGGATATGGGCGTGCTCAAGGGCCGGCTCGACAAGCTGCTCAAGGACCACGCCTACCGGCCTTTCTATATGCACCGCACCGGCCACTGGCTGGGGCTGGATGTGCACGACGTCGGCGACTACCGCGTCGGCGACGCCTGGCGCCTGCTGGAGCCGGGCATGGTGACCACCGTGGAGCCGGGCCTCTACTTCGGCCCGTACTCCGAGGCCCCAAAGGCCCTGCGCGGCATCGGCATCCGCATCGAGGACGACGTCGCCGTCACCCGCGACGGACACGAAGTCCTGACCACCGCCTGCCCCAAGACCCCCGACGACATCGAAGCCTGCATGGCCGGCGACCGCCCGGGCTGGACCTGACCATGCACTCTCCGCCAAACCCGGCCCACCCCATAACCGTAGGGTGCGTTGAGCCCCGCGAAACGCACCGATCGCCGGGGTGTGCCCTCGCCCCTGATGCGATTCGCTACGCTCATCCGCATCCTACGAAGGTTCGTGGCCCCAGGTACCGTCATCGCGAGGTGCGCAGCGCCGCGGCGATCACCTTCCACAGCCACCGGACCCCGCCGCTGCACCAGCGTCCGGAGATTGTCACGGCCCCTCCGGGTCCTCGCTCCCGCCAAAGCCCGGCCCACCCCAAAACCGTAGGGTACGTTGAGCTTTGCGAAACGCACCGATCGCTGGGGCGTGGCCACACCTTTGATGCGATTCGCTGCGCTCATCGGCATCCTACGAAGGTTCGTGGCCCCAGGTACCGTCATCGCGAGGCGCGCAGCGCCGCGGCGATCGCCTTCCGAAGCCACCGGATCCGGCCGCTGTGCCAGCGTCCGGAGATTGCCACGGCCCCTTCGGAGCCTCGCAATGACCGGGTGCGGCGCTGAGATGAGCGTGCAAACCCCCGACATCGCCATCATCGGTGGCGGCCCGGTCGGCAGTCTGGCGGCCGCGACCCTCTCCCGGGCCGGCTATTCCGTGGCCCTGTTCGAGCGCGGAGCCGCGCCGAAGCCGGACACCACCCGCCCCGACACCCGCGGCTACGCCCTGGCCGCCGGCTCCGTCCAGCTGCTGGACGACCTCGGCTACTGGTCCTCCGTGGCCGACCAGGCCACCCCCATCCGATCCATCGTGGTCAGCCGTCGCGGCGGGCTGGGGCGGGTGCACCTGAACGCGCGCGACCATGGCCGCGCCGCGCTCGGGCAGGTCGTTCCGGCCGCCGCCCTGGACCCGATGTTGAACGAGGCCTGCCGCGCGGCCGGTGTGGACCTGCATTACGACTCGACCCTGGCCGGCCTCGATCCGGCCGAAGGGGATCGACGCACTCTGCATATTGAGGGGGCGAAGGACGAGGCGACCTGGTCCGCCCGTCTGATCCTCGCGGCGGACGGCGTGAGCTCCCCGGCCCGCAAGGCCCTGGGGTTGCCGGTGCAGCGGCTGCGCTACGACGCCGATGCTTTGGTGTTCGACGTGCGTCCGGACCGCCCGCACAACGGCCAGGCTTTCGAGCGCTTCACCGACGAGGGGCCACTGGCCCTGCTGCCGCAGGCCGATGGCCGCATGAATGTCGTCTGGGTGGCGCCGCCGCGGACCTGCGAGCAGCGCCTGGAGCAGGGCGAGGCCGAACGCCTGCGCGCGCTGCAGGCGCGCTTTGGCTGGACCCTCGGGCGCCTGCGCCCGGCGGGGCCGGTCGTGCGCTTCCCGCTGGAGCGCGTCCACGCACCGGAGCCGGTCGCCGAGCGTGCGCTGCTGCTGGGCAATGCCGCACATTCCGTGCACCCGGTCGCGGGGCAGGGGCTCAACCTGTCGCTGCGCGACGTGGCGGGCCTGCTCGGGGCGCTGCGCACCGGGCGGCAGGCGGATGGAACCCCGACGTTTGCGGCCGACCCTGGTGCGGCGGCCGTGCTGGAGGCCTATGCGAAAGATCGTCGACAGGATGTGAGTAGCGTCGTCACCGCCACCGATTTCCTCGCCCGGGGCCTGTTGCACGCCGCCGGCTTGCGCGGTCACGGGCTGGGGGCCGGCATGATGGCGGTCGATCGCCTGCGCCCGGCGCGCGATGCGCTGGCCCGCTCCGCGATGGGGCTGGGACCACTGCCGCGCCACACGCTCGCCCATCTACCCGCAGCCGGGCAGGGCACGCCATGACTAAAGACAGCCACGACGAAACGCTGGACGTACTGGTCGTGGGCGCGGGCGCCGTCGGCGGGGCGATCGCCCTGGGCGCCGCGCGGCAGGGCCTGCGGGTCGGCGTGCTGGAACGCAACGCCGCGCCCCAGTTCGATCCGGAGACGGCGCCGGTTACGCGGGTCGCCACGCTCAACTCCGCGTCCATGGCCTTTCTCCACGAACTGGGCGTGCGCGAGGCATTGGAGCAGCGCCGCGCCCATGCGTTCTCCGGCATGTACGTCTGGGACGCCAATGGCCCCGGCCATATCCGCTTCGATGCGGACGCGCTGGGCGTGCCGGCACTCGGCTGGACGGTCGAACTCGCCGAGCTCGAGTCGGTGCTCTGGACCGAACTCGAGGCCGCGGGCGTTGCCCTGTATCCGCAGACCGAATGGAAAACCCTCGACCGCCGCCCCGACCGGGTCGATGTGTACGCCGATCAACGACAGCCGATCGCCTCGGCCCGCCTGCTGGTCGCGGCCGACGGGGCGCGTTCCCGTGTCCGAGACTACGTCGGTATCCCGTTTACCGGCCACGACTACGACGCGCGCGGCATCGTCGCGACCATCACCACCGAGCACCCGCACCAGGACACCGCCTGGCAGCGCTTCGTCGAGGACCGGATCATCGCGCTGCTGCCACTGGCGGACGGGCGTTGCTCCATCGTCTGGTCGCAGCCCGAATGGCCCGCGGCCGAAGACACACTGGCCCTGGACGACGCCGCCTTTTGTGCGGCGCTGGAGCAGGAGACCGATGGCTGCCTGGGTGCGATTACCGCCACGTCCCCGCGCGCCAGCTTCCCGCTCACCGCCCGGCACGCAAAGACCTACCACTCGGGCCGCGTGGTACTGGCCGGCGACGCCGCTCACACCATCCACCCGCTGGCCGGGCAGGGCCTGAATCTGGGCCTGGCTGACGCCCGCACACTGGTCGACGGGCTGCGCGGCCCCGCCCGCCACGACCCGGGCGCCGAGACCGTCCTGCGCGCCTACACCCGCGCCCGCCGCCCGGAAAACGCCCTCATGCAACGCGCGATGGACGGCTTCAAGCTCCTGTTCGGCACCCAGGCGGCCGGGCTCCCCGAGCTGCGCGGCCTCGGCCTGCGCCTGGTCGACCAGGCCGACCCCGCCAAGCGCCGCCTCGCCCGCCGCGCCTTCGGCCTCGATTAGCGCAATCGCTGCCACACCCCCCTGTAGGAGGCCAGCCCTCTGGCCGATCGGGCATTGGGCGACTCCCAATCGGCCAGAGGGCTGGCCTCCTACAACTCCATCTTCCGCCTTGCACGCCGCAGGATGCGTTGAACCAAGCGAAACGCATCACTCCACTCCGGCCTTCGCGCCGTCGGCTCAATTGTCGCCTTCCCGCAACAAATACTCTCGAACGCCTGCCCTGTACCGCTTCGTTGCACATATGCAACAGCTTCAGGGCGGCCGTATTCCATCCTCTAACCCGCATGAAAGCGCACTTTTCTACAAAATAAGATCATCCTTATATGGGTGCTCCATCACAACTACCGTGCGTTCTCGGGAGTTGCCATCATTGCGCTTATTCAGTGCCTTGCGATGCAGTTCTGCACTGTCTTTCACCCGTATCCATGCGTTCCTCCCGGTTACCGAGGCGCAAACTTCCAACGCACTCGACATTTTTTCGCCACAAAGGGTTGAAATACGACACCGTGGTGTATATAAAACACCTGTCATTCGCGGCATCGACCGTGGATGCAGGCGTAGAAACGAACCAAACACCTCTCCTGGGAGATACGCAACATGAAAAAACAGATTCTCGCAGTCGCCGTTGCCGGCGCCTTCGCAGTCCCGGCCTTCGCCGCCGCTGACTCCTCCGTCACCCTGTTCGGTCAGCTGCAGACGCAGATCGTCCACCACAGCGCCTCCGGTGATGGTGGCACTTTTGAGAGCGGCTTCCGCCAGCACGACGCGGGCGGCGCTGGTTCCCCTGCCGATGGCGCCGGCCCGAACCGCCTCGGTGTGATGGTCAACCACGATCTGGGTAATGGCCTGAGCGCGCTGGCCAAGTTCGAAGGCGACTTCCAGACTGGCGCGGCAAGCACCAGCATTGCAGATACTGGTGGCTTCAACTCCGGTAACCGCGACATCTATGTAGGCCTGGACGGCAACTTTGGCCAGGTGATCGCCGGTCGCATGACCTCCTCTTACAACACCGCTGGCAAGGATCCGCTGAACGCGACGTTCATGCAGGGTCGCGCCAATGGCGCCCGCCTGGGTGGCGACGGTGGTTTTGGTAACGGCGGTTACGTCGACCGCGGTGTTCGCTACAGCAACAGCTTCGGCATCGTCAGCCTTGATGTGGGCATGTTCCTCGACAATGCCGACGACAGCGACACCGCCTGGTCTGCTCGCCTGAACTTCGACGTCGGCCCGGTCGACCTGTACGTTGCCCACGCGGATGCTGGTGACTACGAGTTCCGTGACTCTCGTTCGCGCAACACCAAGATCGGTGCCGACTGGTCCCATGGCCCGTTCCGTCTGGTGGGTGAAGTTGAAGACCTCTCCCGCGATCGTGTAGACGGCGACAGCGTTGACGTTAACACCTACTTCCTGTCCGGTACCTACACAATGGGTCGCAACGACTTCGTGCTGAACCTGGGCCACAGCCGTCGAGACAACAACCCCAACACCGACTACGCCGCGATTGCGGTCAAGCACAACTTCAGCAACCGCGTGATGGCGTTCGCTGGTGTGGGATACAACAGCACCGAAGATTCCAACCTGGACTCTGACGGTAACGTGGTCGGCGATCGCAGCCTGAGCTTCACCGGTGTCGGTGGCGGCATGCGGGTGTCCTTCTAAGCCCGAGCACTGCATACAAGCGGTATAACAACAAGCACTAGCTTGTTTTACGGGGCCCCCAGGGGCCCCGTTTTTTATGCACGACCTTCGGCCCCGTTCGGGGCTTTTTTGTGCCTGGCGGTCTGGGGTGTTGTGCCCGTTCCGGGGTGGATGCTGGCATTTTGGTTAGCGGATCGGCTCCCTGTCATTGCTTCGGGGACGGCCCGCCTTCGTCATCCCGGCCGCAGCGAAGCGGAGAGCCGGGATCCACGGCTTTGGGGCTGGCACGGGGTGGGTTACGAGCGAGGTAGGAGATCCCGGATAACCGCTGCGCGCTTTCCGGGATGACGGTCAGTGGGTGCTGGTGGTAGCGGGCGGGGGCCCGTACGGTATCGAAGGGCCTTTGTCCCTTGGTGGACGATCAGTCGATCGGGTCGACTCGGATCTGAAGCGACAGGGTATCTCGTTCGCGGGTGGTGCGCCGGGAGGCAATGCCGCGTTCGTCTAGGTTGATGGTGCGGCCCACTCCGGCAATATCGGCCCAAGCGCCGGGCTCGATGGTGATAGACGATTCGACGGACTGGCGTTCCGCACGGCCCATGGGGGTGGCGGGTGGCTGTTCGTGGAGCTGAAGGATGTCGATGCGTATGCGGCCGTCGGGCTGGGCGTGGGGCTGCACTCGGAAGCCGCGGGCGGTGTCGTGAAAGACGGGTTCCATGCCGAAGCCGGCGCGGCCGGCGAATACGCGGAAGCCGTGGGCCTCGGTCTCGCCGACCAGGATGATGGCCTCGGTGCCTTCGCGCAGGCGGATCTGCTGGGTCTGGTCGTCGTCGCGGGTGGTGGTCCAGCGCCGGGCGGTACCGCGGGCCTGGGTGCCATCCGGGCCGGATTCGATGTCGATCCCCGCACCCGTGTCCTGACGGGGGCGCTCGCTGCTGCGGCGTACCGAGAGGACGAGATCCTGGGCGCTGTGGTCGAGTTCGGCCACGACCTCGCGGATCTGCACGAGGGTCTGGGCGTCGGCGCGAACCAGGAGGCGGAACCCATCGGCGCGCAGCGTGGCGGCATTCCCGAACAGGCCTTGTAGCTCTGGCAGGATCTCGGCGGCCGGGCGATTTTGCAGCGGGAGCACGGCGACCTCGGCCTGTGGGTCGCGGGCCAACGCGGGTGCCGAGAGTCCGGGCAGTAGCAGGCTCCCCGCCAGGATGCGCAGGGTGTGGCGCCTAGACCATGAGCCGGCGCAGTTCGATCGCTTCATCGCTGAGACTCCAGTTCGCCTCGAAATCCAGGGCGGCCCGCTGGGTACCCCCACGATCATCGACATCCCCCCGAAGGATTCGTTGCCCTCCAGCCTGGGTCAGCTGCATCCAGCCGCTGTGGTCAGCGATTGCGGTCAGCGTCAGGGGGCTCTCCTCGGCGGCATCGAGCCGGCGCACGGTGACGGCGGTGGGCAGGCGCTTGATGGTTTCGACCAGTCCAGGGATGCGATCCCGCAGCGCCAGATCGTCGTCCACCAGAATGCGGATGTCCGTATGCCGGTGGCGGCGCGCGATGTTGGCCAGATACGAGCCCAGCTCCAGCCCGCGAAACTCCGCCAGGAGTCCCACGCGCGCATGCAGCCAGAAGCGCCGCCGGGTTTGGTCCAGCAGCTCCCCGAGAAGCACGGCGGCATCTTCCATCACGGGGTCGGTCGTCGGTTCGGCCATGCAGTCGCCTCCGGGCAGGGTCTCTACTCAGCATAGGCAACTACCGCCCATCGCGCATCTACGCGCATGCGCAATCAATGGAGATGGATGATTCGGTTCGAGCGGCTGTGCCGGGAAGGGGCCGTACCAACAATCGTGTTCACCCACAGCGTGGTGTGCGGCACGGGACCATTGTCCCGAGTATTTTCGGAGGACTCGCAACTCGCGAGCAGGTGTTGGTTACCTGGCCTGCGCCAGGGGCTGGCGGATGCGGCGGAGCATGCGGCGGTGGGGGATGCCGGCGTCCTCGAAGGTGTCGGAGATGATGAAGAAATCGTGCTGGGCGTAGAAGCCCAGGCGGGTGTTCTGGGCGTTCAGCCAGACCTCGCGCCAGCCATGGCGGATGGCGGCCTCGACGGCGTAGTCGAGCAGCCGCGAGCCGATGCCGTGGCCGCGCCAGGGTTCGCGCACGGCCATGCGCCCGATCTGACCGGAGGGCAGCATGCGCAGGGTACCGATGGGTTCTTCGCCGGGGCCGATGGCCAGCCAGTGCAATGCGGTCACATCCAGACCGTCGAATTCCAGCGGTTCGGGGACGCCCTGTTCGTCGATGAAGACCTCGCGTCGGACGGCGGAGATGGCTTCGGCGTCGGCGGGCCAGCTGGCCTCGCGGAACTGAATGCGTTGTTGCATGGCTGGGGTCCTCGACCAATCGGGGCTCGACCACACGGGGCGGGTGGTGGGCGGATCCCGCTTTCCATGAGCCCGGAAATTTGCATTCTAGTCGACGAATCCAGAACCGTCCTGTGACTGGTGTCCCAATAAACTGGTGATTGGGTACCAGTTTGCGCTCATCGGTGGGGAGGGTTCTTGAGAATCTTGGATTATTGGGAAGTCATGTGGGGCGCGCGCTCGTCCCGGTCGTGGGGCTCCAGGACTACCTGCATCAGGTCGACACGCTGGTGCTCGAAACCGACTTCGCAGTAGGCGAGGTAGTAGCGCCACATGCGGAGGAACTCGGGCGAGTATCCCAGGGCCTCGATGACGGGTTCGGCATGGCGCACCTCGCGATCCCAGCGACGCAGGGTTTCGGCGTAGTCCTGCCCAAAGAACTGCTGATCGCCGATCGCGAGGCCCGCCTGGCGGGCGGCGGCGTTGAAGCGGGGGACGGACGGCAGCATCCCGCCCGGGAAGACATACATCTGGATGAAATCGGCGTTGTTGCGGTAATACTCGAACGCGGCTTCGTCGATGGTGATGACCTGCAGTGCGGCGCGCCCGCCTGGGCGCAGGCAGGCACGCAAGGTCTCGAAGAAGCTGGGCCACCATTGCTGTCCGACCGCCTCGAACATCTCGATCGAGACGACGTGATCGAACTGGCCGTGCAGATCCCGGTAATCCTGCAGGCGCAGTTCGACACGGTCGGAGAGACCGGCCCGCTCGATCCGCTCGCGAGCGTAGTCGAGCTGCTCTTGCGACAGGGTAATGGCCGTGACCTGATGGCCGCGACGCGCGGCGAGTTCGGCAAAGCCGCCCCAGCCGCACCCGATCTCGAGGATGTGGGACCCGGGGGCGGCGTCGAGTTGATCCAGCAGGCGCTCGTACTTGCGCTGCTGGGCACTTTCCAGTGCCTCGTCGCCGCGGCTGAACAGGGCCGCGGAGTAGCTCATGCTCGGATCCAGCCACATGCGATAGAAGTCGTTGCCTAGATCGTAGTGGAAGCGGATGTTGGCACGACTGCCGCGGCGGCTGTTGCGGTGCCACCAGTGGCGCAGGGCGTCGAATTGACGCTGGACCACGGGGCGAGCCGCAAGATCGGCCAGCGCCGCCTCGTTGTCGGTGGCGAGGTGCAGCAGGCCCTTCAGGTCCGGCGTATTCCAGTCCCCCGCAATATAGCCCTCGGCAAAGCCGAGATCGCCGTGGCGCAGGATGCGCAGCAGCGTCCGCCAGGGCCGCTTGAGGTGCCAGATCACTTCACGTCCGGGTTGCTCGCCCTGTACGACCTCCCGTTCCCCGCGTGGGCCGACCAGCGTCAATTGTCCCTGCTCGAGACCGCGCAGGGCCCGGGCGATCAGTTGCAGGGCCCAGTGCCGGCGGGTCGCGAACCCGGTCGTCGCGCTTCCTTGTTCGACGGACATCAGTGCATCTCCTTTTGCGGCGGCGCAGGGCGCGGGTGGTAGCGTCCGCCGCGCAGCCAGATCTTGAGTGCCTGCCAGTGAATCAGTGGCAGGACCTTGAGGGTCATCCAGGGCTGGTGCATCAATGCGGCCAGCAGCGTTCGGTCGGCAAAGTCGCGCAGGCGTCCGTGCTGGGTTGCGACCAGGAATGGTGAACCCGCCTGGGTCTCGCGGATTGCCAACCGCACGGTGGCCCCGCGTTCCAGCCGTGCGGGCGAGATGGTGAAGGCGTAGCGCGCATCCATGTCGATGAACGGGGATACATGAAAGGCCTTGTCCTTCTCCTGGCGTACCGGCGTGGTCATGGCGCACCCGCCTTCGTGCAGCAGGTAGTGGTGGTGCTCGCCGAAGGTGTTGCGGACTTCCAGCAACACGCCACGCAACCCGCCATCCGCGTGATAGGCGAACCAGGCGCTGAGCGGGTTGAACGCGTGCCCGAATACTCGCGGCATCGCGAGCAGGTGGATCGTGCCGCCCGCGAGCTCAATGCCGTGCTCCGCGAGACGGGACTCGATCCAGGGCCGCCAGGGGCGACCGTCGCGGGGGCCGTGGTCGCGGGTATGCAGGCTGAACAGGTTGAAACGATTCAGGGAGAAAGCGCGGCAGCGGGCCGCGGTGGCCTCCAGGCGATCAATGTCGAACAGCGCGGCGATTACCGGGTAGCGAAAGCGGTACGCCGGCGCCGCAATGCGCTGGTGCACAACCGATGTGTAGACGAGGGCCGCGTCCATGCCAGCGCCTCAGGCATCCTCGGGGCGCGCAGCCGGTGCCGCGGTCGGCGTCGCGCCACCGCCGTTGACCGGCTCCGAATCCACCGCCACCGGCGCGGGTGTAGCACTCGGCGTGGAGTCCCAAGGGGGCGCGATGCCCATCGCCTCGCCGATCGCGACGGCGGAGCGCAGCCCGTCCTCGTGGAAGCCGTCGCCCATCCAGGCCCCGGCGAAATGGAGTCCGTCCTGGCCCTGGCGGTCCATCAGGCGCTGGCGCGCGATCTCGGCGGGGGCATCCATTACGGGATGTTCCCAAAGGTGCTCGCCAAGCACTGCGGTGGGGTGGGGCTCGCGCCAGGGGTTCAAGCTGATCACGTAGTCGCGCCGACGCTCCAGGTTGTGCAGGCGGTTCATCCAGTAGGAGACCGAAACCCGTTCACCAGGCTGCGTGGTGCGTCCGCTCAGGTAGTTCCACGAGGACCAGACGCGGCGTGAGCGGGGCATCAGGGTGGCGTCGGTATGCACGATGGCGCGGTTTTCCTGGAAGCGGCAGTCCGCCAGCAGGCCGTCGAGCGCGGGCATGGTTCGCCCCAGGAGGCGGCGGGCGTCGTTCGCATGACAGGCGAACACGACTTGATCGAATCCCTCGGAGCGCTCCGCGGTCAGCACACGCCACTGGCCGCCTTCGGGGATCACGGCGCGGACGGCCTCGTGGATGACGCTACGTGGCTCGAGCCGCGCGGCGAGGCGCTGCACATATTCGCGGCTGCCACCGCGCACGGTGCGCCACTGCGGGCGGTCGCGCAGGTCCAGCAGCCCGTGGTTGCGAAAGAACCGCAGGAAACTCGCGGACGGGAACTCGCGGATGGACTCCGGCGGCGCGGACCAGATCGCGGCGGCCATCGGCAACAGGTAGTCCTCGATGAACCCCTGGCCAAAGCGGTGCCGCGACAGAAAATGGCCCAAGGTGCCCTGCGGGGTCTCGCCGCGCTCGAACAGTCGGTGGCCCAGGCGGTTGAAGCGCAGGATGTCGGCACTCATGCGCAGAAAGCGCGGGCTGAGCAGGTTGCGCCGCTGCGCGAACAGGGTGTTCAGGTCGCTGCCGGCGTATTCCACGCCGTGGGGATGCCGGGAACAGGAGAACGACATTTCAGTCGGCTGGGTCGGCACGCTCAGGTCGCGAAAAAGGCGCGTCAGCAGCGGGTAGTTGCGCTCGTTGTACACCACGAAGCCGGTATCGAGGTGCGTGGGGCCCTCCGGGTCGGATACCTCGATGGTGTGGGCGTGACCACCCAGTTTGGGCGTCGCCTCGAACAGGCGCACCTGGTGGCGCGACTGCAGGATCCAGCCGCTGGCCAGCCCGGCGATGCCGCCACCGATGACGGCGATGCGAGAGGTGCTCATGATGACGGTTCCGATTCCATCAAAGGGTGATGTACATCTTATACAATACCTGTACAATGCCTGCAAATGGTCGTCGTCCAGAATACGGCGCACAGTGAGCCCCGCACAGCCCGGGGCGCGGAGGGTGCAGCGATGCGTAGGGGTAGTCGGTTGCTTGTGGTGATAGAGCTGTTGTGGGCAGGCCTGACGTCCGAGGACCGGCGTTTACGCGCCGCGATTGAGGCCGCGTTATGAACGACACCGCCCAGGCCATGAGCGGCTGGCCTGCCGAGGTGCGCCAGGCACTGGTCGAGCACGAGGTCGTCGCGATCACCTCCGGGCTGTCCGATGTGCGCGATGCTGTGGCCCTGCTGGATGCAATGCTGCCCGGTCGCTGGGTGCGCCTGGAGTGGGGCATGGGCTCTGCTCACAACCGCGAGCAGTTTCATGCCCTGCAGCAGGCGACCGGGGCCGATGTATTGCCCTATTTCGTTGCGCGGGACGGTGCAATCGGGGGGCTCCCCGAATTGCGTGAGTACCTCGGTGCGCGGGCTGTCGCGGCCGGGGCTAACAGAGGTCCGCGTGACGTCGCGGAACGGGCAGGGCAGACGCAACAGTCCCAGGAAGCCTCGGCACCGATGCTTCAGGTGCTGGGATACGGAGGTCTGATCCCCTTTGTGGTCCTGGGCTTCGGGGCCTGGATGGCCCAGCCGGAATGGCAGGTTTTCGCGCTGGAGGCCCTGGCGTTTTATGGTGCTGTCATCCTGTCGTTTCTCGGAGCGATCCACTGGGGGCTTTACCTGGCGGATCGTGAGCACCGGGTGGGCCCGCTGTCGGCACCCGTGTGGGCGGTGGTCCCGGCGATCCTCGCCTGGCTGGCGTTGTTGCAACCGCTGCCCGAGGCGCTGATGACCCTGGCCGCGCTGTTTTTGGGGGCGCTGTGGGTGGACCGGTTGAGCCTGCGTGGGCGGCCGTTGCCGCGCGGGTACCTGGGACTGCGCATGGCGCTGACTGCGGGGGCTATCGTTTCGCTGGCCTCCGGGCTGGCCGTTATCATGGTGCGCTGACGCGCCCGCACGCCCCTAGGAATGCCGAAGATGGCACAGAACAAGGACCTATCGATGCAAGCAGATGCCCGTACCGCGGACGAACCCGTGACCAGCGCAGCCGATGGGCGGCCGCTGCCGGCCCCCGAGGCCCTGGCCCGTCATTATCGCGAGATCCTCGCCGGCCTGAATGAAGACCCGAACCGCGAGGGTTTGCTGGATACGCCGATGCGGGCGGCCAAGGCGATGCAGTACCTGACCCGGGGCTATCACCAGGACCTCGACACGATCGTCAACGGCGCGCTGTTCAGCTCCGACAACGACGAGATGGTGCTGCTGCGCGATATCGAGCTGTACTCGCTGTGCGAGCACCACCTGCTGCCGATTATCGGCAAGGTGCATGTCGCCTACCTGCCGAATGGCAAGGTGATCGGCCTCTCCAAGATCGCGCGGATTGTCGATATGTTCGCCGCGCGCCTGCAGATCCAGGAAAACATGACGCGGCAGATCGCCGAGGCCCTGAAGCAGGTCACCAATGCCAAGGGCGTGGGCGTGGTCGTGGACGCCAAGCACATGTGCATGACCATGCGCGGGGTGGAGAAGCAGCACTCCTCGATGGCGACGTCGGTGATGCTGGGTGCCTTCCGCGAAGATGCGCGTACCCGTCGCGAGTTCCTCAACCTGATCCACGGCTCCCGCGACTGAACCGCTGGCGGCGGGGCCCTGAACCGGCGAACCGGCGTCGAGTGACTACATCGGGCGCAGCGGGATACTGAACGAGATGTAGTTGACCCCGGCCATGCGCAGGTGTCGCACGTCCTGCGCGAGGCTATTCAGCAGGTACAGCCCCAGTTCGCGCAGGGACTGCTCGTCGTTGTGACCCCATTGCCGGGCCTTGCGCAGCGAGGCCTCGTCGACTTCGGCCGCCGCACTGCGGTCGATCATCTCCACCGCGAGGTGTTCGCCCTCGCGTTCCAGACGGACATCCACCGGGCGGCTGCGCCCCGGCTCGCTGGCGGCCTGTTCGGACAGGTGCATGAACACCTCTTCCAAGGCCACCTGCAGCTTGACGGACTGCTTCTCCGGCAGACTCAGGCTCTCGCCGAACTCCCGCGCCATGGCCTGGATCTGCGGCAGGGATTCGGCCTCGGGCGCGAAGGTGCTGCGGCGTCGTGGGCGCGGGCGCAGGTTGAAGATCAGGCTGATGGCGACCGCGACGGTGCCGCCGGTGGTCACGCTGTTGTTCATGAACGGCCCCAGCGCGTCCGGGATCAAGTGATGGAAGAACAACTGGTTCTGGAACAGGAAGCCGGTGGAGAACGCCACGCCGATGATCAGCCCGCTCTGGTAGCTCAGGCCGTCCTGTGCGCACAGGCGAATGCCGGCCACGAACAGCAGCGCCAGAAGGATCAGCAGGAAGGCTCCGAAGACCGGGCCAGGGAGCGAGATCATCACCATGTTGAGTTTGGGGATGAGTGCGACCAGGGCGAGGAAGCCGGCGAAGTAGTAGCCGACGCGCCGCGCAGCCATGCCGGTCAGCTCGATCGAGGACACGCCGATCCCGTAGGTGGTGTTCGGCAGCGTACCCAGGCCGCCGGCGATCATGTTGCCGACCCCGTCCGCATAAAGGCCGCCGCGCACGCGGTCGTAATCAACCTTGCGCGGGGTCCGGTGGGAGTTGCGTTGCGCGACCATGGTGTCGCCCACTGACTCGACCGATCCGACCAGGGTGACGATGATGAAGGTCAGAAGTAGTGTGAACCAGGCGGTCGAGAACTCGAAGTTGAAGCCCGGCCATTCCAGTGGCGGCAGACCCAGCCAGGCGGCGTCCGCGACCCTGGAAAAGTCCGTGATGTTGAATGCAACCGCCACCGCGACGCCAACCCCGAGCCCGATGATGGGTGCCCAAAGGCGCAGCATGCGACCGCCGAAGATCGCCAGCAGGATGGTGAAGCCGAGCGTAAACAGGGCGACGACCAGGGCGCGCCAGGTGCCCTCGTACTCGCCTTCTCCATGCATCATGTCGGCCGTGGACGGGATCACGGTCAGCACCAGCAGCATGATCACGACCCCGCTGACGGTCGGCGTTATGATGCGCCGGAACAGACCCAGGTAGCGGGCGAACAGTAACTGTGCGGGTGCGGACAGGATGGCCAGCGTCGCGACCAGCGCCATGCCGCCGACCATGGCCGCCTCGATGCCGACGGCCAGATACGCGGTCGAGGTGCCCATGAAGATCAGGTAGCCCGAACCGACCGGCCCGACGCGACGAACCTGGACCAGCGTGGCGAGCGCACTGCCGATGAGTGCGGCAAAGACGGTCCACTGGGTGGCGGCCAGGTCGAGGCCGATGGTGCGCGCCAGAATCAGGGGCGCGAGGATAATGGTCGGGGCGACCAGGATCAGACTCTGAAGGGCGCTGAGCGCGCATTTCCCGACCGGCGGATGGTCATCCACCTCGTAGAGAATCTTCGATTGCGAGGGTTCGGTCATTGCATCACCGCGTGGGGAGCACGAAAGCGCCGAATCGTATCAGGGTAAGGGGGGAGTGACCGCGCAGGCGTGAGTCAGGCGTTGGCCCGCGCCGACCCCGGTCGTGGGCCCGGACAAAAAAATGGCCCGGTGGGAGTCCGGGCCGAACGTTCAGACAACCGTGTGATGGAGTCTTCTAGTCTGAACGGCGGAACTGCGGCGGCCGTTGCCAGGCGCCGATTTTTCCGCTCTTGCCTCGGTGGACAGGGGTGTTGCCCACAGGTTCCTTCCGGATTCGGGCATCACGCGAACGCGTTCACACTTTGCGGCGCGTAGAATGGTTTCCATGCGCGGAGTGGAACAGATTCCCTGGCTTTATGACGCTCTGATGGGGCTGGCGGACGCGCTTGGTTTCCGTGGCTGGCGCCGGCGTCTCGTCGTGAGGGCACGGGGTCGCGTCCTCGAGCTGGGCTGCGGCACGGGCCGCAATCTTCCTCTGTATTCCGACCCGACGCAGCTCGTCGCGCTCGATCCAGATCTGGCGGCCCTGCATCGGGCGCGCGATCGCGCGCCCGGGGCGCTTTTTGTGGTCGCCCGGGCCGAGGCATTGCCATTTGCCGATGGACAGTTCGACACGGTCGTCTCGGGGCTGGTGTTCTGTTCGGTTCAGGACCCGGAGCGGGGGCTGGGGGAGATCCTCCGTGTGCTGGGCGCCGAGGGCCAGTTACGCATGCTCGAGCACGTGCGGCACCGGCGCCCGAGCCTGGCCTGGGTACAGGATCGCGTACAGCCGACCTGGACCTGTGTGACCGGGGGCTGCCACCCGAACCGTGATACCGAGGCCGCGGTGGAGCGCGCCGGGTTCGCGATCGAGGCAGAGGATCGCGAGTCGCGCGGGGTCATGCGGCGCTTCGTGGCCCATCCAAAAAAATTCGAGGCGAACTCTAAAGTCTGAGCATGCGTGGTCGTCACCCCGGGAGAGCCAGGTCCGAGTTGGTGTTAATTACACCCGGCGGGCTGGCTCTACATTCGAATCAGGAGTGAACGATGGATGCCAGTGCGATTGCCAGCCAGGCCACGCAGATGAGCCAGCAGAATATCGCAGCGCAAAAGGATGTGGCGGTGCAGAAGAAGGCCATGGAATCGGAAGAGATGGCGGCACAGGGCCTGTTGCAGGCCATGCCGAACATCAGCGAGATGCAGGCGACCTCCCAGGGCCTGCCCGACCACGTGGGCAATAGCGTCGACACGACCGCCTGATTGCCCATACGGTCACTCAGGGGAACACTGATCAGTGGTTCCCTTTACGCCCCGCCGGAGCGCCCCGGTGGGGCGTTTTCGTTGATGGGGCCTGTACGGTCCGTCTGATCAGGTGGTCTCGGAAGCCTCGGCGCGGGATTCGTCGGCAGCGGGCTCCGGCTCGGTCGCCGTGTGCTGGTCGATCCAGTTCTTGGCGGCGATCAGCAGGCCCATGGCCATGAATGCGCCAGGCGGCAGCAGGGCCAGCAGGAAGCCGTGCTCGGACGGGAAGATCTGGATGGTCATCGCGTGGCCCCACTCGCCGAACAGCAGGTGGGCGTTGTCCATCAGCGTGCCCTGGCCCAGGACCTCGCGCAGTGCGCCCAGCGCAATCAGTACGCCGGTAAAGCCCAGCCCCATCATCAGCCCGTCCAGCGCGGCGCGCGGGACCGAGTTGCGCGAGGCGAATGCCTCGGCGCGGCCGATGATCGCGCAGTTGGTGACAATCAGCGGGATGAAGATGCCGAGGATCAGGAACAGGCCGTGGAACCAGGCGTTCATCGCCAGCTCGATCGCGGTCACGATGGAGGCGATGATCAGCACGTAGACCGGGATGCGGATCTCCGGGCGGGCGTGGCGGCGGATCATCGAGACCAGCACGTTCGACAGCAGCAGCGTCAGGGTGGTCGCGATGCCCAGGCCGATGGCGTTGACCATCGTCCCGGAGATCGCCAGCAGCGGGCACAGGCCGAGCAGCTGGACCAGGCCCGGGTTGTTGTTCCACAGGCCGTCGCGAATGATGTCGGTCAGGGTCGGGTTCATCGGTCGTCCTGTTCCGTGAGCGGCTCGACCACCGCGCCTTCCTCTTCCTTCGGCGCGGTCGAGAGCAGGTCGTCGCGGTAGTCGTCGAAGTATTCCAGTGTGCGGCGGACGGCGCGAACCACCGCACGCGGGGTAATGGTGGCGCCGGTGAACTGGTCGAACACGCCGCCATCGCGGCGCACCGCCCACTCGCCAGGCTCGGGGTCGCCCAGGGAGCGGCCTTCGAAGCCATGGATCCAGTCGGAGCGCTCGGCCTCGATGGCATCGCCCAGTCCCGGCGTCTCGCGATGGCTGGAGACGCGCACGCCGAGCAGTTCACCGTCGCGGTCGACGCCGATCAGCAGATGGATGTTGCCGCTGTAGCCGTCGCGCGCGACCGCCGAGAACACGATGCCCATGACATTGTCGTCTGCGTCGCGGGCGAACCACGCCGGCAGGTTGTCGCCTCCCAGACGCTCGTCGCTCAGGGCCATCGTGTCGTGCACCGGGTCATTGGCGTAATCAAGATCGCCGGTGAGCTCCGCGATGCGGTTGCGGTTGACCTCCATGCGGTTGTCCGCGATGCGCGCCTCGGTGCCTTCCTGCACCAGCGCGACCAGCCCGGCGCCGGCCGCCGCAAAGCCGGCCAGCAGGACGGTGGCGATCAGGATGTCGCGCGGTTTCAGGTTAAGCATGACCGTCGCCTGGCGGTGGCCCGCCCCGGCTGCGCCCGAAGACTCGGGGTCGCGTCAGGTGGTCGAGCGTCGGGGCGACCATGTTCATCAGCAGCACGGCAAAGGCGACCGCGTCCGGGTAGCCGCCCCAGGTCCGGATCACGAAGATCAGCACGCCGATCCCGGCCCCGTAGAGGATGCGGCCGAGCGGGGTGGTGGAAGCGGAGACCGGATCGGTGGCGATGAAGAACGCGCCGATGATGACCGCCCCGGAGAACACGTGGAAGGCGGGCGAGGCGAACGAGTCCGGGTCCAGCAGCCAGAAGAAGCCGGCCGGGATGGCCACGCCCAGGATGACCGCCACCGGGATGTGCCAGTGGATGATACGGCGGAACAGCAGGTACAGCCCGCCGAGCAGGAAGAAGTTGCCGACCCATTCCCAGCCCGTCTCGGTGAAGGTGCCGAACAGCGGGCTGGCGGTGATCTCGCCCACGGTTCGCCCGGAGACCAGCCCCTCACGCATCGCATCGAGTGGTGTCGCGCGCGTGACCGCGTCCCACGCCTGGGCGCCGGGGAGGCTGCCGGTCAGGACGGTCTGCAGGGTCTGCAGCAGGCTCAGCGGGGATTCCGGCAGCGTGCTGGGGGCCGGCCAGAGCGCCATTTCGCGCGGGAACGAGACCAGCACGACGACATAGCCGACCATCGCGGGGTTGAACGGGTTGTAGCCCAGCCCGCCGTACAGGTGTTTGGCGACGATGATCGCGAACGCGATCCCGATCAGCGTGACCCAGAACGGCGCCAGTGGCGGGATCGCCAGCGCGAACAGCCAGCCGGTAACGATCGCGGAGTTGTCCGCCAGCGTGGCCATGACGGGCCGCTTGCGCGCGGCGACCATCGCCGCCTCGAAGGCCACCGCGAACAGCACGCCCAGCAGCACGTTGACCAGCACGCCCCAGCCGAAGAACCAGGTCATGGCCAGGGTGCCGGGCACCAGCGCCATCAGCACCTGCTGCATCACGCCGCCCACGGAGTGCGCCGGGATCACATGGGGGGAGGATTGCGTACGAAAGCGCATCAGCGGCCGTCCCCGTCCCGGGTGTTGTCTGTCGTGGAGGTTGCCTCGCCGGTCGTCTCCGAGCCGGACGCCTGATCGCTGTCCTTCGCGGGCTCTTCCGCGCGGGCGGCCTTTTTCTTCTGGGCGCGTTCCAGTGCCGCCTGGATCGCGGCCTGCTTGTCGCCGTCACTTTCCTTGTTCTTGAGCGCGGCCTTCTTTTTCGCCAGGCGTTCGGCCTTCTCGCGCTCCTCGCGCTCGATGCGTTCCTGGCGGAACTCGTAGCGCTCGCGCGCGATGTCCGACTTCTGGCGCTCCTTCTCCCGCGCCCAGATCTCGTTCTTGGCATAGCGGTAGTACTGCACCAGCGGGATGTTGCTGGGGCAGACATAGGCGCAGCAGCCGCATTCGATGCAGTCGAACAGCCCGTAGTCCTGGATCGCGTCGAAGTCCTTCGCCTTTGCCTGCCAGTACAGCTGTTGCGGTAGCAGCTGGGCCGGGCAGACGGCCGCGCACTCGGCGCAGCGGATGCAGGGCATGACCGGGCCGGGCGCGGGCGTGTCCTGGGGGCGCGTGGCGAGCAGGCAGTTGGTGGCCTTGATCACTGGCATGGAGTCGTCGTGGACCGCGAAACCCATCATCGGGCCGCCCATCACCAGCCGGTCGACGCCTTCGGCATAGCCTCCGGCCGCCTCGATCACGTCGGCGAACGGGGTGCCGAGCAGGGCCTCCACGTTGCGCGGGTGTTTCACGCCGGGGCCGGTGACCGTGACGATGCGGGACAGCAGCGGGCGGCCCTGGATCACCGTGTCGCAGATCGCCTTGAAGGTGCCTGGATTGTGGCAGACCATCCCGAGATCCGCAGGCAGGCCGCCGCTCGGGACCTCCTGGCCGGTCAGTACCTTGATCAGCTGGCGCTCGCCCCCGGTGGGATAGATCGAGGGGACCGATACCAGCTCGATCAGATCGCGCAGCTCGGGGGGCAGGGTCTCGGTCAGCGAGCGCATCGCCTCCGGCATATTGTCCTCGACCGCGAACAGCACCCGCTCCACGCCCAGCAGGCGGGCGGTAATGCGAATCCCTTCGAACACCGCCTCGGGGGCGGTGCGCAGCAGCATGTCGTCGGCGCTGATGTAGGGCTCGCACTCTGCCCCGTTGACGATCAGTGTGTGGATGCGCTGGCCGGCGCGCGGGTTCAGCTTGACCGCTGTGGGGAAGGCCGCGCCGCCCAGCCCGACGATCCCCCCGGCGCGCAGGCGCTGGCGCAGCGCGCGCAGGTCGCGGGTATCCCAGTCCAGCCAGGGTTCCATGCGGGCCTCGCCCCAGTCGTCGCGCCCATCGGGCTCGATTACCACGCAGGGGGCATTGAGGCCCGAGGGGTGGGGTACGGGGTAGAGGTCGATATCGACCACCTCGCCGGAGGTGGGTGCATGCACGTGCGCCGCGATGTAGCCCTTGGACTGGCCGATGCGCTGGCCCTTGGTCACGTGGTCGCCGACCTGGACGCAGGCTTCGGTCGCCTCGCCGATATGCTGGCCAAGCGGTACGGTCAGTTTCGCGGGCACGCCCATCACCAGCACCGGATTGGCGGTACTGGCGTCGGTCTCGTCGGCCAGTTTCAGGCCTCCATGGAAGCGGTGCAGCTGCATCGGCGTATTCTAACGTTTCGCGGGTGCGGGGCTTAGTGCCCGCTGCGCGAGACGTCCGCAATCGCGTAAATGGGCCGCTCGATGGGCGAGGGTTCCGGCTCCGCCCAGCGCCACTCGGTGATATCGGTCTGGACCGGCACCATGTCGATGCAGTCGACTGGACAGGGTTCGATGCACAGTTCGCAGCCGGTGCATTCCTCCTCGATCACGGTATGCATCTGCTTGGCTGCGCCCAGGATGGCGTCCACCGGGCAGGCCTGGATGCACAGGGTGCAGCCGATGCAGATGTTTTCGTCGATCACCGCGACGGCCTTTTCCTGTTCCTCTTCTTCCAGCGGGGTCGGCTCGCGGTCCAGCAGGTCCGCCAGCGCCTGGACCGTGGCCTGGCCACCGGGCGGGCAGCGGTTGATGTCGGCCTCGCCTGCAGCGATCGCCTCGGCATAGGGGCGGCAGCCGGGGTAGGAGCACTGGCCGCACTGGGTCTGTGGCAGCAGGGCGTCGATCTGGTCGACGACGGGATCCGCCTCGACGCGAAAGCGCTGTGCGGCAAAGCCGAGGATCAGTCCGAACGCGGCGGCCAGACCGCCGATCGCGAGGATGGCGTAGACGACACTCACAGCCGCACCAGCCCGGAGAAGCCCATGAACGCCAGCGACATCAGGCCCGCGGTGACCATGGCGACCGCGCTGCCGCGAAAGACCACGGGCACATCGGCCACCGCGATGCGTTCACGAATGGCGGAGAACAGGATCAGCACCAGGGAGAAGCCGACCGCGGCGCCGAAGCCGTAGAGCGCGGATTCGACGAAGTTGTGTGCCTCCTGGACGTTCAGCAGGGCCACGCCCAGCACCGCGCAGTTGGTCGTGATCAGCGGCAGGAAGATGCCCAGCACGTTGTAGAGCAGCGGGCTGGTCTTGCGCACCACCAGCTCGGTGAACTGGACCACGGCGGCGATCACGAGGATGAACGCGATGGTGCGCAGGTACTCGAGCCCCAGTGGGGTCAGCAGGTATTCGTTGATCACGTAGGAACTGACCGCGGACAACGTCAGCACGAAGGTCGTGGCCAGGCCCATGCCGGTGGCCGTCTCGACCTTGCGCGAGACCCCCATGAACGGGCACAGGCCCAGAAACTTCACCAGTACGAAGTTGTTCACGAGGATCGTACTGATGAGGATCAGGACGTATTCCACGTTAATTCCGAGTCGTCAGGTCAACAAAATAGTATCAGGGACTGCTTATCCCGACTCAACCCTTCCGGGGCGCTGGTTTTGCGTGGGAGCGGGCCTGCCCGCGAAGCCCCTGCAATAGCCGGACCTTGGCGGGCGGCATTCGCGGACAGGCTTGCCCCTGCAGGATAGAGTCTAGTCGCCTGCCGGGATGAGCGATTCCAGGCTGCGCAGTGGGTGTTGGTCGGTAGCCGCCGGGTCGGTGAACGGGCGGGCGGTCTGCAGCCAGGCCTGGTGTGCGGCATCCAGCTCCTCGCCGCGCACCGACAGCAGCATGATCGCCTCCGGCGCGATGCCGATCTCGTCGGCCAGACGGCGGTAGCTGCCGGCATCGCGGCGACCGCCGATGCGGGTGTCGAACAGCCCGGTCAGACGCTGCTCCACCTCCGGATACGGGCCGTGACGCAGCCAGTCGCGCTGGACCGGGGCCGGGCTCGCACCAAAGCTGTACATGGCCACGCCGGCATCGTCCAGCGCCATCAGGGCGCGGGCCGTGTCGTCCGACAGCTCAGGGCGCAGCATCGAGGCCTCCAGGGCGTCGGCCCAGATCAGCCCCTGTAGCTGGCGCAGGGGCGTGATGTCCTGTCCGCCGCGAATCCAGGCGCGGATCTGCGCGAGCAGCCCGTCGACGTCCAGCTCGCGGCCGGAATAGGCGAGGATATCCGCGAGCACGCGTTGCACCGCGGTACTCTCCGCGTGGCGCTCGAGAAAGCCCGGCAAGGCCTCCAGGGAATAGGGCTCAAGTGTGTCGCGCAGCACGCCGGGTGGTGCCAGGACCCCTTCAAACGCGAGGATCAGGGCCTGGGGCGCGGGATTCGGTGACATGTTCATCGGCTCATCTGGTGTGCAAGCGTCTCGCACTGGAACATGAATTCGAAGGCCTCGACCCGGTGCAGCGCCAGTTCCACGCTCGCGCCCCAGGTATAGAGGCCATGGCCGCCGATCAGGAACCCGGCGAGGTTCGGCTCGCGGCTCATGGCGGCGTCGACCCGCGCGGCCAGTTGCTGTACGTCGGGGTCGTTCGCGAACACGGGCAGGTCCAGGCCCCGGGCGGGATTTTTCACGCCGGGCAGTTCGCGCAGGACCTCGTAGTCGCGCAGGGCAAGCGTGCCGGGGAACTGGCGCGACAGTACGGTCGCATGTACGGAATGCGTGTGCAGCACGGCGCCCAGCTGGGCATCGTGGCGGTACATGATGATGTGCAGGAAGGTCTCCGGGGCCGGCTCTTCGCTGCCGGCGACCACGTGGCCGTCGAGATCGACCACCAGAAAGTCGTGGCGGTCGAGAAAGCTCTTCTCGCGATTGGGCGCGGTGACGGCGATATGCCGGTCGTCCAGGCGCGCGGAGAAGTGGCCGGTGCGCGCGGGCAGCCAGCCGCGCGCCGAGAGATCGCGGCCTGCTTCGGCCAGCAGGCGTACCTGCGCCAGGAATTCGGGGCTTTGGTCCATGCGTCCGGGTATCGACAAAAGAGCGGCAGCTTACGCGAGCCGTGGGTGCAAATCCATGACGCGGGCGGCCTATTTGACCCGCATCCCGGCTTGGGCGCCGTCGTCCGGGTTCAGGATGTACAGCTCCGAGCCGCCGGGGCCGGCCGCCAGGACCATGCCCTCGGATACGCCAAAGCGCATCTTGCGCGGCGCGAGGTTGGCGACCATCACAGTGTGCCGGCCGACCAGGTCCTCCGGCGCGTAGGCCGACTTGATCCCGGCAAACACCTGGCGCGTCTCCGAGCCGATATCGAGGGTGAGCTTCAGCAGCTTGTCGGCACCTTCCACGTGCTCGGCACTGGCGATGCGGGCGATGCGCAGGTCCACCTTTGCAAAGGTGTCGAAGTCGATGGTCTCGGCGATGGGGTCCACGTCGGGCTCCGCTTTGGTGCTGGGGGTGGGCGTTTGCGCGGTCGCGGCCAGGGTGGCCTTCGAGGCCTCCAGCAGCTTGTCGACGGTCTCGCCTTCGATGCGGGTCATCAGCGGCTTGAACTTCTCGATCGAGCCCCCGACCAGCGGCGCGCGCGTGTCCCAGGCCAGGCGGTCCAGCCGGAGGAAGGCCGCAGCGTCGGCCGCCAGTCGCGGCAGCACCGGGGCGAGGTAGACGATCAGGATGCGGAACAGGTCCAGGCCCTGGGTGGAGATGGCCTGTACCTCGGCCTCGCGGCCCTCCTGCTTCGCCAGCACCCAGGGCTGGGCCTCGTCGATGTACTGGTTGGCCTGATCGGCCAACGCCATGATGCGGCGGATGGCCTGGGCGTATTCGCGGTTCTCGAACGCGGCCGCGATGGCGTCGCCCTCGGCGACGAAGGCCTCGTGCAGGTCCGGACGTGGCAGCTCGGCCGCCAGCTTGCCGTTCGAGCGCTTGGTAATGAAGCCGGCGCAGCGGCTGGCGATGTTGACCAGCTTGCCGACCAGATCGGAGTTCACGCGCTGGACGAAGTCGTCCAGGTTGAGGTCGAGGTCGTCGACCCCGGCACCCAGCTTGGCGGCGAGGTAGTAGCGCAGGGATTCGGGGTTCAGGTGGTCCAGGTAGTCGCGCGCGCGGATGAAGGTCCCGCGCGATTTGGACATCTTCTGCCCGTTGACGGTCAGGAAGCCGTGGCAGAACACCGCGCTGGGCGTGCGAAAGCCCGCGCCGTGCAGCATCGCCGGCCAGAACAGCGTATGGAAATACGCGATGTCCTTGCCGATGAAGTGATACAGCTCGGCATCGGAATCCGCGCCCCACCAGGCATCAAAGTTCAGGCCCTGCTTCTCGGCGTAGGCGCGAAAGCTCGCCATGTAGCCGATCGGCGCGTCCAGCCAGACGTAGAAGTACTTGCCCGGGGCGTCGGGGATCTCGAAGCCGAAGTAGGGGGCATCGCGCGAGATGTCCCAGTCGGTCAGGCCCGCATCGAACCACTCGTCGAGCTTGTTGCGGATCGCGTCCTGCAGGCGGCCGGAGCCGGTCCATTCGCGCAGGAAGGCCTCGAAGTCGCCGAGTTTGAAGAAGTAGTGCTCGGACTGGCGCGACTCGGGACGGGCGCCGCTGATCGCGGAAACCGGGTCTTTCAGGTCCAGCGGGCTGTAGGTGGCTCCGCAGGCCTCGCAGGAATCGCCGTACTGCTCCTCGGCGCCGCAGTTGGGGCAGGTGCCCTTGATGAAGCGGTCGGGCAGGAACATCCCGGCCTCGGGGTCGTAGGCCTGGTCGATGGTGCGCGTCTCGATGTGCCCGGCGTCGCGCAGCGCGGTGTAGATGTGGGCGGCCAGTTCGCGGTTTTCGTCCGAGTGGGTCGAGTGGTAGTGGTCGAAATCCACCAGGAACTCGCTGAAGTCGGCCTCGTGCTCCTGCCGTACGCGCGTGATCAACTCTTCGGGTTCGATGCCCTCGGTGCGGGCCTTCAGCATGATCGGCGTGCCGTGGGCGTCATCCGCGCAGACGTAGATCACCTCGTGGCCGCGCGCACGCTGGAAGCGCACCCAGATATCGGTCTGGATGTACTCGACCAGGTGCCCCAGGTGGATCGGCCCGTTGGCGTAGGGCAGGGCGCTGGTGACCAGGATCTTGCGCGGCGTGTCAGTCATCGTCGGGCTCGTGCGTCGGTAGCGGCGGGCGGTGGCATGCAGGGGCGCTATTGTCGGGGCTGCCAGCCGGGTTGTCGAGGCGTGGAAAAGTCCGTCACGGGCTTTTCCACAGAAGCTGTGGATAACTCTGTGGGCAACCCAGTGGAATTCATCGTCAGGCCTTGTCACGCAAGGGCCTTGTACAGATTGGTCAAAAAACGTTCAATTTCTTTTTATGCCGAAAAAACAAATACATGAAGTTTCTTTGTGTAGTGCTTTCGGTGTTTTGGCTGCTATCTGGGGCGTTTTCAGGGGCAGCGAAGATTCATGTGTATAAAAGTCGCGAATAGGGGTTGACAGATCATCTGTGGCGCCTCTTGCGGCATGGGTAAAGGGCTGGCGTGTGGTGGTGCCATTGGCGTGCTGATTGCGGCCCAGTAGAATCGCGCGATCACTCCCAACTGCCGGATGGAACGAACGCCATGGCCGAACTCTCGCGCGAGCAGATCGAAAACGCCCTGAAGACCGTTCAGGACAAGTACCTGGAGCAGGACTTGGTGGCCGCCGGTGCGGTCAAGGACATCCGTGTGGAGGGCGCACGGGCGGCCATCACCCTCGAGATGGGCTACTCCGCGAGCGGCTATCACGACGAGCTGCGCGCCGCGATCCAGGGGGCGCTGGCCGGCGTCGCCGGGCTGGAGTCCTCCGAAGTGACGATCACCACCAGGGTGACCGCCCACGCGGTGCAGAAGAGCCTGAAGCCGATGCCCGGCATCAAGAACATCATCGCTGTGGCCTCCGGCAAGGGCGGGGTGGGCAAGTCCACCACCGCGGTCAACCTGGCCTTGGGCCTGGCGGCCGAAGGCGCGCAGGTCGGCATCCTGGATGCGGATATCTATGGCCCCAGCCAGCCGCGCATGCTGGGCATCAAGGACCGCCCGGAGTCGAAAGACGGCAAGTCCATGGAGCCGCTGGAACGCCACGGCGTGCAGGCGATGTCCATCGGCTTCCTGATCGACGAGGACACGCCGATGATCTGGCGTGGCCCGATGGTCACCCAGGCCCTTGAGCAGCTGCTGAACGAGACCAACTGGAAGGATCTCGACTACCTGGTGATCGACCTGCCGCCGGGCACCGGTGACATCCAGCTGACCCTGTCGCAGAAGATCCCGGTCTCCGGCGCGGTGATCGTCACCACCCCGCAGGACATCGCACTTCTGGATGCGCGCAAGGGCCTGCGCATGTTCGAGAAGGTGGAGGTGCCGGTACTGGGCATCATCGAGAACATGAGCATTCATATCTGCTCGAGCTGTGGCCACGAGGAGCACATCTTCGGCCAGGGCGGTGCCCAGGGCATGGCCGAAGAGTATGGCGTGGACATGCTCGGCGCGCTGCCGCTGGATATTCGCATTCGCGAGCAGGCCGATGGTGGTGAACCGACCGTGATCGCCGATCCGGACGGCCGCATCACAGAGATCTATCGCGAGATCGCCCGCCGTACCGGCGCCAAGCTCGCGGAGCAGGCGAAGGACTACAGCAGCAAATTCCCCAATATCGTCATCCAGAACAACTGATCCGGCGATCACAACCAGGGACAGGGCAGATGAGCATCAAGTCGGACCGCTGGATCCGGGAGATGGCCGAGACGAAGGGCATGATCGAGCCCTTCGAGCCCGGTCAGGTCCGCTATCGCGACGAGCAGCGCATCGTCTCCTACGGCACGTCCAGCTATGGCTATGACGTGCGCTGCTCGGAGCACTTCAAGATCTTCACCAACATCAACTCGAGCATCGTCGACCCCAAGGGCTTCGACGAGGGCAGCTTTGTGGACGTGCATTCCGATGTCTGCATCATCCCGCCCAACTCGTTTGCGCTGGCGCATACCGTCGAGTACTTCCGCATCCCGCGTGACGTGCTGACCATCTGCCTCGGCAAATCGACCTACGCGCGCTGCGGCATCATCGTGAACGTGACCCCGCTGGAACCCGAGTGGGAAGGCCACGTGACCCTGGAGTTCTCCAACACCACGCCGCTGCCAGCCAAGATCTACGCCAACGAGGGTGTGGCGCAGATGCTGTTCCTGCAGTCCGACGAGGTCTGCGAGACGTCCTACAAGGACCGCGGCGGCAAGTATCAGGGCCAGCGCGGCGTAACACTGCCCCGTACCTGACGCACTCACCCTTCTACCCAGGAGGCCGCCATGCGCATCGTGATCGCGCTGGGCGGAAACGCCCTGCTGCAACGCGGCGAGACGCCGTCGGCCGAGGCCCAGCGGCGCAACGCCCGTGCCGCGGCGCGGGCTGTCGCCGCAGTCGCAAACGAGCACGAGGTCGTTGTGACCCACGGCAATGGCCCGCAGGTGGGCCTGCTCGCCAGCCAGGCGGAGGCCGACTCCATACACTGGCCACTGGATGTGGTGGGCGCCGAGAGCCACGGGATGATCGGCTACATCCTTGCGCAGGAACTGCACAACGCCCTGGGCCATGACCGGATTGCCAGCCTCCTGACGCAGACCGAGGTCGACCCGGACGATCCGGCGTTCGCCCGCCCCGAGAAATTCATCGGCCCGGTCTGGGGTGAATCCCGGGCGCGTGCACTGGCCGAGGCACGCGGCTGGGATATCGCCCGCGACGGTGACGGCTGGCGGCGCGTGGTGGCCTCGCCGGAGCCGCAGAAGGTGCTGGGCGTGGAGGCCGTACGGACCCTGGTCGACGGCGGGTCCCTCGCGATCTGTGCGGGCGGCGGCGGTGTGCCGGTCGCGCGAGACGCTGAGGGAAGGCTGTACGGTATCGAGGCGGTGGTGGACAAGGACCTGACCGCCGCACGCCTCGCAGTGGAACTGGGCGCGGACTGGCTGTTGATGCTGACGGACGTCGACGGCGTCTACTGGAACTGGGGCGAGCCTGACGCCACGCGCTTGAAGGCATTGCTGGTGAGCGCGGTCGACCCCGCGTCGTTCCCGGCCGGTTCGATGGGCCCGAAGATGGAGGCCGCGCGGCGCGTCGCGGAATACGGTGCCCGTGCCGGGATCGGGGCGCTCGAGGACGCTGCCGCGATTATTGCGGGGCGGGCCGGGACGCGGATACTGCCGGTGGGGATGTCGTAGGGTCCGGGCCCGCGCGGGAATCAGCGTCTCGCCGTGGTGGATTGTTGCCAAGCCATTGGCGCCACGGCAAGCTCGCCAGTTCACGCCCCTGTCTTGCAAGGAAGAATGCTATGTACCGCCATGCCCGAATCACTGGATTCCTCGTTCTGTCGGTTGCCGCCACGCTTGTGCTGGCCGGTTGCGGAGGCGAGGAAGAAGAGGTGAACCCGCCGCAAGGGCTGGAACAGCAGATGGCGCCGCAGGACATGTCCAGCGACGATGCCCGCCGCCCGACCAATCCCGGTCTGCCCGCGGCGGACGTGAAGAAGTCGGACGACTGAAGCCGGCTGTCTGCACAATGCTGGGCCGCCTCCCGGGATGGCTTTTCCGCACCCCGGTGCTGGGAAAAATCGTCATTTCATATTAGGATGTTGGGCTATTTTGATTCCTGCTGGGTGATCCCGTCACGATCACGCACGAGCCCTTAGGTAAGGAAGTCGACCACCATGTCCGAGACCTCAAGTTCCTCCACCGCCATCACCGGCGCCGAAATCTTCTGCCGCAGCCTGCAGGCCGAGGGTGTCGATGTCGTATTCGGGTATCCCGGCGGGGCGGTACTGCACATCTATGATGCGCTGTATCGCCAGGACAAGGTCTCGCACGTACTGGTGCGTCACGAGCAGGGTGCGGTGCACGCGGCCGAGGGCTATGCCAAGTCCTCCGACAAGCCGGGTGTCGCGCTGGTCACCTCCGGCCCCGGTGCGACCAATGCGATTACCGGGATCGCCGATGCCTACATGGATTCGGTGCCGCTGGTGGTGTTCACCGGCCAGGTGCCGACCAGCCTGATCGGCAACGATGCCTTCCAGGAAGTGGATACCGTGGGGATTACCCGCCCCTGCGTGAAGCACAACTTCCTGGTCAAGGACGTGAAGGACCTGGCGACCACGATCAAGAAGGCCTTCTACGTGGCGACCACCGGCCGCCCCGGCCCCGTGGTCGTGGATATCCCGAAGGATGTGACCGCGGCGAGCTGCGAGTTCGAATATCCCGAGTCCATCCACATGCGCTCGTACAACCCGACCTTTGGCGGCTATACAGGCCAGATCGACAAGGCGGTGGACCTGATCCTGTCGGCGAAGCAGCCGATGATCTACACCGGTGGGGGCGTGATCCTGGGCAGGGGTTCCGAGGCACTGACCGAGTTCACCCGCAAGCTGGGCTACCCGATCACCAACACCCTGATGGGGCTGGGTGGCTATCCGGCGTCGGACAAGCAGTTCCTCGGCATGCTGGGCATGCACGGGACCTACGAGGCCAACATGGCCATGCACCACGCCGACGTGCTGATTGCGATCGGCGCGCGCTTCGACGACCGCGTGACCGGCAACATCGAGAAGTTCTGCCCGCACGCGAAGATCGTGCATGTCGATGTCGACCCATCCTCGATTTCCAAGAACGTGAAGGTCGACGTGCCCATCGTTGGCGAGGTGGAGCCGGTGCTGCGCGAGCTGATCAAGGCGCTGGACGCCGCCAACGCGAAGCCGGACCCGGCGGCGCTGGATGCCTGGTGGAAGCAGATCCGCGAGTGGCAGTCGCAGGACTGCCTGAAATACGACCGCGAGTCCGAACTGATCAAGCCGCAGTACGTGGTGCAGAAGTTCTGGGAGCTGACGCAGGGCGATGCCTTCGTGACCTCCGACGTCGGCCAGCACCAGATGTGGGCCGCGCAGTTCTACGGCTTCGACAAGCCCAACCGCTGGATCAACTCGGGTGGCCTGGGGACGATGGGCGTGGGCCTGCCGTTTGCGATGGGCGTGCAGTTCGCGCACCCGGACGCGACGGTCGGCTGCATCACCGGCGAGGCCAGCATCCAGATGTGCATCCAGGAGCTGTCGACCTGCTACCAGTACCAGCTCCCGATCAAGATCCTGAACCTGAACAACCGCTACCTGGGCATGGTCCGGCAGTGGCAGGAATTCTTCTACCAGGGCCGTTACGCGATGTCCTACATGGACGCGCTGCCGGACTTCGTGAAGCTGGCCGAGGCGTATGGCCATGTGGGCATGCGTATCGACAAGCCGGGCGACGTCGAGGGCGCGATCAAGGAGGCCCTCGCGCAGAAAGAGCGCCTGGTGTTCCTGGACTTCCTCACCGACCAGTCCGAGAACGTCTATCCGATGATCCCGGCCGGCGCCGGCCAGAACGAAATGATCCTGGTCTGAACCGGGTACAGGGAAGAGCCGTATGCGTCATATCATCAGTGTCCTGCTGGAAAACGAATCCGGTGCCCTCTCAAGGGTGGCCGGCCTGTTCTCCGCGCGTGGCTACAACATCGAATCGCTGACCGTCGCGCCGACCGACGACCCGTCGCTGTCGCGCATGACCATCGTCACCAGTGGCTCCGACGAGATCGTCGAGCAGATCACCAAGCAGCTGAACAAGCTGGTCGACGTGATCAAGCTGCTGGACATGACCGCGCATCCGCACATCGAGCGCGAGATGGCTCTGGTCAAGGTACGCGTCGGCGAGGCCGCCGACCGTGAAGAGGTCAAGCGCCTGACCGATATCTTCCGCGGTCGCATCATCGACGTGACCCAACAGACCTACGTGATCGAGATCACCGGCGAGGGCTCCAAGCTGGATGCCTTCCTCGAGGCTGTCTCGCCGTTCCCGGTGCTGGAAGTCGTGCGCTCGGGTGTGATGGGCATCGCCCGCGGCGACGTCGCGCTGCAGCTGTAATCGTCTTCGTTTTCGTCCGTGCCGGCCAGGCACGGGCTTTTTATTCGTCATCGGCCCCCTGGCGGGGCCTGTTGCCAAGGAAATGACTGCCATGAATCTGTATTACGACAAAGACGCCGACCTCTCCATCATCCAGGGCATGAAGGTCGCGATCATCGGCTACGGCTCGCAGGGCCACGCCCATGCGAACAACCTGAAGGATTCCGGTGTGGACGTGACCGTGGGCCTGCGCGACGGCTCCGCCTCGCGCGCCAAGGCCGAAGAAGCTGGCCTGAAGGTCGCCGATGTCGACGCCGCGACCGCCGGCGCCGACCTGATTATGGTGCTGGCCCCGGACGAATACCAGGCCGCCCTGTACCGCGACGTGCTGGAGCCGAACCTGAAGGAGGGTGCGACCCTGGCGTTCGCCCACGGCTTCGCGATCCACTACAACCAGATCGTGCCGCGCAAGGACCTGGACGTGATCATGATCGCGCCGAAGGCCCCGGGCCACACCGTGCGCTCCGAGTTCGTGCGTGGCGGCGGCATCCCCGACCTGATCGCGATCCAGCAGGACGCCTCCGGCAAGGCCCGTGACATCGCGATGTCCTACGCCTCCGCGATCGGCGGCGGCCGCACCGGCATCATCGAGACCACCTTCAAGGACGAGACCGAGACCGACCTGTTCGGCGAACAGGCCGTGCTCTGCGGCGGTGCGGTGGAACTGGTCAAGGCCGGCTTCGAGACCCTGACCGAGGCCGGCTACGCCCCGGAGATGGCCTACTTCGAGTGCCTGCACGAGCTCAAGCTGATCGTCGACCTGATGTACGAGGGTGGCATCGCCAACATGAACTACTCGATCTCCAACAATGCCGAGTACGGCGAGTACGTGACCGGCCCGCAGGTGATCAACGAGGAGTCGCGCTGGGCGATGCGCGAGGCGCTGAAGAACATCCAGAACGGCGAGTACGCCAAGCAGTTCATCCTGGAAGGCGCGATGAATTACCCGTCGATGACCGCCAACCGCCGCCTGAACGCGGCCCACGAGATCGAGCAGGTGGGCGAACGCCTGCGTGCGATGATGCCGTGGATCAAGGCCAACCAGCTGGTCGACAAGTCCCGCAACTGATCCGTCGGGGCGACCCGGGGCACAGACCCCGGGTCGCGCACCCGCACCCCCTCCGAGAACCCCATGCTGTTTCCGCTTGCCCCCGAAGGCCGTCTGTTCGTGATCATCTCCGCCTGGATGGCGGTGATCTCGCTGCTAGTCGGGGAGGCGGAGCTGGGCCTGTTCATGGTGCTGCTGACCGTGGCGCTGATGGGGCTTTTCCGCGACCTTCGGCGCAAGGCGGCGGCCCCCGCGCTGGGCGTGATTGCCCCGGCCGATGGCACGGTGGAGGCGATCGACGAGACGACCGATCCGTTCACGGGCAAGTCAGCCCTGCGGATTCGCATTCGTCAGCGACGCCTGGGGGAATACAACGTCCATGCCCCGCAGGAATCGAAGGTGGTGGAGCGGGTCTGGCCGGGTAAGGAGACGGATAGCCCGCCGGACGGGCAGCTCGATCACCGCCTGGCATTTGCGCTGGCGACCGACGAGGGCACGCGCCTGACGCTCGCGCTGTCGGTCAATCACTGGCCGCGCATGATCCGCCTGCAGAATGTGGTGCCCGGGAATCGACTCGGGCGCGGCAAACGCATGGGTTTTGCCGGGTTCGGTGCTACCTTCGAGGTCTGGCTGCCGGCCGGGTCGCAGGTCATGGCCCAGGTCGGCCAGAAGGTGCTGGCGGGCTCCACCGTGATCGGTGGGCTGCCGGAGGCCAGTGGCGACGAGGAAGCGACCGTGGAGGTGCTGGAGTGACGCCGGATGACGAGAGATCAAGCGATATCGACGAGATGAACGGGGCCGACGAGCGGCACGAGGGCCGTTCCCGGCGTCGCCGCGGGATCTTTCTGCTGCCCAACCTGTTCACGACCGGGGTGCTGTTCTCCGGCTTCTTCGCGATTGTCTCCGCGATCAATGGCGAATTTACGACCGCCGCGATCGCGGTGTTCGTGGCCATGGTCCTGGATACCCTCGATGGCCGCGTGGCGCGTATGACGGACACGCAAAGCGAGTTCGGGGCGCAGTATGACTCGCTCTCCGACCTGGTCTCCTTCGGCGTGGCCCCGGCCCTCGTCGTGTACCTGTGGCAGCTGCAGGATCTGGGCAATCTTGGCTGGGTGGCGGCCTTCTTCTTTGCCACGGCCGCGGCATTGCGTCTCGCGCGCTTCAACAGCCGACTGGCCGTGGTCGACAAACGTTTCTTCCAGGGGCTGCCGAGCCCTGCCGCCGCCGCGCTGGTGGTGGGGATGGTCTGGGTGCTCGAGGATCTTGGCATTCCGGCGGATCTGGCCGATCCGTACGTGGTGGCGATCCTGATCGTGACGGTTCTGGCAGGTGCGGCGATGGTCAGCAATCTGACCTACTTCAGCTTCAAGGACATGGACTTCAAGCATCGGGTGCCCTTCCTGGCGATCGTCGGGGTGGTGGGCGCACTGATGCTGCTGGCGCTGGATCCGCCCAAGGTCCTTTGGGCGGGCTTCGTGATTTACGCCCTGTCCGGACCCCTGCTGACGCTGGAGCGCTGGCGCCGTCACCGTCGCCGTACGCCCTCGGGAGATTGAGGCGTGGACCTGTCGGCGCGCAAACGCCGTATCCTGGCCGATATGGGGATCCCCGTTTGGCGTGCCCGGGACGGCGCCTTTCCTGGCGTGCCGGCCGCAGCCCCGACCGTCGAGCCTCCCACTGCCCCGCTAATGCCCGAGGCCGCGTCGGCTCAAGCGACCAGTGCACCCCCCGAGACACCCGAGATACCCGAGCCGCTCGTGTCCCCCGCGAGCGGGCCGCTGGAAGTCGAAGTTGCGGCTCTGGACTGGCCCGAGCTCGAAGCCCGTGTGCGCGACTGCACGGCCTGCGCCGAACTGGCGGCCCAGCGTACGCAGACCGTGTTTGGCGTGGGCGACCGCCGTGCCCGGTGGCTGTTCGTGGGCGAGGCACCCGGGGTCGAGGAAGACCGCCGAGGCGAGCCGTTTGTCGGGCGTGCCGGCCAGTTGCTGGACAGCATGCTCGCCGCGCTGGGACTCGATCGACGGCAGGATGTCTTTATCGCGAATGTCCTCAAGTGTCGTCCGCCGAACAACCGCGACCCCAGTCCGGAGGAATCCCGGGCCTGCCGTGGCTTCCTGGACCGGCAGATCGCACTGGTGCAGCCGGAGGTGATCGTGGCGCTGGGGCGTGTCGCCGCCCAGCAACTGCTGGAGACCGACCAGCCGCTGGGATCCCTGCGGGGCAGCCTGCACCGGTATCGTGAGGTCCCGCTGGTCGTGACCTATCATCCGGCCTACCTTTTGCGGAAGCCGCAGGACAAGGCCAGGGCCTGGCAGGATCTGCAGCGCGCGCGGGCCTGTCTGACGAGTGCGCCCGGAGGGTAACCCTGCAGACTGTAGGTGTTAGGGAACGCAGCGAACGCGGACTCGCCTATATGTTCAGCCCAGGTAATAAACTCAGGAGATCCAGCCCGACGCCATGAGTGCCGAGCCGCAAGTACAACCCCGGATGCGCCGCATGCTGGCCGAGGATGTCGAGTGTGTGATGGGCATCGAGCGCGAGGCGTATCACTATCCGTGGACCGCGCGCATCTTCGAGGACTGCATCCGGGTCGGATACGACTGCTGGGTGCTGGAGGTGGATGAACGCCAGGTGGGACACGCCGTGCTGACCGTGGCGGCCGGCGAGGCGCATCTTCTGAATCTGACCGTGGACCGACGCTGGCAGGGCTACGGGCTGGGTCGCTTCATGCTGCGCCGCCTGCTCGACTATGCCTGCGACCAGAGGGCCGAGGCCCTGCTTCTGGAGGTGCGTCCCTCCAATGTCGCGGCGGTCCAGCTTTATCGTTCGGAGGGCTTCGAGCACATCGGCACCCGGCCGCGCTACTACCCGTTGCACAGCGGCCGCGAGGATGCCTGGGTGCTGAGTTGCCGTTGCGACGCCCCGGCCGGGGCGTGACGCGACACAGTGTGACGTCTGCCACGTTTTTTCGGCGTTCGGAGGGCGTTTTGCGGCCAGCGGTTCTCGTACCCGTGGACGGGTTTTGCGCGCGGATGGGGGGCGGTCTATGATCGTAACCGGCATTGATGCCGGAATTCCCTGCGAGGCTGCCCCATGTCCCGATCCCTGCGTGCGTTGTTTTTCTCTCTTCCCCTGACATTGCCCCTGGCCTTTGGGGTCGGTGCGGCTCAGGCCCAGGATTTCGGCTACGACGAAGTCGAGCGGCAACAGGAGTTGCTCGGCGTCTGGTACGAGATTCGTGAAGGCAACGCCCAGCGCGGTGACACCCGCGCCATGTTCGACGTGGGTATGGCCAACTATGTCGGCCGTGGCACTGACGTGGATTACGACGCGGCGCTGCACTGGTTCGCGCGTGCGGCGGACGACGACCATGCGGGCGCCCACTACTACCTTGGATTCATGTTTGCCGCCGGCCGTGGCACGGCTGCCGATGAAGACAAGGCCCTCGAGCACTACACCCGCTCGGCCGAACTCGGCTACGCCAATGCGCAGTACTGGCTGGGCAGCCACTATGCCCGTAACGAGCAGTCGAATGGCGAGGCCCTGGAGTGGCTGGGCAAGGCGGCCGAGCAGGGCCAGGTTTCGGCCAAGTACTACTACGGCTTCCTGCACGAGACGGGTCGCGGGACGAACCGGAATCCCGGTGAGGCCGCCCGCTGGTACACCAAGGCTGCGGAGCGAGGCGATCGTAATGCGCAGATCGGTCTCGGGCGCCTGCACCAGAACGGACAGGGCGTGGAGCGTGATCTGGTCGAGGCCTATGTCTGGTATTCCCTGGCCGAGGACAGCGAGCGCATGGAGGCCGTGAAGACGCGCATGAGCCAGCGTGATCTGGACCTGGCCCAGAGCCGGCTGGACGAACAGTCCTCCGCGATCCAGCGAGCCTCTGCACGCTAGCGCGAGCCATTATTGTTCAGGGCCTGCTGCAAACGGCCCCGGATCTTGATCCGGGGCCGTTTGCATTGCGGGCACCGGGAAACGCAACGCCTGCCCCGTTTTCGCGTTAAACTCCCGCGCTTCACTCAGGCGGCCCAAGACCATGTCTTTTCTCGAGGAAACCGCCCGGCGCCGGACGTTTGCGATCATCTCGCACCCGGACGCGGGCAAGACCACCATGACCGAAAAGCTCCTGCTGTACGGTGGTGCGATCCAGCTCGCCGGTACGGTCAAGGGGCGCAAGGCGTCGCGCCATGCCACCTCCGACTGGATGGAGATGGAAAAGCAGCGCGGGATCTCGGTGACCTCCTCGGTGATGCAGTATCCCTACAAGGGCCGCATCGTGAACCTGCTGGACACCCCCGGGCATGCAGACTTCTCCGAGGACACCTACCGCACGCTGACCGCGGTGGACTCCGCGCTGATGGTGATCGACGCGGCCAAGGGTGTTGAGGAGCGCACCATCAAGCTGATGGAGGTCTGCCGGCTGCGCGATACGCCAATCATGACCTTCGTCAACAAGATGGACCGCGAGGGCCGCGACCCGATCGAGCTGCTCGACGAGGTCGAAGAGGTGCTGAAAATCCAGTGTGCCCCGATCACCTGGCCGATCGGGTCCGGCAAGCGTTTCCGCGGCGTCTACCATATCCGCCGCGATGCGGTGCACCTGTACGACCCGGAAGAGGGTGGCAAGAAGTCCACCGGCGAGATCATCGAAGGGCTGGACAATCCGCGCCTGGACGAGGTGCTCGGCGATCAGGCACAGGAGCTGCGTGACGAGATGGAGCTGGTGCGGGGCGCCTCACATGAGTTCGATTCCGACGGCTACCTGCGTGGCGAACAGACCCCGGTGTTCTTCGGCTCCGCGATCAACAACTTCGGCATCGAGGAACTGCTGGACGACTTCGTAGAATACGCCCCGGGTCCGCTGCCGCGGCCGACCCATTCGCGCAAGGTCGAGCCCACCGAGGAGAAGTTCAGCGGCTTCGTGTTCAAGATCCAGGCGAACATGGACCCGAAACATCGCGACCGCATCGCCTTCATGCGCATCTGCTCCGGCACCTTCGACAAGGGCGCGAAACTGCGCCATGTGCGCATCGGGCGCGACGTGAAGATCCCCGATGCGCTGACCTTCATGGCCTCGGACCGCGAGCATGTGGAGACCGCCTATCCGGGCGACATCATCGGCATCCACAACCACGGCACCATCCGCATCGGGGATACCTTCACCGAGGGCGAGGACCTGACCTTTACCGGCGTGCCGAACTTCGCGCCGGAGCTGTTCCGTCGCGCACAGCTGAAGGACCCGCTGAAGATGAAGCAGCTGGCCAAGGGCCTGCAGGAGCTGTGCGAGGAAGGGGCGACCCAGCTCTACCGCCCGCTGACCAATAACGACCTGATCCTGGGCGCGGTTGGCGTGCTGCAGTTCGATGTGGTCGCCGAGCGCCTGCGCACCGAGTACAAGGTCGAGGCGCAGTTCGAGAACGTGAACGTCCAGACGGCACGCTGGGTCGAATGTGACGATCCGAAGAAACTCGAGGAGTTCAAGGAGAAGGCCGCGGTCAACCTGGCGATCGACCACGGCGGCGATCTGGTCTATATCGCCCCGACACGGGTGAACCTGCAGATGGCGCAGGAGAAATGGCCGGAGGTCCGCTTCGAGGCCACCCGCGAGCACGGCCAGCCAACCGAGTAGGGGCGACCCCGGAGCCCTGCGTTGGCACCGTCATCGCGAGGAGCGTAGCGACCTGGGGACCTCCATCCGAAACCAGTGGTTCGTGGCTTGATGCCAGTTTGCGACTGCTGCGGCGCCTGCGGTGCCTCGCAATAAAGTTGCATACGACTGACGCCGGAGGGATGCATGTCACGAGTACTTCGATGGATGTCCGTAGTGGCAGTGATGCTGGCGCTTGGGGTTAGCGGCTGCGCGGTCCACAAGACCGAGACGCGGCCCGACGGGCCGGAGCCGCGTCCGGGGACGGTCAAGCAGATGAACCCGTTTCTGCACTTCCTGGAAACCCGGCCGAGCCCCGAGGAGTTCGAGCGCGTCTACCCGGACGTGACGCTGGTGCTGCCGGGCGAGATCGCGACCCACGAGTACCGCCAGGACAACTCGCGCTTCTTCGCCGAGCTGGATGACGAGGGTCGAATCCAGGACGGCGACTTTCGCTAGCGAATACGCTGCCATGACCCTGCGTATCTCCAACAGCGTTACGGTGCCGGACGACGAGATCGAGCTGACCGCGATCCGGGCCCAGGGCGCGGGCGGGCAGAATGTGAACAAGGTGGCCTCGGCCATCCATCTTCGTTTCGATATCCATGCCTCCAGTCTCCCGGAGGTCTACAAGCAGCGCCTGCTGCGCCGCCGTGATCAGCGCATCAGCAAGGACGGCGTGGTGGTGATCAAGGCGCAGCAGTACCGTGCCCAGGAGGCCAATCGCGAGGATGCGCTGGAGCGCCTGGCCGAGCTCCTGCGCGAGGCGGGCCGCCCGATCAAGACGCGCAAGCCGACCCGGCCCACACGTGCCTCCAAGCTGCGTCGGCTAGAGGGCAAGACCCACCGTGGCCGCAAGAAGGCCCTGCGCGGCCGCGTCGATCCCGACTGAGAGGGTGGGGCTGCGGCGATAGACGCCTAGTCGATCCCGAGATGCCGCGGCAGCTGGCCCAGGCGGCCCAGTGTCAGTATTGGTCGGGGGCGCCCGTGTTCCCAGGGCAGCGCGTCGGGATTGAACCAGGCGGCCTGAAACCCCGCGTTCAGGGCTCCCAGGACGTCGCTGGTGCTGTCATCCCCCACATGCAGGATCTGCTCGGCCTCGACGCTGGCCTGCTCGCGGGCCTGGGCGAAGATCACCGGGTCGGGCTTGGCCGCGCCGGCCTCGCCCGCCGCGATCGCAAAGTCGAAGTGGCGCCCCAGGGGGGTGCGAAAGACATCGGCATTGCCGTTGCTGATCGCGCCCAGCCGGAAGTGACGCGACAGCGTGGCGAGCACGCCATCCGCCTCGGGGAAGGGCGTCACCTCGTTGCGCGCATGCCAGAACACCGCGAATCCCTCGCCCGAGAGCAGATCGGGACAGCAGCCGCAATCCGTGGCCAGCCGGCGCAGCCAGCGCTTGCGCAGGCCGGTCAGGTCGTGGCGCTCGCTCTGCGGGGCCGCGCGCATGAAGGCGGCCCGTTCAGCAATCAGGGCCTGCGGATCAAAGCGTTCGCAGACCACCGGCGCGTGCTCGCGCAGCCAGGCGTAGAAGCGCGCCTCCGCATGGTGGATCACCGGCATCACCGGCCACAGCGTGTCGTCGAGGTCGAACGTCAGGCAGCGTACGCCGGTCAGCGGCGTGGGGTTGGGGATGGAGGATCGCATCCTCAAAGCATAATGGCCCGGTACGGCCAATGGGGGATATCGTCAGCCGGGCTGGGGTTGCGGGCATGCTGTGGGGGCGGCATGTTGGGGGCATACACGAACGGGAGTGCGGGATGGAGACGGACAATACCGGAGTGTGGCCGCGTTACGCCCTGAGCCAGCGGATCGTGCACTGGGCGGTCGCCGTGCTGGTGCTGGGTGCGCTGGCGCTGGGCGGGACCATTGGCTGGTATGGCTTCGAGGGTCTCCAGGAGCGCTTTGGCGAAGGCACGACCGACACCATCTACACCTGGCACAAGAGCTTCGGCGTGCTGGTGCTGCTGCTGATGCTGGTGCGTGTGGGCATGCGTCTGCGGCATGGCAAGCCGCCCTACGCGGTCGCGTTGCCGCCGGCCCAGCGCATTGCCGCCGAGTCGGTCCACGGCCTGCTGTATCTGCTGTTGATCGTGATGCCGGTAATCGGCTGGTGGGCCACGGCCGCCGGCGGCTACCCGGTGCAGCTGGGTCCGCTGATCCTGCCGGGCCTGTTCCCGGAAAACGAGGCGCTGTCGGAGACCCTGTTCGCCTGGCACCAGATCCTGGGGATCACCCTTCTGGTGCTGGCACTGGGTCATATCTCGGCGGCCCTGTACCACTGGCGTGTGCGACGGGATGGTGTCCTGCAGCGGATGACGTTCGGTTCCCCGCAGCGCGAGCGTGTACATTGATCAGTGTTTCCCTAATGTCCGTCTGCCCGTGATTCGACTGCTGCTGACCCTCGCGGCACTCAACGTCGTGCTGCTGGGGCTGGACGTGCCCCGCCACGCGGGAATTGGCCCGTACTGGCTGGCCTGGGAGGCGGTCCTGCTGGTCGGGCTGTTCGCGCTGTTGCCCGCCGGGCGGCTGGCGCGTGCGCTGGCCTGGCTGGCCGGATGCGTGCTGTTGGCGCTGGTGGTGCTGGCCCTGTTCGATGCCCTGACCCGCGTCAGCCTGGTACGCCCCCTGAATGTGATGCAGGACTGGATCCTGCTGGACGCGGTCTACCGGCTGGTGACCGGCAATCTGGATCTCTGGGTCACGGTGGCACTGGTGGTCGTACTGATCACGGGGCTGATCGCGGTGATCGCGGGCGCGGGGCGCGGCCTGTTCGCGCTGACCGTTCAGCCGACGCAAGGGCGCCGGATACCCCTGTCCGTAGCGGTCGGGCTGCTAACACTCGGGCTGGTGGGGGCGGTCGTCTCCGGCCGGGGCGCGGCACCGCCGGGTACGGCCGCGCCCGGGCTCGTTTCGGTCCAAAAGCAGATCGTGGCCGGGCAGGGGGCGTTGGCGGAGAACCGTGTATTTCGCGAGCGCCTGGAACAGACCCGCGAGCAGGCCGAGGGGCGTCCCCTGACGGGTCTGGCTGACGTCGACGTGATCCTGGGGCTGGTGGAGTCCTACGGGGTCTCGGCGGTGTTCGACGAGCGCTATGCCCCGGTCATCGTGCCGAGTCTCGAATCCATTGGCGAGCAGCTCGACGCCGCGGACCTGCATGTGGTGACCGGTGTACTGGAGGCCCCGATCGCCGGGGGGCAGTCCTGGCTGGCGCAGGCCTCGCTGCTGGCGGGCCTGCAGGTGCGTTACGCCGGGCATTATGACGCCCTGCAGGCGCAGACCCGCGACACCCTGGTGCAGGACTTTCAGGCGACCGGGCACGACACGGCCATGCTGGCCCCGGCGATCCAGCTCGACTGGCCGGAGGGACAGTGGTTTCGCTGGGACCGGATCGTCGACAAGCACGGGTTCGACTACGCCGGGCCGCCGTTTTTCTGGGTGACCATGCCGGACCAGTACACCTGGTCGTTCTTCGAACGCGAGATCCGCGGGCCCTCGGAGCGCCCGGTATTCGCGATGCTGGCCCTGATCAGCTCGCATGCACCGTGGACGCCGATCCTGCCGGTGCTGGAGGACTGGGAGTCGATCGGGGACGGCGCGGTCTTCGACGAGTGGGCGGGCAAGGGCCCGACCCCGGAGTCGCTGTGGCGGGACTTCGATCGCGTGCGCGAGTACTACGCGGAGTCGGTGCGCTATTCGCTGGAGGTGACCGGCGGCTACGCGGCGCGGTATGCGGACGAGGACACGCTATTTTTCATGCTGGGTGATCACCAGCCGGCCGCCCTGGTGACTGGTCAGGACGCCAGCTGGGCCGTGCCCGTGCATATCATCAGCGGCGATCCGGCCTTGCTGGAGCCATTTCGCGAATACGGGTTCGTCCCGGGCATGCAGCCGCCCTCGGAGCGGGCGGAGCATGGCTTTGACGCCCTGCGCGAGTGGCTGCGCGAGGCGTTCGGGACGCCACCGGGTTCGGACTAGTCGTCGCCTTCCGAGGCTTCGTAGTCTTCCTCGAGCAGTTCGCGCATCTGGTCGACGACGCCGGGTTCGGTCCACTCGATGGCGCCGAACAGGTAGTAGCGCAGGTTGCCCTCGCGGTCGACGACATAGCTGGTGGGGTAGGCCATCGCGCGCCAGTCGTTCAGCGACTCCTGGTCCGGGTCGAGCAGGATGGTGAACTCGGTTTGCACCTCGTTCTCGATGAAGTCGCGGATGGTCTCTTCGTCCTCGCCAAGATTGACCGCGAGGATGCGAAAGCCCTGTTCGCGCAGCTCGTCTTCCAGCAGCTGCATGGACGGCATTTCGTGCACGCAGGGCGGGCACCAGCTGGCCCAGAAGTTGATCAGCACGACCTCGCCACGATAGTCCTCCAGCCGGTGTTCCTCGCCGGCCAGGTCCGGGCGGACCAGTTCGGGGGCCGCGATGGGTTCGTCCAGCGTATCCAGCTGGACGTCGCCGCCGGTGGGCGTGTTCACGCTCAGGTCCAGGTCGTCGGATGCGGTGGCGGTGCGCGCGGCCGACAGGCGGCGTAGCAGGTCCATGCCGTAGACGAGTTCCTGGTGGAAGACCTCGCGCGCCAGGAGCTCGGTCTCCATCGCATCGGGGCGGAAGAAGAAGCGGTCACGCAACTCGGGGAGCAGGCGCGCCCCGACGGTGCTGCCCCCGTCACTGAGGGTCGAGCGGATCAGCCCCAGGTGCTGGAACTGCGGAGACAGCATCGGCTGGATGATGTAGACGGGCAGGTTGGTGACGCCGACGATGGGTTGCATCTCGGCCTCGTCGGTGTCCACCCCGGTATGCAGGTACGGGCTCATCATGATCAGCCCCGCCAGGTGCTCTGCTTCCGGATGTTCTTCCTGCCAGTGGTACAGGCCCGTGAGCAGCCAGGGCAGGGCGCGGTCATTGCCGAACACGAACACCGCGCGTTCGTCTTCCGCGTGCGCGGCCTCGATCAGGTCGCCCACGGTGTCGGTCGGCATCTCGTCGAAGCTGGAGGCGGCCTCCGGCAGGAAATGCCCGGCGAACGGGTCCGTCAGCCAGACCTCGACGCCGGCGGCCTGTAGCGCCAGGGCCTGCTGCCGGTGGCCGTCCAGCAGCCCGTGCTCGGACGGGAACCACAGCAGCACGGCCTCGCCATCGGTGGGGTAGCGCTCGACCGGGATCTCGGCCCCGCCCGCGTCGATGCTGGTGGCGGCGGAGACCGTGCCGGTCCGGGCATCGTCCGAGGTCTCTTCGGCAATCTCTTGCGCCAGGGCGGGGCTCGTACACAGGGCGCCAGTCAGGAGCAGGGCATGGAGCCACAAGGGCAAACGGATCATGGACAGAGGTCTGGTTGAATGAGTTCAAGCCGTAGACGTGGTGACAGCGGGTTTTGATCCCCCGCCAGTGTGAACGTCAGGGCGTTTCCGGGCGCGGGGCGTCGGCGTAGGGGTAGTCGCTGGCCTCGAGGTTTTCCTGGAAGGTCTCCAGGCGTTCCACCGCCAGGTCGGTCCGGTTGAACTGGGCGATATGGTACAGGGCGTCGCCCTCGTTGATCAGGGGCAGGTTGAGCTGACCGATGATGATCCCCGAGGCCGGGGCGAGGACCTCGGTCTCGGTCTCGCCGAAGGGATCGGAGACGATTGCCAGGCGCGTCTGGTCGCGGACCACGCGATCGCCTTGGCGCACGAAGCTGCGCAGGATGCCGCTTTGGGGGGCGCGTACCCAGCCGCTGGTGCGGGCCATGATGGGCTCGCGCGGGCTGCGGCGCCGGCTCGCCGGCAGCATGCCAAGATGCCGCATCACCTCGATGATCCCGTGTACACCGCCGCGGATGGACAGCTCGTCGAAGCGCAGTGCCTCGCCGGCCTCGTACAGCAGGATCGGCGTATCCCGCTCCGCCGCGGCCTCGCGCAGGGAGCCGTCGCGCAGTGCGGAATTCAGGACCACCGGTGCGCCGAAGGCGCGCGCCAGTTCCTGTGTTTCCGCGTGGTCGAGGTTGGCGCGGATCTGCGGCAGGTTGGAGCGGTGGATCGCCCCGGTGTGCAGGTCGATCCCGTGGGTGCTGCGGTGGACGATCTCGCGCATGAACAGCCGCGCGACCCGGGCCCCCAGCGAGCCCTTGGGTGATCCGGGGAAACAGCGATTCAGGTCGCGGCGGTCGGGCAGGTAGCGGCTCTGGTTGATGAAGCCGTGCATGTTGACCACGGGGATCGCCAGCAGCGTGCCCCGCATGCGCCGCAGCGCCGGGACCTTCAGCAGACGGCGGATGATCTCCACGCCGTTGATCTCGTCGCCATGGATGGCGGCGCTGACGAACAGCACCGGTCCCTTGCGCCGGCCGCACAGCACCTGTACGGGCATGTTGGTCGGGGTGTGGGTGTACAGGGCACCGAGCTGCAGCTCCACCGTTCGCCGTTCACCCGGGCGCACGGTTGTCCCGCCGATGGTGATGGGGGCGTTACGGTCGCCCCGGGGTGTGGCCATCAGCCACGGCCCTTGGTCTTGGTGCGGTTCGGCTTGGCGTTCTTCTGGATGAAGTCGATGATCATGCCGGCCACGTCCTTGCCGGAGGCGTTTTCGATTCCTTCCAGGCCCGGTGAGGAGTTCACCTCCATCACCACCGCGCCGTGGTTGGAGCGCAGGAGGTCGACGCCGCAGACATTCAGGCCCATCACCTTGGCCGCGCGCACCGCCGTAGCCCGTTCCTCGGGGGTGATGCGGCACAGGCTCGCGCTGCCACCGCGATGCAGGTTGGAACGAAACTCGCCTTCCTTTGCCTGGCGCTTCATCGAGGCGACGACCTTGTCGCCGATCACCAGGCAGCGGATATCCGAGCCCTTGGCCTCCTTGATGTACTCCTGCACCAGGATGTGCTGCTTCAGACCCATGAAGGCCTGGATCACGCTTTCCGCCGCCTGTTTGGTCTCGGCCAGCACGACCCCAAGCCCCTGGGTTCCCTCCAGCAGTTTGATCACGGCGGGTGCGCCGCCGACAGTGGCCAGCAGGTCGTCGATGTCATCGGGGGAGTGGGCAAAGCCGGTTACCGGCAGCCCGATGCCGCGGCGTGACAGGAGTTGCAGGCTGCGCAGCTTGTCGCGCGAGCGCGAGATGGCCACTGACTCGTTCAGGGGGTAGACGTTCATCATCTCGAACTGGCGCAGCACGGCGCTGCCGTAGAAGGTGATGGAGGCGCCGATACGCGGGATCACCGCGTTGAACTGGTCGAGCACATCGCCCTTGTAGTGGATCTGGGGCTTGTGCGCGGTGATGTTCATGTAGCAGCGTAGCGGGTCCACCACGCGGATCTCGTGACCGCGTTCCTGGGCGGCCTCGACCAGGCGCCGGGTGGAGTAGAGCTTGCTGTTGCGCGAGAGGATTCCGAGCTTCATTCGGGCATGGATTCCGGCGTTGCAGGATGTGGAGCGGGTCGCCCGAGCAGAAACGAGGCGCGGGGGTCCACCAGAAACCGCCCCCGCATGGCCTCGCGCCCGAGCAGCATACGAAACCGCATGGTATCGCGACTGGTCAGGGAGAGTTCCAGAGGGATCACTCGATCACCGATTTTAGCGCGGGTGGCGATGAAGTAACGCTCGCCGCTATGGCCGCCGGAGTCGGTGACGTTGCGAACATCCAGTACCGGGGCCTCGCACCAGGCCTCGGTCTGGTCATCCTGCTGGTACGGATGGATCCCGAAGCGCACCCATTCATGCCCGTCGCGGGTAAAACTCTCGATATAGAAGGCATGCAGCGCGGAGCTGCGCGCGCCGGTATCCACCTTGCACTTGATGGCTCCGAGGCCGAGATCCGGTAGGCCGACCCACTCGCGCCAGCCGAGCACATCTTCGGCACGCGCCGATGGATTGTAATGAGGCGGGCGATCCATGAGTCTCCCGGGACATTGGGTCTGGCCCCCACTATAACGAATCGCCCGCCGGTTGCTGGTGCTCAGTCGTCGGCGATCGCCGCACCTGAGAGGTTGTCGAGCGCGTTGCTCATCTGCTCGACAATATCCTCGCGATCGTCGATCCCGTGGCGTTCGGCCAGCCACTCGGGATCGTTGTAGGCCAGCCAGGTCTGTCCTTCCGCATCGGTCCAGGCCAGCGCCTTCATCGGCAGGTCGATGCCCGCGTGCTGGCGGCTGGTGAACATGTGGCTGCCCAGGGCCGGATTGCCGAACAGCAGCAGCTCGGTCGGGCCAAGATCAATGTCCTCGCCCGCGGCCTTGCTGGCGTGATCCCAGCGCAGGGCGACGTTGACATCGTTCGCCTGCAGGGCGGACTCGAAGCGGTCCAGGGTTTCCGCGGCCGAGTGCGGGCTGGCCTTGGTGATCATGCCGTCCACATCGAACGCCTGCGCGGACGTGGCGGCGAGGGCGAGCGACAGTGTGGTGGCCAGAAGGGTTTTTTTCGTGACGAATTCCTTTTCATCGTGGTTGAGGACTTGAATGGTCGCGGGGGGATCAAAGCGCCCCGCCGCAGCTGGAACCCTGGCCGGCCGTGCATCCGTAGCAGTGGTCGCCGACCGCGATCGGTGCCTGCGCCAGGTACTCGGGCGTCAGCTCGCCGATGTGGACGCGGTGGCCGCGACCGGCCCCCAGGGGTAACCCCAGCATCTGGTTGAAGTCACAGTCGTGCACGTATCCCTGCCAGTCGACCGAGACGAGTGTCCGACACATGACGCTCGCGAGGTTAGACGACTGATGGGCGTTTCGCAGCGTCTGCATGTAGGCGTTGTAACGGCCCTCACGCGCTAGCGTCTTGGCGAAGCGGTGAATGGGCATGTTGGTGATCGTGAACAGCGCGTTGAAAAGGATGCCGTACTCGCGCTCGAGGTGCTCGTGGTAGGCGGCCTCCAGTTCGGCCTGCGGGGGCGGCAGACTCGGCCCTTGCGGGTTGTAGACCAGGTTGAGACCGAGCCCGCTGTCGGGCTGGCCGTAACCCAGGGCATTGAGCTGCTTCAGACCTGCAATGCTGCGTTCGAACACACCGTCGCCACGCTGGGCATCGACGTTCTCTTCCAGATAGCAGGGCAGCGAGGCCACGATCTCGATGCCCTGTTCGGCCAGGAACGCTGCCAGGTCCTCCTGCCCGGGTTCACCGAGGATGGTCAGGTTGCAGCGATCCATCACGTGTATCCCGCGCTGGCGGGCGGCGCGGACCAGGTCGCGAAAGCCGGGATTCAGTTCCGGGGCGCCACCGGTCAGGTCCAGGGTCTGGACGTCGCAGCGATCGCAGCAGGCGAGCAGTTCGTCGATCACCTCTGGCGGCATGATCTCGCGCCGGTTCGGCCCGGCGTTCACATGGCAGTGAAAGCAGGTCTGGTTGCAGACATAGCCGAGGTTGGCCTGCAGGGTCTCCAGCCGCGCCCGGGTCAGGGGCGGGAAATCGTGGTAGGCCACCAAAGGCTCCTGCTGGATCATCACATCCCCTGCACGGTGCGGATACGTACGCAAAGCAACACCCTAAGCCTGACCGGTCGCGGCGCCGCCGACAACGAAGCCGGACGGCGGGTGGGGTTCTGATACCGTAGCGGGATGCTGGAACGTCTTCAGGTCTGGGTCTATCTCGCCGCGATTGTGCTGGGGCTCGTCCTGGCCAGCCTCTGGCCGGGGCTTGGCGAGGGGCTGACCGCCTGGGTATGGATCGCGCTCGGGCTGTTGCTGTTTGTCACCTTTGCGCAGATCCCCTGGGAGGCGATCCGGCTCGCCTTTAACGATCGCCGCTTCCTGGTGGCCGCACTGGTGGGGAACTTCGTGCTGGTGCCGCTGTTGCTGATCGCCCTGCTGCCGTTGGCCCCGGACGACCCGGCGATACGGCTGGGCATCCTGCTCGTGCTGCTGATGCCCTGCACCGACTGGTTCATTGCCTTTGCCCGCCAGGGCGGGGGCGATAGTGCGCGTGCCGCGGCCTTTGCGCCGGTGAGTCTTGCGGCGCAATTCCTGATGCTGCCGGTGTACCTGGCCCTCATCCTGGGGCCGGGCGAGACCGTGGGCCTTATGTCGCCGACCGTGTTCGCCGCGGCGGCGCTGCTGATCGGGCTGCCGCTGTCGGCGGCCGTTCTGCTGGAGCAGGCGCTCAGGGTGCGGGGGCGTGTGCAGGTCTGGCAGAACCGCTTCGGGGTCGCCACCGTTCCGCTGCTGGCGCTGGTGGTGGGGCTGATCGCGCTGGCGGAGGCCCCGGTGGTGTTCGAGGGCGGGCGGGAGCTGCTGGGGGTGATCCCGGTGTACCTGCTGTTTCTGGTCGGGGCGGCCGCACTGGCATGGGCCCTGGCCCGGGTATTCGCCCTGCCCATTGAGCAGGGGCGCACACTGGCGTTCAGCCTGGGTACGCGCAACTCGTTTGTCGTGCTGCCGGTGGCGCTGGCACTGCCGGAGGCCCTGCACGCGGCCGTCATGGTCATCGTGCTGCAGTCGCTGGTCGAGCTGTTCGGGATGCTCGGCTACCTGCGCTGGATGCCGCGCCTGTTCCCCGCCCCGCAGGCACCCTCGGAACCATCCGGGTCGAGCTGACGATCAGTCCTGGGGAGACATTGGCCCCCCTAGTTCTCCAGCTGACGCAGTTCGTGCTCGATGATCAGGTCCGCGAGGCCCTCCGGATCGTGGGCGTCAAGCACGCCCAGGTCGCCATCACGCACGAGCGGGCCGCCGGCCCCGTGCGCGTCGCTGTGCAGCTTCTGGTAGGTCATCTGTCCGGGATAGAACACCGGGACCTCGGTCCATTCGAGGTCGGCGTCGTCCAGGTGTCCGTCCGTGTACTGGGCTTCGATGTCGGCCTCGCCATTGTCCAGCCCCAGCGTCAGGGGCAGCGAGACCAGATGCCAGCGGGCCCCGGTGCCGTTGTGCACGGCGAAGGCGACGTTGTAGGTATTGCCCTGTTCAAGTGCCTTGCTGTCGCGTGAGTCCGGGGCGTCGAGCGAGCGGGTCAACGCGATGCGCCAGGCCCCGTCCTGGTAGCCGCCCGAGGCCTCGATCGCGCCGCGGCTGCCACCGGGCTCGCGCAGGAAGCGCTGGGGCAGGGTGTCGCCCTCCTGCCAGTCATAGTCGGGGTCAAACGCGACCGAGTTATTTTCCGACAGGAAGTAGGGGTCGTTCTGGCCATATTCGCCCGCGACCAGGCGCTCCCAGTCGAGGGCCGGGGCGCCCACCTGGTCGGGGTCGAACATATAGGCGGGCTGCTCGGTGTCGTCGTCCCAGTTGGTGGTGAACATGCTGTCGCCCTCGGAGGCGAGGCGGTAGTGCAGCACATAGCCGTTATCCGCGTACCCCATCGGGTGGCTGCGGTGGGCCCGCCATTGCCACAGGTCGAGGAATTCGCCGTTCTCGCGCATCGCCTCGAGCTCGTCATCATCGCGGATGGCGTCCCAGGAGACATCTTCCGGGTCATCGGTTTCGCGGGTCTGCGGCAGGTATTTGCGCACATCGCTGCGGCCCATCGCTTCGCCCAGCTTGGGGTGTTCGCGCACGTCGTCGCGATCCACCTCCGAGCTCAGGCTGCGCATGCCTTCGTGTGCCGTCATCCAGCCACCAAGGCGCATGAAGTCGTCGACCGAGCCGTCGTCCAGCATCATCGAGATGCGGTCTTCGTACAGGCCGTGCTCGTCCGGCTCCGGGCCGCCGGAGCCGTAGCGCACCCATTCGCCATCCTCGTAGCGCCAGTACTGGTGATACCAGCTGGGGCTGTTGGTTTCGTACTCGTAGTGAATCCGGATGCGGTCCCCGTTGTAGACTGCTGCCACGCGCAACACGCCCTGGCTGTCCTCGGCCCCTGGGATGTAGACATTCTGATCAGGGTCGCTCTTCCGCGGTTCGTCGGCCAGAACCAGGGTGGGGCCGGTGGCTGCGATCAGGAGGGCAAGCAGGCGTCGTTTCATGAGCGGGGATTCCTTGGGGTGCTATCGATGGGGCGTAGGGAGGCTTGCTCGGGGCAGCCATTGAAGGGGCGTTAACAGGCAGACACCAGGGTTCTGGCGTCTGCCTGCAGGCGGGGCCTCACTGCATCAGCAGGTAGCCCTCGTGCTGCAGTTCGATGATCTCGGCGTCGGCCATGGGCACCAGGTTCACAAAGCCGTGGACGTCTTCGTGGTCGATGCCGCGCAGCCGGGCGGAGGCCTCACACATGCGGAACTCGATGACGCCGCCTTCACTGAGGGACTTGGCGCGACGCATGGTTTCCTCGCGCTCCTCGAACTGGTCGCGCGTGAAGAACGGGACCTCGCGGCCATGCAAAACCAGCACGATGTGGGCCTCGAACGGATCGGACTCGTAGACGTTGTTCAGCATGCTGACGCGATCGAGCACCATGTTCAGCTCGTCTTCGGTATCCACATAGACGTCGTAGACCACCTTACGTGGCTCGTATTCGCGGTCCATCATCTCGGCCGAGCCCCAGGGCATCTTGTCGTCCGCACTGCCCGCCAGCGGCAACGCGAACAGGGCAATGCCGGCAAGCAGGCAGAGCAAAAAAGCAGGGGTGCGGGAGCGATGTTGCATGGTCGTGTCCTCCGGGTCGGTTCTTGATGTTGGACGACTGGGGGTGGGCGCTTCTTCCCCGGTTATAGCCGTTCATGAGGAGCGCTGCCGCGCAGCGCACGCTCGACGATGGATTCCATCGCCAGCGTGACGCGTCGGCTCAGGCGCTGCGGGCGCGTATAGGTAATCTCGAACAGGTCGGCCTCGCGGCTGGTCTCCAGCAGCAGATCATCGCTGGTTCGCAGTTCATCGGCCAGGCCCAGGTCGTGTGCCTGTTCGCCGTACCAGTGCTCGCCGGTTGCCACTTTCTCCAGGTCCAGGGATGGGCGGTAGCGGGAAAGAAACGTCTTGAACTGGTCGTGCGCCTCGTCCAGCTGCTCGCGGAACTTGCGCCGGCCCTCGTCGGTGTTCTCCCCGAGTACGGTCAGGGTGCGCTTGTATTCGCCGGCGGTCAGCAGTTCGACATCGATGTCATGACGTTCCAGCCAGCGGTGCAGATTCGGAATCTGGGCCACGACCCCGATCGACCCCAGCACCGCGAAGGGCGCAGCCACGATCCGGTGCGCCACGGCGGCCATCATGTACCCGCCGCTGGCGGCAACCCGGTCCACCGCGACGGTCAGGTCCAGCCCCTGGTCGCGCAGGCGGGCCAGTTGCGAGGCCGCCAGGCCGTACGACGGGACAAGCCCCCCGGGGCTTTCCAGGCATACGATCACCCGGTCCTGTTCGGGGCGGGCGAGGGTCAGGATCGCGGTCACCTCCTCGCGCAGGCTGTCGACGCTGGAGGCGCGGATATCGCCGGTGAAGTGCAGCACATACACCCTGGGCCGTTCCTGGTCGCCGGAATCCGGGCCGGGGTGTTCGCTCGGGGTATCCGGTTTTGGGGCCTCGGTGGATTCACCTTCGCCGGACGAGGAATCGCCGCGGCGCCACCCCAGCTTCTTGCGCAGCCGCGCTCGCCAGGTCGCGCTTCCCTCGACCGCGTGGCGGATGGTCTTCTCCATGCGGCGATAGCGATCGTTCAGCTTGCGCACCGTCAGGCGGTCCGGACGCCTCTCGCGGCTCTTGGCGACCACCCCCGCCACGGCACTCACGAAGATCAGCACCACCACGAGGGCGGTTACGAGTTTGGCGAAGAACAGCCCGTATTCCTGTAGCAATTCCATCCGTGTCGTCCTGTTCCGTCGGGCGGCTGTCGGCATGCCATAATGCCAGCATGAGGATCGAAAGCGACGAAGACCCCCGTAGTGCAGGACTGTTTCCGGGGCGCGAGGGTTCCGCCAGCGACACCCCGCCGGACCCGGTCATCCATAAGGGATACGCCACCCTGAGCCTGCGTCAGATCGACGAATGGAACGGTGTGCCCAAGGGCACGGCCTTTCGTCTGTTCAAGGCGCAAAAGGATCAGCTGCGCGAGGGGCAGGACTTTTTCTACATCCCCGAGGGCAAGGACCCGGAGCTGACCGAGACCCTGCGCATGGACGGCCGAATCTACCCCTCCACGGTCCATCTGCTGCTGATGACCACGACCGCCTACGCGCGGATGCGCGAGGAATGGCATCGGCGTATCCACAAGACCGGCTGCGGGTGCCCCGAGGAACACTAGGATGAATCGGGCGGCGTTTGGTTCGATGCTGTGTGCTGAGAAGCCGCGGCAGTGGCGGTGCAGCCTGTCACCAGAACGGGGCCGCCGCGTCCTGGCGTGGACTCCTGGATGTCGACGTAGGCGGGTCCATTGATCCGCGTCTCCCTGGAGCAATGGCGCATGTTGCAGGCGGTGGTGGCCGCCGGCGGTTTTGCTCGTGCCGCGGAACAAGTTCACAAGAGCCCCTCCAGTGTGAATCATGCGGTGCAGAAGCTGGAAGAGCGCCTGGGCGTCGAGGTCTTCGAAGTCCAGGGCCGCAAGGCGGTGCTGACCCCGGCGGGCGAGGCGCTGCTGCGCCGTGCCGAGCACCTGCTGGAGGAGGCCGCCGAGATCGAGGCCCTGGCCGGTGCGCTCGCCGCCGGTGTGGAGTCCGAGGTGCGGCTGGCGGTGGACCAGATCCTGCCGCGGGGCCCGGTGATCCAGGCGCTGGAGCGCTTTTCCCGTGCCTATCCGGCCACGCGTGTCCAGCTGGAGGAGGTCGTCCTGAGCGGCGGCCCGGAACTCCTGCGCGAAGGCCGGGTGGATATCCTGATCGCGCCGGAGTTGCCGGGCGGCTATCTGGGCGCCTGGCTGGCGGATCAGATCATGGTCTGCGTGGCACACCCGGGACATCCGCTGGCCGACGGCCAGCGGCTGACACGGCGGGACCTGCAGGCGCAGCGCCAGATCGTGGTTCGTGATTCCGGCGAGCAGCAGGCCGGGGAGGGTGGCTGGCTCGAGGCCGACCAGCGCTGGACGGTCTCGCACATGAGTACCGCGCGCGCGATCCTGTGCTCCGGGATCGGCTTCGCCTGGCTGCCGCTGGATCGTATCGCGGAGGATCTTGAGCAGGGGTGTCTGGTCGAATTGAACCTGGAGGCAGGCACGCGCCACGAGGTGCCGTTCTACATGGCGCACGCGGATCGCGACCGCGCCGGGGCCGCCAGCCAGGCCCTGATGGAGGCCCTGGAGGCCGCCTTCGGCGGAAGCTCGTCAGAGCCCCCTGAACGGTAGGAGCCTGCCTGCAGGCGAAGCCCTGCCTGCGCCGGAGAGGAACAAGCCGGCTCCAAAACCAAGCCACCCAACCAGCAAGGAAAGAATCGATGTGCGGGATCGCGGGAGAATTCGTCTGGGGTGAACGGCGCGCCAGTGGCGAGGCCGTGGCGCGCATGCTGCCCTGCCTGGAACGGCGCGGGCCGGATGCCGACGGGCTGTGGGCCTCCGGGCGGGTGGCCCTGGGGCACCGGCGCCTGTCGATCCTGGACCTGTCGCAGCGCGCGCACCAGCCGATGTTCGACCCGGAGACCGGGCTCGCGCTGGTGTTCAACGGCGCGATCTACAACTTCCGTGCCCTGCGCAGCGAGCTGGAGGGCCGCGGCCATCGCTTCTTCTCCACCGGCGATACCGAGGTCATCCTGCGCGGCTATGCCGAGTGGGGCGAGGGCATCGTCGCCCGGCTGCACGGCATGTTTGCCTTTGCGCTGTATGACGGCCACGCCCAGCGCTTGCTGCTGGCGCGCGACCGCATGGGCATCAAGCCGCTGTATCTGGCGCGCGGTGGCGACGGCATCCGCTTCGCCTCCAACACCCAGGCGCTGCTGGCGGCGGGCGACGTGGACACCGAGCTGGATGCCGAGGCGTTGCACATGCTGTTCTCGCTGCACGCGGTGGTGCCCGCGCCGCGTACCGTGCTGCGCGGTATCCGCAAGCTGGAGCCGGGGCATTACCTCAGTATCGATGCGCGTGGGCAGGAGCGACTGCAACGTTACTGGACGCTGTATGCCCACCGCCCGGCCGAGGCCGTGTCCGACGCCGAATGGCAGGAGCGTATCGAGCACAGTCTGCGCAGCGCCGTGCGCAAGCGCCTGGAGGTGGCCGACGTGCCGGTGGGCGTGCTGCTCTCCGGCGGGCTTGACTCGTCGCTGTTGGTCGCGCTGGCGATGGAGGAGGGGGCGCAGGACCTGCGTACCTTCACCGTCGGCTTCGAGGACCAGCCGGAGGAGAAGGGATCGGAGTTCGAGTACTCCGATCCGGTCGCCGAGCGCTACGCCACCGACCATCAGGCCACGCTGATCCCCAACGACCAGGTGCTGGCCCGCCTGCCGGAGGCGGTGGGGGCGATGGCCGAGCCGATGTTCGGCCAGGATGCGGTGGCCTTCTACCTGCTCTCGGAACAGGTCTCGCAGCATGTGAAGGTGGTGCAGTCCGGCCAGGGCGCGGACGAGGTCTTCGGTGGCTACTTCTGGTACCCGCAGATGGCCGAGGACCGTCACGGCGACTGGGTGGAACGTTTCCGTCGCCACTACTTCGACCGCGACCACCCCGAGATGGCCGAGATGCTGCGCCACCCGCCGTCGAATGACGTGACCGGCGACTGGCTGCGCGAGCAGTTCGCCGAACTCGAGACCGACCGCGCGGATTCCTTCATCGACGCGGTGCTGGCGCTGGATGTGACCACGCTGATCGTGGACGACCCGGTCAAGCGCGTGGACAACATGACCATGGCCTTCGGCCTGGAGGCGCGGGTCCCGTTCCTGGATCACGAGCTGGTGGAGACCGCCGCCGCGATGCCGCCGCACCTGAAGCTGGGCGACGGCGGCAAGGACGTGCTGCGCCGCATCGCCCGCGGGCGCCTGCCGGACGCGGTGCTGGACCGGCCCAAGGGCTACTTCCCGGTGCCGGCACTCAAATACGTGCGCGGCGACTTCCTCGAATTCATGCGCGACATCCTGACCTCGCGCGCCTCGCGCGAGCGCGGGCTGTACCAGCCGGCCTACATCGACAAGCTGCTGGACGCCCCGGATCAGTACTTCACCCGCATCCAGGGTTCCAAGCTGTGGCATGCGGCCCTGCTCGAATACTGGCTGCAGACCCACGTGGATCGGTAAGCGCCGCATGGAACGGGTGCGGATCCGGCGCGTCTACGATCCGGTCGGGCCCGACGACAGGTGTCGTGTGCTGGTTGATCGCCTCTGGCCGCGGGGGATAAAGAAATCCACACTCGCACTGGATGCCTGGGAAAAGGCCATCGCGCCGTCCCCGGAGCTGCGCCGCTGGTTCGGCCATGACCCGGGGCGCTGGCGTGATTTCTGCCGCCGTTATCAAACAGAACTGGAGGCGGCGCCGAGGCCTGGGGCCGGCTATTGGGGTACGCCCGCCGCGGCTGCCTGACGCTGCTGACGGCCACGCGGGATGTGGAGCATAGCCACGCGGTGGTGTTGCGCGATCTCCTTGCTGCCGAGCGGGCTGAGGAGGAGCGACCCGGCGAACGTGCTTCGCCGGTGTGCTTCGCGCCCGACGAGCCCGCGGCAGATCCGGATTGATCGCTCAGGACTCCTTCAGGCGCGGCATCAGCATGGTCAGGTTGCAGGGCATGGTGCGGTCGTCCAGCTGGGCCTGGATGATGCGGTCCCAGGCGGTGCGGCAGGCGCCGGTGGAGCCCGGCAGCACGAAGACATAGGTGCCGTTAGCCACGCCCGACAGCGCGCGGGACTGCAGGCTGGAGGTGCCGATCTCCTCAAAGGAGAGCATGCGGAACAGCTCGCCGAAGCCCTCGATGGTCTTGTCCAGTAGCACCGAGGCGGCCTCCGGGGTGCCGTCGCGGCCCGTGATGCCGGTGCCGCCGGTGGTTAGCACCGCGTCGATCTCCGGATCGGCAATCCAGCGTGAGAGTTCGGCGCGGATCGCATAGATGTCGTCCCGGACTACGCGGCGCTCGGCCAGGCGGTGCCCTGCGCCCTCCAGCCGTTCCACCAGGGCATCGCCGGAGCGGTCCTCGGCCAGCGTTCGGCTGTCGGATACCGTGAGGACGGCGATGTTCAGCGGAGTCTGGACGGGGGAGGTTTCCGGGCACTTGGCGGTCATGGGCAACGTCCTGTTGGTGTATCGTGAGCGCCCATCATAATGAATGCGGGTCCGGTCGCGGCAATGCGGCCGGATCGAGACGTCTGGAGTCAGCAGGAATGTCGGAGCGGGTACAAAAGGTCCTGGCGGCGCGCGGCCTCGGCTCGCGGCGCGAGATCGAGGGCTGGATCGAGCGCGGCGAGGTGAAGGTCAACCAGCGCACGGCGAAGCTGGGCGATCAGGTCGGGCCGAATGACGTGATCCGCGTGCGCGGCCGCGTGATCCACATGGCGGAGCATGCGCATCGCTGGCTCGTGTATCACAAGCCGGTCGGCGAGATCTGCAGTCGCAGCGACCCCGAGGGCCGCAAGCCGGTGTTCGCCAGCCTGCCGCGCCTGAAGGGGCAGCGCTGGGTCGCGGTCGGGCGTCTCGACCTGAATACCTCGGGACTGCTGCTGTTCACCACCGATGGCGAACTGGCGAACCGCCTGATGCACCCCAGTCATTCGCTGGAGCGCGAGTATGCGGTGCGGGTGCTGGGCGAGGTCCCCGACGATACGCGGCGCATGCTGCTGGAAGGGGTCGAGCTGGAGGATGGTCCCGCGCGCTTCGATGTCCTGGAAGAGCGTGGCGGCGACGGCGCCAACCACTGGTTTCATGTCGTGGTCAGTGAGGGTCGCAACCGTCTGGTGCGCCGCCTGTGGGACGCCGTAGGTGTGACCGTGAGCCGGCTGATCCGGGTGCGCTACGGACCGGTGGTGCTCGGGCGCGGTCTGAAGACGGGTGCGTCGCGGGATCTGGAGGTGCGCGAGGTCGAGGCCCTGTACGAGGCAGTCGAGCTGCCCGTGCCGGAGTCCATTCGCGAGCGGGGTCGGCGCCGCGGGCCGGGCCGCAACACCCGGCCCGCGCGCGGCAAGCGGGGCAAGTCGGGCGGGCGCGTACGTGAAGCGGATCGCTGGAGCTCCACCAAGCCGGGGAGCGGCCCCGGCAAGGGCGGCAAGACCGGACGTTCGGGGCCAGGAGGTTCCGGGCGCAAGGGTGGGCCGCGCAAGCCGGGTGGTCGGGCGCGTTCCTGATGTCGTTGCGGGTGGCCGAAGTGCGGCAGCGCCTGCAGGGCGCCTACGGCGACCTGCAGTGGTGGCCGGCGGAGTCGGCGTTCGAGGTCATGGTGGGCGCGGTGCTCACGCAGAACACCAGCTGGACCAATGTCGAACGCGCAATCGCGAATCTGCGCGAGGCCGATGTGCTGGACCCGGAAGCCCTGCTGGAGCTCCCGCACGAGACCCTGGCCGAACACATCCGCCCGAGCGGCTACTTCAACGTGAAGGCCGACCGTCTGCGGCACCTGCTGCGCTTTCTGGAACAGCACGGCGGGGTGGAAGCCCTGGCCCGCATGGAGACCGAGGCCTTGCGCTCGGCCCTTCTGGGCGTCAAGGGCGTCGGGCCGGAGACGGCGGACGACATCGTGCTGTACGCCTTCGAACGGCCGGTGTTCGTGGTCGATGCCTACACCCGGCGGCTGTTCGAACGGCTGGGCCTGCCGCATGCGCGTGGCGCCTACGACGACCTGCGGGCCTGGGTGGAGTCGGAGCTGGGGCCGGATGCGCAGGCCTTCAATGATCTGCACGCCTTGATTGTGGAACACGGCAAGCAGCGCTGCCGTCCGAAACCGCTTTGTCAGGGATGCCCCCTGAGCGACGCCTGTCCCGGCCGCGTGGTGGATTAGAACTCGTGCAGGCAGGCCGCTTCGCGGGGCTGCTGCACCGCCATCCCCTGGCGGTGATCGTGATCGCTCAGCTCTTTGCGACCTCGCTGTGGTTCAGCGTGAACGGGGTCGGGCTGTCCCTGCAGCAGGAACTGGGCTGGACGGCGACCGAGATCGGCTGGCTGACGATGGCGACGCAGCTGGGGTTCATCATCGGCACCCTGGTGGCGGCCGCGACCGGCCTGGCCGACCGGGTGCGTGCCAGTCGCCTGTTCATGGTGTCCGCGCTATTGGGGGCGCTGGTCAATGCCGGGTTTGTCCTGTTGGCCGGCGTCTGGGAGATGGCGCTGGTGGTGCGCTTTGTCGTCGGGCTGTGTCTGGCCGGGGTGTATCCGCTGGGCATGAAGCTGGTGATCAGCTGGACGCCGCAGCACAAGGGCTGGGCCCTGTCCTGGCTGCTCGGGATGCTCACGCTGGGAACGGCGCTTCCTCATCTCCTGCGGGGCGTGACCCTCGATCTGGTCTGGCCGGTGCCGATGATGCTGGCCTCCGTGCTGGCGGTGGCGGCCGCCTGGATGATCGCGCGCCTGGGTGACGGCCCGCATCTGCCGCCGCCGGGGCGCACACCGGGGCTGGGCAAGGGCTTTCGTGCATTGGGCGGGCGTGATTTTCGTGCGGTGGCCGGCGGTTACTTCGGCCATTGCTGGGAGCTGTATGCCTTCTGGACCCTGGTCCCTCTGCTGGTGGCGCATGAGCTGACCCGTCTGGATGCCCCGGCGGGGCTGGTACCCTGGCTGGCCTTCGCGGTGATCGGGCTGGGCGCGGTGGGCTGTGTCTGGGGTGGCCGGCTGAGCCGCCGACTGGGGAGCCTGCGTGTCGCGCGGGTGGCGCTCGCCACATCCGGGCTGGTGTGCCTGTTGTATCCGTTGCTGGCGGGGCTGGCGCCGTGGCTGCTTCTGGGTCTGTTGGCCCTCTGGGGGCTGACGGTGATCGCGGATTCGCCCCAGTTCTCCGCGCTGGCCGCGGAGAGTGCGCCACAGGATGCGGTGGGTTCCGCCCTGAGCGTGATGAATGCCATCGGCTTTGCGCTCACCCTGCCTTCGATCCTGGGGACCGCCTGGCTGTGGGATGACCTGGGGCTGTGGGTGGTGTGGCTGTTGTTGCCCGGCCCCGCGCTCGGCTTGTGGGCGCTCAGCCGGCTGTCGGGCCCACGGGGCGCCGGGAGAGGCTGACGCTTTCAGCGCCGCCCGGATGGGTTATGTGTCCCCGGCCACAAGCCGGTCGCGCCCCTGGGCCTTCGCGCGATACAGACGGTCATCGGCCCGATCGATCAGGGCTTCGGGCGTGAGGTGCTCCGGGTCACACTCGTCGGACCAGGCCAGGCCGGCGCTGACCGTGAAGGCCAGCGATTCGCCCTCGAACCGTGTGTCGAGTTCGCGGGTGGCCTGCAGCAGGCGCTCGATCGCGGTGATGGCGGCCTCGTGATCGACATGGCTGAGCACCACGATGAATTCCTCGCCGCCAAATCGAGCGACAATGTCGAAGACCCGATGCTGGCGCCGCAGCAGATCGCCGAAGTTGCGCAGCACCTCGTCGCCGGCCAGGTGCCCATGGGTGTCATTGAGGGCCTTGAAATGGTCCAGATCCAGGATCGCCAGGGCAAAGTGTTCGCCGTGGCGGCGCCAGGCCTCGATCTGTTCGCGCAGGCGCTCCATCAGGTAGCGGCGGTTGTACAGGCCGGTCAACGGGTCGGTGATCCCCAGATCGCGTAGCTGGATCTCCAGGTGGTTGCGCTGCAGTGCCTCCGAGATCAGGTTGCCGAGCACCAGCAGCAGTTCATCCTGATCCTTGCGCCAGGTGCGTGGGCGCAGCATGTCCATCCCGACGAAGCCGGTGACCTGCTGCCCAGTCAGAATGGGTACGCAGATCAGGGTCTTGACCCCTTGTTGCCGGAACAGCCCGCGCTCGGTGGCCGCCTCCTTCGGGAGGTCGTCCACAGAGGGGATGACCACGGGTGTGCGCTGTTCGAGCATCTCCAGCATGCGTGCACGCCACCAGGGCAGTTCCTTGAGGTCTACATCCCGCAGCTGATCCATTACGGAGAACACGCCGGGGGCACACCATTCGTGGGTGTTGTCCATATTCTCGCCATCCGCCGACAACTCGAACAGGTAACAGCGGTCGCCCGCGAAAAAGCGCCCGATATCGGCCAGCGCGGCATCCAGGCGCTCGTCCATCAAGTCGGCGCTGGCGGTTACAAAGTCCGAGGACAGGTGTGCCAGCATCGCATTGAAACGCGCCTGATACTGAAGCTCGTCGTGCATGCGGCGGCGATCGGTAATGTCTCGGGCGACACCCACATAGCCCGTGATCTCGCCCGTCGCGCTGCGGATCGGGGCGCCGCTCGAGACGTGCCAGCGCCATTCCCCTTCTTGATGCCGGATGCGGTACTCGATTTCCTGCTCGTTTTTCTCGGAGCGGATGGTGCGCTGGAGGAAGCGGCCGAATTCCTCGCGGTCGTCCCGATGGACGTAGTCGGTGATGGGGGTTCCGGTCGCCTCTTCGGCGGCATAACCCAGCACTCGTGTCCATTGCGGCGAGACATAGGTGATGACGCCGGCCGGCGTGAGGGTGTAGATGATGTCGCCGATGTTCTCGACCAGCTGGCGGTACTGGGCCTCGCTGGTGCGCAGCTGATCCTCCAGCAGTCGCCGTTCGGTGATGTCGTATATCGTGCCAATGCTGGCCGGGCCGCTTTGCAGCTCCACGCGGCCGGCGGTCAGGTCGACCCAGCGGGTCTCGCCCTCGCCGGTGATGACCTTCATCTCGTAGTGATCCGGCACCTTTTTGCCCGCGATCCGGTCGCGGGCCCGCTGGGTCACGGCCTCGCGCTGTTCCGGGTGGATGATCTCGTAGAAGGGCTGGTTCAGCAGCCAGGATTCGGGGCGCTGAAGGATACGGGAAAGGGCCGGATTGACGGTCTGGAAATGGTCGTCCTGGAGGATGAATACCCCGGCCGCGGCGTGTTCGGTCAGGGTACGGAACAGCTCGCGCTCGTCCTCGAGTTCGGCAGTGCGCTGGCGAACGCGTGTCTCGAGCGCGCGCCGCTGGCGAAGCAGTAATGCGGCATACAGCAACACCGCCAGCAGGCCCAGGCCAATGACGGTTGGGAGCAGCCAGGTGGGGATCACCTCGACCGTATCCGAGTGGATCCAGCGCTGCGTGATCTGGCGCAGCAGTTCGTCATCCAGCTGGGCGATGGCCGTGTTGATTTCGTCCAGCAGTTCCTCGTTACCGTGAGTCACCGCTGCGCGCAGGGGCTGCTCGTAGAGCAGCTCCAGGGGGTGAAACATGCCCGGCTCGCCATGACGGTCCAGCAGATACATCGCGACCGGGTAGTCGCCCACGAAGACATCGATCGTGCCTTCCACCGCGGCGCGCACCATTTGCTCGTTGTTGTCGAAGACCTGCAGCGGGTGTTCGGGTCGTTCGCGCCGCATGAACTCGAGTTCGAAGCTGCCCGACACCACGCCCGCCGGCTTGTGCGCGAGTTCGTCCAGTCGGGCCACGGGCGCGCCGGTGCGCACAAAGGCGAAGGTGCGCAGGGGGAACAGCACGTCGCTGAAGGCCAGTGTTTCTTCGCGTTCGGGAGACCGGATGAGCCCGCCGTGGACATTGGCCTCGCCGTCGCGGACAAGATCCAGGGTGCGCGGCCAGTCGACCAGCCGGAACTCCACCGGGCGGTCGAGCTCGTTTGCGAGTTCCTGCCACAGATCGACCAGCAAACCCCGTGGCTCGCCGCCGTTGTCCGCGAAGGCGAAGGGTGGCCAGGCATGGTCCTGGGAGACGATCAGCGGTTGTGTCGGTTCGTCGGCCTGAACGCTGGCGCCGCAAAGGAGCAGGAGGCCCATTGCCAGAACACTGGCGGGCGATGCGACGAGCCGGCGGCACTCGCGAAGCCATTGGAAAAGGCGGGGGAAGCCGGTAGCGGGGTGGAGTGGTGTCACGTCGTTTCGGGCCGTGTCGATGAGCTATCGTGACACAGTCCTTGCGTATTGCCGACCCCTATCGATTGGGCGTCATGGCGTCATCCCCCAGGTGCTGACGGGCCTTCTCCAGGAGTTCGGCCGCCAGGTCGGGTTCGTGGCGCAGGCGGCGTCCCCAGTTCGGGAAGACGTTTTGCTCCTCGCGACTTTCGTGCTTGGCGAGGGCCCCGGAGATCAGGGCGAAGAAGGGGGCTACCATCCAGGCCTCCTCGACGCCTTCCTGGAACTCGTGTTCCAGCAGCGCGGTTTGTTCCAGGATCTCGTCATGTTCGCGCAGCATGATCGTGACCGGGTCCTGGCTGCCGGCCCCGCGCGAAATTTCCAGTGTCGGGACGATCAGTTCGTTCTCCACATGAACGTGCCGGCGCAGGCCTCCCACGTAGGCCTGGAAGTCGGGTGCTGCACCCTCGAGATCGCCGGCATTGACCTTGTGCAGGGCGCTGGCGAACAGCCGGTCGATGCGCAGGTGGTCGCGCTGCAGCAGATCGACAAGGTCCACGGGCGCGACGTCCTCGCGCCGCTGGACGCGCAGCTTCCACAGGGGCGGGCCGTTCTCCTGCACCTGCCAGTGGATGGCGTGGCGCAACTGCAGGCTGACCGCATCCATCAGCAGCTGTGGCTCCTGATCCAGCCAGACGTCGAAGACCTGACCCGGTTGCAGTTCGCGCAGCGTGTAGTAGGCGCGGGTGTGCGCGTGGTCGGCCAGCCCCCGCAGGTCCAGCAGGAAGTCACTCATCGGCGGGTTCCGTGTACGCATCCGGGATGCCGCGCCGGTGCGCCATGGAGCGTCCGATACGGGCGCGTTCCTCGGCGTTGAGCAGGTGTTCAGCCAGCGGCAGTACGGCTTGTTCCTCCAGCTCGAGGTGGGCCCGGTAGCGCTGGATCCAGTCAGTCGCGCCTTCCAGCGGATCTGCGTGCCCGGCCGCAATGTTTTGCAGCGCAGGCTCCAGGGCGTCCCAGCCAGCCTCTAGCTGGGGGTGCTCCGCGCTCAGGCGATCCATCCACTCACCCAGTTGTGGATGGGCCTCGGGGTGGTCGCGGTACGCCTGCAGGATCGGGAACAGATCCTGGTCCTCGTCGGCGTGATGTTGCGGGGCGGCCTGCTCGAAATAGGCCAGCACACGGCGAGCCGCGGATTGGGCCTCCGCGTCGGCCCCGTGCTGCTCGATGTGTCCCGACAGCCGCTCCATTGTGTCGAGGCAGTTCGTGATCCGCCGATGACAGGCCCGCAGGAGCTCGATCGGGCGGTGGAAGCCGGGCGCGGGTTCTTGGAGGTGCAGTTTCATCAATAGGCTCGGATGGCGGGGCAATCGGCGTGTGCTCAGCGCACATGTGGGGCGTACTGTCACTGAATGCGCAAGCGTCCGTGTTGATCTCGATCAATGCATTTACGATGTATCTTATCGTAGTCTAGCCTCGCTGCAGAACAAACAAAAAAGGGAGCAAACGCGACATGCATCCACGCAACCGGATGTTCATCCTGGCCGCGCTGGCCTATGCGCTGCTGGGTGGACTCATCAGCATCGTCTGGCTGGCCCATCCGGGGCTGATCCCCGGCAATGTGCCACGCATCCATGGTCACCTGATGCTGCTCGGCTTTGTCACCATGATGATCTACGGCGTAGGGCTCCACGTACTACCGCGCTTCTCCGGGCGTTCGCTGTTCTCGGAACGGCTGGGGCATGCGCAGTTCGTGCTGGCCAATCTCGGTCTCTGGGTGATGATCGCCGGCTGGATGATGTTCCATAACCCGACTGTTGCGGTCGGCGGGGCGATGGCCTGGGGGGCGATGATCCTGTTCGCGCTGAATATCGCACTCACCGTGCGCCACTACGGCCCGAAGGGGGCGTGATGAGCCATACCGAATACAACGGCTGCGAGTTGCCGGACGACCTGTTCTACGACCTCGACTATGTCTGGGTCCGCCCGGAGGGCGACGGGACCTTCACCCTGGGGATCACCGATCCCGCCCAGACCATGGCGGGCCGCGTACAGTACTTCCGCTTTCGCAAGCCCGGTTCGCATCGGGCCGCGGGCAAGCCGGTCGCGCGGCTGGAGTCCGGCAAGTGGGCGGGGGGCATCCCCACGCCCTTCGACGGCACCATTGAGCGCATCAACCCGGCCGTGGAGGCCGACCCCGGGCTGGTGAATGTGGCCCCCTATACCGATGCCTGGGTGGTGGTGATGCGCCCGGACGACCCGCAAAAGGCGCTGGAGCGGCTGCATACAGGGCCCGAAGCCGTCGACGGGCTCAAGCAGTGGATCGACCGCTACGACATCCACTGCATGCGCTGCGCGGACTGAGGAGACGGACTCATGAAGGTGGAACTGCTGGTGTCCGAATGGTGTGCCTCCTGTCACGATGCCGAGCGCATCTGGCGCGAGGTGGCGGAGAAGAAACAGATCGATTTCGCAGTCGTCGACATGGGGCAGCCGGAGGGGCGTCAACTGGCGACCCGGTTGCGCATACGTTCCATCCCGGCCGTGGTCGTGGACGGCGAACTCAAGCACATCGGGCTGCTGGACCGCACGGCCGCGACCGCGCTGGTCGCCGAGGCGCCGGAGCGCACGCAGAAGGCTGCACGTCATGTCGGGCTGGGGCTTTCGGCCTCCAGCCGTGCCTCGGTACTGGGCGCCATGATCTGGCTGCTGATCGCGGGTGCCGCCTTGCCGCTGGGCGGCTTCTTTCTGGATGGGGCCGCGCGTCCCGCCGCATTGCACGGCTTTACCCTCGGGTTCCTGCTGCTGCTGATCATGGGGCTGGGCGAGCACATGCTGCCGCGCTTTACCGGGCACCCGATTGCGGGTGGCTGGCTGTGGGCCTGGACACCGCAGATTCTGGTACATCTGGCTGTGCTGGGTATGGGCTTCGGCTGGCTGCTGGGCGTGCCAATGCTGACCGCGGTCGGTGCGCTAGCCGCGTTCGTCGCGCTACTGCTGTTTACGCTGCGCATCGCGCCGCTCCTGCTGCGCCCGTCCCTGTGAGGGTCCTGCTTCTGCCGAGGCGGTAGAATGCTGCACATGGGCCTTCAACGGAGCCGCTGACAGTGAGTCTTTTCGACAAACGCATCGCCGAACTGGAAGAAGAGCTGCCGCATCTGGACCCCGCGGAACTGGTCGACTGGCGCCAAACTGGGCGGTCCTTTCTGCTAGTGGATGTGCGCCAGCAGGAGGAGGCGGCCGAAGGCAGTATTGAAGGCGCGGTGAATATCCCCCGGCCCAAGCTGGAGGCCAGCATCGAATCCCACATGCAGGACCCCCAGCAGCCCGTCGTGGTGTTCTGCGGGGGCCGTGGCCGGTCCCAGCTGGTGGCGGACAGTCTGCGCGCGATGGGAATGGATGCCCGGGTCCTGCGTGGTGGCTACTCGGCGTGGCGTGACACGCAGACTTGATCGCAGGAATGCCAGTCGCGGCTGATATGGCTTTTTGGCCGGGGCTTGGCTACTCTCGGGTCTGATTCTCCGATTTGGGATTTGTCCCCGTTTTATTCAGCGCGCCTCCGGTGGGGGCGCGTTCTGCTTTATTGGAGTGTGTAAAGGTGAGTAATCCGAAGATCGTCGTCTCCAACACGGACATGGAGCGCCTGGACAAGCTGCTGGAATCGCTGCCGGACGACAGCTTTCCCGGCAAGGCCGACCTGGAGGCCGAGCTGGACCGCGCGGATGTCGTTGATTCGCGCCAGATCCCGGGTTCGGTGGTCACGATGAATTCCAGGGTCCGTTTCCGGGTGATCGAGTCCGGCGAGGAGTTCTCGCTGACGCTGGTCTATCCGCGTGACGTGGACGAGAGCGGCGGCACGTTGTCGATTCTGGCGCCGGTGGGCAGTGCGCTGCTGGGGCTGTCCGAGGGGGACGAGATCGAATGGCCGCGCCCGGGTGGCGGGAAGATGCATGTGCGCATCGAGGCCGTCGAGTACCAGCCGGAGCGCGCCGGCGAGTATCACCGCTAGCGAGTTCAGTTGCGTCAGGCGCTGACTCGCTCAGCACTGTTCCCAGGGCAGCCCGTGGTAGCGCCAGCCGCCGCGGGTGGAACGCTGGTGGTGTTCGTCCAGCGGTCCTTCAAAACCTTCTTCCACCGAGTACACGTTCTCGATACCGGCATCGACCAGGGCCTGGCCAGCGGCCAGCGTGCGCTTGCCGCTGCGGCAGATCAGGTAGAGCGCGGGGGCATCCTCGCTGTGATCCTCGGCCCCGCCCAGCAGCAGCTTGCGTACCTGGGGCACGAAGTGAGGATTCACGGTCCAGTCCGGTTCGTCGATCCACGGGATATGGATGGCGCCCTGCGGGTGCCCGACGAACAGGAATTCCATCGTGGAGCGGATGTCGATCAGCAGGTCGCGCGGGCGCTCCTGCAGCCGCTGATGCGCCTCCTGCGGGCGGATCCGGCGTACGCCGGGCGCGGGAACCGTCTTCTGATTGGCGAGAGGGTCTTCCATTCAAGCTCCGGACGCGGGTGGGCGGCCATCCCTGGCCGCGCGCCCCGATCCCTGGGGTTGCAATGGCATTACATCGCGAAGTCGAGTCGTTCCTGGACCGAGTCTAGCGCGGCCTGGGCACATTCTTCATCCAGATCACCACCGGGAGCACCGGACACGCCCACCGCGCCGATCATGCTGCCGGCCACCTCGATCGGCAGCCCGCCGGCCAGCATGATGATGCCGTCCACGTGGTTCATCTCCATGCGGATTTCTTCGCGGTTGTCGCGGAAGCTGCCGGAACTGGTGCCGGACATGACTGTGGCGCGGGCCTTGTCGCCGGCAATCTGGATAGTCTGCACGGCCGCCAGATTGTCGCGCATTACGGAGCGATCGTTCCCGGCGCGGTCAACGACCACGGCGCTGGTCTGGTGTCCCTTCTCGCGGCAGGCCAGCACCGCGGCCTCGGCGATGTCGTTGGCCAGTTCCATGCTCATCATGCGCTGGTTGAACACGTCGGCCTGGGCCACGCTGGCCAGTCCCAGACAGGCCGCGGCGGCGGTACCGGCGGCCAGACGCTTGATCGAACGCGACATATCCATCTCCTGTCTTTTGTTATGGGTGCTGCGCTGCCGATCATGGCAGAAACATCTTGGCTTTGCTGCCCGGTCGGGCTCGCGACAGGCGACAGCACCGCGCGGCGCGGATACACTATCGCGCATGTCGGGAAACAGCTTTGGGCGACTGTTCGTCGTCAGTACCTTTGGTGAGAGTCACGGGCCGGCCCTGGGCGCGGTGGTGGACGGCTGTCCGCCTGGTCTGGAGCTTTGCGAGGCGGACCTGCAGTTTGATCTGGATCGCCGCCGGCCGGGACAGTCGCGCCACACCACCCAGCGCCGCGAGCCGGACCAGGTGCGCATTCTGTCCGGGGTGTTCGAGGGCCGAACGACCGGCACCCCGATCGGCCTGCTGATCGAGAACGTCGATCAGCGCTCCAAGGACTACAGCGAGATCATGGATCGCTTCCGCCCGGGGCATGCGGACTACACCTATCACCGCAAATACGGCTCGCGCGATTACCGCGGCGGCGGGCGCAGCTCCGCGCGCGAGACCGCGCTGCGTGTCGCGGCGGGTGGCATCGCCCGGCGCTACCTCCAGCAGCGCTACGGGATCGAGATCCGTGGCTGGCTGTCACAGCTGGGCCCGATCGAGCTGGAGGCGAAGCAGCCGGAGATCGTCAACGACAATCCGTTCTTCTGCCCCGACCCGGACAAGGTCGCAGAGCTGGAGGAATACATGGATGCCCTGCGCAAGTCCGGCGATTCGATTGGCGCGCGGGTGACCGTCGAGGCTGTCGGTGTGCCGGCAGGCTGGGGCGAGCCGGTGTTCGATCGCCTGGATGCGGAACTGGCGCATGCGCTGATGAGCATCAATGCGGTCAAGGGTGTGGAGATCGGGGCCGGCTTCGAGTCGGTGACCCAGCGGGGTACCGAGCACCGTGACGAAATCACCCCCGACGGCTTCCTGTCGAACCACGCCGGCGGCGTGCTGGGCGGGATCAGCACCGGCCAGGCCGTGCGTGCGAGCATCGCGCTCAAGCCGACCTCGAGCATCCGTCTGCCCGGACGCAGCATCAACACCGCCGGCGAACCGGTGGAGGTGGTCACCAAGGGCCGCCATGACCCCTGCGTAGGCATCCGCGCGACCCCGATCGCGGAGGCGATGATGGCACTCGTGCTGATGGACCATGCCCTGCGCCATCGCGGACAAAACGCCGACGTCGGTGACACCGGTCTGCCGGAACTGCGCGACCTGCCGCACGACTGATATGGGCGCGCTCCGTCGTGCCCGCATCGCCGGGGGTCCGCTCCGGTGATCCCCAGCGCACGCCTGTCCACGGTCTACTTCTTCTATTTCGCGAGCCTCGGCGCGTTCATGCCGTTCTGGGGCCCGTATCTGTCCGAGGCCGGCTTTAGCGGATCGCAGATCGGCGAGTTGATGGCGATCGTGCTCGCCACCAAGATCATTGCACCCAACGTCTGGGGCTGGCTCGCGGATCGCGCCGGCGCGCACATGCCGATCACCCGCTGGGGGGCCTTTGGCGGTGTGGTCGCCTTTGCCGGGGTGCTGCTGTACACCGGCTACTGGTGGCTGGCCGTGGTAATGGCCGCCTTCAGTTTTTTCTGGAATGCGATCCTCCCGCAGTTCGAGGCGACCACCATGCGTACGCTGGGTCGCGATGCCCATCGCTACGCGCTGGTCCGGTTGTGGGGGTCGGTCGGGTTTATCGTGGCGGTCGCGCTGCTGGGCTGGGCGTTCGACCAGATCGACATCGCCTGGCTGCCCTGGATCGTCCTCGGGATCTTCGCCACCCTCTGGCTGACGACCCTCTGGGTGCGCGAGCCGGTGCGCGACCTGGATCAGGACAACAACGTCCCGGCGCTGGTGGCAGTACTCAAGCGGCCCGAGGTGATCGCGCTGTTTGTGGCCTGTTTTTTCATGCAGGCGAGCCACGGCCCGTACTACGCGTTTTTCACGCTGTATCTGGAGGAGGCCGGGTTCTCGCGCGCGGTGGCCGGCCAGCTGTGGGCGCTCGGGGTCGCGGCGGAGGTGGTCCTGTTCCTGCTGATGCCGAGGCTGATCCTGCGCTTCGGCGCCTGGTTCCTGGTGTCGGTGGCACTGGTGCTGACCACCCTGCGCTGGGGGCTTCTGGCCGCCATACCTGACTCGCTGCCCATGCTGCTGTTTATCCAGGCCCTGCATGCGGCGAGTTATGGCGTTTATCACGCGGCCGCCATCTCGCTGATCCATTACTTCTTTCCCGGGCGCCTACAAGGGCGCGGGCAGGCCCTGTACTCTTCCCTGGCATTCGGGATGGGTGGTGCCAGCGGAAGCCTGGTCGCGGGCTACCTCTGGGATGGCATCAGCCCCGCCTCGGTCTATGTGTTCGCGGCGTTTCTGGCGGCGGCTGGCGTGCTGGCCTCGGTATACGGGGAGTGGCGACACAAGACGCCAGTACGCACGCCATAGGCCGCGCCGCTTGAAGCGTCAGGCGCGCCCGTTCTCGGCATCGAGCCGGCGTTGCACACGGGTCATCAACTGACCGGAGACGCGTTCGACCAGCGAGTTCGCGGCACGGCGCACCGCGGCCTCCAGCAGCGGGCTGCCCAGGCGGTATTGCAGCTCGAACTCCACCTGCGTGTGGCCGGGTTCGCCCGGACTCAGCCGGTAGCTGCCCCGATTCTGGATACCGCGGATCGAGCGCCAGGCAAAATACTCCGGGCGCGCCGCCTCGCAGACCTCCACATCGAAGTGCAGCTTCATCCCCGCCGCGCGGATGGTCCAGCGGTAGCGCGCGCCCCCCAGCGGCTCGATATGCTCGACGTTGTCGCACAGATCGACAAAGTTGGGCACATGGCTCAACAGGTCGAAGACCTGCTCCGGTTCCGCGTGGAGAGAGGTGTTGTGGGTGAGCTGACGCATCGTCCGGCTGCCGGGAAGGTTGAGCGGTACTTGCTGATCAGAGGCTCGCGCAGGCCGTGGGTTCCATGCAAGCGAGTCTGCGGCGGGCTACGATGACGGTTCACCCCCCACCGGTTACCGCGATGTCCGCCCCGTCCGCCGAACCCGAGTTTCTCAAGCGCTTCCAGGCGGGCAGCACCGGCGTGCTGCACTGGACTGACCTGGAAGCCTTGTGGGCGCGGCTGCGCGAACGGGCGGACGACCACTGGTATATCTATGCCGTGGGCGATGCAGTGCCCCAGGCGCCAGTGCCGGCGGATGATTTCCGGCGCTTCCTGGAGGAGGTCGATCACTTGCTGCGGCAGGACCACGACGAAGATTACTGCGGCATCGTCTATGTCGACGATCGTGATGCCCCAAGCTTCGTGAAGATCTTCGACCCGAACCACTTGGGGGCCAGTTGCGGGTCCTCGGGGCTGAGGATACTGCCCGGCTGGGTACTCTCGCGGGTCCCGCCCGTGGATCTGCAGGCAGCGATGCCGCCGACCGGCAGCCGCCGGCGCTGGTGGCAGCGCCTGTTCGGTGGGGCAAAATGAGTACAGCCGGCACACAGGGGAGACGGGGCGATGGCTGATTCCTGGTGGCAGCGCCTGCGCGGGCAGGGGCGCGTGCTGTTCGCGCTGGGCATCCTGCTGCTGGTGATCGTCTGGATCGCCTCCGGGATGTTCGGGCGCGAGGCCGACGAGGCGCCACGGGCGGCCGAGCCGCAGCCGATGGCGGTGGCCGTGACCACGCTGGAGGCGGACCCGGTGGAGCGCCTGCTGGTGCTGCAGGGGCGAGTAGAGCCGGATTTGCGCGTGATGGTGCGCGCCGAGACCGCCGGCCAGGTGGCCGAGTGGGAGGTGGCCCGCGGGGCACGCGTGGCCGCCGACGTACCCCTGGCGCGACTGCGCATGGACGACCGCGAGGCGCGCCGGCGCCAGGCGATCGCGCGGCTGCGCGGGGCCGAGAGCGAATACGAGGCCGCCCAGCGGCTGCACGATCAGGGCCATGTATCTCGCACCCAGCTGGAGGCCCGCGAGGCCGAGCGCGAGGCCGCCCGGGCGGAGCTGGAGGCGATCGAGCTGGATATCCGCAACACGCGCATTATCGCCCCGGTGGACGGGGTGGTGAATCAGCGCCTGGCGGAGCGGGGCGACTTCGTGGCACGTGGCGACCCGGTGGCGGAGATCGTGGACAACGACCCGCTGCTGGCGGTGGTGCATGTGCCGCAGCACCAGATCGGGCGCGTGGAGCCGGGCCAGGCGGCGCGCATCCGCTTCCTGGACGGGCGCCGCGCCGAGGGCGAGGTCCGGTTCGTCTCGCGGGTGGCCGAGGTCGGCACCCAGACCTTCCGCGTGGAGGTCGAGGTCCCGAATGCCGACGAGGCGCTGCCCTCCGGGATCAGCGCCGGGGTTGAGATCCCGACCGAGACGGTCGCGGCGCACAAGCTCTCGCCGGCCTGGATGGGACTGGACGACAACGGCCGGGTCGGGGTGAAGACAGTGGATGACGACGACCGGGTGGTCTTCCACGCAGTCGAGGTGATCCGCGCCGCCACCGATGGCGTCTGGGTCACCGGGTTGCCGGAGCGCGCACGGGTGATCACCATCGGCCACGGCTTCGTGACCCCGGGCGAGACCGTCCGGCCCCGGTCCACCGAGGCATCGACGGGCGCGGCCGGGCCGGAACCGGTGGGCGGGGCGCTGCCGTGAAGGCCCTGATCGCCTGGGCGGTAGAACACGCCCGGACGGTGCTGCTGTTCCTGCTGCTGATCCTGGTACTGGGCGCGACCGCCTACCAGGTGGTGCCCAAGGAGGCGGCCCCCGAGATCGACATCCCCATCTTCTTCGTGTCCGTGCCGTATCCGGGGGTCAGTCCGGAGGATGCCGAGCGCCTGATGCTGCGCCCGCTGGAGCGCGAACTGCAGACCCTGCCCGGGGTGGACGAGATGCAGTCCTGGGCCGGCGAGGGCTTTGCCCTGGTGCGGCTGGACTTCGAGCCCGGCTGGGACAACCGCCGGGCCCTGTCGGACCTGCGCGAGGAGGTCGACCAGGTGCGCCCGGAACTGCCCGCCGGGGCCGAGGACCCGAGCGTCTCCGAGGTCGACCTGTCGCTGTTCCCGGTGCTCACGCTGAACCTGTCCGGGCCGCTGGACGAGCGCACGCTGGTGCGTCTGGCGCGCGACCTGCGCGACCGCGTGGAGGCGATCCCCGGGGTGCTGGAGGCGGATGTCGGCGGCGACCGCGAGGAGCAGATGGAGGTGCTGGTCGATCCGCTGGTGCTGGAGACCTTCGAGCTGTCGTTCGACGAGCTGACCCGGGCGATCGAACGCAATAACCGTCTGGTCGCGGCTGGGGCGCTGGACACCGGGGCCGGGCGCATCCCGCTGCGGGTGCCGGGCACCATCGACGATGTCGACGACGTGCTGGATACCGCGATCCGGGTGGAGGGCGACGCGGTGGTGCGGGTGCGCGATGTCGCCGAGGTCCGCCAGAGCTATCTGGACCCGGAAGGCTTCACCCGCATCGACGGCCAGCCCTCGGTGTCGCTGGAGATCCGCAAGGCCTCGGAGGCCAACATCCTGGAGGTGGTGGCGGCCGCGCGCGCGACCATCGAGGCGGCGCGTGCCGACTGGCCGGAGACGGTCGAGGTCACCTACCTGCAGGACATGGCGCGCGATGTCGACGACTTGCTGGGCGATCTCGAGAACAGCGTGATCGCTGCGGTGCTGATCGTGGCGCTGGTGATCCTGGCGATGATGGGGGCGCGCGCGGCGCTGCTGGTGGGGGTGGCCATCCCCGGGGCCTTCCTCGGTGGCATCCTGGCGATCTATCTGATGGGCTTCACGCTCAATGTGGTGGTGCTGTTCGGGCTGATCCTGGTGGTCGGCATGCTGGTGGACGGTGCGGTCGTGGTGGTGGAGCTGGCCGACCGCTATGTGGCCGAAGGCATGCCGCGGCGGGATGCCTTCCGCGCCGCGGCGCAGCGTATGTCCTGGCCGATCACCACCGCGATCGGGACCACGCTGGCGGTGTTCGCGCCGATGCTGCTGTGGCCCGGTATGGTCGGCGAGTTCATCGTCTATCTGCCGGCCACGGTGATCGTGACCCTGATCGCCTCGCTGGCGATGGCGCTGGTGTTTATCCCGGCGCTGGGGGCCGTGATCGGCCAGAGCCGGCCGATCAACGCGGCCCAGACGCGCTACGTGCGCGCGGCCGAGGACGGCCGCTATGACGAACTGCAGGGCCTGACCCGCGCCTACATCCGCCTGCTGCAGCCGCTGGTGCGCCGCCCCGTCTGGACGCTCGCGGCCACGCTGGCGCTGGTGGCCGCCGCCTATGCGCTGTACGCCCAGCAGGGGCGCGGGGTGGAGTTCTTCCCGCAGGTGGAACCAGACTTCGTGCAGGTGCAGGTACAGGCGCGCGGCGACCTGTCGGTGTGGGAGGCGGACGCACTGGTGCGGCAGGTGGAGGGGCGCCTGCAGGGGGTGCCGCAGATCCAGCATGTCTATGCGCGGACCATCGGTACCCAGCTCGGGCGGCTGCAGGGCGACTACCCGGAAGACCTGGTCGGGCTGATCCAGCTGGAATTGATCGCCTGGCGCGAGCGCCCGCCGGCGGCCGCGATCATCGAGGACCTGCGCCAGCGTACCGCCGACCTGCCGGGCATCCGCCTGCAGTTTCGTGCCCAGGAACGAGGGCCACGAGAGGGTCGGCCGATCGTGGTCGAGGCCTCCAGTCGCCACGCCGATCGCATTGCGCCGGTGATCCGCGAGATCCGCAGTGCGATGGACGAGCTGGGCGGCTTCGAGGACGTGACCGACGACCTGCCGCTGCCCGGGGTGGAACTGGAGGTGCGCTTCGATCGCACGCAGGCGGCGCGCTTCGGCGTGGACGTGCCGTTGCTGGGCGAGGGCGTGCAGTTGCTGACCCGCGGCATCCAGCTCGGCAGCTACCGCCCGGACTACAGCGACGAGGAGGTCGATATCCGCCTGCGCCTGCCGGCGGAGCAGCGCCACCTGCAGCAGCTGGCCACCCTGAACCTTCCCGGCGCGACCGGGCTGGTGCCGCTGGCGCATTTCGCGGAACTGGTGCCGGTTCCGGCCACCGGCCTGATCAAGCGCCGCGACGGTGACCGCGCCTACACCCTGGAGGCGGATGCGGCCAGCGGCTTTCTGGTGGACGAGCGTCAGCGCGCGCTGGAGGCGCGCATCGCCGGGATGGACCTGGACCCGGACGTGCAGCTGCGGTTTCGCGGCCAGGCCGAGGAGCAGGCCGAGGCGGCGCGCTTCCTGCTCGCGGCCTTCGCGCTGTCGCTGTTCCTGATGCTCGCGATGATGGTTACCCAGTTCAACCGGTTCTCGCAGGCGCTGCTGGTGATGTCGGCGATCGTGTTCTCCACCGCCGGGGTGTTGCTGGCCCTGCTGCTGCGCGGCGAGCCATTCGGCATCGTGATGAGCGGGATCGGGGTGCTGGCACTGGCCGGGATCGTGGTGAACAACAACATCGTGCTGATCGACACCTACAACGAGCAGCGTCGACGCGGGCTGGATGCCCTGGAGGCGGCCCTGCGCGCGGCGGCCCAGCGCATGCGGCCGGTGCTGCTGACCGCGATCACCACCATCCTCGGCCTGATGCCGATGGTGCTGGCCTGGACCGTGGATTTCGCCGGAAGGGATTTCTACGTCGGGGCGCCGGTGACCGGCTTCTGGGTGCAGCTCGCGACCGCGATCGCCGGTGGCCTGTTTGTCGCCACGCCGCTGACGTTGCTGTTCACGCCTGCGATGCTGGTGCTGCTGGATCGGCTGGGGCTGGACCGGCGGCCCGCGCCAGAGCCGCAGCGCGCCTGAGTCAGCGCCCGGCGAGCTGGCGCAGGCACTCCATGTAGGCGTTCTGGTCTGGCGCCACGTTGTTGCGCTGCGCCTCCCACAGGGCCTGGCCCAGGCACTCCATCATCCGGTGCTCGGCGTCCATCACCCCGAAGCGGGCGCACAGGCCCTGGTGCAGGGCGTGGATACCCTCTGGGCGGTCGGTGCGGGCCTGGTCGCGCAGGCTCAGGTGCATCGCCATGTGCAGGAACGGGTTGGAGGTGCCCAGCTCCGGCGGGAATTCGCCAGTCAGCGCGGTCTCGCGGTCCTTGATGAATTCGTGGTACTCGGGGTGTTCCGAGATCACGTCCACCAGCTGCTGTTCCAGGTCGGTCAGCGTCTCGCCGGCCTGCGCCTTGTGCCAGGCGTCGACGAACTGGGTGCGGATCTGGTCGCGGTTGCCGTACATGGGGGTTCCTCGAAGGTATGGGGGCGGTCAGGCCCCGGCTGGGGGTGGCGTCTTCGCCTTGTACTCGCACAGGTCCTCGATCGGGCAACGCCAGCATTCGGGCTTGCGCGCCTTGCAGACATAGCGTCCGTGCAGGATCAGCCAGTGGTGGGCGTCCTGCAAATAGGGCTTTGGCGTCAGCCGCATCAGCCGCTTCTCGACCTCCAGCACGTTCTTGCCGGGCGCCAGTCCGGTGCGGTTGGCGACCCGGAAGATGTGGGTGTCCACCGCGATGGTGGGTACGCCGAAGGCGGTATTCAGGACGACGTTCGCGGTCTTGCGGCCCACCCCCGGCAGGGCCTCCAGCGACTTGCGGTCGCGCGGAACCTCGCCGCCGTGCTGGTCGACCAGGATGCGGCAGGTCTTGATCACGTTCTCGGCCTTGGCGTTGTACAGGCCGATGGTCTTGATGTGTTCCTTTAACCCGTCCAGCCCCAGCGCGAGGATCGCCTCGGGCGTGTTGGCGGCGGGGTAGAGGCGGCGGGTGGCCTTGTTCACGCCGACATCCGTGGCCTGGGCCGACAGGATGACTGCGATCAAAAGTTCGAAGGGCGTGTTGTATTCGAGCTCGGTGGTCGGCTCGGGGTTCGCCGCCTTCAGGCGTTCGAAGATGGCTTCACGCTTCGCGGCGTTCATTAATCAGTGTTTCCCTAAACAAACCGGCCCCGCAGGGCGGGGCCGGATGCTGCGGCAAGGCTGCCGATCAGACGTGGCGGAACAGACCGACGTCCGGGGCCGCTTCGCGCGGGTTGGACTCGGCTTCCTTCTCCAGGTCCTTGATCATCTTGGCGTGCTTCTCTTCGAGATCGTGCATCGCCTTTTCGTCCATCTTCGGGAAGATGACGTCGCGAATGAACGAGCCCAGCTCGTCCAGGCAGCTCGGCCAGTACTTGCCGTTCAGATGGAACGCGTGGTGGGCATGGGTGCCCATCGGATAGCTGTCGAACTTGGTGATCATGGTGTAGGAGAGGTCGGCGTCCTTCTCGACGAAGTCCTTGGCCCAGTCGTACCACCACTTGTAGTACTTCTCCTGCAGGTCCTCGTTGAACCCGTGGTTTTCGAAAAAGGCGGCGATGGTGCCGCGCGGGGCGAGGCCGTAGCGCGTGCCGCGCTTACCAGCAAACGGGAAATGTCCAGCCATGCCTATCTCCTGGGACGTTTGGATTGCCGGGGCCAGGCCCCGGTGAAACGGAATTCGTGGCGCCGGAAGTTTACTCGCTGGCGAGCGAGAATCAAGAAACAGGTGTCTCGGTGGCCTCCGCGCGCCCGAAGCGCCCCTCGTACAGGCGCAGCAGGGCGGGGATCACGAACAGCACCAGCAGGGTCGCGAAGGCCAGTCCGAACACGATCGAGATCGCCATCGGGATCAGGAACTGGGCCTGCACCGAGCGCTCGAACAGCAGGGGTGTAAGCCCGGCGATCGTGGTGACCGAGGTCAGGATGACCGCGCGCAGGCGCTGACAGGCGGCCTCTACGATCGCCTCGCGCAGAGCGAGTCCGGTCTCCCGCAGCCCCTGGTAGAAGCTGACCAGGATGATCGAGTTGTTGACCACGATCCCGGTCAGTCCAAACAGGCCGAACAGTGACAGGATGGTGAGCTCCACACCCATCACCCAGTGCCCGAACAGTGCGCCGAGAATCCCGAACGGGATGATTGCCATCACGATCAGCGGCCAGCCCCAGGAGGCGAACACCCAGGCCAGCACGATGTACATCAGCCCCAGCGCCAGCAGCAGGCCCATCCGCATGTCGGCAAAGGTCTCTTCCTGGTCGGCCGCGCGCCCTTCGAAGGAGTACTCGACGCCATAGCGGGCAGCCAGCTCGTCCAGCGGCCCGTCCTCGAGTGCCGCCCGGATACGGGCGGCGTTGTTCACCGCCCGATCCACCTCGGTCGAGACCTGAATGGCCAGCCGCGTATCGGCGTGGCGCAGGGTCTCGAACCCCTGGCGTGAACGCAGTTCCACGACGTCGTCCAGTGGCACGAAGGCCCCGTCCGGCAGGCGCAGGTTCAGCCGCTCCAGGCTCTCGCTGCGGTGGCGCTCGCCATCCGGCAGTCGTACGCGCACCTCCACTTCCTCCAGCCCGTCCTGATAGAGCTGGGCGAGGTAGCCATCAAAGGCGTTGCGCAGCTGCAACCCGACCGATTCGGTCGTCAGCCCGACCGCGCGGCCCTCGGGCTTCAGCTGGAATACGAACTGCTCGCGCCCGAACGGGGTGTCGTCGCTGGTGGCGAACGTCCCGGGGAAGTCGTCCAGCATGTCGGCCAGTTCCAGCGCCGCCTCCTTCAGTACATGCGGGTCGTCCCCGGTCAGGCGGATATCGAGGTCACGCCCGGGCGGACCGGTCTGGCGCTCGTCGATGGAGAAGTTCTCGATTCCCGGGGCCTGGCGGATGCGGTCCTCCCATTCGCGGATGAACTCGCGATTGCGCACGGTCCGTTCTTCCGGCGAGACCAGTTCCACCTGGATGTTGCCGAACTGCTCCCCCTTGGGCGCATTGCCATCGCCCGGGTCGATCCCCTTGCCGAGGCGGGTCACGGAGGTGCGCACGAGGTTGCCGCCCAATGCCTCCTCGGTCTCCTCAAGAGCGCGCTCGGCGTGGATCAGGAACGACTCCACCCGCTCCGGCGGGGTGCCGGCGACGAAGTTCACCCCGGCGTTGACGATGGTGCCCTCGGGCGAGGGGAAGAAGGTGAAGCCGATGCGGCCACTGGCGGCCAGACCAATGGCCAGGATCAGCGCGCCCACGGCCAGTGCCAGGGTGACGCCCGCGTGGTCCACCGAGTGCGTAACAGCGCGGCGGAACGGGCCATTTCTCAGCCGTTCGAAGCCGGCGTCGAAGCGTGCCCGCAGGCTGTTCGGGGCGGGCTCCTTGAGCCGATGCATCACACCCTTCAGGTGGGCCGGCAGGATCAGGAACGCAATCAGCAGGGTTGCCACGATCACGCAGATCACCACCAGCGGGATGTCGAACAGGATGTTTCCGATTACCCCGCCGATCAGCATCAGCGGCATGAAAGCGGCGACCGTGGTCAGCGAGGCTGCGATCACCGGACCGACCATGCGCCGGGCGCCGTCGCGTGCGGCCCGGCCCGCGTCCAGCCCGCGCTGGTGCAGGCTGTAGGCATGCTCCGAGACCACGATCGCGTTGTCGACGATGATCCCCAGCGACATGATGAAGCCGAACAGCGAGATCATGTTGATCGAGCCGCCCACCAGCCACAGCACGACAAACGCGGCGGTGAACGCGATGGGGATGCCCAGCGCCACGCGTAGCGCGACATGCCGGTTGAGGAACAAAAACAGAATCCCCAGCACCAGCATCAGGCCGCCGAGGCCGTTTTTCAGCAGCAGGTTGATGCGCTCGGCCAGCAGTTCCCAGAAGGCATCCATCACCTGGAGATCCACGCCCGGGGGCAGGGCGGGTTTGGTCTCCTCCAGCCAGTCTTCGAGGACGCGCGCGGCCTCCAGCGAGTCACCCGTCTCCGAGCGCAGCAGCTGCATCTCGATAGCGGGCTTGCCGTTGGCACGGGTGCGTACCTCGCCATCGCGCGGGCGCAGTTCGATGTCGGCGATATCGCCCAGCCTGATCCGCCCCAGATCGGTGTCGCCGCGCAGGATCAGCCGCTCGAAGCCGACAACATCGCGGGCCTGCTCCAGGCTGCGAATCTGGCGCGCGGTATCGTCGCGCCCGACCGAGCCGGCGGGGAAGTCCTGCGCCATCTCGCGGATCTGCGCACCGATCTGGTCCAGCGTCATGTCCAGTCGATAGAGCTCGCGCGCCGGCACCTGGATGGCCATCTCGTCTTCAGTCAGCCCGGTGAACTCGATCTGGGCGATCCCGGCATCTAGCAGTTCACGTTCGAACTGCCGGGCCAGCCGGCGCAGCTGCTGCGGGTCTTCCGGGCCGGTGATCAGCAGCCGCGCCACGGGCTCGTAGCGGATGATCCGTTTGACCACCGGGGTTTCCGCGTCTTCCGGCAGATTGCGCTGCTGGTCGACGCGGTCGTTGACCTGCTCGGCGGCCCGCGTCATGTCGGTGCCCGCCTCGAACTCCAGCGTGACCACGCCAACGCCCAGCGCAGAGGTCGAGGTCATGTTGCGCAGGCCGTCCACGGTGCGCAGGTCCTGCTCCAGGGGATCGATGATCGCCTGTTCCACGTCCTCCGCGCTGGCGCCGCTCCAGACCACTTCCACGACCATGAAGTCCAGTTCGAAGTTCGGGAAGAACTGGGTGTTCAGCTTGGTCAGTGCGAACGCCCCGGCCAGCAGCATCAGCGCAATCAGCAGATTCGCGGCCAGGCGGTGTTCCAGGAACAGCTGAATCGGACCACGCGGTGGCTGGCCGTTGTCGCGCGATCCCCCGCCGGGCATCGGGCGCTCGTTCGGGCCGTCGCCGGCGCGCTGGCCGGGATCGGCGTCAGTCATCGTTCGGGTCCTGTTCCCCGTTGCTGTCGGAGGCGCGCGGGATCGCGGCATCGCGGTCCGGGCGTTCGCCGGGCTCCTCGACCTCGACCTTCAGCCCGTCCACGGCATTTGGCAGGCGGGTGGCGACCAGGATGTCGCCCGTCTCCAGATCCGGGTGACGGATTAGCGCCCGGACGTCCCCGGCGTCGGTCACGAACTCGCCGAGGCGCTCGATCCGCAACGACTGCATGCGGCCATCGACGACGCGGAAGACCTGGTCTCGGCCATACAGGGCCTCGTAGGGCACGGCCACGCTGTCGGCCTCGGCCGGTAGCCGCAGCGTCAGCTCGACGAAGCGGTTTAGGTTCAGCGCCGAATGACCCTCGCGTACCTCGAAGACGCCGCGCGTCCCGGCTTCGCCCGCGCGCGTCTCGCCTTCCAGGCGTGCCAGTTCCGTGCGCACCGTGCGCCCGCCCACCCGGGCATGGGCAGTCAGCTCCTCGCCCGCGTCCAGCAGTTCCTCGATGCGCGGCAGGATGTAGGCCGGGATGCTGGCGCGAATCTCCAGGTCGTCGAGCGCGAACAGGCGCACCAGCGGGTCGCCCGGGCGTGCACGCTCGCCGACGGCCACCTCGACTTCGACTATCCGGGCATCGAAGGGTGCGGTGATCGTGGTGCGCTCGAGATCGATGCGCGCCTGATCCTCGGCAGCCCGCGCGCGCTCCAGGCGGGCCTCTGCCTGGGCCATGCGCATCGGGGCATCGGCAATCGCCTGCTCGCGGTTGTCCAACGTCAGGCTGGCCTGTTCCAGGGCCTCCCGGGCTGTGTCCACGTCGGTCTCGGAGCCGAGATCGCGTTCGCGCAGGTTCTGCGCCCGGCGCAGCCCACGCTCGGCGATCTCCAGGAGTTCGCGTTCGCGCACCAGGGCCTCGCGATCGAAGCGGGCGCGGATCTCCTCGCTCTCTTTTGCGCCCTCGAGCTCACGGCGTTCGGCCGTGCGCTGGACGAGCAGCAGTTCCGCCTCGCGCGGGTCGATGCGCAACAGGGTTTCGCCAGCCTCCATGCGCGCCCCGATCCGGGCTGGGACGGCTTCGATTTCGCCCTCCACGGCTGCGCGCAGGGTGGCCGTCTGGGCCGACGCGCTGCGCCCGTTCAGCAGGATGCCTGGGTGGTGTTCGCCCAACTCGGCCACCAGCCCCTGCACCGGCCAGGTGCGCTCGGTGGCCTCCGGCGCAGGCGCCTCGGGGCCCGTCGCACGCAATACGAGGAAGCCCACGATCGCAGCGGCGAGGATCAGCAAGGGGGGCAGGGCACGTCGAAGAAGGCGCGGCATGGTGTTCTCGGTCGGATGGGGCAGGGCCGGTCGGTTGGAGGCACTAAAGGGTCGGAGGGTTCCTTCCCGGCGCGTTATTCTAAGCGAATTGTCTGTGTGCGCGACCCCGCCTCCTCGATGATCCTCGCTGGGTTAGTATGCGGCCAGCCACAAATCTGGAGAGCGCGATGATGAAACTCGGCGTATTACGAAATCTCGGGGCCGTCGCCCTGGTCCTTGGCCTCGGTGTGGGCGGTGGTACCACGATGGCCGAGGAGGCCCCGGAGGCGTGCGAATGCCTGGAAGGGCTGGAGATGGAAGGCACGCCATGGGTGCGCCTGGTACCGGGGGATACCACCGCCGGCTACCTGGAGCTGCGCAATACCGGCGGGTCCGATCGCCGCATCGTGGCCGCCGAGTCGCCGATCGCCGAGACTACCGAATTGCACGAGCACACCCACGAGGATGGCGTGATGCGCATGCGCGAGGTCGAACACCTGGATCTGCCCGCGGGCGAGGCCCTGGTGCTGGAGCCGGGCGGCCTGCACCTGATGTTCATCGGTCTGCACGAGCCGCTGACGGCCGGTGACTGGGTCGCCGTACGTGTGACCTTTGAGGACGGCGAGACCATGGATCTGCACATGCAGGTCCGCCGCGGCGAGGCCGAGGGGGGTGCCGGGCACGATCACATGGAACACGATGACGCGGGTCACGGGCACGGCGGTCACGGGCACTGACGCGCCCGCCCGAACGGGCCGAATCAGTTCTCCGGCCGGTTCGGGATCTCGATCGTCGCCTCGGCGCGCAGGGCCTCCAGCTTTTCCTGAATGGCGCGGCTTTCCAGGATCTCGATGATCTCGGCGCGCACCTCGTCCAGCGGCGGGACTTCCACCTCGCGGGTGTCGTCCAGACGGATCAGGTGCCAGCCAAACTGGGACTGCACGGGCGCATCGGTGGTCTCGCCGCGCTCCAGGGCCTCGGTGGCGGCGGCGAATTCCGGCACCATGCCATCGGGCGTGAACCAGCCCAGGTCTCCGCCCCGAGCGGCGGATCCCGGGTCGATGGAGTGCTCCTCGGCCAGCTCCGCAAAATCCGTCCCGTCGTCCAGTTGTGCCAGCAGCTCGCGCGCGCTGTCTTCGTCCTCGACCAGGATGTGACGCGCGCGGTACTCCGTGCCGCGCAGGTATTCGACCTGGCGCTCGTATTCCGCTTCCACGTCCTCTTCGCTGATCTCGAGCTCCTCGGCGATGCGCTCCATCAGCATCGAAGCCAGCAGATTGGTCTCGACCATCTTCAGGATGCGCTGGATCTCGGGGTCGTCGCCCAGCCCGCGCTTCAACGCCTCCTGGCGTAGCAGCTCCAGGCTGATGACCTCGTCCAGCACACCTTCGCCCTGCGTGGCCAACCCCGGATCCTCGTCCATGCCGGCATAGGTGAACAGGTCGGCGCGGGTGATCGCACGATCGTTAACGATGGCCACCGTGTCCTCGTCATCGGTATCGGTGATGACCGTGTCGAGCTCGCTAGCCTCTTCGTCGGGCAGCGGCAGACCCTCGTCGCCATTCCCGCAGGCGGCCAGAAGGCCCGCGAGGGCGAGAGTGGCAACGAGCGCGGCGGGACGGGTACGCATGATCAAAACACCTGCTTGAAAGGACGAACGTCCACCGAGGTATAGACCCCCGCGGCGACATAGGGGTCGGCGTTGGCCCAGTCGTGGGCGGCCTCCAGCGACGGAAACTCGGCCACGATCAGGCTGCCGGTGAACCCGGCGGGGCCCGGGTCGTTGCTGTCAATCGCCGGCAGCGGACCGGCCAGGACCAGGCGACCGGCGTCGTGCAGCGCCTGCAGGCGGGCGACGTGTTCCGGCCGCGCGGCGAGGCGGGCATCCAGCGAGTCGGGCGCGTCCTGGCCCTGGATCATGTAGAGCATTGATCGGCGTCTCCGTGGGTTGGGACGTAAATTCTAACGCAGCCAGACCGCCTTATAAGCGGCGCCCACCATGCGCTACACTGCGCGCCTTGTCATCAGTGGCCCGACTTCATGATCGCGATACACCCCGAAAACCCGCAGCCCCGGTTGGTCCGGCAGGTCCTGGATCGGCTGCACGAGGGCGCCGTGATCGCGATCCCGACCGATGCCTGCTATGCCCTGGCCTGTTTGCCGGGCGACAAGGCCGGCGCCGACCGTATCCGCCGCATTCGCCAGGTCGACGAGACCCATCACCTCACGCTGCTGTGCCGGGATCTCTCGGAGCTTGGCGTCTATGCCAAGGTCGACAACACGGCCTTTCGCCTGATGAAAGGCCTGACGCCCGGGCCCTATACCTTCATCCTGCCGGCCACGCGCGAGGTGCCGCGCCGCCTGCAGCACCCCAAGCGGCGCACCATTGGCCTGCGCGTTCCGGACAGCCGCATCGTCTCGGCGCTGCTGGAGGAACTGGGATCGCCGCTGATGACCGCGACGCTGCAACTGCCGGGCGAGGATCTGCCGCTGAGCGAGCCCTGGGTGATCGACGAGCGGCTGTCAAAGGTCGTGGACGAAGTCGTCGATGGCGGGGCCGGCACCCTGGAGCCGACGAGCGTGATCGACCTGACCGGTGACGTACCGGAGATCATCCGTCACGGTGTCGGCGACGTGGCGTTTCTTGAGGAATAGCAGGGGCATGGAGGCCCGGGGAGATGCGTGATGCGTAAATGGATCGTGCTGGTACTGGTGTTGCTGATCGTGGTCGCCGCCTGGCCGGTGTTTGTCGGTGGGCAGGTCGAGCGCAACGTGACCGAGGCCCAGCAGGCACGCATCGGCGAGGTGGATCTGCGCCACGAGATGGTCGAATACCGGCGCAGCTATCGCACCGCGACCGCTCGCAGCGAGCTGACGCTCAATGACGGCGAGACCGAACTGGTCATTCCGCTGGAACATCGGGTACGCCACGGCGTGCTCGGCGCCCGCGGCGAATCGAACGTGGACCTGGGTGCCCTCGAGGCCCCGGAGGGCTCGCTCGCGGCCCATCTGCTGCACGAGCTCGATCTGGTCGTGCAGACGCACGCCGGCATGGGTGGTCGTCTGACTACGCGTGTGCAGTTCGAGCCCCTGACGCTGGACCTGATGGAGGTCCCGGATGTGGCCGACCGTGTTGATGGCGAAGGGCCGTTGTGGCTCGAGCTGGATGCGGGCCAGGGGCGCTTTGCCTGGTCGGCGGAGCAGCTGCTGCTGAGCCTGGACCTGCCCGCACTGCGTCTGAATGACGACGAGGCGGACCTGCGAGTGGAGCAGGGCCGTTTTGCGACCGTGTTTGAACCAGACGAGGATGGCATCTACGGCCGCCTGCCCGATTACGAGGGCGGCCTGGCGGCCGCGCAGCTGCGCTTTCGCGACGAGCAGGGCGAGATGGAGCTGACCCGGCCGCGGGTGAATGCCTTCCAGAAGACCAATAACGATCGCCTGGACAGCCGCCTGCGCCTGGAGATCGACGAGGTCCGCCTGCGCGAGGCGGACGCCGACGTGCTGGAACTCGAGACTGTCGATCTCCAGTTTGCGATGCTGCGCTGGGATCGCCCGGCACTGCTGCAGATGATCCAGGACCTGGAGGTGTTGCAGGAGCGTGACCTCGAACGCGGGCAGCGTCTGGCGCTCGGCGGGTCGGTGATCACCGATGCGATCGAACGCATGATCGAGCATCGGCCGGCGGTCGAGCTGAAGGCCTCGTTCAATGAATCCCCCGCGCATCAGGTGGCCCTGGAGACCGAACTGGGCCTGCGCGGTGATGCGCGCGGCTTCCGCACCCGGCCACTGGAGACCCTGGTACTGGACAGCGAGCTGCGGCTCGGGCTGGAATGGGTCCGCGAGTTCGACGCGGCCTATCCCGACGCGGAGCTGGACGAGCGTCTCCATGCCCTGGCGGCGCAGGGCTGGCTGCAGCGCGACGCCGATGCCGAGCTCTGGCGCGGGCACCTGAATATGGAAGACGGTCGGGTGTACGTGAACGAACGCGATCGTACGGCGGCCCTGTTGGGCATGCTGTTTGCCTTGTCGGGCGGTATGTTCTGAATCGTGCCCAACGAACCCCACGAATAACGGAGAAGGAACCACTCGTGACCAGCAACCAGGGAACGAACCAGCGCGTGATCTCGGGCATGCGCCCGACCGGGCACCTGCATCTGGGCCATTATCACGGCGTCCTGAAAAACTGGATCGAGCTGCAGCACAACTACGAGTGCTTCTTCTTCGTCGCCGACTGGCACGCGCTGACCACGCACTACGAAGACCCGGGTGATCTGCAACAGCATGTCACCGAGATGGTGATCGACTGGCTGGCGGCCGGGGTGAGTCCCGGCTCCGCCACGCTGTTCGTGCAGTCGCGCGTGCCGGAGCATGCGGAGCTGCACCTGCTGCTGTCGATGATTACCCCGCTCGGCTGGCTGGAGCGCGTGCCCACGTACAAGGACCAGCAGGAACAGCTGCGCGAGAAGGATCTGGCGACCTACGGCTTTCTGGGGTACCCCGTGCTGCAGAGCGCGGATGTGCTCGCCTACCGCGCCGGCATGGTCCCGGTTGGCGAGGATCAGGTATCGCATCTGGAAGTCACGCGCGAGATCGCGCGCCGCTTCAACCATCTCTATGGCCGCGAGCCGGGGTTTGCGGAGAAGGCCGAGGCCGCGGTCGACAAGATGGGCAAAAAGGCCGCCAAGCGTTACCGCGACCTGCGCAAGCGTTTCCAGGAGCACGGCGAGGACGAGGCGCTGGAAGTGGCCCGGGCCATGCTCGAGTCGCAGCAGAACATCTCGCTGGGGGATCGTGAACGCCTGTTCGGCTACCTTGAAGGTGGTGGCAAGATCATCCTGCCGGAGCCCCAGGCCAAGCTCACGCCCACTGCGAAGATGCCGGGGCTGGACGGGCGCAAGATGTCCAAGAGCTATGGCAACACCATCAGCCTGCGCACCGAGCCGGCCGAGGTGGAAAAACTGATCCGCACCATGCCGACCGACCCGGCGCGCGTGCGCCGTACTGATCCCGGCACGCCGGAGAAGTGTCCGGTCTGGGACCTGCACCTGGTCTATACCGACGAGGCCAGCCGTGCCGAGCTGCACGAGGGCTGCACCTCGGCCGGGATCGGCTGCATCGACTGCAAGCGCCCGCTGATCGAAGAGGTGCAGGCGGAACTGGAGCCGATCCAGCAGCGCGCCAAGGAGTATGCCGAGGACCCGGCCCTGGTGCGCTCGATCATCGTCGAGGGCTCCGAGGCCGCGCGCGAAGAGGCGCGCGAGACCCTGGAAGAGGTACGCCGCGTGATGGGCCTGGATTACCTGCGATGACCCCATTCGGGAAGCTCCCACCGAGATGAGCCATGGACCCGCGCGATGAGCTGACGGACCTGGAGAACTCCGCGACGGTCGAGACCGGAGCGGAAGGCGAGTTTGTCTATCGCGTGCATGGCGAGCCGGTGGCCGAGCTGCCGGCCGATCTGTATATCCCCCCGGATGCACTGGAGGTCTTCCTCGAATCGTTCGAAGGTCCGCTGGACCTGTTGCTGTACCTGATCCGCCGGCAGAACCTCGACATCCTCGCCATCCCGATCGCCGAGATCACCCGTCAGTACATGGCGTATATCGAGGTCATGCGCGCGCTGCGCCTGGAGCTGGCCGGCGAGTATCTGGTGATGGCGGCGCTGCTTGCCGAGATCAAGTCGCGCATGCTGCTCCCGCGCCCGGTGCAGGCTGACGCGGACGAGGACACGGATCCGCGCATGGCGCTGATCCGGCAGCTGCAGGAATACGAACAGTTCAAGACCGCGGCCGAACGGCTGGACGAGATCCCGCGCATGGACCGCGACGTGTACGCCGCCGCTGCCAGCGTCGAGGCACTGGAGGGGCCGCCACCCCCGGCCCCCACGATGGACGAGTTGATGGAGGCCCTGGCCGCCGTGATGCATCGGGCCAGCCTCTCCGCACACCATCACATCTCCACCGAGCAGTTGTCGGTGCGCGAGCGCATGAGCAGTATCCTCGAGGTCCTGCACCCGGAGCGCTTTACCGACTTCGTCACGCTCCTGCTCGCCTCTGAAGGGCGCCAGGGCGTGGTGGTTTCGTTTCTCGCCGTGCTGGAGCTGACCAAGTCCGGCCTGGTGGAGTGGGGCCAGAGCGAACCCTACAGCCCGATTCGCCTGCGCCGTCGGGGTGGCCGGCCGGACACGGAGGATGCATGAACGACGTCACCAGCCCTGAGGCCCCGCAAGCCGCTACCGAGATCGACACCGACACGCTCGGTGCCATCGAACTCGCGATCGAGGCGGTCCTGTTTGCCGCCGCCGAGCCGGTCGCGCCGCGCGACCTGAAGGCCGCCTGCGAGGACCTTGGCGAGATCGATCAGCCGACCCTGGACCAGGCGATTGGCCGGCTGCAGGAGCGCTATTCGGATCGCGCCATCGAGCTGGTGCGCACCGCTGGCGGCTACCGCTTCCGGGTGCGGGCCCGCTTCTCGGCCACGGTGCAGGCGGCGCAGCCCGAACGCCCCGCGCGGCTGTCGCGCGCGCTGCTGGAGACGCTCGCGATCATTGCCTATCGCCAGCCGGTGACGCGCGCCGAGATCGAGGCGGTACGCGGCGTGGCAGTCAGCTCCGGCATCATGCGTACCCTGCAGGAGCGCGAATGGGTACGCGTGGTAGGGCACAAGGAGGTGCCCGGTCGGCCTGCGCTGTATGCGACGACGCGGACGTTCCTCGACGACCTGGGCCTGAAGCGGCTGGAGGAGCTGCCGCCGCTGGACGCGATCCGCGACCTGGCGGACGTCGCCTCCGACGCGGGCTTCACCCTGGCACCGCCCGAGGACGACGCCAATGGCCAGCTCCGCCTCGAGCCCGCCCCCGAATCCGACGACGACACCCGCTAGCCGTCGGCGCTTCAAGGCTGGCCCTGGTTCGGCGTCCGGTGTTTATGTGCCTTCGGTCCGCATACTGCCGTGCGCTCACTCGCGAGCGTGCCGCGAGGTACTTCTTTGCTCGTGCAAAGAAGTACCCAAGAAACACGCCCGACTGCCGCGACCCCGGCCCGCTGTGCGGGCCGGGGTTTCCCTCGCTCCGAGGGTTTTCGCGGGCGGCGCTGAAACTCGCTGCGCTACGCTCCGCTCAGACAGTCAGCGCCTCTCTTCCCGCGAAAACCCTCTCCACTCGGCGCGACGACAACGGGGGTGAAGGTCAAGGCAACAGCTGTCCCGGCGATTGTGCTTATGGATGGTGTGCTGGTCTAATTTTCGTGGACACCTCGATCGGTGGAATGATTGGGATCTGATCGAGGAGACGATATGGGACGCAGGAATTTTGATCCGGAGTACAAGCTTCGGGTGGCCCGGATGGTGGTGGATGAGGGCCAGAATGTGCCGCAAGTGGTGCGGGACACCGGGGTCGGCGAGACGGCCGTTCGACGCTGGGTCGAGCAGCTCAAGGCGGATCGCGCTGGAGAAGCCGGCGACGGCCGGCCCCTGACGCCGGAGCAGCGGCGAATCCGGGAGCTGGAGGAAGAGAACCGTCGGCTGCGGGAAGACAAGGCGATCCTAAAAAAGGCCTCCGCCTTCTTCGCCCGGGAACTGAAGTGATGCATCGCTGCATCACGACCCTGACGGAGAAGGCTTCGGTGCAGCGGGTCTGCGATCTGCTGGAGGCGAGCCGTTCGGGCTACTACGCGGCGCAGACGCGCGGCCGGCGACTGCGCCGGCCTTGTGCGCTGGGACAGCGGGTCAAGGAGGCGTTCGAACAGTCGGAGTGGACCTACGGCAGCCGCCGTGTGCAGGCGGCGCTGCGGTCGGATGGCGTTGAGGTCGGCCGCTACCGGGTCCGCCGTCTGATGCGGGAGCAGGGGCTGCGCCCGGTCTGGAAGCGGGCGTTCGTGGTCACCACGCAGCGGGATGAGGCTGCGCCGGTGGTGGCGAACCACCTGGACC
>NZ_KB906526.1:0-89061 GCF_000381425.1 Thioalkalivibrio sp. ALRh
AAACCCTCGGAGCGAGGGAAACCCCGGCCCGCACAGCGGGCCGGGGTCGCGGCAGTCGGGCGTGTTTCTTGGGTACTTCTTTGCACGAGCAAAGAAGTACCTCGGGGTGCGCTGCCGAGACAGCGCTTGGCAGGCGGTGGACCAAGGCCACCGTAAACACCAGATGCCGAACCAGATCCAGCCAAAAAAGGCGGGCAACAACGACCGCTACTCCGCCGCCTTCAGGGCCTGCACACGGTCGAGCTGCTGCAGACGCCTCCAGGCGAGAAAGGCGGTCAGACTGGCCGCGACCAGGATGCCGAGTGCGGCAAAGCCGTAGGCCTGCGGCGTGATCACCAGCGGCACGCGGAACAGGTCCATCGCAAAGGCCTGGTTCAGCAGCCAGGCGAAGCCCGTGCCGGTCAGCCAGGCGACCGGGATCGCCGCGAGGGTCAGCACTGCGATCTCGCCGAGCAGGATCCAGCTGACCTGGCCGCGCGAATAGCCGAGCACCTCCAGCGTGGCCAGGTCGCGGGCGCGCTCGGCATAGGTGATGCGTGCGTTGTTGTAGGTCACGGCAAAGGCAACGGACACGGCCAGCGCGACGAACACCATCGCGAACACGATGATGGTCTCGCCGATGTACTGGCGGATGTTGCGCTCGGCCTCCGCGATCAGACCAACGCTGGCGACCCGCGGGCGGTCGGACAGGCTGCGGAACAGCGCATCCTCCTGTGCGCGGTCGGTCAGCAACCAGGCACCGGAGACCGCCGGGCCCTCGCCGATCAGGCGGTTCAACGCCGGGCGGTACATATAGGCCCCGACACCGATGGGCTCCTCCACCACACCGGCCAGCGGCACCGAGACGGTGCGGCGGCGCCCCTCCAGGATCTCCACCTCCACCGGGTCGCCCACGCGCAGCCCGAGCTGTTCGGCCAGATAATCCGTCAGCAGGATGCCCTCGTCCGGCAGTCGCCCGCGCCCGCCGCCCATCGGCAGTTGCCGCAGGCGCGGTTCGGCGTCCAGCCCCAGCAGGCGCACGCGCTCCTCGCGGTTCACGCCGACCAGCCGCACCGGTACCGCGCGGAAGGTCTCCACCGCCAGCACGCCCGGCTCGTGACGCAGCTCGCCGGCCGCGCGCGCCGGCACGGGATCGGTGAACTGCAGGTCGATGTCCATCTGCAGCACCTGCCCGTACTGGGTGTCCAGCATCTGGGTCACCGCGTTCAGCTGGTAGGCGCCCATCAGCAGCAGCCCCCCGGACAGGCCAATGCCGATCACCGACAGCACGGACTTGAGCCGGTGGCGCGCGAGGTTGCGCAGGATGATCCGGGTCGGCTGGTCGAACGCGCCCCAGGCCGCCGAGCGCTCCAGCCAGCCGCGGTGAAAGCGCTCCGGGGCCGGCGGGCGCATGGCCTCGGCCGGTTGCATGCGCACCGCCTGCCAGACCGCGCGGAAGGTGCCGAGCATCGCCGCGCCCATGGCCACACCCACCGCCAGCACCATCACCCAGCCCTGCAGGCGAAAGCTCATCTCGGGGAAGCGGAAGTATTCGGCGTAGATCCCGGCCAGGCCCTGTGCGGCCCAGGCCCCGAACGCGAGCCCCAGGGCGCAGCCCACCAGCACGATGCCCCCGGTCAGCAGGGCATAGTGCCCGGCGATCGAGCCGTTGCCGTAGCCGAAGGCCTTGAGCACGGCAATCGGCTCGCGCTGGGAACGGATGATGCGACCAACAACGACGTTCAGCAGAAACGCCGCGACGGCCAGAAAGATGGCCGGCAGGATCGCCGCCTGCGCCCGCAGCTGGGTCAGCTCCTCGGACAGAAAACGATGCGAGAACTGATCGTCGCGGCCATAGGCCCCCATGCCGCCGTAGCGCGCCAGCTCCCGGTCCATCGCCTCGATCACGGGGGCCGGGTCCGCACCCGCCTCCAGGCTTACGGCCACCGAATTGAACGCCCCCTCCATGCCGTAGGCGGCGGCCAGCGCGCGGCGGTTCATCCACAGGATGCCGTAGCGCTCGTAGTCCGGCAGCAGGTCGGTGGGGCTGATCTGGTAGACAAACTCCGGCGACAGCGCGATGCCGCTGATCTGCAGATCGGTCAGGCGCCCGTCGATGATCGCGCGCAGGGAATCGCCGGCCCGCAGCTCGTGGGCCTCCGCAAAGGCCTCGCTGACGACCACTTCCCGCTCGCGCCCGGCCTCCGGCAGCCGCCCCTCGCGCAGATAGAGCCGGTTCAGCAGTGGCTCGCCGCCGTCCGGTATGGAGAGCACCGTGCCGCGGATCGGATCGTCAAAACCGGCGACCTCCAGGCGCACCGGGGCCTGCACCCGGGTCTCGATCTGGTTGATCCCCGGCGTATCGCGGAAGCGCTCCACCGCGCTCTCCGGCGCGCGCGTGATCTCCGCGAATACATCGGCGAACTGGTATTCCGAGTAGAAACGGTCCTTGGTGATCGTCAGGGCGTCGAGGCTGGTCACGGCGATCACCAGGGTCATTACGCCGCTGGCGATCACCAGCGCGATCGCCGCCGCCTGCCCCTTCAGGTGGCCGAGATCACGCAGGATCTTGCGGTTCAGGGCGCGCATGGTCGGCCGCGGTCGCTACCAGTGGAGCTCGGCCGGGGACTGGCGCGTGGCGTTTTCGTGGATCTCGCTCACGCGCCCATCGCTCAGGTGGATCACCCGGTCGGCCATCTCGCCGATCACGGCGTTGTGAGTAATGATCGTCACCGTCGTGTCCAGGCGCTCGTTGATGTGCTGCAGCACCTCCAACACACGGATACCGGTCTTCGAATCCAGCGCGCCGGTCGGCTCGTCGCACAACAGCACGGCGGGCTGCTTGGCGATCGCGCGGGCGATGGCCACGCGCTGTTGTTCGCCACCGGAGAGCTGCGAGGGGAAGTGGTCCATGCGGTCCTCCAGCCCGACCAGCGCCAGCGCCTCCTCCGGTGGCATCGGGTCGCGCGAGATCTCGGTGACGATCGCCACGTTCTCGCGCGCGGTCAGGCTGGCGATCAGGTTGTAGAACTGGAACACGAAGCCGACATGGTCGCGGCGAAAGGCCGTCAGCGTGCGCTCGGAGGCCTGCGCCAGGTCCTGGTCGCGGTAGCGCACCTCGCCCTCGGTCGCGGTGTCCAGCCCGCCCATGATGTTCAGCAGCGTCGACTTGCCGGAGCCCGAGGCCCCCAGCATCACCACCAGCTCACCGGTGTACAGCTCCAGGTCCACCCCACGCAGGGCGTGGATGGTCACCTCGCCCATGCGGTAGACCTTGGTCACCCCCGCCGCGCGAAAGATCGTCTCCCGCGTGGCCACGGGGGCCGGGGACGCGCTCATGCGGGAGCGGCCACCAGGTGCGTGGTTTGCGGTGCCGAGGCCCCCGGCTCGGGCGCGCTCGGCAGGATGCCGCCCTCGCCATCCAGGCTCATGGACCACAGGCTCAGCAGCAACAGCAGAATGATCAGGATCGGGATCAGGACACGCGGTTTCATCGGACAGGCCCTCGCTCGCGACAGTACCCCCAATGCTGCCACAAAGCCTCCGGCACGGCGTCGCCAAAAGCAGCGCCACCGCCCCGGCCGGGCCTGGCCGGGCCGGGCCGGGCCAGGCCAGGCCAACGTCGGGGTTACGCCCGGAGATCGCCACGTCGCCTTCGGCTCCTCGCGATGACGTTGTTTCCTGTCCCGTTATTGCGATGCCCCTTCAGGGGCCGTGGCACAAACGCGCTCAGCGCGTTGAATGGCCGCAGGCCGGCCCGCATGGAGAGCGAAGCGAATAATCTCCTGAGGCTGTCACCCAGGGCGAATCGTGGACGCCCCGCCAGCTTTCGGAGGTTGCTTCGTCGCTGCGCTCCTCGCAATGACGGGGGGCAAAAGCAAAGTCATTGCGAGGAGCCGAAGGCGACGTGGCAATCGGCCAAAGCTGTCTGCACGCAGGAACAGGTGGCTTCGACCGGAGATCGCCACCTCGCTTCGCGACTCGCGATGACGGTGGCACGAACGGCGTCGCGGGGGCCCCCGATTTGTTGTTTTGCGCCCAAATATTTACCCTATGCGCACCGTCCGGCCTGCCGCAGACGCGCCGAGCATCCCGAAATCGCGCGCCGCAGAGCCGTTTTGGCACCACAAGCGGTGCCATGCCAACCCGTTTCAACAACGCAAGGAGTCAACATGTCCGCACTCATCTGTGGGTCCATCGCGTACGACACCATCATGGTGTTCCCCGACCGCTTCAAGAACCACATCCTGCCGGACAAGGTGCACATGCTGAACGTGTCCTTCCTGGTCCCGGACATGCGTCGCGAGTTCGGCGGGTGCGCCGGCAACATCGCCTACAACATGAAGCTGCTGGGCGGCGAGCCGACCATCATGGCCACCGTCGGCGGCGACTTCGCCCCCTATGCCGACTGGATGGACAAGCACAGCATCTCGCGCAAGCACATCAAGGAGCTGAACGACACCTACACCGGTCAGGCGTTCATCACCACCGACCAGGACGACAACCAGATCACCGCCTTCCACCCGGGCGCAATGGGCTTCTCGCACCAGCAGAAGGTCACCGAGGCCGACGGCATCAAGGTCGGCATCGTCTCCCCGGACGGCCGTGACGGCATGATCGAGCACGCCCAGCAGTTCGCCGAGGCCGGCATCCCGTTCATGTTCGACCCGGGCCAGGGCCTGCCGATGTTCGACGGCGACGACCTGAAGCGCTTCATGGAACAGGCGACCTATGCCGCGTTCAATGACTACGAAGCGCAGCTGACCTCCGACCGCACCGGCCTGAGCCTGGAGCAGATGGCCGAGATGGTCGACGCAATGATCGTCACCCGCGGTGGCGAGGGCTCCGACATCTACACCGGCGGCAAGAAGATCACCATCCCGTCGGTCGAACCGGCCGCGATCAAGGACCCGACCGGCTGTGGCGACTCCTACCGCGCCGGCATCCTGTTCGGCCTGGAACAGGGCTACGACTGGGAAACCACCGGCCGCATCGCCTCGCTGATCGGCTCGATCAAGATCGCCCACTCCGGCACCCAGAACCACCATTTCACCGCCGACGAGTTTGCCGACAAGTTCGAAAAGGCCTTCGGCTACCGCTACTAAGCGACCTCACGCCGCCCCGGGCACCCGCCCGGGAACGCAAAAGGCCCGGCCCGAGTTTCCTCGGTCCGGGCCTTTTTTATTGCAACCCTGCAAGAGCCTGCTTGCAGGCGAATGCTCCTGCCCGAGTCAGCCTCTCACAGTGTCATCCCGGCCGTAGCGCAGCGAAGAGCCGGGATCTCCAGCGTCACCGCCTGCCCCAGCGCCCGAGATCCCGGATAACCGCTTCGCGGTTTCCGGGATGACGCCATTGCAGACCACCACAAGTCTTGCCTTCCCCCGTGGGAGCCGGGTGGCCGGCGAAGCGCCTGCCCGCGTCGGACTATGGCAGGGGGCATTCGCGGGCAAGCCCGCTCCCACAGCACGCCCCCACCCAACCCCGAAAGGTGCTCAAGGCATCAGTCGCGCTGGTAGGTGCCGACCAGGCGGTTCATCCCGATCACGTGGGGCTCGGCGCGCTCCAGGAACTGCCAGAGCGTAAGGCCGGCGGGGAGTTGCAGGTCGCGGTCCAGCGCCAGCAGCCAGAAGAAGTAATGGTGCTTGCCATGGCCCTCGGGTGGCATCGGGCCGCCGTAGCCGGTGCCGCCAAAGTCGTTCTCGCCGACATCGCCCAGCGTAGCCGCCTCGGGCAGGCCGTCGGTATCCGGCGGCAGGTTGTAGAGCACCCAGTGCACAAAACCGTAGGTGCCGGACTTGATCAGCGGGGCATCCGGATCATGGCAAATGACGGCCAGCGAACGCGTTTCCCGCGGGAGGTTGCTCCACTTGAGCGCTGGCGAGGTGTCCTCGCCCTCGCCCGTATGGCGCTTCGGGATCGGCTGGCCAGGACCGAACGCGGAACTGGACAGCTGCAGGTCGGACAGTGCAAAACCCATCGCCAATCTCCTGATCAATGCGTACCCGCCACCCTAACGCGCGCCCCGGGCCCGCACCAACCGGTTGCAGCCGCCCGCCGTCACGCGGATCATCGAGGGCATGCTGAATGCTGTAAAACGCTGGCTGGGCCGAGAAGACCCCCTAACCGGGGCTGCGCGCGCGATCGACCGCGGCCGCTCGGGGATCGAGACCGTGCTGGGCCTGCCCCACCGCCTCGCCGTACCACTGTTGCGCCGCCACTTTGGCGAGGCGGTGCATCCCTCCGACGAAGAATTCCGCGAGACGGGGCAGAACGGGTACTGGTCCCTGCCCACGCCCGGTTCGGAGTTCGAAGTCCGCCTGTTCGGCGACGATACCGGGCGCGTCACCGTCGGTACGGTCCGCGGCACGAACGTCTATTCGGGGCTGGTGGTGATCAGCGAATGGTCGCCGGAACACCCAGTGGCCGTGTGGCAGGTGCGCCTGGAAGAGTCGGCCACGGAGTCCGCCCGAACCCTGCACGACTTCCTGCTGAGCGACGCCTCTTCCTAGCGACCCGACGATGGACGATCACGAACAGTCGATTTCGCTCGTACTGGGAAGCGGCGGCGCCCGCGGCCTGGCGCAGATCGGGGTCATCCGCTGGCTGGAGGAGCACTCCGACTACCGCATTCGCTCCATCTCGGGTGCCTCCATGGGCGCCCTGATCGGCGGCATCTACGCAGCGGGCAAACTGGACATCTACGAGGACTGGGTAAAGACCCTTCGCCGTCAGGATGTCTGGCGGCTGCTGGACTTCTCGTTTCGCGGTGCCGGGCTGATCCGGGGCGACCGCCTGATCGGCAAACTGCGCGACATGCTGGGCGACATCGACATCGAAGAGCTGTCGATCTCCTTTACCGCGGTGGCCACCGACATCGAGCGCGAACGCGAGGTCTGGCTGAACTCCGGCTCGCTGTTCAACGCCATTCGCGCCTCCATCGCCATCCCCACCGTGTTCACCCCGGTGCGCCATCGCGGACGGCTGCTGGTGGATGGCGCCCTGCTGAACCCGGTACCCATCGCGCCGACCCTGAACGACCACACCGACATCACCGTGGCCGTCAGCATGAACGGGCGCATGGGCGACGAACTCACGCGCGTCACCCGCCCCAATGCCTTCGATGACGTCGAGGCCGAAAAACTGGGACGCAGCCGCCTGAATCAGCGGCTGCAGGACGTATTGCCGGACCGGGTCGGCGGCTGGCTACAGGACTGGCCAGGCAAGCTGGGCCTGGGCTCCACGACCGACGGCATGAGCCGCGCGCAGGAGGCCCGAGCGCTCAGCATGATCGACGTCGTCTCCCACTCCATTGAGGCCATGCAGGGCTCGATCGCGCGCTTTCGCATCGCCGCCTACAACCCCGAACACCTGATCGAGGTGCCCGTAAACGCCTGCGGCATCTTCGACTTCCACCGCGCCCGCGAGATGATCGAACTCGGCTACCACCTCGCCGAACGCAGCATGGGGGACCAACAGCGTTCGCCCCACCCCCCGTAGGAGGCCAGCCATCTGGCCGATGGGTTTTTGTCGGCGCCCCATCGGCCAGAGGGCTGGCCTCCTACAGGAAAGGCGAAACGGCCTGCTCAGTGCTTGAAATGCACGAACAGGCGGCCGTGGTTCTTCGAGTCCTTCTCCACCCGGTGGTAGCGCTGCTTGATCTCCGGCTGCTGCAGGAAACGCAGCACGCGCTTTTTCAGTTGCCCGCTGCCCTTGCCGTGGATGATCTCCACCGTCTTGATGCGCTTGTCGCAGGCCTCTTCGATTGCGCCATTCAGCGCCGCATCGATCTTGCGCCCGTTACGAAAGCACTCGTGCAGGTCGATGGACAGTCGTGACATCGCTAACCAGCGGCGCTCAGTTCACCGTCACCACGATGCAGCGCGCCAGCTGCTGCACCTTGTGCGACACACTACCGGCCAGCAGCCCCTGCAACCCGCCCAGCCCGCGCGAGCCCATCACAATCATGTCCACATCGTGGTACTCGGCCTGCTGCAGGATCACCTTCGCGGGCGAGCCGTCCTCGATATGATGGCCGATATCCGTCACGCCCAGCTCGGCGAAGTACTCGTGCGCCTGTTCCACCAGCTTTTTCGCGATGTCGCGCAACACCTTGGGCGGCACCGCGGATCCAATGGCTGCACCGCCGACCGCCAGGGGCGGGTCGTCCGGATCGGGCAGCTCCGACAGCTTGCGGATATGCGGCGGCACCTCGCCCTGCAGCAGCACGCTGACCAGCACCACCCGCGTCTGATACTTGGCGGCCAGATCCGCTGCCACTTCCACCGCGCGCCAGGCGTTGGCCGAGCCGTCCACCGGCACCAGCATGGTCTTCAGTTCCATCGGCTCCGCGCTCCTCGTTACAGGCCATCGCGCTGGCCCAGTGCCCCAGCCTGCCAGAGTCGCCGCGCCACCGCATCCGCGTGTCGTCTGCGCCCGTCAACGCCCTATACTCGGGACAACACAGCCCCGGAAGAACCCATGACACGACTGTTCGAGAAGACCTACCCGCAACCCGGCACGGCCCCGGGCCACGGGGTGCACGCTCACGAACACCCTCACCCTTCCGAGGCCGTTGTTTCCGCCTGGCACTACCACAACGAACAACTGAACCCCCAGGACCCGGAAACCGTGATGCATGAGGGTGCGCCGGTGGACGGATTCGTCTGGCTGCACTTCCAGGGAACACCCGGCCCACGCCAGCTTCAGCAACTGGCCGAGGCCTTCGGGCTGCACCCGCTGGCGCTGGAGGACGTACGCCATCGCGGCCAGCGCCCCAAGCTCGACTACTTTGGCGATTATGCGGTGATCATCCTCAACCAGCCGCAGCTGGACGGCGATAGCGTGCGCCTGGAGCAGTTCAACCTGTTCGTGCACCCGCAGTTCGTGATCAGCGTGCACAGCGGCGAGACCGACCCGTTCGAGCCCATCCGCCAGCGCATGCGCGGCACCAACCGCAACTTCAACCGCCTGGGAGCCCCGTACCTGGCCTATGCCCTGATGGACGTGGTCGTGGATCAGGCCTTCCCGCTGATGGAACAACTCGGCGACCGCATCGAAGATTTGGAAGAACGCGTGCTCTCGCAGCCCAACCACGACACCCTGAGCCGCATCCATGTCGTGCGCCGCGAGCTGCTGGTGCTGCGCCGCCAGCTCTGGCCCACGCGCGACGTGATCACCCGCCTGATGCGCGACGACCAGGACCCGTTCGGCCCCGAGATGATGCCCTGGCTGCGTGACGTCCACGACCATACCATCCAGATCATGGACCTGCTGGAGTCCTACCGTGACATGGCCTCCAGCCTGATCGAGGCCTACCTCTCGGCCGTGAACCAGCGCTCCAACGACGTGATCCGCGTGCTCACCATCATCGCCACCATCTTCATCCCGCTCACCTTCATCGTCGGCATCTACGGCATGAACTTCGACCACCCCGACAGCCCGTGGTCGATGCCCGAGCTCTACACCTATTACGGCTATCCCGTCCTGCTTGGCATCATGCTCGCCATCGTCCTCGGCATGCTCTACCTGTTCCGCCGCCGCCGCTGGCTGTAACCCCCAATCACCTGCAGGAGGCCAGCCCTCTGGCCGATAGGATTCTGCCTGCGCCGGATCGGCCAGTGGGCTGGCCTCCTGCAACCCATACCCCGTCACTCCAATGGGGACAATGGCGGGCCGGAACATGGTAAGCCTCTGTCTTGAAGCGCCTTTTGGGCTCCAGGGTCGGGCCTTGTCTCTTGCGCCTGGTCGGTCCCGAGAACAAACGGCCAGGTGTGATCCCGTGGTGTCTACGGTGTACAGAGACTGTCATGCCGCGGACCATCCTGGACCGAGCGGAGGCCAATACTCTCGCGCATCAGATCCAGCAGGCCATCGACCGCAAACGGATCTTCAGGCTCGAACATCGCTCCCACGCCGTGCTCATCCAGCCGCATCACGATGCAATGCCAGACGTGGGCCCGGTCATCCCCGGACTCCTCCGGGCTCACGGTCAGCCGCAGTCTCGTATTTTTCGAGACAACCGAATCCGTCAGTTCCAGATACAACCCGCTAAGGCTGACATCGCGGACCCGGCCGCTTGCTCTGTACTCAGAGTCGCCGGCCAGAGTCTCCACCTCGGCTTCCACACGGACGGCCCTGCGACGCCCCTCTCGAAGATCCATTATCTAACTCCCGTCTTGGCCCCATCGGGCACTGGATTGTCGTTTCGCGGTCCCAGACTCTAATGCATCCGGATAGGGAGTTAACGGTTCCGGACACTCCGGGCACCAAGACTCAAGACGGGATAAGGCTACGCTAATAAATTGAATTCAATAGGGTTTATACGGAGCAGTGGCAGTTTTGTGGTCCTGTAAGGCGCGTTTAGCTCCAGAAAATCCCCCCGGGGTACCAGGCTCGGCCTGCCCCCCAACGAATGGGAAAAGTGCGCCCACCGTTCTGTTGGCAGACCACGTGCCGCATCAACTCCGAAGGTGGTGACAGCGGGAGGCAAGGGGCACCGGATGGCATACGCTTCACTCGGCCGCCAATCCCAGCCCGTTCGGTGCCGCTACCCATCATGCTGCTCACGTTGCGGATCGTGTTCGCCCTGCTGGGCCTTGGCGTCGCGCTGATGCTGTGGCACGCAAGGCAGGTGTTTTCGGTCGAGTTGTGCGATGGCGGCGGCATGCGCGCGACCGGATAGCGGGTCGCTCCCGCCGATTGTCGGGGGCACGCCGAGAGGTTTCGCACTGCGCAACAAAAAGGCGCCCGGGATAACCCCGGGCGCCTTTTGATCTGAACCGGGCGAACCGCCCGGCTCGGGCCTTACTGCTGGTACTGCTCCAGGTCGAAGCGGTCGGCGTTCATGACCTTGGTCCAGGCCTGGATGAAGTCCTTCACGAACTTCTCCTCGTTGTCATCCTGGGCGTACACCTCGGCGTAGCTACGCAGGATGGAGTTGGAACCAAACACCAGGTCGATGCGGCTGGCCGTCCACTTCACCTGATCGCCCTGGCGATCGCGTACCTCGTACACGCCGTTGCCCGCGGGCTGCCAGGCGTAGGCCATGTCGGTCAGGTTGACGAAGAAGTCGTTCGTCAGCTGACCTTCACGGTCGGTGAACACACCATGCTGGCTGCCACCATGGTTGGTGCCCAGCACGCGCATACCGCCGATCAGCACGGTCATCTCCGGCGCGGTCAGCCCCATCAACTGGGCCCGGTCGAGCAGCATCTCTTCCGGCTTGACCACGTAGTCCTTCTTCAGCCAGTTGCGGAAGCCATCGGCCAGCGGCTCCAGCGGCTCGAAGGAGTCGGCGTCGGTCATCTCGGCGCTGGCGTCACCCCGGCCCGGGATGAACGGCACCAGCACATCGTGACCGGCCGCCCGGGCCGCCTGCTCGATGCCCACGCTACCACCCAGCACGATCAGGTCGGCCACGCTGGCCCCGGTCTCGGCGGAGATCTGCTCGTAGACCTTGAGCACACGGGCCAGGCGCTCGGGCTCGTTGCCTTCCCAGTCCTTCTGCGGCGCCAGGCGGATGCGGGCACCGTTGGCACCACCGCGCATATCGGAGCCACGGAAGGTACGGGCGCTGTCCCAGGCGGTCGCGACCATCTCGGCAATGCTCAGCCCGCTCGCGGCGATCTTCTGCTTGGCGGCCTCCACGGAGTAGTCGGTGTTGCCGGCCGGCACCGGGTCCTGCCAGATCAGATCTTCCTCCGGCGCGTCCGGCCCGATGTAACGGGTCTTCGGGCCCATATCGCGGTGGATCAGCTTGAACCAGGCGCGGGCGAAGCAGTCCTTGAAGTACTCGGCGTCCTTGCGGAACGCGTCCATGTACTTGCGGTAGACGGGGTCCATCTTCATCGCCATGTCCGCATCGGTCATGATCGGGTTATGGCGGATGGACGGATCCGTGGCGTCGACCGGCTTGTCTTCCTCCTTCATGTCCACCGGCTCCCACTGCCAGGCGCCGGCCGGGCTCTTCTTGAGCTCCCACTCGTGGTCGAGCAGGGCTTCGAAGTAGCCCATGTCGAACTGGGTCGGGTTCTTGGTCCAGGCTCCCTCGATGCCGGAGGTGATGGCGTTCGCGGCCTTGCCCCGCATGTTGGGGTTCTTCCAGCCGAAGCCCTGTTCCTCGACATCGGCCCCTTCCGGTTCCGGCCCCAGCGCGCCGGCATCGCCGTTGCCGTGGCACTTGCCCACGGTGTGGCCGCCGGCGGTCAGCGCCGCGGTCTCCTCGTCGTTCATCGCCATGCGGGCGAAGGTCTCGCGCACCTGCTCGCCGGTCTTCAGCGGATCAGGCTTGCCGTTAACCCCTTCCGGGTTCACGTAGATCAGACCCATCTGCACGGCCGCCAGCGGGTTCTCCATGGTGTTGGGCTTTTCGACGTCGCCGTAGCGTTCGTCGGAGGGCGCCAGCCACTCCTTCTCCGCCCCCCAGTAGGTGTCCTTCTCGGGGTGCCAGATGTCCTCGCGTCCGAAGGAAAAGCCGAAGGTCTTCAGACCCATGTTCTCGTAGGCCACATTACCGGCCAGGATGATCAGGTCGGCCCAGCTAATCTTGTTGCCGTACTTCTTCTTGAGCGGCCACAGCAAGCGGCGCGCCTTGTCCAGGCTCGCGTTGTCCGGCCAGCTGTTGATCGGCGCGAAGCGCTGGTTGCCGGTGCCACCGCCACCCCGGCCGTCGGCGATCCGGTAGGTACCCGCCGCGTGCCAGGACATGCGGATCATCAGCCCGCCGTAGTGACCCCAGTCAGCCGGCCACCACGCCTGGCTCTCGGTCAGCAGCGCGTGCATGTCCTTCTTCAGGGCCTCGAAGTCGAGCTTCTTCACCTCTTCCCGATAGTCGAAGTCCTCGCCCATCGGGTTCGTCTTGCGGTCATGCTGATGCAGGATGTCCAGATTTAGCGACTCCGGCCACCACTCCGTGACGGAGTGGCCCTCGGTGGTCTGGCCACCGTGCATGACCGGGCACTTGCCCATGTTCTGCTGCTCACCCATGTCGTTCTCCATGTTCGCTGCGTTGAGCGTGTTCGTTCGTCTTTCGGAAACCGCCATCCGTCTACACGGCAATGGCTTTCTTTAGGGCCGCGAGCCATTCCACTCCGGATTCCAACCGGCCGAAGAACGGCTTGCTGCCCGTCTCTCTATGAAGGTAGGCCCCAGGCGTCATGGGTACCAGTTGAGATTGCCCATCCCGGCGATAGCCCGTGGTTATCGCGCCGCCGAGTGCTACGGATTGCGCACAGGGGGCAACGTCCAATCCCCGCCCCGACCAAGATCCCTTACCCACTCCCCATCAACACCCACAGATACGGCTACCCAGTCCGACCAGCCCACCGGCCTCCCGTTCACCCCGCCACCAGCAGCACTCAAGCAATCCCGGCCCCCGTGCAGCCACTCGCGCGTCCTCCCGGCCCAACCCAAGAGCCAGGGCCGCCACCACGCAGCGACCCACAGAGGACAAACGAGCCCCGAATCGGTAAGGTCTCCACAAAACGCTAACGGACTTCCAAGGCATGTCATTCTTGCCGCGAAAAGGCTTGCCCAAGCCCTCAACGCCCCCCAGGGTCGGGCGCGCGCCAGCTAACACAATGTCGCATTCCGAGACTGACCATCATTCGGAATGGCCATGAAACTTCGGTGTATCCCGATACGACCTAACAGGAAGCGCCAATGACGGACCATAATCCATCCGGCTTCTACGCCTACCCATCACGCCCTACAGCTATCGGGATGACCATTGAGGATGCCGTCACGACGCTCAACGAATCCCAAAAACTTCGGATGCAGACGTGGAAAGCGCTCGACATACCGGGACACTTTATTTCTGACCAAGTTCTAGAAGGAATCGAGTCGTCCGATTTTTTTGTGGCCGACATCTCCCAACTTAATTTCAATGTGACATTTGAAATTGGGTATGCGATCGGCTGCGGAAAGCGCATCCTATTGACCAAAAACAGCAGCATCCAAGAAAACTCTCCGTCAATCCGAGAGGTCGGTATATTCGATACACTCGGATACAAAGAATACCAGAACTCACATGAGCTTAGGACGTTCCTTTCGACAACAAATGACTTTCGCCCTTTTAGCTCCAGAAAGAAGCTAAACGCCCAATCCCCTCTATACCTCCTAGATGGCTTGCACAAGACCGACTGGCTATCCCGCATAATATCGAGAATAAAAAAGGCTCGATACCTTTTCCGGTCTTTCGACCCTAACGAACAACCCCGTTTATCAGCCAACGATGCGCTTGAGCAGGTAACTCAGTCGTATGGAGTGGTAATACCCCTTCTCTCAAGCATGACGGTCAACTCCGAAGTACACAACATGCGAGCCGCCTTCATAGCGGGTTTGGCCGGCGGCATGCACAAGCCATTGTGCCTCATGCAACAGGGCGACGACCCCATCCCCCTCGACTATCGAGATTTCGTGCACGTGACGCATCACCCAAGAGATGTTGACGACCACATTGCAGAATTTGCCGCTCGAGTCGCCGAGGCTTTCCAACAAGAGACTGTTAGCGTAAACCATAGTTCTGATACATTCCTTCAGTCTCTTGACCTGGGGTCGACCTCAGCCGAGAATGAAATGCGAACCCTCGAGAGCTATTACCTCAAGACAGATCAGTTCCTAAAGTCGTTACGAGGCGAGGCAAGTATAGTCGTAGGACGGAAAGGGTCTGGCAAATCCGCGATATTTCTGCAGATCCGAGATCGAGAGAGAAACCGAAGCGGAAATGTGGTTCTCGACTTAAAGCCCGACGGTTACAAACTCATTAAGTTCAAAGAACTAATACTAAAGTACCTTGAGGAAGGAACATTTCAACATACCATAATGGCATTTTGGGAGTACGTTCTCCTTTTGGAAATATGCTACAAGATACTCGAAAAAGACCGAGAGCAGCACACGCGGGACCACACTCTATACGAACCTTATCGCGCACTCGCAGACCTCTATCATGCTGATGGCTACGCAACAGAAGGCGACTTCTCCGAACGAATGGGGTCGCTTATGGAAAACATCTCATCAGAATACAGGTCTTTGTACGGCGATCAATCTAACGTTCGCCTATCGGCTCAAAGGCTGACGGAGCTCCTCTATAGGCATGACGTTAGGGCGTTATATCAACAGGTCGTGGACTACATGTCACGTAAGGAAATGTGTTGGCTTCTGTTTGATAATATTGACAAGGGATGGCCGACGTCTGGCCTGCAGCATGAAGATCTTCTAATTATTCGCGGGTTGATTGACGCGACAAGAAAAATCAAACGGCAGTTTGATCGAAACGACATCCCCGTCAACGCGATTGTTTTTCTTAGAAACGATGTTTACGAACTCTTGGTCCGCGAAACCTCAGACCGAGGAAAAGATGCGAGCGTTCTTCTCGATTGGACCGACCCAGATCTACTTAGAGAGCTAATCCGATTAAGGATTGTGTCTAACGAGATTGACGGCGAGTGCACTGAGTTTGGGCCCTTATGGAGAAGCGTTTTTGTCAGCCACTACCATGGGGAAGAAAGCTCACAGTACCTTATCGATCGATCACTAATGAGACCCAGATTTCTATTAAATTTAATCAATCAATGTAAAAGTTTTGCCATTAACTTAAACCATGAGCGTGTTGCCGAAGAAGATATCGAAAAGGGACTTGCTGCATACTCGACGGATCTACTTACTGATGTTGGCTATGAAATCAACGACGTTGATGCAAGCGTGGATGATGTACTCTATGCGTTCATTGGGTGTAATTCGGTCGTGGATAAAACCGAGGTCTGGAGCCGGCTCGAGGAGTTCGGGGTGGAGCCAGAGGCTCGAGATAAGGTTTTTGACCTGTTGCTCTGGTATGGGTTTCTTGGCCTAATGGTTGACGGTCAATCAAAGTACATTTATGACCTAAATTACAGCATGAGACTTATGTTAGGGCTTATCAAGAAGAAGGGAGGGGACCGTTATATAATCAATCCAGCATTCTGGCCAGGATTGATGATAGATCCGGGACGCGCGAACTAGGGCCGGGATAACGCGGGGCATACGACGGACAATGGGGTAGTGGCGTCCGCGGGATCGGACCACGTTAACTCTCTGTAGGAACGATACCTTCGTGATCCGCAAAGCCGTTTCTGAGGCTTAAACGAGGCATTTCAGCCCCGAAACGAGCGCTTCACGGGCGGGAGTCCGATGCGCTCCCGCATCAGGTCCAGGAGGCCGTCGACGTTGGTCGGGTCTTCGGTTTCGAACATCACGCCCGCGCCGTTCTCGTCCAGGCGCATGACGATGCAATGCCAGACATGGGTCCGGCCGTCGGGCGCTTCTTCCGGGCTTACGATCAGCCGCACTCTGGAATTCTCGGAGAGACCGGAAACCGGCAGCTCTTGGTACAACCCGCTGAGGCTGACATCCCGGACCCGACCACGGGACCGATACCCTGGGGCACCGGATCGAGTCTGTACCTCGGCGGTCAGTCCGATCGCCCTGCGACGCCCTTCGCGAAGCTCCATTGGCCACACTCCCCCCGCAGCTCATTCCGCCACGGCATGTTCGTGTCTTTCTTTGGACTGTAGTACATGCGTCTGGCCCCGGCTCGCGGGCGATGCGGAACCGTCCGCACTTCGCCCCGCACGCATCGGGAGACCCCAGCTCGCCGCTGTGACATGCGATCGACGCAGGATGGCTTGCGCTACACTGGGCGCCGATTCTCGTCCCATTTGGCGCCCCATTCGGTGATGCTCCTTACGCTGTTGATCATGCTCTTGTTGCTGGGCCTGGGTGTCGCGCTGATGCTCTGGCATGCGCGGCAGGTGTTCTCGGTGGAGCTGCGCGATGGCAAGGCCCGCGTGCGACGCGGCAAGCCCCCGGCCGGCTTTGTGCGTGGCTGCGAGGACGTGGCACGCCAGTTCGGGCTCAAGCGGGGCCGCATCGCCGCCGTGCGCACCGGCGCGGGCGTGCAACTGCGCTTCTCCCGCGACCTGCCAGCAAAGACCCACCAGGCCTTTCGCAACGTCTGGACGCCCCCGCCGGGCGGCGGAGGTGGCGGCGGCATGCGCGCGACCGGATAGCTGGCCGGTTCGGCGGATGGCCGCAGTCTCGCAGTGACGACTTCAGCACCAGACCTTCCTTTGCCACTCGTTATCCCTGACAGGCGATAACACCTTCGAATGCAGGCCAGCATTCTGTATTGCATTTGCGATACAATACGGGAAGGCGGTTGCGGAGACACAGGATGAAAAACACGACGTTGCCAGCCCTGCGGGTGAGCGATGGCTTTCGGCATCAGGTGGAGCAAGCCCTTGGCGAAGGGGAGACACTGTCGGCCTTTATCGAGGATGCCGTACGCCACGAGATTGACCGTCGACGAGCCCGGGCCGAGTTCCTGGCGCGCGGCCTGGAGTCCGCACGCAGCGCCCGGGAAACGGGCGAGTACTACCCGGCCCAATCGGTACTCGATGATCTCGACCGTCTCTTAAGCAAGTAGTAGCCCAACCGCTGGAGTCTCAAGGATGAGTTACTCGGTACGATTTACAGCGCAGGCGCGCGAAGATCTCCTGCGGCTTGTCGCTTTCCTCGCGGAGCGCGACCCAACGGCCGCGGCCCATGCTCGGGCCGCCATCGGCGAGGCGGTATCGCTACTCGAGCGCTTTCCGCTGAGCTGCCGCATGCCCGACGCCTCCCACCCCCGCATCCGCGAACTCCTGATTCCGTTTGGCCGCTCGGGTTATGTCGCCCTGTTCGAGATCGACGATGCCGAGACGGTCTCCCTCCTGGCGTTTCGGCACCAGCGCGAGGACGACTACTTCTAATGCGTCCACGGGTAATTACAGGACCGGGCCATTGGCTCAGAGGATGTCACAGGGACCGCCAACCAACGGGGTTCGATGGCGCCGTAACCGCGAACGATATGGCGATTCGCCATCCAACAGGAGCTGCGCAGATGGAAGGGGCTGAAATTCGCGGAATCCGGGTGGGTTAGACGCGAATGTTGTGGCCTCTACTTCTTCCTGTTTTTCTCCTGGGGATGGCTATCGCGATCGTCTTTTCGGGGAATGGGGCGCGCTTCGGTACGCGCGCGTCGTATGCGGTGCTCGCAATCCTGGCGCCGATTGCGCTCCTTGCAGTGGGGAGCTGGCTGCAGGTGGACCGGGCGCCCGGATGGCTGTTCAATGGATGGGTGATCCTGACTTTGGTCAGCCCCTACTTAGTGCGGACACTATTCGTATTCCGGGAATCCCGCCGGGACGTCAACGACTAATCCGGTCACCCGAGCCATCGGGGGAGAGCAATGCTGGAACTGGGTGTGGTCGCACTGGCGACTTTCTTCGTGACCGTAGGCCCCGTGGACGTGGCGGTCGTGTTCGCGGTGCTGAGCCAGGGCATGACACGGGCCCAGCGACGCCGGGTGGCCTGGCGCGCGGCATTGCTGGCGACCGCCATCCTGATGCTGTTCGCGCTGTTCGGCGAGGCCGTGCTGTCGGTACTGGGCATCACCATGCCGGCTCTGTACACGGCCGGCGGCATCCTGCTGTTGCTGATCGGGATCGACATGGTCTTCGCGCGCAGCTCCGGCGGGGTCTCGGCGACCCCGGCGGAAACCAGCGAGGCGCGCAGCCGGGGCGACATCTCGGTATTCCCGCTGGCGACCCCCATGCTGGCCGGGCCGGGCGCGATGGGAGCGGCAATCCTGCTGATGAGCCGGGCCGGCGATGACTGGATGGCCCAGGCGGTGGTGCTGGGCGCGCTGGCGGCGATCATGGTGCTGGCCCTGATCTGTCTGCTGGTGGCATCACGCCTGCAGCACCTGCTGGGGGTCACCGGCGCCCATGTGCTGACCCGTATCCTCGGCGTGCTGCTTTGCGCACTGGCCATGCAGTTCATATTCGACGGCCTCGAGCAAAGCGGCCTGCTGGGCTGACGAACTTGCACCTCGGCAAACCGGTGCGTTTGCTGCTATGAACTAGGTAATCGCCGCCTGTTCGCATTCCGTTCGCTGTTGGCCGCGGTTCCCATCCTGTTGCATTGATTTGTGTTCGGTTAGGGGGAACCGAGGGAGGCAGCCATGAACACCCTACCGAGCTTTACCGCGCCAGCCATCGCGGGGCTGGCTTTCGTGTTGATCACGTTTTCCGGCTGCGGCCAGTCGAACGACTCGGCCCAGGCCGCGGAACCGGACACCATCATCCAGGAAGAACCAGGCGCGCCGGCCATGGAGCGCGCGATCGGCTTTTTGGAGTCCTGGATCGAGTTGTTCGACACCATGAGTGCGGAACTGGCCGGGGTCGAAAGCCGGGAGGCCGCCAATGAGCACGCCACCTGGCTGACCGAAGAACTGACGCCGCGCCTGGAACAGCTGGCAGGCGAGATGATCGTCTTCATGGAGTCGATCGAGGAACACGAGATGGAGGTCATGGAGGCGTCGTTTGATGCCCCGGAAAACCACCAGCGCATGCTGGAACTGGAAGGGCGCATGGAGCAGTCGCTGGATCGACTGGAAGAAAACATCATGCGTGTCGAGACAGCGCATGCAACGCCGGCCCTGGAGATGGCGTGGCTGAACTTCGCCCGGACCAACGAGCGGCTGGAACGGCAGATGGAGGCCACGTTCGCCGGTGGCGCGCAGACGGTTGGCAGTCCCGCATGGTGCGACGCCATGGCCAACACGCCCCAGGCCCAATGGACGATGAACGACGCCTTCGCCTTTGCCAACCACTGCGTGGGGCGCTGATGCGGGGCCCCGGCATAGCTCCCGGAGCCCCGCTTGCAGGTTCAATCGACAGATTGCCGCGGCCCCTGCGGGGCCTCGCAATGACGTCAGCGCCTTGCGCGCCGCACGATGACGAGTGGCGCGTCCCGGCTGACTACTGCGAGCAGAGGCCGCCGTCGACAACAAAGGTGTTGCCCGTGCAGCCGGAGGCGGCGTCGGACAGCAGGAATACCGCCATCCCGGCGCATTCCTCGTTGCTCACGTACCGACCCAGCGGGATACGCGCCTCGAAGGACTTGTGCACCTCGTCGGCGTGGCCCGGGTTCGCCTGTTCCTCGATGGACTGCATCATGCGGTTCGCGACCGGGCCGGGGTTGAGCGTATTCACGCGGATGTTCTCCGGCCCCAGCTCGGCGGCCAGGCACTTCATCATGCCCACCACCGCATGCTTGCTGGACACGTACGGCGACAGGCCGGCCGCCCCGCGCAGCCCGGCTACGCTGGAGGTGATCACAATGCTGCCGCCATTGCCGCGACGCAGCGCCGGCAGGGCCGCCTCCGCGCCCAGGCGCACGCCATGCACGTTGACGGCAAAGACCTTCTCCCACGCCGCGTCGGAGCGGCTGTCGAACGGGCCAACCTCGCCCTCGATCCCGGCGTTCAGGAACACGCCATCCAGGCGCCCGAAACTTTCCAGTGCGGTCGCGACCATGCGCTCGTTGTCCTCGCGCCGCGTGACGTCCACGGCCAGACCCACCGCCCTCTCACCCAGAGACTGGGCGATGGCGTCCACCGGCCCGGCCTCGCGGTCGGTAATCACCACACTGGCACCCTGCTCGTACGCCATGCGCGCCGTGCTCTCGCCGATACCACCGGCGCCACCGGTGATTGCGATCACTTTTCCTTCCAGGGGGCTCATGCTGTGTCTCCTTCGTCATGCAGTCGGGGAACCGCGGCAAGGCGCTCGCGGACAAGACCATTATCAGCCCGGCAAAGGCCAGGAATCTTGATCCGGGTCACGACTCTCGCCGCATACGCCTCGGGGCGAGCCGAACGAGCGATTTACAGGTTCGTGTACTTGCGTGCGAGACCTCGCGCCTTGTCCACCGGGTATTTTTTCGCGTTGGTTTCCAGCTTGTCGCTCACGGCCTGCACGAGGTCGATGTTCAGCTTGCGCGCCAGCATCAGCAGATAGATCTGCACATCCGCGATCTCGGCCCGAACCTCTTCCAGCGCCTCGCCGGACAGGCCACGCGACTGCTCCTCGGTCAGCCACTGGAAGTGCTCGATCAGCTCGCCGACCTCGCCCGCCAGCGCCATCGAGAGATTCTTCGGCGAATGGAACTGCGCCCAGTCGCGCTCTTCGACGAACGCCTCCAGCCGCGCCGCCAGCTCATCCAGCTCCCGCGTGTTGTTCGACCCCATGGCCATCACTCCTGTCGCATCCGTTTCTCTGGACTCGACACCGTAACGAACTCTCGCCGCGCCGTAATCCGCCTGGTAATCGCCCGCGCAGGCACAGAACTGGCGCCACCGGGATGTTCGAACGCCGGAGGTCCCGGCTCGCTCGGGAACAGCGCACGTACTGACGAGCAGGCATGCGAGGCCTAGCCCGCCCCCTGTGCGGCGGAAGAACCCGCCTTACAGCCCCGGGAACGCTCCCGAGTAGACGCTTGCTGCGCCAGGAGCGTATCGGACAAACCAGACAGAACTGGTAAGGCGGCTGTTTCCGGCAAGGCCCGGGCGACGAGCACGAGTTCGTCCCGCTGCCCTGAGCGCCGGGGCCGGCATCCGCGAAAGACGTACTACAGGATGCTCTCGATCGCGCCGCGCAGGTCGGTGGAGTTGGGGCCGACCCGGCTGGGGAAGTGCGCGACCACCCGGCCGTCGCGGTCCACCACGTACTTGTAGAAGTTCCAGCGCGGGGCGTCGGCCTGGCGCGCCAGTTCGCGGAAGATCGGGTGCGCACCGTCACCGCGTACGCCGATCGGCTTGAACATATCGAAGGTCACGCCGAAGTTCTGAAAACAGACACGCGCGGTCTCCGCCTCGTCATCCGCCTCCTGGTTGAAGTCGTGCGAGGGGAAGCCGACGACCTTCAGGCCCTGGTCCCGGTAATCCTGGTGCAGCCGTTCCAGCCCGCCGAACTGATCGGTGTAGCCACAGTGGCTGGCCGTGTTGACGATCAGAAGCGGGTGCCCCTGAAAGCGCTCCTGCAGATTGACCACCTCGGAGGAGTGCAATCGACCCAGCTCGTGCTCGAACAACGCCGCCCGGTCAGGCTCGGCGGCACTGGCAAGCGCCAGAGGAAAGACCAGCAGGATGGCAGCGAACAGGCGCATGAACAGGGGCATGTCGAATCTCCGCGATAGCTCGACGTTCAGACCATCGGTAACAGCCAGGGTTCTGCGCATCGCCCACCCGATGCCGGTGACGCCCTGCAGCGGAACGTCCGCCGGCCCGTTCCGGTCCGACGCCCCGCACGGAACGAACTCAACCGAGATGGAGAACCTGATGACCGCTTCCAGCGACCCGCTTTTCCGCCCGTATCGCCTTGGCGATCTAGAACTGCCCAACCGGATACTGATGTCACCACTGACGCGCTCGCGCGCCGCCCAGCCGGGCGACGCACCCTGGGAGCTGAACGCCGAGTACTACGCCCAGCGTGCCGGAGCGGGCCTGATCATCGGCGAAGCGACCCAGGTATCGCCGCAGGGCAAGGGCTACGCCTTTACGCCGGGCATCTACTCGGCCGAGCAGGTCGCCGGCTGGGGCAAGGTCACCGCGGCGGTGCACGCCGCCGGGGGCCGCATCCAGGCCCAGCTGTGGCATGTCGGCCGCATCTCGCGCCCGGAGCTTCAGCCCGATGGCGCCCAGCCCGTCGCGCCCTCCGCCATCCAGCCCAAAGGTGCCTACACGTTTGTCAGTGCGGACTCCGGCATGGTGGAGGTGCTCGAACCCCGCGCGCTGGAGACCGACGAGTTGCCGGACATCGTGGAGCAGTACCGCAAGGCGGCGCAGAACGCGCGAGCGGCCGGCTTCGACGGGGTGCAGATCCACGCGGCCAATGGCTATCTGCTGGACCAGTTCCTGCGCAGCGGCTGCAACCAGCGAACCGATGCCTATGGCGGCTCGGTCGAGAACCGCATGCGCCTGCCGCTGGAGGTCGTGCGCGCGGTCATCGGGGTATGGGGACCGGAGCGAGTCGGCATCCGCGTGAGCCCCACTGGCAGCTTCAACGACATGCATGACGACGACCCGCTGGCTACCTACAGCGCCTTTGCCCGCGAGCTGGACGCCACCGGCATCAGCTATATCGAGGTCGTCGAGGACTCGTTCCAGGGCAACCACGAATCCGGCCGCCCGGAACCCGTGATCGACGCGATCCGCGAACACTTCAGCCGCACCTACATCGGCAACGGCGCCTACACCGCCGACGCGGCCCGTCAGCGCATCGACGCCGGGCGCTGCGACCTCGTGAGCTTCGGCCGCCCCTTCATCGCCAACCCGGACCTGCCGGAACGCTTCCGCCGCCATGCGGAGCTGAACGAGTGGGACGAGGCAACCTTCTATGGTGGCGACGAACACGGCTACACGGACTACCCCGCGCTCGACTAGTGCCCTGACCAACCCGTCGCCAGCGCGAAGGCGCAGCGGTATGTTGGCGGTATGCAGATCGACCCCGTCATCCGCGAGTGGCTACGCCTGGCCGGGCAGGCGCCCTCCTCGCACAACACCCAGCCCTGGCGGTTCCGTGTAGACCGCGCGGGGGTGGAGGTCTGGACCGACCCGACGCGTTCGCTCCCGGTGAACGACCCGACCGGGCGCGAACGCATCATCAGCTGCGGCTGTGCGGTGCTGAACCTGCGCGTGGCCGCCGCCGCGGACGGCCAGGGCCTGAACGTGCGGCCGGAACAGGCGGGCGACGGCCCGTTCGTGCGGCTGTTGACTGGGCACCATGGGGGAGCAGGCCAGCAGGACCTGGAACCACTGCGAGAACGGATCGGTGAACGCCGCTCCTGGCGTGGCCGGTTTCTCACCGGCGAAATCTCCCCGGACATCGTCGAAACACTCGTGCATGCCGCCCGCCAGGAAGGGGCCTGGCTGCGCCCGATCACGGGCGACGAGCGCCGCGAGGAGGTCGCCAACCTGATCCGCGCGGCGACCGCTGCACAATGGAAGAATCCCGCCTGGCGCCGCGAACTGGCGCAGTGGATGCGCCCGGCCTCCCGGGACGACGGCCTGCCGGTCGGTCGTGTGACCGGCGGCCTGGCCCGCTGGAGCGTCCGCCATCTGGTGCCCGCCCGCGCGATGGCGCGCGGCGAGGCTAGGGCGGCACAGGCGGCCCCGTTGCTGCTGGCATTGGGCACCGGAATCGAGGGTCCGATGCAGTGGCTGACCGCCGGACAGGCCCTGCAGCGCGTACTGCTCGAAGCCGCCCGGCACGGGCTATGCGCCCGCTACCTGAATCAGCCCGTCCAGCAGGCCGATTGGCGCCCGCAACTGGCCGAGACCCTGGGTGGGGGCCAGCCGCAACTGCTGTTCGCGCTGGGCCTCCCGGACGGCACATCCCACCCTACGCCGCGCCGCCCGCTGGACGACTTGCTGAAACACTGAGGCAAACGCAGACCCACGTACGATTCCGGCCCTCCCCGCGCGAGCCAAAACGCTCTATGTTGGAGACACAAGGGCACGCGACAGCACGAGAGGGACAGCATGACAACACAAGGAATACAGAGGGCGTATGGACGGCTGGCCGCAGTGCTGGCCCTGGTCGGTGTGTTTGTGCTGGCGAGCGCCTGCGCACCGCGAGTCTCGGTGCAGGAGGAACGCCAGCTGGGCGAGGAACTGGCCGAGGAGATGAACGCGGAGTTGCCCATCGTCGAAGAGCCGGCCATCAACGACTACATCAATTCGCTGGGCCGCTCGATCGCGGCGGTGGCCGACGATCGCGAAGAGATCGACTACACCTTCTACGTCGTCAACGGGCCGGACGTGAACGCCTTCGCCGTGCCCGGCGGCCATATCTATGTCTACCGCGGCCTGATCGAGCGGGCCGATGACATGTCCGAGCTGGCCGGCGTGCTGGCGCACGAGGTCGGGCATGTGGTGAAGCGCCATGGCATCGACCAGTGGCGCCGTGCGCAGCAGGCCGAAATGGGGCTCGCCGTCGTCTACGGCGTGATTCTCGGACGCGACCCTGGCGCGGCGGAGCAGGTGGCCGTGCAGGTCGGCGCCGCGGGCGTGTTCGCCGGCTACAGCCGCGAGGCGGAGCGCGAGGCGGACGACGTGGCCATTGGCTACCTGGTGGATGCCGGTATCCACCCCATTGGCCTCGTCTCGTTCTTCGAAACCCTGCTGGACGAGCGCGACCGGGATCCCGGCCGGGTCGAGCAGTTCTTCGCCACACACCCCACCACCCGCGAGCGTGTGGAGAACACCCAGGCGCGGATCGACGCGCTCCCGCAGGAAACACTGGACGGGCTGGCTCGAGACAGCGATGATTTCCAGCGCTTTCGCCGCCAGGTCGAAGCACTACCGGAACCGGAGTCGGATTAGACCGAAATGTCCATGCTCACCGCGTTACTGCTGATGATTGCGCTGCTGCTGGCCGCAGCGGCATTGATCATCTGGCAGGCCAGCATCCTGTTCAGCCTCGAGATCGTGGACGGCAAGCCGCGGGCACGGCGCGGCGACGTGCCCATGCACTTCGAGCACACAGCCCGGGATGTCGCCCGGCGCTACGGCATCCAGCGCGGCCGCCTGACCGCGATGCGCACCCGCGAGGGCGCACGCCTGCGCGCCTCCGGCTCCATCCCCCGCGAGGCGCAGGGCGAGCTGCAAACCGCCCTGAAGCGCATCAAGCTCGGCCGTCGGCGCCGCCGCAAACGCCGCTAAAAGAGCACTGGGGCGCCGATTCGCGCCCTTGAACGGCGCCCCGATCAGTGGCCGTGGCCATGGTGGTGATCGTGGCCGTGCTGATGTCCGTGCGCGCCGGGCCGATCCTCGTCGTAGCCACGGGCACGCTGGTAGGCCTCCTTCTGCTCATCCGACAGCAGCTCGTCCATTTCCAGGTGGTGGGAAAGATGGACGTGGCGCAGCCGCCCACGCAACTCGCCGATCTCGACCGTCAGCGCCTCGATCTGGTCGCTGGTGATCTCGCGCGAGGCAAAGCGCTCGTCAAGCTCACGCTCCAGATCGACGATCCGCTGCCCCAGCTCCCGCGCCTGCTCGCGCATGGCATCGAACAGCCGCTCGGTCTCCGCCTGCTGCTCGGCACTGAGATCCAGTTGATCGGCCACCTCCAGCACATGGAGCGGACCGGGATAGCCATGCAGCTCCGCCGGCAGGGCCATCCCCAGCCCCTGCCCATCCAGCAGACCCTCCTGCTCCTCGGCCGACAGGGCCTTGATCTCGCGGTCCTGCAGCGTCGTATACGGGTTGGCCAGCGCGGGGGCCATACAGCCGGCCAGCGCCAACCCGATAACCCAGCGCACTGGGGCCAGAGATTTCATCAGCGACTCCTTGGGGATGATTCGTCGGGCATAACGCATGATCGACCCCCTAAGGGATGGTCGGGTTCCGCTACAAGCGCGGGCAACCAGCCGAGCACGAGCACATGCATGGGCACGTGACTTCCTTAAACGGCGACGTCGGCCAGGTGGCCCTTGCCTTCCAGCCAGGCGCGGCGTTCGGAGGCGCGCTTCTTGCCGAGCAGCATGTCCATCAGCTGCTGGGTGTCGTCGGCGGCGTCCAGGGTGAGCTGTACCAGGCGTCGGGTGTCCGGATTCATGGTGGTCTCGCGCAGCTGTAGCGGGTTCATCTCGCCCAGGCCCTTGAAGCGGGTCACGGAGACCTTGCCCTTCATCTTCTCCGCCTCGATGCGTTCCAGCACGCCGGCCTTCTCGTCGTCGTCCAGGGCGTAGAAGGTCTGCTTGCCGACGTCCACGCGATATAGCGGCGGCATCGCGATGTAGATATGCCCGCGTTCCACCAGCGGGCGGAAGTGCTTCAGGAACAGCGCGCACAGGAGGGTGGCGATGTGCGCGCCGTCGGAGTCCGCGTCGGCCAGGATGCAGACCTTGCCGTAGCGCAGCCCGTCGAGACTGGCCTGCCCCGGGTCCACGCCCAGGGCCACGGAGATGTCGTGGATCTCCTGCGATCCGAGCACTTGGTCCGGGTCGACCTCCCAGGAGTTCAGGATCTTGCCACGCAGTGGCATGATCGCCTGAAAGTCGCGGTCGCGCGCCTGCTTGGCGGAGCCACCGGCGGAATCGCCCTCGACCAGAAACAGCTCGGTGCGCTCCAGGTCCTGGCTGGCGCAGTCCGCCAGCTTGCCCGGCAGGGTCGGGCCCTGGGTGACCTTCTTGCGCACCACCTTGCGCCCCGCGCGGCTGCGTTTCTGCGCGTTCTGGATCGCCAGCTCGGCGATACGCTCGCCCTGCTGCGGGTGCTGGTTCAGCCAAAGGCTGAAGGCGTCCTTGACCACGCCGGAGACAAACGGCGCGGCCTGGCGCGAGGACAGGCGCTCCTTGGTCTGCCCGGCAAACTGCGGGTCCTGCATCTTGAACGACAGCACACTGGCGACCCGCTCCCAGACATCCTCCGGCGCCAGCTTGATCCCGCGTGGCAGCAGGCTGCGGAACTCGCAGAATTCGCGCACGGCATCCGTGAGACCGGTGCGCAGGCCGTTCACGTGCGTGCCGCCCTGCGTGGTCGGGATCAGGTTCACGTAGCTCTCGCTGACGACCTCGCCGCCCTCCGGCAGCCAGGTCACCGCCCAGTCCACCGCCTCGGTGGCGCCGGCCATCGAGCCCATGAACGGCTCCTCCGGCAGGCGATCGAGGCCGTCCAGCGCCTCCACCAGGTAGTCGCGCAGGCCCGCCTGATAGCACCACTCGCAGGCCTCGCCGGTGGTTTCGTCGCGGAAGGTGACGGTCAGGCCCGGGCACAGCACGGCCTTGGCGCGCAAGATGTGCTTGAGTCGGGGGACCGAGAACTTCGCGGAATCGAAGTACTGCGGGTCCGGCCAGAAGTGCAGCGTGGTGCCGGTATTGCGCTTGCCAACCTCCCCGACCTCTTCGAGATCCTGCGTCTTGTGCCCCCCGGAAAAAGCCATGCGGTACTCGCGCCCGTCGCGCTTGATCTGCACCTCGAGCTGCTGCGACAGGGCATTGACCACCGAGACGCCCACCCCGTGGAGGCCACCGGAGAACTGGTAGTTCTTGTCCGAGAACTTCCCGCCCGCATGCAGCGTGGACAGGATCACCTCCACGCCCGGGCGGTTCTCCCGCGGGTGCAGATCGACCGGCATGCCACGGCCGTCATCCGACACGGAGACCGAGTCGTCCTTGTGCAGGATCACGTCGATGCGCTTGGCGTGGCCGCTGATCGCCTCGTCCACCGAGTTGTCGATCACCTCCTGCGCGAGGTGGTTCGGGCGGGTGGTGTCGGTATACATGCCCGGGCGCTTGCGCACCGGGTCCAGCCCCTCGAGGACCTCGATATCGGATGCGGAATAGCTCACACAGGAACCCCTTTATTGATCATGCCCTTTGCCAAACCCAGCCTTCTGAACAGGCACCGTCATTGCGAAGAGCGAAGCGACGAAGCAACCTCCCAACGAAACCACCGACATTGGTCCGGGCCAACGTCGAAGCCGCCCGGGGAGATTGCTTCGTCGGCTACGCCTCCTCGCAATGACGGGGGCAACCGTATTCGTGGCCAGCGCGGTGGCCTGTGCGCAGCGTACCAAAGCCTGCGGGGGAAAGGCTGCTTGCAATCCCGGTTCCGATCCCAACAATGCAGGGCAGATTCCGTATCCCCGTCTTCACAGGAGGTTTCCGATGGAAGAAGCCGCGAGCATAACCGGCGAGGACATCCTCGACGTCACCCAGGAAAGTTTCCAGCAGGCCGTGCTGGAAGAATCCGCCCGCCGCCCGGTGATGGTCGACTTCTGGGCCGCCTGGTGCGGGCCCTGCCAGCAGCTGATGCCGCTGCTGCAGCAACTGGCTGCGCAGTACGCCGGCAAGTTCCGCCTGGCCAAGGTCAACAGCGACGAGCAGCAGGCCCTGGCCCAGCAGTACGGCGTGCGCAGCCTGCCCACCGTGATGGTGTTCCGCCACGGCAAGCCGGTGGACCAGTTTATGGGCGTGCAGCCGGAGCCGAACATCCGCGCGATGATCGACCGCTACCTGGAAAAGCCCTCGGACAGGATCATCGAACAGGCGCGCGAACAGGCGAAAACCGGCGATGTGGACGGTGCCCTGGCCACGCTCAGGGCCGCGCTCGAGGAAGACCCCGACAATGGCGACCTGCGCATCGAGCTGGCCCGAGCGCTGGCCCAGTCTGGCGATGCGGACGCCGCCGAAGCGGAGCTGAACAAGCTGCCGCTGGACCAGCACGAACAGGACGCGGTGAAGGAACTGCGTGCGCGACTAGTCTTCGCCAAGACCGCGGCCGGCATCGACCCGCAGGCCGTGGCGACGGAGATCCAGTCCGGCAACCCCAGCCCCGAGGCACTGGAGAAGATGGCCGCCTACGCGATCCTCTCGGGCCGTGCCGAGGAGGCGCTGGGGCTGTACCTGCAACTGATGAAGCAGCACCGCGCCTACAACGACGGCGCCGGCCAGAAGGGCCTGCTGGCCGCATTCAAGGTGCTGGGGGATGACCATCCGCTGGTCGGACAGTACCGGCGGCAGATGGCGTCACTTCTGTACTAAGGAGACGCTCGGGAATCCGCTCGAACAGGGGCTTCGCGGGCGACCGCGCTCCTGCATGCGCCCCATCGGCCAGGGGGCTGGCCTCCTACGAGGGGCGCGGTCCAGCGCTGTAGGAGCCGAGCCCTCTCGGCGATCAGACGCAGGCCAACCCATCCGACGGACGCCGAACCCCTGCCGTAGCCACCGGGAATACATCCGGCGCGGGCGGGGCTACGCGTGCGCGCGATACGGCAGCACCCCATCGGCCAGGGGGCTGGCCTCCTACGAGAGCGCAACATCAGGTGCTGGCGACGAGCTCTCCGGTGAGTTCGGTCCCAGCGGCCAGGGTCGAGTAGATCGTGCCCTTCTGCACGTTGCGGTGCAGGATCTCCAGCATCTCCTCATCGTCGTCGGTCCCGACTTCGATGCGGTACTCGATTCTGGCGATTGCGGGCGGGTCGTCCTGGCGCCAGCCACGCAACTGGATCGACAGGGTGTCGATCTCCATACGCAACATTGGCAGGGCCCGCTGAATACCCCTCACCATGCAGGCCCCCAGCGATGCGAGCAGCAGCTCCGGCGGGCTCAGCGCATCGTCACGCCCGTCCATGTCGGTGTCCAGGGTGGTCTCGGCCTGCTTGGCGCTGGCCACACTGCCGTGCGAGTCCAGTCGTTCAACGCGCAACTCGTATTCGAGCATCGAAACCTCCGCTGGAAGAATGCGCCCGGCCCGTCCGCTGCGGTCCGGGCGATCCGTTCGGTCAGTTGCTGCCGACGATCCGTTCGATTACGGCCTCCGGCTCCTGATAGCCGGACATCTGCTGGCCGTCCTCGGTGATCAGGGCCGGGGTGCCGCGCAGATTCAGCTGCTGACCCAGTGCCATGTGGGCGTCCTGCGGGGTGCCGCAGCTGCCATCGATGTCGTCCAGGGTGTCACCGGCCTTGGCCCGGTCCATCGCGTCCTCGCGGTCATCCGCACACCAGATCCGGTCCATGATCTCCGGGGAGTTCTGCCCCAGCACCGGGAACATCAGGTAGCGCACCTTGATACCGGCCTCCAGGTACTGCGGGATGTCCTGGTGGATCTCGCGGCAGTAGGGGCAATTCGGATCGGTAAACACGTTCAGCACGCCGCGGGTGTCGCCGTTCGGTGAATAGACGACCAGTTCGCTGTCGTCGATCTCGGCGAACATGTCGGCACGCACGCCCCGCAGCGAACCCTGGGTCAGGTTGTCACGGGTATCCAGGTCAATCAGGTTGCCCTGCAGCAGGTACTTGCCATCCCCGGACACATAGAAGATCTCGGTGCCGTAGCGCACCTCGTAGATCCCGTCCATGCCGGTTTCCTGGATGCTGTCGATCTCGGCATTGGGGATGACCTCGGCCATGCGCTCCTCGATGGCATCGGTCGCGGCGGCGGTGGTAGTGAAGGCGGCCAGCAGGACGGCCAGGGGCAGTGCGCGTTTTACAAACATGGACTCTCTCGTGGCTGTACAAAAAAGGAGGCCAGTCTAGCAGGCCCAACAATACGGCCCGCCCGGCTCTGGCACGAAACTGGGGTAATAGACGTCAGCCGCGGGGATGATGTTCCGCATGCAGGCTCTGCAGGCGGGCGCGTGCGACGTGGGTATAGATTTGCGTCGTCGACAGGCTGGAGTGGCCCAGCAGCATCTGCACCACGCGCAGATCCGCCCCGTGGTCCAGCAGATGGGTCGCGAACGCGTGGCGCAGGGTATGCGGCGACAGCGGCGCCTCGATGCCGGCCACCCGTGCATAGTGCTTGATGCGATACCAGAAGGCCTGGCGCGTCAGTCCCCGGCCACGCCGCGTTACAAACACGGTATCCACCGGCGGATGACCGGCCATCAGGTCGGCCCGGGCCTCGCGCAGATAGCGTGTCAGCCAGTGCACGGCCTCCTCCCCCAGCGGCACCAGGCGTTCCTTGTCGCCCTTGCCGGTCACGCGCACCACGCCCTGGCGGGTGTTCACCTCGGACTGCTCCAGGCCGACCAGCTCGGACACGCGCAGGCCGGTCGCGTACATCAGCTCCAGCATCGCGCGGTCGCGCAGGCCGACTGCGGTATCCAGTTCCGGGGCCGCCAGCAGCGCGTCGACCTGGCTTTCGGACAGGCTGTCCGGCAGCGGGCGCCCGGCGCGCGGGGACTCGATCCCGGCACTGGGGTCATCCTCGCGCTCGCCCTGGTGCACCAGGTAGCGGTAGAAGCGCCGCTGGCTGGACAGGGCACGGGTAATCGACTTTGGCCGCGCGCCCGCCTGCATGCGGGCGCTGACGAATCCCAGCAGATCGGCACCACTGGCCGTCTCCAGCGCGACCCCGCGCCCGTGCAGCCAGCGCGCCAGGGCCTCAAGGTCGCGGCGATAGGCCGCCAGGGTGTGATCCGACAGGCCCTCGACCGCCCAGAGCTCGTCGAGGAAGCGGTCGAGGGTGTCGGACTGGACGACTGCCGCTGCGGTCACGGCCCGCGCGCGGCCTACGGGTTACCTCGCGGGTTGCCCGGATTGCCGAGACCGCCCAGCGGATTGCCCGGCGCCTCGGGGTTCTCCGCGCGGAACTTGCCGGCGAGGTTCTCGAACACCTTGGTCAGCTCCAGCGGCAGCGGGAAGAAGATCGAGTTGGCGTTGCCGTTCGTCGACATGTCGGACATCGTCTGCAGGTAACGCAGCTGCAGCGCGGCCGGGCTCGCCTCCATCTGCTGCGCGGCCTGGACCAGCTTCTCGGCCGCCTGCAGTTCGCCCTCGGCGTGGATGACCTTCGCCCGACGTTCGCGCTCGGCCTCGGCCTGGCGCGCGATCGCGCGGATCATCGAGTCGTCCAGGTCGACATGCTTGATCTCGACATTGGTGACCTTGATGCCCCAAGCATCGGTCTGTGAATCGAGGATCTCCTGGATGTCGTTGTTCAGCTTGTCGCGCTCGGAGAGCATCTCGTCCAGGTCATGCTTGCCGAGCACGGAGCGCAGCGTGGTCTGCGCGAGCTGACTGGTCGCAGCGTAGTAATCCTCGACCTGGATGACCGACTTGGCGGAATCCACCACGCGGAAGTACAGCACCGCGTTCACCCGCACCGTCACGTTGTCCTGCGAGATCACGTCCTGACTGGGCACGTCGAGTGTGATGATGCGCAGGTCGATCCGCACCATCTGCTGGATGCCCGGAATCACGATGATCAGGCCCGGGCCCTTCACCGACTGGAAACGGCCGAGGAAGAAGATGACGCCGCGCTCGTACTCGCGCAGCACCTTGATCGACATCACGATGATGGCGACCAGGATGACTAGCGGGACGACAAAGAAACCGAGATCGTTCATGTCCTGCTCCTTCTGTGTTGAGGGTGCCGCGCCGGCGGGGGAAACACTGTTTAATGTACACGCTCGCGCTCGAGTCGCTTTTGCGTGCGAACAAGGCGCGGTGACCGCCGTGCAGTCATTCTGCACAAGGGAGCCGCAACGCCGTGCGCGCGCAAAAGCGGCCGAGCCCTTTCGTTAATTAAGTCGTAGGGTTGGCACCCCAGGTTCCCCGATCCTGCGTTGCGGCACTTGCCGGTAGAACCACTACCGGCTGCGCACCGCGCCTTGTCTCGGAAAACCTGGGGTACCAACGCGAGTGTGTACATTAATCAGTGTTTCCCTAGCCGGCCGAGGCAGTGCCCGGGGTGTCTTCTTCAGTCACGGGTTCGACCCGAAGCCTGAGTCCTTCGATTGCGGTCACCCGCACCTTCTGTCCTTCGCGGACCGGTGCCGAAGTCTCCGCGTTCCACTGTTCGCTGTGGACCCAGACTCGACCGCTTTGGTCGAAGTCCTCGCGCGCCTCGCCGATCATGCCGATCATCTCTTCGTAGCCGGTGGCGGGCTTCTTGCCACGCAGGCTGAACAGCCGGCCCAGCACCCAGACCGACAGGATGCCGATAGCGATGGCAGTGCCAATCACCAGCGGGATCGCCACATTCAGCTGCGGGTCGTCCCACAGGATGATGGAGCCAACAGTAAAGGCCACGATTCCTCCTATGCCCAGCGCCCCGAAACTGGGTACGAAGGCCTCTGCAATCATGAAAATCATGCCCAGCAGCATCAGCGCCAGGCCCGCGTAGTTCACCGGCATCACCTGCAGCGCGAAGAACGCCAGTATCAGCGCGATCGAGCCGATCACCCCGGGATAGATCGCGCCCGGATTGGCCAGCTCGAAGATGATGCCGTATATCCCGATCAGCATCAGGATGTAGGCGATATTCGGGTTGGTGATCAGCGACAGCAACTGGGTGCGCCAGTCCGGATCCATGCGCACAATCTCCAGCCCCTCGGTCGACAGCGTCCGCTCGCCGTCGTGCATACGCACGGTATGGCCGTCGATCTGCGCCAGCAGGTCGTCGAGGTTGTCCGCGACGAAATCGATCACGTTCTGTTCCAGCGCGGCAGTCGCGGTCAGGTTGGAGCCCTCGCGCACTGTCTCCTCGGCCCACTCGGCGTTGCGGTCGTAGCGCTCGGCCAGGCCGCGGATGTAGGACACCGCATCTTCCAGCACCTTGCGCTCCATCGCGTCGCCGCCCCGGCGGGGTGAGGGGGGATCGTCTTCCAGCAGTTCCTCCTCGGTGGCCGGTTCGACCTCGCCGTTGTCGCCGTTGCCGTTGCCGTTGCCGTTGCCGTTGCCGTTACCGTTGTCGCCATTGCCATTGGTCTCGTCGGTGGCCTCTTCTTCCTCCTCTTCCGGCGGATCCATGCCCGGCAGGCCGCCTCCGCCCATCTGCACCGGCGTGGCAGAACCGAGGTTGGTGGCCGGGGTCATCGCGGCGACATGCGAACCGTAGAGGATGTAGGTCCCGGCACTGGCCGCGCGGGCACCCGAAGGGTGGACATAGGTGACCACCGGGACATCCGATTGCAGGATGTTGCGGATAATGCTGCGCATGCTGGAATCCAGCCCGCCCGGGGTATCCAGCATCAGGACCATGATCTCGGCGTCCTCGGCCTCCGCGCGCTCGATACCGCGGCGGATGTAATCGCCGGTGGCCGGACCAATGGCATCTTCCACGGTCAGCACCAGTGCCTGCCGCTGCCCGGTGTCCGCCAGCGTGGACATCGCCAGCCAGCCGGCCCCCAGCAGCAGGAACGCCAGCCAGATTACGGTTCGCCAGAGGCGCATGCCGCCTCGCTTCATGGGCTTCCTCTCCCGTCGGTCCTGTTTCGTCGTACACTCGGCAACGCTTCACCCGGTACGTGCCCCCACCCTAAACCATAGGCTATTGCGCCGCTGATTCCCCAATCCCGATGTCCGCATCCCCCACGAACAAGGCAATGCATCCGCCACTCGGCCTGGTCCTGGCCGGCGGACAGGGTCGACGCATGGGCGGGCGCAACAAGGGCTGGGTGGAGTACCAGGGCCGCCCACTGGTGGAACAGGTGATCGAACGTCTGCGGCCGCAAGTGGACTCCATCGTGATCAGCGCCAACACCGATATCGACCGCTATCAGGCGCTGGGGTTTCCCTGTCTGCCGGATACGCGCCCCGATTACCCGGGGCCGCTGGCCGGGATCGCCGCGACATGGGCGCACGCCCCCGGCCACACCCTGCTCTGTGTCCCGGTGGATGCCCCGCACCTGCCTCCGAATCTGGCCGCAAGACTGGGCCAGGCGCTGGGCTCCTGCGCCGCCCCGGCCGCGATCGCCCACGACGGCGAACGGCTGCAACCGCTATTCGCGCTGCTCAGACCCGAGCTGGCCGCGCGCCTGGAGACGGATCTCGCACGTGGCCCACTCGCGGTCGGCCGCTGGTTTCGCGACATTGGCGCCACGGTGGTCGACTTCTCCGACCAGCCCGGCGCCTTCGTCAACCTGAACACGCCCGAAGACCTGGTCGGCTGAGCGCCCCCTCCCGCTGCCACCGGTTATCGCTATACTCGGGCGTGCATAACGCAAGCAGGTGGCCATGAACCCAATCCCGACCAACCTCCCGCGCATCGGCTTTGCCGCCTGGAGCGGCAGCGGCAAGACCACCCTGCTCAAGGCGGTGATCCCCGCCCTGCGCGCCCGCGGCCAGCGCCCGGCCGTGATCAAGCATGCCCACCATGCCTTCGACGTGGATACCCCCGGCAAGGACAGCTACGAGCTGCGCCATGCCGGTGCGGACCAGATGCTGGTTGCCTCCTGCCGGCGCTATGCGCTGATGGTGGAGACCCCGGAGACCGACGATGGCCGCGTACCGGACCTGGACATGCTCTGCTCGCGCCTGGACCCGGAACGCGCGGACCTGATCCTGGTCGAGGGCTTCAAGCAGGCTGACCTGCCGAAGATCGAGGTCCACCGCCCCTCTGTCGGCAAGCCCCCGCTCTACCCGGAGATCCCCGGCGTGATCGCGGTCGCGACCGATGCCGCCGAGCTGGACTTCGACGGCCCCCTGCTGCCGATCAACGACCCCGATGCGGTCGCGCGTTTTATCATTGACCACTTCAACCTGAACCCCTGAACACCTGCCCCGGAGACGCCGAGCGCTATGTCCGTGCCCAGCTGCGACGAATTCGACCCCAACGCACTGACCCTGGAACAGGCGCGCGCGGCCATCCTGCAGGCCTGCGATGCACTGACCGAATCCGAGACGTTGGCACTGGAATCGGCGCTGGGCCGCACCCTGGCCGAGCCGGTCGCCGCCCGTATCGACGTCCCGCCGGCCGCCGTCTCGGCGATGGATGGCTATGCCCTGCGCGCCGACGACGCCGTCGAGGGCCGCGAGCTGATGCTGGCCGGGACTTCGGCCGCCGGGCACCCCTGGGACGGCACGGTGACACCGGGCCAGTGCGTGCGCATCCTGACCGGCGCCGTGGTCCCGGACGGGGCCGACGTCGTGATCATGCAGGAACAGGTCGAGCGCGTCGGCGAAACCGGGATTCGCCTGCACAACGGCGGCCTGGCGCCCGGGCACAACATTCGCGGCCCGGGCAGCGACACTGCCAGCGGGACCGCACTATTCGCCAGGGGGCATGTCATCGGGGCGGCCGAGATCGGCGTGCTGGCCAGCCAGGGGATCGGCGAGCTGCAAGTACTGCGCAAGCCGCGGGTCGCATTCTTCTCCACCGGCGACGAACTGGTGCCGCTGGGACAGCCGCTGGGACCGGGCCAGATCCATGACTCCAACCGCCACACGCTGCGCGCGCTGCTGGCCTCCTACCCGGTCGAGGCGCTGGACTACGGCGTGATCCGCGATACAGAGGCGGCCGTTCGCGAGGCGCTGGAGCGCGCCGGGCAGGAAGCGGACCTGGTCATCACCACCGGCGGCGTCTCGGTCGGCGATGCCGACCACGTGACTCGTGTCCTGCAGGCCTCGGGCCAGGTCGGCTTCTGGAAGATCGCGATCAAGCCCGGCCGCCCTCTGGCCTTCGGGCGTTTCGGCAACGCCCACTTCCTGGGCCTGCCCGGCAACCCGGTCGCGGTCATGACGACCTTCGCGCTGCTGGTACGCCCTGCCCTGCAGGCCCTGGCCGGACGCGACACCACGCCGCCGCACACCATCAGCGCACGCCTGGTGGAGGACCTGCGCAAGACCCCCGGGCGCAAGGACTTCCAGCGGGCGGTGCTCGCCACCGATGAGCGTGGATGGGTCGTACGTTCGGCCGGCGGCCAGAGCTCGCACCAGCTGCGCGCGATGAGCGAGGCCAATGCCTACATCGTGCTGCCGCGCGAGTCCGACGGGGCGCGCGTGGGCGAATGGGTGGAGGTGCTCCCGTTCCGGGAAGTCTTCTGATCGCCGCAGCCTTCGGGATTGCAGGCTGGGGCCTTTGCTTTGAAGGCTGACTTATTCGCGAGTCGGGGCGGACTCGGCCATGGCGGCAAATTCCCGCTCCAGCAGGGCCTCGTCACCCAGATTGAGCTCGACCAGGCGGCGCAGGTGCGTCGCCGATTCCAGCGGCATCGCCTCGATCTCGAGTCCCAGCCACAGGCCCTCCTGCCAGCGTACGCGACCCTCGAACGCGATCCGCGCCTCGTCGGACAAAGGGATGTCCAGCGTGACCACGGCATCTGGCTCAAAAACTGGGATCTGCGCCCCCTCGACCAGGACACCGCGCAGCGATATGTCCTCGACGCGCACGGGACATTCCCCGTTCGCATGGACCAGGGTGGCCGGAAACTCCAGGGGGATACGTTGAAACCGTCGCTCCATACAGGAAGACTACGCGCTCCTTGCCCGTTCCACCAACCTGCATACCGATCCCGACCCTGCCCATGAGCCAAGACCCCAAGAATATCGAAGGCCTGCCCGCCGGCCTGCTGCGCCGCTTCGGCGCGATCATCTACGACGCCCTGCTGTTGATCGCGATCTGGATGGTGCTGGGCATGATCGTGGTGGCACTGGGCAACCTGACCGGCTGGTACTCCACCCGCGCGCATTTCATCGCCAACCTGTTCGTGGGCTGGGCATTCTTTTTCTGGTTCTGGACGCGCACCGGGCAGACCCTGGGCCTGCAGACCTGGAACATCCAGCTGCGCACCGAGCATGGCCAGCCGGTCAACGCCTGGCAGGCCACGCTGCGCTATCTGGTGGCGGCCGCCCAGTGGCTGGTGGTGCTGATGGCGATCTGGGCGGTGCGCGAACACGGCGCCGTGGCAACCGTGGCGGTCACCACCGCGGCAATCTTCGCGCTGGGGCTGTCGCAGTTCCATCCACGGCGCTGGATGCTGCACGACTGGCTGTCCGGGACCGAGCTGGTACGCATCCCGGGCTTGGCCAAACCACGCTGGAAAAAAGACAAGGCGGCCTGAACCGACGCCGCCTGCGGCCCCGGAGCCCGCAGGGTCCTTTACATCACGGGGCAAGCCACAGGCCTGATTCCTCCAGCCCGTCGGCGATTTGCTCCGCCATTTGCTGATAGCCGGCCGCGTTGGGGTGGATGCGATCCGCGCGCAGGTCGCCGTTCGAGAGCACCCCTGACAGCACCCCGTCGATTAGCGGGACCTCCTCCTCGCGCGCCAACTCGCCATAGATGCCGTCGTCACGCAGGCGCCCCGTGGCGGCCGCGAAGGCCGAGGCCGAGGGCACGCCAAGCAGCAGGGGCTGGGCGCCATGCTCGCGCACCTCGTGGATCAGGGCCCGCAGGTCCTCCTTGACCGCCGGCGCGGCGCGCTGGCGCAGGAAGTCATTGCCGCCGAGACCGATGATCACCAGATCGGGCTCGTGCTCGCGCAGGCTGGGGCCCAGCCGGCCACGCGCGCTGTCCGCCCGGTCGCCGGGCACGCCGTCGTTCACCACCTGCCAGCCAGTGATCTCGGCCAGACGCGCCGGGAAATCTTCCCCGCGCGAGGCGCCCGTCCCGTGGGTCACGCTGTCCCCGAACGCCAGCACCGTGGCCGCGCGCGGCAGCGGCTCCAGGTCACCGGGTCCGCTACCACCACAGCCGGCGAGCAGGGCCAGCAGCCCCGCCAAACCGCCCGCGAGAAATATCCGCCGCAAGGGAGCGATCATGCCCGCACCGCCATGCGTCGCAGCGCGAACAGCGCGATGGCCAGGAACAGCAACACCGGCAGGCTGGCCGCCAGCAGCGGCGGCAGGTTGTACACCAGCCCCAGGTGGGTGATCGCGCGCATCACGATCACGAACGAGACCCCGATCGCGATCCCGATAAACAGGCGCTGGCCGGCGCCGCCCTCGCGCTGCGAGCCGAACAGGAACGGGATCGCCAGCAGCAGCATCACGAAGGTACTGGCCGGCAGGGTGAAGCGCTGCCAGAACGCGACCTCGTAGGGAGCCGCATCCAACTGATTCTGCTGCAGATAGTCGATGTAGCGAGAGAGATCGAGCGCGGCCATCTGGCTGGGCTCGACCACCAGCACGTCGAAATACTCGGGGGCGATCAGCCGGTCGATTGTCTCCTGCTCACGGTGTTCGGCGACCACGCGGTCATGCGACAGCTGCGAACGCTCCACGTCCTCCAGCCGCCAATCTCCATCGACAAATCGGGCCCGCGCCGCGCGGGTGATGCGGCTGGGCTCGCGATCCCCGGTGAACTCGATGATGCGCACCCCGATCAGCTGATTCCCGGCCAGCACCGACTCGGCGTGGATCATCCGCTGACCGTCGCGTGCCCAAAGCCCCATCGACCCCACGCTGATCTCCTCGTCGAAGGCCGAGGCCTTCAACGCCTGGGCACGCGTCTCCGAGGCCGGGGCAAAGAACTCGCCGATAATCAGCATCACCATTACCACGACCAGCCCCGCCTGCAGCACCCAGACGATGAACCGGCCCAGGGTCATGCCGGCGGCCCGCATCGCCGTCAGCTCGCTGTTCGCGGCGAGGTTGCCCAACCACAGGAGCCCGCCCAGCAGGGCCGCCGAGGGCAGCATTTCGTACATCCGCCGCGGCAGGGTCAGCGCCACGTAGAGCATCGCCTCGGTGACCCCGTAGGTGCCGGTGCCGGTATCGCGCAGCTCGTCGATCATCGCGAACACCGCGTCCAGCGCGACCAGCAACACTACGGCCAACGTCGTGCCGATCAGCACCTGGCGGATCACATAGCGCCCCAACACCGTGGTCATGGCGCCCCTCCGGCATCACGCAAGCGAGGAGTGGCCGATCGCAGCCGCAACAGGCCCTTGTGCCAGGCCAGCACCACCCACAACACCAGCATCAGACCATGGGTCCACCACAGCCCCAGGGCCAGTGGTGTGCGGCCGTCGGCCAGCTGTCCCTGCCCGAGGATGAGGAAGTTTGCGTACAGCACGTACACACCGATCGCGGCCGGGATGCGCGCATAGCGCCCGGTGCGGGGCGGCACCTGCGCCAGCGGCAGCGCAAGCAATGCCAGCACCAGGATCGACAGCGGCATTGCCAGACGCCATTCCAGCTCGGCGCGCGCCTCGGGATCGTCGCGCTGCGCCCACAGCGCGGAGGTCGGCAGCGCATCCAGGCTAGCGCGGCGCGTGGTTGGGTCGGGCTCGGTAATCTGGGTGCGCAGGCGCTCGAACTCCAGCATGCGGAAGCTCGCAGTGCCGGGCTCGCCGACGTAGCGATAGCCGTTCTCCAGCAGCAGGAAGCCGCTGCCCCCGGCCTCGGGATCGGGCACCGCGCGCTCGGCCACGGTGATCTGCGACTCTCCATCCACCTCGCGATAGATGAAAACTTCCAGCAAGGCCTCGCGATCCTCGCTCATGCGCTCGGCGAAGAAGACCTGATCGCCCACCCGCGAACGCAGGAAACGCCCCGGGGCAATCCCCACCAGGTCGGAGCGCTGCTCGGCCAGGTCGCGCAACTGGTCGATCTGCGCCTCGGTACGGGGTACGACCATGGTCATCAGCACCAGCAGCAGGATCGCGGCCGGGGCCGCCACCCAGAACAGCGCGCGGTACAGGGCCGCGAACGACATCCCGCTGGCCTGCAGCGCGGTCATCTCGCTGTCGCGCTGCATGCGCCCGAACACCAGCATGAACGCCAGAAACAGGGCGACCGGCCAGAGGAACACAATGCCCTTGAACGCCCCGAACGCGACCATGCCGGGGAGGAAATCGACCGGCAGGCTGCCCTCGGCGACGTCGCGCAGCACCCGCGCCAGTACGCCGCCGATAATGACCAGCAGCAACACCACGCTCACTGCGGCCTGGGTCAGCCACAGCTCGCGGGCGATGAAGCGCTCGGCGCGACGCAGGATCATGCGCCCGTCACCCCGCGCCGGACGCGACGCGTGGTCGGGCGCCGCTCGGCGCTGGTAACATGCTCGGACTCATTTTCGGGAGGCATTTGATGCAATTCTCCGTCACCACCTCGACCCTCGACAAACCCCGCGTCGGCATCCGCGCCGCCGGGATCGCCCAGAAGCGCAAGCCGGCCGCGGGCGCCAGCGCTTTGGATGCCGCGCGCGACGGCGAGATCGCCGCCCTGCTGAAGGCCGGCGAGATGGATGGCGAGGCCGGCAGCCGGCTGCTGCTGCCCGGCGGTGGAACCAAGGGTAGCGCACTCCTGATCGGCCTGGGGGCGAAGAAGGACTTCGACGCCCGCGCCGCGCGCAAGGCGGCGCAGGCCCTGGCCGCCGCGCTGGTCGAGCGCCCGGCCACCAGCGCGGCGATCGCGGTCGCGGACTTCCAGCCGCGCGGCAAGGACATCGCCTGGGTGGTGCACACCCTGGTCGCGGCGATCTCGGAGGCCGCCTACCGCTTCACCCCGTTCAAGGGCAAGGAGAAGACCACCCCGGTGAAGCTGGACAAGATCCAGCTGTGCGTGGAGCGCAAGGACGCCGAGGCCGCGAAGCAGGCCTGCACCGAGGCCGCGGCGATCGCCACCGGCGTGAACCGCGCGAAGGACCTGGGCAACACCCCGCCGAATGTCTGCTACCCGGAGAGCCTGGCCGACACCGCACGCGAGCTGGCGAAGCAGTACAAGCAGCTGAAGGCCACGGTGCTGGACGAGAAGGACCTGGAGAAGCTCGGCGCCGGGGCCATCCTGGCGGTGGGCAAGGGCTCCGAGCGCCCACCGCGCCTGATCGCGATGGAGTACTCCGGCGGCAAGAAGGGCGACGCCCCGGTGGTGCTGGTCGGCAAGGGCATCACCTTCGACACCGGCGGCATCTCGCTGAAGCCCGGTGCCGAGATGGACGAGATGAAGTACGACATGTGCGGCGCCGCCAGCGTGTTCGGGGTGATCGAGGCCTGCTGCGAGCTGGGGCTGCCGGTCAACGTGGTCGGCGTGGTCACCAGTGCCGAGAACATGCCCGACGGCCGCGCGACGCGCCCGGGCGACATCGTCACCACCCTGTCCGGACAGACCGTCGAGATCCTGAATACCGACGCCGAGGGCCGCCTGGTGCTGGCCGATGCCCTGACCTGGGTGGAGCGCTACAAGCCGAAGGCGGTGATCGACATCGCCACGCTGACCGGGGCCTGCATCATCGCCCTGGGCCATCAGGGCGCGGCGATCCTGGGCAACAACGAGCGCCTGGCGAAGAGCCTGCTGGCCGCCGGCGAGGAGACCGGTGATCGCGGCTGGCAGCTCCCGCTGTGGCCGGAGTACCAGGAACAGCTGAAGAGCAATTTCGCCGACATGGCCAACATCGGCGGGCGCCCGGCCGGCACCATCACCGCCGCCTGCTTCCTGTCGCGCTATACCGAGGACTACACCTGGGCGCATGTCGATATCGCCGGCGTGGCCTGGAAGAGCGGCAAGGAGAAGGGCGCGACCGGCCGCCCAGTCCCGATGCTGATGCGCTACCTGCTCGACCAGGCCTGATCCGGGTCGGGCGCGGATGACCCACGTCAGCTTCTACCTGCTGCAGGACCCGGCCCCGGAGGCGCGCCTGCGCTTCACCTGCCGCCTGGCGAAAAAGGCCAGCGGCCAGGGCCATCGCGTGCACATCCACACCGGCTCGCCGGAGCTGACGCGCACGCTGGACGAGTGGCTGTGGACCTTCGAGGACACCGCGTTCCTGCCGCACAGCACCGATGTGCGCGATGCGGACGTCCCGGTCTCCCTGCACGAAGCCCATGCCCCGTCGGATCGCTGCGACGTGCTGATCAACCTGGCGCCGGAGGTGCCGGAGTACTGCGGGCGCTTCGAGCGCGTCGCGGATATCGTCGGCGGCGAGGAGTCGGCGCGCGAGGCGGGCCGCGCCCGCTACCGCTACTTCAAGGAACGCGGCTACCCACTGAAGCACCACAACATCTGACGCGCACCGCACCAGGGAAACACGGACTCTTCAAGCCTTGTGCCAGATCAGCACCTGATTGTTGACCGGCATCTCCACCACCTCGGCCCGGCCGAGACCGTGCTGCGCGGCCAGCGCGTCCAGGTCGGCCCGGTCACGCACGCCCATGCCGGCATCCTGCTGACGCAGCATCGCATCGAAACGCGCGTTGGAGGCCGCCATATGTGCGCCGTCGTGGGCGAACGGGCCGTAGAGCGCGAACACCCCGGCCGGTGCCAGCACCCGCCCCACGCCGGCAAAAAAGGCCTCGACCGCCGGCCAGTGCATGATGTGCACGGTATTCGCGCTGTAGACGTAGTCGAACGGCCCCTCGGGCCAGGGGTCGGCCAGCACGTCCAGCGCCACCGGCGCCCGCAGGTTCGGCAGCGCCGCGTCCGCCCGCCAGGCCTCCACCCCCGGAAGATTCTCCGCGACATCGCTTGGGAGCCAGTCGAGGTGTGGCAGGGCGCCGGCGAAATACGCCGCGTGCTGCCCCGTTCCCGCCCCAACCTCCAGTACGCGTCCCGGGGCGGCAAAGCGGTCGCGCAATACGGACAGGATGGGGTCGCGGTTCTCCTCCGCGGCCGGGGCGTACGGCTTGTGTCGGGGCATCATCTCTCCTGCATCGGATTTCGGGTCATTCTGGACGCGCCCGGGGCGGACTGCCATGATCGAGGGACATCCCGAACACAGGCCCGCCCCATGTCGCATCCCCGCTGGTTTGCCTGGCCCCGAGTCCTGATCGTCTCCCTGGTGTTCACCCTCACGCTCGCCGCCAGTGACACCCTCGCCCGCGAAGTCGATCCGGAGGCGCTGGAACGCGTGCTGCCGGTGGAGCTGGCCACCGTCGGCATGGACGCTCAGACCGGCGCCCCGATCGCCCTGCTGCGCGACCCCGACTCCGGCGAGGTGGTACCGATCGTGATCGGCCCCGACCAGGCGCAGGCCATCCTGCTGGCGATGCACGAGGTCCAGCTGTCGCGTCCGCAGACGCACGACCTGATGATCAACCTGCTGGACGAACTGAATGCGACCCTGGAGCGCGTGATCGTCGACGGCCTGGTCGACGGCACCTACCTCGGCTGGCTGGAACTGCGCGTGGAGGGCGAGGAAGAACCGCGCTACATCGACACCCGCCCCAGTGACGGCCTGGCCCTGGCCGTGCGCACCGGTGCCACGATTGCGGTCTCGCCCGACGTCCTCGAGGCCGACGTGCCGTTCGAATACAGCCCGCCCGGCGACGACGAGGTGGTGACCGCACTCGGCATCACCGTGATCGCGGTGCGCGACGACCTGCGCGAGGCACTGGAACTGCCGGATGAACCCGGCGTGCTGGTCAGCCGCGCCCAGGGCGCTGCCGCAGCCGCCGGCCTGGCGCAGGGCGCGCTGATCCTGGAGGTAAACGGGCAAACTCCCGAGACCCCGATCGAATTCCTGGATGCGGTCTCCGAGACTCCGGATGGCGAAGAGGCGGAGATCCGCTTCTGGCTGGACGGCGAGGAACGCACCATCACTCTGCCCACCGACGTCCCGCAGATCGAAGAGTCGGACGACGCGCTGGCCGTGTAGCGGAACTGGCCAGGAAAGAAGTCAGTCGGCAGTCGGCAGCCGCGGGCGCAGCCAGTCCAGCGTCGCGGCCGTGGCCGCGTCCGGCTGCCCGCCCTCGCCGCGCAGGGCCTGGAGGGCCTCGCCCGCCAACTGCTTGCCAAGCTCCACGCCCCACTGGTCGAAGGCATTGATACCCCAGAGCGTCGCGAGCACATAGATCTTGTGCTCGTACAGTGCGATCAGCGCCCCGAGCGTTGCCGGATCGAGTTGCTCGAGCAGGATCACGGTGCTGGGCCGGTTGCCCGGGAAAGTCCGGTGCGAGGCCAGGGCATCGATCTGCTTGGGGGCGGTCCCGGCCGCGGCCATCTCCGCGCGCACCGTGTCCTCGTCCTTGCCGAGCGCCAGGGCCTGCGCCTGCGCTACCAGGTTCGCCAGCAGCAGCGGGTGCTGGGCCGGCAGGTCGTGTTCCGGCCGGGCCACGCCGATGAATTCCGCCGGGATCACCCGCGTACCCTGATGGAGCAGCTGAAAGAACGCGTGCTGGCCATCGGTGCCGACCGCCCCCCAGACGATGCTGCCGGTATCCTCCTCCACCGGGCGGCCATCCAGACGCACCCGCTTGCCGAGACTCTCCATCTCTGCCTGCTGCAGATAGGCGGGCAGCAGGGCCAGGCGCTCGTCATAGGGCAGGACCGCGCGGGCGCAGGCCCCCAGCAGGTTCTGGTTCCAGTAGTCGACCAGGGCCATGCGTACGGCGGCGTTGTCGGCGAGGGGCGTGGCGCGCACGTGCTCGTCCATCATGTGCGCCCCGCCGAGGAAGGCGCGGAAGCCATCCATGCCCAGAAGCAGCGCCACCGGCAGACCGATCACCGACCACACCGAATAGCGCCCGCCCACCCAGTCCCAGAAGCCGAACATGTTGGCCGGGTCGATCCCGAACGCCACCACCCGCTCGCGCGCGGTGGACACCGCGACGAAGTGGCGCGCGACCGCCTCCTCGGGAAAGTGGCCAAGCAGCCAGTCACGCGCGGCGCGGGCGTTGGTCAGGGTCTCCTGCGTGCCGAAGGTCTTGGAGGCGACGATGAACAGAGTCGTCTCGGGGTCGGCCTCGCGCAGCTCGGCGGACAGCGCGGCGCCATCCACATTGGAGACAAAGCGCACGGTTAGCGGATCGCCCTCGGCGGTCGGCCGCGCGTGTGCGGCCAGTGCACGACAAACCATGCGCGGGCCCAGGTCGGAGCCGCCAATGCCGATATTGACCACGCGCCGGATCGGACGCCCGGTATGGCCCATATGCTCACCCGTGTGGACCCGCCGCACGAAGGCCTCCATGCGCTCGAGTTCCGCATGCACCACACGCGCCAGGTCCTCGCCTTCGACCTCGCAGCACGCCCCGGGCGGCAGGCGCAGCGCTGAATGCAGAGCCGCCCGCCCCTCGGTGATGTTCACGCGCTCGCCCGAGAACAGGCGTTCCAGGGCTCCGGACACACCGCAGCGGTTCGCGTGCGCCGCCAGGGCCTGCCACGCCGGACCGTCCAGCCGCTGGCGCGTCCAGTCCAGGCGCAGCCCCGCGATCTCCTGCACATCCCGCTGCACCCGGCCCGAGTCCTCTTCCAGCAGGTTTCGCAGGGGGCACTCGTTCAGCCGCTCTGCATGTGCAGCCAGATCATCACTCCGTGCCCCTTCGTTCCCTGAGATCATCCGTGTGCCCCTTGCGATGGTGACTCCAGATTGCCGCGCGCCGCCCAGCCGTTCAATGCCCCGGCGCCCCATATCGCTCCGGGCGCCTGCGTTACACTCTTGGAAACGCAACCGGGGCTCCCGGTTCCACCCGTGTTTCCCCAGGAAATTGTTATGCGCATCCTTTTCGCCAGCAGCGAGGCGTACGGCCTCACCAAGACCGGGGGCCTCGCCGACGTCAGCGCCAGTCTGCCCGTTGCCCTGCGCCGGCGGCGGCAGGACGTACGGCTGGTCGTACCCGGCTATCCGGAGGCCTGCAGCCAGCTGGCCCACGCGCAACCCTTGCCCGGCCCCCCGGATGCGCCCTGGCAGCTGATTGAAGGCCATCTGCCCGGTACCAAACTGCCGGTCTACCTGGTCGACTGGCCGGAGTATTTCCAGCGGGCCGGCAACCCCTACAGCGCCAGCAATGGCACGGACTGGCCGGACAACGCCCAGCGTTTCGCCGGATTCGCCCGGGCGATCACCGCCATCGCCCGCGACGAGGCCGGGCTCGACTGGGCACCGGAACTGGTGCACCTGAACGACTGGCAGACCGGCCTGGTGCCCGTGTTCCTGGACCCCGAGCGCAGTGGCGCCCCGCGCCCGCGCACGATCTTCACGATCCACAACCTCGCCTATCAGGGCCTGTTCCCGGCGCAGGCGATGGACGATCTTGGGCTGCCGTCCGATCTGTGGACCCCGGACGCCCTGGAGTTCCACGACCAGTTGTCGTTCATGAAGGCCGGACTGGTCTTCTCCGACGCCATCACCACCGTCTCGCCCACCTACGCCCGCGAGATCCAGGAGCCGGAATCAGGCATGGGCCTGGACGGCGTGCTGCGCGCCCGCGCCGCCGACCTCTACGGCATCCTGAACGGGGTCGACTACCGCGCCTGGGATCCGTCCCGTGATCGCCACATCGCTCAGCCTTACTCGGCGGAGGACCTGGCCGGCAAGGCCCATAGCAAGGCCGCGCTGCAAAAACGCATGGGGCTGGACGAGGACCCGGACGTACCGCTGCTTGGCCATGTCGGGCGCATGGTCGAGCAAAAGGGCGTGGACCTGATCCATGCGGCCTGCACCCCGTTGCTGGAGGCCGGACGTGTGCAGCTCGCCCTGGTCGGCTCCGGACAGAAGGACCTGGAACATGCGACCGGCGCCCTGGCCCGGACCTACACCGGCCGCGTCGGGGTGCATATCGGCTACGACGAGCCGCTGGCGCACCAGATCGAGGCCGGGTCCGACCTGTTCCTGATGCCCTCGCGCTTCGAGCCCTGCGGCCTGAACCAGATGTACAGCCTGCGCTACGGCACCCCGCCGGTGGTGCATGCCACGGGCGGGCTGGCGGACACCGTGGTGCACGCAAGCCCCGAAAACCTGGCCGACGGCACAGCCACTGGCTTCAGCTTCACGCCCGACACGGTCAGCGCCCTGACGCAGGCCCTGGAACGCGCCCTCGAGCTCTACCAGCAGCGCGCCGACGGGCGCTGGGAACAACTCCTGCGCACCGGCATGACCCAGGAATTCGACTGGACCGCGAGTGCCGAGCACTACCTCTCGCTTTATCGCCAACTGGTTCCCCGCAGGCGACAGGCTACGACCGGCTGATCTGCGCTATAATCATCCTCTTTTCGCGCTAGCAACGTTCCCCACAAGGCCGGCCCATGGGCCGGCCTTGTGCGTGCAGAAGGGCTTATGACTCAAACCGACCTAGACGACCGATTCCTGCCCAAGGACAAGGAACTGCGCGCCCGCGTGCGCCTGTTCGGCGAACTGCTGGGTAACGTAATCCGCAAGCTGGAAGGCCAGACCGTATTCGACGCAGTGGAAAAGCTCCGCCGCGGTTTCGTGAGCCTGCGCAAGGACGAAGATCCCCAGCTGCGCCAGCGTCTGATGGCGGACATCACCCACTTCGACGCGACCCTGACCGAACGCGTGATCCGCGCGTTCAGCATCTACTTCAGCCTGGTCAACATCGCCGAGGAAGACCTGTTCTACCGCTGGCGGCGCGCGCAGGTCTCCAGCGGCGAGCCGCTGTGGACCGGCTCGTTCGACCAGACGCTGCGCGAATTGCACAACGAGGGTGTGACCGCCGCCGAACTGGAACGCCTGCTCGCGGAACTGCACTACCAGCCGGTATTCACCGCGCATCCCACCGAGGCCCGTCGCCGGACCACGATGGAGAACCAGCGCCGCGTGTTCGAGACAGCCGACCGGCTCAACCAGCCCGAGCTGGGCGAGGAAGAACGCCGCCTGATCATCGAGGAGCTGGAGACCCAGATCCAGCTGCTGTGGCGCACCAACGAGGTGCGGGTGAAAAAGCCGCAGGTCCAGGACGAGATCAAGTACGGGTTGTTCTATTTCGAGGAGAGCCTGTTCGAGGCAATACCGCTGTCCTACCGCTTCCTGGAGAAGGCGATCCGGCGCATCTACGGGGTACACCCAGACGGCAGCCTGCCCGTGCGCATCCCGGCCTTTCTGCACTTCGGCTCCTGGATTGGCGGTGACCGTGACGGTAACCCGAACGTCACCCCGGAAGTCACCGAACTGGCCTGCCGCCTGGCGATGGAGCAGGTCCTGCGCGAGTACATCAAGCGGGTCAATCACCTGCGCAATGTCCTCACCCATTCGGCCTATATGTGCCAGCCGTCGCAGGAATTCCTCGACAGCCTGGACGCCGACAGCAACATCGCCAACGCCGTGTTCCACGGCGCCTCCGACCGTTTCGAGAGCGAACCGTACCGGCGCAAGCTGTACATCATGCGCTACCGCCTGCGCGAGACGCTGGAGACGGTCTGCCGGCGCATCCAGGGCGAGGCGGCCGTGCTGCCGACCAACAGCGCCTACGCCGACGCCAATGCCTTTCTGCAGGACCTGAACCTGATCCGCGACTCGCTGATCAGCCATGGCGACCGCAACATCGCCTCCGGCGCGCTGACCGACCTGATCCGTCTGGTCGAGACCTGCGGCTTCCACCTGCATCACCTGGACGTGCGCCAGGAGTCCACGGTCCACAGCGAGGCCATCGCCCAGCTGCTGCAGCAACTGGCACCGGAGGTCGACTACAACACGCTGGACGAGTCCGGCCGCCAGAAGGTCCTGAGCGACCTGATCGCGGCACCATCGCTGGCCGATCTGAATCGCGAGGCCCTCGACGAGGGCGCACTGGAGACCCTGCGCGTATTCGAGGTCATCCAGTCGATGCGCCGCGAGATCGGTCCGGATGGCATCGGCACCTACGTGATCTCGATGACCCACGCCGCCTCGCACGTGCTGGAGGTCCTGCTGCTGGGCCGCCTGACGGGGCTGGCCGGCGAGGACGAGAACGGCGAGCCGTTCTGCCACCTGCGCATCTCGCCGTTGTTCGAGACCATCGAGGACTTGCTGCATGTCGAGGACGTGCTGGAAGGCCTGCTGTCCAACCCGGTCTATGCCCGCCTGTTGTCCGCCTCCGGCAACGTCCAGGACGTAATGCTCGGCTACTCCGACTCCTGCAAGGATGGCGGCATCCTCGCCTCCAGCTGGAACCTCTACGAGGCGCAGAAGAAGATCGTCGGGATCACCGACCGCTTTGGCGTGCGCTGCCAGCTGTTCCACGGGCGCGGTGGTACCGTGGGCCGCGGCGGCGGCCCGACCCATGAATCCATCCTCGCCCAGCCCCCGGCCACCGTGCAGGGGCGGATCAAGTTCACCGAGCAGGGCGAGGTGCTGTCGTACAAGTATTCCAACGCAGAGACGGCGGTCTACGAACTGGGCATGGGGGCGACCGGTCTGATGCTCGCCTCGCGCAGCCTGATCCGCACGGCACGCCAGGACCGTGACGAATACCGCGACACGATGGGCGAGCTAGCCCGTGCTGGCGAGGATGCCTACCGCGACCTGATCGACCGCACGCCGGGGATTCTCGACTACTTCTACGAGATTACCCCGGTGCAGGAGATCGGTTTCCTGAATATCGGTTCGCGCCCCTCCCACCGGCGCAAGACGGATCGTTCCAAGAGCTCGATCCGGGCGATCCCCTGGGTGTTCGGCTGGGCACAGTCGCGCCATACCCTGCCCGCCTGGTACGGGATCGGATCGGCCCTGGAACAGTGGCGGGGCGAGGACCCGGCACGCCTGGAACAGCTGCAGCGGATGTACCAGGAGTGGCCATTCTTCCGTTCTCTGCTGTCGAACTGCCAGATGGCCCTGACCAAGGCGGACATGCGCACCGCGGCCGAGTACGCACGTCTTTGCAGCGACCCGGAGCTGGCCGAACGGCTGTACTCGCGCGTGCGCGAGGAGCACACACGCACGGTCAACGAGGTCCTGCGCGTGGCCCGGCTGGACCGACTGATGGACGAGACACCGCTGTTGGCGCGCTCGCTGCAGCGGCGCAACCCGTATCTGGACCCGCTCAACAGCATCCAGATCCACCTGCTGCGCGAGTCGCGCCAGTTCGACGCCGAAGCCGACGACGACGCGGACAACCCCTGGCTTTCGCCGCTGCTGCGCTCGATCAACGCGATCGCCGCAGGGATGCGCAACACCGGCTAGCCGTACGCCCCCCAGGCTTCCGGACCCGAGGGGGCGGTGGGCACCTCCTTGCGTTAGAATCGCGGCATGCGCCTGCTGCTGCTCATCGTTGCCATCGTCGCCGTCTTTCTGGCGGTCCGCACCCTGGTGCGCTCCACCAGCGCGCGCAAGGAGTCCGTCTCGCGTGACGCCCGCCCCGACCGCCTGAAGGAAGGCGGCGCGGTGATCCGTTGCGCCTATTGTGGCGTACACGTCCCGGAGGCCGAGGCCTACCGCGATGGCGATCGCCTCTACTGCTCCCCGCAACACGCCGAGATCGACCGCAACCGGCAGAATACCGGGCCCGGTTCCGACTCGGGCGCCGACTGATCCAGCGGGAGGTCGGCATCCATGGGGGGGCCCATCGCGCTTGATGCCGACACGCGCCGCTCGGCCTGGCTGTTCGCGCTCTACCGCGTCTTTGTTGCCAGCGTCCTGCTGATCCTGGGGCTGGTACCGGAGGGTCCCGCGGGGCTGCACGCCGCGGCACCGGAGATGTATCCGGCGCTCGCCGGCGGCTATCTGGTTTTTGCGCTGTTCGTCGCGGCGATGACCTGGCGCCCGGCCCGCGACCCCAACACGACCAGTCTGGCCGCTCTCGCGCTACTGGGCGGGATTGGCGACACCATCAGCCTGGTCGCGCTGGTCCTGGTCGCCGGTGGCGTGGGCACCGGCATCGGCCTGTTGCTGATCCCCGCGGTGGTGGCCGCCACCCTGCTCTCCGGCGGACGGCTGAGCCTGTCGCTGGCCGCCGTCGCTACCCTGGGTCTGCTCACGGCCGAGGCGGCGGCGATCTTCCTGCTGGACCAGGACGGCTCGGGCCTGACCCAGGCCGGACTGCTCGGCGCCACGCTCTTCGCCGCCGGGCTACTCGCCCGGCATGTCGCGCGCCGCGCAGGGGCGACCCGCGCCCAGGTCGAGCGTCAGGAAGAAGACCTGGCCAACCTCGCCGAGCTCAACGCCCAGATCATCGCGCGCATGAGCGCCGGCGTCATCGCGGTCGACCCGGATGGCGAGATCCGTTCGATCAACGAGGCCGCGCGCCGGCTGCTCCCGCCCCGCCCCGGCCGCCAGCTGGCCGAGATCTCGCCGGCGCTGGCGCAGCGGGTCGAACAATGGCAAAGCACAGGGATGCGCACGGACACGCAGCAGCTGCCGGGGGATCGTGACCAGCCCGCCCTGCAGGTCCGCCTGACCCCTCTGGGCGATCGCGGGACGCTGCTGATCCTCGAGGATCTCGCGGAGATCCAGCGCCAGGCACAGGCCAGCAAGCTGCAGGCGCTCGGCCGCCTGACCGCGAGTATCGCCCACGAGATCCGCAACCCGCTGGGCGCGATCAGCCACAGTGCCCAGCTGCTCGCCGAGTCTCCACAGCTGACCCGACCCGACCAGCGCCTGCTGACCATCATCAACAAGCAGAGCAAGCGCGTGAACGAGCTAATCTCCAACGTGCTGAGCCTGTCGCGACGCGATACCGGACAACGCGAGCGACTGAACCTGCAGGAATTTCTCGACCGTTTCGTCGACGAGTTCTGTGGCGCCCTGCAGATCCCGCGCGTCGCGCTGCACGCCAGGATCGAACCGTATGACTCCGAAGTGCTGTTCGACCCCTCGCAGCTGAATCAGGTCCTCTGGAACCTTTGCACCAACGCCCGCATACACGGGGGCCACGACCAGCCGGGCTCACCGCCGATTGTGCTGCGTGGCGGCGCCGGCCAGGTGGCACGCGTTGTCAGTCTCGATGTCCTCGACGCAGGACCCGGCATTGCGCCGAACCAGCGCTCCGACCTGTTCGAACCGTTCGTCTCGAGCAGCGGCGGGGGCTCCGGGCTGGGCCTGTACATCTCGCGCATGTTGTGCGAGAACAACGGAGCAACCCTGGAGTACGTCAGCACACCCACCGGCGGATGCTTCCGCATCCTGTTCGCCCCGACCGAAACAGTCGCGGGCAAAAGCAGCACGGAAGCATCGTCAACGGAGACCGCGAGGGAACGCGCATGAGCATTCGCCACGTCCTGGTCGTGGACGACGAACCGGACATCTGCGAACTCCTCGAGATCACCCTCTCCCGCATGGGGATCGAGGCCACCACAACCGAACGCCTGAACGGGGCGCGCGAACTGCTCGCCCAGCAGGATTTTGACCTCTGCCTGACCGACATGCGCCTGCCGGATGGCGACGGGCTGGATCTGGTGCGCCACATCCAGGGCCAGCGCCCGGACCTGCCTGTGGCCGTGATCACCGCCCACGGGAGCGTGGACACCGCCGTCCAGGCCCTGAAGCTGGGCGCATTCGACTTTGTCAGCAAGCCGGTGGACCTGCAGCAGCTGCGCGAGCTGATCGACACCGCACTGCGAATGGAACCCGCTCCTGACCTGCCCGGGACACTGAATGCCGGCACGGTCCTGGACGCCGATACCACCCGCACCGACAGCCCCTTGCTCGGACAGGCACCACCGATGCAGACCCTGCGCACGACGATCCAGAAACTGGCGCGCAGCCAGGCGCCGGTGTTCATCCGTGGCGAGTCCGGCTCCGGCAAGGAGCTGGTGGCACGCGAGATCCATCGTCTGGGGCCGCGCAGCGATCGCCCGTTCGTGCCGGTCAATTGCGGGGCGATCCCCGGCGAGTTGATGGAGAGCGAGTTCTTCGGCCACCGCAAGGGGGCCTTCACCGGGGCCACGCAGGATCACACCGGGCTGTTCCAGGCCGCCAGCGGCGGGACACTGTTTCTCGACGAGGTCGCCGACCTGCCACTGCCCATGCAGGTCAAGCTGCTGCGTGCAATCCAGGAGCGCGCGATCAAGCCCGTGGGGGGCACGCGCGAGATCCCGGTGGACGTGCGCCTGCTGTCGGCCACGCACCACGACCTGGAGCGCGCGGTGGCCGAGGGGCGCTTCCGTCAGGATCTCTACTACCGCCTGAACGTGATCGAACTGAAGGTCCCCGCCCTGCGGGAACGACGCGAGGACATCCCTCTGCTCGCCCAGTGCGTGCTGGCCCGGATCAGCGAGCAGTGGGGTACCGAGCCACTGGAACTGGCGCCGGACGCGCTCGAGGCCCTGGCCCGGCATCCCTTCCCGGGGAACGTGCGCGAACTGGAGAACATCCTCGAACGCGCGGCCACCCTCAGCGAGGGCCCCACGATTCACGCCGACAGCATTGACCTACCCCGTTCCGCACATGGCGAACCCTTGCCATCGGCCGAGGCCCCAGGCTTTGTACCCCCCCCGCCCCGGCGCGAGATACCGACGGCAACGGCGGACGACGTCGCCCTGGACCAGCGCCTGGCCGAGCAGGAACGCCAGGCCATCGCCACGGCGCTGCAGCAGACCGGCGGCAACCGCACGGCGGCGGCGCGCCTGCTCGGGCTCAGCTTTCGCCAGCTGCGCTACCGGCTCAAGAAGCTCGGGATCGAGTAAAAGGGACAGATCAGGCGCGGCGCGGCGGCGGGTCTGGGATCGCCGCCAGCCACTGCTCCAGTTCGAACAGAGGAAGCCCCACCACGTTGGTGTAGGACCCGGCAATCCACTCGACAAAGGCGGCACCGCGCCCCTGGATCGCGTAGGCCCCGGCCTTGCCGCGCGGCTCGCCCGTCGCCCAGTAACGCTCGATGTCGGATGGCGTCAGCGGCCGCATGCGCACGCGGGTCGTCACGGTGCATGCCCGCATGGATTCACCGGGCCGGCAAAGGGCCATGCCGGAGACCACCCGGTGCTCACCGCCGGAGAGGCGTTGCAGCATGGACTCGGCATCGGCGAAATCCACGGGCTTTCCCAGGGCCTCGTCGCCCAGCGCGACCACGGTATCCGCGGCCAGCACCCACTGCCCCGGGATGCCGCGCTCGAGGGCCGCCTCCGCCTTGGCGATGGCGAGGCGCTCGACCAGCGCCTCCGGGGACTCGCCCGGTAGCGGGGTCTCGTCCACGTCCATCGGGGCCACCTCGAAGACGAGCTGGACCTGCTCCAGCAGTTCGCGCCGGCGCGGGGAGGCGGAAGCCAGCAGCAGCGGATGCGCCACGGGCATCACGCGCGGTGGTAGGGGTGGTTGTTCAGCAGCGACCAGGCGCGGTAGAGCTGCTCGGCGACCAGCACCCGCACCAGCATGTGCGGGAAGGTCAGCGGCGACAGCGACCAGGCCCATGCCGCACGGGCGCGCACGGCCTCATCCAGCCCCGCGGCCCCGCCGATCACCAGCGCGACATCGCGTCCGTCCTGCTGCCAGTCGGCCAGGCGCCGCGCGACGCCCTTGGTGTCCACGCCCTTGCCGCGCTCGTCCAACAGGATCACGCGGGCGCCCTCGGGGATGGCCTTCAGCAGGATCTCGCCCTCGCGCCGCAGCAGCGTGGCCGTATCCATGGACTTGGCCCCGGAGGGGCCGGCCAGGGCCTGCAGGTTCAGGTTCAGCTCACGAGGCAGGCGACCGGCGTACTCGTCGAACCCGGCCGCCACCCAGTCGGGCATGCGCTTGCCGATCGCGATCAGGTCCAGGCGCATGGCGGCGCGCGGCGGTCAGCCGCGCAGGCGGCGGACGCGCTCCAGGCTGGGGTCTTCCGGGGCGGCCTTTTCGGTATCCGCGGCCTCCTCGGCCAGCCAGAGCTTTTCCAGATTGTAGAAGTCGCGGGTCTCCGGGAGCATCACGTGGACGATCACGTCGTTCAGGTCCACCAGCACCCACTCCTGGCTCTCCTGGCCCTCGACCCCCAGCGGCTGGATACCGGCCTTCTTCGCCTCGAGCGCGACCGATTCGGCGGCCGACTGCACATGCCGCCCGGAGGTCCCGGAGGCGATCACCATGAAGTCGGCCAGTGTGGTCTTGCCGCGCACATCGATGGTGCGGATGTTCTGCGCCTTGATGTCTTCCAGCGCCGTAGTCACGAGTTCAAGCAGTTGTTCGCTGTTCATTTGTCGATCAGGTTCCGTGATGTCGTTGGGCCCCGGCCCGGTACAGGCCGTGGTCCTGAATGTAGCGGTTGACGGCCCCGGGGAGCAGAAAGCGCGGGCTGCGCCCGGCAAGCAGTTCGTCGCGGATGGCCGTGGCGGAGATATCGAGCTGGGTCACCGGCTGGAAGTACACCCGGCCCGCCGGGCTGGAGCGCAAAGCGGCCGGATCATGGGTGGCCGCGTTGCCCAGCCACCCGCCCAGCTCCTGCGAGGCGGGACTGCCCGGGCGGTGCGAAACCACGATATGGGCCAGCTCGAACAGCTGTTCCCAGCGGTTCCACGACGGCAGGCCGGCGAAGGCGTCCATGCCCATGATCAGCACCAGCGGGGCATCCGGCCCCAGCTCCTCGCGGAAGCTGAGCAGGGTATCGACCGTGTAGGAGGGCCCTTCGCGGTCCAGTTCGCGGCGGTCGGCCACGAAGCCCGGCACATCACGGATCGCCCGCTCCACCATTGCCAGGCGGTCATCGCTGCCGGTACCCGGACTCGTACGATGCGGCGGCACGTGACAGGGGATGAAATGCACCCGTTCCAGCCCCAGGTGCTGCTGAATCTCCAGGGCCGGGCGCAGGTGGCCGAAATGGATCGGGTCGAAGGTGCCGCCGAGAACCCCGATCACGCGGGAATCGCCCCAGGGAGACGCTGGTTCAATCGCGCGCAGCAGATCAGCCCCAAATCCGGCAGGCTCCTAGCTACGCACATGACCGTCGCCGAATACCACGTACTTGAGGGTAGTCAGGCCGTGCAGGCCCACCGGACCGCGCGCGTGCAGCTTGTCGGTGGAGATGCCGATCTCCGCACCCAGGCCGTACTCGAAGCCGTCGGCGAAGCGGGTGGAGGCATTCACCATCACCGAGCTGGAGTCCACCGCGCGCAGGAAACGCCGGGCCCGGGTGTAGTCCTCGGTCACGATGCTGTCGGTGTGGTGCGAACCGTACGTATTGATGTGGTCGATCGCCACGTCCAGGTCGTCGACCACGCGGATCGCGAGGATCGGGCCCAGGTATTCGGCCACCCAGTCGTCCTCGGTGGCCTCGGCGATGTCCGTCCCGGTGTTCGCGAGGATGGCCCGGGTACGCGCACAGCCACGCAGGCTCACCTGGTGCTCGCCCAGGGCCGTCGCCAGGCGCGGCAGGAAGGCCTCGGCCTGATCCGCGTGCACCAGCAGCGTCTCCATGGTGTTGCAGGTGCCGTAGCGCTGGGTTTTGGCGTTCACCGCCACGGCCAGCGCCTTGTCGAGATCGGCCCCGCCATCCACGTACACGTGGCAGACGCCGTCCAGGTGCTTGATCACCGGGATCTGCGACTCGTTGCTGACGCGCTCGATCAGGCCCTTGCCGCCGCGCGGGACGATCACGTCCACGTACTGCGGCATGCGCAGCAGCGCGCCCACCGCCGCGCGGTCGGTGGTCGGCACCACCTGCACCGCCTCGCGCGGCAGCCCGGCCTGCTCCAGCCCGGCCTGGATGATCGCGGCCAGGGCCTGATTCGAGTGCAGGGCCTCGGAGCCGCCGCGCAGGATCGCGGCGTTGCCGGATTTCAGGCACAGGGCGGCGGCGTCGATGGTCACGTTCGGGCGCGATTCGTAGATGATGCCGATCACGCCCAGCGGCACGCGCATCTGGCCCACCTGGATGCCGCTCGGCTGATAGGCCATGTCGGTGATGGTGCCCACCGGATCGGGCAGCCCCGCCACCTGGCGGCAGCCCTCGATCATGGTGTCGATGCGTGCATCCGTCAGCGCCAGGCGGTCCAACATCGCGGCGTCCAGGCCGCGCTCGCGCCCGGCCTCCAGGTCGCGGCTATTGGCCTCCACCAGCTCCGCGCGACGCGCGGCGATGCCCTCGGCGATCGCGTGCAGTGCCGCGTTCTTCGCACCCGGCTCGGCCTCGGCCATGCGCCGCGAGGCCACGCGGGCAGCACGCCCCAGGGCTTCGACCTGGGCGATCACGTCGGCGGCAGCGGGTTCGGTCGGGTGTACGGCAGCGTTCATGCAATCAGACTCGTTCGGTGTTCAGTGCGGGCAATGGCCGGGACAACCGGCGTCCCGCCATACGGGCCACCAAGTCTAGCAACCCCTGCCGGGCGTTGCCGTTTTCCTGACCCTTGATGACCCGATCCACGCGCGCGGCCTCGCCCAGCAGCCCGCGCGCCGCCGGCAGGCTCAGCCGCGACATCGCCTGGCGCAGGGCCTTCTGGCCGTCTCCGAAGCTGCCCTGAAAGGCCTCGCGATCCGGCGCCCCGGCCGCCTTGCGCTCCATCGCCTGCACCAGCAGCCGGCATTCGCGCGCCAGCGCCCAGAGGATCAGGGGCTCCGGCTGTCCCTCGTCCAGCAGCCCCTCCAGCATGCGCAGGGCATGTCGGGCATCGCCGCGCAGTGCGGTCGGGGCCAGGGCAAACAGCTCGAAGCGCGCGGCGTCGGTGGTGGCTTCGGCCAGCACGGCCTCGTCGATGTCGGTCACGCCCGCCAGCGCCAGCTTCTCGATCTCCTGGCGCGCGGCCAGCAGATTGCCCTCGATGCGCGAGACCAGCAGCGCCAGCGCCGGATCCGTGATCGTCAGGCCATGGCGCTGCAGGCGGGCGCGAACCCACGGACCCAGCTGGGATGGCGGGATCGGACGCGCGTGCAGCACCACCGCACGGTTCTCCAGCGCCTTGAACCAGGCTGCCCGGCGCATGTCCCGATCCGGCCGCGGGAGCTGCAACAGCAGCACGAGATCGTCCTGGGGATCGGCCGCATAGGCCTTCAGGTGATCGCCACCTACCTTGCCCGGCTTGCCAGTGGCCAGGCGCAGGTCCAGCACGCTGCGCTCGGCGAACAGGGACCGGTCGCGGATCGCGGACTCGAACGGCGCCCAGTCGGACTGCGCGGTCATGTCCAGCACGGTCCGTTCCAGATAGCCCTGGTCGCGGGCCGCCGCACGGATCGCATCGGCCGCCTCGATCGCCTGCAATGGCTCCTCGGCCAGCAGCAGGTAGATCGGCGCCACGCCGCGCGCCAGATCCTGTTCCAGGCGGGCGAGATCCTGGGCCATCAGTCGGTAGGTTCTCCAGTCATCGGCTGGTCATCCTCGAACTCGACTTCCGTGCGCAACTGCCCGTCGGCTCCGATCACCGCCTGAATACGACGCTGCAGCTGGCTGACGATATCCCGGTTCATTGCCTCGCGCAGGGTCTCCTCGCGCTCGGAACGGCTGAGCACCGCCGAGCCGTCGAACAGATAGATCCGGCTTGCGTGCAACGTGCCCAGATCCACAGCCTCGCCGTCCACCGGGCGCAGGCGCACCTCCACCGACCGGATCAGTTCGTACTCCGCGACCCGTGCCGCGTCGGTCACCGACAGCGTGCGCCGACGGTCGCGCACGGAGCGCACATCCAGGGTGGCTCCCTGCCCCTCGGGGCGCTGATCGACCACCTCGACCCCGGCCGAGCCGAAGGCCACCGCCAGCTCACGGTACAGGGAGTCCCGCGGATTCACACCGGTGATCTGCACCGGGGCCAGGGCCTCCGGCCAGTCCATGCTGCCGCGCAGCTGGAAGCCGCAGGCGGCCACGGCAACCGCCAGCCATACGACCAGCACCGCGCGCAGCACCGCGCTCATTGCGGCTTGACCACGAAGTTCACCAGGCGGCCGGGCACCACGATGACCTTCACCACGTTCTGTCCCTCGATGTGCCGCTGCACGTTCTCGTCACCCCGCGCGGTGGCCTCGATCGCGTCCTTGTCGGCACCGGCGGGGACCGCGATCTCGGCGCGGCGCTTGCCGTTCACCTGCACCGCCAGGGTCTCCTGCGCGGCCTGGCGCGCGGCCTCGTCGACCGTCGGCCAGGCGGTGGTCGCGACCAGCTCGTCATGGCCCAGCGCGCGCCACAGCATCTCGGTCACATGCGGGATGATCGGCGCCAGCATGCGCACGATGCCCTCCAGGGCCTCCTGGCGCACGGCCGCGGCCCGGGCCGCATCCTTCGGGAATTTTCCGAGATCGTTCAGCAGCTCCATGTTCGCGGCCACCGCCGTGTTGAAGGTCTGGCGCCGCCCGATGTCGTCAGTCACCTTGGCGATGGTGTCGTGCAGCTTGCGCCGCAGCTCGCGCCCGGCGTCGTCCAGCGCGTCCACATCCAGCGCACCCGGCGCATCGCCGTTCACGTGCTCGTGCACCGCCCGCCACAGGCGCTTGATGAAGCGCTGCGCGCCCTCGACGCCGGAGTCGGACCACTCCAGCGACAGGTCCGGCGGCGCGGCGAACATGGTGAACAGCCGCGCGGTGTCGGCACCGAAGCGCTCGATCAGCGCCTGCGGGTCCACGCCGTTGTTCTTCGACTTGGACATCTTCTCCATGCCGCCCACGACCACCGGCTGGCCGTCCTCGCGGTGGCGCGCGGCCTTCACGGCGCCGTCCTCCGCGCGTTCCAGCTCGACATCGGCCGGGTTGATCCAGTCCTTCCCGCCGTCACCGCGTTCGCGGTAGAAGGTCGGCGCGATCACCATCCCCTGGGTCAGCAGCCGGGTGAATGGCTCGTCGGAGGCCAGCAGGCCCTCGTCGCGCAGCAGCTTGTGGAAGAAGCGCGCATACAGCAGATGCAGCACGGCATGCTCGATGCCGCCGACGTACTGATCCACCGGCAGCCAGTGGTCGGCTCGCGCATCCAGCATCGCGGTGTCGTTGTCGGCACAGGCGTAACGCGCGAAGTACCAGCTCGACTCGAAGAAGGTGTCGAAGGTGTCGGTCTCGCGCCGCGCCGCCTTGCCGCATTCCGGGCAGGTTGCCTCGAAGAACTCGGGCATGCGCGCCAGGGGCGAGCCGGCGCCGTCCGGGATCACGTCCTCCGGCAGGCGCACCGGCAGGTCGGCTTCCGGCACCGGCACCGCCCCGCAGTCGTCGCAGTGGATCACCGGGATCGGGCAGCCCCAGTAGCGCTGGCGCGAGATGCCCCAGTCGCGCAGGCGGTAGTTGCGCCGGCGCCGGCCCAGCCCGGCCTGTTCCAGGTGTTCGGCGATCGCGGCCTTGGCCGCCTCGGAGGCCTGCCCGTCGAAGTCGCCGGAGTTCACCAGCACGCCGGGATCGGTGAAGGCCGCGGCTTGTACGTCGCACTCGGCGCCGCCGGCCGGGGCGATCACCTGCCGGATCGGCAGCCCGTACTGCGTGGCGAACTCGTGGTCGCGTTCGTCGTGTGCCGGCACCGCCATCACTGCGCCGGTGCCGTATTCCATCAGCACGAAGTTGGCGACCCAGACCGGGACCTCCGCTCCGGTCAGCGGGTGGCGGGCGGTAAAGCCCAGCGACCGGCCCTTCTTCTCCATGGTCGCCAGATCGGCCTCGGCCACCCCGCCCTGCGCGCAGTCGGCGACGAACGCGGCCAGGTCGGCGTCATGTTCCGCCAGCGCCTGCACCCGCGGGTGCTCCGGGGCCAGCGCCATGTAGGAGACGCCGAACAGGGTGTCCGGGCGCGTGGTGTAGACGGTCAGCGGCTCGCCGCCGTCCACCGCGAATTCCAGCTCCACGCCCTCGGAACGCCCGATCCAGTTGCGCTGCATGGTGCGCACCTGGTCCGGCCAGCCGTCCAGCCCGTCCAGGGCCTCCAGCAGCTCGTCGGCGTAGTCGGTGATGCGCAGGAACCACTGCGGCATCTCGCGGCGCTCGACCAGCGCGCCGGAGCGCCAGCCGCGGCCCTCGATCACCTGCTCGTTGGCGAGCACGGTCTGGTCCACCGGGTCCCAGTTCACGGTCGCCTTCTTGCGATAGACCAGGCCCTTCTTCAGCAGGCGCACAAACAGCCACTGTTCCCAGCGGTAGTAGTCGGCATCGCAGGTCGCGAACTCGCGCGACCAGTCATAGGCGAAGCCCAGGCGCTTGAGCTGGGTGCGCATCTGCTCGATGTTCTGGCGGGTCCAGGCGGCCGGCGGGACGTGGTTCTGCATCGCCGCGTTCTCCGCCGGCAGGCCGAAGGCATCCCAGCCCATCGGCTGCAGCACGCTCCTGCCCTGCATGCGCTGGAAGCGCGCGATCACGTCCCCGATGGTGTAGTTGCGCACATGCCCCATGTGCAGCTTGCCCGACGGGTAGGGGAACATGGACAGGCAGTAGAACGGCTCGCCGGGGGCGTCCTCGCGCGCGCGGAAGCAGTCGGCCTCCTCCCACTGGCGCTGTACCTGCGCCTCGATCACCTCCGGGGAATACTGCTCCTGCATGCGCCTCACCTGTGCCTTTATCGCGGGAAACAAAGAACTGCGCAGAATACCAGCCGCCCGTACCCCCTCCAAGCAAACGACGCTGACCGGGGCACCCGGGCAACCCGCCGGTTTTCGAGACGGGCTTCAAAAAATGACCGGAACCACTGCGCATCACGACAGACGGAATCAGTGAGCCCACGAAAAAGTCCCAAGGAGTTGAGGACATGAGTGAGGAAAAGGACGAAATCCCCGTTGTGAAGCGCGCCTATCCCGAAGACCTGGGCGAAGTCGAAAGAGAACACACACCCGAGACCGAGAGTCCCGCAATCCGCACAGTGGAGCCCGACCATCTCGGGACCTGGCTGGGCAAGGGCTGGCGAGACCTCTGGAAAACACCCGTGGCCCTGATACACGGCCTGGTCATCGCCATCGTCGGCCTGGTGCTGCTGGGAATGTCATGGAACCAGCCCTGGATGGCCTTTTCCTTCCTGGCCGGCTTCCTGTTCCTGGGGCCGGTGCTCGCCGTCGGCGTGAACTACCTGGCGATGGAACGCGAACAGGGCCATTCGACTGGCGCAGGCCTCGGCTGGCTTACCCACCTGGGGGGATCGGTCTGGGTATTCGCCCTGCTGCTGGCCCTGATCTTCGTTATCTGGGCGAGCTTCGTCTGGATGTGGGTCGCCGTGCTGAATATCGGCGAACTGGGTGTGACCGGGCAGTTGCATCACCTGGTGGGCACCATGCTGACCACCGGCTCCGGGATCATCTCCCTGATCGGGGTAGTCGTGGCCGCCGTGGTGTTCGGGCTCATAGTCTTCGTACTGAGCCTCGTCACCTTGCCCGCCATGATCGATCACCGCGCCCGCGAGGAGGCCCCGCAGACCACGCTGGTCGACGCGATCGGGATGAGCCTGAAGGCCTTCAACCACAACCGGGGCACGCTGATCCTGTGGGGGCTGATCATTACCACCCTGTTCGTGATCTCGGTGGCCACGGCCTTGCTGGCACTGATCGTGATCTTCCCGTGGCTCGGCTTTGCGATGTGGCACGGCTACCGGGATCTGGTCGAAACTGCGTAAAAAGGCTCTAATCCTGGGGAGGGGGGCAACCGCCCCTCCCCAACAATCGACGGAGGAATCGATGAGCGAAGAACGCAGGGACGAGGAACGCGAGAACCGACTGAGCAGCGCCTACCACCGGATGCTGCACGAGGTCACCGAAGATCTCGAAAAACTGGAGGACAAGACCAGCAAGGCGATCACCGAGACACTGGAAAACGCCCGCGACCGCGTACAGAAGGCCAGCGACCTCACGCGCGAGGAGGCCCACGAGGTCATGGACTATCTGCGCCGCGACCTGCAGGACCTGGGGGCTTACCTGGACAGCCGCAGCGAGGACTGGCGCGGCTGGCTGCGGATCGACCTCGGGCTGATCGAGGCCAGTGTTCTCAATGCGCTGGAGCGCATCGCCGACAGGACTCGCATCGAGATCACCGAGCTGACCGCCCGCGCCCAGGTGATGGGCGAATGGCACACCGGCGAGATCACTGGCCCCGGCGAGCTGTTGTGCAAGAAATGCGGCCATGCACTGCACATGACCAAGGTCGCGCGCATTCCGCCCTGCTCCAACTGCCATAACACGACCTTCCGCCGTGGCCCGGGCGCCAGCGAGACCGCAGAGGCCTAGGAGCCGATCAGTCCCAGGTCCGACAGGCTCATAGTCCAGCGGAAACGTCAGACCGACTGTGACCGGGTGCGGCGACCCACCGCCGCACCCAGCACCACCAGTACCAGCGCAGCCAGCACCGCCGGGCCCTCGCCCAGCGCGGCGGCGGGGGTCAGCCCGGTGCGCGGCTCCAGCGTCCCGCGGACCACCTCGCGGGTAAACAGACCCGAGCGTTCCAGGATACGGCCATCGGCATCGATCAGCGCCGAGATGCCCGTGTTGGTCGAACGCACCATCGGGCGCCCGGTCTCCACCGCGCGCACCCGGGCAATCTGCAGGTGCTGGGCCGGGGCCAGGCTGTCGCCGAACCAGGCGTCGTTGGAGACGTTGACCAGGAATCCGGCCTCCGGCAGTGCCGCGCGAATGTGACGGGAATAGGCGGACTCGTAGCAAATACTGACCCCGGCGGTCGTCCCGGCCATCTCCATGCGGCCATCGCCCCTGCCCGGGGAGAGGTCCGACATCGGGATCTGCAGCAGCCGGTCCAGCCAGGCCAGGCGATCGCGCAGCGGGATGTACTCGCCAAAGGGCACCAGCTGGCGCTTGTTGTAGCCCACGCCACTGCCGACATGCACCACCGAGTTGAAGACATCCCGCCCCTCGGCCTCGTAATCGAAGATACCGACCACCAGCTCGCCACCGGCCTCGGCGAGCTCGCTCGCAATGCCTTCCAGAGGACGGTGAACCTCGGTATAGAACGCCGGTATCGCGGTCTCCGGCCAGACGATCAACGCATCCCCGACGGCCTCGCGGGTCAACTCCTGATAGATATCCAGCGAATACTCGATCCCGTCCGGGGCCCATTTGCGGGCCTGGTCGATGTTGCCCTGCACCATCGCGACCGGGATCTCCTCGCCGGTGGGCTCCACCCAGCGCACGAGCCCCAGTGCCAGCGATGCGATCACCACCGTGACGGCCAGCCCTGCTCCCAGCCAGCGCTTCCCCGGCAGAAATACACTGACCACGGCCACCGCGAGCAACGCGACCATCAGCCCGGCGCCCAGCTCCCCGGCCAGGGGCAGCCAGCCCTGCAGTGGGGTGTCCAGCACCGTGTGCCCGAACAGCAGCCAGGGGAAGCCCGAGAACAGCCAGGACCGGGCCAGTTCCATCAGCACCACACCCCCGGCCAGGGCCAGCAGCCCGGCTGGTCGCGTCAGCGGCAGAAAACGGGCGGCCAGCCCCGCGAGCAGGGCCGGATAAAGGGCCATCATCAGTACGAAGAGCACGGTGATGAACGAGGCCACCACCAGGGGGGCCTGCCCGAATACCAGCAGGCTGTTGAAGATCCAGGTCACGCCGGCCCCGAAGAACCCGAGCCCGAAGGCATAGCCGGTCCAGGCGGCCTGCCGCGGCGGTGCGTCGATCAGCAGGCCAAACCAGACGGCCAGCCCCAGGGGCGCGGCCAGGAACCAGCCGACCGGGGCAAAGGCGAGGGTCGCCCCCGCCCCTGAGACCAGGGCCAGCACTGTGATGGCCCAGGCAGGCAGACGCTCGGCCAGTGGCTGCATCAGGCCCCCTTGTGCTCGCCGCTGTCGGTCGGCTGGCCCTCGAAGGTCTGGCCAGAGTCATCCGAGACCGGGATCACGTCGGGCTCCGGCAGGCGCATCTCCAGCAGATGCAGGCGGCGGTTGTCCGCGCGCAGCACACGAAAGCGCATCCCGTCGATCACAATCTGCTCACCACGTCGCGGCACATGGCCGAAGTGCGACAGCACCAGTCCGCCGATGGTGTCGAAGTCGTCCTCGCTGTAGGCGGTCTGGAAGTAGGCGTTGAACTCCTCCATCGGCGTCAGCGCCTTGATGGTGTAGCGCCCGCCGGGGTGCTGCATGATCTGGGTCAGGTAGTCCTCGACATCGTGCTCGTCCTCGATCTCGCCGACGATCTGCTCCAGCACGTCCTCGATGGTCACCAGCCCGGCCACGCCACCGTACTCGTCCACCACGATCGCCATGTGGTTGCGGCTCAGGCGGAACTCCTTCAGCAGCACGTTCAGGCGCTTGCTCTCCGGCACGAACACCGCCGGGCGCAGGATCTCCTGCATGTCGAAGGCGGCATCGTCGGGCTCGCCGAAAAAGCGCAGCAGGTCCTTGGCCAGCAGGACACCGACGACCTCGTCGCGGTGGTCCCCGACCACCGGCAGGCGCGAGTGCGCGGAGGCGACCACGTCCGGCAGGAACTCGGACAGGCGCGCGTCGCGGCGGACGACCTCCATCTGCGCACGCGGGATCATGATGTCGCGCACCTGCATGTCGGCCACGTTGAGCACGCCCTCGAGCATGGTCAGGGCCTCGGGGTCGACCAGCTCGCGACCGTGCGCATCGCGCAGCGTCTCGATCAATTCGGGGCGGGTGGCAGGATCGCGGCGCGGCCACAGGCGCGTCTTCGCGCGCTCCAGCCAGCGCCGCCAGGTAGGTTGCTCGTCGGGTACGGGTTCAGGCATTGGAGGCGGTTCCGGTGGCGGGCGCGCTTGGGTCACGGGCCGGAGAGCCGGTCTGATAGGGGTCGGGATAGCCTAACCCGGCCAGGATCGAGCGCTCAACGGCCTCCATCGCCTCGGCCTCGCCGGGTTCCTGGTGATCCATGCCCTGCAGATGCAGCAGGCCATGCACCACCATGTGATTGTAATGGGCCCGCAGGGACTTGCCCTGCTCGGCCGCCTCGCGCGCCAGCACCGGCGCACAGAGCACGATATCGCCGAGATAGTGCGGCTCGCCCGCCGCCATCGCGGGCAGATCGGGGGCGGGGAAGGACAATACGTTGGTGGCGTAGGCACGCCCGCGAAAGCCCCGGTTCAGTTCCAGGCCTTCGTCGGCATCCACCACGCGCAGGGTTACGCGGGCCCGGCCGGCCCCGCGCCATGCGGCGCGCGCGGCCCGGTGCAGGGTAACGGCGGACGGGATCCCCCGGCGCGGCAGGGCATACTGGACCACGACCTCAAGCGTCGCCATCGCCTCGGGGTCCGCCCTCCTGTGCCGCGTCATCCTCGTGTGCGTCGTAGGCCTCGACGATGCGCTGCACCAGCGGGTGGCGCACCACATCGCCCGCCTGGAACCGCGTAATGCTCACCCCCTCCACGCCCTGCAGAATCTGCATCGCGTGCTTCAGGCCCGAACGCTGACCGCGCGGCAGATCCACCTGGGTGATATCGCCATTGACGACCGCCGTGGAACCAAAGCCGATCCGGGTGAGAAACATCTTCATCTGCTCGACGGTGGTGTTCTGTGCCTCGTCGAGGATGATGAAGGCCTCGTTCAGCGTGCGCCCGCGCATGTAGGCCAGCGGGGCCACCTCGATCACCTGGCGCTCCATCAGACGCGCGGTCTGGTCGAAGCCCATCAGTTCATACAGGGCGTCGTACATCGGGCGCAGGTAGGGGTCGATCTTCTGCGCGAGATCGCCAGGCAGGAAACCCAGGCGCTCGCCCGCCTCCACCGCCGGACGCACCAGCACCAGGCGCTGCACGCGGTCCTGCTCCAGCGCCGCGACAGCGGCGGCCACCGCGAGAAAGGTCTTGCCGGTCCCGGCGGGCCCAATCCCGAAGCTCAGGTCATGCTGCTGGATCGAGGCCAGGTAGCGGCTCTGGCGCGGACCACGGCCCCGGATCACCGCGCGCTTCAGACGCAAGGCGGGATCAGCGGCGGCCGGCTCGGCCTCCGCCAACCCTTCCATGTGCGCGGTCTGCAGTGCCGTATGCACCTGCTCCAGGCTGACCGGTTCCTCCTGCGCCATGCGGTGGAGGTCGTGAATCAGCGCGCCGGCGGCCTGTACCGCGGCCTTCGGCCCGGTCAGGTTGAAGCGCGGCCCGCGATTGTGCACGGCCACGCCCAGGCGCGACTCGATCAGGCGCAGATGGGCATCCAGCGGACCGGACAGACGCGCCAGCGTCTCCTGGTCCCCCGGCTCCAGGGTGAAATCCAGACGGTTACTCATCAATCAGGCGCCGACGGCGGCGGGCATCGCCCGCTCGACCGCACGGCCGCGCAGGGAATGCGCCAGGGCCTCGGTGATCTCGACCGGGATCATCTGTCCGATCAGGCTGGGGTCGCCCGCGAAGTTCACGATGCGGTTGTTTGCCGTGCGCCCGGCCAGTTCGCCCGGATTGCGCTTGGCCGGGCCCTCGACCAGGACCGACTCGATGTTGCCGACCATGGCCTGGTTGCGCTCGCGCCCGTGCTGTTCGATCAGGGCCTGCAGCTCGGCCAGGCGAGCCTTCTTGGTAGCCAGCGGCACGTCGTCCGGCAGCGAGGCCGCTGGCGTACCCGGACGGGCGCTGTAGATGAAGCTGAAGGAGAAGTCGAAGTGCAGCTCCTCGATCAGCTTCATGGTCGCCGCGTGGTCGGCGTCCGTCTCGCCGGGGAAGCCGACGATGAAGTCGGAGGACAGGTCCAGGTCCGGACGCGCCTCGCGCAGGCGGCGGATCTTGGACTTGTATTCCAGAATCGTGTGGCCACGCTTCATCTGCGCCAGGATGCGGTCGGAACCGCTCTGTACCGGCAGGTGCAGGTGGCTGACCAGCTTCGGCTCGTCGGCATAGGCCTGGATCAGCGAATCGGAGAATTCCACCGGGTGCGAGGTGGTAAAGCGGATGCGCTCGATCCCGTCCACCGCGGCGACGTAGTGGATCAGCAGCGCGAGGTCGGCCGTGTCACCGTCCTCCATCGGCCCGCGGTAGGCATTCACATTCTGCCCCAGCAGGTTGATCTCCTTGACCCCCTGCCCGGCCAGCGCCACGACCTCGGCGATCACGTCGTCGAACGGCCGGCTGATCTCGTCACCGCGCGTATAGGGCACCACGCAGAAGCTGCAGTACTTGGAACAGCCCTCCATCACCGAGACGAACGCGGTCGGGCCATCGGCCTTCGGCTCGGGCAGGCGGTCGAACTTCTCGATCTCGGGGAAGGAGATATCCACCACCGGCGCACGCTCGCGGCGCACCGACTGGATCATCGCCGGCAGGCGGTGCAGCGTCTGCGGGCCGAACACCAGGTCCACGTACGGGGCCCGCTCGCGCAGGGCGTCGCCCTCCTGGCTGGCCACACAGCCGCCGACCCCGATGATCACCTCCGGCCGGCGCTCCTTGATCTGGCGCCAGCGCCCCAGCAGCGAGAACACCTTCTCCTGTGCCTTCTCGCGGATGGAGCAGGTGTTCATCAGCAGGAGATCGGCCTGCTCGGGGTCATCGGTACGCTCCGCCCCGTGCAGCTCGCGCAGCGCGTCGAGCATGCGGTCGGAGTCGTACTCGTTCATCTGACACCCGTGCGTCTGGATGTAGACCTTGCGGATCATGCGTGCGTACTTGTGTTGGTGGACGTCGGGGACATCCCTTTAGAACGGGACGTCGTCGTCATCGAAGGCGCCACCGGAGACCGGGGCGCTGCTGCGGTTGCCGCCCTGCTGGCCGCCACCGCCATAGGCATTGCCGCCGCCATAGCCCGGGTCCTGGTCGAACCCGCCGCCACCGCCACCACCACGACCGCCGATCAACTGCATGTCGTTGGCGACCACCTCGGTGCTGTAGCGGTCATTGCCGGACTGGTCCTGCCACTTGCGGGTCTGGATCTTGCCCTCGATATAGACCTGCGAGCCCTTGGACAGGTACTGCGCGGCGATGTCGGCCAGACGCCCGAACATCACCACCCGGTGCCATTCGGTGTTCTCGCGCTTCTCGCCGGAGTTCTTGTCGGTCCACTGCTCCGAGGTCGCCAGCCGCAGATTGGTAACCGTAACCCCATTGGGGGTCTCGCGCTTTTCCGGATCGGCTCCGAGATTACCGAGCAGGATGACTTTGTTGACGCCGCGGGCCATGGGAACTCCTTAGTGTCTGACGCCTTGTGCAGGGCGCGGGAAACGAACCGTTAAGGAAACACTGATCAATGTACACGCTCGCGTTGGTACCCCAGGTTTTCCGAGACAAGGCGCGTCGTGCAGCGGGTAGTGGTTCTACCCGCAAGCGGCGCAACGCAGGATCGAGGAACCTGGGGTGCCAACCCCGAAGGGGCTCGGCCGCCCGTTGTAATCAAAAACTGGCATGCGCACGGCGTTGCGGCTCCCTTGTGCAGAATGACTGCACGGCAGTCGCTGCGCCTTGTTCGCACGCAAAAGCGTCGAGCGCAAGCGCGTACATTGGTCAGTGTTTCCTTAATTGTAGCAGGGCGCCCGCGAGCCGGCAGCGCCCGTTTGCGGTATTGCCACAAACGCCGATGGCACTGCTCAACCCCCGCGCGCGGCCACCCCATCGGGGGGCTGCGCCAGCCAGGCCACCAGGGCCTCCGTATCCGGCCCGCCGGGATCGACCTTGAGGTACAGCGACCGCGCATCGGGCGACAGCGCCACCTCCACGATGCCGGGCCAGCCCGCCAGCGCGAAGCGCAGCTCGGCCTCGCGCCCCGCCCAGTGGGCGGGAATCCCCAGTACACGGTTGGATCGATAGCGTGGCTGCATGCGCCAGGCGACCACAAACCAGATCAGCAGCAGGGGGACGGAGGCAAGAAAGACACCGGCGGGCCCCGTAAGGGTCAGCACGCCACCCCCGACCAGCCCCCCGGCGAAGATTCCCAGGAACTGCGCCGTGGCAAAGCCGCCCATGGCCGTCCCCTTGTGCGCGACCGGCGCCTCCCGCGCGACCAGGGACGGCAGCCCGGCCTCCAGCAGATTGAAGGCGGCGAAAAACGCCACCATCAGACCCACAAAAAGCCACATACCCATGCCATTGAAGAGGACCAGCGCCAGCAGGAGCTGGACCAGCACGAGCAGGGCAATCGCACCGCGCATCACCGTATGCACCCGTCGGCGGCGCTCGCCCAGGATGATCCCCGGCAGCATCAGGGCAAAGCCCGCCAGCAGCACCGGGACATAAAAGCGCCAGTGCTCGGCGCCGGCCAGCCCCAGATACTCGACCAGCAGCAGCGGGATCACGAGGAAATTGGCCGCCAGCACCAGGTGCAGCACGAAGATGCCGAGATTCAGGCGCAGCAGCTCCGGTTCGCGCAGCACCTGCGGCAGCGCGGACCACATGGGGACCATATCCGGGTGCTGCCGCGAGCGCTCCGGGTTGGGCACCCAGAACAGCAGGATCACGATCGCCAGTACCCCGAGCAATGCGGACAGGCCGAAGACCCCGCTCAACCCGGCCGCGCGATCGACGACCGGCCCCAGCGCCATCGAGGCGGTAAAGGTCAGCCCGATGGTCAGTCCGATCACCGCGAGTGCGCGCATACGTCGCTCCTCGCCCACCAGATCGGCGGTCAGCGCGAGGATCACCGCGGCCACCGCCCCGGCGCCCTGCAGCGCCCGCCCCAGGATCACCCCGTGCACGGTCTCCGCCAGGGCCGCGACCAGACTCCCGAGCACGAAGAGCACGAGCCCGCCGAGGATCAGTGGCTTGCGGCCCAGCCGGTCGGACAACAGACCAAACGGGATCTGCAGCAGGGCCTGGGTCAGGCCGTAGATCCCCAGCGCCAGCCCCATCAGGAGCGGGGTCGCACCCGCGAGCGCGTCCAGGTGCAGCATGAACACCGGCAGCACCATGAACAGGCCGGCCATGCGCACGCCATAGATGGCCGCGAGCCCGGAGGTCGCGCGCAGCTCGCGGGGCGTCATGCCGGTGGAATCCGCAGGGAAGGACGGGCTGTCATGCGTGCCGAGTTTACCGGCAACAACGCCACGGAAACCATGGCGGCGATCGCCGCAGTGTTACCATGAGCGGTTTGCGCCTCAGGGCAGTCTGCCGGGCGCATCTTGCACAACCAGGTGGAGTCGATACCGATCCATGGACAGCATCAGCATCCGCGGGGCCCGCACCCACAACCTGAAGAACATCGATCTCGACCTGCCGCGCGACCGGCTGATCGTGATCACGGGCGTGTCCGGCTCCGGCAAGTCGTCGCTGGCCTTCGACACCCTGTTTGCCGAGGGGCAACGCCGCTACGTAGAGAGCCTGTCCACCTACGCCCGCCAGTTCCTGTCGATGATGGAAAAGCCGGACGTGGACCAGATCGAGGGCCTGTCGCCGGCGATCTCCATCGAACAGAAGAGCACCTCGCACAACCCGCGCTCCACGGTCGGCACCATCACCGAGATCTACGACTACCTGCGCCTCCTGTTCGCGCGCGCCGGCGAGCCGCGCTGCCCGGAACACGGCGAGACCCTGGCCGCCCAGACCATCTCGCAGATGGTGGATCAGGTGCTGGATCTGCCCGAGGGCGAGAAGGTGATGCTGCTGGCCCCGATCGTGCGCGGACGCAAGGGCGAGCACCACAAGCTGCTGGAGTCCATGCGCGCCCAGGGCTACCTGCGCGCCCGCATCAATGGCGAGATCCACGACCTCGATGCCCTGCCCGCGCTGGATGCCAAGCGCAAGCACAACATCGAGATCGTGATCGACCGTTTCAAGGTCCGCGAGGACCTGCGCCAGCGCCTGGCCGAGTCCTTCGAGACGGCGACCGAGCTGGCCGACGGGCTGGCGCTGATCGCCTGGATGGACGAGCCCGAACGCGAGCCCATGATTTTTTCCGCGCGCTATGCCTGCCCCGTCTGCGGCTATGCGCTGCGCGAGCTGGAGCCCCGGCTGTTCTCGTTCAACAACCCGGCCGGCGCCTGCCCCACCTGTGATGGCCTCGGCGTGCGCCAGTACTTCGACCCGGAGCGGGTGGTCTCGCAACCCGAACTGAGTCTGGCTGGCGGGGCGGTGCGTGGCTGGGACCGGCGCAATGCCTGGTACTTCAGTCTGCTGAACAGCCTGGCCCGGCATTACGGCTTTGACGTCGAGAGCCCCTGGCAGGAGCTGCCGGCCGAGGTCCGCGCCGTGGTGCTGCACGGCTCCGGCAAGGACAAGGTCAAGCTGTCGACCCCGGCCGCGAATGGCCGCCTGCGCACGGACGAGCGCGTGTTCGAAGGGGTGATCCCGAACCTGGAACGGCGCTACCGCGAGACCGACTCCGCAGCCGTACGCGAGGAGCTGGGGCGCTATCTGGCCGAACAGGCCTGCCCCGAGTGCCACGGCACGCGCCTGAACTCCGCGGCGCGCCACGTGTTCGTCAGCGACCTCACGCTGCCCGAGGTCACGCACATGAGCGTGGCCGATGCCCGGGCCTTCTTCGGCGAGCTGCGCCTGCCGGGACGCTTCGCCCAGATCGCAGAGAAGATCGTGCGCGAGATCGGCGCGCGCCTGGGATTCCTGAACGATGTCGGGCTCGACTATCTGACCCTGGATCGCTCCGCCGACACGCTGTCGGGCGGCGAGGCCCAGCGTATCCGGCTGGCGTCACAGATCGGGTCGGCCCTGGTGGGGGTGATGTACATCCTCGATGAGCCGTCGATCGGCCTGCACCAGCGCGACAACGAGCGCCTACTGAAGACGCTTTGTCACCTGCGGAATCTCGGCAACACGGTGGTGGTCGTCGAGCACGACGAGGATGCGATCCGTGCCGCCGATCATGTGGTCGATATCGGCCCCGGTGCGGGCCGTCATGGTGGGCAGATCGTCGCCGCCGGCACCCCCGACGAGGTGGCCCGCACACCGGATTCACTGACTGGGGCCTATCTCACCGGGACACGCGCGATCGCCGTCCCGGAGAAGCGCGTCGAACCGGACCCCGAGCGCGAGATCCGCGTGATCGGCGCGCGCGGCAACAACCTGAAGGGCGGCGACTTCGCGTTCCCGACGGGCCTGCTCACCTGTGTCACCGGCGTCTCCGGATCCGGCAAATCGACCCTGGTCAACAATACGCTCTACCCGGCCGTCGCCGTGGCCCTGCATGGCGGGCGCCACACGATCGCGCCGCACGAGCGCATCGACGGCCTCGAGCTAATCGACAAGGTCGTCGACATCGACCAGAGCCCGATCGGCCGCACCCCGCGCTCGAACCCCGCGACCTACACCGGCCTGTTCACGCCGATCCGTGAGCTGTTTGCCGCCACCGCCGAGGCCCGCTCGCGCGGCTACAAGCCCGGTCGCTTCTCGTTCAACGTGCGCGGCGGCCGCTGCGAGGCTTGCCAGGGCGACGGCGTGATCAAGGTGGAGATGCACTTCCTGCCGGATGTCTTCGTCCCCTGCGACGTCTGCAAGGGCAAGCGCTACAACCGCGAGACCCTGGAGGTCCGCTACAAGGGCAAGAGCATCCACGAGGTACTGGAGATGACGGTCGAGGAGGCCCTGGAGTTCTTCCAGCCCGTCCCAGTGATCCATCGCAAGCTCGAGATGCTGATGGAGGTCGGACTGTCCTACATCCAGCTCGGCCAGAACGCCACCACCCTGTCCGGTGGCGAGGCCCAGCGCATCAAGCTGGCGCGCGAGCTGTCCAAACGCGATACCGGCCGCACCCTGTACATCCTCGACGAGCCCACCACCGGCCTGCATTTCGAGGACATCGCCCAGCTCTTGCGAGTACTCCACCGCCTGCGCGACCACGGCAATACGATCGTCGTGATCGAACACAACCTCGATGTGATCAAGACTGCCGACTGGCTGATCGACATCGGACCAGAGGGCGGTAGCGGCGGTGGCGAGCTGTTGGTGGCCGGCACCCCCGAGGCGGTCGCCAGTACCCCGCGCAGCCACACAGGCCGCTTTCTGGCGCCCTTGCTCGATACACGCCAGAATCGAGTCGCATCCGCCTGATACTTCGCCGGGGGAGTTTGCCTTCCCCCAGACGCAAAAAAGCCGGCCCAAGAGGCCGGCTTTTTAATGCGCGAGCAGTCGCCTATCAGGCGGCTTCGCCGTTCTCCTGATCTGCACTCGGCTCCGGCCGATCGACCAGCTCGACATACGCCATCGGCGCGTTGTCGCCTGCGCGGTTCCCGCACTTCAGGATGCGCAGGTAGCCACCCGGCCGACCCTCGTAGCGCGGACCCAGCTCGGTGAACAGCTTGCCCACGATCTCCTTGTCACGAAGGCGGGCGAACGCCGTACGACGACCGTGCACGCTGTCTTCCTTCGCGAGGGTGATCAGCGGCTCGGCCACACGGCGAAGCTCTTTGGCCTTCGGCAGCGTGGTCTTGATCAGTTCGTGCCGAAACAGGGCCACGGACAGGGCCTGAAAAGTGGCCTTGCGGTGCGAGCTGTTACGGCCCAGCTGACGGCCGGAATGACGATGACGCATGAGAGATTTCCTCTGAAATACGGTTGGCGCGAAGCGCCGTGATTACTCGTTGTCGTCGCGCAGACCCGGCGGCGGCCAGTTCTCGAGACGCATCCCGAGCGACAGACCGTGAGTGGCCAGCGTGTCCTTGATCTCGGTCAGCGACTTCTTGCCCAGGTTGGGAGCACGCAGCAGCTCAACCTCGGTACGCTGGACCAGATCACCAATGTAGTACAGGTTCTCCGCCTTCAGGCAGTTCGCCGAACGCACGGTCAGTTCCAGCTCGTCCACCGGACGCAGCAGGATCGGATCGATCGCGCCAGCGGTCGTGCCCGGCACCTCGCCCGTCTCTTCCTGGAGATCGACGAACGGGGCCAGCTGACCCTGCAGGATCGTCGCCGCCTGACGCACCGCGTCATCCGGTGCGATCGCACCATTCGTTTCCAGCTCCAGCACCAGGCGATCCATGTCGGTGCGCTGCGCCAGACGGGCGCTCTCGACACGGTAGGCGACACGGCGGATCGGGCTAAAGCTGGCATCCAGCAGCAGCCGGCCAATGCCGGTCTCGTCACCTTCGGCCTGACGTCGAGTACTCACCGGCTCGTAGCCGCGCCCGGCACGCGCGGTCAGGGTCATGTCGATTTCGACATTCTTGGTGATCGTCGCGATCACATGTTCCGGGTTCACGACTTCGACATCGTGATCCACGGTGATGTCACCGGCGGTCACCACGCACGGGCCCTTTTTCTTCAGGCTCAGCGTCGACTCTTCGCGGCTGTGCATGCGCAGCGCCACACCCTTCAGGTTCAGCAGGATGTCGACCACGTCTTCCTGCACACCTTCGATCGCGGTGTACTCGTGCAGCACGCCCTCGATACGGGCCTCGACGATCGCGGCACCCGGGATCGACGACAGCAGCACGCGGCGCAGGGCGTTGCCCAGCGTATGACCGAAGCCCCGCTCGAGCGGCTCCAGCGCGACCTTGGCCTGGTTCCGATTCTCGGCCTCGACCTCGATCTGTTGTTTCTTGACCAGTTCGTTGGACTGCATGGTGTCTCCTGGCGGAAGGCCGCTATACGGTTACTTCGAGTACAGCTCGACGACGAGCGACTCGTTGATGTCGGCGGGCAGGTCGGAGCGGTCCGGGATCGCCTTGAAGGTGCCCTCGAACTTGCTCGTGTCCACTTCCACCCAGGACGGAAAACCGCTCTGCTCGGCCAGGGTCATGGAATCCTGGATACGCACCTGCTTGCGTGCCTTCTCGCGAATGCTGACGACGTCGGACGGCTGCACCTGGTAGGCGGCGATATTCACCACCTGACCATTGACCAGCACCGCGCGGTGCGAGACCAGCTGACGCGCCTCGGACCGGGTGCTGCCGAAGCCCATGCGATAAACGACGTTGTCCAGACGGCCTTCCAGCAGCTTCAGCAGGTTTTCACCCGTGGAGCCCTTGCGCTGAGCGGCCTTCTTGTAATAGTTGCGGAACTGCTTTTCCAGCACCCCGTAGATACGGCGCAGCTTCTGCTTTTCACGCAGCTGCACGGCGTAATCGGACAGGCGGGTACGGCGTTCGCCGTGCTGCCCCGGGGCTTTGTCCAGCTTGCACTTGGTCTCCAGCGCGCGCGCCCGGCTCTTCAGCCCCAGGTCCACGCCTTCGCGGCGACTCAACTTGCATTTCGGTCCAATGTAACGAGCCATTCTTGAACTCCAGCCTTAAACGCGGCGTTTCTTGGGCGGCCGGCAGCCGTTGTGAGGGATCGGGGTGACATCACTGATGTTCGTGATCTTGAACCCCGCATTGTTCAGCGCACGTACCGCCGACTCGCGACCCGGGCCCGGACCGCGAACCATCACGTCGAGGTTCTTCACGCCGTGCTCGGCTGCGGCCGAACCGGCACGTTCCGCGGCCACCTGGGCTGCGAACGGAGTCGACTTGCGCGAGCCACGGAAGCCTGAGCCACCCGAGGTGGCCCAGCTGATCGTGTTGCCCTGACGATCGGTGATGGTGATGATCGTGTTGTTGAACGTGGCGTACACGTGTGCCACGCCCTCGGCGATATTTTTGCGGACCTTTTTCTTGGTCCGGGTCTGCGCTTGTGCCATGTACCTGTGATCCCAGTCTGATTACTTACGAATCGGGCGACGCGGGCCCTTGCGGGTCCGGGCGTTCGTCTGCGTCTGCTGGCCGCGCAGCGGCAGGCCGCGACGATGACGCACCCCGCGATAGCAGCCCAGATCCATCAACCGCTTGATGTTCATGCTGATCTCGCGGCGCAGATCCCCTTCCACCGGAATGCGATCGATCTGCGCACGCAGAGCGTCGACTTCGGCATCGGTCAGATCCCGCACCTTGATTTCCGGACGCACACCGGCGGCCTCGCAGATCTGGCGGGCCCGAGTCGGGCCAATGCCATAGATCGCGGTCAGCGCAACCACGGTGTGCTTCTGGTCAGGAATATTGATTCCAGCGACGCGAGCCATCCAACATCTCCATCAGAAACCGGCAAAGCCGGCTATAGTAGCAATGAATACCAGTGACGCCAAGCCTTAGCCCTGACGTTGTTTGTGGCGCTTGTCCGAGCAGATCACGCGGACCACGCCATTACGCCGGATCACCTTGCAGTTGCGGCAGATCGGCTTTACGGATGCCCGTACCTTCATGGTCTTTCTCCTTCAACGGATTCCCAACGGGATGGTCTAGCGGATCCCGGTCCCGCCGAATCCCTTCAGATTCGCCTTTTTCATCAGTCCTTCGTACTGGTGCGACACCAGGTGCGATTGCAACTGGGCCATGAAGTCCATCACTACGATCACGATGATCAGCAGCGAGGTCCCACCAAAGTAGAAGGGCACGTTCCAGTACAGGATCAGGAACTCCGGCAGCAGACACACGGCGGTAATGTACACCGCACCCACCGCGGTCAACCGGGTCATGACCCCGTCGATAAACCGTTCCGTCTGGACGCCCGGCCGGATACCCGGAATAAAGGCGCCCTGCTTCTTCAGGTTTTCCGCCGTATCGCGCGAGTTGAACACCAGCGCGGTATAGAAGAAACAGAAGAAAATAATCGCCGCCGCGTAAAAGCCGACGTACAGCGGCTGACCGGGCGCAAGCGTCGTCGACAGCTCGCGCAGCCAGTCCATGCCTTCGGCCTGTCCAAACCATTGCCCCAGGGTCGAGGGGAACAGAATGATACTCGACGCGAAGATCGGCGGGATCCCCCCCGCCATGTTCAACTTCAGCGGCAGGTGGGAGGACTGTCCACCGACAACCTTTCTCCCGACCTGGCGTTTCGCGTAGTTGATCGTGACGCGCCTCTGTCCGCGCTCGACGAACACCACGAAGGCCGTCACCGCGAGCGCCAGCACGATCAGGATCACCACAAACGCGGCCGCCAGCTCACCGGTACGCGCAAGCTCCAGGGTGCCGCCAATCGCACCCGGCAGACCCGCCACGATCCCGGCGAAGATGATGATCGAGATACCGTTACCAATCCCGCGCTCGGTGATCTGCTCACCCAGCCACATCAGGAACAGGGTACCCGTCACCAGCGAGACGACCACCGTAAAGATGAAGATGGGTCCCGGGTTCAACGCCATCGGCATGCCCTGAATGGTCTGCCCGTTGAGCGCGATCCCGATGCCGATACTCTGAAACAGCGCCAGCGCCACAGTCCCGTAGCGCGTGTACTGCGTAATCTTGCGGCGGCCCTGCTCGCCTTCCTTCTTCAGCTGCTGCAGCGCCGGCACGGTCGCGGCCAGCAGCTGCATGATGATCGCCGCCGAAATATACGGCATCACCCCGAGGGCGAAGATCGACAGCCGCTCAAGCGCACCCCCGGAAAACATGTTGAACATGTCCAGGATCGTGCCGCTTTGCTGTTCGAAGAACTGCGATACGGCGACTGGGTTAATCCCCGGCACCGGGATAAACGTCCCGATGCGGTAGACGACCAGAGCGCCCAGCACGAACAGCAGGCGTTGACGCAACTCGGTAAAGCCGGTGAGCCCGCCACCGGATCGTGCTGTCGCTCCACGCGCCATTATTCGGCCTCGACGCTCCCGCCGGCCGCCTCAATGGCTGCCTTGGCCCCCTTGGTCACGCCCACGCCCTTGACGACGCAGGCCTGGGTGACTTCACCGGACGCGAAGATCTTCGCGGTCTGGGTAATCTCGGGAATAACGCCAGCCTTCTTCAGGCTCTCCAGCGTGACCTCACCGTCAACCTTGGCCAGCTCGCTCAGGCGAACCTCGGCGGAATAGCGCTGCTTGCGCGACCGAAAGCCCACCTTGGGCAAACGGCGCTGCAACGGCATCTGACCGCCTTCGAAGCCGGTCTTGGTGAAGCCGCCGGAGCGCGACTTCTGGCCCTTGTGGCCACGACCGCCGGTCTTGCCCAGGCCGGAGCCGATGCCACGCCCCACGCGCTTGCCCGGCTTGCGGGCACCGGCGGGGCTCGAAATGTCGTTGAGTCGCATAGGTCAGACTTCCTCTACCTTCAGCAGGTACGACACCTTGTGGACCATACCGAGATTCTCGGGGGTGGCCTCGATCACAGAGGTGCTGTGGGTCTTGCGCAGGCCGAGGCCGCGAACACAGGCCTTGTGATTCTTCAGCCGTCCGGCGGTGCTGCGCACCAGGGTCAGTTTCAGCTTGCTCATGACTAGCTCGTCACTTCGTCGACAGTCTTGCCGCGCTTGGCAGCGACACGTTCGGGCGAGTTCACCTTGGTGAGCCCGTCGATGGTCGCCTGCACGACGTTGATCGGATTGCGCGAACCAACACACTTGGCCAGCACGTTGTGCACACCCGCCACCTCGAGCACCGCGCGCATCGCACCACCGGCGATGACACCCGTACCCTCGGAGGCCGGCTGCATGTAGACCTTCGCGGCGCCATGACGGCCGTTGACCGCATAGTGCAGCGTGCCGTCCTTCAGTGAGACATCACGCATCTCCTGACGCGCCTGCTGCATCGCCTTCTGGATCGCCTGCGGGACCTCACGGGCTTTGCCGTAGCCAAAGCCAACGCGGCCTTCGCCATCGCCAACCACGGTCAGCGCGGCAAAGCGGAACTGACGACCGCCCTTGACCACTTTGGCCACGCGGTTCACGCCGATCAGCTTTTCTTGCAGGCCGTCGGTGGCTTCGCTTACATCATTACGTGCCATTTATCTTCTCCGGTGGGTCGCGTTGGACTAGAACTGCAGGCCGTTTTCACGGGCGGCGTCGGCCAGGGCCTTCACCCGTCCGTGATAACGAAAGCCCGCACGGTCGAACGCGACCTGTTCGATTCCGGCTTTCTTTGCGCGCTCGGCAATCGCCTGCCCCACACGGGCCGCCGCGTCGGCGTTCCCGGTGTTGCCGGCGCTTTTCAGATCCTTCTCGACGGTAGAGGCAGCAGCCACCACCGCGTCGCCCGAAGGCGCAATGATCTGGGCATACATGTGGCGCGGCGTCCGGTGAATACAGAGACGATGCACCCCCAGCTCGCGGATCTTGAACCGCGCGCGACGCGCTCTCTTAAGTCTGGCCTCTTTCTTGTCCACTGGTGCCTACCTACTTCTTCTTGGCTTCTTTACGCACAATGCGCTCGTCTTTGTACTTCACGCCCTTGCCCTTGTAGGGCTCCGGCGGGCGGAAGGCGCGAATGTTCGCGGCCACCTGGCCCACCTTCTGGCGATCCGTCCCCTTCACTACGACCTCGGTCGCGCTGGGCGTCTCGATCGTGACCCCTTCGGGCACTTCAAACTCGATCGGGTGCGAGTAGCCTAACGTCAAATTCAGCTTGGCACCCTGCATCTGCGCGCGGTAACCGACGCCCACCAGCTCGAGTTTGCGCTCGAAACCCTCGCTCACGCCGTGCACATGGTTGCCCAGGATGGCACGGATGGTACCCGCAAGAGCGCTGTTCTTGGCGTGTTCGTTCGGCTTCACCTGAACGACACCATCTTCGACGGTGACCGTGACGGCTTCGGGGCAGCTCAGCTGCAACTCGCCCTTCGGGCCCTTGACCTTGATCTCGCCGTCCGCCTGCTCCACGGCCACGCCGTTGGGCAGCTTGATCGGCAGGTTTGCAATGCGCGACATGGCTGATTCCTCAGTAAATCTTGCAGAGGACCTCGCCGCCCTGGCCTGCGGCCCGGGCTGCGCGATCACTCATGACACCCTGCGGCGTGGAAATCACCGCGACACCGAGCCCCTGGTTAATACGCGGGAGCTCGTCCTTGCCGCGGTAGATCCGCAAGCCCGGGCGGGAGATCCGTTCAACGCTTTCGATGACCGGACGCCCCTCGAAATATTTCAGCTTCACCACCAGCTTCTTCTGCGCGACCTCGCCCTCGACCTGGACGTCGCCCACATAGCCCTCGTCGGCAAACACCTTGAGGATTCGCTCCTTGGCTTTGCTGAACGGGATCGCGACCTGCTCCTTGTTCGCGCGCTGCGCATTGCGCACGCGGGTGAGCATGTCGGAAATCGGATCGGTCATCATTGCTTCTGTCTCCTTACCAGCTCGACTTGCGCAGGCCCGGGATTTCGCCCTTCATGGCGTGCTCCCGCAGCTTGTTCCGCCCAAGGCCGAACCGACGGTAATAACCTTTCGGGCGACCGGTGACGCCGCAGCGGTTTGTCTGTCGCACCGCCGCGGAATCACGCGGCAGCTTCTGCAATGCATGCATCGCGGCCAGGCGTTCCTCGGAGGACTTGGTTTCGTCCACCAGGATGGCCTTCAGTTCCGCACGCTTTGCGGCATATTTCTGGACCAGATGGGCGCGCTTCTTCTCGCGCTCGATCATCGATGTCTTCGCCATGTGCGCCTACCTCTTAGTTCCGGAACGGGAAACGGAAGGCTTCTAGCAGGGCCTTGGCTTCCTCGTCCGTCTTCGCGCTGGTTGTGATCGTGATGTCCATGCCGCGAATCTTGTCGACACGGTCATAATCAATCTCGGGAAAGATGATCTGTTCCTTGATGCCCATGGAGTAGTTCCCACGGCCATCAAACGCCTTTGCGCTGAAGCCACGGAAATCCCGCACACGCGGCAACGCCACGTTGATCAGGCGATCCAGAAACTCGTACATCTGCCGACTACGAAGGGTCACCTTGCAACCGATCGGATAGTCGTCACGGATCTTGAACCCGGCGATCGACTTGCGGGCCTTCGTCACCACGGGCTTCTGCCCGGCGATGGCCGTCATGTCGCTGACCGCATGTTCAATGATCTTCTTGTCCGCAACTGCATCACCCAGACCCATGTTCAGGGTTACCTTGGTGACACGCGGGATCTCCATCACGTTGGCATAGCTGAACTGCTTCTGCAGCGCCTGCTTCACGTTGGATTCGTATTCTTCTCTCAAGCGTTCCATAAACCGTCCGTCCGCGTTATGCGTCCACGACCTCGCCGTTCGATCGGAAGACACGGACCTTGCGGCCATCTTCCAGGGTCTTGAACGACACGCGATCACCCTTGTCGGTTGCCGGGTTAAAGAGCATCACATTGGAGACATCGATCGGCATTTCCTTCTCGATGATCCCGCCCCCGATCCCACGCTGGGGATTGGGCTTCTGATGCTTCTTCACCATGTTGATGTTCTGGACCAGGACCTTGCCATCCAGCACCTTGATGATGGTGCCTCGACGGCCCTTGTCCTTTCCTGCGATCACGACGACGTCGTCGCCTTTGCGAATCTTATTCATGACGACCTCACAGCACTTCCGGGGCGAGGGAGATGATCTTCATGTACTTCTCCCCTCGCAGTTCACGCGTCACCGGCCCGAAGATACGAGTGCCGATCGGCTGATGCTGATTGTTCAGCAGCACCGCCGCATTGCGGTCGAAACGAATGATCGAACCGTCGGGGCGCCGAACACCCGCGGCGGTGCGCACGACGACCGCATTATAGACGTCGCCTTTTTTGACCTTGCCGCGCGGGATGGCGTCCTTGACGCTCACCTTGATCACATCGCCCACGCGCGCATAGCGACGGTGCGAGCCGCCCAGCACCTTGATGCACTGGATGCGACGGGCGCCGCTGTTATCGGCGGCCTCGAGAACGGTCTGCATTTGAATCATGACTTCTCTCCCAGCGGCCGATTAAAGCGCGTCTTGCCCGACCACTTCGATCAGGGCAAAGCGCTTCTGCTTGGACATCGGCCGGCACTCACGGATACGCACACGGTCACCCATGCGCGAGACATTGTCTTCGTCATGGACGTGCAGCTTGGTGCTGCGCCGAATGAACTTGCCATACAGCGGATGACGCACGCGGCGCTCGACCAGGACGGTGCGGGTCTTGTCCATCTTGTCGCTGATCACGCGCCCAACGACGGATCGCTGGGTTTTGGAGACTTGCTCGGTCATCTTCTTAGCCTGCCTTTCGTTCGTTCATCAGCGTCTTGATCTGCGCGATCTCGCGCCGGACCTTGCCCACCCGGTCGGGGCGCGCCAGCTGGCCGACGGCCTTCTGCATGCGCAGCCCGAATTGCTCCTTGTAGAGCGCCTCGAGCTCAGTGCTGAGCTCGTCGTCGGATTTCTTTCTCAGTTCGCTCGCTTTCATCACATCACCTGCCGACGGGTAAACACCGTCTTCACCGGCAATTTGGCTGCCGCCAGACGCATCGCCTCACGCGCGACGTCCTCGTGCACACCTTCCATTTCGTAGAGCATGCGACCAGGCTGCACCTTGCAAACCCAGTACTCGACGCCGCCCTTACCCTTACCCATACGGACTTCAAGCGGCTTCTTGGTCACCGGCACATCCGGGAACACCCGAATCCAGATCTTCCCGCCACGCTTGATGTGGCGGACCATCGCGCGACGCGCGGCCTCGATCTGGCGAGCCGTAATCCGGCCCCGCTCGACGGCCTGCAGGCCGTACTCGCCGAAGCTGACCTTGGCGCCGGTCGAGGCCATGCCCCGGTTACGGCCCTTGAACTGCTTGCGGAACTTGGTTCTTTTTGGCTGCAGCATGATCTTTCAGTCCTAGCTCGCGTTGGCGGCGGCACGGGTCCCTTCGGTCGGCTCCAGGCCAAAGACCTCGCCCTTGAAGATCCACACCTTCACGCCAATGATCCCGTAGGTGGTCCGCGCTTCGGCAAACCCGTAGTCAATATCAGCACGCAGGGTATGCAGCGGCACGCGGCCTTCGCGGTACCACTCGGAGCGCGCGATCTCGGCGCCGTTCAGGCGACCGGACACGTGCACCTTGATGCCCTGGGCGCCGAGGCGCATCGCGTTGCCGACGGCGCGCTTCATCGCGCGGCGGAACATGATGCGGCGCTCCAGCTGCTGCGCGATCCCTTCGGCCACCAGCTGGGCCTCGATCTCGGGCTTGCGCACCTCTTCAATATTGATCTTGACCGTGCCTTTCTCGAGACCCGTCTCGCGGGCCACGTCCTGGCGCAGCTTCTCGATGTCTTCGCCCTTCTTGCCGATCACGATGCCCGGACGCGCGGTCTGGATCGTGATATGCGCGGCCTTCGCCGGGCGGGAGATGCTGATGCGGCTCACCGACGCGTGGGCCAGTTTCTTCTGCAGAAACTCGCGCAACTTGATGTCGTTGTTCAGCGTCTCGCCAAACTCGCGGCCGTCGGCGTACCAAGTGGCCGACCACGGGCGAGAGATGCCCAGGCGGATGCCGGTCGGATGTACTTTCTGACCCATGCTTAGGCTCCCTTCTCGCTAACGCCGATGACGATATGGCTGGTGCGCTTCAGGATGCGGTTACCGCGGCCTTTGGCACGCGCGTGCATCCGCTTGAGCACCGGCCCTTCGTCGACCTGGATGCGCGAGATGCGCAGCTCGTCGATGTCGGCACCGTCGTTGTTCTCCGCGTTCGCGATGGCGGACTCCAGCACCTTTTTCACAATGGCGGCCGGCTTCTTCGCGCTGAACGTGAGTTCGTTGAGCGCCTCTTCCACCCGCAGGCCACGCACCTGGTCGGCGACCAGGCGAGCCTTTTGCGGGGAGATCCGCGCGAAACGCAGTTTTGCAATCGTTTCCATCGTTCGTCCTCAGCGCGACTTCTTGTTCGCGATATGACCCTTGAAGGTCCGCGTCAAGGCAAATTCGCCCAGCTTGTGGCCCACCATGTTCTCGTTGACGAGGACAGGCACGTGCTGCCGGCCGTTGTGGACGGCGATGGTCAACCCGACCATCTGCGGGATGATCATCGAACGCCGGGACCAGGTCTTGATCGGTCGACGATCGTTCTTCTCGACCGCATCTTCCACCTTCTTGCGCAGGTGGTGGTCGACGAACGGGCCTTTCTTCAGTGAACGCGGCATGCTGGGACTCCGTTACTTCTTACGCCGACGAACAATCATGCCGTCGGTACGCTTGTTATTGCGGGTCTTGTAACCCTTGGTCGGACGACCCCACGGGGTCACCGGATGACGGCCAAAGTTGCGGCCTTCGCCACCACCATGCGGGTGATCGACCGGGTTCATGGCGGTACCACGCACGGTCGGGCGGACACCCTTCCAGCGCTTGGCGCCGGCCTTGCCGTATTTCTTCAGGCTGTGCTCGGAGTGGCCAACTTCGCCCACCACGGCGCGGCACTCGGACAGGACGCGGCGCATCTCGCCCGAACCTAGACGCAGGGTGGCGTGCTGTCCTTCGCGGGCCACGACCTGCGCGGACGTACCGGCGGAGCGAACCATCTGGGCACCCTTGCCAGGCTTGAGCTCGACACAATGCACGGTGGTACCGACCGGGATCGAGCGTAGCGGCATGGCGTTGCCCGGACGAATCGGGGCCTGGTTACCACTCGCGACCTGATCACCCTGGTTCAGACCCTTCGGCGCGATGATGTAGCGACGCTCGCCGTCGGCGTACAGCAGCAGGGCGAGGTGGGCGCTGCGGTTCGGATCATACTCCAGCCGCTCGACCCGCGCCGGCACGTTGTCCTTGTTGCGCTTGAAGTCGACCACACGGTAGCGCTGCTTGTGACCGCCACCCACGTGCCGCGTAGTAATACGGCCCGTGTTGTTGCGACCGCCGCTACGGGTCTTCTTCTCGACCAGCGCGGCATGCGGCGCACCCTTGTACAGGTTGTCGCCACGGATCTGCACCGCGTGACGACGACCGGCCGAAGTCGGATTCGTCTTGATAATCGCCATGACTAGACCTGGTCTCCTTCACCCATGTCGATGCTCTCGCCTTCGGCCAGCGCGACATAAGCCTTCTTCCAGTGATTGCGGCGCCCAAAAAGGCGCCCAAAGCGCTTCTTCTTGCCCTGCTGGTTCAGGGTGCGGACATTCTCGACCCGCACCTGGAACAGATGCTCGACCGCCGCCTTGATTTCTTCTTTGCTCGCGTCGGGCAGCACGCGGAACACGTACTGACCGACCTCGCCGGCCATGGTGGATTTCTCGGAAACCACCGGGCCCTGAATTACCTGCATCAGACGCGCATTCATGCCAGCCACTCCTCAACCTTGCGGATCGCCGCTTCGGTCATCACGACCGTCTCCGCGCCGACCAGATTGGCCGGATTGATGCCGGCAACGTCGACGATGTCGATATGCGGCACGTTACCCAGCGCACGAGCGGTCATGTCATCCGCCTCGGCCAGCACGACCAGCCCCTTCGCGAGACCCAGCTCCTTGAGCTTCGCAACGCCGTCGCGGGTCTTGCCCGATGCCACGGCGAAGTCGGCCACCACCTTCAGCCGTTCTTGACGGACCAGCTCGGAGAGGATCGACGCCATCGCGGCGCGATACATCTTCTTGTTCAGCTTCTGCGAGAAGTCCCGGGTGCGCGCCGCAAAGACTTTGCCACCACCGGTCCACAGCGGGCTGCGGATCGTACCGGCACGGGCGCGGCCCGTGCCTTTCTGGCGAAACGGCTTCGCACCACCGCCGCTCACGTCGGAGCGCGTCTTCTGCGCACGGGTGCCCTGGCGCTGCCCCGCGAGGAACGCGACCACGCTCTGGTGCACCAGCGACTCGTTAAAGTCGCGCTCGAAGCACACGGGCGACAACTCTACGCTGGCACCGGTATCGGCTGTCGTTACTTGCATTGTCTTCAACCCTTCGCCTTGACGGCCGGACGAATCATCACGTCAGTGCTGGGCGCACCCGGCACCGCGCCCTGGATCAGCACGAGGCTGCGATCCGCATCCACCCGAACAACCTTCAGGTTCTGGATCGTCTTGCGCTCGGCGCCCATATGGCCCGCCATCTTCTTGCCCTTGAACACACGACCCGGGCTCTGGTTCTGCCCGATCGAACCCGGGGCGCGGTGCGCCAGCGAGTTACCGTGGGTCGCGTCTTGCGTGCGGAAGTTATGACGCTTGACCGCACCCTGGAAACCCTTGCCCTTGCTCTGAGAGGTCACGTCAACGACCTGACCTTCCTCGAAGCGATCAACCGTGATGGCGTCACCCGGGGCCAGGCCCTCGAGCTCATCCGCCTCAACACGGAACTCCCAGAGACCGCGCCCAGGCTCGACCGAGGCCGCAGCATAGTGCCCCGCTTCGGGCTTGCTGACCCGGGACGCCTTGCGTGCGCCGGCCGTCACCTGGACCGCGTTGTAGCCGTCGCCTTCACTGCGCTTGATCTGGACCACGCGATTGTTGTCCACCTGCAGCACAGTCACCGGCACGGAGACGCCGTCGTCAGTGAAGACGCGGCTCATGCCTAGTTTGCGACCGATGAGTCCAATGGCCATTGCAAAACCCCTTCCGTATCGAACGGCGCTGGCAAGCGCCCTAAAGCCGTGGCCCGGCGAACAATCCCGCCGGGCCACGGAAAGCCCAATAGTATGGCAGAAAGTTACGAGTTAGTTAAGTCGAATCTGAACATTCACGCCCGCGGCGAGGTCCAGCTTCATCAGGGCATCCACGGTCTTGTCGGTCGGATCGAGGATGTCCATCAAACGCTTGTGCGTACGCAGCTCGTACTGGTCTCGCGCGTCCTTGTTGACGTGCGGCGAGATCAGGACCGTGTACGACTCACGCTTGGTCGGGAGCGGGATGGGCCCCTTCACGCGGGCGCCCGTGCGCTTCGCGGTTTCGACGATCTCGGCCGCCGAGCGGTCGATCAGTCGATGGTCAAAGGCCTTCAGGCGAATTCGGATACGCTGGTTTGCCATCTCACTCACTCAATAATCTTGGATACGACGCCGGCGCCGACGGTGCGGCCGCCTTCGCGAATCGCAAAGCGCAGACCATCTTCCATCGCGATCGGGCTGATCAGCGACACGGTCATCTTCACGTTGTCACCCGGCATCACCATCTCGGTGCCTTCCGGCAGCTCCACCGAACCCGTCACGTCCGTCGTGCGGAAGTAGAACTGCGGGCGATAACCATTGAAGAACGGGGTATGACGACCACCCTCGTCCTTGCCCAGGATGTACACCTCGGCCTCGAAATGCGTGTGCGGGTTGATCGAACCCGGCTTGCACAGCACCTGACCACGCTGCACTTCGTCGCGCTTGGTACCACGCAGCAGAATGCCCACGTTGTCGCCCGCTTCGCCCTGGTCCAGCAGCTTGCGGAACATCTCGACACCGGTGACCGTGGTCTTCTGGGTGTCGCGGATACCGACAATCTCGATTTCCTCGCCCACCTTGACCACACCGCGCTCGATACGACCGGTCACCACCGTGCCGCGGCCGGAGATCGAGAACACGTCCTCCACCGGCATCAGGAAGTCGCCGTCCACGGCGCGTTCCGGCTCCGGAATCCAGGTGTCCATCGCTTCGACCAGCTTGTAGATCGCCGGCGCGCCCACTTCGCTCTCGTCACCTTCCAGCGCCTTCAGCGCGGAACCGGTGACCACCGGGGTGTCGTCGCCCGGGAAGTCGTAGGAAGACAGCAGGTCGCGCACTTCCATCTCGACCAGCTCGAGCAGCTCGGGGTCGTCGACCATGTCGGCCTTGTTCAGGAACACCACGATGTACGGCACACCAACCTGACGCGCCAGCAGGATGTGCTCGCGGGTCTGCGGCATCGGGCCATCGGCCGCGGACACCACCAGAATCGCGCCGTCCATCTGCGCCGCACCCGTGATCATGTTCTTCACGTAGTCCGCGTGCCCAGGGCAATCCACATGCGCGTAGTGACGAATGTCGGATTCGTATTCCACGTGCGCCGTGGCAATCGTAATCCCGCGCGCCTTCTCTTCCGGCGCATTGTCGATCTGGTCAAACGCACGGGCTTCACTGCCGTACTTCTTGCCCAGCACCGCCGTCATCGCCGCCGTCAGCGTGGTCTTGCCATGGTCCACATGACCAATCGTCCCCACATTCACATGCGGCTTCTTACGCTCGAACTTTTCCTTGGACA
>NZ_KB906527.1:0-20644 GCF_000381425.1 Thioalkalivibrio sp. ALRh
CCTCCGCGAGGAGTACGTCGAGCGCCGGCGGTTCACCATTGCCAAGGGTGATGGCCAGACGCAAAGGATCCACCTCGCGAGCCAGGCAAGGCGCCGGCATGATGCGGGCCAAGGCCGGCATTCCCGTCAGGCGCCCGTCCGCATCGGTCTGGAACCTGAGATTCCCGCCCCTCTTGGATGTGTTGCTGTACCCAACGTCAACACCGCCATGGGCAAACGCCCTCGCCTGCGCCTCGTATGAGCACAGCGTCGCAATCGCATCCGGCACGGCATTCCAGGCTGAGAAAACCAATTGTTTGGTGACCTGCTTTGCCCGTGTCCACGGGCCGGCCAGTTGGGTATAGGGCAACGACGGCGGAAGCCAGAGAAGCTCCCACAGACCAGCACCCACGGTTTCTTCAATGAATCCGCGCATCCTGGCGTGCGGGATCTGCAGGGGTTCATGGGCCTCGATGCGATCCACATCGATCGTACTGAGCCCCTTCCCGCGAGCGATCGCGCGCCGAAGCTTCTTTGGTGGTTTGGTCGTAATGGCATCCAGCTCCCGGCGCATCTGGTAACCGCGCATGTAGCTGAGCATGTACGGCACCGACTTCCAGTACTCGATGACATCCGGCAATCCCGCCGCATGCGCCGTGGAATCGATGTTCCGGGCATATTCGAGATCCAGGGGCGCCAGATCCATGACGTGCTCGTCCCCGGAAAGCATGGCATCGCGCCGGCGCGTCAGGCCCACGCGCTCCGTTCTGCACATCACCCGTAGCAACCGCGATTGAAGCCCCTCACGCGCCAAATGAATGCCCTCGTGATCGCCCTCTGCCAGTTGCCGGCAGCCGCGGCGATAGGTCTCCAGTGCCCAACGCAGTCCGTCCACCTCGTGCGCGTCGCCGTACAGGAACCCCACCGTATCCAGGAAGTTCTGGTGGTGATCCTCCTCCGACTCCCCGTGCATGCTCAGCATCCGGTACGGAGTCGCCGACAGCAGCAAGAGCCGCGCACCCTCCAGCGAGAACAGGTCATTGGCCAGTTCGGCTTCTTCTGTCTCCCCGTTCAGCAGGTCGGAAAACCGCTGGAACTCGTCCAGGATCACCAGCGATGGGCGCAGCGCATCCAGACAGACGCGCGCGAGCCTGCGGCGCAGCCGGCCCACCAGGGCATTGCGCTCGGCATTCGTCTCCGCCGGCCACTCGGATTCTGGTAGTTCAAAGACCTCGCACATCCGCTGCAGCTCTCCGCGCAGTTCCGTCTGCTGGCGCATATCCTCCAGAAACGCGGCGGCCAGGTCGGCCTCGATCTCCTCCGACCCCTCTTGCAGCAATTTCGGCCAGCGTTCCCCCACGTTGCACTGGAGCACCTTGCTCAGACCAATCGGGCTCAGACCCTCCATCCCGTCGAGCAGATGGAACAGCAGCACCCGCTCCCGTGCGATCCCCGTGCTGGAGCGAAGGTTGAAGGTGGTCCCCGGGGTCAGGCTGATGAAATTGACCGGATTCCGGTTGAGCTGATGAACCGTCTCGGGCAACAGGGTCAAGCGGCTGGCCCGTTCAAAATGGCTGTCCTCGAGTACATTCATCCGGCGGATGTTCTGCTGCGCAATCGCCGCGTTCGAGCACACGTAGATGATGTCGACGCGCTCCCCCTGTCCGCTCAGCGCCTCCAGGCTGCGCGCGATGACCCCCCGAGCGACCAGCGTCTTGCCCAGCCCCACCTCGTCGGCCACCAGAAAGCGCCCGCTGCCGGCCGGGTCGAATAGCCGCTGGAATGCGTAATCCACAGTGCGGCGCTGAAAGGGCTTGAGCCCATCCAGTACCGGCCCGGCATCGAAGCCCTCAATCCCGGCCATCACGGTGCTCCATCGCTTCCTGATACGTCCGCCACAACGCCTCAAATTCCGGCGGCACCAGGTCAGAGGTGCCCAGGCGTCCCTGCAAGCGCTCGATCATTTCGGCGATATCCCGCAGGCGCTCCGGCTCCCGGCTGTAGCACCGAGTCATCTCTTCCAAAAGCGGCAGTTCGTCCAGCACCACCCTTTGCCAGTGCCCGTGTCCACTTCCCGCCATCGGGATAAAGGCGCCAGCAGCGGCATCGTCATTCGCCAGTAGCAGCATCAGATACCGCAGGAACCCGTCGCGATTATCCACCACGGCACGCAGAATGGCCGCTTCGCGCTCCTCTGCCGGCAAGCCCTCGATCGGCAGGTTCAGTGCAAAGCGCAGCGCGTGGTCCGCCGCCGGATCCGTAAGCTCAAAGGCAATGACCCCGGTCAGGTAGGCCACGCCGCCATACGGCAACTCGCTTCTCCCTGCAGCGCCGCCCGCCCCAAGCGCTGCCGCATCATTGGGTGACCGGCTCACCGGCCACACGCGGCAATTCACCGACTCCGGCAGTTCCACCTGCCCGACCAGCCACCACCGCCACATATCCTCCGAACTGCCGGCCTCGCAAACCACCCGCAACCCACCACGCGCAAGCTCGGTTCGCGCCCGCTCCAGTCGCTCGCGCGCCCGCACGAGTTCCGCATCCGCGGGTGCGGCGCGCTCCCCGGGTTCCCAGCGCTGCAACACGCCCCCCAGGCCCTTTTCGCCCAGCAGGTCGTCGATGCCACCCAGTTTGCGCCGAGGGCCTTTCAGCGTCGCGATCACCTCCAGGTTGTGCTGCGCCAGCAACGCCGCATCCGTCACGTTGGCCGACCCCAGCGTGATCGACGTGCGAGCACCCCGTTCGCTGATCCATGCCTTGGCGTGCAGCCCGTGGGTGTCGTGGTCGATCTCGCCCTCGTTGTCCTCGGTCTCGGCCGCCTCGTGCAGCACGTAACAGCCACCGAAGGCGCCGCACACATCCGCCGAAACCTGCTCCAGCTCTTCCGGACGCGAGACCAGCGCCACCGGCGCGCGACTGGCCCCGGCCAGCCGGCCCAGCGCCGCATCCTTCAGAAACGGCGAGATCACCGCCAGGCGATCGCTCTTCTCGGGTTCCCAGCGCATCCCAGGCAGGCCCGGAACCGCGAACTCGATGGTCTCGGCGCCATGGGGCAACGCGAATTTGCAAGCCATCAAATCGCGGGCCAGCTCCCGCGCCTGCGCCCGCCGGCCCGCATCGACCTCGCGCGCGGCCAGTCCCGGCAGGCCCTCCAGCAGCTGAGCCAGTGGCCGGTTCGCCTCAATCATTTCCTCGCCCAGCTCGCCATCGAGCTGCAGCGAGAGATCCCAGGAGCGATCGTCGGTCACGTTGCGCGACAGAATCGCTACCCGCAGCAGCGGCGGTTCCCGCACCCCCTCGTCTGGCCGGAAGCGCAGCACCCAGACCTTGGGATGAAACACCCCGTCCCCGGGTGGCTCCATCTCGACCATGCACGGCTCCAGCAGCCCGAACAGGTGATTGCCAGCCGTCGGCGCGCGCATCTGGCCGCGCTGGAGATAGAGCGTGACCCGATCCATCGTGCGGCGAACCGACTCGTACACCGCGATCCCGTCATCCCGCCGCTCCGCCCCTAGCAGGGAGAGATGCACGGGAATGGTCAGCAGCGTCGGAATATCCAGCGAGAACGTCGTGCCCAGCGCCTGGTCCAGCGAGTATCCGGGCGGGGGTGTGAGCAGGCTCGTATACTGGCTGCGGCCATTCGGATCGAGCATTACCCGTCCTCCCCCTGCAACGCCGCGTACAGGTCACGGTGGAACCGGCTCACCGTCGGCCAGCGATAGTTGTAGCGAGAAGCGCCCGACTGGCCGCTCCATTGTGTCAGCGCCTGCGGGTTGGTGAAGCGCGAACGCGCCTTCTTCAGCAGCGATTCACGCCGACGCACCAGATCACGCGCGGCCTCGTCCGCCCGCAGCCGCGTCCCATCGCTGCCACAGGCCGATACCCGTTCGCGCCAGTCGCGCAGGAAGTCGCGCGCCCCCTGCTGCACCCCCAGCGTTCCCCTCTTCGTCAGCGTAAACAGATCTTCCAGGTTCCATTCCGCCAACGGCAGTGCACGGGCCGCTTCGGTCCAGTCATCCATCCGCTGCTCGTAGTGCTCGACCCAGTCCTCGCGTTCCCGCCGCTCGGACAGCGCCAGGTTGTAGAGCAGGAACGCCCCCTGCGCGAGCACCGCAAGTTTCTCCGCCTGATCGAGCAACGCCTGCTGCCGCTCGCTGAACCCCGCCCGGTCCGGGTGCTCCCAGGGGTATTCCACGTCCGCTGGAGCACAGCGCTCGAACAGATGGGCCAACAGGCTCGCCGGATGACACTCGCGCACCCGGTCCAGAATGAAAGCCCCCTCCGCACGGCCCAACGCCAGCGTCACATCTGCCGGGAACCGCTCAGGCGCTTCCGGCAGACCGGCATGCCAGGTGCGAAATTCCGAACCGCTGTCGCCCGATTCACCCTCGCCCGCCAGAGCCACACCCTCGCGCCGCCGTTCCACCAGCCCGGCCACACTGCGGTGGTAGCGCTCCTGCGACAGCGGCACCTCCCGAATGCCCCACGACGCCAGCCCCGCCCAGTACACCGAGCTCGGCAACCGCTGCAGCGTCCGCCCGGATCCGATGCCGAAAACACCGACCCGGTCGTCCGCCTCGCGCAGCACATCCACAATGCGAAACTCCAGATCGGCCGCGCGCGCCGGCACCTTCTCCGCCGCAAGCGCGCCCTGCCCCAACTCCGACTCGACCTGCTGATACACCCACCCCACCAACAGCATGTAGCGCAAGCGCGTCTGGATCGTACTCGTGCCCGGAAACAGCAGATCCGCCAGGTTATCCCGAATCGCCCCAAGCCCCAGCTCATCGCGCGTATCGCGCTCCCCGAACATCGCCAGCACGCGCATGCTCCGCTCCTGCGCCTCCGCATCGTGATCAAGCCAGGCAATTCTCGACTGGAGCATTCGTTCCCCCTCTCACCTCCGCCCGCTACACCAGATGCGGGCCCGAACCACAGCGCCAGACAGTCATTTCCGACTCAAAACCGCACTTCTGAGCTCCATCGAAGCGGCCTCAAACCCATTAATGCTTTCCTTTACAGTCACTTACCAAGGTCCAGCCCCGATACCTTCCCCCAGCGGAAAAGCCGGCACGCGTTGACGCTCTTGTTATCTGCTTAAGCACCTACGCGGTTCCTAGTGACTGCTGAGAATCCCAGACCTGTAAGGTAAACAGGGAACTCCTGTCTCAATGCTTCATGACAACGGTTCACCAAAAACTCAACATCTTCTGCGACCTTTTTTACCGCAGTATTCGAAATAGGCTGTGGAGACACTTTTGGTCGATCACAATTGTGTATGCAATCGTGTCGCCTTTGAAATATCAGCTCGAATCTGTCATCGAGTTTTTCCAAAGCCGATTTTCTTGCCTTTCCTTTTTGCGACGGATTCAGCGCTCTATATTTCGTGGACGATATCCCAAACAGCCGTTGCTTGGATTCTGAGTGGAGTATCCATTGCTCCAAATTATCAGCAACCAAAAGTTTGTGTGGCTTCCTGAAGAAGTGATTAAACAACTGCCTGATTTTCACGAGGGAAAGAACATTCTCCTCTTCAATCATTTCACGAGCCGCCATTCGCCACCTCCAACCACCGTTCGCCTGGCGAAGAATTGCGGTAACTGGCACCTTCAGGTTATTGAACCGATCTGGAATCTGGATCTTTGGCTCTTGTTCCTTTGCACGGATTGCTCGCGAAACCAGATCCGCATAGGCGTCGGAAAAGTATGCGTCACAAGCCCCAACACACATCATCCAAGTCGCCCGAAGTATGTCATCCCGAACGTCGCCCGCAGCTACTGTGCCCGCGTGTGTCAGGAGAGACCTAGCACGGGAGAGATCGTCTGAGAAATGATTAATGGCCGTATCGAGCATCAAACTATCTCGGGCTAACGGCACGCTAAGGCGCGCGAGCCTTACTCGCGTCGCTTGAGCGATTAGTTAGGTTGGTTTACCCCAAAATCCACCGACCGTTGTTGCATTTTCGGAATATGTTTATGTATTTCCAATACCTCATACCTCTTGTTGAGAAAGATTCCGGTATCCAGATCCTTTTCTTGCTGAATGCGCATTTTCGCTCTCAGCATATCTCCCGGTGCGATCATGATTTTGTGTGCGGCGAAATCGTCATAGAATCGTTCATCTAAAACCGGTGCTGCGATCTTCACACCTCTCCAGACAAACTCCCAACGACGCTTCCCGCGCTCCAGAATCGCGCGCACAATCTGAAGCTCCACAATCTCTTCGATCTCACGGCTCGACACTTCAGTTTCTGAGGCATCTTCCGCGGCGGCTCGTACCCGTTCTTTTGGAATCTGCAATTCCGGCGTCGAGTCATCAATCCGGCCGGTTATGCCAAAGCCGTCAATAGCCGGATCCTCGGCGATAGCACGGAACCCACGACCAACATTGGACCGAAACTGATGCTTTTCCTCGAGTTCCTTCATCGCGTCGTGAACCTCGCGCGGTACCACGACACGTCTGTCGCCTTCTTCGATGACGACTTGATCATCGTTCACGATTACTTTGACATTGTCTTCTGGGGCGAGTGTGTTCTGGTATATATATGCAGCCACTACCGATAGGGCGATCGCCTTTGCGTTCTCTTTGGAGAAAAGATTTCCTGCGCCCTTGTATAGCGCACCTATCTGAGCTTTGAAGCTGCCATCCGCGAGCGATTCAACGACGACCTCAACCTCGTAACCAGGGTTTATCTGGTTATTGGCATACTTCACCGCATCGGCGAATGAGACAAGGGTCGTTGCGAGCGTGTACGCGTTGATCCGAGTTGTTTCGGTGCCGAAGTAGAGGACAAATGCGTTATTGTATTCTTCGAGGTAAATATCCAATGTTTTAATCCATTCCTGTTACCTAACAGTGTATCAGACAGAATCTGGGATATTGGCGTTATGCAGATTCTGGATAGCACCGCTATAGCCGTGATATCCAGCTAGCGAAGTTCGATCCGATTCGGTTGGCAACACGGGCATGCGAGGTGGCGGGCGAAACCGAATGATGGCATCGCAGCGTCGTGGCTTTCGCTTTTCGGTTGACGAGGAGCGCCACCATGCGCTGAAGCACTTGTTCATTGGCCGGGCCAGGTGGTCGCGGTTCGTTGTTCCCCTGCCGCGCCCGTCAGCAAGCGCAGAATCAGCAGCGCAAAGTCTCGCTGGCGCTCCGGGTCATCCAGGACCTGCATAGAAAGCTTTTCGTGGTCGGTCATCGCGTCGAGGACGGTGTCGGTGACGCGTTTGGGGAACAGGCCGTGCATCACCTGGTCGGGGCTGTGGTTTTCGACCTGGGCCATAACGGCGTCGTCGCGGCGGATGCGGTCGGCGATGCCGTTGGCGAACTGGAGCTTGTCTGCGTCGCTTACCTCGGCGCCAAACAGTTCGTTGAGCTGGTCGATGATCTCAGAGAGGCGTTTCTTTTCCGGGTCGTGGGGCTTGCCGGAACCGACGTCGGAGACGGGCTTGAGGCCGTCGTAGCCGGCACCCTCCTCTTCGAGGCTCAGGCGCTGTTCGGCGCGCTTGTTCAGGCGGTAGTGCGTCAACTCCAGCTCGTCGACGTCGATGGCGTCTTCTTCGATGTTTTCGATGCGCAGCAGCGGGTGCAGCGCGCGAGCGTAGACGTTGAGCTGTTCCAGCTCGCGGTCCTCGAAGTCGACGATCTGTGACAGGAACTCGTAGCTGCGCACGAAGCTCTGCAGGTTCTTGCGGAACAGGTCGAGCTCGTCGCGGGTGGTGTGGGCGTCCTTCAGCTCCTGCTCGGCGCGCTGCAGGCCGGCCTTGTCGCCGTTGCGGTCGGCTTCGGCATGGGCGGCCTTCCAGGTCTGGATCTGCTCCAGCACCGCCTTGTAGCGGGTGTGGTAGCGCTCCTTCGCGGGCTGACAGTAGTAGCTGAGCTGGCTGGCGCCGGCCTTCGGATCAAAGAAGGAGCGGGCGAAGTTCTCCACCTCGTCCCAGTGGTAGATCCCGGCGGCGTCCAGGCTCTTTTGCAGGTCGTAGACGATCTGGTGGTCGGAGACGTCGGCCAGCTCGGCCTTGTTGTAGTACGGGCGGAAGGCCTCGAGGATGTCTTCGGCGTCATTGAAGAAGTCGAGGACAAAGGTCGCCTCCTTGCCCGGAAAGGTGCGGTTCAGGCGCGACAGAGTCTGCACGCACTCCACGCCCTGCAGCTTCTTGTCCACGTACATGGCGCAGAGCTTGGGCTGGTCGAACCCGGTCTGGAACTTGTTGGCGACGATCATCACGTTGTATTCGTCGGTCCTGAACGCCTCGGCCAGGTCGCGGCCCTTCAGCCCCGGGTTCAGCAGCGTGCTGGTCTCGGTCACCTCCTCGGGAATCACCTCGTCGGGCAGGACGGAGCCGGAGAAGGCGACCAGCGCGTGCACGTCGGTGTAGCCCTTGCCCTGGATGTACGCGCGCATGGCCAGCGCGTAGCGCACGGCCTCCTGGCGGCTGCCGGTCACCACCATGGCCTTGGCCTGGCCATCCAGCAGGTGGCGCACGTTGGCGCGGAAGTGCTCGACGATCACCTCCACCCTCTGCGAGATGTTGTAGGGGTGCAGACGCACCCAGCGGGCGATCTTCGTCGAGGCCTTGCGCGACTCCACCTCCTGCTCGTCGGCGTGCGGGTGCGCCAGCTTCCAGGCGGTGGAGTACGTGGTGTAGTTCTTCAGCACGTCGAGGATGAAGCCTTCCTCGATGGCCTGGCGCATGGAGTACAGGTGGAAGGGCTCGGGCTTGTTATCCGCCGACGGCGGCAGCTCCGGGTCCGGCGGGCGGCCGAACAGCTCCAGGGTCTTCGCCTTGGGGGTGGCGGTGAAGGCGTAGTAGCTGATCCGCTCGGCCGGCTTGCGCGCGGCCACGGCCGCGTCCAGCAGCTCCTCGGCGCTGATCTCCTCGTCCTCCGGCTTGTCCGTTCCAAGAATCGCCTTCAGCTTGGTGGCGGACGACCCGGTCTGCGAGGAATGCGCCTCGTCGGCGATCACCGCGTAGCGCCCGGCGGCCAGGTCCGGGCGCTTGTCCAGCGCATCGAACAGCGCCGGGAAGGTCTGGATGGTCACGATGATGATGCGGGTCTGCTCGGCCAGCGCCTCGGCCAGTTGCTCCGACTTGCTCTGGCTGCCGACGTCACGGGTGATCGGCCGGACCACGCCGTGGGCATGATCGAACTGGTAGATGGTGTCCTGGAGCTGGTCGTCCAGCACCGTGCGGTCGGTGACCACCACCACGGAGTTGAACAGCTTGCCGCCCGCCTCGTCGTACAGCGCGGCGAGCTGGTGCGCGATCCAGGCGATGGAGTTGGACTTGCCGGAGCCGGCGCTGTGCTGGATCAGGTAGCGCTGCCCGGCGCCTTCCTCACGCGTGGCTTCGATCAGGCGGTTCACCACGTCCCACTGGTGGAAGCGCGGGAAGATCAGCGACTCCTTCTTGCGCCGCTTGCCGTGGAAGTCCTCCTCGGTCTTCTGCTCCAGGTGCAGGAAGCGGCCGATGATCCGGAGCCAGGCATCCGGCTGGAACACGCGCTGCCACAGGTAGCCGGTGGCGTAGCTGTCCGGGTCCGGGGGTGCAGGGTTGCCGGCGCCGCCCTCCTCGGTGCCCTGGTTGAAGGGCAGGAAGAAGGTGTCCTTGCCGTTCAGGCGCGTGGTCATCGCCACCTGGTCCTGGCTGACCGCAAAGTGCACCAGCGCCCCGCGCTTGAAGGTCAAAAGCGGCTCGGGCTTGCGGGTGACCGGGTCCTTCAGCGGCCGGTCGCGCCGGTACTGGCGCTTGGCGTTCTCCACCGACTGCTTGAACTCGCTCTTGAGCTCCAGCGTGGCGGTGGGGATGCCGTTGACGAACAGCACCAGATCCAGCCGCGGGTTGTACTCGCCGCTGCGCGCGTGCGGCGAGTACGAGACCTCCGCCACCACCCGCAGGCGGTTGGCGCGGTAGCGCGCCAGGGACTCGGGGTTCATCTCGTGGTCGGGCTTGAAGCTACACAGCTCCAGCTTTACCCCCGGGGTCTTCACCCCGTGGCGCAACACCTCCAGCGTGCCATCGCGCTCCAGCTCTCGGGTGACCACACGCACCAGGGCCTTCTGCGGGTCCTGCGAGTTCTTCGCGGCGAACTTCTCCCAGCGCTCCGGCCAGGCCTCCTGCAGGTAGGCGACCAGATCCTCGGTGTACAGGGCGTTGGCGGCGTCATACCCGCTGGCCGGACCGGTCAGCCAGCCATCGGCGGTCATCGCTTCGATGATGTCCTGCTGAAACTGGGCTTCCCTGCTATCCGCCATCAATGCTTCCCTTCCTGGTGGTTACGGCCTCCGATGGCTCCCAATTTGCAGGGTTATGCGCGCAACGGCAAACCGCCATTCCCGTGGCCCGCCCCAGATTCCTTATGGAGAACGGTAATGCGGTTCCAAAACGCGCCCGGCGCCTGGCTAATGCGAACCGCCTGCGGCGTCACCCTTCAGCGGGTTCCTGGCGGCTTCTTCCTGGAGGCGCTCGACCAGCCACACCTTGATGATGGACTGACGGGTCACGCCGATGCGCGCCGCCTCGCGGTCCAGCGACTCCACCACCCAGGCGGGAAAGTCGACGTTGATGCGCTTCTGTTCCTGATTGACGCGGCGCGCCGACGAGAGGTCGAGATCGCCAACGATATCTTCCTGCCCTTCGTCGAATTTCTTGTCGAAGTCTTTAGCTTTCATAGAGCTCCACCTCCTTCCTGCGGGAGCGCCTGACGGAGATCAGGCGAGTACGGCCTTCCCTGTAGGTGACGACAGCCGACCAGTGTCTTCCAGCAATCTTCCCGATCAGCAGGAATCGCGGCTCGCCCTCGGACCTTGCCCGGATCTCCAGCAGGTTCGGGTCTTCCCACTGCGCCTGGGCGGTCTCGAAATCGATACCGTGCTTTTCCAGATTGGCCCTGCTTTTGGCCTGGTCGAACTGAAACTCAGCTATGAGTGGTAATTATACCTTTTCCGCTCATTCGGAAGGAACGGTTTAGGCGCGACACCGCCAACCGCCAGCGGGTGCCGCGCAGTCGGTCGGCTGAACATGCGCGTGTTCCGCCAGGAGCAGGAACCGACCAACCGCGTGCGAAATCGATCGCTCGCCGGTAACACATGCGGTGGATCAGAGAACTTCTAGAGTGCCTTCTGCGGCTTCGGTGACCAACTGCTCCTGCCCATTCGCCGTAGGTTTTGGACGGTGTCCTCACGTTTCCACTCGATGCGGCCGTTGGCCACCCTTCGCACTACAGGTCCCGCGCCAGCACTGGGGCTGGCACCCGCGTTGCAATCAAGTGGCGGGCGCGGGTGCCGTTACCATCCGGGACGCCCCATGGTAGACACTGTACCGATGCTATCCCATGTCTCGGTGACTCAAGGATCGGCGAAAGAGAGTATCGGACGAGCGCGTCGCGAAGCTTCGCTTATACAACGCGCCGTTTCACCTTTCGTCCCCGTTCACTAGACTTTTTCGCCTTAACCCGTCCAGTAGTTTTCTTGCCCTTAACTTGTGCCGTCCCGTTGCACTCGGGATACTTGACGCATCCATAAAAATGTCCGTATCGGCCCTCTCTGAGGCGTGTGGTTTTGCCACACTTCGGACACGCGGGCCCGTTCACGGCTGGCTTTGGCTCACCGCCTTTTCCCCCAGAAACCTTCTTCGGGGCCCTGCTGGATCGGTCGAAGCTTTGAGTCCAACCACATTCACTTTCACACGCGAAGTAAGGCCCATAACGCCCCATGGCATAGATCGTCCATCCTCCACAGCTACCACAGGCCGGATTCTCTTTCTGGTGTACCTCAACCTCCTTTGCACGGGTAACCGTTACAAGCTCGATGATTTGCTGAACCGCTTCACGGTTGTCCATCCGCATCATGATCTCTTCAGTGCGGGCGGTATGGGATAACGGGTTCAGAGAACCAATCCAAGCTATCTGATCATCGATCAACACCAACTTTTGATGGATGTAACGCCTAAGATCGATCGTTACGCCAATACCCTCCAGCGCTCGAAGGGCCTCACGCCCATGTTCTTCCGGGATCGAGCCGTTGTCCCGCGGCGGGCGGGTAACACAGCGAATCTTCACCCCTTCAGCGAGTTTGCGGCGGAAAAGGTCGCCGTAACTCGCAACGCGCCTCGGCGTAATAAAGCCAGAAAAGATCGTGATCGACTGTTTTGCCTCAGTCATGTCTTCCTGAGCCAGAGCCTCAAACTCGCGCTGGCTGACAGCACCGTGACGGAAGTTCAAGTCCGCCGACATGTGGGTGCGCGATGGCAAATCCTCTTCAATCGGATAGAGGTCGAGAACCTCCTGCACGTCAATGACACGACCCTTCCGCTGCATCTCGTACAGGATCTCACGCAGATACGCGTCGCATGGAAGTTTTTCATCAAGGTAGGTCAGGTTCGCAAGCACGACCAAATGATTCTCGGCTCGGCTCACCGCGACATTGAACAGCTTGGCACCTGCATCGGCCATCGCCGTCGCTTGGAGGAAAATTCCGGCATTGGGGTCGCCGACGCTGTCGACCAGATCGAGCAGCATCATGTTCTTCTCGTCACCCTGGTAGCGGTGCACCGTACCCGCCGCGATGCTGTCCCCTAGGCCTTCGCCGGAGAGGATCTTCCGGAACAGCTTCGCCTGAGCAGCGTACGGCGTACAGATACCAAGGTCTGTCGTGCCTTCGATGAAGCCCTCTCGCTTCAAATAGCGACAAAGGTTACGCGCGGCCAGAGCATGCATCATGTTGAATCTGGACTTTACGCGGTCGCGTGCTGCGAATGGCCAGATCCTCGATGTATCGATGACCGTCAGTGGTCCCGCGAAAGGATCAGGCGGCGCCTTTTCCTTCTTCTCTCTGTCTCCTGTCCGGAGTTGACCGCGGTAGAACAGTCCAGAGATGAGTCCACAGATAGCTGGATCCATACGGTACTGCTCATCCAGCATGACAACACGCTCATCAAGGGCCCCATCCGCGCACTGTTTCTCGATACCTGCCGTCGCAAACACGGTAGTTGCAAACAAATCCGCCAATGCCTGCTGCTCCGTCTGCACAATCGGTGGCAACTGGGCGAAGTCGCCCGCAACCACAACTTTCTCTTTAGCAAGGCCCGAAGCGTAGAACACTGCCGGTGGCAGAATCATGGATGCTTCGTCGATAACAACCGCGTCGAAGCCGGAAAACAGAGAAGGGCTAAGATAGCTCTTGGTCACAGTGGCCCCGATGACGCGCGCCTGCTCAAGAGCAGTACGCTGAACATCGTCGATCTGACGATTCAGGTCGGCCAGTTCTTCGCTAAAAGGCTGGCGCTGCTTCTCATACTCCTCCACCTGCCGCGCCAGTGCGGTGCGATCCTGGCCTCTCAAGTGTTCCTGCATGCGCGCAATAGCCCCCTGCGCATCAGAAAACTTCCGAGCAAGCCGTTCACAATCCGCTTTTGCGGTCGCCGCCTCATCTTGCGCCACACGAAGCGCACGCTCATTTCTCTGTATGTCCTCCCGCACATTCTGCTCACTACGCATAAGCATGCGGCGGAGCATGCCGGCGGCCGCACGTGCATCCAGCTCCTGACGCAGTTGCGTCAGCGTAGCTTCCTTCCTTTCAATCGCGTCGAGACTGTCCGTCTCGCGCTTGCGTGCCTCTGCCTCCGACTGCCGAATTTTTTCCAGGCTGCGTTGGTACTGGTCCAACCGCTTGAACACTTCCAGCAGGCCCTGCGCGCCCTCCACAGTCTGTGCAAGGCAAGCAAGCTGGCGCTCCACCTCGGCCTTACGTTCACGCAGAGACTCTGACTTGCGCTCGACGATGCCCTCAAGACCAACGTACGCGCTGAACTCGCCCTGAAGCTCGTTGTGACTAATTCGGCCCACACGAACCACATGACCCGTATCGAGAACCTGAGGATCATGAGCCTGAAGTACTCGAGCGAGTTTGAGCAGCAGTTGGTCCACGGCCTGATTGGTGTTCGAACAGACCAGGACCCGCTTCCCCTGCGCGTACAAGGAGTGCACTAGCGCCGCGAGCGTCTGCGTCTTGCCTGTCCCCGGTGGCCCCCAGAGATAGAGTGCCTCGCTACCCAGGCCTCGTTCGACGCCCTGCACCTGCTTAGTGTTGAGCCCGTAATTATCCGCCACCCGAGGCAAGGGCACACGCTCCAAGATTCGCGGCGCCCCTTCCAGCACGTTCTCGGCCAACGATGTGTTGAACCCCGTCAGCTCCCGTTTTTCAGCCTGCGACAGGCGATCCTTCAGGGAGACCAGTAGCGCAGCGCTGTCCGTCTTGAGCAAACAGTGGTTCAAGTGCTCGCCAAAATCCTCATCGAGGGCCAGCAGCAATTTGTTCGGCAACAATGAGACGACCTGCCCGGGGGCCATACGACCGCCGACGACCACCTGGACCTCCGCACCCTCGAACAGGTTGGCTTCCTCACTGAAGTCGAACAGATAGCCGCATTTGCTGCCGTCCAAGGGCTTTCGCAGGCCGTTCTCTAGTTCTATCCGGAGCTCGCCGTACCCCTTGCGCCGTATCTCCTCGACCAGCAGTTCGAGCCCATCTACATAGCGCGCCGCGCGCGATGCCTCTGCTTCGGCGAGCTTAAGGTCCGTCTTCAGCTTTGGTACGTACTTGGCTGGGCGGCCTGTGCATCCACGGGCAGCAACCCTGCGGAACTCGTTGGGTAGCACCTCACTCGGGTCAGGAACGGCCGGGGCCGTTGCCTTTCTAGATGGCTCCGGCCGAGTATCTTGACGGGACTCGAAGTCCTGAGCGGTAGGAGATACCAACTCGAAGTCTTTGGACACATCGCGCAGCGCGGCCTCCACGCGCTCGCGCAGCCCCCTCGCCTTTGGCGTCCGGCGGTGATCAAGCTCAGCCAGCAATGCGCGCAAGACATTGGGATCGCAAGCCTGTGTGCGAAACAATGCTTCCAGTTCTCGGAAGCGCTTCTGGAGGTACGGTCGATTCATACAGGGGTCAGTGGTCTTGTGGTGTCGTCGCGGAGAAGAATACTTCTTTCTCCCTGAGGTCTGGCCCGACTTTGACCATTTGGTCCCGGTCGGCCCCGCCACCCATCCAGATTCCGCGCTGGCACGAAGAAGAAATGCTTCCTCTGCCTGCCATGATGCTCTCTGTTGTTAAGGCTCGTCCCCGTCGGCTCCGGCCACTTCGCTAACCAACTGGTCCTGCCACTCCCCGTAGGACTGGCCGGTGTCCTCCCGCTTCCATTCAGCGCGGCCATTGGCTGTTCGTCCACTCACCATAGCCGCAGCGGCACTTGGGCTGGAAAAGGCGTAGTCGCGGGTAAACCGCAGCAGTCCATCCTCGCCTCCCACGACCACGCCTTCCTCACAGAGCTGCTGATGCAGGCGTTGATAGCCGTGGGCGGGGCCCACCCACTCCGACCGCGCAATTGAGCCTTCCAGCACAAAGAACTCACCCTCCGCCTCCTGCCCGAATGCGGTTATGCCGTGCTTGGGCAGGGACAGGCGGAACCGGGGGGATTCCGAAACATCCGCGGCACTTGTCGCTGCGCCATCCTTCAATTCGTGGGAAGGCGGCCGGCTCGCATCGCGCAGGAACTCGAAGCCGAGTACAGGGAGCACGGTACGGATCTGTTCCAGGAAGAAGGCCATGTCGGCCTGGTCGGCCTCGGGCAGGCCGATGTAGTCGTGGCGGGTCCCGTTGACCAGAGTGCAGCGGCCCACGCGCTGGGCCTGCTGGATCAGCAGGCTCTCCAGGTACTTCACATGGGCCTTGGTCAGGTTCTGGTCCTTGCTGGTGATCAGGCAGACCTTCTCCCAGAAGTCCTTGCCGCCCTGTTCCTCGGTGCGGTTGTGCTGCTTGAGTCGCTTGCCGACATCATCCGATTCGCCGATGTACACCTGCGGGCGCGCGCTGTTTTCCGCATCCGGCCCGACCAGAAAGTACACGCCGGTGCGGCCGCACTCCGGACGCTGCACCAGCTCGCTCAGCTTGCCGCGCGGCCCGGTAAGCACATGCCCGGTCCAGTTCATGATCTCCGCCGTCAGCAGCCCGTGCGGCGTACCGTCCACCAGGAACAGGCGGATGCTGCGGCCCTGGCTCATGCCGCACCGCCTCGCGCCGAATACCCCGCTGACTCCTCGGCGACCATCGCCAGTTCCGGCTCTTTCGTCTCGGCCCCGGCCGACCAGCCGCGGACATCGATCTTGCCGGTGACGGCGGCGGAGATCAGGGCTGATCGCCTTTCCTGAAGCAAATACTTGGCCTTTTCTGCTTCAGATATTAGGCCCGAAAAACTCTCTAACTCACGTTCTATATGACCGACCAAATCATATTGCTCCCCAAGTGGCGGAAGAGGTACATAAACATCTTTCACGTACCCGCAATTAAGGTGAGGATGTAGAGCTCCTGTCTTTATAGAAAGCAGGGAGTTATAGCCATAATCCGAGTTCAATACCCAAGATAGCCATACCCCATATAAAAACTCGGAAACTGGTGACACGACGATCAATGCGTGGCAGTTCGAACCTGTAAACTCCTTAGTGACCACCGCCACCTGGCCAATATCACCAGTCTGCACAATCAGGACATCCCCTGCCCGCAATATCGATTTATGGTGAAGGCGACTCCACTCTTCAGACACGAAATACTTGGGTGAAAAAACGATCTGATTATTCTTGATATGAAGGGACTGAAGATAGGGAACCCCTTCACTGACGAAAATATCCCGCGTCGGCCCAACATATCCATTCGTAATCTTTTCCGTAACGGTAGACAGCTTCCGAATCTCCCAATGCGCGGGCACCTCGCCCAGCCAGTCGACGCCGGAGTCCTTCATGGGCACGTTGGGGTCAAGGCCCTTGGTGACGGCGTGGGAGATCACCGCCTGCCGCTTCTCCTTCAGCAGCTCGACCAGTCGCCGCTGTTCCTCGATCAGCGTATCGATCTTCCCAGTCTCGTTATCAAGGAAGGCAACTATACGCGTCTGCTCAGTAACCGGCGGCAGCGCATAGGCAAGATTCTCGAATGTCTCCTGATACAAGTGAAGGATCGTGCTACCAGTTCTGTGTATGCCGATATAGTCCTTAAAAACACGAGACTGTAGCAACCAATAATAGAATCGAGTCGAGTATTTTTCTTTCAGCGGGCGAACAACAAAAATACCACTATTTAGGGTGGCCTTACCAGGAAGCCCTTCAACCAGAATCAACTTACCAATAGTTCCATCTTTGGTTATTAGAAGATCGCCTTCTTTCAGCTGGATATGAGGGTCTTGGGCGTACCGCTCCTCAGTGCAATGATAACATTCCGACCAACAAACAGACTTCCCTTTGAAGTCACTCCCTGTCACAAGATACGGACCCACTTCTGTAAATTCATCACTGGTAAGCCCATGCCAGCCAATACGGGCTTTTACGTGAGAATCATATTTTACTCTTGAAAGGGCCCAATGCGCCGGCACCTCGCCCAGCCATTCGACGCCGGAGTCCTTGTACTCGGGATACTTCGGGAAACTCACGCCGACAGCTCCTCGATCATCTGCTTGATGCGGGTGGTGACGGCCTTCAGGTCGGCATCGATCTCTTCCAGCGGCCGCGGGGGCTGGAACACGTAGAAGTGGCGGTTGAAGGGGATCTCGAAGCCGACGATGCCGATTTCGCCGTCCTGCTCGTCGCGCTTGTCCTGGTCGATCCAGGCGTCGGGGACGTGCGGTTTCACCTCGCGTTCGAAGTACTCGAACACGTGCTCTCCCAGCGGGACGTTCTCGGTGTCGCGCAGGTCGCTGTCCGGTTCCGGGTGGCCCTTCCTGTCGGTGCAGATGTCGGCTTCCGGGTCGCGTTCGCTCAGGCCGTTCCACACGGCCTTCAGCGCGGTGGCGGGCAGCTTCACGTCCAGCGCCTTCAACTGGGCCTTCAGGTCTTGCAGGAAGGCCTCGCGGTTGGTGTATACGCGCTCGGCGTCCAGGCGCTCGCAGGCGGCCTGCACGCCCAGGCGGGTGGTCTCGTCCAGCTTCTGGATCGGCTTTTCGGCCAGCATGCGTTCGATGCGCTCGGGGCTGGCCTGAAAATTCAGGCGCAGCGGTCGTTCGACCGTAATGCGGCGGTAGCCGAAGGCCTCGTTCGGGAAGATCTTGCTCTTGTCGCTCTCTTCGAAGGCGCCGTAGCTGCGCACGATGGCATCGATATTGGCGTCGTCGATGAACTGGCGTTTGGAGCCGAGCGACTTGCGCATCTTGGCGTAGCGCTCGGTGGCGTCGATGAGCTGTACGCGGCCGCGGCGCTCGGCCGGCTTGTTGTTGTTCAGCACCCAGATGTAGGTGGCGATGCCGGTGTTGTAGAACATGTCGGTGGGCAGACCGATGATGGCCTCCACCATGTCGTGCTGCAGCAGGTAGCGGCGGATCTCGGACTCGCCACTACCGGCCCCGCCGGTGAACAGCGGAGAGCCGTTGAGGATGATGCCGATGCGCGAGCCACCCTCGCGCGGGTCCCGCATCTTGCTGACCAGGTGCAGCAGGAACAGCAGCGAACCGTCGGACACGCGCGGCAGGCCGGGGCCGAAGCGGCCGTTGAAGCCGTTGTGCTGGTGCTCGTCCACCACCTGCTTCTGGACCTTCTTCCACTCCACGCCGAACGGCGGATTGGCGAGCATGTAGTCGAAGTGCTCGTCCGCGTGCTGGTCGTCCGACAGGGTGTTGCCGAGCTTGATGTTCTCGACGTCCTGGCCCTTGATGAGCATGTCCGCCTTGCAGATGGCGTAGGACTCGGGGTTCAGCTCCTGCCCGTGCAGGGACACGCTGACATCCTGGCTGATCTGCTGGATATACTCCTCGCTCTCGGACAGGAAGCCGCCGGTTCCGCAGGTCGGGTCGTAGACGGTGACGATGCCGTGCGGCTGGAGCTTGTGGTCCTGCCCGGTGAGCACCAGCGAGGTGGTCAGGTGAACCACGTCACGCGGGGTGAAGTGCTCCCCGGCGGTCTCGTTGGAGCTCTCCGCGAACTTGCGGATCAGCTCCTCGAACACCAGCCCCATACCGAAGTTGGAGATCCGAGCCGGGCGCAGGTCGATGGCGGAGAAGCGTTGCACCACCTGGTACAGCAGGTTGTTGCTGGCGAGCTGCTCGACGTAGTCCTCGAAGTGGAAGTGGTCGAAGATCTCGCGGGCGTCCTTGCTGAAGGACTCGATGTAGCTCATCAGGTCCTCGGCCGTCTGCGTGTCCGACAGACTCGCGAGCGACAGCGGCGAGGTGTTGAAAAACGGCTGATCCGCCTCGCGCAGCAGAAACTGCTCGCGGACCGTCTCCGACTTGTTCTCGTGCTCCTTGGCAGCAGCCAGCACGCCATCCTTGGTCGGCTCCAGCACGCATTCCAGCCGTCGCAGCAGCGTGAACGGCAGGATCACCCGCCCGTACTGCGACTGCTTGAAGTCACCGCGCAGCAGATCCGCCACCGACCAGATCCACGCGGCGGTCTCTGAATGATTCTCCGTGTTCAAGCCCTGCTCCCCTGTTCGTTCTTCCATGCCGGGCACCAAGCCCCAGTGATGGGGACATTGTTGCAGCAAACGAAGGCACGCGGCGAACAGAGGAACGACAGCCGCCTTATCGGCCACCCACAACCCTGCTATGTGACGGTAACAATTGCGGCCGCAGGCCCAAGAGCGCCCGTCAGGCTACGCACCCATCCGCGCCTTGATGAGCTTCTTCAGTTCGTCCACGGCAAGCGGCGGTACTTGCCTATGCACCACCGCGTGACAGTTAGGGCACAGCGGAATGAGGTCATGGACAGGATCGACGGTATATTCCTTCCCGATGTCGGACAGGCGAACGTTGTGGTGAACCTCAATTAGGTCCTTTGCGATGGGCCCATATCGCTCTTCGAAGGACATCCCACAGGCCTGGCAAGTCAGCCCATAGTGCTCCAGACATTTCCGCCGCGCTTCTGGGTTACGCTCGTACCGCGTCGCCACGGTCAATAGCCTCTTCCCTTCCACCACGCCCATCGATGCCGAATATGCAGGGCGCTGCGCGCGCTCTGCCCAGCGAGCTTCCAGCACCTCAGCCACGTCGCTCGCTATCGTCACGCCGGAGGCCTGGGGAAACCAGTCCTGAGCATCAAGCGGTTTTGAGCGGAGTTCAGCCTCGTCCACCACAGGCTGTTCACTCAGAACATCAAACTCGATCTCCACAACGTTGGCGGTATCGCCTTTCGCACGCCGCTCTGCATCCCAATGATGCCTTTCGCGCGGACTCGACAGCACGATACCCGAGCCGATCAAACCCTTGGGTGGCTCACCCAGCCGAATCAGAAACGCGCGGTCTCCAGGCTGAACGTTCTTGGTTACTCCACAGCTCCATTCATCTCTGTAAGAACCTTCCTGGTTCGCCCGAACAACCGCCCGGGGAAGCTCATCCCAAACCCACTTTCTTGGGTTCCAGGCAAAAAGAATCGTCTTCATCCAGTCACTCTGTAGTGGTCAAGTGATTTCGGACACCTCGATCGGTGTTTCGGCTGTCCATTTTCGCTCGTAGGCGTTGGGCGACAGGTAGCCCAGGGTCGAGTGCCTTCGGCGCTCGTTGTAGAAGCCGACGATGTAGTCGGTGATGTCCCGGGTGGCCTCGCCGTGATTGGCATAGTCCCGTCGCCAGACGCGCTCCATCTTCAGGTTTAGGAAGAAGCGTTCGGCCACCGCATTGTCCCAGCAGTT
>NZ_KB906528.1:0-15342 GCF_000381425.1 Thioalkalivibrio sp. ALRh
CATCGCCGCCGTCAGCGTGGTCTTGCCATGGTCCACATGACCAATCGTCCCCACATTCACATGCGGCTTCTTACGCTCGAACTTTTCCTTGGACACAGCTCAAACCTCTTTCTACAGTTCTTTCGGATTACGCGATTCGGTTCAGGAGGCCTTCGCCGCCACAGCCTCGGCGACCTGCGCCGGCGCCTCGGAGTACTTTTCGAACTCCATCGAGTACGTGGCGCGACCCTGGCTCATCGAGCGCAGCTGCGTCGAATAGCCAAACATCTCGGACAGCGGGACCTCGGCCTTCAGCAGCTTCTGACCCGCGATATCCTCCATACCCTTGACCAGACCACGACGTCGGTTCAGATCGCCCATCACGTCGCCCATGTATTCTTCCGGCGTCTCCACCTCGACCTTCATCATCGGTTCCAGCAGCACGGCGCCAGCCTTCAACGCACCCTCCTTGAAGGCCATCGAACCAGCCACCTTGAACGCCATCTCGTTCGAGTCAACGTCATGGTAGGAGCCGTCAAACAGCGTGACCTTTACGTCCACCACCGGGTAACCGGCGAGCACGCCGTTGGCCATCTGCTCCTCGACGCCCTTGTTGACGGCCGGGATGTAGTCCTTCGGCACGACACCACCGACGATGGCGTTGACGAATTCGTATCCGTCGCCCGCCTCTTGCGGCTCGATGCGCAGCCAGACATGACCGTACTGGCCGCGACCACCCGACTGGCGCACGAATTTGCCTTCGGTTTCCACGCTCTTCTTGATCGTCTCGCGGTACGCCACCTGCGGCTGACCGACGTTCGCCTCGACCTTGAACTCGCGCTTCATGCGGTCGACCAGGACCTCGAGATGAAGCTCACCCATGCCGGAGATGATCGTCTGGCCGGACTCTTCGTCAGTCCGCACACGGAAGGACGGGTCTTCCTGCGCCAGCTTGTTCAGCGCGATACCCATCTTTTCCTGGTCCGACTTGGTCTTCGGCTCGACCGCGATCGAGATCACCGGCTCCGGGAACTCCATGCGTTCCAGCTCGACCGGATTATTCGGATCGCAGAGGGTACTCCCCGTGTACAGATCCTTCAGGCCAACCACCGCACCAATGTCACCTGCGCGCAGCTCCTTGATCTCCTCGCGGGAGTTGGAGTGCATCTGCAGGATGCGGCCGATGCGCTCGCGGCGATTGTTCTGCGTATTAAGCACGGTGTCACCCGCGCTCAGCACCCCGGAGTAGACACGTACAAACGTCAGCGAGCCCACGTACGGGTCGGTCATGATCTTGAACGCGAGCGCGGCAAACGGCTCGTCGTCCGAGGCGTGCTTCGCGACCGGCTCTTCCGTCCCGGCCTTCACGCCCTTGATCGCCTTGACCTCTTCCGGCGACGGCAGGTACTCAACCACCGCGTCGAGCATGGCCTGCACGCCCTTGTTCTTGAACGCGGAGCCGCACAACATCGGCACGATCTCGAGTTCGATCGTGCGATGGCGAATCGCCTGCTTGATCTCTTCCTCGCTGAGGTCACCCTCGTTGAGGTACTTGTCCATCAGCTCTTCATTGGCTTCGGCAGCGGCCTCGAGCATGTTCTCGCGCCACTTTTCCGCCTCGGCCTTGAGCTCTTCGGGGATGTCCTTGTACTCGAAGGAGATGCCGAAGTTATCTTCGTCCCAGAAGATCGCCTGCATCTTGACCAGATCGATCACGCCCCGGAAGTTATCCTCGGCACCGATCGGCAGCTGGATCGGGACCGGGTTCGCCTGCAGACGCTCTCTCATCTGCTCGTAGACACGCAGGAAGTCGGCGCCGGCGCGGTCCATCTTGTTGACGAAGGCCATCCGCGGAACCGAGTACTTCGTGGCCTGACGCCAGACGGTCTCGGACTGCGGCTGCACACCACCCACGGCGCAGTACACCATCACCGCACCGTCGAGCACTCGCATGGAACGCTCCACCTCGATGGTGAAGTCCACGTGCCCCGGGGTATCGATGATGTTAACGCGGTGCTCATCGAACTGCTTGGCCATACCCTGCCAGAAGCAGGTGGTCGCCGCGGAAGTGATGGTGATCCCGCGCTCCTGTTCCTGCTCCATCCAGTCCATCGTGGCGGCGCCTTCATGGACCTCGCCGATCTTGTGCGACAGACCGGTGTAGAACAGGATGCGCTCGGTCGTCGTCGTCTTGCCGGCGTCGATGTGCGCGCTGATCCCGATGTTCCGGTAGCGCTTCAGTGGGGTCTTGCGTGCCACGTTGAGCCTCTCTAAATCGGTTTTACCAGCGGAAATGGGCGAACGCCTTGTTCGCTTCCGCCATGCGGTGAGTGTCTTCGCGCTTCTTCACGGCGGAGCCCTTGGAATCGGCGGCATCCATCAGCTCGCCCGCCAGCTTCAGCGCCATGGTCCGCTCGCCACGCTTGCGGGCCGCTTCCACGACCCAGCGCATCGCCAGGGCGTCCTGACGAACCGAACGCACCTCGACCGGCACCTGGTAGGTGGCGCCGCCCACGCGACGAGACTTCACCTCGACACGCGGACGAATGTTGTCCAGCGCGCGCTCCAGTGCACCCATGCCATCACCCTGCTTGGACTCAATCTGGTCCAGCGCGCCGTACACGACCTGCTCTGCGACCGACTTCTTGCCGTCACGCATCACGGTATTGATGAACTTGGCCAGGCGCTCGCTTCCGAACTTCGGATCCGGAAGGATGTGACGCTTGGGGGCAGCTGCTCTTCTCGACATGTCTCAGTTCCCGCTCTTGTACACGGTTAGGATTTCTTCGGGCGCTTGGTGCCGTACTTGGAACGACCCTGGGTGCGGTTCTGCACACCCTGGGTATCCAGGGAGCCACGCACCGTGTGGTAACGCACACCGGGAAGATCCTTTACACGACCGCCGCGAATCAGGACCACCGAGTGCTCCTGCAGGTTGTGGCCTTCGCCGCCGATGTAACTACTGACTTCGTAGCCATTGGTCAGACGCACGCGCGCAACCTTGCGCAGCGCGGAATTCGGCTTCTTCGGCGTGGTCGTGTAGACACGGGTGCATACCCCGCGCTTCTGCGGCGAGCCCTGCAGCGCCGGCACGTCGCTCTTCTCGACGGGGCGCTTGCGGGGCTTGCGTACCAACTGATTGATCGTGGCCATGAAACCCTTTCTCCTAGCCTAAAAATAACGACAGGCCGGCGCCGTGACCGGCCTGTCGAGGGAGCGGAATTCTAATCGCCGCCCCCTGAAGTGTCAACAGAAGGGGAGGCTATTCGGAGCCTTCCCCGGTGGTTTCCGGACCCGAGGCATCGGATTCGGTGTCGGCGGTGACCGCTGACGCCTCCTCGACGGTCTCGAACTCCGGCATTTCCAGCTCGCGCTTGCGGCGACGTTCCTTGTGGTATGCCAGCCCCGTGCCGGCCGGGATCAGGCGACCCACAATCACGTTCTCCTTCAGGCCACGCAGATCGTCACGGGCGCCACGGGTGGACGCCTCGGTCAGCACGCGGGTGGTCTCCTGGAAAGAGGCCGCGGAGATGAACGATTCCGTCACCAGCGACGCCTTGGTGATGCCGAGCAGCACACGCTCGTAGGTCGCCGGCTGCTGGTCGTCACCGAGCTTCTCGTTCTCCTCGAGGACCCGCACACGATCCACCTGGTCCCCCGCGAGGAACTTGGTGTCGCCTGGGTTGACGATGTTCACCTTGCGCATCATCTGACGAACAATGACTTCGATGTGCTTGTCATTGATCTTCACGCCCTGCAGGCGATAGACGTCCTGGATTTCCTGGACCTGGTATTCGGCCAGGGTGGTCACACCCCGCAGGCGCACGATGTCGTGCGGGTCCAGCTCACCGTCCACCACAACCTCGCCGCGCTCCACGCGCTCGCCCTCGAACACGTTCACGGTGCGCAGTTTCGGGATCAGCATCTCGACCGGATCACCCTTGTCCGGCGTGATCACCAGGCGCTGCTTGCCCTTGGTCTCCTTGCCGAACGAGACGGTGCCGGAGATCTCCGCCAGCACGGCCGGCTCCTTCGGACGGCGGGCCTCGAACAAATCGGCCACACGCGGCAGACCACCGGTGATGTCGCGGGTCTTGGACGACTCCTGCGGCAGGCGGGCGATAACGTCACCGACCTCGACGCGGGCATTGTCCTCGAGATTGAAGATCGCATTGGCCGGCAGCATGTACTGCGCGGGCATGTCGGTGCCCGGGATGTACACCTCGTTGCCATCATCATCCACAAGCTTGACGGTCGGGCGCAGGTCCTTGCCGGCGCTCGAGCGGCTCTTCGGATCGAGCACCACATTCTGGGACAGACCGGTGAATTCGTCCGTCTCCTTGGTCACGGTGACATTCTCGACGAAGTCCGCCAGACGAATGTAGCCGCCCACCTCGGTGACGATCGGGTGGGTATGCGGATCCCAGGTCGCGACTTCCTGACCGGCCTCGACCGCATCTCCATCCTTGACGGTGATGGTGGCGCCGTAGGGGATCTTGTAGCGCTCACGCTCGCGCCCCTGGTCGTCGATTACACCCAGCTCCCCGGAGCGCGAGACCGCAACCAGGTTGTCCGCCTTGTTGGTGACGGTCTTCAGGTTGTGCAGACGCACGGACCCGGCGTTCTTCACCTGGATCGCGCTGACCGTAACCGCACGGCTGGCCGCACCCCCGATATGGAAGGTACGCATGGTCAGCTGGGTGCCCGGCTCGCCGATGGACTGCGCGGCGATCACGCCCACCGCTTCGCCCTCGTTGACCTCGTGGCCACGGGCCAGATCGCGGCCGTAGCACTTGGCGCAGATGCCCTGGCGGGTCTCGCAGGTAATCGCGGAGCGCACCAGCACCTCGTCCACCGAGGCCTCGTCCAGCTTGTCGACCATTGCCTCATCCAGCAGCGTGCCCGCCGGCACCAGAACCTCGTCGGTGCCCGGGCGATGGACGTCCACCGCCGTGGTACGACCCAGTACGCGGTCGCGCAGCGGCTCGACTACATCCCCGCCCTCGATGATCGGCTTCATCACCAGGCCCTGCTGGGTCCCGCAGTCGTGCTGAGTAACCACCACGTCCTGTGACACATCCACCAGACGGCGGGTCAGGTAACCGGAGTTCGCGGTCTTCAGCGCGGTATCGGCCAGACCTTTACGCGCACCGTGGGTCGAGATGAAGTACTGCAGGACGTTCAGACCCTCGCGGAAGTTCGCGGTGATCGGCGTCTCGATGATGGAGCCGTCCGGCTTGGCCATCAGGCCACGCATCCCCGCCAGCTGACGGATCTGGGCCGCAGAACCACGCGCGCCGGAATCGGCCATCATGAAGATCGAGTTGAACGAGCTCTGCTCGACCGTCTCGCCCTCGGCGTTGGTGACCTGCTCCTTGCCGAGCCGCTCCATCATCGCCTTCGCGACCTGGTCATTGCAGTGCGACCAGATGTCCACGACCTTGTTGTAGCGCTCGCCCTTGGTGACCAGGCCCGAGGCATACTGCTCCTCGATCTCCTTCACCTGCTCTTCGGCGTTCTGCAGGATCGGCTGCTTCTCGTCCGGGATGACCATGTCATCCGAGCAGAACGAGACCCCGGCGCGGGTCGAATAGTAGAAGCCCGCATACATCAGCTGGTCCGCGAACACCACGGTGTCCTTCAGGCCCAGGCGACGGTAGCAGGAGTTGATCAGCGCGGAGATGGTCTTCTTGCTGAGCTCGCGGTCGATCAGCTCGAACGGCAGCCCCTTCGGCATGATGCGCGACAGGATCGCGCGACCGACCGTAGTCTCCACGCGCATGGATGGCAGCGGCTCGCCTTCCGCGACATCCGCCATGGTGTCGGCGATGCGCACGGTGACGCGCGCATGCAGGTCGACCAACTTGTGTTCGTAGGCGCGATGCACCTCGTCCACATCGGCGAAGGTCATGCCCTCGCCCTTGGCGTTCACCTTCTCGCGCGAGAGGTAGTACAGACCCAGCACGATATCCTGCGACGGCACGATGATCGGCTCGCCGTTGGCCGGCGACAGTACGTTGTTGGAGGACAGCATCAGCGTGCGCGCCTCCAGCTGGGCCTCCAGCGACAGCGGCACGTGCACGGCCATCTGGTCACCGTCGAAGTCGGCGTTGAACGCGGCACAGACCAGCGGGTGCAGCTGGATCGCCTTGCCCTCGATCAACACCGGTTCAAAGGCCTGGATGCCCAGGCGGTGCAGGGTCGGGGCACGGTTCAGCATCACCGGATGCTCGCGGATCACCTCTTCGAGGATATCCCAGACCTCGGGACCTTCCTTCTCCACGGCCTTCTTGGCGGCCTTGATGGTGGTCGCCAGTCCACGGCGCTGCAGCTTGCCGAAGATGAACGGCTTGAACAGTTCCAGCGCCATTCGCTTGGGCAGGCCACACTGGTGCAGGCGCAGGGTCGGGCCGACCACGATCACGGAACGGCCGGAATAGTCGACACGCTTGCCGAGCAGGTTCTGGCGGAAGCGGCCCTGCTTGCCCTTGATCATGTCAGCCAGGGACTTCAGCGGGCGCTTGTTGGTGCCGGTGATCGCACGACCGCGACGGCCGTTATCCAGCAGCGCATCCACGGACTCCTGCAGCATGCGCTTTTCGTTGCGCACGATGATATCCGGGGCGTTCAGCTCCAGCAGGCGGCGCAGACGGTTGTTGCGGTTGATCACCCGGCGATACAGGTCGTTCAGGTCGGAAGTCGCGAAGCGACCACCGTCCAGCGGCACCAGCGGGCGCAGGTCCGGCGGCAGCACGGGCAGCACGGACATGATCATCCACTCCGGCTTGTTGCCGGATTCCAGGAACGACTCGATCAGCTTGAGGCGCTTGCCCAGACGCTTGATCTTGGTCTCGGACCCGGTCTCGGACAGATCCTGGCGCAGCTTCGCGGCCTCGCCCTGCAGGTCCATCTCCCTCAGCAGGCTCAGCACGGCCTCGGCACCCATCATCGCGGTGAAGTCGTCGCCGTGCTCCTCCATCGCCTCGAGGTATTCCTCGTCGGTCAGGAGCTGGCCCTTCTCCAGCGTGGTGAAGCCCGGGTCGATCACAATGAAGGACTCGAAGTAGAGCACCTTCTCGATGTCCTTCAGGGTCATGTCGAGCAGCAGCCCGATGCGGGACGGCAGGCTCTTCAGGTACCAGATGTGCGCGACCGGCGAGGCCAGGTCGATGTGCCCCATGCGCTCGCGGCGCACCTTGGTCTGGGTCACCTCGACGCCGCACTTCTCGCAGACCACACCCCGGTGCTTCAGGCGCTTGTACTTGCCGCACAGGCACTCGTAGTCCTTCACCGGGCCGAAGATCTTGGCGCAGAACAGGCCATCGCGCTCCGGCTTGAAGGTCCGGTAGTTGATGGTCTCCGGCTTCTTAACCTCGCCAAAGGACCACGAACGGATCTGGTCCGCGGAGGCCAGGCCGATACGGATCGCATCGAACTCTTCCGGCTGGGTCTGCTGCTTGAACAGATTGAGGAGGTCTTTCATTCGCTATGCCTCACAAAGCTTTGGGTCGAGGGGTGCCCTGCACCCCTTCGGATCACATTCGGATCGGAGGAGATCAGTCCTGCTCCAGCTCGATATTGATGCCGAGCGCCTTGATCTCCTTCATGAGCACGTTGAACGACTCGGGGACGTTGGCCTCCATGTGGTGCTCGCCGTCGACGATGTTCTTGTACATCTTGTTGCGGCCCTGCACGTCGTCCGCCTTCACCGTCAGCATTTCCTGCAGGGTGTAGGCGGCACCGTAGGCCTCCAGCGCCCAGACCTCCATCTCGCCGAAGCGCTGACCACCGAACTGCGCCTTGCCGCCCAGCGGCTGCTGGGTGACCAGGGAATACGGACCGGTCGACCGTGCGTGCATCTTGTCGTCGACCAGATGGTTCAGCTTCAGCATGTGCATGTAGCCGACGGTCACCGGGCGATCGAAGGAGTCACCGGTACGGCCGTCGAACAGCTCGGCCTGCCCCGTCTCGGGCAGATCGGCCAGCCGCAACATCTCCTTGATCTCGGCCTCCTCGGCACCATCGAACACCGGCGTCGCCATCGGCACGCCACCGCGCAGGTTGCGGCAAAGCGCAATGATCTCGGCGTCCGACATGGAGTCGAGGTCGACCTTCTTGTCACGGTGGTTATAGATATTGCCCAGGAACTCGCGCAGCTTCGCGATTTCGGCCTGCGCCTCGAGCATGCGGTTGATCTTGTCGCCCAGCCCCTTCGCGGCCCAGCCCAGATGAACCTCCAGCACCTGCCCGACGTTCATGCGCGAGGGCACGCCCAGCGGGTTCAGGACCACGTCGACCGGGGTCCCGTCGTCGAGGAACGGCATGTCCTCTTCCGGCACGATCATCGAGATCACGCCCTTGTTCCCGTGGCGGCCGGCCATCTTGTCGCCCGGCTGCAGACGGCGCTTCACGGCCACGTAGACCTTGACCATCTTCTGCACGCCCGGCGGCAGGTCGTCGCCCGCGGCGACCTTGGCCTTCTGGTGCTCGAACTTCTTGTCGAACAGCTCGTGCTGCTCCTGCAGCTGGCGACCGAGGTCCTCCAGCTGCGAGTTCACGGCGTCGTCCTTCAGGCGCACCTCGAACCACTGGTTGCGGGACAGGCCCTGCAGGTACTTCTTGGTGACCTTGGAGCCGTCACCCAGCCCTTCCGGACCGCCGGCAGCCGCCTTGTTGAGCAGCAGCTTCTCGACGCGGGCGTAGATATCGTCCTCGTAGATTCGCAGCTGGTCCTTCAGGTCCTTCTTGACCGCAGCGAGGTCGTCTTCCTCGATCGACTTGGCACGCGCATCCTTCTCCACGCCATCGCGGGTGAACACGCGCACGTCGATCACCGTGCCCTCGATGCCGGACGGCACACGCAGGGAGGTGTCCTTCACGTCCGAGGCCTTCTCGCCAAAGATGGCCCTCAGGAGCTTCTCTTCCGGGGTCAGCTGGGTCTCGCCCTTCGGCGTGACCTTGCCGACCAGGATGTCGCCCGGGTTTACCTCGGCGCCAACATAAACCACACCGGACTCGTCCAGCTTGGCCAGCAGCGACTCGGAGACGTTCGGGATATCCGCGGTGATCTCTTCCTGGCCCAGCTTGGTGTCGCGCGCGACACAGTTGAGCTCCTCGATGTGGATCGTGGTGTAGCGGTCCTCCTGCACCACGCGCTCGGAGATCAGGATGGAATCCTCGAAGTTGTAGCCGTTCCAGGGCATGAACGCGACCATCATGTTCTGCCCCAGGGCCAGCTCGCCGAGATCGGTCGAGGAGCCATCGGCCAGCACATCGCCGCGGGCGATCTCGTCGCCTACCGCGACCAGCGGGCGCTGGTTGATGCTGGTGTTCTGGTTGGAACGCGAGTACTTGGTCAGGTTGTAGATATCCACACCCGGCTCGCCGGCGACGGTCTCGTCATCGTTCACGCGCACCACCACGCGGGCGGCATCCACGGAATCGACCGTACCGCCGCGCTTGGCGACGATCGCGGACCCGGAGTCGATCGCCACCGTGCGCTCGATACCGGTACCGACCAGCGGCTTGTCCGCGCGCAGGCAGGGTACGGCCTGACGCTGCATGTTCGCACCCATCAGGGCGCGGTTGGCATCGTCATGCTCGAGGAACGGCAGCAGCGCGGCGGCCACGGACACGATCTGCTTCGGCGAGATATCCATGTACTGGATCTTGTCCGGCGAGGAGATCGTGAACTCCTCCTGGAAGCGGCAGGAGACCAGGTCGTCGGTCAGACGCCCTTGCTCGTCCATCGCCGCGTTCGCCTGGGCGATCACGTACTGGCTCTCCTCGATTGCGGACAGGTACACGATCTCGTCGGTGACCTTGCCGTCTTCGACCTTGCGGTACGGGGTCTCGAGGAAGCCGTAGCGGTTGGTGCGGGCATACACGGCCAGCGAGTTGATCAGGCCGATGTTCGGGCCTTCCGGCGTCTCGATCGGGCAGACACGACCGTAGTGGGTGGGGTGCACGTCGCGCACCTCGAAGCCCGCACGTTCGCGCGTCAGGCCGCCCGGGCCCAGCGCGGAGATACGGCGCTTGTGGGTCACCTCGGACAGCGGGTTGTTCTGGTCCATGAACTGCGACAGCTGGCTGGAACCGAAGAACTCCTTGACCGCGGCGGCCACCGGCTTCGCGTTGATCAGCTCCTGCGGCATCAGCCCTTCGCTCTCCGCGACGGTCAAACGCTCCTTGACCGCACGCTCGACGCGCACCAGGCCCAGACGGAACTGGTTTTCCGCCATCTCGCCCACGCTGCGGATGCGCCGGTTGCCCAGGTGGTCGATGTCATCGGTACGGCCGTTGCCGTTGCGCAGGTCGATCAGGACCTTCAGCACGTCGAGGATGTCCTCGGGTGACAGCACGCCCGGGCCCTCGTCGGTATCGCGGCCGACACGGCGGTTGAACTTCATCCGGCCGACCGCCGACAGGTCGTAGCGGTCCTCGGAGAAGAACAGGTTGGAGAACAGGTTCTCGGCGGCGTCCTTGGTCGGCGGCTCACCGGGACGCATCACCCGATAGATCTCGACCTGGGCCTCCAGCTGCGTCTTGGTCGGATCCAGACGCAGGGTGTCCGACATGAACGGACCGTGGTCGTAGTCGTTGGTGTAGATGGTCTCCACCGACTTCACGCCCTCGGCGCGCAGCTTGTCCAGCAGCTCCTGGGTCAACGGGTCATTGCCAGCCGCCATCAGTTCGCCGGTCGACTCGTCCACCACGCCCTTGGCCAGCACGCGGCCGAGCAGGTACTCGTCCGGTACGCGCAGCCGGTTGATGCCGGCTTTTTCGATCTCGCGGATATGCCGCGGCGTAATCCGGCGCCCGGCCTCGACGATCACGTTCTTGCCGTCGGTGATGTCGACCACGGCGGTCTCGCCGCGCAGGCGCTCGGGGATCAGGTCCAGTTCACCGCCGTCTTCATCGAGAGTGATCTGGTTGAATTCAAAGAAGGTGGACAGGATCTCTTCCGTATCCATGCCCAGCGCGCGCAGCAGGATCGACGCCGGCAGCTTGCGGCGACGGTCGATACGCACGTAAACCCCGTCCTTGGCATCGAACTCGAAGTCCAGCCAGGAACCGCGGTACGGAATAATGCGCGCGTTGTAGAGCAGCTTCTGGGCGCTGCCCTGAGTCTTGCCCCGGTCGCTGTCAAAGAACACGCCGGGCGAACGATGCAGCTGGGAGACGATCACGCGCTCGGTGCCGTTGATCACGAAGGTCCCGTTCTCCGTCATGAGCGGCATCTCGCCCATGTAGACCTCCTGCTCCTTGACCTCCTTGACCACGGTGGAGCCAGCAGGGGCCTCCTTGTCGTGGATCACCAGGCGCAGCAGGACACGCAGCGGGGCCGCGTAGGTCACGCCACGGATCTGGCATTCCTTCACATCGAACAGCGGCTCGCCCAGGCGGTAGCTGACGTACTCGAGCTGGACATGACCGGAATAGCTAACAATCGGGAACACCGACTGAAACGCCGCGTGCAGGCCCAGCGCGTGACGCGCCTCCGGACCTTTTTCGGCCTGCAGGAAATCCCGATAGGAGGTCAATTGGGTTTCCAGCAGATACGGGACGTCCAGGATCTGGGGACGCTTCCCGAAGTCCTTGCGGATACGTTTCTTTTCGGTATAACTGAGGGCCATGGCTTACCTCGGCGGCTAGCTGAACAACGCGCGAAAAAACCCGCGCCACCACGGGCTGAGGCTGACGACCAAAAGGCCGCCAGCCTCAGGGCTTCGTGATGTACACGAAAACAACAGGCGCAAGCGCCTTTTACTTCAGTTCGACGGTGGCGCCAGCCTCTTCCAGCTCCGCCTTCATCTTCTCGGCTTCTTCCTTCGCCGCGCCTTCCTTGACGGTCGCCGGAACGCCTTCGACCATTTCCTTGGCCTCCTTCAGGCCCAGACCGGTCAGGCCACGGACGACCTTGATCACGCCGACCTTGTTCTCGCCAAAGCTGGACATGACGACGTCGAACTCGTCCTTGGCTTCGGCAGCAGCGGCTTCACCACCGCCGGCGGCAGCCGGGGCGGCCGCAACGGCGGCAGCGGCGGAAACGCCGAACTTCTCTTCCATCTCGCTGATCAGGTCCACGATTTCCAGGACCGTCATGTTGCCGATGGCTTCCAGGATGTCTTCTTTCGAAACGGCCATTTTTTACTCTCCTAACGGGGAACACCCGTATTCATTCAGTACTTGCTCAGAAACGGCTTTATGAGATTCAGGCTGCCTGTTTCTGGTCACGAATTGCTGCAACGGTACGCACGAGCTTGCCCGGGACTTCGTTCACCGTACGGGCGAACTTGTCGAGCGGCGCCTTCATGGTGGCGAGAAGCGTTGCGAGCGCTTCATCGCGCGTCGGCAGACTGGCGAGGCGATCGAGATCGTTCGCACCCATCAGCTGCCCACCAAACGACACCAGCCGGACCTTCAGCTGTTCGTTTTCCTTGGCGAAGGACTTCACCAGACGCGCGGCGGAGCCAGGCTCCTCTTCACTGAAGGCCAGGATCAGCGGGCCATGCAGCTCGGGCTGCATGCACGCGAAATCCGTACCCTCGATGGCACGCTTGGCGAGGTTGTTCTTCACCACCCGCAGATAGACCCCGGAATTGCGAGCCTGCCGACGAAGGTCGGTCATCTGCGCGACCGAGAGACCTCGGTATTCCGCGGCGACCGCGGAATGCGCCGAGGCAGCAACCGTAGCCAGCTCCGAGACAATCGCCTTCTTGTCGTCGAGATTCAAAGCCACGTTGACTCTCCTCTAGTGAGACCACCCGGAGGCGGTCGTGAAACCGGGCGAACCCGGCACTTCGGTGCTCCCGTCGCAGGTACTTCCTGAATCGGGTGACACCATCTGCGCAGGCTGGTGGATTAAGCCGTCCCGCGAACGGGGCAGCGCCTGCGGTCTTGGATGGCGTGCCGCTTGCGCGACAGCCGACCAAAAACCAAAAAACTTCTTACAGCGACAGCGAGGCCTGGTCGACCTTCACGCCCGGGCCCATCGTCGTGGAGATCGTGACCCCCTTGACGTACTGCCCCTTGGACGTCGCCGGCTTCATCTTGACCAGATCCGCCAGCAGGGCGTTCAGGTTGTCGGCCAGCGAGCTGGAGTCGAAATCGGCCGCGCCAATGGTGCAGTGCACGATCCCGCCCTTGTCGGTGCGGTAGCGCACCTGGCCGCTCTTGGCGTTGGTCACCGCGGTCGCCACGTCCGGCGTCACGGTACCGACCTTCGGGTTCGGCATCAGGCCGCGCGGGCCGAGGATCTGGCCGAGCTGCCCGACGACACGCATCGCGTCCGGGGAGGCGATCACCACGTCGAAATCCATCTGGCCGGCCTTCACCTGTTCGGCGAGGTCGTCCATACCGACCACATCGGCACCGGCTTCCTTCGCGGCGTCGGCATTCGCGCCCTGAGTGAACACGGCCACGCGCACGCTCTTGCCATTGCCATGCGGCAGCACCGTCGAGCCACGCACGACCTGATCGGACTTGCGCGGGTCCACGCCGAGGTTCACAGCCACGTCGACCGACTCGCGGAACTTTGCCTTCGGCAGTTCACGCAGCAGGTCAAACGCTTCGGTCACCGGATAGAGACGGCCTGGCTCGACTTTCTCGCGGATGGCCTTCATTCGCTTGGTCATTTTCGCCATGTCAGAGACCCTCCACTTCGAGGCCCATGCTGCGGGCACTGCCGGCAATGGTACGCACCGCGGCGTCCAGATCCGCAGCGGTCAGATCCGGCTCCTTGGTCTTCGCGATTTCCTCGAGCTGCGCCCGGGTCACGGTGCCGACCTTGTTGGTATTCGGCTCGCCGGAACCCTTCTGCACACCCGCGGCCTTCTTCAGAAGGATCGCCGCCGGCGGCGTCTTGGTGACAAAGGTAAAGCTGCGATCTGAATAGACGGTGATCACCACCGGAATCGGCAGACCGGGCTCGATCTCCTGGGTCTGGGCGTTAAACGCCTTGCAGAACTCCATGATATTCACACCGCGCTGACCCAGCGCCGGCCCGACGGGCGGGCTCGGGTTCGCCTTGCCGGCGGGCACCTGAAGCTTGATATATGCTTCGATTTTCTTCGCCATGATGACTCCCTCGGGTACAAGCGCCTCGCGGCTCCCCGACTAGCAGTGGTGACGTCGGTACGTCAGGTTTTCTCGACTTGGTGGAACTCGAGTTCCACGGGTGTCGAGCGACCAAAAATCTGGACAGCCACCAGGAGGCGGCTCTTCTCGTAGTTCACTTCTTCCACGACGCCATTGAAGTCGTTGAACGGGCCGTCGATCACGCGAACCATCTCGCCCACCTCGAACAGGACCTTCGGGCGCGGCTTCTCGGCGCCTTCCTGCATGCGCTGCAGGATGGCATCGGCTTCCTTGTCGCTGATCGGGGCCGGCCGGTCTGCGGTGCCACCGATGAAACCAAGCACGCGCGGGACCGCCTTAACCAGGTGCCAGGCCTCGTCGTTCAAGTCCATCTGCACGAGGACATACCCCGGGAAGAACTTGCGCTCGCTCTTGCGCTTCTGGCCGTCCTTCATCTCGACGACCTCTTCGGTAGGCACCAGGATCTGGCCGAAGTGGTCCTGCATGGCGAAACGCTCGATGCGCTCCTCCAGCGACCGCTTCACCTGGGCCTCGAAGCCCGAGAATGCCTGTACGACGTACCAGCGTAATGCCATGGAGAGAATCCTGTGACTATCCGATGAAGCGACTGATGGACCAACCCAGGAACATGTCCAGGAGCCAGAGGAAGATCCCGATTATGATCACGACGGCGATGACGATCAGCGTGGTCTGGGTGGTCTCGACCCGGGTCGGCCAGACCATCTTGCGCACCTCGGTGCGCGCATTGCCCATAAAGGCCGCCAGCTGATGCCCCTTCGCCGTGGTCATGCCAATCGCCACGGCCACGCCGACCACGGCCAGCAGCCCGAGCACACGAATCAGAGTGGACTCGTCCGAGAACCAATAAAAGCCCATGACGCCAGCAATCAGCAGCGCCACGGCTACCGCGAGCTTGAAAGTATCCAGCCCGCCGGTCTGTTCCGATTGTTCACTCATGAATACGTATCACCCGGTACTCGCCGCCATCGGTGAAGATGGCAGGCCAGGAGGGACTCGAACCCCCAACCTGCGGTTTTGGAGACCGCTGCTCTGCCAATTGAGCTACTGGCCTAAAAATCGAATCGACAAGAAACAAACGCGAGAGACGACGCACCAGGCGCCGCCTCTCGCGGTCGATCGTTCAACTTATCTACTGTATCACTCGATGATCTTGGATACGACGCCGGCGCCGACGGTGCGGCCGCCTTCGCGAATCGCAAAGCGCAGACCATCTTCCATCGCGATCGGGCTGATCAGCGACAC
>NZ_KB906529.1:0-13007 GCF_000381425.1 Thioalkalivibrio sp. ALRh
TGTCCCGCACCACTTGCGGCACACTCTGGCCCTCATCCACCACCATCCGGGCCACCCGAAGCTTGTACTCCGGATCAAAATTCCTGCGTCCCATATCGTCTCCTCGATCAGATCCCAATCATTCCACCGATCGAGGTGTCCACGAAAATTAGACCAGCACAGAAGGCGTAGCGAGTTTCAGCGCCGCCGGCCCGAGGGCCCTGGAGCAAGGTTCCCGGGCGGAATCCGGGTGCCCTTCTTTGGGTACTTTCTTGGGCAAGCAAGAAAGTACCTCGCGGCGCGCTCGCGAGTGAGCGCACGGCAGTATGCGGACCGAAGGCACGTAAACCCCGGATGCCGAACCAGGCCCAGCCTCAACGGCGCTGGCAACTGACCACAGGCGGGGTTGCATAGTAAGGCACTGGTGCGGAAACCGGCCGGGAGGCGGAGGCTAGTAGAAACGGCCGAGGGCGCCGCGAACCTGCACCTCGGTCTCCGGCGTCAGGTGCGCGCCCAGCTCCAGCGGATGATCCGGCAACAGCAGCACCACCGACGAGCCGAGGTTGAAGCGCCCCATCTCGGCCCCGCGCTCGAGCGTGATCTCGCGATCCGGGTATTCGCTGCAGCTGTAGGGCTGTCCGGCCGGTGGCGTCACCTCGCCCGCCCATACCGTCTCGATCGAGCCGACGTTCTGGGCCCCGATCAGGGCGACGGCCATCGGCCCGAAATGCGTGTCGAAGCAGGCCACCACGCGCTCGTTGCGGGCATACAGGCGCGGGACATGGCGCACGATGCGCGGCGCGACCGAGAACAGCCGGCCGGGCACATGCAGCATGTGGGTCAGCGTGCCGGTCAACGGCATGTGCAGCCGGTGGTAATGCCGCGGCGACAGATAGAGCGTTACGAAATGGCCATGGCGAAACGGTTCGGCAAGGTCTTCCTCCCCGCCCAGAAGCTCCCGCACCGTATAGTGGTGGTCCTTGGCCTGAAAGATCTGGCCGGCCTCGATGCGCCCGGCCGCGCTGACCCGCGAGTCGGCGGGGCTCACGACCGTGTTGTCGTCACCCGCCAGGGGGCGGGCGTCCTCGCGCAGCGCCCGTGTGAACAGGGCATTGAAGCTGGGGTAGGCCCCGATGTCGGGCTCCGCCGCCTCGTCCATGTTCAGCCCGTACTGGCGCACGAACCAGCGCAGCAGTGGCTGAACGCGCGGGCTCTCGATGCGGGCCAGGCGGTGCACCACCCGCGACAGCGCATGCTGCGGCAGCAGGTGGGAAGCTCGGGCCAGCCAGGGGTCTAGGGCACTCATTGGAATACTCGGTTCGGGCGCACGGGACGAAAGCGAGCCGGTATGATGACGGCCCCCACGCCAATGGGAAAGGCCCAAATGGAATCCACCACAGGACTGCGCACGCTGCGCGACTTCATCCGCTTTGGCGCGAGCCAGTTTCGCGCGGCCGGGCTGAGCTTCGGCCACGGGACGGACAACGCCTTCGACGAGGCCGCCTGGCTGGTGCTGCATACGCTGCATCTGCCGCTGGATCTGCCCGAGAGCTGGTGGTCGTCGAACCTGAGCGAGGCCGAACGCACGCGGGTGATTGCGGTGCTGCGCACGCGCATCGAGACCCGCAAGCCAGCGGCCTATCTGACCGGCGAGGCCTGGTTTGCCGGGCTGCCTTTCTTTGTCGACGAACACGTGCTGGTGCCGCGCTCGCCCCTGGCGGAGCTGATCGCGGTCGGTTTCGAACCGTGGATCGAGGCCGATTCGGTGGAGCGGGTGCTGGATCTGTGCACGGGCGGCGGCTGCATCGGTATCGCCACGGCGCTGGCCCTGCCGCAGGCACAGGTCGATCTGAGCGATGTCTCCGAACCGGCGCTGGCCGTCGCAGCGCGCAACATCGAGCGCCATGGCGTCGGTGACCGCGTGCAGGTGCGGCACTCCGATGTCTTCGATGCGCTGGGGGCGGAGGATCGCTACGACCTGATCGTGAGCAATCCGCCCTATGTTGATGCCCGCGACATGGCCGAGCTGCCGCAAGAGTACCGCCACGAACCCGAATTGGGCCTGGCTGCGGGCGAGGACGGGCTCGACATCGTGCGCCGCATCCTGGCCGAAGCGCGCCGCCATCTGACCGAGGACGGCGCGCTGATCGTCGAGGTCGGCAACAGCCAGCCCGCGGTGGAGGAGGCCTTTCCGGATCTGCCGCTGATCTGGCTGGAGTTCGAATCCGGTGGCCACGGGGTCTTCCTCGCGTATGCCCGGGATCTTCCGTAGTCTTCGCGGGCTGGGAATGAACAGAAACGAAGGAAACACGGCAATGATTCGAGTGGCAGTGGCGGGCGCCGCCGGGCGCATGGGGCAGAACCTGGTGCAGGCCGTCGAGGATCACCCCGGAGGCACGCTGGGGGCGGCGAGCGAACGACCGGGCAGCGAGCGTCTCGGTACCTCCGTGGGGTCGGCGGCCTCGGTCCAGCTGGTCGAGGACCTGGCGACCGTGGCCGATGACTTCGATGTCCTGATCGACTTCACCAGCCCTGAGGCGACCATGCAGCACCTGGAGCTGTGCCGCGCGCACGGCAAGGCGCTGGTGATCGGTACCACGGGCCTGGATGCCGCGCAGGAGCAGCGGCTGCGAGACGCGGCCGGGGCGATGCGCATCGTCTATGCGCCGAACATGAGCGTCGGGGTGAACCTGACCTTCAAGCTGGTCGAGCTGGCCGCCCGCGCACTGGGCGACAGCGTGGATGTCGAGATCCTCGATGCGCACCACCGGCACAAGGTGGATGCCCCCTCGGGCACGGCCCTGAAGCTCGGCCGGGTGGTGGCCGAGGTCCTGGGGCGCGATCTGGAGCACGACGCCGTCTATGGCCGTGAGGGCAAGACCGGGGCGCGTGACCGGCGCACCATCGGGTTTGCGACCGTGCGTGCCGGCGACATCGTGGGCGAACACACCGCGCTGTTCGCCGGCGAGGGGGAACGCATCGAGATCACCCACAAGGCCTCCAACCGCGGGATTTTCGCCTCGGGGGCGGTGCGTGCGGCGGTATGGCTGGCTGGTGCCGAACACGGCCTGTACGACATGCAGGACGTACTGGGGCTGCGGGAGCTCTAAGATCCAGCTGCTTTAGGGAGACGCTGATTTAATCGCACGTCCGCGTTGGTGCCCCCTGTTTTCCGAGACAAGGCGCGTCGCGCAGCGGGTAGTGGTTCTACCCGCCCGTTTTTGATGAATGCGGGGCGCAACGAAGGATCGGGGAACAGGGGGCACCAACCCCACAAGCCATTGAACGCAGGGGCTCGGCCGCTTTTGCGCGCGCACAGCGTTGCGGCTCCTTTGTGCAGAATGACTGCACGGCAGTCACCGCGCCTTGTTCGCACGCAAAAGCGACTCGAGCGCGGACGTGCGATTAAGTCAGCGTCTCCCTAGCTACGCGGCTTGAAGCCGGGCGGGTGGCGCGCGATCCAGACGACGAAGTCCTGCACGACCGGCTCGGCGAGCAGTGCCTCCGCGGTGTTCAGGCGCTCGGCCAGGGTCTGCTCGTCAAAGTGCTTGTGGATGTGGTCGTGGCAGGGGCGGCAGACCCAGAGGATTCGCTGTTCGCGCTCGCTGCGACTGAACAGGCGCCGGATGCGCTTGCGGCGGTGCTGCTTGCGCGGGATCAGGTGATGCCGCGTCAGGTCGTCCATCGACCGGCCGCACAGCCCGCAGGCCGGTGGCGGGCCGGGCACCCCGGGCGTCATGGCTTCGTCCTGGCTCACGGCATGTCGTGCGCGCCCCCGGCGGGAGGCGATGTGCGGCCACCCATGCGGCAGCGCGGGGGCGGCTCGGTGATCGCGTAGGCCGGATCGCCCAGGTCCATAATGCAGGGCGCGCCCTCGGGATCGACAATCCGCTGCAGCATGCCGCCGAGGGCGTCGAGGCTGTCGCGCCGGGGGAGTTCGCCGACCTGGCGCGAGGTGATGGGCTCCCAGTCGCCGTTGCGCTCCTCCGCGATCTCGAAGCCGAACGGGAAGAAGCCGGGGACCCCGAGGCGGATGTCGGTGACCACGAGCCGGTCGGGGCCCTCGTCATGCGCGGTGCGATGAAAGCGCAGGAAGTCGCCGGAGAACCACTGCAGGCGCTGCCCGTCTTCCAGCGCCAGCGCGGCCTCGCGCAGTTCCGGGTCACCGCGCTCGAAGCGTTCGAAGTCGGGTCGGATCGGGTCGTCGAAGATGCCGACCCAGGCATCCAGGAACTCGTCGCCGTTGATCACGGTGACACGCCACAGCAGCAGGTTGAACGGGGTCGGCTGGACCATTCGCGGTTGCTCTTCCAGCTCCATCGCCGCCAGCACGGGCTGGATGCGGTGGTCGATCCAGGCCTTCAATGCCAGGCCGGAGCCGGCATAGACGGTCGAGAGTACGAGCCCGGCGACCAGCAGGCGCGGGGCGAAGCGGTAGAACAGCGCGCCGATCGCCGCGACCAGCAGCGGCAGGGTGTAGAACGGGTCGATCACGAAGATCGAGCCCGTGGACAGGGGGCCGACTGGCAATGGCCAGAGTACCTGGGTGCCGTAGGTGGTCAGCAGGTCGTTCAGCGAGTGGGTGGCCCAGATCAGGAAGAAGAACAGCCACCAGCGGCCAAAGCCGATTTCCCGCGTTGCCGGGACCTTGGCGAGCAGCCCCGCGACGCCGGTGGCCACCAGCAACTGCACCAGCCAGGAGTGCGTAAAGCCCCGGTGGTGGATGAACTCCGATACCGCGTCCCCGTAAGCTATGAACGCGTCCAGGTCGGGCAGCAGCGCGACACCGGCCCCCAGTACCACGGCCTTGCGCCCCAGGCGGGAGCCGAGGGTGAGGCCGCCGATCACGGCGCCGAGACTGGCGTGGGTAATGGGGTCCATGCGCGATAATTCCTTTGTTTAAGGCCCGTGAATTACGAGCCTGCGACCGGGTCACGGGGCGCGAGTTCGGGCGATCAAACCAGAGCGGTGGACATGACTCAAGCCACAGCGGCGAAAGACTGGCATTTCTGGGTGGACCGGGGCGGGACGTTCACCGACCTGGTCGCACGTGATCCGGCGGGGCGCCTGCACACCCGCAAACTGCTGTCGGAGAACCCGGAGGCCTACCGCGATGCGGCCGTGCAGGGGATTCGCGATCTGCTGGAGCTCCCGGCCGAAGCACCCATTCCGGAGGGCGTGGTACACGAGGTGCGTATGGGCACGACCGTGGCCACCAACGCCCTGCTCGAGCGCAAGGGGGAGCCCACACTCCTGGTGATCACCGAGGGGCTGGAGGATGCGCTGGCGATCGGCCATCAGGCGCGCCCCGAGCTGTTCGCCCGCGAGATCCACCTGCCGTCCCCGGTCTACGCACGGGTGGAGCCGGTGCACGAACGGGTGAATGCGGCCGGCGAGGTCCTCATCCCGGTCGATCTGGACGCGCTGAGGCCGCGGCTGCAGGCGGCGCTGGCGGACGGCATCCGGTGTGTGGCCATCGTCTGCCTGCATGGCTATCGCTATCCGGCGCACGAGCAGGCGATCGCCTCGCTGGCGCGCGAACTGGGGTTCGCCGAGGTCGCGACCAGCCACGCGACCAGCCCGCTGATCAAGCTGGTCCCGCGCGGCGAAACCACGGTGGTCGACGCCTATCTCTCGCCGGTGTTGCGCCGTTATGTCGAACAGGTGGCGGGTGAGCTGGGCCGTGTACCCCTGCGGTTCATGCAGTCGCATGGCGGGCTGGTGGACGCGGCCCGGTTTCGCGGGCGCGACGCGATCCTGTCGGGGCCGGCCGGGGGGATCGTCGGGGCACTCAAGACCGCCGGTCCGCTCGGCTTCGAACGCCTGATCACCTTCGACATGGGGGGCACCTCTACCGATGTCGCGCATCTGGCGGGGGCGCTGGAGCGCCGCCAGGAGAGCGAGGTGGCCGGTGCGCGGCTGCGTGTGCCCATGCTCGATATCCATACGGTCGCGGCCGGGGGCGGATCGATCTGCCGCTTCGATGGCATCCGTCTGCGCGTGGGACCGGAGTCCGCCGGCGCCCAGCCCGGACCTGCCTGCTACGGCCAGGGCGGGCCGCTGACCGTGACCGACTGCAACCTGCTGCTGGGGCGGCTGCGCCCGGAGTACTTCCCGGCGGTGTTCGGGCCGGATCGCGACCGGCCACTGGATGCGGAGCCGGTGCGCCGACAGTTCGCGGAGCTGGCCGCCGCGGTGGCGGCCGCGACCGGGGAACCCGCGACCCCGGAGAGTCTGGCCGAGGGGGCGCTGCAGATCGCGGTGGAGCATATGGCCCAGGCGATCAAGACCATATCGGTGCAGCGCGGGCATGACGTCTCGCGTTATGCGCTGGTCTGTTTCGGGGGCGCCGGGGGGCAGCACGCCTGCCGCGTGGCGGAGCAGCTGGGCATGCGGCATATCCTGTTTCATCCGCTCGGTGGCGTGCTGTCCGCCTACGGCATGGGGCTGGGCGAGTTGCGCGCCCTGCGCGAACGCAGCCTGGAGTGGCCGCTGGACGAGCCGCATGCCGGGGCGATCGAGTCCGCCCTGGCGGAACAGGTCGCGGCTGCCCGCGCCGCGCTGACGGATCAGGGCGTGGCAGCAGCGGACATGCGCATCGAGCGGCGGCTGCATCTGCGCCTGGCCGGTTCGGACACCGCGCTGGAGGTCCCGGCGGGCGAGCCCGCGGCGTTGATGGCGGCCTTTGCCGAGGCCTACCGCGCGCGCTACGGCTTTGCCCCGCCGGATCGTGAGCTGGTGGTGGCGATCGCGACGGCCGAGGCGATCGCCGCCCCGAGGGAGACCGCACCGGAGCGCATGGCGGCAGCGGCGGCCCAGGGGCCTGCGCCGGAGGCGGATACGGTCGCGATGGTCATCGACGGCGACCAACGCCATGTGCCGCTGTACCGGCGGGAATCCCTGCAGCCCGGCATGACCCTGGCCGGTCCGGCCATCGTGATCGAGCCGACCGCGACGCTGGTGCTGGAGCCCGGCTGGGCCGGGTGCATCGAGGCGGACGGGACCCTGCGGCTGGATCGCGAGCGGGGCAGCGCGCGGCGTCCGGGCGCGGCGGCAACAAGCCCCGAGGCCGTCCCGCGCGATCCGATCCTGCTGGAGGTGTTCAACAACCGCTTCATGGCGATCGCCGACCAGATGGGCTTCACCCTGCGCAACACCGCGCACTCGGTGAACATCAAGGAGCGCCTGGATTTCTCCTGTGCACTGTTCGACACCGAGGGCCGTCTGGTCGCCAATGCCCCGCACATGCCCGTTCATCTCGGCTCCATGGGGGCCAGCGTGCGCGCGGTGGTGGAGGCGTTCGCCGGCGACCTGCGCCCGGGCGATGCCTTCGTGCTGAACGACCCCTACAACGGCGGCACCCACCTGCCGGACATCACCGTGGTCACGCCGGTGTTCCTGGATGGGGGTGAACAGGTGACCGAAGACCCGTCTGCAGCGGCCGGTGCCCCCGCGTTCTTCGTCGCCTCGCGCGGGCATCACGCCGATGTCGGCGGCATTACCCCGGGCTCCATGCCCGCGTTCTCCACATGCCTTGAGGAGGAGGGCGTGCTGATCCCGCCCACCCGGCTGGTGCGCGACGGGGTATTCGACAGCGACCGCATGCGCGCGCTGCTGGGCGAGGGGCCGTGGCCGACGCGCAACCCCGATCAGAACCTCGCCGATCTCGAGGCCCAGGTCGCGGCCAACCGCAAGGGACTGGAGGAGCTGGGCCGGCTCCTGGATGAGTACGGCGCGGCCATGGTGACAGCCTATATGGGCCACGTGCTGGACAACGCGGCCGAGGCGGTGGAACGGCTGATCCCGCAGCTCGAGGCCGGCACGTTCGCGTATGCGATGGACAACGGCGCCGAGGTGCGGGTACAGGTCGCCCCCGATCCCGCCGACCGGCGCCTGCGCATCGACTTCACCGGTACCAGCGCGGTACGCGGGGACAACTTCAACGCGCCGAGCTCCATCGTGCGCGCGGCGGTGCTGTATGTACTGCGTACCCTGCTGGAGGATGCGATCCCGCTGAACGATGGCTGCCTGACGCCGGTCGACCTGGTCATTCCGGAGGACGGCCTGCTGAACCCGGCGCCGCCCGCCGCGGTGGTGGCCGGCAATGTCGAGACCTCGCAGGTGGTCACCGATGCCCTGTTCGGGGCGCTGGGGGTGCAGGCGGCGGCCCAAGGCACGATGAACAACCTGACCTTCGGCAATGCCGACTACCAGTACTACGAGACGATCGCCGGCGGGGCCGGCGCGGGGCCGGGTTACGCCGGGGCCAGCGCGGTGCAGACCCACATGACCAACTCGCGGCTGACCGACCCCGAGGTGCTGGAGAGCCGCTTCCCGGTGCGGGTGGAGCGCTTCGCCTATCGGCGTGACTCCGGCGGGCACGGGCGTTATGCAGGCGGCGACGGGGTGATCCGCCGGCTCGGGTTCGACCAGGCGATGGAGGTCGTGCTGTTGTCCAACCGTCGCCGGGTGCCGCCGTTCGGGATCGCCGGTGGCGGGCCGGGTGCGCCGGGGGATGATGCGATCCTGCGCGCCGACGGCACGCGCGAACCGATGTCCGCCTGCGATCGCCGCCACGTAGAGCCAGGCGATGCAATCGAGATATGCACTCCCGGCGGCGGTGGGTACGGAGATCGTCGCAGCGACGCGTAGGCGTTGAATCGCGGGAACCGGGCACATTTCCCGGGGTCCATCTGGGACTCAGGGGGAGATGCGGCATGCAGCAGATGATGAAATGGGCGGAGCAGGGACGCGTGCCGGATATGCTGGTGCGTGCGGGGATCCGCCTGCTGCTGGCGGAGCGCCTGGCAGAGGTCTCCGGCACGGCCGAGGAGACCATGGAGCGGCGCTACGCCCTGATCGAATCCATGCGCGCTTCTCCCGTTGCCCTGTCCACCGATATTGCCAACGAGCAGCACTACGAGATCCCCACCGCTTACTTCGAGCATTGCCTGGGCCCGCGCCTCAAGTACTCCAGCGCCTGGTGGCCGGAGGGCGTCGACAGCCTCGATGCGGCCGAAGAGGCGATGCTGCACCTGACCTGCGAGCGCGCCGGGATTGCCGATGGCCAGCGGGTGCTGGAACTGGGCTGCGGCTGGGGGTCGCTGTCGCTGTGGATGGCCGAGCAGTACCCTGGCGCAGAGATTACGGCCGTCTCGAACTCCAATACCCAGCGGGCCTTTATCGAGGCCCGCCGCGATGACCTCGGGCTCGCCAATCTCGAGGTCCTGACCGCGGACATGAACACGTTCGCTCCGCCGGAGCCGGGCTTTGACCGGGCGGTCTCGATCGAGATGTTCGAGCACATGCGCAACTGGCCGGAACTGCTGCGGCGCATTGCCGGATGGCTCAATCCCGGCGGGCGCTTCTTCATGCATGTGTTCGCCCATCGCGAACACGCGTATGTGTTCGAGTCCGAGGGCGAGCACGACTGGATGGGGCGGTATTTCTTCCGCGACGGCCTGATGCCGTCGGACGACCTCGCGCGGCACTTCCAGGAGGACCTGCGTGTGATCCGCCAGTGGCGCGTCGGTGGGCAGCACTATGCCCGCACGCTCAATGGGTGGCTGGCCCGCCAGGATCGTGCCCGCGACACGCTGATGCCCCTGTTCGAGACGGCCTATGGCGCACAGCAGGCGGCACTCTGGTTCCAGCGCTGGCGGATCTTCTACATGGCCTGCGCGGAGCTGTTCGACTACGGCGGCGGCGACGAGTGGTTCGTCTCCCATGTGCTGTTCGAACGGCCGGGAGACTGATCGCGATGGAGACACTGATGGCGTTTCTCTGGGGGCTTCTGGCCAGCATGGGCCTGATGACCCTGGTCTGGGCGGGCAGCGTACGGCGCCACGACGCCAGCCTGGTCGACCGTTTCTGGGGGCTGGGCTTCGTGGTCGTGACGCTGGTCTGGTGGGGGCTTGCGGGCTGGCCGTCGCAGGGCCTCTGGATCGCGATCCCGGTGCTGGTGTGGGGTCTGCGGCTGTCGCTGTTCATTACCTGGCGCAACTGGGGTCACGGCGAGGACGGGCGCTATACCGACATGCGCGAGGGGCTGTCGGACCGGGCCTTCGCCGCGCGCAGCCTGGTCACGATCTTCTGGCTGCAGGGTGCGCTGGTGGCCGTAATCGGCCTGCCGATGCTGGCGGTGACGAATGCCGCAAGCATCTGGTGGCCGCTGGCGGCGCTGGGCGTGGCGGTCTGGGTGCTGGGCACGCTGTATGAATCGGTCGCGGACGCGCAGATGGCGCGCTTCCGGGGCGATCCTGCAAGGCGGGGCAAGGTCATGGACCAGGGTTTATGGCGCTACAGTCGGCACCCGAACTACTTCGGCGAGATCGTCGTCTGGGTGGGCTACGGCTTGCTCGCGCTGGCCGCCGGGGGCTGGTGGGCGGTGCCCTCGGCGATCCTGATGATCGTGCTGATCCTGCGTGTGTCGGGCGTCACGTTACTGGAAAAACGTCTGCATGCCTCGCGGCCGGGCTATGCGGACTATGCGCGGCGCACCAATACGCTGATCCCGGGTCCGCCACGATCTTAAGGAAACACCGATCCGTCGCCGATTTCGGTGGCACTCCCTTGCTGTGCTTTCCCCGTCCGCGCTATAAAGCGCGCATCTTTCCGGTCTTCCGACGCGCGTTGGAGGCCGAGTTTCCCGATCGCCGATCTCACAGCAGGGCCCTACGCACGCATGAGCGCTACGCCGAGTCCCGTCCAGACCATTGAACTGAAAGGGCGCATGATGCTGGTGTCGGTGCTGCGGGTGTTCCAGACCGACCCCCGGCAGCTTGGCGAGCAGCTGGTCGCGCACCGCGAACAGGCCCCGGACCTGATGCGCGACATGCCCATCGTGCTGGACCTCGAGCCGGTGGCCGAGGCGCCCGAGAGCGACCTGCAGGCGACCATCGAGCAGGTGCGCGCCGAGGGCTTCAAGCTGATCGGCCTGCATGCCGGCGAGGTCGCCGAGCGTCTGCAGAGCTATTCCGAGCTATTCGATGTGTTGCCCGTGCTGCAACTGGGTGGCCGCGGTGGCGCGCCCAGTGGCGAGGTGCCCCTGGATGAAGGCGAGCCCCCGGAGCCGGCGCCGAGCAAGAAGGGCAAGAAATCCGCGGACAGGTTGGCCGAGGCCGCCCCCGCGGTCCACAGCGCGACCCGCGTGGTGGATCGTCCTGTCCGTTCCGGGCAGCAGATCTACGCCCGCGGCGGCGACCTGCTGGTGACCGGGGCGGTGTCCGCCGGTGCTGAACTGCTCGCGGATGGCCACATCCATGTGCTGGGTCCTCTGCGCGGGCGGGCACTCGCCGGCGTGCGGGGCCTGGAGACGGCTCGGATCTTCTGCCGGCGACTGGATGCAGAGCTTTTGTCTATCGCGGGACATTACCGGGTGGCCGAGGATATCGCCGAGTCCGAGCGTGGCGAGAACCGGCTGGTGACACTCGCGGGCGAAAGCCTCAAGATCGCTGAAATCTGAGCGAGCGGCGTAGAGGGCGCTCGGTCCTGTATACGTCATCGCGCGACGACCAAGGAGAAGCAGCCACCATGGCACGCATCGTAGTGATTACCTCGGGCAAGGGCGGGGTCGGCAAGACCACCACCTCTGCCGCGATCGCCACCGGTCTGGCCCTGCGCGGCCACAAGACGGCCGTGATCGATTTTGACGTCGGCCTGCGCAACCTGGATCTGATCATGGGCTGCGAGCGCCGCGTGGTGTATGACTTTGTCAACGTGATCAATGGCGACGCCAACCTGAAACAGGCGCTGATCCGCGACAAGCGCGCAGACAACCTGTACATCCTCCCGGCCTCGCAGACGCGCGACAAGGACGCCCTGACGCAGGACGGTGTGGAGCGCGTGCTGAACGAGCTGTCCGAGGACTTCGAGTACATCATCTGCGACAGCCCGGCGGGGATCGAGCGGGGCGCGCTGATGGCGGCCTACTTTGCTGACGAGGCCATCGTGGTCACCAACCCCGAGGTCTCCTCGGTGCGCGACTCCGACCGCATCCTCGGCATCCTCGCCAGCAAGACCCGGCAGGTGGAACAGGGCGGCGAGCCGATCCAGGGGCGCCTGCTGCTGACCCGCTATGCCGCGGAGCGCGCCGCGCGCGGCGAGATGCTCAGTATCGAGGACGTGGGTGAGATCCTGGCCATCGACCTGCTGGGTGTGATCCCCGAGTCGCAGGCCGTGCTGAACGCCTCGAATGCCGGCCAGCCCGTGGTGCTGGACGAGGAATCCGACGCCGGTCAGGCCTACCAGGATGCAGTGGATCGCTTCCTGGGCGAGGAGCGCCCGCTTCGCTTTGTCGATGTACCGAAGAAGGGCTTCTTCGGACGCCTGTTCGGGGGCTGACCATGGGCATCTTCGACTACTTCCGCCAGCCGCGGCAGAAAAGCGCCAGTGTTGCCAAGGAACGCCTGCAGATCATCGTGGCGCGCGAACGTGCGGCCCGGGGCGGGCCGGATTATCTGCCCGCGATGCAGCAGGAACTGCTGCAGGTCATCCGCAAGTACGTGAAGGTCAACGACGACGCCGTGCAGATGAACGTCGACCGCGAGGGCGACTGCGAGGTGCTGGAGTTGAACATCACCCTGCCCGACGATCGGGGCTAGCATATGTTCAGCCCGTCTCTCGCTGTAGGAGCTCAGCCCCCTGAGCGATGGGGAGCCAGGCCCGGCCCCCATCGGCCAGAGGGCTGGCCTCCTACGGTGGGTTGCCCCGGCCCCATCGGCTTAACATCGGCATAAGGCACATGATCCGTCCATGAGAATCCTGGTCACCGGCAGCGCCGGTTTTATTGGCAGCGCCCTCTCCCTGCGCCTGCTGGAGCGGGGCGACGAGGTCATCGGCGTCGACAACCTCAACGACTACTACGATGTCTCGCTGAAAGAGGCACGCCTGGCGCGCACGCAGGACCACCCGAGCTATACCGAGGTCCGCGAGGACATCGCCGACCGCGCGGCGATGGAGCGGGTGTTTCGCGAGCATCGCCCGGAGCGGGTGGTCAACCTGGCGGCTCAGGCCGGGGTGCGCTACTC
>NZ_KB906530.1:0-8367 GCF_000381425.1 Thioalkalivibrio sp. ALRh
CCTTTTTTAGGATGGCCTTGTCTTCCCGCAGCCGGCGATTCTCTTCCTCCAGCTCCCGGATCCGTCGCTGCTCCGGCGTCAAAGGCCGGCCATCGCCGGCCTCCCCGGCACGATCCGCCTTGAGTTGCTCGACCCAGCGCCGAACGGCCGTCTCGCCCACCCCGGTGTCCCGCACCACTTGCGGCACACTCTGGCCCTCATCCACCACCATCCGGGCCACCCGAAGCTTGTACTCCGGATCAAAATTCCTGCGTCCCATATCGTCTCCTCGATCAGATCCCAATCATTCCACCGATCGAGGTGTCCACGAAAATTAGACCAGCACAATCGGGATTCGAACCCGAGGAATTAGAGGCTATGGTTCGACTGGCAGCGCGAAGCGATGCCAGAACGTCACCGCAGGTGACGACCCGAAGGGCGAGGCACATCGTGCCGAGTAATCCCTCCCTCTCCGCCAGATTCAAGCAAAGGGGCCCACTGGCCCCTTTCGAATGTCTGGCCCCAGCCTTCTGGAATTCGAAACCGAAGCCTGTGGGAAGTATCTTGAGGGGGACTTGTGGGAGCGGGCTTGCCCGCGAAGCCCCTGCGCACAAAAAAGGCGACCCCGGAATCCGTGGGTCGCCTTTTTTGCGTCATTTTCTGGTGGGCGGTACTAGGTTCGAACTAGTGACCCCTGCCGTGTGAAGGCAGTGCTCTACCGCTGAGCTAACCGCCCAGAACGGCGGCAAGATTACGTCCAGCGGGGTTCCGCGTCAAGGGAGAACAGTTACCAAGAGAGTAAACCCGCCGCAGCACCGTAGGATGCGATGAGCATAGCGAATCGCATCGGGGTTTCGCTCGGCGCAGGGGATGGTGCGTTTCGCGGTGCTCAACCGCACCCTACGAGTGTCGCACTCGATCCCGCGACGCGCTGGCGCGTGCGTGAATAACCAAGGAAATGGCGGAGGGGGTGGGATTACTCGGCACGATGTGCCTCGCCCTTCGGGCCGTCACCTGCGGTGACGTTCCGGTGTCGCGATGCGCCACCGGTCGAACCATCTTGTCGATCTCGTGGGTTCAAATCCCCTGGGACCTGAGAGTACGTGCTCACAGACACGAAGAGCTAGAGAAATGGCGGAGGGGGTGGGATTTGAACCCACGAGGGACGTGAATCCCTGCCGGTTTTCAAGACCGGTGCATTCAACCGCTCTGCCACCCCTCCGGTGGTCGGCATTCTCCGGGATGTGGGGCGGGCTGGCAATGGCGGGCGGGAAGTCGCTACTGGCGGTCCGTTTCGCGCGCCAGGGCCTGCAGTTCGGCGGCGCGGTCCTCGGGCACCTGCTTCCAGGAGAAGCGCCAGCGCCAGTTGCCGTCATCCATGGTGCCGGGTCGGTTCATGCGGGCCCGGTTGTCCAGGCCGAGTGCGTCCTGCATCGGCAGGATGGCCAGCTGTGCCACGGAGCGGTAGGCGGCGCGGATCAACGGCCACGGGATCTCCTCGGCCCCGCCCTCGTTCAGGGTGTTGATCACGTGCTCCTGCATCTCGGGGGCGAGCGATTGAAACCAGCCCAGCGTGGTGTCGTTGTCGTGCGTGCCGGTGTAGACGGCGCTGGCCTCGTTGTGGTTGTTCGGCAGGTACGGGTTGTCCTCGCCACCCTCGAAGGCGAACTGCAGGATACGCATACCCGGCAGGTCGAAGTGTTCGCGCAGCGCGGTGACTTCAGGCGTGATCACCCCGAGATCCTCGGCCAGCAGCGGCAGCGTGCCCAGCTCGTCTTCCAGGCGGCGAAAGAACGGCTCGCCCGGGCCCGGCACCCAGCGGCCATTGGTCGCGTCCGGTTCCTCGGCCGGGATCCCCCAGCTCGCCTCGAAGCCACGGAAATGGTCGATGCGGACGGCATCCAGGGTTTCCAATGCCCAGCGCATGCGATCGACCCACCAGCGGTAGCCGGTGGCCTCCAGCCGGTCCCAGTGGTACTGGGGGTTGCCCCAGCGCTGCCCGGTCTCGGAGAAGTAGTCCGGAGGAACACCGGCGACGGTGACCGGATGGCCCGTCTCGTCCAGGTCGAACAGGTCGCGATGGGCCCAGACATCGGCCGAGTCGTGCGCCACGAAGATCGGCATGTCGCCCAGGATCAGGATATCCAGGTCCTTCGCCTGACGACGCAGGTCCTGCCACTGGTCAAAGAACACGAACTGGGCGAAGCGCACCCGCTCCAGCTCGTCGCGCGCCTCGTCCTCGATCCGCTCCATCGCGTCCGGGTCGCGGTCGCGCAGCACCGGGTCCCACTCCCACCAGGGCCGATCCTGCTCGCGTGCGCGGATCACCACGAAGCGGGCGTAGTCGTCCAGCCAGACCGGCCCCTGCTCCTGACAGAACCGCTGATAGGCCTCTCGCCAGACGGCCGGGGTGTCATTCAATCGGGCATGCGCCCGGGCCAGCATGGCCTCCCCGGTGCCGCTGTCCGCCGACAGCCCAACCCGCTCGGCCAGCAACCGGGGATCGATCAGGCGCGCATCACCGGCAAAGGCGGAGATGCACGCGTAGGGCGAGCCATCCTCATGCGGGGGGTGTAGCGGCAGGATCTGCCACAGCGTGAAGCCTGCCCGACGAGCCCAGTCGAGAAAGGCGTAGGCCTCGCCGCCGAGCGTCCCGACCGGCTCGCTGCCGGGCAGGGAGGTGGGATGAAGCAGTACGCCCGCCCGCCGGCGCTGCATCAGCGGGTTAGCATGGCCCTCGCCGACCATCAGTCGCCCTGCCCCTTGCGCATCGTGCCGCCCGCGGACGGATCACCCCCGCCGACCGAGAGCACCTCGCCCAGCGATTCGGGGACCGTGAGGTTGGCAAGCTGATAAAGCCGCGCCAGATGTCGACGATAAAGCTGCTCGAAGTCACTGACCGAACCGGCCGGGTTGTACGCCCCGAACCACCAGCACCAGTCCGACCCTTCGCAGATGGCCAGTTGCTCGCGCAGTTCCGGTGTATCCAGCGAGGGATCCTCGGCCACGGCCTGGTCTACCGCCTTGCGGGCCGCGATCAGGCTGTCCCAGCCCCGGTTCTTGTCGGGGTCGCCGATCCAGGTGGAGAACGTCCCGTATACCCAGCTGCCCGCGACCAGCCCCGGCAGCTCGCCGCGATCGCGATCCTTGCCGCTGCGCCGGCAGACGTCAGCAAAGGTGCAAAGATTCAGTGTGGCGTGCTGCGCCAGGCGCTCGTACAGCGCATTGAGGAAGTGATAACCGTTCTCGGGGTAGTACTCCCAGGCGTTCTCGCCATCCAGGATCACCGAGACCACCCCACCCTGGGGCGAAACGGCGGCGATGTTCTCCAGGTGGTGGATGAAGTCCCCCACCGCGTCGTCCGCATGCCAGTCGGCATAGCGAAACCCGATCGCATCGGACAGCCCGTCGTCACGGAAAAACAGTTCGATGTCACTGCCCTGCAGTTGATAGGGGCGGTGCAGCCAGCCTTCCTCTTCGGCGGAGCCGGTGTTGGACTCGGCCGTCTCGCCCGCCGCCGCCAGGCTGTTGGCGAGCACCGTCTGGCCGCTGGCCGTCCAGCACAGCTTGTATTCGTCCAGCAGGCGTATGGTCGCCTCGCTCAGGCTGCCCTCGGAGGGCCAGCACCCGCGCGGGCGGAAGCCAAAATGCTTCTCGAAGACCTCGATCCCCCGATCGATGTGCCAGCGCACCCGGGCCTCCCCATCCGGATAGGCGGGGGCCTTGGGCAGTTCCACCTCCGGCATCGCCTCGCGGGCAGAGGCCAGGTCAATCATCAGCGGCATGATCGGGTGGGCATACGGGGTAAACGACAACTCGACCCGACCACTCTCCGCCAATTCCCGATAGCGCGGCAGGATGCCCTTGACCTCGTCGCGGATCAGCGTCAACAGACGCTGACGCATGGCAGGGTCGAAGTTCGTATCCGCCTTCAGCCAGCCGCGCACCTCGGGATAGGCCCAGCGAATGGTCTCGCCCAGCCAGGCCAGGTGGTAACAGGTAGCCAGATCCTGGAAAAAGCGGTCATCCAGATGCCCCAGCAGCAGCGGCTCCTCCATCGCCTTGCGCGCGATATCGGCGAGGCGCTGGAACAGCGGGAACGGCTCGATCATGCGCGGGGCATGCGCCCGCAGGCATACCCGCAGGATCTCCTCGCGCTGCGCAGAGTCCGTCGGCACCGCATCCATGTGCAACAGGTCGAGCACCGGGTCGCCAACAAGCTGGCGCTCGCGCACGCAGGCGTCCAGGCGCTCGCCATAGTCCGCCAGTTGCTCCAGCAGGATTGGCGCAAAATTGACCACCGCGCGCGCCTTCGGGCAGGCCTCCAGGTGGGCGGCCATGTCCGTGTAGTCCTTCAGCGCATGGAGGTACGTCCAGGGCAGCGCGTATTCACCCGCGCCGCTCTCGAAGTACTGTGGCTGGTGCATGTGCCAGCACAGCACCACATCGAGTTTGGGTGGGATCGGCACCAGTGCAGTACTAGCGCACATGATGCGTGGCCTGTCCGAGCATCTCGGGGGTTACCACCCGTACACCTTCGGGCGATATGTAGTAGTCGCGGGCATCCGCCTCGTCGTCCACACCAATCTGGGTCCCGTCGGGCACCCTGCAACCCTTGTCGATCACCGCCTTCTGGATTACGCAGTCCTCGCCCACCTTCACGCTGGGCAGGATCACCGAGTCTTCCACCGTCGAACCGGCGTTCACCTGCACGTTGGAGAACAGCAGCGAGTGGCGGATCGTGCTGCCCGAGATGATGCACCCCCCCGACACCATGGAGTCGATCGCCATGCCGCGGCGATCGTCGTCGTCAAACACGAACTTCGCCGGCGGCAGCTGCTCCTGATACGTCCAGATCGGCCAGTCGGAGTCGTACAGATTCAGTTCGGGGGTCACGCCGATCAGTCCCAGGTTCGCCTGCCAGTAGGAGTCGATCGTGCCGACATCACGCCAGTAGCCCTGGCGCACGCCCTGCTCGTCGCGGAACGGGTAGGCCATCACCTGATAGCGATCGATGATGCCGGGGATGATGTCCTTGCCGAAATCGTGCGTGGAGAAGGTGTCATCCGCGTCCTTGATCAGCTGCTCGAACAGGAACTGCGTGTTGATCACGTAGATCCCCATCGAGGCCAGCGAGTGGGTGCTCTTGCCCGGGATGCTCGCCGGGTCGTCCGGTTTCTCCGCAAACGAGGTAATGCGGCTCGCGGCATCGACGCCCATCACCCCGAAGGCCTTGGCGCGTTCACGCTCCACCTCCAGGCAGCCCACCGTCATGTCCGCCCCGCTCTCCACGTGGAAGGCGATCATCTGGCCGTAGTCCATCTTGTAGATGTGGTCCCCGGCCAGGATTAGCACGTAACTTGGCGCGTGCTGACGGATGATGTCGATGTTCTGGTACACCGCGTCCGCCGTACCCTGGTACCAGGACGTCTCGATGCGCTGCTGCGCCGGCAACAGCTCGATAAACTCGCCGAACTCCCCGCGCAGGAAGCTCCAGCCGCGCTGGATATGCTGGATCAGCGAATGCGCCTTGTACTGCGTCAGCACCGCCACCTGACGGATGCCCGAGTTGATACAGTTGGACAGTGGAAAGTCGATGATGCGGAACTTGCCGCCGAACGGTACGGCCGGCTTGGCCCGCCAGAGCGTCAGCTGCTTCAGCCGCGATCCGCGCCCCCCGGCGAGGATCAGAGCCAGGGTCTCGCGGGTCAGACGACTAACAAAACGTTGCGGTTGCGGATTCATGCACCCATCCTTGCCATTAAACCTCTCCGGGGCTGTGACCCCGATCAAACACCGAGCGTGATTCGAGTATGACAACAGCCTCCAGCAAATGCATCACACCCGTTGCCGAAACCCTCGCGCGTTTGCCGGAGGCGCGCCTCCATGATCCACACAGCGTCCTGGGCCTTCATGCGCTGGATCAAGAGACTGCCTGCTACCGTGCCTGGCTGCCGCACGCCAGCAAGGCCTCGATCACACTTTCGGGCGGATCCGACGAACCGCTCACACCCAGTACCAAAATCCCGGGGCTTTTCACCTGGCAGGGCAAGGGCAATGCCCTCCCCGCGCACCCCGAACTCCGCTGGAAGCCCGAGGGTGGCACGCAGACATTACAAACCGTTGACCCGTGGAGCTTCACCCCGGACATCCCCGAGTTCGACCGCCACCTGTTCGCCGAAGGCCGGCACTGGCACGCCCACCGCATGCTCGGCGCCCACCCGGAGACCCGCGACGGGATCGACGGCGTGCGCTTCGCCGTATGGGCCCCGAACGCCGAGCGCGCCTCCGTCGTCGGCGACTTCAACCGCTGGGATGGCCGTTGCCACCCGATGACCGTGCACCCGGGCAGCGGCATCTGGGAGCTGTTCATCCCGGGGCTGGACCGCGACACCCTGTACAAATTCGAGATCCGCAACCGCGACCACGGCACCATCCACGTCCGCACCGACCCCTACGCCCGCGCCTACCAGCTGCGCCCGGAGACGGCCGCGCGCATCCAGCCGCAGAGCGACTACACCTGGGGCGATGACGAATGGCTCCAGAACCGCGACCCCGAGGGCTGGAAGCACCGCCCGATGAGCATCTACGAGGTGCACCTGGGCTCCTGGCAGCGCAGCCCCGAGGGCCAGTGGCCCAACTACCGCGAGCTGGCCGAGCGCCTCGTGCCCTATGCGCGCGACATGGGCTTCACCCATCTCGAGTTGCTGCCGATCACCGAGCACCCGTTCGACGGCTCGTGGGGCTATCAGAGCACCGGCTTCTTCGCCCCCACCTCGCGCTTTGGCGACCCGGACGATTTCCGCTACTTCGTCGACCAGGCGCACCAGGCCGGGCTCGGCGTGCTGCTCGACTGGGTACCCGGCCACTTCCCGCGCGACGAGTTCGCCCTCGCCCGCTTCGACGGCACCGCACTGTACGAACACGAAGATCCGCGCATCGGCGAACACCGCGGCTGGGGCACGCTGATCTTCAACTACTCTCGTCCTGAGGTGCGCAACTTCCTCCTCTCCAGCGCGCTGTGCTGGGTCGAGGACTTCCACCTCGACGGCCTGCGCGTGGACGCGGTCGCCTCCATGCTCTATCGCGACTACGACCGCGAGCCGCACGACTGGCTGCCCAACATCCACGGCGGCAACGAAAACCTGGAGGCGATCGACTTCCTGCGCCACCTGAACGAGACCGTGCAGACCGCGCACCCCGGCGTGGTGATGATCGCCGAGGAATCCACCGCCTGGCCGGGCGTCAGCCGCCCACCGTCCATGGGCGGACTCGGCTTCACCATGAAATGGAACATGGGCTGGATGCACGACACCCTGACCTACTTCGGCATGGACCCGATCTACCGCCACTACCATCACAACCAGCTCACCTTCGGCCAGATCTACGCGTACAGCGAGAACTTCGTCCTGCCCTTCTCCCACGACGAAGTCGTGCACGGCAAACGCAGCCTGCGCGGCCGCATGCCCGGCAACGAATGGGAACAACACGCCAATCTACGCCTGCTCTACGCCTGGCAGTGGCTCTACCCCGGCAAGAAGCTCCTGTTCATGGGCCAGGAATTCGGCCAGGGTCCCGAGTGGTCCGAGGACCGCGAACTGGACTGGTACGTCCTGCAATACCCGCTGCACCAGGGCCTGCAGCAGCTCGTGCGCGACCTTAACCAGGTCTACCGCGACCACGCCGCCCTGCACGGCCGCGAATTCGAACCCGACGGCTTCTCCTGGCTGGACTGCGACGACGCCTCGCACTCCACCCTCAGCTTCCTGCGCCGCGACATCCACGGCCAGGAACGCATCGTCGTGCTCAACCTCACCCCCATCGAACGCGGTGCGCACCCGGTCCCCGCCCCACACCCCGGCCCCTGGCGCGTCGTCCTCAACACCGACGCCCAGGCCTACGGCGGCGACTCCCGCGGCCCCGCCCACGCCCACGCCGAACCCATCGAGCGCAACGGCCACCCCGCCACGCTCTACCTCCACCTGCCCCCGCTGACCGCGCTCCTCCTGGAGCCTGCCAGCTGACGGCGCACTACTACCGGACAGGCCCCGATCGGCCAGAGGGCTGGCCTCCTACACCAACCACAACCCGTCTGTAGGAGCGCAGCCCCCTGCGCGATGCGGCATTAGACATAACCCCCATCAGCCAGTGTAGTGGTCAAGTGATTTCGGACACCTCGATCGGTGTTTCGGCTGTCCATTTTCGCTCGTAGGCGTTGGGCGACAGGTAGCCCAGGGTCGAGTGCCTTCGGCGCTCGTTGTAGAAGCCGACGATGTAGTCGGTGATGTCCCGGGTGGCCTCGCCGTGATTGGCATAGTCCCGTCGCCAGACGCGCTCCATCTTCAGGTTTAGGAAGAAGCGTTCGGCCACCGCATTGTCCCAGCAGTT
>NZ_KB906531.1:0-3767 GCF_000381425.1 Thioalkalivibrio sp. ALRh
CTCCGGATCAAAATTCCTGCGTCCCATATCGTCTCCTCGATCAGATCCCAATCATTCCACCGATCGAGGTGTCCACGAAAATTAGACCAGCACAAACCCCGAAAACCACCAATGGCCCCACGGAACTTAACCCCGAACCCGATCCCCCGAACCCTTCCCCGTAACCGTCAAAACCAGATACCGGAAATAACCCACAAGCGTCAGCGACTCAATCATCTTCGCATCCACCTCGGCCAGCCTCTCGGGGTCCGACATATCGATCCCGTTCACCTGCGCCAGCCCGGTGATGCCCGGGCGCACCGCAAACACCCCGCGCGCCTCCCGCGCCGCGATCAACTCCACCTGACCCACCAGACAGGGTCGCGGCCCTACCAGGCTCATCTCCCCCTTCAGCACATTCCAAAGCTGCGGCAACTCATCCAGCTTCGTTTTGCGCAGAAAGCGCCCCAAGCGCGTAATCGACGAGGCCTGCGCCAGATGCGTCGCCACCGACGCCGTATCCGGCCGCATCGTCCGAAACTTCACCAGCACAAACGGCCGCTGATACCGCCCCACCCGCTCTTGCCGAAACAGCGGCGAACGCGACTCCAGCCAGCCCAGCACCCACAACACCGCCATCACCGGCGCCACTGCAACCAGCCCCACCAACGCCAGCACCACATCCAGAACCCGAATCAAAACGCCTCCCAAATCCCAACTAATAACCCCCGTCCCCTGGTCCCCCCGCAGGAGGACAGCCCCCTGGCCGATTGGATGTTGGACAAGCCCCATCGGCCAGAGGGCTGGCCTCCTACACCGAGTGCCGCCCCCCTGCGGGCCTGGCCTCAAAGAACCCGCTCCAGCGACTGAATACCCGCTTCCACCGAACGCCGAACGGCGTCATGGATGCCAGCCGGGAACCCCGCCGGCAATTCATATTCCACTCGATCCAGTGCGGATGGGGCCTGCAGAACCACGGATGCCAGGACCTCGTGCACCATCGCCGCAGGCAGACGGGCCGAAGCGCCCGTCTGCAGAAAATGGCGACCCTGGATGCCATCCACCCGATAGTGGTTGCGCCGCCCCACAGCGAGCGCCAGCCGAACCTGCTTGCGCTCGACCTGGCGGCTGGCCACGCTAGGTAAAATCGTCAACACGTCATACAGCGGCGTCAGCCGGTACCCGCCGCCGGGTTGCAGGAACACACTGAAATTCTTGGCGTGCCCATCCGTGGCGCCGATCAGCCAGAACAGGATCTGCGCCTTCAGCACTGTCGCCTGGTCCGCCCCCGGCGTATCACTGCCCCGCAACAGCCCCAGCACATCCACCAGCCCGGGGCCACCTTCGCTCTGATACTTGCGGCTCGGCGGCACGCCCAGTGCCTGGCAGCAGTCCTCCTGCGGCAAGCGCAGTAACCGCCCATCGCGCGCCCAGTGTCGATCAAACCGCTCCACTACCAGCGCACGGGCGCCCCCAAAGCGTCCGATCTCTGCGCGTGCGACCGGGAGACCGAACGCCGCCAGCAATCGCAGGCAGTAAAACTCGTTCTCCACGCTGTCCGACAAATCCAGCCCGTTGGGTAACTGCCCAATAGCGGGCTTCAGGATATGCGTCGTCGGCGTCGAGCCATGGGGCTTGAGCCAGCGACCCTCATGCCACAGCAGTGCCGTCTTCTCCTGGGCACCAGCAATCGAAATGCGGAAAGCATCGTCGTCGCCCAGACCCAGCGGCGCCTGTGCCAAACCGCCCAGCAGCTCTTCGACGCCCCTATCATCGAGCGGCTCCCCACGAATCCCTCCAGCGGGCTCGGACTCCTGCGCATCCGACAGCGAAAACTGCAAAGCCCCCACACAATCATGCCCGATCGCCGCCAGCAGGCTGTAGGCATCCGTCCCAGCGGCGCCCACACGTTGGGCCACACGCCGCCGCAGGACGTCCGCATCCGGCAACAGGTTCTCGAACACCGCGGCCACGGCCGCACCGTGGTAGGCATCTTCCCGCAACGGAAGCGACAGCGAGACCGGCAGCGCATGCTCCCAGCCTAGCCAGCTGGCGTCATACCGAAACCGGATCGCCCCGGCCGCCGACTTCTCCAGAAACCCCACCAGGCGACCATTCAGCAAGACACGCAGCGGCGGATGGCGGCGCGTGCGCGGCATCAGAAGATTTCTTCAATGGACGCAGCCGACCGCGCACGGGGAGAAACCTGAAACTCCAGATCCAGCGCCGCCAGAACCGCAAGCAACGTCTCCAACCGGGTGGCCGGGTTCCCGTTCTCGATCAGGGAGATCGTCTCCTGGCGCAAGCCCGACTTCTCGCCAAGCGCGGCCTGCGTAAGGCCCTGCTTTCGCCGGACCCGGCGCACAATCGTCCCAATCTGCTTAGGTGTTCGCGCAAGCAATGTCATAACGCCCGATTATGCGCCCAAACCGATAACCAATCAATATCGGAATCAACCCATAAACCAAGCACCCCGCCGCCCCCCTGGCCGATCACCCACGCAAAACAACACCCCCCCTGTAGGAGGCCAGCCCCCTGGCCGATTGGAAGTTGGACAGGCCCCATCGGCCAGAGGGCTGGCCTCCTACACCGACTGCCACCCCCCGTGGGAGCGGGCTCGCCCGCGAAGCCCCCGCCAAAGCCGGAAAAACCCCCAAACCTACCCAACCAACGACACCACCGCCCGCCTTAACCCCTCATCCACACTCACCGGCGGCTCCCACCCCAGCGTCTCCCGCGTATCCGAAATATCCACCTGCAACGAATCCAGCAACCGCCGCGCCATCTCCCCACGCCCCACCGCACGCGCCCCGGCACGCAACAGCCCCGGCGGCACCGGCACCAACCGCGCGCGCCGATCCATCGCCGCCGCCACCCGGCGCAACAGATCGGTGGTGGAAAGATCCTCCCCATCCCCCGCCAGAAACACCCGATTCGCCGCCGCCGGATGGTCCAGACACGTCACCAGCAGATCCACCAGGTTATCCAGCCCCACTAGCGAACGCCGATTGTCCACCGCCCCCAGCGGCAGCGGCACACCCCGCGCCACCCACTGCATCATCCGTGCGAAATTCCCGCCAACGCCCGGCCCATACACCAGCGGCGGCCGCACCACCACAATATCCATCCCCGTCTCACGGCCGAGTGCGAACAACCCCGCTTCCGCCTCGGCCTTGGAAACGCCGTACGGATCAACCGGCGCCGGCGCATCCGCCGCGGAAAATGCACTGCCAGCCGAAGTCCGCTCCCCATTCACCTTGATGGAGCTGACGAACACAAACCGCCGCACACCTGCCTGCGCCGCCTGCCGCGCCAGCGCCAGCGTGCCCTCCACATTGGCGCGTCGGTACTCCGCCAGAGGATCGGCCGCATCCTCATCCATCACATGCACGCGGGCGGCCGCATGCACCACCGCCCCCACACCCTGCAGCGCGCCGCTCCAGTCCGCTTCCGAGCCAAGCGACGCCGTTACCGCCAGCTCCGCACCCGCCGGCACCAACGCGTTGCGCCGACACCCCGCAATCGGCACCCGACGCCCGTCCACCGCCAACCGTTCAACCACCGCGGCGCCCACGAAGCCAGTCGCTCCTGTTACCAACACCCTCTGTCCGCTCACGTTCATCCTTCAACCCCACCACCACAGATCACGCCAGCGTTTCATCCGGCATCGCAGTTCCACCGGCTCCCGCCACAGCCCTCCCCGCATGCCCCGACGCTCCGTGTAGTGGTCAAGTGATTTCGGACACCTCGATCGGTGTTTCGGCTGTCCATTTTCGCTCGTAGGCGTT
>NZ_KB906532.1:0-2948 GCF_000381425.1 Thioalkalivibrio sp. ALRh
CCGGATCAAAATTCCTGCGTCCCATATCGTCTCCTCGATCAGATCCCAATCATTCCACCGATCGAGGTGTCCACGAAAATTAGACCAGCACACCAGAAGGCCACCCATCCACATGCCAACACCCGCCCCTGTAGGAGCCGAGCCCCCTCGGCGATACCCACGCCCGAATACCGCACCAAACCCGCCCAACAAAAAAGGGCCCATCCCAACAGGAAAGGCCCTCTTCACACTCGACCAAGAAAACACAAACCGCTAACCACGCCCCTCAACCAGCGCCTGCGTCTCGCCATCCAGCGCTCCCCAGTGGCTGCGCAGCCGCTCCGCCAGGTCCGCCGGCTCCAGCAAAATCACCGGCATCGCCAGCTCCGCCGCCTGCTCGCGCGCCTCCGGCGCAAAGCCGGCCAGGCTCACATACATCCCGCGATCACTACCCATGCGCCCCGAGACAAAGGCCTCCAGCTCCGGCGGCTCCACCTCGCTGTCGCGATCGCGCGCCACTCCCACAATCAAGCGCGGCGCATCGTCACCGCCGCGTGCCGGGGCCACCACATACTCCTGCCACACATCGCGACCATCCGCCGGCGCATCCACCAGCACATACCCCATCCCGCGCAACAAGCCTTCAACCACACGCCCAATACTCGCGGTCCCCAACCCCGCCAGCCGATCGACCCACTCATCCATCACAACCCCTCCAGTTCACAATTCCCCGCACGCTAATCCAAACCCCATCACAAAACCACCCACCCCCTGCAAGCTTCGAAGGCTCACTCTCTTCATCTCCCACACATCAAATGCGCTGATCGCCGGGCGTTCGTCATCTCCTTTCGCTTGGAACCTGAACGCACTTATCATCGTCCGCTGTGACAACGTATATCGAAACATTCGACCAGCGGGGCCGCTCGTACAACAACGCGATGGCAGAGTTCCCTAATGCCCGTGATCAGGAACTTGCCGAGCTACTGAAAAGGCTGTCGCCCCTTGCAGGGGAAACGATCGTGGATGCCCCAGCGGGGGGTGGGTACGTTGCCGACCGGTTGAAGACCCGGGGCGCTGAAGTGGTGTGCATAGAACCCTCGTCCGAGTTTGCGACGCCGCTCGAAGCACACCATACGACGATCATCTCTCCAATCTGGGATATACCCCTTCCGGATCAAAGCGTTGACAAGGTTGCGAGCCTGGCGGGGCTGCATCACCTTTCTTCTGCGGAACGTCGCGGCTTCTTCAACGAAGCCTGGCGGGTGTTGCGGCCCGGCGGGCAGATCGTTGTCGCCGATGTTCGGACAGGATCAGCCGCTGCAGCTTTCTTGAACGGACCCGTGGATCGTTGGACCGAGACTGGCCACCGCGGCGTCTTCTTTGCCCTCGGTGAATTGCGCAACCACCTAGTTCAAGCCAAATTCCTGAACACATTCGAGACCGAAGAACACGTCACTTGGCAGTGCCCCGACTTGCCCTCCCTGGCCCGCTTTGTCCACCAGTTGTTCGGTATGGTTCGACTGCAGCCACCGGACGTTATGGGGCTCATTGTCGACCACTTGGAAGCCTACGAATCGCTCGGTGGCGCCTACATGCCATGGTCTCTCGCCTATGCTTCAGGTACCAAGCCCTCAGATCCGAGTTCCGCGTGAAGTACCTGAACCGAACCCTACTGGCGGGGATTACACTCTGGTGCTGGATTCGGTATCCCCTTCCCACATTACACACCCTCCGCCGCGCACGTCGTCTCCCTTGTGCCGGCCTGCCCGTCACCGGAAACGACAAGTTCTTCTGGCGCAAGATATTCGATCACGACCCCCGCTTTGTCATCGTCAGCGACAAACTCGCCTGCAAGGAGTGGGTAGCGGCCCGCGTCCCCGAGCTCTCCATTGCTTCGGTGCTCTGGAAGGGTACTGACCCGAGTCGCATACCGGACGCCCTTCTTCGGCACAACGCCGTATTCAAGGCGAACCATGGCTGCGGCACCAATCATCTAATTCACCAAGGCCACTACGACCGGCGCCACGTCGAGCAGCTGGGATCCCGGTGGATGTCTCAGGGTCACGGCCGACGGCATCACGAGTGGGGCTATTTCGGGATCACCCGCCAGCTATTCCTCGAAGAAATGATTGCACCCGACACAGGCGGACCGGACGAACTCAAAATCTACACCTTTGGCTCTCGTGTGGTGCGCCTCGTCCACATCAGCGGCCGCTTTCAAAACATGCGGGCGAACGTCTGGTATTTCGACCAAGCGGGACAAGCGATTCGAAGCGGGGAGCGAGCCGCAGTCGCCCCGCCATCCTCCACCCAGCCCCTGCCACCAGCCATCGATGAAGCTCTGGCGATCGCCCGAAAACTGGGACAGGAGTTCGACCACGTGCGGGTCGACCTTCTCTGGGATGGCGAACGCCTCTGGTTCGGAGAACTAACACTCTATAACCAGGCCGGACACTTTCCGGGCCGTTTGGGAACCCACAAAGACTCACCACTCACCCAACACTGGACTGTGCTCGACAGTAGCTTCTTTCGACGACAACTATCAGGCTGGCGCAACTGGTACAGACATGCGCTCCAGCGCGAGCTGACCTGAACCACCCGCAGCCTGAGCACACGTTTTCCCCCTAGCTCCGCCTATCACTAACCCCTGACAAACTCAACGCGGCCCACAAGCCCATGGCATGCCCGATCGACCCGGCCAGCTCATCCCGACCCAGCTACCCCACCACGGTCATCCCGGCCACAGCGCAGCTAAGAGCCGGGATCTCCCGCGCTGGCATTACCATCCGGCCGTGCCCCGGCCCCAACGCCGAGATCCCGGATAACCGCAACACGGTTTCCGGGAAGACGATGCCGATACCCCCTGTAGGAGCGGCCTCGGCCGCGAAGCCCCCGCCAAACTGTAGTGGTCAAGTGATTTCGGACACCTCGATCGGTGTTTCGGCTGTCCATTTTCGCTCGTAGGCGTT